>NZ_FMXE01000011.1 GCF_900103735.1 Algoriphagus alkaliphilus | reverse complement strand
GTGCCATGGGGTATTAATCCAGATTTCTCCGGGCTATCCCCCTGTATGAGGTAGGTTGCATACGCGTTACGCACCCGTGCGCCGCTCTAGGTCTTAGATTACTCCTCGACTTGCCGCTCGACTTGCATGTATTAGGCCTGCCGCTAGCGTTCATCCTGAGCCAGGATCAAACTCTCCATTGTAATTTATCATTAGTGTCAATCACTGAGCGCCCTAAAGCATCCCAGCAACTTCCTGCCCTTTTTCTCAGGCTTTCTTCTCTCTCTTACAACATTTCAAAGAACTTACTCCCGATCTTTATCGAGACTTGTGAAACCCATGTTTCAAATGCGAGTGCAAAGATCGGATTTTGTTTTAATTTAACAAATCCGAAATGAAATTTTTATTGATTATTTCATTTCTTTTGTCGCTTTTTTTCAAATTTGTTCGAGGCATATCCTCGAATGGGAGTGCAAACATAGAGGAGTGAATTTGATTACACAAATCTTTGCTACACAAAAGTTGCAATCTTTTTTACCTAATGCCTCTTCTCTTTCAAAATCAGGACTTTCCCTTTTTAAATAAAGGAACTGTGCTGCAGGGTTCCCCAAACATCAGCGACTTCGCAACAGGTTGTAGCAGGGAAATCATCCTACCATAAGCAAAAAGTGGAATCGGAAATTTACTGCAGCCTTTAATAACTATTGGCCGATCTCTGAAGGATTCAATGTCAAATTTTGTAATGACTGATTCAGATATCATAATTTCAAGTATACTCAGATCACCTACTGAATACCCTTTAGAGACTGGATCAAGATAAGTACAGACCAGCATAAACGCCCATGTCGGAACTATTGCGTCAACAGAACATTGAATCGCAACCCACTTATTGCGATAGATTTCCCAGTCTACCTGCTTCAGGGATTGTCTAAAATCCTGCTCTTTCAGAATCAACTCCTGCCATAAAAATGGCTTTAAATCAAAAATCACACGGTCTTCCTGAGGATAAATTTCCTCGAGATTAATGGAAATGATTTGACTGGCAGATACTCTGTTTACTATTTCACTCATAAGCTGAGTAGCGGATTCTTTTTTGAATGAAGGGCTTTAAATTCCTTGAGGTAATTTGGCACGAAATAGGCCAAGTCTACAAATTCGGATTTTCTGAACTTCTCCAAAGCTAAGTTACCCATATGAGAAGCGGAAAATACAATTTCAGAATTGAAAGAAGCATTTTCGCTGCTGACCACAGATTTCACTTTTTCAACCGCATCTCCAAGAAAATAAACCCGCCAATTCTCCAAAAAGTTCTCAAAAACCCCATCACCTAAAATCTCAGCTGAAAGTTTTGAAACTGAATTTAATTTCCAGTCGAATACTTCCCTATAAATCTCCATTCTGCGGGCATCTAAAACTGGAATAATCAATTCGCCCTTTTTGACAGATATGGCACTTGCCAAGGACTGAAGCGTGTTGATCGAAATTAAGGGCTTATCCAGCCCAAATGCGAGGCCTTTTGCAGTGGACACCCCTATTCTCAGTCCAGTGTAAGACCCAGGTCCTTCAGAAACCGCTATTGCATCCAATTGACCCAACTCAATACCGGCCTTCTTCAATGATTCTTCAACCAAAAGCATCAATTGCTCAGCATGCGCGCTTTGTTCATTTGTCTCACATAGGCTGATGAGTCTACCGGAATCATGAATGGCTACTGAACAAACCGAAGTTGCGGTTTCAATCGACAGAATCATGCCCATCTTACTTTCTTGCAACTGTGAGGGTTTTGGTGGTTTTTGCCAGATCAAACAGATAGGTTTTAGCCAAATCCACTGCAGGGTCCTGATCCAATCCAGCCTCAATCATTCCTTCCTGAAAATAATATCGTGACACGATCTCTTCGCTAAGAATTTTTTTGACTTCTGCTTTATATGTATCCAAATCACCTTCTTTACTGTGATTCACCTTTGCTTTAATTGCCTCTAATTGAGCCTTAATGTCTCCAAAGTAGGCTTCTTTTTCGGCATATCTTTCCAAATCTTGCACCGACTTCTCTACATAAGTAGTGTAATCGTACTCTTTGCCAACCAGAAACTTTTTAAATTCCTCATAATCTTTATCACTTATTGAAAAAGTCAATGGATCTGAAATTGACTTATGCTTATAGAAATATTGGGTAGCAAAATCAAAAATATGATTCCCTGCGACAAGCGTGTAAGAAATAGGTGCATATGACACTTCACTCACCAATTCGTCCGGCTCTATGCCTGCACCATCGCGGACTATGCGTCCATTTGCAGTTTTAAAGCTTTTCCTTAAGGAATCCGGAACAGTGATAACTGAACCATTTTCTCTGGTTTTGGCGTAATCAATTGCCTGAATACACCTACCACTTGGAATATAGTATTTGGCCGTGGTCACTTTGACTTGGGAATTATAGCTTAATGGAATTGTTGTTTGGACAAGTCCTTTCCCAAATGATTTTCTACCAACCAAAACAGCTCTATCGTAATCCTGCAATGCACCAGCTACAATTTCAGCCGCCGAAGCACTTCGCTCATTGATCAAAACCACAAGGGGAATATCTTTATCAACCGGAGTCTTGGAGGTTTTATAGGTGTAATTCACGTTTTGGAGTTTACCTAGCGTTTTCACTACTTCTTTCCCCTTTGGGATAAATAGATTAACAATCTCTACGGCTTCACTAAGTAGTCCACCTGGATTATCTCTCAAATCCAAAATCAAACGGTCAGCACCCTGGGATTTAAGGTTGACAAGTGCATTTCTTACCTCTGTAGAAGCATTGGTCGTAAAGTCCGCAAGTTTTATATAGCCAGTTTTGTCATCCAACTTACCATAGAAAGGAACATTTTTCAATGTTATCTTTTTCCTGATTAAAGCAAACTCAAGCGTATCCTTATCACGAAGAACTTTTATTGTCAGCGGAGTATTAGCTGGACCTTTCAGAAGTTCTGAAACCTCAGAAGTCGGTTTCTTTGCCACATCTACTGAGTTGACTTTTAAAATATAATCTGCAATTCTCAAACCTGCCGTCTGGGCTGGAAAGCCGGTATAAGGCATCAAAATCATGTTCCCCCCACCCCGATTTCCTATAAGCGCCCCTATCCCGGCGTACTCACCGGTTGTCAGCATTCGGAAGTCTGCAGACTCTTCCTCAGGAATGTATTCCGTGTAAGGATCCAGCTCCTCCAGCATCGCATTAATCCCAATCGTCACCAATTTATCCGGATCAATTTCATCCACATAATAAGAATCCAACTCCCTAATCAATGTGGCAAAAATGTCAATATTCTTGGCCAAGGCAAAGAGCTTGTCATTCTTTACCTGAAAGGCAAAAGCCCCGAGAAAAAGAACTAGCATTAAGGGAATAAAAACTATTGGTTTTTTCAATTTTGGAATCATGAGGAAAACGGAGTTTGAGATAGTTCCCGATTCAGCCGATTGAGGACTTGAACCATTTTAGGTTGAATTTCAGCAAATGACATTTCTGCCTTACCAACAAATATAAGGCCCAGGATAATTCCATCAGGAGGCAAGATTTGCTTATTCAATCGATAGGCCTCTTTCAGCCTTCGTTTAATGAAATTTCTGCCTGTGGCTTTTTTGATTTTCTTTTTCGAAACAGAAAAAAGCACCTGATTTGGCTGGCCAATTAAATCTTCTTTCTTTAGAAAAAGAACTTTGAATGGGTACAAAAAAAAAGAGGAACCTTCGTTAAAAAGTTCCTTGATAAGCTTTTCGGCATGTAGCCGCTCGTTTTTCGAAAGTCTATAATTCATCGCAAGGACTGTACTCGTATGTGAACATACGAAAAGCAGCGGTAAGAATTACTTCTTAAGAGTCTTTTCAGAAGAGACAGTCAATTTGTGTCTTCCTTTAGCTCTTCTTGCCTTGATGACTCTTCTACCGTTAGCAGAAGACATTCTTTCTCTAAAGCCGTGCTTGTTTTTTCTTTTTCTGCGAGAAGGCTGGAATGTTCTTTTCATGATCGAATATCTTTAACTAGTTGCTTTCTTTATCATCTTTTCCGGATTGACCCTGAAAAGGATTGCAAAGATATGTACCATTTTCTTAAATACAAATCCACCTTCTAAATTTGTTGCCAACACTATTAGATTTTCTATGCTTCGCTATACAGTTCAATCTAAAATCCCCACCTCCCAGTACATTCAATTGAACCTTTTGCTTGATTTAAAAGAAACAGAGCACGTAAAGCTTCAATTACCTGCTTGGAGAGCAGGTCGCTATCAAATCGCAAATTACGCTCAAAATATTCGGGGCTTCGCGATAAAAAATTCAGCGGGAGTCAAAATTCCATTTCAAAAAACCACTAAAGACCTTTGGGAATTCTCCTCTGATTCGAAAGGACCCTACCTGATTTCCTATGAATACTACTGTGGAAAAATGGATGGGGGCAGTGCTTGGGTGGATAAGGAGCAAATTTATATAAATCTGGTCAATTGCTGTTTCGATGTTTTGGGTAAAAGTGAAGAAGAAATAGAGATTATATTAGATCTACCAGAATTCTCCTGCCAAACCTGCACATTAATCCAAAAATCACCCTCAATTTGGAAAGCCAAAAACTTTCAAATGTTGGCCGATTCCACCATTATTGCCTCAAAGAGGCTAATTCACTGGGAATATCAGGTTCAGAAAACACAATTTCATATTTGGATTCAAGGCGAAGTCCACTTTGACAAAAACCTATTTTTAAACAGGTTTAAATCCTTTTCAGAAAAGCTCATTCAGGATTTCGGAGAGTTTCCGGAATCGGAATATCATTTCATATTTCAGCTTTTGCCTTATTCGCACTATCATGGTGTAGAGCATAGACGCGGGACTGTCATTACCTTTGGTCCGGCTGAAAGCCTGAAAGATCCAATCCAAATGGAGGAACTACTCGGTGTCAGTTGTCACGAACTCTACCATGCTTGGAATGTATGCCGGATACGTCCAAAGGAACTTTTACCCTATGATTTCTCAAAGGAGACCTATACCAATGCCGGATTGATTTTAGAAGGAGTTACTACTTACATGGGAGATTTGTACTTGCTCAAGTCAGGCGTTTACGATCTCCCCACCTACCTCAGGCACTTTGAGAAAGTTATTGCCCGGGAATCAGCCAACTTTGGATGGCGGAATTATACCATTCAAGAGTCTTCATTTGATTTGTGGTTGGATGGATACATCGGAGGAATTCCCGACCGAAAAGTAAACATTTACACGCGGGGCGCCTTGCTGGCAATTTGCATGGATATCCTTTTGTTGAAAAATGGAAGCGCTCTTGCAACGGTCATGACAAAAATGTGGGAGCAGTTCGGAAAGCCATTTCTGGGTTATGAAATCAAGGATTTTGAAAATCTGATTATAGAACAATTTCAGGATAAATCGGAAATCAAATCTTTTTTTACTGATTTTGTTCAGGGATATGAAGATCTTTTTCCATTTCTTCAAAGCCTACTGTCTGAGATAGGAATTGAAATGAAAGAGGTCCAAACTGAAGATAGACTTCTACATCAATTCGGCATTCGGACCAATAGGGATGGGCTGGTTACTCAAATTCATCCAGATGCAAAGGCTTATTTCCTTGTGATGAAAAATGACAAAGTCCTCAATTTTTCCCAGGAAGGAAGCTCAGAATATCCAGAACTACTTGTAAGCCGACAAGATCGGACTCTGAAGTTTTCTCTTGAAAAAGACCCTAACATCTACTTTCCTCTTTTTCAACTTTCACAGAAAGAAATAAATACACTTACCGAAAAATGGCTGGCATAAAAAAAGACCTCCAAAACTTGGAGGTCTCAAAAGTCTTTTACTTTTAGGATTATTGAAAATCAGAATCAGAAAGGGTCTGATTAAATTTTACTGAAATCATTTTGGCTTCAAGTGCAACAGGAAGCATTGGATTTTTGATGGTCAACATCATTGGAAACAATACGCCGTCCACTGCCTGGTAATCAGAATAAGAGATCTCACCTGTTGCGTCTGAACTCGTTTTAAGTTTCAATCCGCTTTCTACCGAGTAGAATTCATTGGTCACCATTCCATTAGGGGCAGTGATCCCAATCTTGTTGGCTTGCTGCCCATCTACCTCTTCAGTTCCCAAAAACTCCAATTCGAAACCCATCTCATCATAGAACTGCTCCGGAAAAACGTAAGTCTGAGGCTTAAGCATTGCCGCAGTCTCCTCAGGAAGCTCCTGGACTTGACCCATCATTACCATTTGGGCTTGTCCTCCTACCAACAAGGTTTTCTGCATCACATTTCCACCTACGGCAGTAGATTGCATCATTCGGGTATTTTCAGAATCAGCGATTGTCTTGATTTCAATAATTTGACCCTGAAAGTTAGCCTCTGCGGTCATACTGGCATTTTTGATGGCCTTCACTTTAGCTTCGCCGCCAACGGCCTTAATATAATTAGCGATAACCGTCTCCGGATCGTTTTCCACAATCACAATAGGATCACCATTATTAATTCCTTTTTCAGCTAATAGTTTGCTCTGAAATCCCGCAATCAGAATCGCGGAGACCAAAAGTGTTTTGATTTTCATATGATTATAATTTGATTTTTAAAGGCCACATGTCCGCCTGTCATCGGACAGGGAACTTCGCATGGATTATAATTATCCCTCTGTATGTCGATTTGGATCATGCTCGATTTCATAGTTGTTATTTAGTTTGTTTAAAAAGAAAAAAGAGGAGACCACCCTCCCCTTTTCTATATTTATTTCACGTCTGCATCTGAAATAGGCACATTCAATTCCATCGAAGTTACTTTAGCTTCCAATGGAACCGGGATCGCCGGAGACTTGATCGTCCATGCCATAGGGAGTAAAACTCCGTCCTTAGCCTGATAATCTGAATAGAACGTGTCACCTGATGCCGAATTTTCATATTTTATCTTCAGCCCTGATTCCTGAGCATAATAATTGGTGAGCTTAGCTCCTGATGCAGCAGCGATGATCACTTTATAGGCGGGTGTTCCGTCTACATCTTTCAATCCGTCAAAAGTCAGCGCATAGCCATTTTCCTTGTAAACTGCTTCTGGAAACAAGAATGAATTCAATTTTGCTTCTGATAATTGTGCTTCCGTCATCTCGATAGCATTACCCTGAACCGACATTGAACCTTTTCCGTCTGCCAAAGTGGTTTTTTGCATTACATTTCCTGCCACGGAAAGTTTTTGACCATATCTTCCATTTTGAGAATCATATACAAAGGCCAAATTCAAAGGAGTGCCCATCACTGTAGCATCCATAGAGATCTTAGCTGTTTTGATTGCTTTAACTTTTGCTTCTCCACCGATTGCTGTTAGGTAGTTTTCCAGAACTTTTTCAGCAGTCATATCTGCGTCAGCAGTCAACTCTTTGGCGGGCATTCCCATATTGTCATACATCGTGACCTCGCCAAACTGCGCTAACTTTTCTTTGATCTCAGCCCCATTTCCCACTGTGGTAATGATGAATTTGTCAGGCTCGATGAGACGCTTAGCAGTAGCATTGATATCCGCTACGGTCAAGGCATTCAGCTTTTGCAGGTACGTGGCGTAGTAGTCTTTCGGCAGCTTGTATCGATCGGTATTCAAAGCAAAATTGGCAACTGTAGAAGGCTGCTCAAGTGAGCGACCAAAGCTACCTGATAGTTCTGCTTTTGCTTTAGCTAGTTCTTCTTCGGTTACTCCATTTTCGACGAGATTTTGGATTTCATAGATGAATTCGTACACTGCTGAGTCGGTCACTTCAGTCCTAACAGAAGCATTGGCAGAAATAGTGGCCACGAGCTTGTCGGCACCGATCGAAGAATAAGCCCCATAGGTATAGCCTTTGTCTTCACGAAGATTCATAAATAATCGTGAAGCTGATCCTCCTCCAAGGATCTGATTGAGCAATCGACTGGAGATGTAATCTTCATCGCCGATCTTCATTTTCACAGGCTGTGTCAAATTAATCACTGACTGCACTGAGGAACTTCTGTCTACCAAAGCAACAGCTCTTTTAGAAGCGCGCTCTGGCATTGGATAGGTGAATTTTGGCACTTCACTTTTCTGCCATTTCCCGAAATACTGCTTCACTACTTTTTCAGCCTCGGCTTTATCCATATCGCCTACGATAGCGAGATAGGCAATATTTGGCTTGAAATAGGTAGCATAGTACTTTTTGATGTCTTCTACGGCAATGTTTTTTATTGTGGTTTCATTGGAAGATTCGCCGTAAGGGTGGTTTTTTCCATATAAAACCGCGGATGAAAGTCTGCTAGAAATAGCGTTTGGATTGTCTTTGCTTTGTGCCAAACCGGTTAAGGCCTGCTTTTTCAATTTGTCCAATTCATCCTGTGGGAAAACTGGATTGTAAAGTACATCTGCCATCAATTCGAGTACTTTCCCTTGATGCTTTTTTAAGGAAGACGCAAACATCGATGTCGAGGAAGCACTCAAACTTGCTCCAATAAAATCGACTTCTTGGTCAAGTTGATCCTTGGTCCGATTGATCGTGCCAGCCATCATCATCTCACCAACAAAATCTGACATGCCTGCCTTATCACCTTCCATGATTGGGTCGCGCTCCAATACCAAAGTAAATGACACACGTGGAAGTTTGGTGTTTTTCACCAAAAACACTTTCAATCCATTATCCAATGTGAAGGTTTCTGCTTCCCCAATTTTGATTTCAGGAGCTGGACCCGAGGCTGGAAGCTTACTTCTGTCCACTTGCGCAAAACTGCCCGCGGTGGCTATAAGTGTTAAAACAAATGCTATTGCTAATTTTTTCATTTTTCTTCGATCGATAAGGTGAAACAATTATTCGGATGCTGGTTGAGCTGATTTTGGTAAGTAGTACAATACAACACGACCAGTTAGGTCCATGTACTCTTTAGCCACTCGCTGGATATCAGCCTTGGTGACTTTAGAATAAGCGTCCATTACCTGATTGATGTAATTGGTGTCGCCGTAGATCACTTTTGCCTCTGCGAGGTTTTCAGCAATACCTGCGATGGTGGAGTTTCCACTCACGATATTGTTTTCCATGATATTTTTCAGCTTGGTAAACTCCTCATCAGAGATCCCCTGATCCTGCACCTGCTTGATCAATTTATCGACTTCGGCTTCCAAATCTTTTGGCTCCACACCCATATTGGTGATCCCATACATCAAGAAAACACCACCATCTTCGAGTTCCAAAGGAATTGCCGCAACTACCAATGCTTTTTGCTGCTTGTCCACCAATTCTTTGGTCATCAGCGAAGAATTCCCTCCGGTGAGATAAGTAGAGAGCATAGATAGCGCATAGCTGTCGGGGTGATTTCTTGGAGGCAAGTTGTAGGCCTGAATCACGGCAGGAATCTGAATATTGTCATAGATGACATCCCGTATTTCAGCTGTTTTCTTGGGTTCAACAACATTGGGTCTGAAAACTTCTTTAGCGCCTTTTGGGATTTCTGAAAAATAATTTCTCACCAACTTCTCAGTCGTCGCGTAATCAATATCTCCGGCAATTGTCAAAGTCGCATTGTTTGGCACATAGAAATCCTTGTAAAATTGCTGGAACTCTTCAATTGTCGCAGCATTCAAGTGATCCATGGAGCCGATTGGTGCCCACTGATAGGGATGAACCTGGTATGCTCTTGCCAAAGTCTCTGGAAGGATCGTGCCATAGGGCTGATTTTCGTAGCGCTGACGTCTCTCTTCTTTTACCACTTCACGCTGAGTCTCAACTCCGGTGAGGTCAACTTTGGAATGAAGCATTCGCTCACTTTCCATGTAAAGAGCCAATTCAAGCTCATTGGAAGGAAGCAATTCATAATAATAAGTGATGTCGTTGGACGTGTAGGCGTTCAGCGTTCCCCCACGACTTTGAATGATGTTCATGTATTGACCGCGGTCAATGTTCTCGGAACCTTCAAACATCAAATGCTCAAAAAAGTGAGCAAAGCCGGTACGCTCCGGGTTTTCGTTTTTTGATCCAACATGGTATAAAACCGAAGTGACCACAATAGGTGTCGTATTGTCTCGGTGCATGATCACATGCAATCCATTGTCCAAGGTAAATTCCTTGAACTCGATTTTGTTTTGGGCCAAAACCGGAATGCTAAGCATTCCTAAAATCAGGCCTAACACAGTAAATTTTCTCATGATAAAAAGATTGGGTTAGTATTCAACTTAGAAATTAGAATGCAATTAGAAGGTTTTAATTCAAATACGGAATAAACCATGCATCAAAATAAACTACAAAAGGAGGGTACAAGGTTTAAAAAATCCACTGCTGCAGGAAAAAGAAGATAAACGGGGGAGAAATCTTTGATTTTTCCCCTGTTAATTTTTCTTAAGGATTTAATCTGTTCAGGATTTCCTTCGCTTCATGCCACTGCAATCTTGGGCCAAACTGACTGACAATTTTTGAACTTGCCATTGATGCCAACTTCCCACTGGATGCATAGCTGTGGCCATTTGTAATTCCATAGAGGAAAGCTCCGGCAAACATATCACCTGCTCCATTACTGTCAATGGCTGTGGTTTTGTAAGGCTCTATGTCAATGAACGTATCCCCGTCAAAGATCATTGCCCCGTTTTTCCCTTGCGTAATGACAAAATGCTTGGCCACTTTTTTTAATTCCTCCCGAGCTTCGGTCAGATTATCTTTACCCGTGAAAAGCATTGCCTCTTCTTCATTTGCAAAAAGTAAATCAACACTTGCACCAATCACCTCGTCGAAAGGCTCTCTAAAATATTTCACCATCGCTGGATCCGAAAAGGTCAAAGCGACTTTTACCCCGTTTTCTTCAGCCACTTTTTTGGAATGCTTCATTGCTGTTTTCCCATTTTCGGAAGTAATCAAATACCCTTCGATAAATAGGTATTTGGAATCTTTGATCGCTGAATCGTTGATGTCTTTTACTGAAAAATTCTGAGTAATCCCGAGGAACGTATTCATCGTCCGCTCGGAATCTTCGGTCACCATCACTAGGCATTTACCGGTGATTCCGTCCTGAAGGTTTGACTCTGTAAGAGCCGAGTCTACCCCTGAATCCTGCAAATCCTTTAAGTAAAAATGCCCCAATTCATCGTTAGCTACACGAAAGCAATAGTAGGATTTCCCTCCGAACTGACTAACTGCAACCACCGAATTTGCAGCTGAGCCTCCCGCCTGCTTTTTGGCCTCTTCGGTATTGATGACTTGCATGAGTGAGTTTTGACGCTCCCCATCCACTAAGGTCATCAAGCCTTTTTCGACCTTATTGTCCAAGAAAAACTGGTCTTTTACTTTGAACTCGATATCTACCAAGGCATTACCGATGCCTGTTACGTCGTATTTTTTCATCTATAGGATTGTAAAATTGAAATATTGGAAAATTGAAAGATTGGTCAGAAAGCCAGGTTTTACTTCATCATTCGATGCTCGTCATTCGACATTCGAAATTAAGACTCATTCACCTCAATTAGGAAAATTAAGTTTGAGGTTCAAAAAAGCCTCGTATTTCTTCCCTCGCACTTCGTACTTAATCAAAGATAGGGTGTCGTTCAAACGGTTTTTCCCGATCAAATAGATACCGATACGTATGGTGTGTTTTATAGATCGTCGCCAAGAGTTGTTCACAGACCCGCATCATCTTGGGATTGAAATCTCCGATCCAATTCATTTCAATGGTTTTGTAAGGGAAAGAGGCCTTTCCACTCATCTTATCATAGCTGATGATCATGGCACTTTCCACCCCTTTACCCTGATGCTCCGGTACTACGCCAAAGACCAGGCCGAGCATTTTATTGGGAGGAGAAAAGGTCTTGTACCACAGGAACTTCAGCTTTCCGAACAGGTCCATTTTCCCATTGACATGTTTGAAAATCTGATTGATTTCAGGGATTTGAATAAAGAATCCGGCAGGTTCGTCCTTGAAGAAGGCAAAGTAAATTAACCGCGGATCGATGATCGGCTTCATCTTGCCAAACATGAGTTGAGCTTCTTTTAAAGCAATGGACTTCCCCATGTGGCGAGCCCAAGCTTTATTATAAACTGTCATGAAGTACTCCGGCACTTTTTCCTGTAGCTCTTTCCCTTTGATGTATCGAAAAGAATAATCCGGATTCGCCATAATGGCGTTTGCTCGTTGGATCATTTTTTCATCAAAGCCCAGATCCTGCACCGGGCGCATGTAAGTGTATTGCTTGAAGTAAAGCTGGAAACCGTAATCCTCAAAGAACTTTTGGTAGTACGGAAAATTCCATGGCATATTGTAGTTCGGTTCCGTGAACCCATCCGCCAAAAGTCCCCACCATTTATCACGCTCACCGAAGTTGATCGGGCCGTCCATCGCTTCCATTCCTTCGCTTTGGAGCCAAGACTTTGCCGTATCAAAAAGCAGGAAAGCTGCGGATTGGTCGTTTATGCATTCGAAAAATCCCAAGCCTCCAGTCGGCTGCTTTTCCTTCATCTTTGGATTGACAAAAGCTGCTACCCGACCGATGGTCTGCCCCTTTTCATCTTCCAGCAACCAGCGTTTTGATTTAGCACCATTGCGGAAAAGCTTATTTGTTTCGGGGTGAAAAAGTCCCTCAATATCTGCGTCAAGCGGTCGGATCCAGTTTTTTTCGTTTTTATATAACGCTACTGCCATCTCGATAAATTCTTTCTGATGGGCAGGCGTGGCAACTTCGATCAACTTCATTCGGAGGATTTTAGTCGGCTAAATTAGTGGATCAAGGGCAAAGGGCAAAAAGGAGTATTTTTACAATTTCCAACTTTGATCTCGGAACTGCAAAAATGTGAACTGAAAGCCTTTAACTAATTTTTAGTTTTATTATAAGGCTTTAACACTAAAAGATTTCTTAAGCATCGATAAGTTACTTAATTTTAACAGCAACTTTTAAATTAGAATCTCATGGAAACGAATCAAACGCAAAACAAAGATTTCAATAAGAACTTATTCTTAGGGGGGGGGTATTAGTTAAAAAAATTCTACTTTTTAATTTCCCAATCATTTCTAGTTCATTAAAGCCCTTTGACATGAAACTCATAATTTCCGCCTTGTTTTTCACCTTATTAAGTCTATCATCTTTTTCACAGGGAGTCCAAAATTTAAAGCTGAGCTATGGGAATAATCGTACAGAATACAAAACCGGATTTTTGGAAAAAACCCTTCTCCCAAACAATAAAGTAGCTGAGGACCTGAAAATTAATTCTTTCAATACCGATGGGTTCAGCTTTGGTGCAACTTTAGGCTTCGCTATCTCTAAAGACAAAAAATGGATGTTTAACACAGGCCTTTTTTATCAAAATTTTGATTTGGCTACCTCCATTTATGCGTATTCAGAAGGCACTGATTATATTTTTCGAAGAGCAACCAAAGTCAATCAACTAGAACTTCCCCTTTTAGTATCATGGAGAAATTCAGACAAGAAATTTCGATATGGAGGTGACTTTGGATTAATCAAGGCACTCGCTGTCTGGAGCAAATACCAAGAATATGGCGTAACAAGCGGGATTGGGATTGAACAAAAATTTGATTCCTACAGCTATGACTTGTCTGGTCCGGTTAATTTATTAGAAAAGTATAGTTTTTATTTTGCCCCTTCAATTGGATACGATTTCACCAAAAAACTAGGGATAGAATTCCAACCCTACTTTAGATACCAAATTGGAAATGAGTCGCAGAGCTGGTACAGTAATTCGAACGGGGCTCCTGTCATCCAATATGGCATAAACCTGAACTTGGTAAAATATTTCTGAGCCAGGTTTTTTGATTCCGGGATAATCCCAATCCCCGTTATCCTAATTCTGGTGAAGCAGGATTTTCAAATTTCGGCTTTAAGATTTAAAACCTGATTTTAATTTTAAGTTATCCTAATTAATTCTTTTATGAAAAAGTCAATCCTAACTTTTCTTACTGTCCTAATTACTCAAATTTCTTTCGCTCAAGCGGAAAGAGAACTTTCCAAATGGACCTTTGGACTATCATTTTCCCCTGACAGCTACCGGTATGCGCAGGCAGAAGAAAATGGGCTTTATTATCAAATTTCATTTGATCGACAAATGACTGATTATTTGATTTTAGGCGGGTACTTGGGTATTCAAAACCGAAGATCAAGTTATCAAGCCCGGAATATAGCGGTTCCGTCGGAGTACGCAGAGATTGACTTTGAGAAGCAATATGTCCCTCTGGGAATTCGGTTTGGTTTTGACCTAAGCTCATACTTTTCTAGCCAATTGGGTTGGATCAAAAATGAGTCTAAATGGGAGATTCTTCTTTTGGGTTATGGAGGGGTGACCATTCAATCTACAGAAATTCAAACTCCCCGGGTTCCTGGAAAAGTATATGATGACTCGGAATATCCCATAGAAGAAGACATGAATTATGTCGCAGGAGTGAATGCTGTCGTCAGGTATTTCCCGAGCAAAAATCTTGGGGTGTTTACAGAGCTTGGTTATGGCCCAGTCGGAAGGTATTCTTTTGGAGTAGCTTGTCGGTTGAGGTAAGCAAGGAGATTTCAAAGTCTTTTTTTGAATGAGACAGCAGTATTCTTTCCTGTCAAAAGAAGAGAACGTACAATTTATTCATAAATCTCCCTTCTATGCCCAACTGCAATAACCTCAATCGTAAGGATTTTATCCTCTATCTCATAAATGATTCGGTAATCTGCGACTCTAATTCGATAGGCGTCCCTTCCCTTCAACTTTTTGTATCCTATCGGTCTGGGATTATCCGCTAAACCATAAATCGCTTCTTTTAAGCTTGAAAAATAGGGTTCTGGAATCTTGGCAAGAGACTTAATGGCAGATTTCTTAATGGCTATTTGATAAGCCATTATTTTTCTTTTCGGAGAGTTTCAATCAATTCAAAAGCCTCATTAATCGGTAAAGAAGGTTCATCAGAGTTCTTTACCTGATCATAAAGCTTGATTTCCTCCAACTCTTCGATCTTTTCAACCATGGCTTCAAACTCTCTGAGAGAAATCACTACGGAAATCTTATTCCCTGCCTGGTCAGTGATGTATTTAGGATTGATTGTCAGCATGATGAAAGTTAACGATTTTGCTCTATAGTCCTAAAACGAGAAAAGGGGGAAATCGACTTCATTTCCCCCTGCTGTTTTTTATTTATTCCTCCACCGTCGCATACAGATCAAACTCCGTCGCTTCGTAAACCTTAGCTTGGACAAAGTCTCCAACTCTGCAATAGAACTTGGAAGCATCGATCAATACCTCGTTGTCCACTTCCACTGAGTCAAATTCGGTTCTGCCGACAAAATGCCCCCCTTCTTTTTTATCGATCAGGACTTTGAAAGTCTTTCCGATTTTCTCCTGATTCAAATCGTAGCTGATTTGCTCCTGAACTTCCATCAGGTGATTTGCACGATCTTGTTTTTCTTCCTGCGAAAGCAAATCCTCCATTCCAAAAGCATGGGTATTTTCCTCATGGGAATAGGTAAAAACTCCCAAGCGCTCAAACTTCATTCGAGTGACAAAGTCCACCATCTCCTGGAATTCCTTTTCTCCCTCACCCGGATGTCCGGCAATCAAGGTCGTTCGAATCGCAATCTCAGGAATCATCTCTCGGATGCTGTGGATTAACTCTTCCTGCTTTTCTCGGGTTGTGCCACGTCGCATCGCCTTGAGCACATCAGTTGAACCATGCTGCAATGGAATATCCAAGTACTTACAGATGTTTGGTCGCTCCTTCATTACCTCGATCACGTCCATCGGAAAACCGGTCGGATACGCATAATGCAAGCGAATCCAGTCGATTCCCTCCACATCAGAAAGGTTACGAAGTAGGTCGGCGAGGTTTCGCTTCTTGTAAATATCCAAACCGTAGTAGGTTGAATCCTGTGCGATCAGAAGCAATTCCTTGGTTCCTCCAGCAGCTTTATGCATCGCTTCTTTCACCAAATCTTCGATCGGTCGTGAAATATGCCCGCCACGCATAATCGGAATGGCGCAAAAGGAACACGGTCGATCGCAACCCTCAGAAATCTTCATGTACGCATAGTGGGCCGAGTGGGTCAAAAGACGCTCACCCACCAGTTCATGCTTGTAGTCTGCTTTGAATTTCTTCAAAATCGCAGGCAAATCTCGCGTTCCAAAAAACGCATCCACCTGAGGGATTTCCTTTTCCAAATCGTCCTTGTAGCGCTGTGAAAGACAACCGGTAACGTAGACCTTATCAACCAAACCCTGCTCTTTGGCATCCACATACTGAAGGATGGTATCGATCGATTCCTGCTTGGCATTGTCGATAAATCCGCAGGTATTGATGATGATGATGTTGTTATCCTGTGAGTTAGACTCGTGGCTGGCGTTGATGCCGTTGCCTCTGAGTTGGGTCAGCAGGACTTCGGAATCCACCAGGTTTTTGGAGCAACCCATGGTGATGATGTTGACTTTGTCTTTCTTTAATGTTCTCGCTTTCACTGATATTCCTTGAATTTGGGTGGGCAAAGGTAGGTAAAAAAACTGCGATGCAGTTTTTTGATTGGAAAATTGGAAGACTTTAAAATTGAAAAATTGCCGGATACTCCAAGTGCCGAACCAATCAACATCAGCCACCCTAGCTTAGGGGTAATAATTTTTCAATGTTCCAATTTTTTAAATTTTTCAATCCCCCACTTAACACTTTGATAAAACAACCTTAACGTAGGACTTGGCGCTGCGGAAAATGCTTTGCCTAATTTTGAACCGTACAGCAAATACTTTTTAACTCCTTGCATTTATTTTTTGCCTCGACGAAAGTCGGGGCGCTATGCAAGGGAGGGTCGATGTCGGATTTTGGCATGTCGGATTTCGGATTTTCTCCTGCCTCAGTTGAGCAAAGTTAAAATCAGCGTCTAACAGCGTATTTTTCAGCGGTAATCTGCGGGCAATTTTAAGAGTTCCCTTTTTCTTACTCTCCAAAAAACCTTTGCCGATTTCAGGGCTTCCTGTACCTTAGATTCCCAAATCGAATCATATGGAATTCACTGCCCCAAATGCCCAAATCTTGACTTTTGACAGGAAAAATTACTCGGACGAAACGCTACTCAAACTTTACGAATCCCTGATCATGCCTCGTCGGATCGAGGAGAAAATGCTCATTCTCCTTCGGCAGGGCAGAATCTCCAAATGGTTTAGCGGCTGGGGACAGGAAGCCATCTCGATCGGTGCGGTAAATGCCCTCGCAACAGATGAATTCATCCTGCCCATGCATCGAAACCTTGGGGTTTTCACAGGTAGAAACATGCCTTTGGAACGGCTATTTGCACAGTTTCAGGGAAAAAAGTCCGGCTTTACCAAAGGTCGGGATCGGTCTTTTCACTTTGGGAGCATCGAGCATCACATTGTGGGGATGATTTCACACCTCGGTCCCCAACTGGCCATTGCGGATGGAATTGGATTGGCTCATAGGCTTTCGCATGAAAAGAAAGTGACGCTGGTTTTCTCCGGTGACGGGGCAAGTTCGGAGGGAGATTTTCACGAAGGGCTAAATGTAGCGGCAGTTTGGAAGCTTCCCGTGATTTTTGTAGTCGAGCACAATGGCTATGGACTTTCTACTCCGAGTGAGGAGCAGTTTGCATTCAAGTACTTCACCGAAAAAGGCCCCGGCTATGGCATGGAGGCTGTTCGGGTACAGGGAAACAATGTGCTGGAGGTATATGACACCATTCTGAGATTAGCAAAAGACATTCGGGAAAACCCGAGGCCGATTCTGGTTGAAGCGATTACCTTCCGTATGCGTGGCCACGAAGAGGCTTCCGGAACGAAGTACGTACCCAAGAATTTGATGGAAGAATGGTCAAAACGTGATCCGGTAGAAAACTTCGAGGCCTATCTCGAATCCACCGGTGTGCTCGACGAATCCATTAAGGAGAAACTGAATAAGAAAGTTAAAAAGGCAATCAACGAAGCCTTGGAGGTCGCATTTGCCGAAGAAGAAATCACTCCAAATCTGGAGGAGGAACTGGCAGATGTCTATGCACCTTTTTTCCAAAAAGTAATTGAACCGGAAGGATCAAGTACTGAAAAGCGTTTCATTGATGCGATCAGTGATGGACTGAGACAGTCCATGGAAAAATACCCGAATCTCATCCTTATGGGTCAGGACATCGGGGAATATGGCGGAGTTTTCAAGATCACGGATGGCTTCAAAACCAAATTTGGTGGAGATCGGGTGAGAAATACCCCACTTTGCGAAAGCGCCATTATCGGTGCAGGACTTGGGCTATCCATCAAAGGTTACAAAGCCATGGTCGAGATGCAGTTTGCGGACTTTGTAAGTGTAGGATTCAATCAGATCGTAAACAATCTTGCAAAAATCCACTACCGCTGGGGCCAAAATGCAGACGTGGTGATCCGAATGCCTACTGGGGCAGGTTCTGCTGCCGGGCCTTTCCATTCCCAATCCAATGAAGCCTGGTTTTTTCATACACCCGGTCTGAAAATCGTCTATCCTTCCAATCCCCACGATGCTAAAGGCTTACTCAACGCGGCTTTGGCAGATTCCAATCCTTACCTCTATTTTGAGCACAAAATGCTCTATCGCTCCATTTCGGGGTCTGTGCCGGACAGCTACTACACAGTGGAAGTGGGAAAAGCGGCTTTGGCCAAAGAGGGCTCACAAGTATCCATCATCACCTATGGCATGGGGGTGCATTGGGCGGTGAAAGCAATTGAAGAATTGGCTATATCCGCGGATATTCTGGATTTGCGAACGCTGTTACCTTGGGATCAGGAAGCAGTCGCTGAGACGGTGAAGAAAACCGGAAAGGTGATTTTCCTTCACGAAGACACGCTTACAGGAGGGATTGGAGCGGAGATTTGTGCTTGGATTTCCGAGCATTGCTTCAATGACCTTGATGCTCCGGTGATGCGGGAAGGGAGTTTGGATACGCCTGTTCCTTTTGCTCCAAATCTGGAAAAACAGTTTTTGCCAACGGAGCGGTTTAAGAAAAAACTAAAGGAGTTAGTGGGGTATTAAATTCTCAGACAGTGATCGCATATTTCGAGATAAAAAACTCCACATAACAAAAAGCTTGCTTTAG
Source organism: Algoriphagus alkaliphilus (assembly GCF_900103735.1). Lineage (GTDB taxonomy): Bacteria > Bacteroidota > Bacteroidia > Cytophagales > Cyclobacteriaceae > Algoriphagus > Algoriphagus alkaliphilus. The sequence goes on along the minus strand of NZ_FMXE01000011.1, from coordinate 117,929 downwards.
GATAGCCCGTACTTTATAACTTTTGCACCAATCCAAAAAATCTTAATCCAATCAGTATTCTAAAATTCCTTCAGTAACAAACTGAGAGACGTCTTCCATATTACCTAATAACATGATACGAAAAGTAGTCCCCTTTCCGATCTCTGAGCTTTTGACAAAGATTTTACCTCCATGGTAGCCTTCTACGATTCGCTTGGCTAGCGTGAGACCGAGTCCCCAGCCACGCTGCCGAGTGGAAAAACCGGGATTGAAGACCTTGCGAAAGTTTTTCTTTTCTATGCCCTTGCCGGTATCGCTGATATCGACGATTACATATTTATCGCTATCCTGTAAAACATCGATAGTTAGGATGCCCTTTCCTTTCATGGCATCCACCCCGTTTTTACAGATATTCTCGATAACCCATTCAAAAAGTGGCTTATTCATCATGGCTTCCAAATCCTTGGAGTCAGCATGAATATTCATATCGACTTTGGTCGAAATTCGAGGTCGGAGGTAAGTGATTGTCTCCTCAATGACTTGATATAGATTTTCCGGTTGAATGACTGGCTTGCTTCCAATACTACTAAATCGCTCAGTGACCATTCGAAGCTTGACGACATCTTTGTCCATTTCCTGAATGATCTCTCTGTTTTCTTCCCAAACAGGAGAATTTCTCAGGTAGTCAATCCAAGCCATGAGGGATGCGATCGGGGTACCGAGTTGGTGGGCCGTTTCTTTGGTCAAGCCAGCCCATACACGGTTTTGTTCCGAAATTTTACTTTGGTTGAAAAGTGCAAAAGCCAAAATTCCAAAAACCAAAATCACAGCTAACTGCACATAAGGGTAGAATTTAAGACTCGTCAAAAGCTCAGAGTTTCGATAAAAAACCCGGATATCAGCTTCCTGCAAATAGATCGGTTCGTAAACCGTCTGCATTATTAAAAGTTCTCGTTCTAGGGTTTTAATAGAATCTCTACCATCCGAATTTTTTTTAAAACTAATATTCCTGAATTCGATTGGATCGCCTTGGGAATCCACCATAATAATTGGAATGGAGTAATTTTGCTGGATTATTTCCTGATTGATAAAAGTGAGATTTTCGGAGGTGGTGGCGGCATACTCCATTGCGGATGACAAGAGTTGAATCTGTCTATTTTCGCGTTCCCGTAATTCCTCTACCAGCAAACTGGTATACCAAATGGAACCGGAACCAATTAAAACAGAGATAAAAAATACCAGCCATCTGACTTGTTTCTTATTCTTATAAAAGTCGATGGAGGTGAGATCCTGGAATCTGTTTTTCATTTAATCTATACAAAGTTTTCTGCAATACTAACTCCTGAATTTTTTAGATAGTATGAGTGAGGAATAAAATTTATCTACTAACAAGCATGGACTAAATGCATTTGTACAACAAGTGCCAAATTGTGAAAAATAGCTTACAATACGAAATCGAGCCTCCCTAAGGCAGACAGGCAAGTAGTAAGGACGACATACGCTAGGGTACAATCAAACATGCAAGAAAATCCAAATGGGGGTTTATCTGTGGTAAGAAGGTTTTGAATCGGCGATCTCAACTCAAGTAATCACATTAAAAACAGATGAATACAAACGACATTGGATTAGAATTTACAGAATCTAAGGATCAGATTAAAATGCAAAATGGACACCTTGCAAACTATCAGATTTATTATCAAAACCTGAGAAACTTCCATTACATAATTGAGAAAGAAAAAGCAGTTTGGATGCTATCTGCCAATCTTAAATAAAATCAAGTCGAGTAGGTAAGGGGAATTTCACCCCAAACCCTTTGAAAACCATGAAAAACCACCTGCAAAAAGCCTAAAGGGGATTCTGTTTCCAGATTTCTACAAAAAATAGTCTCAACAAAAGAAAAACCCATAACTTCAACAATCCCTGAGATTGTTTAGGACAGCATTGAAATCAAACCCCTAATTTTAACTGACACAAGACAATAATGTGACAACCAAAATCAGGCAAGCTCAGGGGCTTCGGTCTTCGGTCATCGGTCTTCCGACCCGATAACCAAAGAAAATAGGATTACTGGCAGAATAGCGGATAATCAAAAAAACGCCAATATTTAATTGGCACACAAAAGCTGGATGTTTTAAGGATTTCTCCAATTTATATAAAAGAACTCGGTATTGAACTGGGCTTTTTTATTAGCTGCTTTTTAACCATTTCCACATGGTCTTGTAAGATGGCTTGGTGCCATGCATCAGTATTCCGATACGATAAATTTTCCCAGCAAACCATGTAGTAAGCAAAAACCCTCCAATCAAAAGTGTCAGAGATAAGGCCAATTCCCAAAAAGGTACCCCATAGCTAATCCTTCCCATCATGGCGATTGGCGAAGTTAAAGGAACAATGGAAAGCCAAAATGAAACAGAACTTGTAGGATCTTGCAACACAAAGACAAAAAGCCCCAGATAAGCAACAATCAAAGGTATAGTTACCGGCAACATGAATTGCTGAGCGTCTGAGGGAGAATCAACAGCCGAACCTATCGCTGCAAACAATGCCCCATAGAGCAAGTACCCTCCAAGGAAATAGACGATAAAACTTGAAACTAAAGTGATAAAATCTATGCCTCCCATCACTTGAAGAATATTGGCTAATTCACCGGAATCTGGGACATTTTGAGCCAATTCGGGATTTGCTAATTCCAAGGCTTGCTGTTGTGGCATTTGGAGTCCCATCACGCCCATTACCACTGACGAAAGTGTTCCGATCAGGACCACCCAAATCAAAAACTGCGTAAGCCCCACTGCTCCTATTCCCACAATTTTTCCCATCATCAGCTGAAAAGGTTTAAGCGAAGAAACGAGGATCTCAACAATTCGGGTAGATTTCTCTTCAATCACTCCCTGCATGATCTGATTGCCATAGACAAATATGAAAATGTAGATCAGAATACCTGAAACAAAACCCAAGGCATAATTTACAGTAGCGTCATTGATTTTTTCTTCGCCTTTTTCTCCGAGGGTAATTGACTTAATTGAAACAGTAGTCCGGATATCCTTCAAAATTTTAGGATCTATCCCTTTGTCAAAAAGTTTCTGATCCTCAATTTTCCGTTTAAGAGCACTTTCCAAATAACTCATTAAGCTCATGCTCGGGTTTTCCAGTCCATAAAACTGAATCCCTTTTGGATCAGTCAAATCTAACTTTGGAATATGCAAAAAACCATACCTTCCGCCCTCCTTAACCATTTTTTTAGCAGCATCCAGATCATTTACTGAAGAAGTAAACGCATACTGCTCTGAACTTTCCATGAAAAAAAGATTGGTCTCGTCTATCACTTCAATAATTCGAAGCGATTGATTTTCTTTTTCCTGCATCGCAATCCAAACAAATATTCCCATGATAGCCGGGAAAATAAGCGGAGTCAAAAGAGTTGCGATCAAAAAGGATTTCTTTTTGACTCGTGCTAAATACTCGCGTTGAATGACAAGGAAAATCTTACTCATGAGTTGAAGCTTGGACTTGATGAATAAAAATCTCCTCAATGCTGGGGATTTGCTCTCTAAATGAAAGGACCTCTCCAAACTCCATCATTTCAGATAAAAGCTGATTGGGGGTTTTACCAGCCAAGGGCAGGGTAAATTTCCACACGTCATCCGAGAATTTGGGAGTCCATTCCATTGGTATGTCTCGCTTAAGATAATTCAATGAAATTTTAAAAACCTCAGGACGAAAACTCCTTTTTACTTCCCTAATTGTCCCATCAAGGATTTTTCTGGATCGATTGATCATGGCCACATGATCACAGAGTAGTTCCACCGATTCCATTCTGTGCGTACTCAAAATCACCGTGGTTCCCTTTTCTTTCAATTCCAAAATTTCATTTTTGATGATTTCAGCATTTACGGGATCAAATCCAGAAAAGGGCTCATCTAAAATCAAAAGAGTAGGCCGATGAACAACCGTAGCGATAAACTGTATTTTTTGAGCCATTCCCTTGGAGAGGTCCTCAATTTTTTTGTCCTTCCAGGAGACCACATCGAGTTTTTCAAGCCAATTTTTGATCTGAACCTTGGCTTCATTTTCACTGAGACCTTTAAGCCTCGAAAAATAAATGAGCTGATCCCAAACCTTCATCTTCTTGTAAAGGCCTCGCTCTTCTGGCAAGTAACCAATCTTCCGAATATCATTGGGAGAAAGTGTGCGGCCATCTAACTCGACTGTGCCACTATCCTGCTCAATGATTTGGTTTACGATTCGAATCAGGGTGGTTTTACCGGCACCATTGGGGCCCAAAAGTCCAAAAATTACACCCTTCGGCACAAAAAGATCCACATCCGTTAGTGCTCGGTGGTTTTCGTATGATTTATTTACTTGGGTAATTTGAAGCATTATTGTTCTATTCGACTGTTAGCGAACCCATCCCAACATCCAAAATCAATTCTAACAATTTGGGATCAGATGCTTTATATCCCCTAGTGACATATGTCTGGCTGTCGATTGACTTAAGATATTTGGGAAAAATCGTCCGACACATCGGGTTTTTTTTCATTCTTATTTTTACGGGGTTGGAATCCGGCGGAAGCTTCAAATAAATGCTACCTCCACTCACTGCTGCGATAACTTGGCTGGCACTTGCCAACCCGTCACTGTAGTTCAGGTTAATTTTCCCATAACTCACTTCAATAATGACCTTTTTAGCATTGGTAAAGTTTGCGTTCTGGACCTCTACAGTACCCATATTCAAAGTCACTAAAAGTGTGTCCATCTCTACTTGATTGGGGACTTTTGATCCGTAATGAATCAGTATATCTGAACTGGCACTTTTAATTTTTAGCTGCGAAATTGGAATTTGTGATAAGTCGAAATTGCCTTTTCCTATTCCAAGGGTAAAGTCTAAATCATACAAAAAATTTGATCCTAGCCCCAAATCCCATGAATTATCAAACTTAGTATTGTCTGAGAAAAGCTTGGAAGTAATGCTTTTGCTGAGGTTATCTGATTCGACATTTTTATGAACTAAGCTTACGTCCAACAAATTGTCGTGAATGGAATAGCTGAAGTCCGGAAGAATATTCGATTTTAACAAATGACCATGGATATAAATTGGTTCCGAAGTAATTACCCGCTTGAGCTGAGTTAAACTATTATAGGAAGAAAAATTTAGATATACCAGTTCATAGCCTTTACGCTCCGAGACTTTATACTCTTTAACAAATTGCGCTTGACCGGGAATGGCCATTACTATGATCCAGAAAAGAAGAAGACACAGTTTTTTAAGCATACGGATAGGTTACGCCGGTCGATTGAAAAGGTTCTTTAAAAATATAAAAAAAGCCGAAATCACTTCCGGCTTTAAATATTTTAGAAAAATTCCTTCATTTTATCTAAGAAGGATTTATCCTGTTTACCCGGATCAGGCTTGAAATTCTCAGAACTTCTTAATCCGTCCAGTACACTCTTTTCTTCTTTTGAAAGTTCTGTAGGGGTCCAGACGTTAACCATGATTAATTGATCACCTCGATGGTAACCATTGATGTCTTTTATTCCCTTACCCTTAAGACGAAGCATTTTGCCGCTTTGCGTACCGGGATCAATTTTAATTTTCACCTTCCCGTCAATGGTGGGAACTTCTAAGGAAGCACCCAGTGCCGCATCAATGAAAGAAACATGTAAATCATAAATGACATTATTTCCTTCTCGCTGAAGCACATTATCCTCAGATTCTTCAATTACAATCAGCAAATCGCCTGGTATGCCTCCAGGGATTTCATTCCCTTTTCCAGACATACTAAGCTGCATTCCTTCACCCACTCCACCGGGAATATTGATGGAAATCACTTCCTCCTTTATAATCAAGCCCCTGGAATCCGCCTCCGCAGGTTTCTTATCTACAATTTGTCCACTACCCCCACATACTGCGCAGGTGCTGGCAGATACCATTTGGCCAAGCATCGTATTGACTACTTTTTTTACCTGACCAGTTCCTTGGCAAGTACCGCAAGATTTAAATGATACACCTGCCGCAACGACGTGTCTTTTGACTTTGATCTTTTTCTCAACTCCGTTGGCTATCTCTTGCAGGTTTAGCTTAAGTTTCACCCGAAGATTGGTTCCTTTTTTTGTTCGTCGACCTCCGCCTCCGCCTGAAAAAAAAGACCCAAAACCTCCTCCTCCGAAAATATCGCCAAACTGGGAGAAAATATCCTCCATGTTCATGCCAGCACCACCATAGCCTCCGTTACCACCTAGCCCTTGATGACCAAATTGATCGTACCGAGCTTTTTTATCCGCATTACTCAGTACTTCGTATGCTTCTGCCGCTTCTTTGAATTTGTCTTCTGCCTCAGGATTGTCAGGATTTTTATCAGGGTGATACTGAATAGCAAGCTTTCGATAAGCTTTCTTTATCTCCTCTGCACTTGCTGATTTGGTGATCCCAAGTATCTCGTAATAATCTCTTTTTGCCATATTCTTTTATGCTCCTGTTACAACCTTGGCATATCTCACTACTTTATCGCCTAGGGTGTATCCCTTTTCGACCACATCGACTACCATTCCTTTTAGTTCTTCTTTGGGAGAGGGGATTTGCGTGATCGCTTCTTGTGTGTCTGGATTAAATGGTTTCCCTATCAAGTCATCCATAACTTTAAGCCCTTTAGACTCAAGTATTCTTACAAGTTTATGGAAAATCAATTGATTTCCTTCTCGAATTTTTACTATATCAGTTTCATTTTCAGAAGCTTTAGTCGCTCTTTCAAAATCATCAACCACAGGAATCAAATCTTTCAATACATCCTCAGATGCAGTTTTGATTAAATCAATTCTTTCTTTAGCGGTTCGTTTTCGGAAATTTTCGAAATCAGAATAGAGCCTCAGGTATTTATCTTTCAGATCAGTAATCTCAGATTCAAGCTTAGCACCTTGGTTTCCGGTATCAGAGAGGGCTTCAATCTCACTTTGGGGAGTTTCTTCCATAATTTGCTCTTCCGCTTGATAATTTAATTCTTGATCCAATTCTTCTTTATTTTTCATAACAAAAGCCAATAGTTGGTTAATGGGAATTTAACAATGACTTTGCCAGATCTAATTTTCTGACAAAGTGACACTCGTCAAGAATGAATTGCCTGCCAGATCAGGTCCTTGAGTTTGTCTAGGTTGAATTGACTCACGGAAGAAATGAACACATAAGGAATATCTTTAGGTATTTCTTCCTCCATCTCTTTCATCAAATCATTGTCCAGCATATCGGTTTTGGAAATAGCCAAAATCCGTTTTTTGTCTAACAATTCAGGATTGTATTTCCCAAGTTCACCAAGCAAAATCCGATATTGATCCTCAATGCTTGATGCATCGGCAGGAATCATGAACAGTAAAATAGAATTCCGCTCAATATGTCTCAAAAATCTGATTCCCAATCCTTTTCCTTCTGCAGCTCCTTCGATGATACCCGGAATATCTGCCATTACAAATGACTTATCATCTCTATAACTTACCACTCCAAGATTGGGAACTAAAGTAGTAAAGGGGTAGTCTCCAATCTCAGGCCTTGCAGCAGAAATTGAAGAAAGCAATGTGGATTTTCCGGCATTTGGAAAACCTACCAATCCTACGTCCGCCAAAAGCTTTAATTCCAGAATAATCCATTCTTCAATTCCAGGCTCTCCCGGTTGAGCGTAGTGCGGTGCCTGATTGGTTGCAGTCTTGAAATGATCATTACCCAATCCTCCACGGCCTCCTGATGTTAATATTATTTCCTGACCATTTTCGGTGATTTCAAAACGTTTCTCACCTGTTTCGGCATCTTTGGCTACAGTACCAAGCGGAACATCCAGAATAATATCTTTCCCATCTGCACCAGTTCTTTTTCCTCCTTCACCACCTTTTCCAGAATCTGCGATGACGTGTTTTTTGTATTTTAAGTGAAGCAGGGTCCAGTGTTGCGAATTTCCTCTGAGGATAATATTCCCCCCTCGACCACCATCACCTCCGTCTGGACCTCCTTTTGGGACGTGCTTTTCACGCCTGAAGTGAACAGAGCCTGCCCCCCCCGCGCCTGAGCGAGAGCAAAATTTTACGTAATCAATGAAGTTGGAATCTGCCATTTTCTAAGAATGAAAAAGGCTAAGCCCGAAAGCTTAGCCAAGTCTTTGTTGTGCAAAATTAAGAATTTGCGTTGAATCAGTAGCTATCAATTGTGACTGATATCTCTTTAAAGATTTCATCAATCTCACCTACTCCATTGATTTTCTTAAATTTGCCTTGTTCTTCATAATAATTCGCGACGGGTAAAGTTTCATCCAAATAGACCTTTATTCTGGTATTGATTTTTTCCTCGTTTTGGTCATCTGCACGATTAGAAGTTTTTCCTCTTTCCTTAATCCTTTCCTTTAGGATTTCCTGTGGCACATCTAGCGCAATCATCCCGGAAATTGCAATTCCATGATTTTTCAGCATTCTATCAAGTGCCTCAGCCTGTGCTGTCGTTCGAGGAAATCCATCAAAAATAAATCCTTCGCAATGTTTAGAATTGCTGATTTTATCTTCGACCATGCTGATCACCACCTGATCAGGAACAAGATGCCCTTCATCCATGTATTTTTTGGCAAGGGTTCCGAGTTCAGTTCCTTCTCCCAAATGTTTTCTAAAAAGGTCACCTGTAGAGAGGTGCGTCAGCCCATATTTTTCAATCAGCTTTTCACTTTGGGTGCCTTTACCCGCACCCGGAGGACCAAATAACACTATATTCCGCATTCCAGAAGTCATTTTTTTGTTGTACTTAGTTGATAAAGATCAGGAAGATTACGCCCTAATCCATCATAATCAAGACCGAAGCCCACGACAAATTTATTGGGAATTTCAAAACCCACATAATCCAAACTGTAATTAAACCTGAATGCATCTTTTTTAAAGAGAAGTGTAAAAATGGTCAAAGTCTTAGGTTTATGCTTTGACAGCTCAGAAAGCAGATAATCCATGCTAATCCCCGTGTCCACAATATCCTCAACAATCAATACATTTTTTCCTGACAAATCTGCAGCAAGCCCAAGGAGGGACCTTACTTCACCTGTAGTTGAAGTTCCTGAATAAGATGAAATCTTCAAAAATTCACAACTTATTGAAAGATCAATCAGCCTTGCTAAGTCAGCCATTACAATAAATGAACCATTTAACACCCCTAAAAGAACCAATTCTTCTGATTGAAAATCTAAAGAAATTTCTCTTGCCAACTCAGATAAACGATCTTTGATTTCTTTTTCGGGAATAAACAGCTCGAAGGTCAGATCTTTAATTTGCGTTTTTTTCATTTTTAAATTTAAAGCTCGCTCAATAGAAATTGGTACATTCTGATCATTGAATCCAGATCAGATAAGGAAACTTTTTCATTTGGAGTATGAACAAAATCCTCGGCTGCACCAATAAAACACCAGTCAATCGCATAAGGAGAGAATTGAATTTCTCGCCCATCACTACCACCATAGGCTTCAACCTCAATTTGATAAGGAACACCACTTTTTTCGGCCAATTGGACCACCTTTTCGATAAATTTTTTTCGAGGGATAAATTTATCCCGAGCAGAAATCACAGCTCCTTTGTGGTGCTCGACTCCCTCAGAAATCCAAGTAATATCAGATATCAGTGCTTGCTTTACCGGTGCATTTTCTTGGATAAATTTGATTAAAAAAGGTATACTACCACCACCGTGCTCTTCATAAGTTGTAAATACAACCCACCCATTTTCAATGGTTTCACATAATTTTAATGCACTGTAAACACCCAAACGATTATCTAAATAAGCAGCTTGAATAAATTCATCGTCAACCCTGACATTTTGATCAAACGATAAGCGTGTACCAGGCTCAATTCCTCTAGGGAAATCATGATAACATGCGTCTTCAGTTCCAATTAACCTACAAAACACCTCTCCTTTAGTATCTCTTCCCCTTAACCGTATTCCATCCATTATTTCTGGACCACCCACTGGAATAAGCTGATTTTGATACCGGGTCATAAATCCAACCGTATCGATATGAGCAAAGACGGCAGTTCTTGGAACTCCGAATTTTAAAAGTATGCAATCATGAAAATCTTCGCCAAAAAACATTTCAGGCCGAACCTTCCACCCGATTGATCGTTCTATAGCATGTTGAAGGATGAAATTTGAGATATCAGATTCATCTCCTGAAACACTAAATTTAGACAATAATTCAAACAGAAATTTCATTTTGGCATTGAATGTGTTAACAAATTTTATGATAAGAATTTAAAAATTATCATAAATTTCAAGTCAAAGATTGTGATTAAAATAAAACGTCTAGATTTGCAGTAAATAAAAAGTTTATAAATTTGCAATTACATCTATCAATCACTCAAAATCTGAACAAAAATTTTTTGTCATGAAAAAAATTATCCTCTCATCCCTTATGGCTGGAGCCTTGGTTTTAACTGCCAACGCCCAGGAATTTAACAAATGGTCACTCGAGGCAACCGGAGGTTTTAATAAGCCTATGGCCCCTCTAACTGGCGGCTTCCTATCTCCCACTCTAAACATAGGCCACGTCGATTTCGGCGTTCGTTACATGTTTAATGAGAAATTCGGCGCAAAACTGGATTACGGATTTGGTTCCTTCAAAGAGGTTGACGGTGAAAGTCCATCATTTGACACAAAATATAATAGATTGAATCTTCAAGGTGTGGCTAACATTGGCCGAATCATGAATTTTGAATCCTTCAGTAGATCATTTGGCTTGTTACTCCACGGTGGAGCGGGTATTGGTATGGTAAATCCTGAAGAGAATGTGTTTAATGATTTCAATGACAAAGTTTATACATTGATTTTTGGATTAACCCCTCAGGTAAAACTGAGTGAAAGAGTTGCATTGGTTGCAGATATCTCAACTATCCTAAATGGTCGTCAAACAGTTACTTTTGACGGTGCTACTGCGATTCGACCTGATATTAGCAACGGATTTTACGGTGCAAATGGGACATGGTGGACTGGTACCATTGGTCTTAATTTCTACTTAGGCAAAGCAACTCAGCACGCTGATTGGTATATTGCAGCTGACAAGTACGCCACTAAGGAAGAACTTGCAACACAAATCAATGGCATTAAAGATATGTTGAAAGATTCTGATGGCGATGGGGTACCCGATTATTTAGATAAAGAACCTAATACACCAGCCGGAGCAAGAGTAAACTCATCTGGGATGACGCTTGATTCTGATGGTGATGGTACACCTGATCATTTGGACAAATGTCCTTTCCAGCCAGGGCCTGCTTCGACCAACGGATGTCCTGCAGAGGTAGAAGTTGTAGCTGAGGTTGACTACCTTAAGAAAGCCATTAACGATGGATATGTCAACGTATACTTCGCTTTTGACAGCTCAAAACCACTTGGTTATTCTATAAGTGCTGCACATTTTGTTTCTAATTTTATGAAGAGAAATCCTAGTGTAAATATGGAAATAAAAGGTTTTGCAGATGAAATTGGCCCAGAAGATTACAACATGAAACTTTCTGAAACAAGGGCTAAAGCTGTATATGATCTACTAATTTCTTCAGGAATTAATGCATCAAGACTTTCTTTCAAAGGATACGGAGAAGACACTTCAGTAGACAAAGCTTCAGCAGATGCCCGTCAAATGGCAAGAAGAACAAGCTTTGAGGTTAAATAATTACTAACTCCAAAAATTTTGAAAGCCCGATTATTTTAATAGTCGGGCTTTTTTTTAAATCTAAGCTCCATTAAAAGAAATCCATTTTGAAGCAGGCAGGTTTTCTTGGAAAAACATCCAGACTCACCTGTCGAATGCAGATTTTTCAAAGAAATGTTTTATTTTCTAATTATTTCCAAAAGTGAATTTCCCCGATTCATGAAAATTTTATGGAATTTTTCACACAGCCTTATTTAACTTTACCTTGGTACAAACATTAAACCCTATTTCTCTAGGATGAAAAAATACCTTATCGTAATCCTTCTACTAGGAACCGCATTGAAAGTCTCCGCTCAAAATGAATTTAACAGATGGTCAATCGAATTAAATGGAGGCTTTAATAAACCAATGGGGCCCCTAACCCCAGGATATCTATCACCCACTTTAAATCTGGGACATATTGACATCGGAGCACGATATATGATCAATGAGTATGTTGGGTTTAAAGGAAACTTAGGGACGGGAAATTTCCGGGAAGTCAAAGGAAAAAGTCCGGAGTTTACAACTAACTATCAAACCATAACTCTTCAAGGGGTTGGCAACTTTGGAAAAATGTTAAACTTCGAATCTTTTTCTAAGAAGCTAGGTTTACTTGGCCATTTTGGCGCAGGTGGGGGTAGAATTGATTATAAAAAACCTGCGACATATTCTTTAGAGCCAGAATATTACTACATTATCACTACTGGTTTAACTTCATTATTTAACCTATCTGATAGAGTAGCTTTAACTGGAGATATTTCTGTAAATATCAATGGCAGACAAACTTATACATTAGATGGGAATTATTACAATGCTTTGGACCAACCAAATCCCCCAAGTAATCCATTTGTCCACGCTACAGGAACTTGGTGGACAGGTACGCTTGGATTGAATTTTTATTTAGGAAAGGCTGAAAAACATGCAGATTGGTACTTCGCTGATGAAAAGTATGCTACCAAAACTGAACTAAGTGAAGCAATAACTGAAATCAAAGATATGCTCAAAGACTCTGATGGAGATGGTATTCCTGATTACTTGGACAAGGAACCAAATACTCCCTCAGGAGCAAGGGTTAATTCTTTAGGAATAACACTTGATTCAGATGGAGATGGGACTCCTGATCACCTTGATAAATGCCCATTTCAACCAGGGCCATCTTCCCTTAACGGCTGCCCCTCAGAAGTAGAGATTTTAGATGAGGTTGACTTCCTGAAAAAAGCAATTAATGATGGGTATGTAAATGTTTACTTCGCATTTGACAGATCAAAACCATTAGGTTATTCCATAAGTGCCGCACACTATGTGTCCAACTTCATGAAGAGAAATCCAGGGGTTCGTATGGAAATTGAAGGTTATGCCGATGAACTTGGAACGGAAAATTATAACATGAAGCTTTCAGAGAAGCGGGCAAAAGCAGTATATGATTTGTTAGTTTCTTCAGGAGTTGATGCTGCAAGACTTTCATTCAAAGGTTATGGGGAAGATACTTCAGTTGATAAAGCGTCACCTGAGGCTCGTCAATTGGCACGAAGAACGAATTTTAAAATCCAATAAATCAAATACTTAGTCCGGTTTAAATAAATCGGACTAAGTATTTATACTAATACCATGTTTGTTTTAGAAGAAATCAACTCAATTGGAAATCAATTTATTGCTGAACTTCGTGACATTACGATTCAAAGAGATAGATTAAGATTTCGGAAAAATCTAGAAAGAATCGGAGAAATTTTGGCCTATGAAATTTCAAAATCCTTCCCCTACCAAGAAAAGGAGATTCAGACACCATTGGCTAATACAAAAATAAAAACGCCAAGTATTGACCCTGTCATCTTTGCAGTTCTTCGGGCTTCGATCCCCTTTTACCAAGGATTCTTAAATTTTTTCGACAGAGCTGAAAGTGGATTTATAGGGGCTTTTCGAGAGGAAGGATCGAATGAGGTGGCAATAAACTTAGGCTATCACGCAAGCCCAAATCTTGAGGGTAAAACGGTGATCTTAGCAGACCCAATGCTGGCGACAGGTAAATCTTTTGTTCGCTCCATCGAAACAATTTTGACCCATGGCACTCCTGAGATTATTCATATTGTGGCAATTATTGCCTCCCCAGAAGGTGTAAAGTACATAAAGGAAAACGTAAAAGTTCCTTATAAATTATGGCTTGGAGCCTTGGATCTATCTCTGAATGAAAAGTTCTACATCGTCCCAGGACTTGGCGATGCCGGAGATCTTGCATTCGGAGAAAAAATCTAAGGCGATGATCATTTATTTTTTTCTAGCCATAGGATTACTGATCCTCCTCCTTGGCGGGAAGCTTTTGGTAGATGGTGCCTCTTCCATTGCTTTAAAGTTAGGGATGAGTGCAGGTTTAATTGGATTAACTGTGGTTGCTTTTGGCACCTCAGCTCCCGAGCTTTTGGTTAGTATAAATGCTTCACTTAAGGGTAATAGCGACATTTCTATTGGGAATGTCGTAGGCTCAAATATTTCTAATATCGCACTGGTTTTAGGTTTAAGCAGTTTATTCTACCCGATCCTTATTCGCCAAACCCACATTCGATTTGACTATAGCATGATGCTATTAGTTACCTTAATTTTTTATACCCTAAGCCTAGATCTCATTATTTCAGTTTGGGAAGGAATTTCCCTGTTTATTTCCTTCATAGCTTTCAATGCCTACCTATTAAGGAATCTGGGGAAGGGAATTGAGAAAAGCCAAGAGAGTAATCCTGAAGAATTTGGCCCTGTGGGAAATTACACCTGGGCAGCTTCCATCGGTCTACTTGTAGGAGGGACCATCGGCTTATACTTTGGTTCAGAGCTCTTGGTGGATAATGCTATACTTATATCAAGACAATTTGGAGTTTCAGAACGAGTAATCGGGGTGACAATCGTTGCTATTGGCACTAGTCTGCCAGAACTCATCACATCTATTATCGCAGCTTTATCAAAGCGAACGGATCTTGCATTAGGAAACATCCTTGGAAGTAATATTATGAATATTCTTTCGATCATTGGAATCACGGCGATTATAAATCCGATCAATATTTCCGAGGCTTTTATCCAATCCGACTATCTGTGGATGATTGGAATCTCTTTACTTCTTTTTCTTTTGATGAGAAGAAAAATGCGAATTTCGCAATTTGAAGGATCAATACTCCTTTTGAGCTATTTCGCATATTTGTATTTTCTCTTATGAGTGAATCTCTAATTACATTCTTCGGCATATATTTTCTTTGTCTATTTAAATTTGTGGCAGGACCAATCCTCGGTTCAGCAGCAGGTTATGGATTTTGGAAAATAATGCTGGTGAGCGTTTCAGGAATGATGACCAGCGTTTTCTTGTTTACCTTAATTGGAACAAGATTTAAAAAATTTCTTGCTCTTCGAATCAAAAGGAAAAAGATCGTTTTTAGTAAAAGGTCAAGATCAATTGTGACGCTTTGGAAAAAATATGGCGAAATCGGTATTGCATTTGCAACACCGATATTATTAACTCCAATAGGTGGGACTTTGATATTAGTTTCTTTTGGGACTAAAAAGCGAAACATCTACTTTCATATGCTGTGGAGCGCAATATTTTGGGCATTTATTTTCAGTCTTACCATTGAGCAAATACTTCAAATTCCATTTTTTATTCGATTACTCGGGTAAATTTTCGTCAGGCAAGATCTCAATATCCTGAATCAAAACCCGCTTGGATATTTCTTGACCCGTCAATGTAGCAGCTAATCCACCCATAGCTGTTTCTTTATATCTGCTTTCCATTGATGCTCCAATCTCTCCCATAGCCTCAATGCATTCGTCAACCGGAATCACAGCATTCACATTGGCTAAAGCGATTTGCGCCGAACTGAATGCTATCGCTGCTGCACTTGCATTTCTTACAACGCAAGGCACTTCCACAAGACCAGCAACTGGATCACAAACTAACCCGAGCATGCACTGAATAGTAATGGCAACTGCATTAAAAACATGATCAATTGTCCCACCCAAACAGTAAACAATCCCTCCTGACGCCATGGCTGCTGCTGAACCAGTTTCTGCCTGACAGCCACCTACCGCTCCTGCAAGACTCGCTTTTTCTTCGATGATCAAGGCAATTCCAGCACCAACCAAAAGCCCTTCCAATATTTTTGAGTCACTCAAGCCATGAATTTCCTGTAAGGTGACAAGTGTTCCCGGAAGTATGCCTGAAGCACCTGCAGTTGGCGCCGCAACCACTCTTCCCATACAGGAATTAACTTCTTTGGCTGCCAGAGCCCTGGAAATCAATTTTTGAAATTCGGGAGAAAGTACCGCTAGGGGATGATTGAATACTTTTTTTGCTCCATTATTGATCATCCCTGATCTTGATGACATTTCATCTTCCAGTCCTGTTTTAACTGCGTCTTTCATGACTGAATAGGCGTGTTGGAGTCCGGTCCAAATTCTTTCTTCAGAAGAATTCTTTTGTTCAACCTCATATTCAATCACTGATTGAACTAAGCTGACATTTTGGCTTTCACAGTATTCTTTCCAGCCTTTGAAACTTTCAAAGAGATAACACATCATTAATTGGGTTTATAGACTTACAAAGAACCGAAAAAGAATTCGATTCGCTTAGAACTTGAAGTTTATTGTCTGCTTAATGGCCGGATCAAGGCTAAGCGCTACAGGACAAGTTCGCGCAGCATTCTTAAGTTTTTGTATAAAAACAGAATCATCAATGGGATTGTCCCACTCAAAATCCACAACTATTTCTTGAATCTTTCGAGGAGAGGCTTGCATGATCTTCGTTACTTGCCAGGTCAGACCATTCAGAGAAACACCTTCCCTATCTGCTACTATACCCATAATTGTCACCATACAACTCCCCAAAGCACTGGCAACCAGATCAGTCGGAGAAAAGGCTTCACCTTTCCCGTTGTTATCGATAGGCGCATCGGTAAGGAGCTGAGTACCGGACTGAAGGTGCTCCGACTGGGTTCTCAAATTCCCTAAATATGAACTTTTAATAGTGGGCATAAACTCTTACTTTTAAAATACAGTTAAACACTTATAACCAAAAATAGAGCAATATTTTCGACCCACTCGAATGAGCAAGCTGAAATTAATCTTACCCGTATTTTTCTTCTTCATATCCCTGACCGCTTTTCCTCAAAGAGAGGATGTGGGAAATTATGAATATGATAAGGAATACCTGTTTGGTGTTAATAAAAACACAAATGGAGGCCTTATTGGAGGAATTGTTTTCAAAGCAGGAACTCGAATAGACGATTCACAATTTTCATTTTGGGGGATTGAATTGTCTAACGTAAAAAGCCAAAAAGAAGCCAGATACAATCCGGTTCTAGGCAATAGCTACATTTTCGGAAAATCAAACTATCTCTACGCGATAAGACCTCATTACGGGCGTGAAATAGTGCTTTTTAAAAAAGCACCAAACCAAGGCGTTCAAGTAAGTGCTTTAGCTGCTGCGGGCCCTACTATTGGCTTGATTGCTCCTTATTTTATTGAATACGCAGTCAGCAGAGTCCAAACTGTCACTGAACAATATAATCCGGAAGTCCATCAAAGCAGATTTAATATTTTGGGATCTGGAAGACTTTTTCAAGGGATTGGACAATCTGAAATTGCAGTTGGGGCTACCTTGAAAGCCGCACTTATGTTCGAGTTTGGAGTATTTAGAAGCAGCGCTACCGGATTGGAAGTCGGTTACATGCTAGAAGGCTATAACAAAGAAATACCTCTCATCCCTACTGCAGAAAACAACCAATTCTTTCAGTCTGCTTATTTTACCTTTTTCTACGGTTTCCGAAAATAAACCCAATTGGGTTTTTGAAATCTTCACAGTTACCTTTGTACCAAATCCGAAAGTAATGATTGAATTGCCAGTAATCTCAGAAGAAGCAACCCGCCGCAAAAAGCCAGATTGGCTACGGGTGAAGCTTCCCGTGGGAAAAGAATACGCCAAAGTCAGAAAATTAGTCGACGAACATAAACTTCACACCATCTGCGAAAGTGGGAATTGCCCTAATATGGGAGAATGCTGGGGAGCAGGCACAGCGACTTTCATGATTTTGGGAAATGTTTGTACGCGCTCTTGTTCATTTTGTGCTGTTGCTACGGGCAGACCGCCTGAATATGATACCGATGAGCCAAGAAGAGTAGCCGAAGCGATCAAATTAATGGGTGTAAAACATGCCGTCATCACCTCAGTAAATCGGGATGAATTAAAAGACAAGGGTGCTGAAATCTGGTATCAGACCGTAGTTCAGACCAAAGAACTTTCGCCAGAAACAACCATCGAAACGCTAATCCCTGATGTGAAATCAAATTGGGATGCACTTTATCGAATGATCAGTGGAGGACAAGAAGTGGTGTCTCACAACATGGAAACAGTCGGAAGTTTGTATCGAAGAGTTCGCCCACAGGCAAAATATGAGCGTTCCTTGGAACAGATCAAGTTGACAAAAGAATTTGGAAAACGGACAAAAACTGGGATCATGCTTGGTCTTGGGGAAAAAAAAGAAGAAGTCCTGACTGCTATGGACCATCTGGTTCAACATGGGTGTGATATTCTCACTCTGGGTCAATACCTGCAACCCACTAAAATGCACATAGAAGTCGCAGAGTTCATTCATCCTGATCTCTTTGCCGAATATCGGGAGGAAGGATTAAAAAGAGGTCTAAAATATGTGGAATCCGGACCTTTAGTTAGATCTTCCTATCATGCGGAGCGACATGTTAACATTTAAAACAAAAATGGCTGCCAATTGGCAGCCATTTTTGTTTTCATTCAACTTTTTTATTTAAGCTAGTTCAGTCTCAGTTGCATACTCTTCAACAGGAATACAGCTACAGACAAGATTCCTGTCGCCATATGCAGAATCAATCCTTCTTACTGTTGGCCAGAACTTTCCTTCCTTTACAAAGGCTATCGGGAATACCGCTTTTTCTCTGGAGTAAGGCATCGTCCATTCTCCTGTAAGCACCATTTTAGCCGTATGCGGAGCATTTTTCAACACATTTTCGACACGGTCAGCTTTTCCTTCCTCTATTTCGCGGATTTCTTCACGAATAGATAATAAAGCATCACAGAATTTATCCAATTCGGCTTTGGTCTCAGATTCGGTAGGTTCGATCATCAAAGTTCCTGCAACAGGGAAAGAAACTGTCGGTGCGTGATAGCCATAATCCATCAATCGCTTGGCAATATCTTCCACCTCTACTCCGACTTCTTTGAATGCTCTGCAATCCACGATCATCTCGTGCGCTGCGCGACCTTTGGAACCGGTATAAAGAATCGGATAATGTCCAGCTAGTCTTTCTTTGATGTAGTTCGCGTTTAAGATTGCCATTTTAGTAGCATTTGTCAATCCATCTCCACCCATCATCGCGATGTATGCGTAAGAGATCGGTAAAATACTAGCACTTCCGTATGGGGCAGATGAAATAGAGGAAACTGCAAGTTCTCCACCTGTTTTCACCAATGGATTTCCCGGAAGGAAGGGTGCCAAATGACTTGCGACACAGATTGGCCCCATACCTGGTCCACCTCCACCGTGAGGAATACAGAAGGTCTTGTGCAAATTCAAGTGACAAACGTCAGCTCCAATTCTACCCGGAGAAGTTAAGCCTACCTGCGCGTTCATATTTGCGCCATCCATATAAACTTGCCCGCCATACTGATGGATGGTCGCACAGATTTCCTGAATCGCTTCCTCAAAAACTCCATGTGTCGATGGATAAGTTACCATCAGGCAAGAAAGATCGTCCTTGTGCTCTGTAGCTTTTGATTTCAAGTCCTCGATATCAATATTTCCTTTTTCGTCACACTTCACCAAAACGACTTTCATCCCTGCCATCACGGCCGATGCAGGATTAGTTCCATGCGCTGATGTTGGGATCAAAGCCACATCTCTGTGTCCTTCTCCACGATTCATGTGAAACGCTCTAATTACCATCAAGCCTGCATATTCACCCTGTGCACCTGAGTTAGGCTGCAAAGAAGTGTCCGCAAAACCGGTGATTTCAGTCAGCCAAGTTCTCAGGTTGGTGAACAGCTCCTGATACCCCAAAGTCTGATCCATTGGAGCAAACGGGTGCAATTGACTAAATTCAGGCCAAGTCACCGGAATCATTTCAGCCGTTGCATTCAGTTTCATGGTACAAGAGCCCAATGAAATCATGGAATGAACAAGAGAAAGATCCTTATTTTCCAATCGCTTGATGTAGCGAAGCATCTCGTGCTCGCTGTGATAATTATTAAATACTGGGTGCGTCAGATAGTCGGATTTCCTAGCTAAAGCTGCCGGCAACTCCAACTGAAGCCCTTCTACTAGCTTATCCAAAGTCAGCGTATGCTTTCCTTCCTCTGTGGCAAAAATATTCACGATGGATTTTACATCCTCTAGTGACTTCGTTTCGTCAAAGGAGATGAAAATGGAATCAGCTTCGTATCTGAAATTTATATTTGCTCCCAAAGCCAGTCCACGAACTCGTTCTCTGGAAACTTCATTCATTTTGATCTGAATGGTATCGAAGAAGGCATGGTCCGCTACATTCAATCCAACCTTGCTCAATGCAGTGGCAGTCAACTTGGCCAAGCCATGTGCACGCAAAGCAATATTTTTCAGACCTTTTGGTCCGTGATAGACTGCATAGAAGCTGGCCATCACACTGAGGAGTACTTGTGCTGTACAGATATTTGAGGTCGCTTTTTCGCGCTTGATATGCTGTTCACGAGTTTGAAGTGCCATTCGATAAGCCTTGTTTCCGGCACGGTCGATGGACACGCCAATGATTCTACCCGGTATTTGCCTCTTGAATTCCTCTTTTGTAGCAAAAAACCCGGCATGCGGTCCACCATAGCCCATAGGGACTCCAAATCGCTGCGCAGAACCGACTACTACGTCTGCTCCCATTTCTCCGGGAGAAGTCAAAAGTGTCAAGGCTAGCAAATCAGAGGCAAAGGCTGTCAAAACTTTATTTTCTTTTGCGGCAGCTACAATTGATGAATAATCGGAAATTGCCCCATCTCCATTTGGATATTGGAACATCACCCCATACAATTCCGGATCTGTTAAATCCAAGGAAGAAATAGGGCCAAATACCAACTCAATCCCAATCGGCTCCGCTCTGGTCACCAAAAGTGCTTTGGTCTGAGGAAATACTTTCTCGTCTACAAAATAGCGGTTGGCATTTTTCTTTTCCCTAGGCTTCACCGCGTGAAGCATCGTCATCGCTTCAGCAGCAGCGGTCCCTTCGTCAAGAAGAGATGCGTTTGCCAATTCCATTCCTGTGAGTTCCATCACCACCGTCTGGAAATTGATCAATGCCTCCAATCGACCCTGAGCGATCTCAGCCTGATATGGTGTGTATGCGGTGTACCATCCTGGATTCTCCAGAACATTTCTTAAAATGACTCCAGGTACGATGGTGTCATAGTATCCCAATCCGATAAACGACTTGAAAACTTTATTTTTGGAAGCGAGCACCTTGAAGTCTGCCAGAAATTCAGATTCCAATTTTGCTTTTGGTAAGTCCAAAGGCCTAGTCAACTGAATCGATTCGGGAACAGTTTGGTTGATTAATTCCTCCAGAGAAGAGGCACCGATTTTCTCCAACATCTCCGCGATTTCCGCCTCTGTCGGGCCATTGTGTCTGCTCTCGAATTTGACAGCATTTGAAAGATTGATCTGCATAAAGAACGCTTAGGATTATGATGTATTTGGGTTTGAAACCATCCTGTTTTTACGATCGCAAAGGTACTATTTCTTAGAGGAAAAGGGTTTGCGGACGAAGAATAATTTACCACTAAACCTCCCTTCTTGACAAACGGTTTTTCCAAGGGTTAAAAATTTGTCTAGTTTAGCAGCCTAAATTTCAAACTGTATGCATAAAAAATTAATATTAAGCGGAGCAATAGCCTTAGGCTTGGCTTTTCCAACCCTTGCTCAAACTCCTGCACAGGTGAAATACGCCAATACAATCAGCGTAGAAGACCTTACCAAACACCTAACCTACCTCGCCTCCGACGAAATGCAAGGACGGGACACCGGTTCTGAAACAGGGAAACTTGCTGCACAATATTTGGCAGATTTTTATAAAAACATCGGTTTGACGGCTCCTGTAAATGGGAGCTACTTCCAGACTGTGCCTTTGGTAACTGCAAATTTCAGTAAAGTCACGCTACAAATCGGAAAATCTAAACTTGTCGAAAATCAGGATTTCGTCTTCACTGGTGATGGAAATATGGCCAAAGCTGCTAAAGCTGATTTGGTGTTCCTAGGCTTAGTCACAGACGAAAATCTGGCAAAAGTTAACGTCAAAGGTAAGCTTGTCGGCCTGTGGGCTGTGGGCGTCAGAAGCAATGATCTAGTAACCAAAGTAATGGACGCAGGTGCAGCCGGAATTGTGATTGTGACGATGGAAGGTCAAGCTAATTTTGACAGAATTGCAAATCGCTACAAGACCTTAGCCGGCAGAGGAAGAATTGGTTTTGATAAAGAAACTGTTCAGCGACCGATCTTCATGGTGAGCTCTGACAAAATGGGACAGCTTTTCAATACTCCTGTTGAAACCTTGAAAGAAGCTGCCAAGTCTACTCCTGAAACCATCGCTTCACAAAAAGCAACTTATCAAATCGTAAAAACCAAAACGCCTGTAGATGCAGTGAATGTAATGGGATATTTGGAGGGAACTGATAAAAAAGAGGAAGTATTGGTAATCTCTTCGCACTACGATCACGTAGGTGTGAGCTCAACGGGCGAAGTATTCAATGGTGCGGATGATGACGGTTCTGGAACCGTCTCTGTGATGGAAATTGCTGAGGCCTTTGCTCTTGCTGCAAAAGACGGGATGAAGCCAAGAAGAAGCATTCTTTTCCTCAATGTAACCGGTGAAGAAAAGGGACTTCTGGGCTCGGAGTATTATGTTGATTATCCTGTTTTCCCATTGGAAAACACAGTGAATAACATCAACATCGACATGGTCGGTCGGATCGACTACGAATACCAAAAAGAAGAAAACAAGGACTATGTCTACGTGATTGGCTCAGAGATGCTTTCTTCTCATCTGAAGAAAATCAATGAGTACAACAACATCACGTACACCAATTTGATCCTAGACTACCGATATGATGCGGAAGACGATCCAAACCGGTTCTACTACCGCTCGGATCATTACAACTTTGCAAAGCACAATATCCCGGTGATCTTCTTCTTCAACGGGGTACACGACGACTACCATCAAGTGACGGACACGGTTGACAAAATCGAATTCCCATTGATGACCAAGCGTGCACAGCTGATTTTCCACACGGCTTGGGATCTTGCCAACCGAGAGCAACGAACTCCAGTCGATGGTTCAAACACCAGAACTGACAGATAATAAAAATGGTCCCGATTGGGGCCATTTTTTATTTTCCTTTATTCTTTTGATTCTTTGTCTTCATCTGATTTCGATTCGGCTTTTTCACATGCTTCTTAGCGCGAACCTTTTCCCCTTTACCGATATTGACTTTGGGTGGAGCTTTTTTCTCATGGAATGCACCTTTGTAATCCAGATTATCGCGTTGCTTAAGCCGATCCAATTCCCGCTCGTAGCCCTGCTTTTCTTCAAAGGGTGTATCCGGTACATCCACTACTCCCGGGATTGGCAATAAATCCACGCGCATCCGAATGATATCCTCGATCCGGTCAAAATGATAGATTTCAGCCGGGTTAACAAAGGTGATTGCTTTGCCTTCCTGCTCTGCCCTTCCTGTGCGGCCAATTCTGTGGACGTAATCTTCATAGATCAGTGGGACATCGAAATTGATCACGTGGGAAACCATCGATACATCCAGGCCGCGTGAAGCCACATCCGTCGCTACCAGTATTCTGACTTCGCCTCCTTTGAAATCCTCCATGGAGTTGATCCGCGTATTTTGGCCTTTGTTGGCGTGAATGACACGAATCTCGCCCATGTGCTTTCGCTCCAAAAAGCTAAATACTGATTCGGCATTTTTTCGGCTACGGGTAAAAATGATGGCCCGATTGATTTCTTCGTTTGCAAGCAAATGCTCCAAGAGGTTGATCTTGGTTTTGATATTCGGCACATGATATTTGACTTGAAGGATGGTTTCGGCTGTAGTCGCAGACGGGGTCACTTCGACCCGCTCAGGAAATTCGAGAAACTCGGAAGCGAGATTTTCCACTCGCGCACTGAAGGTCGCAGAGAAAAGCAGATTCTGCCGTTTCGACGGAATTACTTCCAAAATAGACCGAATCTGGGGCATAAAGCCCATGTCCATGATTTTGTCCGCTTCATCCAAAACCATGGTTTTGATGTCTTTGGTATAAATAGTGCCCTTTCTATATAAATCCATGAATCTTCCAGGTGTAGAAATAATAATATCGACACCAGCCGTAATGTTTTCAATTTGGGTTTTCGGACCCAATCCTCCATAGAGGCTGACGATTCGTAGATCGGTATTCTGAGCCAATTGCTTGGCTACTTCTTCGATTTGCATCACCAGCTCGCGTGTGGGCGCGAGGATTATCCCTCTGGGATGAACACCTTGGGCATATTTTACTTTCATCAGAAGCGGAAGCACATAGGCAGCAGTCTTACCTGTACCGGTCTGTGCAATTCCAAGCACATCGTGACCAGCTAAGGCTAGGGGAATCGCTTTCTGCTGAATAGGTGTTGGTAGGATATAGCCTGCAGTTACCACAGCCTCGAGCAGTTGTTTATTTAGCTTAAATGCATCAAAACCTAGGGCCTCATCACTCATGTTAGTTTTTTTTGGAAAGAAATCGGTAATCGAAAATGAACGAAAAGATGAAAAGTATTCTAATCACCGGGGCAAATATAGTCAATGAAGGCCGGATTAGTCCGGGAGATGTTTTGGTAATGGATGGACGAATTGCCAAAATCGGATCCGACCTCAGTAAGGAGACTGCTGATATTCATATTGACGGCAGAGGAAAACATCTTTTCCCGTGTATAATCGATGACCAAGTTCACTTTCGGGAACCTGGGCTTACGCACAAGGGAGAAATCTACACCGAAGCCAAAGCAGGCGTGGCAGGCGGTGATACCTCCTATATGGAAATGCCAAACACAGTCCCACAGGCTGTAACGATTCAATTGTTGGAAGAAAAATACCCCCGCGCAAAGGAAGTTTCCCTTGCCAATTATTCTTTCTTTTTTGGTGGGACCAATGATAATTTGGATGAAACCCTGAAACTAGACCTCCACAAAGTCTGTGGGCTGAAAGCTTTTCAAGGCTCTTCGACAGCTAACATAGTGGTGGACAACATCGAATCTTTACAAGGAATTTTCAGCAATTACAAGGGACTTTTGGCAATCCATTCTGAAAATGACCATATCATAAAAGCTAATTTAGAGGAGTTTAAAGCCATCTATGGGGAGGACATCCCAGTAAAATTTCATCCAAAAATCCGATCAGAAGAGGCTTGCTATGACGCATCTAGTCGGGCAGTCGCTATGGCGAAGAAATACGGAACTAGGCTTCACATCCTGCATATCAGCACGGCCAAGGAATTGGAGTTATTTGACAATTCCATTCCTTTGGAAGAAAAGCGGGTCACTGCTGAGGCATGCATTCATCACATGTGGTTTTCTGAGGAAGACTATGCCACCAAAGGAAACCTGATCAAATGGAATCCGGCGATAAAATCGGCAAATGACCGGGATCAAATATTTCAAGCGATGCTGGATGACAGAATTGACGTAATAGCTACTGATCACGCACCACATACCTTGGAAGAAAAATCACAAATGTATACCAAAGCTCCCTCAGGTGGTCCTTTGAATCAACATAGCTTAGTGGCTATGCTGGATTTTTATCATCAGGGAAAAATTTCACTTGAAAAAATCGTCCAGAAGATGTCTCACAATGTCGCGACGCTTTTTCAAATCGAAGAAAGGGGCTTTATCCGAGAGGGGTATTTTGCAGATTTGGTTTTGTTCGATTTGAATTCACCTTGGACAGTGTCTAAAGAAAATATTTTATCCAAATGCGGCTGGTCGCCTTTTGAGGGCCATACATTCCGATCAAAAGTGTCTCATACGATCCTATCCGGACATTTAGCGTACGAAGAGGGAAGGTTTCACGAAGAAAAGAAAGGAGAAAGAATTACTTTTTTGAGAAATATTTAAATCTCGCCTTGCGCTAAGTGAGCTAAATTATTACTTTTGCAGACCGTTTGAGAATTCCACACACAAATGGTCAATATGGTGATTGTAGCTCAGCTGGTTAGAGCGCTGGTTTGTGGATCCAGAGGTCGCCGGTTCGAACCCGGTCTTTCACCCAAACCCCTCTTTTAGAGGGGTTTTGCTATATATAAGGGTGCGAGTTGGCACAAGATTTGACAAGCCTTAACCAAACTAAACCACGCTCAGATGTTTACATTGTTCAAATCCTCACCAAAATTTCCGGTGGTCAAACCGGTGAACATAAGATTAGTTCACAATTATTTTATCAAGTTTGAAGAATCACTGAAAAATTTCGAAGAAATTCAGCGGGAACTGATTCATTCTTAACGCTTCTCATTTTGGATTAGGAAAGGTTATGGAAACATAACCTTTTATTTTTTCTACATAATTTTTCTTATCAAATCAAAACTCTATTTTTAAATTCTTACAATTTTCCTCCTATGAGTTATATCCACTTTGATAAAACCCAATTAATCAATCTGAATTATTCTCTTGATCGAGAGATTATTCGGACGAATCGATCCGGCACCTACACCAGCACTACAATTATTGGATGTAACACCCGTAAGTACCACGGTTTGCTGGTAGTTCCACAACCACAGATCGATTCACAAAATCACGTCATGCTTTCAACAGTCCATGAGACAGTGATTCAGCATGGGGCAAGCTTTCACCTTGGGATCAGCAAATTTCCCGGAAACTATTTTCCACGGGGACATAAGTACCTTGAGGAT
This sequence comes from Algoriphagus alkaliphilus, assembly GCF_900103735.1. Taxonomy (GTDB): domain Bacteria; phylum Bacteroidota; class Bacteroidia; order Cytophagales; family Cyclobacteriaceae; genus Algoriphagus; species Algoriphagus alkaliphilus. The sequence continues at coordinate 91,324 of NZ_FMXE01000011.1, read as the reverse complement.
TTTGATTCAGAGCCAATTCCCAAACTGACTTATCGAGTGGGTGGGGTCGTATTACAGAAAGAACTGATTCTGGATACCAATCGGGATCGCGTGATGATTCGATATACACTTTTGGATGCCCATTCGCCTACAAAAATCCAAATTCAGCCCTTTTTGGCTTTCCGCGGATACCATAGCTTATGTAAGGAAAATGAGGTTATCAATAAGGAATTTACAAAGGCTCCTAGTGGTGTAAAATTCCAATTATACCCCGAGTATGACCCGCTTTTCCTCCAAATTTCCAAGAAAAATGAATTTGTTTCCAAGCCTGACTGGTACCACAACGTTGAATACATTCAAGAAAGGGAGCGAGGATATGACTATCAGGAGGATCTATTTGTACCCGGCTATTTTGAGTTTGAAATAACAAAAGGCGAATCAGTCATCTTTTCTGCAGGGCTGACTGAGGCAGATCCAAAAACCCGAGAAAATGCCTTCCAAAAAGAAATCTCCCGGAGAATCCCAAGAAATAATTTTGAAAACTGTCTCAAAAATTCCGCAGGTCAATTTATCCGAAAAAGAGATGGCGACACAAGAATCATAGCCGGATACCCTTGGTTTGGCTGGTGGGGAAGAGACACCTTCATAGCGGCTCCGGGATTAACGCTATCAAATGGTGATACGGAGACGTTTCTTGACATAATGGATACCATGTCCAGAGATCTCAAAGGCCCCCTTTTTCCCAATATCGGAAGTGGCGATTTTACCAACATGACTTCCATAGATGCTCCGCTGTGGTTTTTTTGGACACTCCAGCAATATATTGTCTATACCGGAGACAAGAAGACGATCAAGGATCGCTACTTGGAAAAACTTCGAGGTATAATCGAAGGGTATAAAAAAGGAACTGCCTATGACATCCATATGATGGAAAATGGCCTTATTTGGGGAGGTCAGAAAGATGTAGCCCTGACTTGGATGGATGCGATCACTCCAGATGGTCCTGTCACCCCTCGTATCGGATGTCCTGTGGAAATTCAAGCCCTTTGGTACAACGCCCTTTTGTTTTTCCATGAATTGAGCGGAGAGGAACAATATGCCATTCTAGCAGCTCAGGTCAGAGATTCCTTTGATCGGGAGTTTTGGGATTGGGACAACGGCTATTTGGCGGACGTAGTAGATGGAGCGGAAAAAGATTGGTCTATCAGGCCCAATATGCTCTTTGCCACCTCGCTACCATACACGATGCTCAGCGAGGAAAAAAATGATATGATCCTAGAGATGGTTAAATCTAAACTATTGACGACTCGCGGACTTCGTTCACTTTCTCCCGATGACCCAGGGTACAAAGGCTACTACTTTGGTAATCAAATCAGTAGGGACAATGCCTACCACAATGGTACCGTATGGGCTTGGCTTTTAGGCCATTTTGTCGAAGGATACTTAAAACTTCATGGTAAGGCCGCTAAAAACTTTGTGCAAAAAATAATCAAGGGTTTTGATGGTGTAATGACCCAATATGGAATCGGAACAGTCGCAGAAATTTATGACGGTGATCCTCCTCATCGACCTAAAGGCTCTGTTTCCCAGGCGTGGAGTGTGGCAGAACTGCTCAGAATGATGGACTTAGTCAACAGAATATAAAATGACTTTTTTATGAAAGTTTTAATGTTTGGATGGGAATTCCCTCCTCATATTTCCGGGGGATTAGGCACTGCCTGTTATGGGTTGGTTAAAGGCATGAACCACCACAATCAGGAAGTGATATTTGTGGTGCCCAAACTTTGGGGCGATGAGGAACCCTTGGCGGACTTTGTCAATGCAAGTGCGGTGACAATCGATTACCGTGAAAAACGATTCAAGAAATTCTGGAAGAATCTAACCTATCTCGAGGTCAGCAGCTTTTTGGTTCCGTACCTGGGACCCGAACAATTCAAAAAATTCACTGACTACGCCATCCATGATCGGACGGATGTGGATGAAAGTATTTTCTCCAATAAATTTGAGTTTAGTGGAAAATATGGAAAAAACCTCATGGAGGAAGTTTCCCGTTATGCACTCGTTGCCGCTCAGATCGCCCGTGACAAAAATAACTTCGACATCATTCATGCACATGATTGGTTGGCATTCCCTGCGGGCATTGCCGCAAAAGAGATAAGTGGAAAACCACTGGTAGTGCATGTCCACGCTACAGAATACGATCGCTCAGGAGAAACTGTAAACCAGCCCGTCTACGACATCGAACGCGCTGGAATGCATGCCGCTGATCACATCGTAGCCGTGAGTCAGCTCACCAAAAACATCATCATTCGAAAATACGGAATCCCTGCCGGCAAAGTGACGGTCCTTCACAATGCGGTATTGGATGCCAGTATCATCAAGTCGGAATATGAGAAGAAAGTCCCGGAAAAAATTGTGACATTCTTAGGAAGAATCACCTTTCAAAAAGGCCCGGAATACTTCGTCGAAGCTGCAAAAATAGTCATCGATCGCGATCCGAATGTAAGATTTGTAATGGCTGGCAACGGAGACCTTTTAAATCGAATGATTGACCGGGTGGCTGAATTGAGAATGGCAACCAAGTTCCACTTTACCGGATTTTTAAAAGGTGATGACGTGGATCACATGTATGCGATTTCTGACGTCTACGTGATGCCTTCTGTATCGGAACCTTTCGGTATTGCCCCACTTGAAGCTGTACGTCATAATACACCGGTTATCATTTCCAAACAATCCGGTGTTGCTGAAGTACTCAGAAATGCCATCAAGGTGGATTTTTGGGATGTGGATTCAATGGCTGATGCCATTTTTGCACTGCTGCACTATGAGGGGATATCCAAAATGTTTAAGGAATTGGGAAGTGAAGAATTGAAAAAATTGAAATGGGAGCATGTGGCTGCCAAACTAGTTACTGTCTACGAAAAAACTTTAGCCGAACGATCATGAGAACCATCTGCTTTTATTTTCAGGTGCACCAGCCTTTTAGATTGAAACCTTATCGGTTTTTTGATATTGGAGAAGATCACCATTATTGGGATGACTACCTAAATCGAAATGTAATTCGTAAAGTAGCCCAAAAGTGCTATTTGCCAATGAATGCGTTACTTCTGGAACTCATCCACAAGTACAATGGAAAATTCAAAGTGGCATTTTCACTTTCCGGAACCTTCCTGGACCAAATGGAAGCTTATGCGCCGGAAGTTTTGGAGAGTTTTCAAAAGCTCGTGGCCACAGGACATGTAGAACTACTCAATGAAACCTACACGCACGCCCTGGCTGCATTGAAAAGTAAAGAAGAATTTACAAGTTTGGTGAAAAAGCACCAAGATCGAATCAAGGAACTTTTCAACGGATACACTCCTAAAGTTTTTAGAAATACCGAATTGATCTATTCAGATCAGATCGGAGCAATGGTCGCTGAACTAGGATATGAGGCAGTTTTAACCGAAGGTGCTAAACACATTCTGGGCTGGAAGAGTCCGAATTATGTCTATTCCAATGCCATCGAGCCCAAACTAAAAGTCTTACTCAAAAACTTCCTGCTCTCCGATGACATCGCTTTTAGATTCAGCAATAAAACCTGGGCGGATTATCCTTTGACCACCGACAAATTCATCAATTGGATCAATGCCATTCCAAAGGAAGAACAAGTGGTCAATTTATTCATGGATTATGAGACTTTTGGGGAACACCAATGGGCAGAAACAGGAATTTTTGAATTCATGCGGTATTTACCGGAGGCCGTGCTGAATCATTCCAGCTTCACGTTTTCCACTCCTTCAGAGGTAGCAGCTGCAGTTCCCGCAGTAAGTAAAATTCATGTTCCGGTACCGATTTCTTGGGCTGATGAAGAACGGGATCTGACTGCATGGCTAGGAAATGATCTTCAAGATGAGGCATTTGACAGATTGTATGAAATGGAAAAATCGGTAAAGCAAATCGACGATCCTGAAATTCAACGGGACTGGGGATACCTGCAAACATCGGATCACTTTTACTACATGTGTACCAAATTCTTTTCAGATGGATCCGTTCACGAGTATTTCAGTCCTTATGACACTCCTTATGATGCATTTATCAACTACATGAATGTTTTGAGCGATTTTATGCTTCGTGTAAAGCAAAAAACCGAGGAGATGAAATGCCCATGATCCCGTACGTACGGGATCACATAGGGGAATGCCCCGAGCTATCGGGGCAGGGCATTCCATCTGACAACTGAAAAAAAATCATAAACAGATGAAATACCCATGTCGAAAGAGCGACACCCAGGAGCATGATTATCTGGGGGTATTCCATGTGGCAATTAAAAACCAAATTATAAACACATGAAATCTTAATTTCAAAAACCTCAATTTCAAAAAAATAAAAACAAAAAAATCCCAAAAACGGGATTTTTTTGTTTTACAATTAAATCACACAAATCAGAATACATATCCATAAACCTCCTTTTTGGTGGGTTTATAAAAAATCATTCCATTTTCGGGATCTGTGTCGTAAACAGGTTCTTTGTCGTTGAGGACAATCTTTCCCGTTTCCTTACCACTGACTTTATCCACCTTGACCAGCCCGACCCCTCCGCCTACGTCAGTCAAAACGAAGGAATAAATCCCTTTCGATGAGGAGGCTTTAAAACGCTGATTGGCTACTTGACCAAAAGCCCCGGACATGTCTTCAAAAAATTCGCGCTGAATACCGTATTGTCTGCTAGCCATGCTTTGATATCCCATCGGACCGGTACTTGCACCTTCTGCATACGCATTGGCTGCTGCCATTGCTACCATGGCCACCTGCATTGTGCGCATAGCAATTCTACCTGCTAGGCTGATCTTTGGCGAAGCCCAATGCTGCTGAAACTGCACCCGACCGCTTTCATCGAACCCGAGCATGTTTTGGCTGGAAGACAAGACAAAATTAGACCCTGTAAACTCCAAGTTATCCGGGGTTTCCTTCTCATTGAAATCCACTTTGCCGATGATCTCTTTTTTCTCTCCGTTCACTAGATTAACATGAAACACTTTGCCATCTGCATAAAATATTTCTGAATCCAATGCCGACTTGGCTCTGAGTATACCGGGACCTTTGATCATGTCTTTATTACCCCACTTGAGATTGCCGTCAAAATCAATCAATCCGATACTCCCTTCCTCATTCTGATACATGATTCCTGCACCTGTCATTTGGTCGATTTGGATTCCTTTGATTTTTTGGGACCACTTTTCAGCTCCTGTGTTCTTATCCAAGACGGTCAAATACTTTCCTTTTTCACCCACAGCGATTCCACGATCCCTACCCAAATCCACCACTATCCCAGAAAGCTTTTTGGCTGTCCATTTGGTATTGCCAGATTCTGCCTCCATTAGGGTGAAATTCTTTTCGTCAGCGACGATTACGCCAAAATTCTCAGCTTTAAGCATCGGTGCATCTTTGGTAGATAGCGGTTTCTCCCACAGAACCTTACCACTTGTCAACTCCACAGCAGACACAACCCCCTGATTCCCCTTTTTCTGATAAAAATACCCTTCTGTCAATCGGATATTGGCATCAAATGCCTCGAAATTATTTTTCTTGTCTGCGACCTCAAATGTCCAAACAGGTTCTCCTGTTTTTGCATTGATCTTAGCAGAAGTTTTTTCACCAATGAATAGGAGATTGTTATCACTTGTCACAATGGGAAGGAAAATCGAAGAAAATTGATCACTTTCCCATGCCACTTTTCCACTTTCCAAATCAATGAATTTAGTGATTTGGGCATAAGGCTTCCCGGCTTTGTACATGTCCACAAAACTTGCCGTAAGAAGCACACCCTTGAGTTCAGAAATATACCCCGAACCGTCATAATTGAACGTAGCCTGTTCGGGCCCGATGATTTTCACCACTGGCATTCCAGCCATTTTAGGATTAATGACCAACTCGCCGGTACGAATGTTGATCACTACAAAATTTTTCACCATTATGTTGTCCGTATACTTGACCATGGCAAAATCTGAGACTTTGGGATCATTGGGATCTTCCAAAACCTGAATCAAATCCGCTGTGTACCCGACCTTTTTACCGTCAGGCCCCTTGAGCGCTTTGGCGGAATTGTAAAGGTCAACATTCGACCAGAGGAGTTGGCCACTTGAAGCATCTACTCCATGAAGCCCCCAATCGGAACTTCCGACCAAAAGAATCTTGTTTGGGGTATACTTTGTCCATTCGACTCCTTTTTCCAGGCTTAGTTTCCATGCTGGCTCCTGTGCGTAACTTTCTAATCCTGTCGCCCATGCCAATAGCATAAACAGGAAAAATTTTGGGGTGTTTTGTGTTAGCTTTTTCATGATTATATGGATTTTAACCAAAGCTATCGACTACCCTATCGGTGGGAAATACGCCATTTGTCGTATTTAATTGGCATAAAAAAAGCACCTCCGGAGACGTGCTTTAATAAGGATTATATATTTCGATCAATAACTCTCCGATTCGGTCGGGAAGTCTCTTGCTTTCACGTCCGAAATGTAACGCTTAAATGCATCCATCATCACCCCTTGCAAATCGGCATATTGCCTCAGAAATCGAGGCTTGAATTCCTGTGTAATCCCCAGCATGTCATGCATCACCAAAACCTGTCCGTCCACATCTCCGCCTGCACCAATTCCGATGACAGGAATACTTACCGTTTCAGCTACTTTTTTCGCCAAAGTGGCTGGGATTTTTTCCAAAACCAGGGCATAACAACCGCACTCCTCTAAGGTCTTGGCATCCTCCAAAAGCTTTTGGGCTTCAGCTTCCTCCTTGGCTCGCACGGTATAAGTACCAAACTTATATATCGACTGCGGAGTCAGGCCCAAATGCCCCATTACCGGTACACCGGCACTAAGAATTCGCAACACAGACTCCCTAATTTCGGATCCTCCTTCTACTTTGACAGAATGTGCACCGGATTCTTTCATGATTCGGATCGCAGACCGCAAAGCTTCGGAGCTATTCCCCTGATAATTCCCAAAGGGAATATCCACCACCACAAAAGCACGCTTCACCGCTCGCACAACCGCGGAAGCATGGTAAATCATTTGATCCAAAGTGATGGGCAGTGTGGTCTCATGTCCCGCCATTACATTGGATGCAGAATCCCCCACCAAAATGATGTCAATTCCTGCCTCATCCACAATTTTGGCCATGGAGTAATCGTAGGCCGTGAGCATGGAGATTTTTTCACCTCTTTGCTTCATTTCCTGAAGTGTATGGGTGGTGATTCTCTTGATATTCGCAGAGGAATGTACAGACATGATATTAGTGAAGCTGAACAGAATGTTGATTACCTGAGACATCTACCAGGATGTGCTCGTTGAGTGTGGTGGAAAGTTCGTAGCCGGTATAGTCAGGCCTCAAGGGGAAAAGTCCGTGACTTCGGTTGACTAGGACTGCAATTTCCATTTTGAGGATTTCCTGATCCAAAAAAGGCTTCATTGCATAAACCAATGTTTTTCCGGTGTTCAGGACATCATCCACCAAAATGATCGTTTTATTTATCAAATCAAGCTTTTTAGAAAGCTCTACCTCAGATTTAGAGACTTCTTTTTTATCCAAAATGACTTCTACCACTTCCACATCGATTGGTGAAATTCGCTTCAGCTCTTCAGCTAGTAAGGTTGCCATGCTCATGCCCATTCCTGTAATCCCGGCAAATACAACTCCGGCCGAATTGACATTGCGCTCATAAATCTCGAAGGCCATCCGGGTGATTTTTTGCCCGACTTGCTTATGGTTGAGTACTTCGCTCATAGGATAATTTTGAAAAATGAAAATTAGGCCAAATTGCCATGGATTCAAAGCCTGTCAACGATGACTATCCTCCTCATGCAGAATATTCACATAGCTTTGGTAGCGATAGGGATGAATGAATCCCTCGTCAAGCTTTTTCAGCACGACACATCCCGGCTCATTGATATGGGTGCAATTGTTGTATTTACATTGTCCCAAAAACTTCCGCAACTCCGGAAAATAATGGGAAAGCTCATTGTCTTCCACATCCAAAATCCCGAACTCCTTGATCCCGGGTGTATCAATCAAATCTCCTCCCTCAGGTATGGCAAAAAGTTCTGCAAAAGTCGTCGTATGAACCCCCTTGGCACTGAATCCTGAAATTTCTTTGGTGCTCTGTTTTGCTTCGGGTACCAAAGCATTTAAAAGTGTCGACTTTCCAACTCCCGAATGACCGGAAATCAAACTTGATTTACCTTGGATCAGGGGTAAAAATTTTTCTTTCAACCCCGCCTCTTTCAAAGCTGAAACTTCGAGCACAGGATAACCCAAGGGTTCATAGATCTCATGAATATCTTGTAGCCACTCCTCTTCCTCCTCCCCTTCCAACTGATCCATTTTGTTCACCACCAGGATCGCAGGAATTCGGAAGCTCTCCGTACTCACCAAAAACCGATCTATAAAGCCCAAAGAAGTGCGTGGCTTCTTCATCGTGATGACTAAAATCGCCTGGTCCAGATTACTGGCAATAATGTGTGAAAAATGCTGCTTCCGGGTGGATTTCCGGATCACATAATTTTCCCGGGGCAGAATCTCCGAAATCACGGCAGTCTCTTGGTTTGCCTCGCGCTCCAACTCGACCCAATCACCCACCGCAATCGGATTGGTCAACTTGAGTTCATCCTGCTTAAATTTACCTTTCAACCGAGCCGAGATCACCTTTTCCTCCACTTGGACGATGTACCAGCTCCCTGTCGACTTGATAACTCTTCCCCTCATATTTTTGAAATCAAAGGCTAAATTTTTTCAATAATCCGATCTGCCGCGCCAAGGTTCGATTTTACCCATTTTTGAGCTGAATAAACTGCTTTTTCATAAAAATCGAGATCCTCCAACATTTTAAATTGCTCAAAAAGCTCTTTTTCATTGCTCACTGAAAAGCCACAGCCTTCCAGTTCGCTTTGTCCAGCCTCTGGAAATTTCGAAGCTTTTTTAACTTTCCCAAAAATTACCGGAACCTCAAAACCCAGAGGCTCTAGAATGTTATGTAGCCCTTTTCCAAACGCCCCACCGACATAGGCCACTCTGGCAAATTGGTACAGTGAAGACAGCATCCCGATATTGTCAATAAAAAGGACAGCATTCGAATCAGATAATTTCCAAACTGAATATTTTTTTGACTCCAACTGAATCCGAGTTGCCCAACGATCCATGACCGCGTCACTCAAGTCATGAGGGGCAATAATCCACCTGTAATTTGGGCGGGAATTAATCAGGGGAATCAGGAGATCCATATCCTCTTCCCAAGCCGATCCGATCACTATGACCGGTTTCTCAGCTATCCAAGCATTAATGTCTGGAAGAGATTTAGGAGAAGATGCGGTAGCGGCGACCCGGTCAAAGCGGGTATCCCCGGCAATACTTGCATGAGTGAACCCAATCGACCTTAATAGCTGGATACTTTTTTCATTTTGAGTAAAAATCCAGTCCATTGCAAAGAGATTCTGCCGAAAAAAAGCTCCCAAAATTCCAAAAAAAGATTGATCCTCCCTTAAGCTTGCCGCAATCAAATACACTGGGATTTGTCTTTTTTTCAAAGCCTGGATGTGGTGAAACCAAAGATCGTATTTGACAAAAAAAACGAGTTCAGGCCTCAAAAGATCAACAAATTGCTCCGCAAAACTTTTTCGGTCAAGCGGCAAATAGGTGATGAAGTCAACATTCGGTTGGATTTTTTTAACCACATGATCAAAACCTGAAGGACTGAAAAAACTTACAGCAATTGCCAGTTCGGGCCGTTTCATTTTTAATTTACCGATTACAGGTCGGGCCTGTTCGAATTCCCCCAAAGAAGCCACATGAAACCAGGCAATAGGTCCAGAATAAGAGACCCGAAACTTTTTAAGTTTTTCCGATACAGATTTTCTTCCTTCCAAAAAATGATTCAGCTTTGCAGAAAATGGGCTGAAAAGATTCAAAATCCCCGTGACCAAAAATAAAACGAAGCGGTAAATCAAATTCATCCCTCAAAAATAACCATTCAATTACAAATCCTCATTTTTTCTTAAAAAGGAAGGATGGATTAAAGAACGAATGAAAAAAAATGAATAAAATTGAAATTGCGCTTATGCATTTACTCTTAAAATAAGTAATTTCAAGACTATCTTTTTTTAGAAATCCAACCTTTGGTAAAAGTTGATTTATTAAAATGATCAAAGTTCTATTCGTCTGTTTAGGCAATATTTGTCGTTCCCCGCTTGCTGAGGCTATTTTTAACCAAAAGACTCAAGCGTTAGGATTATCACATCAATTTCAGTCTGACAGCGCAGGGACATCCGACTTTCATATTGGAGAACTCCCCGACGAACGGTCGATTAAATGTGCTCAACAAAAAGGTCTTAAAATCAATCACAGAGGGAGACAAGTCAATCGAACTGATTTTAGGGATTTTGACTATATCATCGCCATGGATGACAATAATCTGCGTAACCTCAACAACCTGAAGATCCGGTACAATTTCTCCGATAAGACGATTTACTTGATGCGTGATTTTGTAGTAGGCTGGGAAGGATTGTCTGTCCCGGATCCTTATTATGGTGGAGAAGAGGGGTTTGAGGAGATTTATCAAATTCTGAATCAATCTATCGATGAGTTTCTTACCAAGATCAAAGAGGTTCACCAGATCTATGCTTGATCAGCATGAAATCTACCAAAAAGTAATTTTTGAAACGTTGGGCCCAATGGCCCAGTTGAATTCCGCCGTTTTAATTGCTGCCGGAAATCAAAATCAGGGGATTAAGTTAGACACCTCAGAAGGCACTTTTTTCCTCAAACTTAATTTCAATCACGAGCGAGACATTTTTGCAAAGGAATCTGAAGGACTTCAAAAGTTACGAAAGGCCACCTTTCTAAAAGTACCTCAAACCTATGGATACGGCCAAGTTGAAGATTACAATTATCTGCTTTCAGAATTTATACCAACATCCAGGCCGCAGTTGGATTATTGGGAAGATTTGGGATTGGGACTTGCCCAATTACACCTGACCCACAGCAAACAGTTTGGGTTAGAATCTGACAATTTCATCGCATCATTGCACCAAAAAAACGATCATCATGACAATTGGCCGGATTTTTTTATCAAACAAAGATTAGAGCCCATGCTTGGAAAAGCATATTTTGACAGGCTGATTCCACTGGATTTTCTGAAAAAATTCCAAACTATTTACTCAAAAATGAATTCTATTCTCCCCAAAGAAAAGCCCTCCTTACTTCATGGAGATCTTTGGTCGGGAAATGTGATTTGCGATCAGGAAGGAAAGCCTTGTCTGATCGATCCGGCGGTTTACTTTGGACATCGGGAAATGGATTTGGCCTTTTCGAAGTTGTTTGGAGGTTTTGACTCGCGGTTTTATGAAGCCTACGAATCAATTATCCCTTTGGAACCTGATTTCGAAAGCCGAATCGGGATCTACAATCTGTACCCCTTACTGGTTCATTTAAACCTTTTTGGGGTTGCTTATCTCCCGGGAATTGAAAAAATCATCAAGCACTTCCAATAATGTCTTTTTTGATCAGAATCTATCAGGAAAATGATGCGCCGGCACTTCTGGACATTATCAACGATTCCATCCTGAATACAGCACACAACTATGACTATGAACCCAAATCGCTGGGAGAAATCACCAGTCTTTTTGGGGTGAAAATCCAAGAGGGGTTCCCAATTTTAGTTGGCGAAGTAAATGGAGAAGTTGTTGGCTATGCGACTTTTGGAAAGTTCCGCGCCAAACCCGGATACAACAAAACCATTGAGCACTCCATTTATTTGAATAAAAAAGCCCAGGGCAAAAGCTTGGGCTCTGAAATGATGCGACAGTTGATTCAAATCGCAAGCGACAAAGATTATCACGTGATGATCGCTGGAATGGATTCGGAAAATTCAGGTAGCTATCGATTTCATGCAAGATTTGGATTCAAGGAGGTCGCTCGGATGCCGGAAGTAGGTTTCAAGTTTGGGAAATGGCAAACTTTGGTGTTCATGCAATTGACTTTGGAACAGAAACTTTAAGCAAGCCTAATCTTTTTCCCGGTTTTCACCGCCTCATAAATCGCATCTACAATCACCAAGTCCTTCAAACCCTCTTCTCCATCTACGGGAATCAATGGCTTTTTCCCATCTAAAATGATCGCTGCCATTTCGTCCATCTGAGTGGTCTGGTGAGTCACATGTTCGGCTTCGATTGGGCCTTTATTCGTCCAGGCTTTGATTGGCCCGTAACCTGTGGATGGCTGCATTTCGGCAAAACCTTTGGTCCCATTCAGGTAAAACTTATCCAGATTATTCAGCGCATAAGTGGAAAGACAGGAAGCCACTGCTCCCGAGGGGAATCCCATCTGGAATGTAATCGTCTCATCCACGCCTTCCTTGAATTTGACCGGATCGGTTTTTACTTCCTGAGCAGTCACCCAGATCGGCTCCTCACCCAGCATGTAGCGCGCACCGTTGATGGAATAGATTCCAATATCCATCATCGACCCTCCCCCGGCTAGCTCATAATTTAATCTCCATTGCGTAGGATCACCGATGATAAATCCGCTCAGTCCCTGAAAAAACAAAGTTTTACCAAATTCTCCGGCACGCTGCTGACGCACCACTTCCATGGTTTTAGCCTCAAAGTGCATTCGATAGCCAACCAACAAATGAACTCCTGCAGTCTTGCACGCAGCTACCATTTCCCGACCTTCGGCCTCATTGAGGGCCATGGGTTTTTCGCAGATCACATGCTTACCTGCCTTGGCTACGCGAATGGAATAAGGTTTATGCAAAGAGTTAGGCGTAATCACATAGACTGCATCGATGTCTGGATTATTTTTGATCTGATCGAAATTCTCATAATTGTAGCAATTTTTGTCTGGGATGCCATATTTCTGCTTCCAAGTCTCGACTTTAGAGGGTGTGCCACTGATCAGGCCGACTAATTTTGCCCGTTTGGAATTCACCATCGCTTCAGCCACTCTGCTACCATAGCTACCCAGTCCCATGATGGCCACTCGGAGAATTTTATCGTCTTTTTGAGATTCCATAGCAGCTAGTGTTTGTGATAAGGGGAGACTTAAGGCCAAGCCAGAGAGCCCAGCTCTGCGAAGAAATATTCTTCTTGAGTTCATAGTGTTTAAGAGGTTTTGGGTTTGATTTCCTCAAGATAGAAATTTCATTTGGGAAAAGGCTAAGACAACAAGAGATCGATACTTAAGGATTACATTTTTCTGCGTACTACCTGGAACGTGTTTCGAGAAGCTTGCTCCAAGAGGACTTCATATCCTTCTAAGTAGGCACCGACCTCATCCTGCTTATGATGCAGAATCGTCAAGAGCTCCAATCCTTCATTGTATCGAATTTCAAATTCAGATTTCAGCTTTTCAAGTAATTGCTCCAATTTGAAAAGCTGAACATCAATCACGATAGAAATACTGATTGCCGAAAGCTGGAGCATATTCACCCGAAGCTTCAATTCTTGCAATTGCTCATAGACACGATGAATATGCTTTTCCTCTATAAAGGTGAAATCAGTCACTTTGAAACTGACCAGGACTTGGTCCTTTTTGAGAACGATTGTCGGTACCTGATGAGCAGGCGCATTTTCATGAATTTTAGTTCCAGCGGCCTCAGGATCAAGAAACGATTTGACATAAAGCGGAATTTTTGCGTTGGCAAGAGGCTTAATCGTTTTAGGATGAATTACAGATGCTCCAAAATAGGTCATTTCAGCTGCTTCCTGATAGCCCAATTCCTCAAACTTCCTGGTATTCGGAAAAAGTTTTGGGTCCGCATTCAGCACTCCAGGTACATCCTTCCAAATCGTAACAGAACTTGCATCCAAACTGGTCGCCAAGATTGCAGCTGTAAAATCCGATCCCTCTCTCCCCAAGGTGGTAGGCTTTCCTTTGGAATCTGATCCAATAAACCCTTGAGTCAAAATCGGGAATCCCGCAAGTAGTGGTTTCCATATTTTTTGGGCAGATTTTTTAGTTTTTTCCCAGTCAATTTTAGCAAAGCGAAAGTAAGAATCAGTATGAATCACTTCTCTGGCATCCTTCCATAGTACGATCAACTCTTGGTGGCATAAAAATTCCGCCACAATACGGGAAGAAACCAACTCTCCAAAACCCACAATCCTGTCATAGTATTCGTCGTAATTCAGTCTACTTAAGGGCTTCTCCAAAGCATTGTCAAGCTGAGTAAACAGATTGTCAAGCTGGTAAAAAATAGGATGAGCCGCTGGGAAAAGTTCTTGACAAATCGCATGGTGAAAGTTTTTCAAATTTGCACTATTCCAGGAAAAATCTTCTCCTTGAAGCTTTTTTGACAAGATCTCCTCAAGTTCATTTGTGGTTTTCCCCATCGCAGAAACGACAATAATCAAATCTTTCCGCAATCGATTACGAAGAATTTCAGCTAGGTTATTAACCGCAAGGCTATCTTTGACAGAAGCACCGCCAAATTTATAAATTTGAATTTTTGTCATAAGAAATAATCCGTACTTTTCGGAAGTATAAACCCAATAATTGCATTTTTCAAATAATGAAAACTGACCCGTATCAGCCAAATCAGGGAAACTTAGCCTATTCAGTAGGCGTGACCCTAGACAGATTTATCAAACTCAAGCAAAGTGATTTCCCCTTTGCATCAGGAGAGCTCTCCCAAATTTTGAGAGACATTGCACTTGCTTCGAAGATAGTAAATCGCGAAACCAACAGAGCCGGATTGTCAAATATCGGCGGTGCTTTCGGACAAACCAACGTCCAGGGAGAAGAGCAACAAAAATTGGACGTGATCGCCAACATTCGATTTATGCGGGCGCTCAGCAAAGGCGGCGAAGTCTGCGCTATTGTTTCGGAAGAGGAGGATTGTGTCATCGATCTACAAAACAACTCAGGTAAGTATGTGGTCGCCATTGATCCCTTGGATGGCAGTTCTAATATCGATGTGAATATCAGCATAGGAACTATATTTTCGATTTATAGAAGAAAAACTCCAGTTGGGAGTCCGATCACCACAGAAGACGTCATGCAGCCGGGAAATCAACAAGTGGCTGCCGGCTATGTGCTTTATGGTTCTTCGACCATGCTGGTATATACCACAGGATTTGGAGTGAACGGCTTCACTTACGAGGCAAGTTTAGGAGAATTTTTTCTTTCTCATCCCAGCATCAAGGCTCCCGAAACAGGAAAGATTTACTCCATTAATGAAGGATTGGAACTGGAGTGGGAAGCCGGAGTCAAGTCTTTTGTGAAGGATTGTAAAGAAAAAAAGTACCAATCCCGATACATTGGGAGTTTGGTAGCGGATTTTCATCGCAACTTACTCAAAGGCGGCATCTACCTCTATCCAGCAACTTTTAACAACCCAAGCGGAAAGCTCCGGCTCCTCTATGAGGCAAATGCATTGGCTTTTATTATTGAGCAGGCAGGCGGAAAAGCAAGTGACGGAGAGAATCGAATTTTGGATATTCAGCCGGAATCACTCCATCAGCGGACTCCCCTTTTGATCGGTTCGAAACACATGGTGGAAGAAGCCGAGGAATTATTTCGAATTTCCGAATCGGAAATCAACACTTTAAGCCGTTAAACATGATTTTATTCTGATTCTGGATCTTTCGCTTTACCTTAGAGGTCGAAAAATCCTGAAACTATGTCTTCAAACAAACATTATCTTACTCTTGCAATTTTGGCCGGTGCGATTTCACTTTGGACCTCATGCGGACCTAAAGAACCCGCTGTTGAACCGATTGACGAAACCTTCGCTACCCAAACGGATAAGTTGCTGATCAAAGTGGATACCCTTTACAGCGAGCTTGAAAACCCTTGGGGGATGACTTGGCTTCCCGATGGAAGAATGCTGGTCACAGAGCGAAAAGGTGAAATCCTAATATTCAAGGATGACAAATACACCGGAGAAAAAATCCAGGGACTTCCGGCCGTACATCATGTCAATCAGGCTGGATTACTGGACATCGCACTTCATCCAAAATTTGCCGAAAACGGATGGATCTATATCGCTTACGCAAAACACTTCGAAGACAGCACAGCAGCTACTACTATCATGCGATTCAAGCTGGAAGGAAACACAGCTGTAAATCAGCAAGACTTAATCACGGCCGGTCCTTCGTGGAAAGGTGGACGCCACTTTGGAAGTAGAATCATCTTTGACAATGACGGTTTCCTTTATTTCTCCAATGGAGACAAAGGAAATATCCCGATGAATGCCCAGGATTTGACTAACGCACATGGGAAAATTCATCGCGTGAAAGATGACGGAACCATCCCTTCTGACAACCCATTCGTTGATTCAGTAGGCGCTGTGGCCTCCATCTGGACCTATGGCAACCGAAATCCTCAGGGATTAGTGTATGACAAAGTAAACAACCGAATATGGGAAGTAGAACATGGCGCAATGGGAGGCGATGAACTGAACTTGATCGAAAAAGGAAAGAACTATGGCTGGCCGGTGATCACATACGGTCAAAATTACAATGGAACGCCAATCACTGACATCACCGAGAAAGAAGGAATGGAGCAACCCAAGCATTACTGGGTTCCTTCTATCGCTACTTGCGGCATGACGCTAGTCACTTCGGACAAATACCCAACTTGGAAAGGGAACATTCTCGTAGCGGCACTTGCAAAACAGCATATTGCACGTGTTGAATTGAATGGAACTACCTATGTGGGCGAAGAAAAACTCCTTCAGGATATTGGACGGGTACGTCAGGTGGCTGAAAGCCCTGATGGATATATCTATGCAATCACCGAAGCGACCGGGCTGATGGTGAAGCTTTTGCCAATCAGATAATATTTAAAGAAACCAGAAGAAAGACTTTGTGTGAAACCATGAAGTCTTTTTTTGTCTAATCTTTTCGAAACTAAATTTCGTAGATAGTTCATTCATTCCTCGAATCTGAGCATTTATACCAAGGAATTCAACATAAAAAACTACATAACACTTTTCGTCGTTTAGAAGACTTAAACTTTTACCGCATTGAATATGAATTTGATCCAAAGATTTCTACCATTACTGCTCTTTTTGGGAATTTCAACCCTCGCCAAATCCTGTACTCCAAAAGATGAAGATGGAACCCCAAACGAGCCAATCACTGAAATAAAGTTCACGACTAAAACCGAAAAATTAACAGTTAAGGTAGATACCCTTTATTCAGCTTTTCAGAACCCTTGGGGTATGACTTGGATTGGTGATGGGAAAATGCTGGTTACGGAGCGCAAAGGAGAAATCCTTATTTTCAAAGATGACAAATACACCGGTCAAAAAGTCCAAGGCTTACCGGCTGTCTATGCTAATGGACAAGCAGGCCTATTGGATATCACAGTACATCCCGACTTTGCCCAAAACGGTTGGATTTATATAGCTTATGCCAAACCCGTGCCTGGTGGTGGAGCCACTACTGTTGCGCGATTCAAGTTGAATGGAAATACGGTGGCATCTTTTGAAGATCTTATCGTGACAACTCCGGCATGGAATGGAGGGACTCACTATGGAAGCCGGATCGTTTTTGACAATCAGAAATTCCTCTATTTCACCAACGGAGAAAGAGGAAGTCAAAATAATGCACAAAACCTTACCAATTCGCATGGTAAAGTTCATCGGATTCACGACGACGGTAGAATCCCGGCAGATAATCCCTTTGTGAATACCGCTAATGCAGTACCATCCATCTGGACCTATGGTAATAGAAATCCTCAGGGAATGATCTACGACCAAGCCAACAATCGGATATGGTCCGTAGAGCACGGCCCAAAGGGAGGTGATGAACTCAATCTGATCGAAAAAGGAAAAAATTACGGTTGGCCAGTGATTACCTATGGCCAAAACTACAACGGTACTCCGATCACCAATATCACCGAAAAAGAAGGAATGGAACAACCGGTGAAATATTGGGTACCTTCTATCGCTACATGTGGCATGACCTTGGTCACCTCAGATAAATATCCTGCCTGGAAAGGCAACATCTTGGTGGCAGCACTGGCGGGAACACACATCTCCCGAGTCGAAATGAATGGCACAAAGGCAACCGGCGAAGAAAAATTACTGCCCGGCATCGGTCGAGTAAGACAAGTTTCTCAAAGTCCGGATGGCTTCATCTATGCCATCACCGAGGGGACAGGATTACTGATCAAACTTTTACCAGCGTCATAAATGACTAAGAGGGCTTCAATCAGCCCAATGTGAGGCCCTGTACATACGGGATCATGCTAGATTTCTTCTTGCGCCAGACAGCGTATTTCCAATTCAATTTTAAAGCTATTTCCTACACAAAGTCCACATCTACGCTGAATGGATACTTCATAAGAAATTGAAGTGCATCCTCTATGGCCAAGTCTTCGAAAAGCACCCGGTGAAGATTCTCGGTAATTGGAGCACGGATACCCACAGTTTTTATAAAGGCATCCATCACTCGAATTGTGTTAATTCCTTCTGCCACTTCATCCATGGAAGCTAAAATCTGATCAAGCGACTCACCCTTTGCCAGTCTAAACCCTACGGTAAAATTCCGGGAATCAACTGAATTGCAGGTAGTCACCAAATCTCCGATTCCAGCCAATCCCATCACTGATTGGACACTCCCACCGAGTGCTTTACTCAAGTGTACCATCTCCACCATTCCTCGGGAGACCAGCAATCCTTTTGCATTTTCACCCAATCCCAACCCCGCCAAAGCGCCGGCAGCAATGGCAATTATGTTTTTCAAAACCCCGCTTAGTTCTACTCCGATGATGTCTGAATTACCATATACCTGGAATTTTTCAGAACGAAGTAATCGCTGCCCTTCCAAAATCACTTCATTGTACTTACTTGCAATAACAGTTGCTGCAGGAAAGCCCACGCTCAGTTCTTTTGAGATATTAGGGCCTGCAAGACAACCGAATCTGACGGCTACAGTCTCTTGCAAGATCACCTCACTCATGGTGAGAATTTGACTTCTTTTCAGCTTTTGGACTGTATCCAGACTTTCACCTTTACCAAGATTCAATGCAAGACCTTTGGTGCCATGAATAATCAAATGATAAGGATATAGAAATGGTCCAAAATTCCTGACAACTTCCAGAAAGGCTGCCGAAGGGATCATGAAAAAAAGAATGTTACACGACTTACAAAGTTCCTCAGGACTGAAAGTAGCGCGGATAGTCGGATGAATTTCCCGACCGGAAGTACGGTGGACAGTGTTGATTTCTTCGACGACCTCTTCTTTCCGGGCGTAGACCATGACTTCATTTTTTTCAGCAAGCATATTGGCAATGGCAGTTCCAAAGCTCCCAACGCCGACAACACCAATTCTCTTGGTTTTAGAAGAGTTTCTCAAGGCCATATCCATGAAGTCTATTGTGATAAAAATAAAGCAAGCTCATGTCTTCAGTAACGATATCACCTTGCTTATCCCTAATCAAAGGACGCTTGGCATGATACATCCCCACATTGTCAATGCCATGAGTAATGATCTCATCCATGGATCTTTTCATATGTGGAGCAATGTCAATCATTCCCTGAGATTTTAACACCAAAACCCGATCCATTACCAGCTGACAAGCTGTTTTAAATTCTTCATAGGGAATGGAAATATCCTCCTCGGGCAATCGGATTAGGTCAAAAATATCCAGCTTGTTATTCTTGGCTTTGATGGATTCGAATGCTACAAAGGCGACTAAATGGGAGCTGAATACCCGGTTGATTTTATGAAACTCTTCCACAATTCGCTTTCCCAACATATGGGTATACTCTTCTTCCCGTTGCTGATCTACCGTGATTTTTCCATCCGAAATAAAATAATCCCTGGTTTCAATTTGTCTCCCTCGCTTATCCAAGCTTTTCCCATCCTGATCCACGTAGTTCCCAAGCACATCCATCGCCCGACCGATGGAAACTGAGATGTCAGATCCTTTGGTGAAGAATTTCAGCAAAAACTTGGAGATCTTATAAGAGGTTGAGAATTCGTCGTTTTCTTTATAGTATCGCTCCTGGCCTGTGATGCTCAGGTGCTCCCGGATCAAACTCGGAGCCTCTAACACAAAATGGTAATTGATCGTCACAGGAACGATGAAAATTTTCCCTGAACCATCATTGAATCCATTCTGAAAATTTGCCCGTTGAGCTTCGATAGCAGTACTCAGTAGTCCCAATTTAAGTCTGGATTCGATCATTCCACTTCGGGATCGAGTCCCGCCTGGGAAAAACAAACTATGACAACCAAACTGAATGGCTTCCTTAGAGTAGGTCTTAAGCGTCTCCAAATACATCAGATTTTTCTTTCTTCGATCGACCTTATACGCGCCCAAGGCATTCATGAAATAGGCAAAAATGGAGATATTGAAAAGATTCAAGCCTGCACCATAGATGAATGGCGGCATGCCTAATACCGAGATGATCCACCCAATCAAAATGCTATCGAGGTTGGAAAAATGGGTCGGAACCATCACGATCGTCCCCTTTGTTGCCAAATCCCGTATCTGATCTGTTTGTCCCGTAATCTGGATTTTATCCTGAAGTGTATATTGATTACTGAAAATAGACTTAATGCCTTTCACCCGTGCTGCATTGAGCAAACGGGAAAAACCATAAGTCACCACACTTCTGGTAAATTTGTAATGGGATGCTTTAAAATTAGAAGCGATCTCCTCCGCATAACGGGAGGTGATGCGATGAAGTACTTTTTGGTAAGCTTGAAATCTTTTGCTTTTATCCAGAGATAAATCCGTATTGATTTGGAGCAAGGAAGATTTCACTTCGCTCCAAAAAGAATTCTCATCATCGGGATCGACCGCCCAAGGGTTTTGCTTAATCCTAAGTTTTTCGCGGTAAAGGGTAGTTTCCAACTCTTCCTTTATGATCTCTGGATTTTTCCCTGTCAATCCCAAAACCCTAGCTTCGGCCAGATCTGCCACTTTTTTTACAAATTCTTTTCGCTCTCTGGCCAATTTCACCACCGGCCATTCATCCTTGCTGGGAATTATGGGTGCATACCGATGCTTTATGTATTTCTCGTCCAAGGTGGAATGTAGGTTAGAAAAGGTCCCAAAGATAGCTAAATTGCCCTTTCTAACTGAATACTATTAGAAAGGGCAAGTAGTCAGGATTTTGTGCGGACAAAAAATGCTACAATCGCTGCAGTTATCAATCCCATTATCGCAGCTCCTATCATTGCCTGCATCATGTAACTTTTAAGATTGAAATAATCTTCCGCTGCCTGCCGCTCCATTTTTCCGGAGGAAACAGAATAATCGATAGCATTATTGAAATAATCCGGAGTAATATATGTGCTCGTGATGTATTGACTTAGTGGGCTGAGCAGGAACACAACCAGCGTAATTATCAATCCGGCAATAAAACCCTGCTTATAGGACATTTTTCCTCCGAAGAAATTTCGTTTTTTGTCCAGAAGGGCAAAAACATAAATTGATATGGCAATCGGGGCCATAAACAGCGTGTAAGTTTCATGTTTATCGATGTGAACATCATGCCATCCCATTGCTTTTTCGAAAACCATCCAAATCAATCCAACAAGGACAAAGAGGATTCCCCATTTAATCTCAATTTTAATATTTTTCATCATGTTCAGGCTGTATTTGGTTTAGTATTAGGGGTGATTGATACAAATTACAAAAAAACCGAAAACGATTCTCAAATTCACAGTGTTTGATGAACAGTATGAAGAGATTCCCTTGCCCAAGAACGAAAGGGTATTATTTTTACGACATCATTCACTGATGAAAAAAGACCTCAAACAAATACAAGTTCCCGTCGAAGCCGAAATGGCCCAGTTCGAGCATAAGTTCAGGGACTTCATGAAAAGTAAGGTCAAACTTCTGGACCACATCACCAATTACATCGTCAAGCGAAAAGGCAAGCAGATGCGACCAATGTTCGTTTTTTTGACAGCAGGGGTATGCGGTGAAATAAACGAATCGACACATCGTGGAGCGGCATTGATTGAATTGCTGCATACAGCAACACTGGTACATGATGACGTTGTCGATGATGCCAACTACAGACGCGGCTTTTTTTCAATTAATGCCCTTTGGAAAAACAAAATCGCAGTTTTAGTCGGTGACTACCTACTCTCGCGTGGGCTATTGTTGAGCGTGGATCATGGGGACTTTCATCTTCTTCGCATCGTGTCCAACGCTGTCAAAGAAATGTCGGAAGGTGAACTCCTCCAAAGCTACAAAGCGCGAAAACTGGACGTGGATGAGGAAGTTTACTATGATATCATCCGGAAAAAGACCGCAAGCTTGATAGCTTCCTGCTGTTCCGTAGGAGCTTCCAGTGTGGGCAATGACGCCACAGCCATCGAAAAAATGCGGCTTTTTGGCGAAAAAGTCGGAATGGCCTTTCAGATCAAAGACGACTTGTTTGACTTTGGCGAAGACGAAATCGGCAAGCCTGTCGGCATCGACATCAAAGAAAAGAAAATGACTCTTCCGCTAATCTATGCGTTGCGAAACTCCGATTGGTTGACTAAAAAGAAGATCATTTACCTGATCCGAAATCGCTCAGAAGACAAAAAAGCGGTAAATGAAGTAATCGACTTTGTAAAAAAAAGCGGGGGATTGGACTACGCCAAAGAAAAAATGAATGGGTTCTATCAGGAGGCTTTATCTATCCTAAATGATTTTTCCGACTCCGAATACAAAACCTCCCTACGCGATTTGGTAAGCTATACCATTGAGCGAAAAAAGTAAGGCCGATATCCCAGCATCCACTTACTTCAATGATTTTATCGATTCTATTTTCCCATCCGGCAGATGTTTCAGTTCCGCCATTTTGATGTTGCGAAGCGGGGTTTTTCCAGAGAGCTCTGTATCGTGATAGAAGAGATACCACTTGCCCTCAAAAACATGTCCTGAAGGGTCTGCCGTGTAGATGTTCTGTACTAAAGGAGCATGAAGGTATATTGAAGTTTCAGGTTCGGCCTCAGTCTGAACCTTATCTTTGGGTTGGGAACAAGAAAAGGCGAGACCTAGCACTAAGAATGCGAAAACGATTGAGTCATTGTTAATTAAGTTTGGGACTGACCGAAAATAGTGAGGAGAGTCGAGAAAATCGTATTTAGAATTCCTAAATCAAGAAACTTTAAATCAATTTAAACCAGAAAAATAAATACACGTATATTTCGGAATAATGACACGTGTTATGAAAACAAAATTGACACTCACCATCGAAAAATCAATCATTGAAAAGGCAAAGGAACTCGCAAATTCCTCTGGAAAAAGCCTTTCAGAAATGATAGAAAACTATCTTTCAACTAAAATTAAAAAGGCTGAAGATGAGCAATTGGAAATACCAAAAGAATTCCAAGGACTTTTTGGAGCTATAAAACTTCCCTCAGATTTCAATGAAAAGGAACAAATCAGAAAAATTCTTAGCGAAAAATACCTGAAATGAACCACTACTTTTTGGATACAAATATCCTTGTTGACTTTTTAGCCAATCGAGAGCCATTCGGAAAGTTTGCTATGCAAATCCTCAATAAATCACTCCAGAAAGAATGGATTCTTTGGACTTCAGACAACTCAATTTTGACCAGCTATTACATTCTCTCCAAAGAAATAGGAGGAAGTGAATCCCGTTCAAAAATCAGTAGGATCATTAAATTTCTAGAAATCCAACCGACTATAAAAGACCATATCCAACAAGCCTTAGCCTCGGATTTTAAAGACTTGGAAGACGGAGTCCAGCATTTTTGTGCAGCGAGTATCGAAGGCATTCAAGGGATTATTACCAGAAACAAAAAAGAATTTGGATTAAGTCAAATCCCTGTTTTTGAGCCCTGGGAACTGATCTAACCATTTTTTCATAAGATTTAAGGGAAAAATAACATCATGACACTACCTTTGATAGTATCAAATGATACTATCAATGAAGCCTCCCTATGATATCACCCCTGAGATCTTGAGATGGGTAAGCTCTATTTCTGAGAGAATTGGCGAGGCAAATGCACTTTTTCTAAGCAAACCTTCTCCCCAACTCCGAAAACAAAATCAGATCAAAACCATCCAATCTTCGCTTCAAATTGAAGGAAATACGCTGAGTGAAGAACAAATCACAGCCATAGTGGACAACAGGCGCGTGATCGGACCCGAAAAAGATATTCTCGAGGTCAAAAATGCGATTGCAGTATATGAGAATATTGATACGCTTAGAATGGGTTCTGAAAAGACTTTTCTCACAGCACATAAAACCCTGATGACTGGATTAATGGAAAATCCCGGAAAGTACAGAACTCGGGGAGTTGGGGTGGTAAAAGGATCTCAAGTGGCACATCTTGCACCACCTGCTGAAAATGTCCCGGGGTTAATGAAAGATCTATTCCGGTATCTTAAAGAAAACAATGAACTCGATTTGATTAAAAGCTGCGTTTTTCATTACGAGTTAGAATTTATCCATCCATTTCTCGACGGAAATGGCCGGATGGGCAGACTCTGGCAAACTGTGATCCTTAAAGAAAAATACCCCATTTTTGAATCCCTGCCGTTCGAAACGCTCATCAGCAAAACTCAAAACGATTACTATCTAGCCCTTGCCGAAAGCGATAAATCAGGCAAATCGACAGTATTTATTGAATACATGCTACAAATCATCGATGAGGCCTTGTGTAATCTGTTAAAAATTCACGGTAAGCCAATGAATTCTGAAGATCGGATAACTTACTTTTTATCTTTTGGCAAAAATCAGTTTACTCGAAAGGAATACATGGAAGTTTTTTGGACAATCTCGACTGCAACGGCCAGTCGGGATTTGAAAAAGGCTGTTGAAAATGGAATTCTTAAAGCTGAGGGAGTTGGGAATCAGACGAGGTATTCAGTAGTTTAAAATTCAGATAAAAAGGAAATGAATTACTATTTTAAAAATTTTTCCTACAAAGACATGCTCAGTGCATTTATAGCAAGTCTGATTTCGATTTCAATAATCTTTAGCCTTCAACTAGAAGTAACCAAAAGCAATCTGTTTTTTACTATTCTTTTAACTTTCTTTATTCCAATTTCCATCATGCACATTATCTATTGGAAGGATCATCAGAAGAAAAACAACTCACTCGGAAGAATTACACATGACCTTCTCTTTATATTAATAACTTTTTTATTGCTTTTCACGATATTAAAAATCAATAACATATTCTATAAAATCGGAAGTGCAAACAACCTGATTACTCTTCTATTTATTTGTGTATTCGTCTCAGAGATTGTATTCAGCATCTCAATCAACTTTTTATTAAGACTGGTTAAAAATGAAAAGTAAAATAAAAATTATAACAGCGATAATATTATTAATTTATATATCAATTCTTTCTATATATAAAAACGATAGAAAAGAGCAAGCTCTTTACAGATATAAAATCATAACAGATTCGACAGATCTAGCACCTGAAGACTTTATGAGAGTTGCTGAAATCTGGACGCGACATGATGCAGGAATAAAAACTGGACTAACTTTGCTCAATAGCCAAGATCCAGAAGTTCGGACCTATATCGACAGACATTCCTCTTGGATTAGAGAAAAATTCAATAACCCAGATAAATCATTATTTATTCATGAACTGTACCATGTTAAACTAGCAAAAGCAATTGCAAAGGATCTTAATGAAAAAATAAATTTCTATGGTTACGATAGAAATACATCCCTGACCAAACTAGGTATTTATCAGGAAAAACTAAACTACTTACAAGGAAAATATGATTCGGAGTCTAATCACAGCAGAAACAAATTAATGCAAGCCTATTGGGAATATAAAATTGATTCCTTAAATAATTTTGGAAGGCATTACAATATTAATGATGAAGTCTCTGTATTTTTTCCCACTCCACCAAAAGTTCAAGTTTGGCAATTCTCTGATGATACTTTGTATGGTAAAAGCGCTATTGTAAATCAATTAGAATTCATAATCCTTAAGCTTAACCCAAGTGAAATTGATTCTGCATACCTAGTAGACTACTTTGCCAATAGAATTTTTAGGGAAAATAATAAATATAATAATATTGATTTTTACTCAATACCCAACAATTCCATTCTTTTTGGTTATTCAAAAGACACGATAAATAGAATAGAAACACACAATAATCTTATTGTAGATTCACAATTCAATTTCTATTTAGCACGATATGTTTTCCCTTATTTCGAAGAGCAAGATAGCACCTTAATAAAAGTTGGAGAAAGATTTTTTGACTCTATCAAATTCAAATCTGATTCAATCCCTCCAAAAACCACTTAAACTCCTCAAAGCTTTTATCCATCGGAATTACCTTTTTTTCACCCTCCAGAAAAGCCGCCAAGCGCTCCGGCAGCTCCAGCTTTTCCCCTAAAGCTTCCTCCACTACATCCCGGAATTTTCCAGGGTGAGCTGTTTCAAGAAATACTCCAACATAGCCTGAATTTTCGGTCATGAAGTCTTTCAAACCCAAATAGCCCACTGCTCCATGAGGGTCTAAGATGTAGCCTTTTTCCTGAATTTCTTGGATGGCTTTCACCGTCTCAGCATCATCATAGAAGTACCCTTTGACATTTTCCCGAAAGAGCTTTTCGTCACCGTGGTATAAGGAGACCAACCTTGGGAAATTGCTAGGATTACCCACGTCCATGGAATTGGAAACTGTGGCAATCGAAGGCTGAGCCTGAAAAAATGCCCCGTTTAAATAATCAGGTATCACCTTATTGACATTCGTAGCTGCCACAAAGCGATCGATAGGTAAACCCATTCGCTGAGCTAAAATTCCAGCGCCTAAGTTCCCAAAATTTCCACTTGGGACTGCAAAAACTACTTTCTTCCCAGTCTTAGGTAACCTGGAAAAAGCATAGAAATAATAGAGACACTGCGGAATCCAACGTGCTATATTAATCGAATTGGCAGAGGTCAACAATAACTTTTCATTCAGTTCTGCATCCAAAAAAGCCTGCTTCACCAGAGTTTGACAATCATCAAAAACTCCATCCACTTCCAAAGCCGTGATATTTTGGCCTAGCGTAGTAAACTGCTTTTCCTGAAGCTGACTCACTTTTCCTTTCGGAAATAGAATGATTACTTCTACCCCATCCACTCCCAAAAAACCATTGGCCACCGCACTTCCCGTATCCCCAGAAGTCGCAACAAGTACCCGCAAGGTGCGACTACTTTTCTTCACCAACATACTCATCAACTTGGAGCAAAACCGTGCCCCAAAGTCTTTGAACGCCAAGGTTGGGCCATGAAACAACTCCAGACTGAATACATCTTCTTCAACCTCCACAAGCGGCGCATCAAAGGTCAATGTATGATCGACCAATTCCCTGATCTGACTTTCGCTCAAATCCTCAGAAAATAAAGCTCCAATCACGGCGTAACCGATTTCCTGAAAACTCATTTTAGAGAATTTCTCAATCAATTCTTCCGACAACACGGGGATTCGCTCTGGCATGTACAAGCCGTTATCAGGCGCAAGTCCTTTGATGACTGCTTCCGGGAGCGATACTTTATGATTGGGATTATTGGTACTGAAATACTTCATGGAATGTTCCTTTTATCATTGTCGTCGGCTTTTATAACTCTACCTTTTCATGCGGTCGACTGTGGACGGTGGTCTGTTGACTTTTTTACTTTTATTCGAGGACATAAGCTCCCCGGATATTGACAGCGGAATGATATGCATCGACACCAAGACCGATGACATCATAGACTTCCTGTGCGGCTTTGATGATGGATTCGGAGGCTTCTGCCCCTTTGGAAAGTGTGAATAGTGTGGGACCCGAACCCGAAATCCCCATTCCCAATGCTCCGGCAGCTTTCACAGCTTCCTTCACTTCGTAAAAACCGGGGATCAAAGTAGCGCGATAAGGTTCGGCAATTACATCCCGAAGCGATCTGCCAATTAAGTCAAAGTCTTCCTGAAACAATCCTGCAATCAGTCCAGCCACATTGCCCGATTGTATTGTGGAATGCTTCAAGGACACCGAATCTCTCAAAACCGACCGGGAATCGGAGGTTTTCAATTCAAAATGCGGATGAAGCAAGGTGCAGTGCAAGCCTTGGGGCACGTGTAGTTTGATCACATCCAAAGGATGGTAATCCCGGATCAGGACAAATCCACCAAGCAAACTCGGAGCGACATTATCCGCATGACCTGCACCACAAGCTGCTTTTTCAGCTACTATCGCAAAAGGAAGCAAGTTCTTTTTTTCAAAAGGCTCCCCAAGCAAATGATTTGCTGCCACCAAAGCCGCAACAGCACTCGCTGCACTGGAACCCATTCCCGAGCCCAAAGGCAGTCCTTTTTTCAGCATGATGTTCATCCCCACTTCCTGCCCCAATTCATCCAACATCGCTTGAATCGCAACGGTACAGGTATTTTTTTCAACCTCATAGGGTAGCCTGCCTCCGTCTCCTTCAATGGAAATAACACGCAGTCCTGGCCCATCTTTGAGTTGGACTTCAACTACATCACCCATCGCATCAATGGCAAATCCGAGAATATCGAATCCGCAGGACACATTGGCCACAGTGGCGGGAGCAAAAGCTTTGACCGATTGCATTATTCCCGAGTATAGTTACCGATTCGGATCACATCTGCAAATACACCTGCGGCAGTCACGTCCGCACCAGCACCCGGACCACGGATGATCATCGGTCGATCGTGATAGCGTTCCGTTGTCAGTAAAATCATGTTGTCACTTCCCTTCAGACTGGAAAAAGGATGTGACTCTGGCAATGACTTCAAGCCTACCTTGGCTTTTCCGTCTTCCAATGTTGCCATAAAGCGGAGCTTTTCTCCCTTTGCCTTGGCATCTGCTAGAAGCTTGGCGAAATCAACATCGTGTCCTTTTAGCTTTTCGAAGAATTCATCCACGGAAGATTTCGTCCGACAATCTGCCGGAACCATACTTTGAATGGTAATGTCATCAAATTCCAACTCCTGTTCTGCTTCACGACCGAGGATAAGGATTTTCCGAGCCACATCCATTCCACTGAGGTCATCTCTGGGATCTGGTTCGGTATAGCCTTTTTCCTTTGCGATTTTTACGACTTCTGAAAAAGGGACCCCGTTTTCCAGTTCAGAGAAAATAAAATTCATTGAGCCACTCAATACTGCTTCTATCCGAATTACCCGATCGCCAGAAAGCATCAAATCCTGCAGCGTATTGATCACCGGCAGCCCGGCTGCTACGTTGGTTTCGTATAAGAAATTCACTCCCCGCCGTTTGGCAATTCGCTTTAATGCGCGATACTGATCCATTGAACCGGAATTGGCCTTTTTATTCGGCGTGACGATTCCAACCTTTGCTTCCAGTATTCGGGAATAGGTATCAGCTACTTCCAGACTAGCCGTGCAATCCACAAATACCGAGTTGGAGAAATTCATTTCTTCCATCGTTTGGATGAACTTATCCAGATTCATTTTTTGATCGGATTCGTTCAATTGATGTGGATTTTTCAGATCAAATCCATCCTCGTTAAAAGCCATAAAACGGCTATTGGCCAAACCGTGTATCTGAATGTCCAATTCATTGGCTCGGAGCAATTTGTTCTGCTGGGACTTAATCATCTTAATCAGGGCTTGACCGATAAGGCCTGTCCCAACCAAAAAGACGTGAAGTACTTTATTTTCTGACAGAAAAAATGCCTCATGGAGCGCATTGAGTGCCTTCTGCAAGTCAGGCTGAGGAATGACAGCAGAGATATTCAGCTCCGAACTTCCCTGAGCAATTGCGGCCACATTGATATTGTTTCTTCCCAAAGCCCGGAACATCCGTCCGGAGGCACCGGGATTTTGTTTCATGTTTTCTCCTACCACCGCTATCGTTGCCAATCCATGAAGCAGCGATACTTCATCCATCTCTCCGGACTTGATTTCGTAGAAAAACTCTTTTTCGATTGCCTCTTTACCCTGATAGGCTTCATGGGTTTTGATCGCCAGACAAATGCTATGTTCGGAAGATGCCTGAGAAATCAATAAAATATTCACCTTGGCTTCCGCAAGAGCCTTAAACACCCGGCTGACTGTAGCTCCACCCTCCATCAATCCTGCCCCTTGGACAGTCACGATTGAAATATTGGACATGGAACTGATTCCTTTGATCAAGGCACCATGACTGATTTCGCCATTGATGAGCGTACCTGCATTCTCAGGCTCAAACGTATTTTTGATATAGATTGGAATGCTTTTCCGCATCGCAGGCTGCATAGTCGCAGGGAAAATAACTTTCGCTCCAAAGTGAGAAAGCTCCATCGCCTCATTATAACTCAATTGTGGAATGGTGAAGGCGGTGTAAACCAACTTTGGGTCGGCAGTCAATACCCCTGAGACATCCGTCCAGATCTCCAGATCCTGCGCTTCCAAGGCCGCAGCAAAAATCGCTGCCGTGTAATCCGATCCCGATCTTCCAAGTGTGGTAGTCTCACCTTTGGCTGTAGACGCAATGAATCCTGTAATGACCTTTACCCCGTCATTTTTTGAAAAATAATCTTTGATCTGAGCATTGGTCACCTCATAGTCGACTCTGGCCTGACCAAAACGATCATTTGTCCGGATGACATCCCGCGCATCTACAAACTGCGTCTTGATGCCTTTACCAGCCATAGCTTCCGCCAAAATAAACGCAGAAAGCCGCTCTCCAAAGCTCGCTACATAGTCCAGCGTGCGTGCGGAATTTTCCTTGATGAGATAAATCCCGTGAAAAAGATCCTCCAACTCCTTAAAGCGCACTTTGACATACGTCATTACAGTAGATTGATTTTGGACTGCGATCAACTGTCGTACAATGTCGAGATGCTTCTCCTCCAGGGTTTGTAAAAGATCTCTATAAGCCTGATCCCCCTCTCTGGACAATCTTGCAATGGTGAGAAGGCTTTCTGTAACTCCGCCAAAAGCGGAAAAAACGACTGCAATCTCATGTTGTTTGAGCTTGTCTTGAAGGATTGCAAATACCTTTCGGATGTTTTCAGGGTTCGCTACGGATGAACCTCCAAACTTGATGATTTTCATAAAGTATAATGAAATTAATGCTGGAAATTAAAATTTGGCCAAGGAGGCCTCTGAGGGCGAGTAATTAAAGATGACGACGGGTCACCCCGTAATCATGGTGGTCATTCCGGTGTTCATTGTGAAAAAAACAGCAGCGTGCATTTCCAGGGTTGGAAGCGCATTTGGATGTGAAAAATATTTTGCTGCAAGTACCATGACTGGAAGATTGACTGGACAATCTTACAGCGAAAAAACGGTTTGACCAAACAAACTCATAGAGATCGGAGATTTTTTTAAATTTTTCTCAGGATTAAATTCAAAATATTAACCATTTGATAATTCACCAAAGGGTATTTTTGAATTTAAAATAACAGATTTGAGCCTATTCAATGGATCTGTAAGTTGTATTTCAGAGGCAAAATACTCTATCCCGGTCCTGTCTTCCTCAGGCAGCCTCGATTTCAGCTAGATTTTAGTACCTTAAAGGCTACTCCTACTTTAAGGTTTCATGAAACAAGTGCGCATCTTTTCACTCGGTATTTTGATCCTGCTATTCATTGGCTGTAGCGGATCTTCCAACCTGGCTAATCCCAATCTGCTCATCGGGAAAACATGGGTGTTATCCAGTTTCAAAGGAGACCATGACCTTAGCAAGTTTAGTCTGGGATCACCTTTCATTTCATTTTTGGAAGAAGGAAGACTGGCAGGATTTGCAGGCTGCAACAATTTTTCGGGCACGTTCTCCCTGGAAGGGATGGGGCTATTACTCGATCCCGGTGCAATTACAAAAAAAGCGTGCAGTGGCACTACTGATACTGCGTTTATTTCGGCTATGGACAATGTTAAGAATTTCTCGGTAGAAAAGAGTAGACTCATCCTAATGGACGGTACCATTGAACTGATGAGCTTTATCCCCAAAAAAGACTAAATCTGATCAGACCAATTCCTCGATCGACATCAACTTCCCTCGAAAGTTTACCTGTTCTTTCTTTTTCTTTCCAATCAAAAGCTCACCAAGCGGTGAGTTTTTACTCATCAAAAAAACCTTAGTATCGTCCACATTCACCTGTCCTATGCTGATAGCCAGCAAAAACCAATCAGCTCCGAGTTTGATTAATGCTCCTTCCTGTACCGAAACAGGTGTGTCTTTGATTGCCTGGAGTCTGTAGATCTCATCCAGGTCCATTTTGCTCTGCTTTATCTGCTTCTCAATTGTGTTCAGATCCTGGGTGATCGTCTCACGGCTAGTCTCGTATTTATCTCCAGCGCTGTTTTTTTCTTCTTCCAGAATGCTCTCTATAATATTTTTCCGCTCCTGACTTAGCAATGCTTCTTTTTGCTTCAATTGAGACAGGGCTGTCTGATAGACTTTTGATTTGAATTCGTTCATAAAATTTAGCCTTCGCAGGATTCTTTTCTTCGGGTGTCGATAATGTAAACAATTTTCCAGCTACCGGCAATTTTCACGAGCTGGAAGGAATTTACGCCGCAATGGCTAAAATTCCCATTGACGTAAAAGTGGTAGGGAGTCCAAGCAGCGGCCATCTCCCCGTCAATTTTGATCTGATAGTCAAGTATTCGTTCGTCCAGTTGGGTTTCTGCCGGAGTGGTAGCGATTCGTTTCACAAAATCAGCTACAGCATTACTTCCCACTTCAGTTCCTTCGGGTTTTGAGATGACGGTCTGCATCAGCGCATCTTTGGAAAAAGAGGCAGCCACCTGATCCGCATTTTTTGATCTCATTCCGTCAAAAAGACTTTTTATCACAGCTTCAACCTGCTCCTCCTCTGTCTGGGAGAACGCTTGGATAGAGAAAAACAGTCCTAAAAGGCCTGCAAGAAGAATTTTTTTGGTCATGGCATGTATACTTTAACCGCCTCCGTAAAGTTTGAAAGTCATATTTCTCAACGCTGAATTATTTACCGCGTAGTGCATCGCCTCAGCAATTTCTTTGGCACTCACCCACAGCGAAAAATCTGCATCAGGCATGGACTCACGATTGGCTTCGGTATCAATGATACTTGGAACAAAGACATGGCTACGGATTTGGGTGTCTTTCACTTCCTCAGCAAGAATTTCGGCAAGCGTCAATACCAGTTTTTTACTTAACGAATAGGCAATGGTATCTTTGGCACTTTGCAATTCCAAGGCCGGTCTTGCACCGACAAAAAGGAAGGTGCCTCTTTGCTGTTTTTTCATAAAGGGAAGAAAACCCCTCACCATATTGTAGGCGCTGAAAAAATTCAACTGAAACATAGCCTGAATGTCTTTTTCAGAAGTCGAATCAATAGCTCCCATTGAGAATCCTCCTACGATCATCGCCAACGCATCCAGATCGTTATACTGCATCTGAAACTCTTTCACAAACTCTAAAACTGCAGCTTCTTCAGTGACATCCACTTCATAATTATCATCCGCTTCCTCTACAAACTCATCATGGTCTGGTCTCAACAGTGCAATGACATGATACCCTTCCCGCTTGAATTTATCTACAACAGCCCTACCAAGACCTCCCGCTGCACCGGTAATTAATATATTTCTGCTCATATTTGGTCTGATTTCATTCCGATAATTGCTAAAATTAGGCTTTATTTTTCGATTGAAACATGAATCATCTCAAAAGCAGCATCCAAGTCAAAGAGAATATCCGGAAAAGAAACTTTGCCATAAAGCTTCTTTTGCTGATTATTTTGGAAATTTTTTACGAAGGGGAGACCTTTTTGAGTCCTTTTCTTGAAAAATATGAAATTATTAACCGGATCATCCGTGTTCTAATTTTCCTCCTCAGTGCCAATTTGATTATTTCCCTTGGGCGAATTATTACCCTTAGAATTTATTTACGACAGCGGGAGGACAACAAAGTGCAACCCAATTTCATGCTGGGGATAGACCGGATTGCAGGAATACTTCTAAGTTTTGCACTGTTGATTTGTTTGATGTTAGTTTTTGGAATCAGGCCTTTGGAGTTTTTGACCAGCATTACAATCGTAGCGGCAGCGATTGCAATATTAACCAAAGAATACATTACCAATATCGTCAATGGGCTGATCATGATGTTTTCCGATCAGCTGGAAATCGGTGATAAAATCCAAATTGGACGCCATATTGGTTTCATAAGAGACATCACACTGATAAATTTGGTTTTGAAAAATGACTCAGGAGAAATTATCCTAATTCCAAATACCATGGCCTTGACTACTGATGTGGTCAATTTTTCCAAAAACAATACGCATCAGGTGATTTTTGATATCGAGATCTCCTCAAAAAATGAAATCCATTTGAATGCATTGGAGGAAAGTCTTTCCGAACTGCTTAAAAAATATCCGGATATCGTCTTTGCCGAAGGTGCTCAATTGAATGTGATCGAAAGAAAGGCCGAAACTTTTCTGGTAAGATTTCAATTCCCTATCAAAACGGGGGAAAAACCCACAGAAATTCTTGTGAAAAAAGAAATCAATCAGGCTTTGATCCAATGGAACCATGGGCACAGACAAGATTAACTATTTCGATTTGATCTATCAGGTAGTTCGGGAAATTCCCCGCGGGCGTGTCACGAGTTATGGAGCGATCGCGCATTATTTGGGCTTAAAAAGTGGGGCGAGAATGGTGGGTTATGCCATGAATGCCGCGCATACGATGACTGATGTGCCAGCACAGCGCGTAGTCAACCGACAGGGATTACTCACGGGAAAACATCATTTTGAAACCTCCACCCAGATGCAGGAATTACTCGAGGCTGATGGGATCAGCGTTGAAAACGACCAAATCAAAAATTTCGAAACTGTTTTTTGGGATCCTGAAAAGGAACTTGGACTTTAATCCTTTTTGCGCAACAGAAATAGTCCCAAAAACATCAAGGCTCCATTTAAGATCAGCGCTTCAAAACCAAACTTGTAGCCCCAAAGCCATTTTTCGGAATTTTGACTGATGATAAAAGTAATAATGGGAGCGGCCACTGCGATGTGGGGAACAAAGCGGTCTTTGATTTTCAGCTTGGTGAAAAGTCCAAAAGAGTACAGCCCGAGCAATGGCCCGTAAGTATATCCCGCAATGATAAATACCGAATTGATCACACTTTGATCATTTAGCCAGTAAAAGCCCAAAATCATAAAAAACATCAGTGCGGTAAAAAGGATGTGGACTTTTTTGCGGATACTGACTCTTTTTTCGGGTGCATATTTTCTGTCGATCTGGAGAAAGTCAATACAAAATGAAGTCGTCAAGGCGGTCAGTGTCGAATCGGCGCTGGAATAGGCCGCCGCAGTAATCCCAAGTACAAATACGATTCCCGTGAAAGCCGAGAAATGCTGTGTTGCCAATAAGGGAAAAAGTCCGTCTGACTTTGAAGGAAGTGGAATCCCATTAGTCTCTGCATAAATGTAAAGCATGACTCCCAGCGAAAGGAAAAGCAGGTTGACAATCACCAAAATGACAGTAAACCAAAGCATGTTTTTCTGTGCATCTCCGATATTCTTGCAAGTCAGATTTTTCTGCATCATATCCTGATCGAGTCCCGTCATCACGATGGTGATGAAAGCACCGGAAATAAATTGCTTGAAGAAATTGGTGCCCGATTTCCAGTCCCAGTTGAATATCTCCGAACGGCTATCCTTCGCTACAGAAGACACATAGTCTCCAAGGCTTTTTATCCCCAATTCATTCCCGATATAAAAAATGGTAATGATCACAGCCGCAAGCATAAAAAAGGTCTGTAGTG
This sequence comes from Algoriphagus alkaliphilus, assembly GCF_900103735.1. Lineage (GTDB taxonomy): Bacteria > Bacteroidota > Bacteroidia > Cytophagales > Cyclobacteriaceae > Algoriphagus > Algoriphagus alkaliphilus. The sequence goes on along the minus strand of NZ_FMXE01000011.1, from coordinate 55,671 downwards.
TGTCAGTCCACACCACAGTCTTAATTCCTCCACGGTACGTGTAAAGCCAGATCAGTCCCACTGTAATCAAAACAGAAACCCAAAAAGGAATTCCAAGTGAATCGAAAAGTATTAACTGCAAGACGCTTGCGACCAAATAAAGGCGCAAAGAAGATCCTAAAGCTCTGGAAAGGATAAAGAAAAAGGCACCAGTCTTGTAAGACCAAAATCCGAATCGCTCTTCCAAATAGGAATAGATTGAGATTAGATTGAGTCGATAGTAAAGCGGGAGTAAAACTTTGGCTATGGTGAAATAGCCCAAGGTATATCCCAAAACAACCTGGAAGTAAAAGAAGTTAGTATTTCCTACCTCCCCGGGGACTGATATAAAAGTGACCCCGGAAAGGGAAGCCCCAATCATGCCAAATGCAACCAAAAACCACGGAGACTGTCTGTCACCTGTGAAAAAAGAATCAGCTGTGACTTGCCTTGATGTGTACCAAGAAATTAAAAAAAGTAAAAGGAAATAGGCCGAAATGACTAACAGGACAATATGGGGATTCATAAAGGAATTCAGGTATCGCGCTAAGTTGTCTATTATTCTTAATTTTGCAAAATGAATCATTTAAGCAGCACCCTTCCCTACATCCAAGAGTCGGAAATTCTATTGGAGGAATTGCTGGATCAGGAGGAATTGGATCTGGTAGTTTTCAATGATGATGTCAATACATTCGAGCATGTCATCAATATTCTGATGAAAGTATGTAAACATTCTCATGAGCAAGCTGAGCAATGTACCCTTGTGATCCATTATAAAGGAAAGTGCGCTGTCAAAAAAGGGTCGAAAGAAGAATTGAAGCCCATGTGTGAGGCTATTCTTGATGCTGGGATTCAAGCAGCTATCTCATAAACTGAAATTCCTTGAACTTCCCCTCCAAATTAATTGAAGACGCGGTAACAGAGATCTCTCGCTTGCCCGGTATTGGCAAAAAAACAGCGCTTCGGCTTGCCTTACATCTTCTCAAGCAAAACGAAGTGGTGACAGAAGCTTTGGCACTCTCCATCACCAAAATGAGGTCGGAAATCCACTATTGCAAAACCTGCCATAATATCTCGGATGATGTGGAATGCAGCATCTGCAAAAGCCATCGAAGAGACCGGACGACCATATGCGTTGTGGAAGATATCCGAGACGTGTTAGCCATCGAAAATACCAACCAATATCAGGGACTTTATCATGTATTGGGAGGAGTGATCTCCCCAATTCAAGGAATCGGACCGGAAGAACTTAAAATTGAAACCCTCATCGAGCGAGTCATGCTTGGAGATGTTTCAGAAATTATTTTGGCACTTTCGGCCACTATGGAGGGAGATACCACCTCATTTTACTTGGGTAAGCGGCTAAAAGAAACCGGTGTGAAAGTTAGTACCATCGCAAGAGGAATACCTGTTGGCGGGGAATTGGAGTTTACCGATGAAGTTACGCTAGGAAGAAGTATCCTGACTCGGATAAATTACGGAAACGAGTAAAGATTTATTTGCGAGGAAGGATTACCGTTCTATATTTGCACTCCGTTAGGGGGATTAGCTCAGTTGGCTAGAGCATCACGATAGCAATCGGGAGGGTTCCCGCAATTCTTCGGGACAGGCTAGCGGTTCGAATACGAGAAAGATAAAAGGGGGATTAGCTCAGTTGGCTAGAGCACTACGCTGGCAGTGTAGGGGTCATCGGTTCGAATCCGATATTCTCCACTAGGGCAAGTTTTTAACTTGCCTTTTTTAATTTCTAGCTACATTGGGTTATGTATTTCGTCTACATACTTTTTAGCTCCAAAACGAACAAATTCTACATTGGATCAACCGATAAGTTAGAGAGCAGATTACAACACCACAATTCCGGTTCCACAACTTCTACCAAAACAGGTACTCCACTTTGGGAAGTCAAATACACAGAAAAATTAGCTGACAGAACTTCTGCATTGAAACGGGAGCTTGAAATCAAAAAGAAAAAGAGCCGAAAATACCTTGAATGGTTGATAAGCTCTATTGACTAGCGAGTCCCGCTAGCTAGCGGAAAGGTTTCCGAAATCTGAAAGGCCTTCTCAATATCTTTGGAGAATTTAATTTTTCTATTTTTTCAGGGAATGGTTAAATTTCAAAAAATTGAAATTAATGCTATTTGCCAGATCATTCCTTTTCCTTACAGTTTTGTTATCACTCGGATCCTGCTCCTGCGAACCAGAGGACATAGCTCGGCTGGCTTTAAGCGGTATGGAAAATCTAATGGGCAAAGGATTTATCCCTTCTGAGGAAATCAGGGCTTTGGGTAAGTTTCAGGGAATGAGCGTAAACCTAAGCCAGTCAACTGTCGAAGATTCGACTGAGTCTACCATTTATTTAAAATTGGAAAACGGAGATCCGGCCATCTTAGGATATCAACCTGAAATTTTAGCTCGAAAATGTGCTGAAATCTACCTCAGAGATTTTGTAAAATCTGCCAACTATCAAAAAATCACGGTTCAATTTATCCTGTCTGATCCTTCAAATCCAGAAAATATCGCCATGCAGGAGTACACATTTGACATCGCTGATTTCTAGGTCAACTTCATTTAGTTTTTTTCTTTTCTCCACCGACTCCGAGACAATTCAATGAACATCAGAGCAATTTGTTCCGATATCGATGGAACACTTCTTAATTCCGAACGGGACCTTTCTCCCAGGCTGAAATCGGTAATCAGCCAATTTCCAAAGGAATTTCCGCTGATCTTGGCAAGTTCCCGAATGCCGGATGCGATGCGTCATTTGCTTAGGGATTTGGGCAGACCTATTGAGCCGCTCATTGCCTACAATGGCGGATTTGTCTTGGACAAAGCAGGAAACGTAATGGATTCAGTCGAAATTCCGATAAATCTTGTCGCCAAGATTTTGGAAATGACCCGGAAAACTGAAATCCACGTCAGCCTCTACCATGGCGAAAACTGGTACGAGTCAAAAGAAGATTACTGGGCAAAGCGTGAGGCACAAAACACCAAAGTAAACCCAACTTGGATGGCATCTGAAGCCGTTTTGGATTTATGGGCCAAGGGCAACAAAGGCGCACACAAAGTCATGGTCATGGGGGATTCCAATGAAATCAGCTGGCTTTTCGGAGAATTACATCTTGCACATTCTTCAGATTTACATTTGTACCGATCCAAAGACACTTACATCGAGATCGCGCCGCGAAAAATTTCCAAAGCAACTGCATTAAAGTTGGTTCTGGAAAACCGCTATGATTTCAGTATGGATGAGGTGATCGCCTTTGGGGACAATTACAACGACATCGACCTAATTCAGAGCGTAGGCTGGGGAGTTGCTGTCCAAAATGCGAGACCAGAAGTCAAGGCAGTTGCAAAAGAAGTCACCCTTCACCACAAGGAAGGCGGGGTAGCTGCCACACTGGAGCGAATTAGAGGATTGAGATTTAAGATTTGAGATTTGAAATCAAATACCCGAAATCACAAAACCCCCGATCCGTCCTCAACCTCTTCGATTGCTTGTCTTAAATAATCATTAAAGGGCTTCATTCGCTGAAATCCATCCAAGGCAAAGGTGATAAAGGCCCCGGATTCCACTGCTTTGTCCGAAATCTGATGAGATACTGTAAAGCTTTTTAATTTGAGATACTCGATAAATTGATGATCTGCATCGTAATCTCTCGGGCTTGTTTTTAGCTTTTCACCCTCAATCTGGCTGAACAATTTTTTGAAGTCAGGATCATTTTCAATCCGCTGAAGTTCTGCTCCACTGTAGTCAATTTCTTTTCGGATTTTCTTCAAAGTATCTGCTTCAGGCATCCAGATGCCTCCGGCAAGAAATGAATTTCCGGGTTGGATCTGCAGGTAATATCCCGGACCCGGAGACTTTTTCCCACCGGGAGAAAAATAGGCTCCGAAGTTGGTCTTGTAGGGATCCTTATTTGCCGAAAAGCGAACATCTCTGTTTTGTCGAAAGACACAATCTTTAGGCTTGAAAGCAGAAAGCTCCGGCTCCAATTCAGTCATTTCCTTCAGCAAAACTGCCACATCTTCCAGAAATCGCTCTTTGGTCTCCAGATACCATTTTTTATTGGAATCCATCCAATCTTTATGGTTGTTTTGAGCTAAGGCAGTGAGGAAATCGAGGTAGGGGCGCATGAAGAAAGGTTGAAAGGTAAAGTTAGAAATCTAAAAGCAAAAATCTTGAGGATTAACCAATGGAACCTCCTTGGGGTTTAGAACTTAAGAAATTACTTCTCAGTATTTCAACAGTTTAGAACTTTTGTCTAACTTACACGTGTTAAATTTCAAAAAGCTACACGTATCATGAATACGAAATTAACCTTGACACTCGAAAAAGAGGTAATTGAAAAAGCTAAAGAATTTGCAGCCCGTCAGGGACAGAGTCTTTCTTCATTGGTGGAAAATTACTTCAAGCTACTGACTTTTGAGAAAAAAGAAGACCCCAAGAAAAAAAACAGAAAGCCGCTTCCAGAAAGCTTCTTAAAATTGAAAGGATGCCTTAAGCATGAAGGAGAGTTTGATTATAAGGAAGAACTGACCAAGGCTTTGGAAGAAAAATATGGTCTCTAGTTTCTTTCTAGATTCAGATGTGATTCTTGATTTTCTACTAGATAGGAATCCATTTAATTTCTCTGCTGATGAGATTTTTGAAAAAGGTTATAATAGGAACATTCAGATTTTCTTTTCTTCCCTGACTGTTGCCAACATCCATTATCTCCTTCGGAAACAATATGGAAATGATGGTGCTCTAAATAAAATCGCAGAATTGTTAAGTTTCTGTCAAATCCTCCCGGTAACGGAAAAGGAAATCTTCGACGCAATAAAAAGCGGATTTTCTGATTTTGAATACGCAATACAATATTTTACCGCGATTCAAAATTCGGATATAAAAGGCATCATAACCCGAAATCTATCAGATTATAAGAAGTCCAAAATCCCTGTTTTTTCACCTGAAAGCTTCCTTTCTACTTTCAAATAAAATCCACCAATCCCTCCAATTTCATCCCCCGACTTCCTTTAATCAAAATCAGATAATCCTCCAGCTTACTGTCTTCCAGCCAGTTTCGGAGAGAAAAAGGATCAGGAAAATACAAGGCTTTAGGTGCTTTTTCCAATGCTGACACGATCAGCTTACCAGTAAAGCAAACTTTATCAATCTGGTATTCACTCACAATCTCTCCTAGCCTGCGATGCTCAGCTTCGGCATGCTCGCCAAGCTCAAACATATCTCCGAGAATGATCATTTTGTGCGTTTTCCCGGTCATCTGCCCAAAAGTTCGGATGGCTACTTCCATACTCGATGGATTGGCATTGTAAGCATCAAGAATAATTAGGTTGCTACGCTTTTCCAATAATTGGGAACGCATGTTTTCGGGTTTGTAGTTGACAATTCCTGCAACCGCTTTTTCCATCTCCACTCCAAAAAACTTTCCAATAGTTAGCGCATTGGCAATATTTCCAAAGTTATACGCGCCAATCATGGAAGTAAGATACTCGCCTTCTACTCCCTCTACCGAAAACTTCACAAATGGATCCGCACCAAGAAAATTCACTTCGCAGAAGTCACCTTTAGCCGGATAAAGCACCGGATTTTCAAAACGCCTGGCCATGTTGGACAAAATCGGATCCTGAGAATTGATGAAAACCGTGCCCTTGGTCTCTCTCAAATGCTGAAAAAGTTCGGTTTTGGTTTTAAGCACGCCTTCGGGACCACCCATTCCTTCGAGGTGGGCTTTGCCAATATTGGTAATGAAGCCATGAGTAGGCTCAGCAATATCACAAAGTTCTTTAATATCGCCCTGCTTGTTGGCCCCCATTTCAACGATCGCGATTTCAGCATCTTTTCCAATAGAAAGTAATGTCAATGGCACGCCGATATGATTGTTGAGATTCCCAACAGTCGCCACCGTTTTAAATTTCTCTTTCAAAACGGCATTCAAAAGTTCTTTGGAAGTCGTCTTTCCGTTTGAACCGGTCAATCCTATAATGGGAATCTGCAACTGATGCCGATGGTGATTGGCAAGCTTTTGCAAGGTCATCAGCACATCTTCGCAGATAAAATACCGCTCATCATCCTCCACCCAGTACTTGGGATCATCGATCACTACGACCGAGGCACCCATTTCCAGTGCTTTCGGCGCAAACTCGTTCGCATTGAAGTTTGGCCCTTTCAGTGCAAAAAAAAGATTGCCCGGACCGATTCTTCGGGTGTCAGTACTGACTCCGGTACTTTTGAGATATAGCTCGTAGAGGATGGAAAGATTCATCTTTGGAAAGAATTAATTCCCAAAATAACGCAATCGTTCACATCTTTGGGGAAGCTCTTTCGTTTTATTTTAGAGTTTGAATTTTCCTCTTCATGCAAAAAACGATTCTTACACTTTTCGCCCTGATCAGCTTTCAAGTATTTCCTCAGACCGTTTTTGAATTTGATCAGGAAAAATCACTTCGAATAGATGGACAAAACGTGCCCATTCCCTTTTCACAGGGCATCAACTCAGCTCAGATTCAAACTGTTGACCTCACAGGAGATGGCAAAGAAGAATGGGTGGTCTGGGACATCAACGCGCGGACGCTTCAAGTCTTTGCAAAAAACGGAGAAGCCTTCGCCCTCCTTCCCGAACTTGCCTACTTTTTCCCAACTGACATCAATGGTTTTTTTGTCTTGGCAGACTTTGACAAAGACGGAAAAAAAGACCTCTTTACATCCACTCCCCTTGGAATCAAAGCTTACCGAAATACTTCTCAAGGCACACAAATCTCTTGGACAGTCGCTCAAAATTTCCTCCGCCTCGATGGAGCCAATAATATTCCCGCCAACAATCTGGACATTCCACTACTTCAGGACCTGGATGGCGACGGGGATTTGGACCTGGTAATATTCAATTTTGCTCAGGGAGACTTTCTGGAGTATTTCAAAAATACCTCCATGGAGCGAAAGGGAAGTCCCGATATCGATGGATTTGCCTCTTCGGTGGATTTTTGGGGGAATTTTGTGTTTTGCGGCTGTGATACCATGTCTTTTGGGAAGCGATGCGACGGGAGACCGATTAATTTCCGTGTCGATGTCGGTGAAAATAACCGCATCCAGCACGCCGGGGGCCACAGCATTCTTTACCGGGATTTCACGGGAGATGGCATCGCTGATTTGATCCTGGGCCGAGACGAATGCAGCACACTTTACTACCTGCAAAACTTCGGAACCAATGATGCACCGCTGTTTACCGGATTTTCCAAAGCGCTTCCGGGATTCGGGGCACTACCTGAATTTCCGATCTTTCATGCGGGACAGCTGATTGATGAGGAATTGGTGATCTCTCTGAATACCAACGAAACGGCTGCCCCTTTCCGGATCGACTTTGCCAATTCGGTAGTGAAATTGACAAGAAATACGGGCCCAGTAAGTCCTGTACTGCAAAATCAACTTTTTGACCTGGGAGAAAATACACGACCCTATTTCAAAGGAAATGTTTTTGCAGGCGAACTTTGGCTTACTGCCAATGCCAAATCCGGAGAAAATATCATCGGTCAAGCCTTCAGAATGAGTTATTCCGGCAATCAGTTTAATCTCCTGAACTCCGATTATCTCACTGCCTCCTCCCTTAATTTACTTGAACTCCAACTTTTGGAATATGGAAGTGTAAAAAACCAGTCCTATCTTTTGGCTTCTGGAGTCAGAACTTCCAATGGCATTCCCTCACAGGTATTGCTTCGAAATGAGGGTGGAAATTGGACGGAATTCTCCATGTCGGGGCTTTCACTTCGGGTTAGGGATCAGCTCACATTTTTCCCCTATCAAGGAAAAGATCTTCTTTTAGTCGCTTCGCAAAATGGAAGTTTGACCTTGTATGAAGTGGATTTAGAAGCTAAATCTGCTACACTCAAAACTGCCAATTTCCTTGGGTACCAAGACAATCCTGCCAATCGAAATCTCAGTGTGGCTGTACGAATTCAGGAGAAACCGGATTTGTATGCAGTGGATCAGACAGGAAGAATTTTTCTGATCAAAGACATGATGAACTCAGACGTTCGGGAGGAAGTGTTGGTGAAAATCGGGGATCAAAATCTGCCTTTCCGGCAAGGAAGAAATACTTGGATTTCGGTAGTCAATCCGGGTTTTGATGATCAGATTGATTTGATTTTGGGAAGTCGTGGCGGAGGAATCACATACCTGAAATCAGTTAAATCCGACTCATCTGGTGGCAGTGAACTTCTGGTCAAAACCTATCCCAATCCGACCTCAGGATCGTTCAAGGTCATTTCCAATACTGCAGCAAAAGCTCGTTTGATCAGCTCTTTGGGACAGGTTTTACTGGAAGAAATAACGGTACCTGCAAATAGAGAAATTGAAATCCAAGCTCAAACGCTTCAGCCTGGCGTTTACTTCTTGCAATTGGAAACTGAGGATCGTAAAGTGGTAGTGAAAAAAGTGCTGGTGAGGTAAATATTATTTCCCGCAGATGAGCGCTGAAAAAGTCGCGGATTTGCACAGATTTTTCAGTTAAAAAATAGCTAGGCATTTCTTTTTTTAACTTTCAAGGATTCAAGATGTTTTTCAGGATCAAAATCTTTTGCAACCCCACTTTCTATTCCTTCTTGAACCGCATTTTTAAGAACAAGAATTTTTTTTTCCTCCTCCTCAAGCAAGCGTAAGCCCGCACGAATGACCTCGCTGGCACTCGAAAATCTTCCTTCCGAGACTTTACTGTCCACGAAACTTTCAAAGTAATCTCCCAATGAAACTGATGTGTTGCATCCCATTTTTTCTTTTTTCTCTAAGTTACCAAAAATTGGTAGTCCAAACTAGTTCTGCTTTCTGACTTTCGATTTCTGCCTTCTTTCTACTTATAGTGATCGAAATTTTCTATGAACCTGCCATCCACCCGAGTAAAATCCATTGAATCCCCTCACAGAACACCAAAGGCACTAAGAAAAAACCAAAAGAAGGATCAGTTTAATTATTAAAAATTAGTGAAAAACTTGACTATTTAAAAGTCAATTTTTAAGTTTAATGAAAATTCAATTTTATGAAGAAGTTATTTTTACTTTACCTATTATTCTTCTTCGCATTAGAAGGTATTTCACAGAGCTGCGGGGACGATGGATTTTGGAAAGTTGGAAGCCAATTTGGCACCGAACGACTTTCGTCCAATTGTGGAGATTTTATCTGCCATGGATTTGCAGCCGCCTATTGGGAAGATGGATTTACCCAAGGTTCCTCCTTGAATTCTATTAATCCCGGAATCGTAAATGTAAAAACATCCTACACCTCATCTGCTGGTTTTACAGACAGATATTATTTTCAACACTCAAATAAATATATCCAAGTTTGCGGTCAAAGCCTCTCGAATGTGGATGTAATAACCCAAGTAGTTCTACCATCAGCATTAATAGCGACTATAAGGAATCCATGGATTTGGAGATCATTCCTCTATCTATGAGCAGTAAAATTCTTGAATTTAAGATCACTGCTGATGAAAAAGTGGACATTCAAAATCTTCCAAAGGGAGAATACCTCGTCAGAATAAGAATAGGTGAGGATATAGTTTTGGAATCTAGATTGATGAAAAATGAATAAGGTTTTTATATTAATACTATCCCTCTCATTACTGAATTCAGAAGCTTTTTCTCAAACAAAAATCTTCGAAAAAATCGAATTAGGTTTTTCCGGAGGATTGGCTGTACCAGTTGGTCATTTTAAAGAAATTTCTATAGCTCCATCCTTAGAACCTGTCCCACCGGGCTCTATTCCTGAGAGATTTCAGGGATTTCTCAAAAATGAAGGAGGGCAAGCAGAATTGGGCTACAGCCTAGGACTAAACCTGACCTATCATCTCACTCCTTCGGTTTTTATAAGCCTAAATTATCTTAAAACTCAGCATACCATAGATACCCATCCACAACAAATCTATTACGACGCCAATTTTAAATCCGAAATCGATTTAAATGGAGTCCCATTTGAAGTTCCGGGAAGATTGGAAAGTGACCCTTATCGCGCTAGTCTTTTTTACATAGGAGTAGGGTATCGTTTGCCTATTAATCGCCTGGAAGTTCGGTTTACTGGATTAGCAGGGATGAATAACCTGGAGTTTCCTTTTTATTCCTGGACCTATCAGATCTCCGAGACCACGTCTATTCCTCTAAGGCCATTTCCTGTTAACGGGCCTGTACCGACTAATCTCAGGGAATTTGCTTATGGATTAGAAACCAAACTGACCTACTCACTATCTCAAAAGCTCAATATGAACCTTGCAGCCACCTATCTTCGTTCTGACCATCCTCATGACTATTGGACCAATACCCTTGCCGCATCCATCTTGTATGAAATTCAGGATGAAATTCGATATAGAAATCTAGCAGTTCAATTTGGCATTTCTTATCGTTTTACAGGAAAGGAATAAGAAGGATCGAATTAAATGAGTGATTCTCAATTGCTCAATAGAAGAACCTCTGGCTTATTGTTACGCGAAGGAATTTTAAAACGAATGTTGAGGCTAAAAGCCAATACTATTTAGGGGAGGGCATTTTTTAATCTTCTAACTTTAGTTGCCTACTTTCCAAATAATCCCATTTGCTCACATCCCTTAAAACATCTAGCTTCGGTTTAGAATTATAAATCCATGAAGAACATCTACCACCTCCTTTTCCTGGCGATTTTTGCCTGGGCTTGCAAATCCGGCCCTGAAAATCCCGCCGACCAAGTCTTTATCAATGGAATCGTCTATACTGTGGACGAAGCCAATCCCAAAGCTGAAGCTGTCGCTGTAAAAGACGGACTGATCCTTGCCGTCGGCAGCACTGAAGAAATTCAAGCCTATGTAGGCGAGTCCACTGAAGTGATCGACTTGCAAGGCAAAACCATGACTCCCGGGTTCATCGAATCACACGCTCACCTTATGGGAATCGGCTACAACAAGCTGGAAATCGACCTGATGTATGTCAAAACCTATGACGAATTGATCGAAAAAATAGCTGAAGCAGCTGCCAAAGCCCAGCCGGGGGACTGGATCACCGGTCGGGGATGGCATCAGGACAAGTGGCTGCAAATGCCGGATAAAACCGTCAAAGGCTTCCAAACTCACGATGCCCTAAGTGCTGTCACACCCAATAATCCTGTGTACTTGGCTCATGCTTCCGGACATGCTTCGTTTGTCAACAAAAAAGCGATGGAACTCGCCGGCATCACGCCTTTGCGCAGCGAAAAACCTACTCAAGAAGTCGAAGGAGGGGAAGTGCTCCGCGACGAGCTGGGAAATCCCACAGGAGTTTTGGTGGAAAGAGCATCTTCTTTGGTAAGTAAATTGATCCCAAAAGAAACTCCAGAGCGGGCCGAGGAAGCCCTGACTTTGGCACTGAAAGAACTCGCGGAGAAGGGGATCACGTCATTCCATGATGCCGGTTCGGGTCAGGATGTGATTGATCTTTTGCAAAAATTCAAAACCGAAGGCAAACTTACAGCCCGTCAGTATGTGATGCTGACAGGTCGTCAACCGGAACTTTTGGAAGCGTGGTACAAGAAAGGTCCAATGATCGACCCAGATCATTTTGTGACCGTACGATCCATAAAACTCAATTGCGACGGCGCCTTGGGGCCTTGGGGGGCTTGGTTGCTGGAGGATTATTCCGACAAACCGGGACACCGAGGTCATGAGACTTTGCCGATGTCTGTCGTAACGGAGGTTTCTGAAAAAGCACTTCCCCTCGGTTTCCAAGTTTGTGCACATGCCATAGGTGACCGTGCCAATCAGGAGATTTTGGACCGATTTGAGGCAGCTTTGGCCAAGAATCCCGAAGCGAAAGATCACCGGTTCCGCATCGAGCATGCCCAGCATCTGCATCCGGATGATATTCCGAGATTTGGTCAGTTGGGTGTAATTGCAGCAATGCAGGCGATTCATTTGAGTTCGGATCGGCCTTGGGCAATTGATCGCTTGGGAGAAAAGCGCATAATCGACGGTGCTTATGTATGGCAGACGCTGATGCAAACGGGTGCTGTAGTCACCAACGGAACCGATGCCCCAGTCGAGCCCGTGGATCCGATTCCCTCTTTCTTTGCTTCCGTTACCCGCAAAACCCTTCAGGGACTTCCCGAAGGCGGCTACGAGGCCGAGCAAAAGATGACCCGTGTCCAAGCGCTTAAGTCTTACACCTTGGACGGTGCCTATGCAGAGTTTGAGGAAGATTTTAAGGGCTCGATCGTTGTGGGAAAAGCCGCTGACTTCACCGTCTTTGACAAAGACATCATGGAAATCCCTGAAAATGAGATCCTCAATGCGAAAGTGGAGATGACTGTGGTGGGGGGAAAGGTAGTGTTCAGTAGGCAGTAAACTCCGCTCGCAGTGGGCAGTCACAGTAGGTAGTTGCGACACTGTGAGGCACGAAGCAGTCTTAATCTAAGGTTAGAGCGCTAAAGTCAGATAGTTTACCTACAGTAGTTAGGCTGAAAGTATCATAGACCTGTCAGGATTCGAAATCCTGACAGGTCTTGTTTTTTATAATATCCCCCACTAATTGTCGAGGGGCAAGATTCCCGGTCTTCTGCATTTTTTTTAACCAAGCCAATCGGTAAAATCTTAGGCTGGATCAATTATTTTCTAACTAGTTAGAAACAGATGAATTAATCCTCCAAATTCATTCTTTTTCGCCAGGAATACGCAAGCATGGGAAGTTGCTGATAGGAATTGACGCCTGCTTTCACCCCCTGACTTTTCAGAAAAATATCATTTGACTTTTGGCTCAATTCAAGAGAATAAGCCTTAATCGCCTGACTGGATTCCCGGAGGGCATTCAGGTCATTTCGGATCCCCACAGGAAGTCTACTTACCCACTCCTTGTATTCATTCGGTGTCATCCTATAGAGATCCCGCATCTGATATTGTAAGAGCCGAATGTGTCCGGAATAGCGGAGAATTGGGTCTTCCGAATTGGTACAGATCACCCAGGCGATAAAGTTGGCCTCCCCTTCATCTGTAACCCCATAGCTGTGGGCCATTTCATGTGCCACGGTAAAGGGCTGCTCCAGGGGATGAAGGGTTGGGTCGATGTAACTTTCCCCTGTGAAAGGAAAATAAATCCCTAAAATGCCCATTTTACGCATGAATCCCGGCGGGGGAAACAGCTTCGTCCTGGGTTTTCCTGTGAAATTCAGCCCTAATATTTCCAGATTTTCATACATATTAGCCCGCACCAATCGCTCCAAATCAGGATAATCCATAATTGAATTGATAGCCAAACTATCGCTGGAAATTCTGGCCCGATACTGAATCGTTAGCCTTCGGGTAATTTCGATCTCCGACTTTAATTGCTCGAGATTGAGTGCTTTTGGATTCAGTGAAAGCTGTTTGAATATTGGTGTTCGATGATAATTGAAACCCCAAAGCACCAGAAAGAAAAACACCAAAGCACCCAGTCCATTTGTCAGGGCTTGCAGGGTGTACATTGATTTTGCTTTCCAGCCTGCTCTCTTTAAAAATCTGAAGATGAATAATCCGATTACAAAAAATACTGTAGCAATAAAAAGGTAAACACTGGGAAAAGGCAAATTCCCGAGAGTCAGGTCAATGACATTTCTGATTCCGGGAAAAAATATCCTGGAATAAATCTCATCTGTTGCCTCCGGATTTTGAATCGCGAAATAGCGGATGACCAGAGCAACAACACCTAGTATAGCCCAGGACCAATCCCTTTTTCCCATGAATTGTTAGAATTAAATACCTTCTGCCTGCACTTCCTTAACCTCAGGAAGCATTCGGGTCAACAGGTTTTGAATACCGGCTTTGAGTGTTACGGTACTGCTTGGGCATCCTGAACAGGAGCCTTGAAGCTGCACTTTGACGATACCGTCCTCAAAAGAATGGAATACTATGGCACCACCGTCCTGCTCCACCGCGGGCCGGATGTACTCGTCGAGAATTCCTTTGATTTTTTTGACGACTTCAGAGTCATTTTCATCAAATAGCGGATCTTTTTCAAAACTCGCGGTTACAGCCTTTTGGCCTGACTCTAAATACTGCTTAATATGATCCCGGATAATAGTTTGGATTTCCATCCACTCCACCGTCTCAGTTTTTGTAACCGTAACAAAGTTAGAAGCGATGAACACCCGCTGTACGGCAGCAAAGTTGAAAAGTTCACGGGCAAGCTGACTGTTTTGGGCGCTTTCGGCATCCGGGTAATCAAAACTTACACCATCCTCCACCAGCATGAAGTTGGCGACAAACTTGAGTGAATTTGGATTGGGATTGGCCTCCATGTAGAGGTGTACGGGTCGGGCTTGAGCTTTCAGCATGGGAATGAAGTTATAATAAGGTACAAACCAAAAAAGGCCTCGGAAGTTCCGAAGCCTCTAAATTTTGGAAAAATCACTTCGGCAGATGTCCTTTGGCGGCATACCAAATTCCACCATATAAATGCTTAAGGAAATCTGCATCCAAAAATGCGGACTCAACATGTCCAAGTGCTGTGTAAAATACTCTTCCTCCGTCAAACTCATGATACCAAGCCATCGGGTGATTGGCCCCCATCGCCTTTGCTGGTTCGTAGGTTGTTTCGTCAGCGTTGATTAAGACTTTGATGTTTGGATTAACATTTCTGAATTCATACAATTCGTCTGTCCAAAGCCAGTTTTTTGGAAGATGCCAAGTAGATGGGTGATTTTGATCTACAACTTGAAGTCGAAGAGTCTGCTGTCTCGGATGCGCCAAGAAATAAGCACCAATCATCTGATTGTACCAAGGCCATTCGTATTCCGTATCCGTGGCAGAATGGATTCCTACCACACCCTTTCCGCTCCGGACAAATTTCTGAAAAGCGGCTTTCTGCGCATCATTGAAGATTGTTCCAGTAGTACTCATCAGGATGATGACATCATACTTGGCCAAATTTTCATCCGTGAAATGGTTGGCATCTTCAGTAGTGTAGACATTGAAGACATGGGTTTGACCCAGTTTTTTCAAAGCAGCAACACCCTCCGGAATGGATTGATGACGAAAGCCTGCCGTCTTGGAGAAAACCAGGGCTCTGATGTTTGGATTTTGCTGCGCAAAAGCTCCTAAAGCGAAAGTGAATACCAGCGCAAGGGTAAGAAATGTGGGTTTGAGATTCATAGGTTTTGGGTTAATGGTTATTGGTTATTGGTAATTGATCATTGTCCATTGGTAATTGATCATTGACCATTGAGTTATTGGTTTATTCAAAAATTGAAAATTGAATTTGATTATTGGTCATTGATTATTGGTCATTGATCATTGGTAATTGATCATTGTCCATTGGTAATTGATCATTGGTCATTGTCCATTGGTAATTGACCATTGTTTCAGTCTTGATACTTGCGTCTTAATACTAACGTCTTATTTTATAAGCTTAAATTTCTCTCCAGCTTGCTTCCGTGAAAATGCATTGAAATGCCACCATTCGCTACCGATTCCTGTAAAGCCTGCCCCGATCATCACTTTTCTGAGGATTTCCCGGTTGGAAACATGGGTTTTGGTGATTTTTCCCTCTGCAAGCATCTGTTTTTCCCGATCAGGATAGGCAGGATACCCAAAGTAATCATAGGCCGTACCCATATCCAAAGGCTTACCAGATTCCTTATCGAAAATGGTCAGATCCACCGCAACACCATAATTGTGCAAGCCACCGATTTTGGGATCAGCCACATAGAGTGGCTTAATGCTGTCCGGTTTGTCCAAATCATCCCAGAGAATCTGTTGCACGCTCAAAGGGCGCACCCCATCATAAACCAATAAGGTCAAATTGGGATAATCCCGCTGCAAACTCTCCTGTGCCTTTCTGAGCATCTCAGCTACCACAGGCTGGAGGTAGCATCGCACATGGTCTTCGTAAACATCTTTTCCGAAAAAATTATCTTCGGTAGAATACTTCAATTCCACTCGAACCCCTGGAATGACGGTTTCAATATCTACCAAACCCTGAGCGATCAATGTTTTCTCCAACTCTGGTAGCTCCGCCTGTTCAATCACCTCCAGTGGAGATTCGATCGCTTCGCGTTGCTGTTCCGTGAACAATTCCTGGTCACTTTTCTGAGGAGGAGCGCAGGCAAAACTTAAACCCAGAATTAAGGCAATGGATTTGCGCATCACACTAGATTTTTCTTGACCAAAGTAGCGGAAGCCTGAGCAGTCGGCAGCACCACAATATCCGCCAAGACCACGTGAGCAGGTCGATTCACCACAAACTCAACTATCTCCGCAATATCTTGAGCATAAAGTGGTTCGAAGCCTTTATAAATCGATTCGGCACGGGTTTCATCTCCCTTAAAGCGCACCAAAGAAAACTCCGTCTCCACCAGACCCGGATGAATTCCGATTACTTTGATCCCGAAAGGATTCAAATCGATCCGCATGCCTTTGGTGATCGCATCCACAGCAAACTTGGAACCGCAATAGACATTTCCATTAGGGTAAACTTCCTTGCCGGCGATGGAGCCAATATTGATAATCATCCCCGAATTGCGCTCAGTCATGCCGGGAATGATCGCTTTGGACACATAGAGTAATCCCTTCACATTGATATCCATCATCGCATCCCAATCGTCCAGGCTGCCAGTTTGAATTGGATCCATACCGTGGGCATTTCCGGCATTGTTGATCAGAATATCTACCGCTGACCAGTCTGAGGGGAGATTTCCGAGGATTTCACCGACTTTTTCACGCTCACGCACATCAAAAACTAGGGGCAAAAAGCGAATTCCAGATTCCAATTCCTTTGCTAACTCATCCAGTCTATCAGCTCTTCGGCCGGTTCCGATGATATCAAAACCCATTTTGGCAAGGGTCAACGCACAGGCTTTTCCGATCCCGGACGTAGCTCCGGTGATCAGGGCGATTTTGTTTTTCATATGATCATAATGTTTTTTCAGCGGCCATATGGAATCTCGCATTTGGATATTCCCCAGTGTGAGAAGATATCGTAATTCTCGATTTCATGAGCTAAATATAAAATTGAAAGATTGGAAAATTGAAAAATTGGAAAATTACTGTCACTCTGAGCGGAGTCGAAGAGTTGAAAAATAGGAAGATTGGAAAATTACTGTCAGTCTGAGCACCTGCCTCGCGAAGGGAGGGAGTCGAAGAGTTGAAAAATTAGGTTTGGGAAGTTGGTAAGTGGAAAGGTTGCAAAGTTGATAGGTTGCAAAGTGCGCACCACCCAGATCAAAGGATTTTTTTCACTACCATCAACTTCACACTATTCATATTTCCCACAGAAACTAAATTAAATCCATTCAAACCAAATATTGGGAGGGGGTGTAAGTTTTATTTTAAACTTGAAATTCAGTTAATACTTTTCAACTATATTTAATGTTTAACTTTTAAAAACAAATTTTATGAAATCAAGCATGACCCTTCGGTGTCACACAGAGGGATGATTATCAAACATGCGAAGATTCCATATGGCCGCTTAAAACTATTATAAACATATGAAAAACAAGATGAAATCTCTTTTGGCTGCATGTGGCCTAGTTGTAGTTTTCTTTGGATCGACAGCAGTTGTTTCAGCCCAGGCTGCAAATTGGTGTAAGTGGGATGAGCGAAACATGGAATGTAATTGGACTGCAAACGATGGTTTATGTGCTGTTTCGGGAACAAATTGTGATGTTCCTGTAGTCGAGTAAATTTTAATTTTCCATCCCTTTCTCTTTTGTTATTGAAAGGGATGGTATTATTCCTTCTTATGAATAGATCTCCATTTATACTCTTAATTGCATTACTTTTTTCATGTTCCCAACCAAAGGTTCTTTCTGAAAATCCGCTCGACTACATATCAGATACTACTACAATAGAAATCGACAGAAAAACAGAGCCATTTACAAGAGCTATTCAGTTGCTTGGCGGTAAATTATACTGGTGGAATTCAGACAGGGAAACCATCGGAGTTTTTGACTTAAAATCCAAAAAGTTAATCAACACGATTAAACTAGAGCGTGAAGGACCGAATGGTATGGGGCGGCCTTTGGGATTTTTTGTTCACACCCCTGATAGCATTTATATCCCCACGATGGTGTATGAAGTGAAACTTCTCAATAGCTCAGGGAAAATCATCGGCAACTTTGATTACAATGAATTATCTCCTCTTGGCATGACCCTCGCTTCTATGACGAGATATTCAAATATGTTTTTTGAATTTGACGATCAATTGATTGCTCAGCTTTCGACCTTGAGCATGCTAAAGCCAAATCAACTCGATGAATCAGTTCTGAATCAATATCCCCCTCTTCTAGCTTTAAATTATTCTTCCGGAACGCTAAGTGCCTTACCACATACCCTAACAAAAACAGTTATCGAAAAGAATAATAAAATTACTTTTTCGGGGACGAATTCCTCTAAATCAATTTTTTTACTTCACGCATTTAGTGATATCATGTATGAGATTGAGCCACAAAAAACAAAAATAAAAGAGCATATTCTAAAGACTAACTTCACCAAAAATTATTCAAACGAGTATTTTTTACGGGACAAAAATTCCTTTTCTATTGAAGATAACATGAGGGCGCTTTACAAAAATGCTGAGAATTTCGGATTGACTTATGACCCTCATCGTGAGCTACTCTACAGGTTTGGCTGGCCGGGGGAAGAGATTCCCGAAAATACAGACCCAATGCAGTTCAGTGCTACTCCTCCTTATTTTGTGCTTAGCATTTATGATGGTGGAAACTTTGAGTTACTGGGTGAGTTCCCAATGCCTCGCAATTCATATTATGCGCACTGCTACTTCGTTGATGAAAAAGGACTAAATCTCTTCCCAATGCACCCGGATAATCCTGAATTCAATGAGAATGAAATGGTGATTCATACCTTTGATTTTAGCGAGTTGAAGTGAGAATTGTAAGATTTGAAGATTGAAAAATTGGAAAATTACTGTCACACTGAGGACCTGCCTCACAAAGGAGGGAGTTGAAGGATAGAAAAGTTGAAAAGTTGGAAGATTGCAAAGTCGCCAAATGGGATACTTCAAGCTTGAAACTTCTTTGCACCTCGTACTTCGTATTTCAAACCTCGTACTTCCCTATCAGCTTCTCCACAGATAAGGAAACAAAATATACGCTGTCACACCCACAATCGCATTGATGGCCAAAAGGCTGAGCAGCTTATCCGCACTTACACTCCAATCCAGCCCGTCTAGGGCATTTTTGGAAATCCGAATCGCCATCAGCAGAATTGGAATAATCACCGGGAAACTCAAAATCGCCATCAGTGTTGCGTTATTTCCAGCTTTGGATGCAATCCCACTCACCATGGTCAAACTGGCAGAAAATCCCACTGATCCCAAAATCAGATTGGTCAGAAACAATCCTTGATCCTGAACGGGATTTCCCAATATCACTGAAAACACTCCGTAGCCAAGCAAGGCCAAAATCAAGGTCAATCCGGTGTTATAGATGATTTTTGAAAGAATAATCGACTCAGGCGAGGCGATCATGTAGTAATAAAGTTGTCTGCCTTGATGCTCCTGCACAAAGCTCTTGGCAACGGCATTGACTGCCGAAAAAAGAATAATGATCCAGTACAGCGCATTCCAGGTGGGGATGGAAAGGTTCCCCATCTTGGCACCTACGCTGAGATAAGTGATAAAAACCGCCGAAACCACATACAATAAAATCCCATTCAAGGCGTATTTCTGACGCCATTCCAGCGTGATTTCCTTATGGATCAGGACGGAGATTTCTTTCCACATGGCCCAAAGGTAAAAATTGGCCTTCAAAGATTTGCCACAAAGGCACAAAGGCGCTAAAAAGTTTAAGAATTTACAAAGCTTGGAACCCCTTTTCAATAAGGTAACCAGTTTTTGGGACAAAGAACTTCTTTTCCTAAATTGAGAGGCTTTATACACCAAAACTATGATTTGGGAAGACTTCTTCTTTAGATGGACAAGAATCGCAGGGAATGTAACCTTCCGTTACTTCCTGATAGCAGGCACCGTATTTTTCCTGTTTTACTTCATACTTAATGGGATTTTGGCCAGTCGTAAAATGCAGGCTAAGTTTCCAAAACTGAAGGATTACTCCCGAGATATTACCTATTCGCTCATTACGATTCTAATCTTTGCCACGATGGCAGCGGTCGTATTTGTATTGTTATCCCCATACACGCTGTACTACCGTGACGTTGAAAAATTCGGTTGGGGGTATTTCTACCTCAGTTTTCCCCTGATGTTTTTGATTCATGATGCCTATTTCTATTGGGCACATCGACTGATGCATCATCCCCGACTTTTCAAGGCTATTCATAAAGTCCACCATTATTCCACCAATCCCTCTCCTTGGACGGCGTATGCATTTCACCCTTTTGAAGCAGTGATTGAGGCAGGAATTATCTTGGTTTTGGGTTTTGTTCTGCCGGTTCATCAGGCTGCATTCGGATTATTTATGCTTTTCCAGTTCTCCTACAATGTGTACGGACATCTCGGCTATGAACTTTATCCCAAAAACTTTCAGCGCACTTGGATCGGCCGATGGATCAATACCGGCACGGCACACAACCAGCACCATCAGTATTTCCATGGCAACTACGGATTGTACACGTTGATTTGGGATCGGATTTTCGGAACACTGCGAGAGGATTATGAAAATAAATTCGAAGAGGTAACTCAAAGTAAAACCTCCTCAAAGCAAGAAAACTCGATGAAGCACATGGCCTGATTTCCTGCTATCGATATTGAAGAAGGATTGATTTCAACCTGGATAAGAAGATCCAACCCCTATTTTAAGAGAAATTATCTCGAGACTACTTCCAGTGTTTAGTTTAATTCAGATTAGGTAAAAGTTGTGTACAAACATCATTCTTACACAGATTTTCAAATACACCTTTCAAGGCTGTCTGAATACGATGATCTATCGTATATTGGTATCAAAAATCCAAAATGAAGATAACGGCTTTAATACCAGAAGAAATGATCAAAGAAGCAATGGAGCTATCTCGTGCTGCAACCATCACCGATGCATTGAAAACGGCACTTGCCCAATACATCGCAATTGAAAAAATCAAACGGGCATCTGAGTCTCTTGTCTCCGAGCCTCTTGAGTTTTATTATACCGCTGAGCAGCTTCGGAGTAAAAATCAATCCTAGATGGAGGTAATCTTTGACACGTCTATCTGGATCGAGTATTTCAAAGGAAACCCGGAGTATTTCGAGCCTTGTCAACAGCTCTTAGTCTCTGGGTCTGTCTGTACCTTGGAGGTGATTTTTGCGGAATTGATGCAGGGAGCCAAAGGGAAGCGAGAATTGGAGATGATCGAACTTTACTACCGTAACTTACCCAAGTTAGATGCGCCAAACCAAATTTTTGAAGCTGGAGTTTTTTCCCAAAAAAACGAATTATTCAACAAAGGCATCGGTTTGATTGACTCCATCATCATTTTCGCAGCCATCCAAAACCAAAAAAAGATCTGGACGCTTGATAAGAAGATCAATGGGTTTTTGGCTTCAACATCATTCTAAAATCCGGCATTTTGCTCTCTCGCCAAGACGCTAAGCTTTTTTACGAGATTCATTAAAAACATTGTCAAAAGGGTCAAGTTTCAAATTTTTAATCCCCCTTTGCGGCTTCCCGACTTTGCGAGATATCATTTTGCCAAAGAGGTAAAAAACTTCCTTTGGGTGACCCAAGTCCTTACGAGGAATATAAATTTTGTAAGGATTCAAAAATCATCCGATATTATCATTCCGAAACCCACCACCCAAATGACCTTCAAAAATTGGCTTTTCTGCCTTTGCTTAGTTTTTCTACTTCTTTCCTGCGGAAAATCAACCTCTGAAATCGACTATACCGACTGGTCAAATTATGGAGGCCCTCAGGACGGTTCCCGATATTCTTCTCTCAGCCAAATCACAGCCGAAAACGTAGCTCAACTCCAAGTTGCGTGGATTTACAACACTGGCGACGCCACGGAACGAAGTCAGATTCAATGCCAACCAATCGTGGTCAATGGCTTGCTGTATGGCTCCACACCCAAACTGAATGTCTTTGCCTTGGATGCTGCCACTGGAGAAGAAGTTTGGAGATTTGATCCTTTTCAGGTTTTGGGCGGGGAAAATTCCTGGGCAGGAACTAACCGGGGAGTCACTTATTGGGAATCTGGGGAAGACAAGCGAATCCTATTTTCAGCAGGAAATTGGTTGATGGCTGTCAATGCACTGACCGGAGAGCCAATTTTAAGTTTTGGTGATCAGGGAAAAGTGGATATGCGAAAGGATTTGGATACGGATTTGGAGGATTTCCTGATTGTCAGTAACACGCCAGGAGTAGTATATCAAGACCTGCTGATTATGGGAATGCGCCTCTCGGAAGGTTTGGATGCTGCACCGGGACATGTTCGAGCTTACAATATTAAAACGGGAAAGCGGGAATGGATTTTTCATACCATTCCTCATGAGGGTGAACCCGGCTATGAAACTTGGGATCCCAAATACGTCAAGCAAATCGGAGCCGCAAATAACTGGGCCGGAATGGTCGTCGACCAAGATCGAGGAATCGTCTTTGTACCAACCGGTTCGGCAACCTATGATTTCTGGGGAGGCTATCGGCATGGGGATAACATTTACGCCAATTCACTTTTAGCACTGAATGCGAAAACCGGAGAGCGAATCTGGCATTTTCAGGCCGTTCATCATGACGTCTGGGATCGGGATTTCCCAGCTCCACCCAATCTTATTCGCATCCAAAAAGACGGCAAATGGATCGATGCAGTAGCCCAGATCTCCAAGCAGGGGATGACCTATGTGTTCGACCGTGAAAGCGGCAAACCAATTTGGCCTATAGTGGAAACTCCGGTCACACAATCTGTATTGGGTGGGGAAAAAACTTCTCCAACCCAGCCCATTCCAAGTTTACCTGAGCCATTTATGAAGATGGTATTTGAGGAAAAAGACATCCTCAATCTCAAGCCGGAGTGGGAGTCGGACATCCGCTCTCAGCTCGCAAATGCAATCTTTGGGGACACATGGGCACCTCCACATCCTGAGAAACCCATCGTGCTTTTCCCCGGCATGGACGGTGGTGCAGAATGGGGTGGAGCATCTTTTGATCCCGGGACTCAGACGATGTACATCAATGCCAATCAAATTCCCTGGGTGATTGAAATGACGCCGAATGCAAGTTTTGGAAACGTGGGCCAGTCGATCTACACCAACTACTGCGGCAATTGTCACGGCTTAGACCGAAAAGGAAACCTGCCCGCTATGCCAAGCTTGATCGGGCTGAAAGATAAATACACGCCTGATTCCCTGGACCAACTTCTCAGAATGGGACGTGGAGCAATGCCTGCTTTTGGACATATTACCAAAGAAGAGCGATTGATTCTCATCGATTACTTAATGGGAAAAGCGGATGCAGGTGACAAGCAGGAGCTGGAAGCCAAAAGCTCCAAACTCTATCCTCAATATTACATGAATGGGTATAAAAAGCTGGTCACAAAGGAAGGACTTTACGGTTCCAATCCACCGTGGGGACTACTTACCGCTATTGACATGAATACCGGCAAGAAAAAATGGCAGGTAACCTTGGGTGAAATTGATTCACTCAGTACGCAGGGATTTGCTCCAACTGGAACCGAAAATTATGGAGGACCAGTTGCCACAGCCGGTGGAGTGATTTTCATTGCAGCGACCAAGGATGAAAAAATCAGAGCTTTTGATAAAGAAACCGGTAAAATTCTCTGGGAAGCAAAACTCCCCGCCGCCGGACATGCGACACCTGCGGTCTATGAGAAAAATGGAAAGCAGTTTTTGGTCATTGCCTGCGGAGGAGGAAAAGGAACGAAAAGCGGTGATGCTTATGTCGCTTTTGCCTTGCCCGATTGAGTTTCTGAATTACTTTTTCCTAGCTTTAGCTGCATGAGAATATTCTTGATTTCCATTATTTTATCCTCCATATTTCTCCAATCTGACTCGCAAGAGGTAGACTTGCACGACGATTTTCTAGAGAATTTTCAAGGTCGAAAATCCGAGTTTTTCCACTATGGATCGACTGGAAAAAAGGTAGGATGGAAATGGAATTCAGGCAAAACCTCTTCAGAAACCGCCGATTCAAAGGTACTCTCCTTCAAAATCCATCCCAAAGAAGAAGCAGGAGCCGGCAAAGGCCCTGAGATCATTTCTCGCAAATTCACCCATTTTGGCAGCTATTCAGCAAGGCTGAAGGTCCCTGACCCAAGAGAAATCCAACCGAATGTCGGTGCGGTGGTTGGGTATTTCACTTATCATATGGACAAAGAAAAGGGACTGAGCGAAATAGACTTTGAGTGGCTATTGGCCGATCCCGAAGTGGTCTACATGGGCACCTGGACTGGTGAATCCGGTAAACTGAAGCGGGTTGGCAGGACAATCAATTTGGCAAAAGGAATTATCTACGCGACTGAGTATCGGGAGGATCATACCAAAACCAGAGAAAAGCTTACCGGTAGCAGCCAAAACTTTCCCGAATTAATCGAAGCCATCGAAGGGTTTGACGCCTCGGCACAGTTTCACACCTATGGATTTGACTGGCAGCCGGACAGGATTCGCTGGTGGATGCTTCATCCGACTACGGCCGATACCGTAGTGCTTTGGGATTATAAAGGAGAACGGGGAATTCCTCAGCATCCCAGCAAATACCGGATGAACTTCTGGCATACAAACAACTGGTCTGTGGAGACCAATTCAAAATCTCTGGAAAAACCCAAGGAACGATTTGAATTGGAGGTGGATTGGCTGGGGTATCGGGCGTTTTAAATATTCGACATTAGAAGTTCAGCAATCTCGATTCGATATTCATCATTCGATATTCATCATTCGGTGTTCGAGATTTGAGAATTTGAGATTTAAGATTATGTCAAATCTGAATTTCATCTTTATCAACTAGGTTCATCTCCATCATTTAAAAAAATCAGCGAATTTCTGCGACTTTTTTCAGCGTAAATCAGCGGGAGCTTTTTATTCAACTGATAAAAAGTATTTCAATTTTAAAAAAATTCCGAACCTCGAATCGCAAATAAAGAACATCGAAGGGGACCTAAGAAAACCCGTTATTCAATCAGTTTCTGCTACCAGCTAATTTCAAATTTCATTTCCCCTACCTTTGTCGCATGTCTACCCCGCAAAAAAGCCAAGAAGAAATTCTCTCCAAACTGGGAATTTCACAATTAAACCCCATGCAGCTTGCCGCACAAAATGCAATCAAATCTTCCAACGAGATCATTTTACTCTCCCCAACCGGAACTGGTAAAACCCTTGCTTTCTTGCTTCCTTTGATCCAGGAACTTGATGCTACTTGTGAGGAAATTCAACAGGTGGTCATCGTGCCTTCCCGGGAATTGGCGATTCAGATTGAGCAGGTCATGCGGGAAATGGGAACAGGATTCAAAGTAAATGCCGTTTATGGAGGTCGGGCAGGTTCCAAGGATCGAATTGAAATCAAACACCGACCGGCGGTATTGGTTGGTACGCCGGGCCGAGTGTCAGACCACTTGAGAAGGGATGCATTTGACACTTCTTTTATCCGGACGCTTGTCCTTGATGAATTCGATAAATCGCTTGAAATCGGCTTTGAAAGTGAAATGAAAGATATTCTTCACTTGTTGCCCAAAGTAAAAAAGATGCTCTTGACCTCTGCTACACAAGGCGTGGAAATCCCACGATTTGTCGGCTTAAAATCACCAGTCACCGTTGACTTTTTAGAGGATAAAATCACACAGCTTCAGATCAAAAAGGTCTTGTCTCCAACAAAGGACAAACTGGAGACTCTCGTAGAACTGATCAGTCACTTGGGAAATCAAAACGGGATCATCTTCTGCAATTTTAAAGATTCAATCCAACGGGTAAGCGAGTGCTTAGAAGAGCATGGCATTTCTCATGGGATTTTCTCCGGAGGAATGGAACAGACTGATCGGGAAAGGTCATTGATCAAATTCCGAAATGGGACTCATCAGATTCTCTTGGCAACCGATCTTGCAGCAAGAGGAATTGACGTACCGGAAATCAAATTTATCATACACTATCATCTTCCCCTGCGAAGCGAGGAGTTTATCCATCGAAATGGCCGAACAGCACGGATGAACAGTGACGGAACAGCCTATGTCCTTCATTACGAACGGGATCCTCTGCCGGATTTTATCGGAAATCTTCCCATCGAAAAACTCACCAAGTCAAAACTTCCTCCGCCTTCGGAGTGGAGCACCTTGTTCGTGTCGGGCGGTCGAAAAGACAAAATCTCCAAAGGCGATGTAGCTGGACTGTTTTTCAAGCAGGGAAATCTCGAAAAAGATCAGTTGGGCGTGATTGAATTGAAAACCGATTGTGCCTTTGTGGGAGTAAAAACGACGACATTGGAGAAACTTCTCCCCAAAGTCAACAACATGAAATTAAAGGAAAAGAAGGTACGGGTGACGGTGATTTAGAAAACCGGCAATTTTAACTAGCCAGCGTTCTAATACCTGGATTTGGATTGCCTCGAAGGCTGAAGGATTCCGATCAGAACTTGTAAATCCAATCCATAGGCCATGTTCTTAGAATTGAAGTTGGCATACGGGCTGACACCAAAGCCTATCACTTTCCCAAGGGGAATCTCAAAGGTTGGTTTGAGCATCCAACCTATCCCAGAGTCCTTTTCCATTTCAAAAGTGTAGGTGCCAAAGATTACTCCATTTTCAGTGCTTCGCTGAAAATTGACAGCGTTTCTGAATTTGTTGATCGAAGGACCAGTCAACAGATTTAATCTAAAATTTCCTTCTTCCCCATCCAATAGGATCATCTTCCCCACTAAAAATTGGTAGCTGGTAATCTCATCTTTAGGATTGGTGAGTCCTCTGGAAAGTATGCCCAAAATTCCGCCTGAAAAATCATCGGGTTTGTTTTTTGCACCTCGAATTCCTGATTTTATCCCGATTTGAGCAGACCATTTTCGTTGTAGGGCATAATTAAAATTCAGGTCAAGTCCACTGTAATTCCCAACCGTGGGCCCAAAACCAAGATAAAGGCTATTGTTTTCGGCGAATTGAGCGCTTGCAGAAAATCCGATGGAGAGGGTTATAAAAATGATAAGCAGGAATTGCTTCATGGAATGGGGAAATTGAAAATGGTATGATAACTGAATGGCAAAAAGACAGCCAAGATCCTTGTGAAGTTTAGGTTCTCGTGTCAATGAGACTAAAAAAATCCGAACTCAGTTTTGCCCTGTTCTATTTTTGTAGAACTTCTATATTTGTCTAGAGTAACCCAAATTTGAATCCTACTAAAAATATTTTTTTTCTTAGTTTAGAGCAATGGAAATAACCCTTTACCAAACTTTAGAGGATCGCGAAAATCCGGAGAAAATTGAAGCAGAAGGCCCTTTTCTCTGTCGACACAAAGGCGCATGGTTAAGTGAAGGATACTATTTTTGGGACACTCACATTGAATTGGGTCATTGGTGGGGTGAAACCAACTACCTAAAAAAAGGTTATGTAATCTGTCGAGCTTACGGGATATTAGACGAAACTTGTTGGGATTTGCATGGAAACGGAAATCATAGATTAGAATTTGAAAAAGTGTGTGAAGAAATGGTAAATCAAGGAATTGCTAAATCTGAAACTTTGTTTGTTCCTAACGTAATAGCATTTTTGAGAAAAACCGGCAAGTTTCCATACAGTGCCATCCGGGCTCTCGGTGTTGGTAGTTTTTCGCCGAACCAAAGTATCAAAGGACTGGTTTTTAGGCTTAAATTTATTGAAACCAACAAAACTTTCTTAGATTTGCGACCCGCAATACAATTGTGCTTATTTGAGAAAAGAAGTTTATCTCTAAGAGATTACCTTATCGTTTTCCCGGATAATTACGTAGACAGTGCATATGCTTAACTAATATTTTTATGGAAAATTCATGGATCGAAGAGCTTCGTCATCATTTGAAAAATGAAGATAAAGCCAAACTAAAGCAAGAATGGGCCGAAATTGAAGCGTTAAAACTTCAAGGACCAAATGCTCTGGAATATGTAGAGTTTCTCCGCAGGCATTATTCGGCTGAAATTAGCCCCTGTGCTTTTGAAGAAATTGAAGTTAAATCAAACATGACCCCGAATTTTTCGGGGTCTTTTTTTTTTGTAATATCGCAGTATGAGCGAGGTCAAAAAAGCAGCATTTAGCTTCAAAGGGTATCAGGTAAAAAGTTTTACCTACACTGAACCCGTAAACCCAAAAATCGATTCCCTTTCCATTGATTTCGACCCTTCAGGCACTTTTTCTAAAAGCACAGGAATCTTTGAAGTGAAATTTAATTTCAAGGCTTTTTTAACTGAAGGAGAAAATAATTTCAATGTGATCACAGCATCTTTGTTCACTGAATTTCAATTTGAAGCGAACTTAAATCTTGGCGATGTTCCTCCATATTTTTATCGAAATAGTATCGCAATTATCTTTCCTTACCTGAGGGCTTTTATTAGCAACTTGACACTTCAAGCGAATGTGAAACCAATCATTTTACCAATTTTGAACTTAAGTGATCTGGAAGAGCCACTAAGAAAAAATACTGTCGAGATTGCTTAAAAAAAGCTTCAATTTTTTTAAAAAAAACAGATTACCCCACCATCGGCCAGTCTTTGTACTGCCCTTCGGCATAAAGAATGACTTCTTTGAGGAGTTCGTCCAGTTCTGAGAATGGCACTTTCCCTTTCAATTCCTTTTTGACAGCAAGTCGGATGGCAGCCTTCGCCTCTTCTTTCTTTGTCCAATCGAGCTGAAGGTTTTTCTTAACTGATGCCACGACTTTGTGCACCAAGTCCTGAATCGGGCCGGCTTGGTTCAGGATCTTTTCATTGGATGAGAGTAAATCATAAAAAGCCAACTCATCCTCGGTCAATCCCAATTGCTTGGTTCGTTTATCATCGTTGCGAAACTCATTGGCAATGTCGAGCATATGCTTTATCGCTGCCATGGAGTCCAAGCTATTTTTGTGGTAGTCACTTAGCACGCGGTCCAGTTCATCCTTTAATTTGCGGTTTCGCTTGAAATTCTTGTTCATCCGTACTTTCAGCTCATCGTTGATGATGCGTCGGAGAAGTTCGATCTTGATGTTTTCGCTCCCTTTTTCCTTCACCATGGCCTGAAATCGATCATCGATGATGGCTATGTCAATCTTGTCCAAATCGTACATCGCAGCCAAATCCACGATCTTTTGTGATTCCAGCGATTTGCTGATCAGGTCCTTGATCTTGTCATTCTTTTCCCGCTGCGGTCCGGGAGGGATTTTAATCTTGCGGATGGCTTCCCTGATTTTCTGAATGATGCCGACACCTTCCTGAATATCCCAGATTCGCTCGTCCGAACTCGTCATAGCGATCAGTTCAGTAAGCTTTCGCTCTTCATGTAAAAAGGAATCAGTCACCTCATCTGAGGCCAGTAAGCTATTCACGAGCTGATTGGACCAGCTGAGTTTTTGGGCGGAAGTCATGTTGCTGAGGCTTTCCACATCGAGACCGCCGATTTGATTTTTGACTTTCTCGTACTGTTCCAGACACAGGGACACAGCTGCTGCCATGTCCAGAGTCGGCTTTCCTTCGCCTCCACCGGCAGTATATTTCTTGGTGGCTTCGGCCAAAAATCCCGAAATCCCGATGTAATCCACCACCACGCCATTGGGTTTGTCTTTGAATACACGATTGACACGGGCGATAGCCTGCATCAGGCTATGACCTTTCATCACTTTGTCCACATAGAGGGTATGGGCGCAGGGCGCATCGAAACCCGTCAACCACATATCTCGGACAATCACGATTTTCAACGGATCGTCCGCCTTTTTAAACCGTTTTTTGATCGCTTCCATACTGTCCTTTGTCCGTACATGGGGATTCCAGGATTTGGGATCTTTTCCCACATTACTCGTCATGATCACGGCAACTTCCGGGCAATCCGGCAAAGCGGTGAGCGCATCATATAGTTTGACGCAGTTGCGGCGGCTCATGCAGACGATCATCGCCTTGCCTTCCAGCGTTTGGGTGCGGGCATGGAAGTGCGTCAAAATATCCTCCGCCACCCTTCGAACGCGGTCAGTCGCCCCGGCGGCATCTTCGATGGCTGCCCACACCGCATTGGTCGCCTCCTCTGCTTCTTCTTCCACTTCCTCGAGTTCCTGTGCAAACTCCGCCTTGATATTCAGAGGCACCATCCTCGGCTCGTAGTAGATCGGCACAGTCGCTCCGTCTTCCACCGCCTGCTTGATGTCGTAGGTATGGATGGTCTTGCCAAAAACCAATCCCGTATCGGCATCCTTGCTGTCCACGGGCGTACCGGTAAATCCGATAAAAGACGCATTGGGCAAAGCCCTGCGGATATTCTGCGCAAAACCTCCGTCCTTAAAACCGTATTGCGTTCGGTGTGCTTCATCCGCCATCACGATCAGATTGTACCGCTCGGAGAGCACCGGATGGAGTTTTTCTTTGCCTTCCTCCAGATCCTTGAGCCGAAACTTCTCGATCGTGGTGAAGATCACTCCACCTCCGTCCGAACTCAGCAAGGCCCGCAGTTCATCGGTCGTATCCGCATGCTGCACGTCTCCCACCAGATCCTTGGCAAGCACAAAGTTTTCGTAAAGCTGCAAGTCCAGATCGTTTCGGTCCACCTGGATCACGATCGTCGGATTGCGCATCTCGGGCAGCTGTCGCAAAATCCCCGTCAGGATTGCCATGGAGATGCTTTTGCCCGAACCCTGCGTATGCCAGATCACCCCGATTCGGCCATCGCCATGGGGTTTGATATTGGACAAAGCAGATTTCACAGCCGTGTCGATGCCCCAATACTGATGGTACTTCGCGCCTTTCTTGATCAGCTTACCGTTGTGATCTTCGTGAAAAATGAAATGCTGCAAGTAATTCAGCAGGGTTTCTTTGGGGAAAAGCCCCTTGATCAGCGTTTCCAACTGGAGTTCCCGCGCCTGTTCGGTTTCGGTGCCGTCGAGACTTTTCCAAGGGGCAAACCACTCCAGATCCGCCCCATACATGCCATGCAGGGCTTCCATCCCGTCGGAGACGATGGTGAGTGCATTGTAATCAAAGAGCTGGGGAATATCCAGCAGGTAATGGCCAATCTGACCGTGTGCATTGTCGATGCCTACGGTGGCGTCAAACATGTTTTTAAACTCAAAAAGCACAAGCGGAAGCCCGTTGATGTAGATCAGGAGATCCGTGCGGCGGGTATTCTTGCCGACGATGGTGAGCTCATCCACGCAGACGAAGCTGTTCTTTTCCGGTTCGGCGTAGTTGATCGGGTAGATATGCTTCGCAAATTCCTTCCCATGGGCATCCTTCCAGGCGATGGAGATGCCCTGCGTCAGCTTGCAGTGAAAGTCCCGATTGCGGTAATCCACGTCCATACTAGGCTGCTGAACCAAGGCCGCGAGGGCTTCCGTCAGTACGGTCTCGGGCAGCTCGGGATAGGTGATTTTCATAAACTTCCGAAGCTCCTCTTCCAGGACGACTTTCTTCAGATCCCGGGTCAGACTGTTTCCTGTCTGATGAGTATAGCCGAGCTCCTGAAGCCATTCGATGGCGGCATGCTGTACGGTATGTTCCAAAAAATCGCTCATAGCACCTCGCTTAGCTGTTTTTCCACATCTCTGACCCGCACTTCTCCGCTGATCAGCTTGGGCAAAAGGGTGTCACGGAGGGTGGTAAGGGTTTGGTTTTCGATTAGATTTTCTTCTTTTCTCTCCTCAAACGAGAAAGCTTTTTCAAAGTAGTCCACAAGAAATTTTGCTGGAGGAATTACGAGTAGAAACTCTCCTAAGGTACTGGCACTTATTCCAGGCTGAGCTGATCCTACTTTGGCTCCTTCTACATAATCGAAAAACCTTTTACTTCTAAAATTTTTTGCCACGTAAAAAGATTTGAAGAGTTCATCAAACTGAAACCTTATTAAATAGCTTGCAAATACTGCTTCCGGAGCGTTAAGGATGTAAACATTTTCTCCTGTGCTATTTCCTGTTCGAGCAACGAACAAATCCCCTTTGACAATTCTATATTTTTCAAAATCCTTGTCGCTGGATATACAATATGGAACATTTTCCCACTGGACATTCCCACCTTGAATATCAGTTATCCTCAAAAATTTTGGCCCAATTTTTTCTAAAGAAGAACTCTGAGTATAGCCATACTGAGAATTTTTATAAAACTCATCCAACCTCTTCACCTCCCACCCTTCCGGGATCAGTCCCAATTCCGATTCGACAAAGTTCCCGTCTTGGAAAGGCCCAAAGTCCACAAACCAATGCTTGTAGAGTGTCATCGCCATTTCCTCCAGGGTTTTATTCATCTGGAGATTGAGTTCGATTTTGTCGTCTAGGGGTTTTAGAACTTGGCCAATCGCGCATTGCTCTTCATATGGAGGTAAAGTGACTTGAAGGGTTTTTATCGCTGTACTATTTAAGCTTGCACGTGTGGTCATAGTTGCGTGCTTGGTAACTTCATTTCTAAAGAAATGACTTCTTAAAAAATACCCGATAAATACAGGATCAACTTGGATCGGAGCATCTTTTTTTAGTCTCAGTCTTTTACAGAAGCCATTAAAAGTTGCATTGGGATAATCCTTTAAAGCAACCGAACTCATACCAAGCTCATGAAGTGTTTCACTTGTCCTGGTAAGAAAAATATCCCCTTTTAAAACTGATCCGGAAATCCGTTCCTTTTCATTAGTGTTTGCTAATTCTCCAAGTTGATTAGGTAGAAAAAAGTTGTAAAAAACATTCTTAAATGTGACAAAAGGGTGTCCAAACCCGAATTGGTCACGAGATTTTGAAAGCCCTGATGAAATGTCAAAAAGCTCCGAAAAGTTATATGTTATCCAATTTTCTTGCACTACTCCTCTTCGGTTTGGGATATTTCGATTATTCTACAAATGATAATATCATCTGAGTTTTCTAAATCTACATTGAGACTAACTGGCTGAAAATCTATATCATACTTTATTTGAGGTTCTTTTCCTTCAATTAGATCAGATGTTCCTATATTATCCTTTACATGATTTAAAATGTTTAGCCTTGCGGTTGATTCATCATTATTTATAACATGATCTTTCAAGGCCAGCCAGTTATCCCCAATGGAGTGGACTAAATTTAAGTTATTAAGAAAATAATGGTCACCGTTAAAGAATTGATCGAAGATATCAGTTCTCAAAAACTGGATTTTAGCAATTGTTTTCACATTCTAGATTTTATCAAAATTTTCAAGTATTCGTTTTTTCAGTTCCTCTGCTTTCTCAAACTGGGCCAGCAAGGTGGATTTGAGACCTTCCACTTTTTCTTCGAAAGGAATCCCGTCTGCTTCTTCGGCTTCCGTACCGACATAGATGCCGGGGGTGAGTTTGTAGTCCTGCTTTTGGACTTCGGTCCGCGTGGC
Source organism: Algoriphagus alkaliphilus (assembly GCF_900103735.1). Lineage (GTDB taxonomy): Bacteria > Bacteroidota > Bacteroidia > Cytophagales > Cyclobacteriaceae > Algoriphagus > Algoriphagus alkaliphilus. Next base: position 22,299 of record NZ_FMXE01000011.1, on the reverse strand, counting down.
GGACTTGCAGAAGCCGTCGATGTCCTGGTAGGGGGATTGCTTTTGTTGAGATTGCTTCGCTCCTGCGTCGCTCGCAATGACGGGATCTCCCGCTGGGACGGTGCGCCAGGTATGGTAAGTGTCGGCAATACGGCGGATATCTTCGTCCGAAAACACCCGAAGCTTGCGGCTGACCATGGTGCCGAGTTTGGAAGCGTCGATAAAGAGGATTTCGTTTCTTCGCTCCCGGTGGGTTCCGTCCTTGCCGTCCCGGTTTTTGCTCAGGATAAAGAGGCAGGCGGGAATCCCTGTGGTCAGGAAAAGCTTGTCGGGCAAGCGGACGATGGCATCGACCATTCCCTGATCCACCATGTACTGACGGACATTGCGCTCACCTTTGGTATTGGAGGTCATGGCACCGTTTGCCATCACGATCCCGGCTGTGCCCGTATCGCTTAGGTGATGCCAGAAGGTCTGCATCCACATGTAGTTGGCACTGCCGTCGGTGGTGAATTCCTCCCGAGGACCAAAGAGTCGCGGGTCGCCCTCGGGCAGGTCTTCCGGGTGCCAGTTACTCACATTGAAGGGCGGATTGGCAATCACAAAGTCCGCCTTGAGATTTGGGAATTTATCATCGAGCAGGGAATTACCCAGCTTGATATCGAAGCTGAGGTTGCGCAGCATCAGATTCATCAGGCAGAGACGCAGGGTCTGAGCAGTCATCTCCTGTCCATAGACCGATATGTCGCTTTTATTGCCCCCATGCTCCTTGATGAATTTGAGACTTTGGACAAACATACCCCCACTGCCACAGGCGGGATCAAAGATCCGTCCTTTGTAGGGTTCGAGTAGCTCCACGAGCAATCTTACGATACTTCCCGGCGTGAAAAACTGCCCCGCTCCGGAGCCTTCCGCCATGGCAAATCGGCCGATGTAGTATTCGTAAATCCGGCCCAGAATATCACTTTCGGGATTTTCCTTTTCAGAAAACTTGGGATGGGAAAGCAGGTTGATGATCCCTCCAGTTTGCTTGGCGGAAAGTTCGCTTTTCACAAAAATCCGCGGAAGCAGATTTACGAGCTGAGGATTGTATGTGGTGAGCAAGTCCTGAATAACATCAAAGGCATCATCCACTTTGACTTTGATGTCGTCCTGCTCAGCGTTGTCTTTGAGATATTGCCAGGAAGCGGCATGGGGAATGACGAAGGTATTTCGTGAGCGGTATTCGTCCCGGTCTTCGAGGACGTAGTCGATTTCGTCAGGGTCGGCGGTGAAGTAGTCCGAGCTGGGATCGTGTACCAGCTGCTCCAGTTCAGAATGGACTTGCTCATAGCGCTCACTCAGATGCTTGACAAATACGAGGGGGAGGATGTAGTTTTTATAGTTGTTCTCAGATACTGCACCACGGAGTTCGTTGGCAGCATCCCAGAGTTCTTTTTCAAAGTCGATATCGGCTTTTGCCATTGGTCAGGATAAATGTTAAAAAATTGAAGATAGTTAAAATCTTCCTTTTTTGATTTTAAAATTACTTTACCCAAATCAAACCAACTTTGGGATAAGCTTTCTCAAATCATTTTTTAAATAAGCTACGCAAAATACCTTCGATAAATTTTCCTCGATACAATAAGGACATTTTCTACAGTCCTCTTTAATTTTCGCATGAGGCCTTCCTTGATTTCTTCCCGCTTTCCAGAACTGCTTTTCCAAAGGGCAGTCTTCGACATCTAGAAAAAGCTTCTTCACATAAAAAACGAGGGTAGGAAGATTTTCCGATTGGATTCTTTGCCACTTTGAATTAGATACTCGATTGGTGACCACGATTTCAATTAGAAGCTTTTTCCCATTTGTTTCAATAACAATATCTGGTATGAGTTCTCCCATACGGCTTTCTAGAGTAACCCTTTCGATCTGAATTTCGGTCGCGTCCTTAATCCTATACCTGTTTTTAAGAATGTAAACTTCTGGAGTAGTGAAAGTTTCACTTTGAGCAATTACCTCCTTAGCCATCAAATGAAGTGCTGTCTCAAGACCTCCTCCACAATCGTCTGCTTGATAATGGGCAAAATGATGTACTTTGATTTTACCTTTTCTGGCCACCAATGCTTTTTTGCAGGCAGGGCAAACGCACCCACAGGCTAACCCGCTGGCTACATCGTTTATTGTTACAATCTCGCCATCCTTTAATCCATATGGAAGTTTAATCTCCATAATGGTCAATTTATTAAAAATCAGGTCGACAAAATAAAAATCAACTCAATTTTACTTTTTTTTCAATGTCTCTATCAAGTAACCGTATCCCCTCCACCTGAAGCTTAAGTACCTCCAGCTTTTCATCGGTTTTTTCTTTCATCTCCTGCAGTTTGTGCACTGAGTTTGAAAGCGATTGAGATCGGTTGATCTCCAGATTCACCAGTTTTTCAAAGTCTTTGAGTCGTTGGATCTGGATTTTTTCCTGTCGGGCATATTCTTTGAAAAGTAAATAATGGAGCAAAATCAGGCTTCCCAATACCAAAATGGCGAGTAATCCCAAAAAACCATTTTCCACAAGTAATCCCAGCATAGTATGTCCCTAATTAGATCAAAACTACCGCTGAGATACTTCAAAGAAAATACGACAAACGGCCTACATTTTTAGAGACACTTTGGCTAAAGCCTGATTAACATTTCTATTCTCGATGGAATGGGCTAAAGCCACATTCCTATTCATAGGAGCGATTTTACTCACCAATTTTCTCAGAGATTGTGCTTCAGCCAAAAAGTATCTTTATTGAAAGTTCTTGATTCTAACCTGCTGGCCAAATCAGTAAAATGGAAGTTCCTGATCCCGGATCGGAGTGAATCTCAAGGTTTCCTCCGAGTTCTTCCGCACGCTTTCGCATGTTGTAAAGCCCATTACCGGGCTTGATCTCAGATTCGACAAATCCCTTTCCGTTGTCATGAATATTCACCAAAAGCTCCTTTCCGGTGGAGTCAATTTTGATCTCTACCCGATCGGCTTCCGAATATTTGATGGCATTTTGGATGGCTTCCTGGACGATTCTGAGAATCTGGATGCTTTCGGCCGAAGTCATCGTAGTTTCAGGATTTATACGATCATGGATTTCATAATCAAAAGTGATAGTAGAAGCCGATTGTCCTGCTTTTTGCACATATTCCTTAATTCGGATTGAAAGCTCTTCCCAAGTGACTGAACCTCGATTCATCGCCCAAATCGTATCCCGCAATTCAGTGATCGTCTGCCTGGTAAAATTTGCAATGGTATCGTAGCGCTGTGTGAGTTGATCCTTGATGGGCTCAAAATATTTCAGATTTTCGATGGCGGAAATAATGAAAGTCAATTGCGCACCGATATTGTCGTGAAGGTCTCTCGATATCAGCAGGCGTTGCTCCTGAAGTTTGTTTTGAGTTTCGATTTGCGCCAAAGCCGACTTCAATTCACCTTCTTGCTGGAGTTGGCGATTTTTCAGTTTTTGCTGATTGTAGAGCAAATACCCTACAATTCCCAAGGAAAGAGCAATCACTAAGGAGCCAAAAAGCAAGATGTTTTTGCTTCGTATGGCGAGTTGTTGCTCAGCGATCTGGAGGTCTTTCAATTCAGTTTGGTATTTGGTCTCCAGTTCGGCTACTATTTCCTTGGACTCTTTTTCTACTTTGTTTCGGAGGGTTTGTTGATAGAGATTGGAATAAAAGCGGGAGCTGTCCCCCATTCCAATAGCAGCATATACCGAAATCAATTCAAAATAGGGGAATAAAACATCCTCCTCAGAACCTTGACTTTGAAAGTTTTTTGCAGCTGAGAGAAGATAAGGCTTTGCCTGCCGGAACTTCCCTTGAGCGTTAAGAGAAGTCCCCAATGCTGTTTCTAACGAAGCTATTTCATATTGCGTGTTCACCCGATTTGCCACCTCCAAACCCTTTCTAGCCACATCTTCCAATTGCTCCATTTCGCCTTTTTCCATGAGAAACATAGAATAAATTCGGTAGGAAATCGCCTGATTCATCGGGTCATCGAGTTCTAAAGATTTAGAAATAGCCTTCTTAAAATAAGGTTCTGCTTTATCGAAATCACCCAGATACTTATATATAGTCCCTAAATTATTGTAAGACCCAATTGCTGATCGAAAATCCCCAAGCTGTTCCCGAATAGCAATAGCTTCTTTGTAGGCTTTTTCTGCTTTTTCGTAATCAGGCAGGTTTTGGTAGATCACTCCAAGATTATTCAGCACTGCTGGGGCATTGAGCTGAGCATCGAATTTTTGAAAAATCGGAAGCGCCTTTAAGAAATAATCCAAGGCAGTGTCGGTCTCATATTTCCGCTGATAAATAAACCCCAAAGCATTGTAGGACTTAGCCATCCCAAGAGAATCACCGATTTCCCGGCGAATCTCAAGGGATTTTTGATACAATATTTTAGATTCATTCAAGTCGCCTTTTTGCAAAATCCCACTGCCTAAATCAGAATAGGCTTGAGCCAAAATCTTAGGATCTGAGGCCTCTTCAGCTTTTTTTACCGCTATTTGTCCATAGTAAATCGCCGAATCAATACTGATCGCGGCGAATTGCCAACTCAATTCCCCGTACATATTTGCAAGTTGGTCTGATGGAAGTGACTCCTGAACGCGAAGTTTCAGGCTGTCTATAATAAAGCGGGGACTTTGTGCAAAAGTATTGGTAAATGCGAAAAAAAGGAATACGATTAAAATCGGAAAAAGACGGGTTTTCATGAGCTGGTAATCATTCTGGGGAAATAAGTTAAAAATCAGTCTATTGGCATTAAAATTAGGAATTATCGGAAATTTGGCTTTATAGGCTTGACTTGGGAAAGTCTTTTTAGAAACTCAAAACTTCACCTCACAATTTACTCAAAATTCAAAATAAAAGATCGTTTTGGCCGATTTGGAGAAGTAAAACTTATTATAAACCTTAGAGTATTAATAGTGAATATAAACCCAAGAATACCCTATGTTTGATTTTAACCTGAATGAAAATCAGCAACTAATTGCTGAAATGGTCCGTAATTTCGGTGCCAAAGAGATTACACCTTTCCGCAAGGAATGGGATGACAATTCACATTTCCCAATCGAAGTCTTTAAAAAACTGGGTGAGCTTGGCCTGATGGGCGTCTTGGTGCCTACTGAATACGGCGGATCCGGTTTTGGATACAATGAATATGTGACTGCGATTTTGGAATTGACCAAAATGGATCCTTCGATCGGTCTTTCCATGGCAGCACACAATTCACTTTGTACCGGGCACATCATGATGTTTGGTACTGAGGATCAAAAGCGCAAATACCTTCCAAAACTTGCTTCCTGCGAATGGCTTGGCGCTTGGGGCCTGACAGAACCCAATACTGGTTCCGATGCCGGAAATATGCGCACAGTTGCTGTAAAAGAAGGTGAATATTACATTTTGAATGGAGCAAAAAACTTCATCACTCACGGAATATCCGGAGATGTGGCAGTAGTGATCGCCCGAACCGGTGAAGTTGGCGACAGTCACGGCATGACTGCATTCATCATCGAAAGAGGAACTCCAGGATTCAAGGGTGGCAGAAAAGAGGATAAACTTGGAATGCGTGCTTCCGAGACCGCTGAAATGATCTTTGAGGACTGCAAAGTCCATGAAAGTCAGGTTTTGGGCAAAGTCGGGGATGGATTTATCCAGTCCATGAAGATCTTGGACGGAGGCAGAATCTCTATTGCGGCGCTTTCTTTGGGGATTGCCGAAGGAGCCCTCGAAGCATCCATCCAATACTCCAAAGAACGTCATCAGTTCAACAAGCCTATTTCAAGTTTTCAGGGCATTTCTTTCAAACTAGCCGACATGGCTACTCAATTGGAAGCGGCAAAACTGTTGACTTTTAAGGCTGCTGATTTGAAAAACAGAGGAGAAAAGGTAACCCTTGCCGGTGCTCAGGCTAAATTGTACGCTTCGGAAGTCTGCGTTTCGATTTCCAATGAGGCGGTACAGATTTTTGGTGGCTATGGCTTTACCAAAGATTACCCGGTGGAAAAATTCTACCGTGACTCCAAGCTTTGCACCATCGGAGAGGGAACTTCGGAAATCCAGAAATTGGTAATTTCGAGGGAGATTTTAAAATAATATTTAGAAAGCCGGGTGCATGAAATTCTCTATTTGCATCCGGCTTTTTATTTTTAAATGAGTGAAAGAGGAGATTATTTTACCCAATTCTCAATTTTAATTCCTTTTATTCTTGAAAAGTGGCTCTCATTATTAGTCACCAAACAAAGATCATTTAAAATGCACAAGCGCCAATTAGTAAATCAAACTCATCAATAGGAGTTCCGAGTTTTCTAAGTCTAGCTTTTTCTTCGGCATAAAAATCAAGTGTAGGAGAGATTGGAAGTATGTTAACCCCCGATAAAAAATCGTTTAGAACTTTCGCGTTTGCCGATGGATTCTGACTGTTGTGGATTCCAAACTTCAATTCTGCTAATGTTATCTCAGAGATAAATCGTGATTCCCGAGCCACTCTTTCAAATTTATCTTGCAAAAAATATTTGCCCTTGATGTAGTAAATACAAATGTTAGTATCAAATAGAAACATTAAAACTCCTCAACTTTTCGACTAAAATTTCTTGACCCGGAAATTGAATCAATAATTTCCTCCGCAGATTCCGGGCCTACCCAAGAACCAAATGAGTGTTTCAAACGGTCCTTTTCTTCAGACTTAGGTTTTGAGATTGATTTTTGCAATTTCTCTACCAAAGCCATTTTCATCTTATCGCTTAGAAATCTCAACATACTCCAATAGGATTCAACCAATTCAGTTTCTGCTTTCATCTGTTTATAATTGATTTTTTATGGTCACTTCGAATGCCCGGCCCCGATAGCTCGGGGCATTCCTCTGTTTGAAAAGCTTTTCTTTAGGGTATTTCATTTTCAAACAATTGCTTTCAAATATACGGAATTTCCAAACCTCTGTTTACAACCTCCCCACCATCATACCCCCCTCAATTCTAAGAATCTGCCCAGTGGCGTAAGGCAAGTCTCCCCGCAGCAAAGCCGCAACCACTTTGCCGATATCTTCCGGCTGACCCATTCTTTTTTCCAAAGTCAGGCCATTTTCGATCCGCTCCTCATAGACCAATTTCACTTTTTCGGTCATGTCCGTTTCGATCACTCCCGGCTGGATTTCATAGACCGGAATATCAAATTCAGCCAGTCTTACTGCCAAAACTTTCGACATCATCGAAAGCCCCGCCTTGGCCATGCAATAAACCGCACGGTTGGTAGAGGCGAGTACTGCTGAGACTGAAGTGATATTGACGATGGAAAGCGGCGTATTGGCATTAGACCTCCGGATTTCTGCCATCCAATTGGCAAAAGCCTGACTCAGGAAAAAAGTCCCTTTCAGATTGATATCCATCAGGTGATCAAAATCGGCCTCTGCCACTTCCAAGACATCTGCCCGGACCCTCGGTGCTACTCCGGCATTATTGACCAAAAAATTGATCGTTCCAAATTTCTCTTTTACTTCATTTACAACGTTTTCTCTGTCGGCTTTTTCAGCAATATTTCCTTGAAAATATTCCACCCGAACTCCACTTTGGCGAAGTTCTTTCAAGACATCCTTTACCTCCGATCCCGGCCTAACTCCATTCAAAGCCAAATCAATACCTTCATGGGCCAGCTTTTTGGCAATTCCAAGCCCGATTCCTCGGGTTCCTCCTGTGATCAAAGCTACGTTTTTCATGTGTTTATAAATTGATTTTTAAAGGCCACATGGAATCTTCGCATGAATTATATTCATCTTTCTGTGTGTCGCTCGGGGTCATGCTTGATTTCATTCTCCTTTCAAGGATTTAAGTTGATCGTATTCCGGCATTTTCTTGTAGAGCGGGTCCAGTGGAAAGCAACCTGAAATCATCCCGTTTCTCGGTGCTGTGGTGCAGTCGGAGAAGGTACGGCAGATTTTTGCCCTTTTAAGTCCTTCGCCAGAAAGAATATCTGCAGGCATATCCGGATAGCTTAGCACCATTCGACCAAAACCGATCGAGTCGGCCTTTTTACTTTTCAGGACATTTTGCCCCACATTTGGCAGCCACTCCTGCAGGTAGGAATAGGCTGATCCTATGACATACAATCCCGGAAAAGCCTTTTTGATTTCAGCTGTAGCTTGAATCTGTCTCGCTACCCCATGCAGTGGATCTTCAGGGGGCTGATACCCATCAGAAGGCGGGAATAATGCCGGGCGCTGAATGTGTGGATTGTAATAAGGACTTCCGGCGGTGGTACAGAGGAGCTCGATATCGAGTTTTTCCAGTTCCTGAAGAAAAAGAAAAGGCTCACTCAAATCGGTGATTGTACCACTTTCATCTCCTCCAAAAGCATACCGATAGGAATCATTTTGCGCAGGAATTCCGGTTTCCTCGGGACCTTTTTGGAAGGGTACCCAGTCGAAAATGCTCATCCTCACCCCAATTTCCAGACCCGGTGCAGCTTCCCGGATGCCCGCTACTATGTCCCGAAGAAAGCGGGTACGGTTTTCAAAACTTCCTCCATATTTTCCCTCTCTGTCGTATGCACTTAAAAATTCATGCCCCAGATAGCCGTGACAATGTTTAATATCCACGAAATGGAACCCTGCATTTTGAGCCAAAATAGCGGCATTCACATAATCTTTGATAATTGAGTCAATTTCCTCATCGGACATAATCGGATAATCTTCCGCCAAACCAAATTTCCTGTTCAGAACAGGATGTGGGTAAAGGATCTTTGGCTCCATCCGCTTCTTATCATTGGGCTTGCAGAAGCGACCGGAGTGAGTGAGCTGCAGTCCAATCAGTAAATCGGAAGTGTCCCCAAAATGCTCCTGATGGGTCGTTTGTAAGAGTTGGAAAAGATCGACGAAGTCCTGAAAAGTCTGTTGATTCAGCATCAACTGGTTTGGATTCGCTCGGCCTTCAGGTCGGACAGCGACCGCTTCACACCCCCAAAGTAGTTTGGCTCCGCTGATGGCAAAGTTTTTCCAACGCCTTTTGGTCAGTTCGGTAGGACGGCCGTCTTCCGTTCCATCCCAGCCCTCCATAGGCAAAATACACATCGCATTCCCGATTTTCCGGCTGGAGCGAAGCGTATGGGATACTGCAAAGGGTGAATCAGATCCCGAAATCAACTCCTGATCAAAATCCAGTTCGATTCTTTCTTTTTCCAGATGAGCACTGAAAAGCTCAGCAGTTTTTAGCTGGGCAACCCGAGGAAACTGTGGTTTGTATTTTCCGCTCATGCTGGCACACAGTTTAGATAAGAATAATACGGCTCATTTTTCATCATCCGATGCACCAGTAATGCCAACTCACGCGCATGATAATCTCCCCACATGCTGGATTCTCCATGAGCGACTTTTCCTGCTTGAGGCACATAATCCCAACCATTTGGCTGATGATAGATCGAGTGCAAAATCAGACCCTGATGCGCTGGGTCAGTAGAAAGGTAAGGCTGGGAGAAAAGTGCTCCAGCAATCTGAATTCCGGCTTTATGATATTTTTCTGCACGATTAGGGTCACTATTTTTAAGCCAATTCCCGATGCGAATCAGACCTTGCGCTGTGATACATGCGGCGGAACTGTCCACCGGTTCAAAGGCATTGAAAGGCTCAGAGGGTCTGTTGAGGTAATCCCCCATTTTATGCAAACTTGGGGCTCCGGTATCCCAATAGGGAATTCCATCGGTGGGCGTGTTTGCCAGATAAAATTCCGATGTCGCAATAGCCGCTTCATTAAGCTCGGCGATCAGATCTTTTTTAGAAATAACTTCAGCGTAATCCGATTCAGAAATCTGGTCAAGAATTTCCAAAGTCTCACCCAAGCCGCAAATGGCCCAAGCCAATCCTCTCGTCCAGGTGCTAAATCCGGTATAGCCTTGCTGGGAATTGGGGCAGCGATAGTTCCCGTCATTGGTATTGAAGATGATTTCGTGAGCTGTCCTTCCTGCCACATCGTAGCTATCCCTTCCTTTACCGTAGAAAATCGAAAATCGAACCGTGCTCAAAATGTGCTGGATAGCCCGCTGAATCAACGAGATTCTCCTGTCATTTTCCCCTTGAAGCACATGCCCCAATTGGTGCGAGACAACCAATGCCCGGCAGCTGCGGATGGTATCTACAAAAAGCGAATGGGGGCCATTGAATGAATAGATAAATCCACCGTTTGGAATAGATGTCCATCGGGTGGCTTGTACTGCACCGGTTACTTTCAATGCCAGTTTATAGAATTCTTTTTCCCATTCTGAGCTCTGAATTTTGCTTTCGTTGATCAGGCGCAGTAGATTTCCGTAGGTGCTGACATTGTTGAAGCCGTGATCATGCACCCCGATATGGGTCAGGTGCGGAGCCATTTTTTGAACCGTATTTTTTCGGCCGATTTCGAGAAATTCTGTTTCTCCAGTAGCATCAAATTGGAGTAAAGCGGATCCAAACTGGAAGCCTTGCGTCCACTCGGTCCAGCCCCGGGTGACGTATTTACCATTTTCGGTAAATACGGGTGCTCCATTTTTGGTGTCAAATGAATCTTCAATTGAGCGGATTTTCTGTCCGGAAAGGTTCCAAAATCGCTCCAAAGGAGATTTTAAATCAGAAATTGAAAAGTGCGAATCAATCTTCATGTGTAGTTTTTTGGGTAAAATAGTGAGCGATCATGAGTATGGCCGTCACCGGAATCAGAATACAATACATCGCTGCGTCGGTAGGCAAACCGGAAAATCCCGCCGGAACCACCTCAAGCAAAGACAAAACGAAATAACTCAAGGCAATTGCAGAGATAACAAGCAAAGACTTAGGGGGATTTTTGAAAATCACAGCTCCCAATACCACCGGAGCGATCATGGATGTACCTGCAAAACTCACTCTAGCCAAAAGCACCAATTCATCACTCATATAAGTGGAAAATACGAGCACGATCATTGAAAACACCAAAATTGCAATTTGGGTAATTCGCATATTTTGCTTGTCAGAACCTGTCAATAAGGAGCGTAATTCCGTACCTAAAGCAAAAATCTGAGCATTGGTAGTAGAAAGGCAAGCAGCAAAAAGTCCGACCACAGCCAATGCTGCAACCGGATTCGCCTGGTCAAACAACAATGCTGCAGATAGAAAATCTGCTGTCGTGCTGTCCGGGTATTTTACTGCTCCGTAAAGCCCGATAAATGCAGTCGGGAGAATCACCAAAATGGCAAATATCCCTACGGCATAGGCCATTTTATGGACGGATTTCAGGTTTTTCATGACCACCAATCTGGTGGTAAACTGCGGCTGGGAAACAGGAATCATCACAATAGCAATCGCAGAAGCAATCAAAAACGGACTGCTGAATAATCCTTTGGGCCCGGGAAGTGACAGTAAGCCTGCATTACTTTCAGCTACTCTTTCCAAAGCTGAATCCAAGCCTCCTGCCATCTTCAGGCAGGTCACACCGATAATCCAAATCACAACCAACAAAATCACTCCCTGGATTGCATCGCTGTACATGATAGCCTTCAAGCCTCCGATTTCAGAGTAAATCAGCATAATCACAACCAAAATTGCCGACCAACCCCAATAGGGAATCAGGTCTGGAAATGCTGCGTTGAGGAATATGGAAATGCCCCGGATTTGAATGGCGACATAAGGAATAAGGAAAAGGAAAGAGCTTATGAAAATCAGGTACCCTGCCCATTTGTTTCGAAAGCAACTTTGGATAAAACCAGCCACACCTTTATACCCAACCTCTGATGCCCTTTTGCGAAGCTTGTATCCAAACCAAATAAGAAAAAAAACCATCAAGGCATCCGAAAAGGCCAAAAATACCCATGCTCCTACACCATGAGTCCGAAAAAAATCCGGCATTCCCATGAAGGTAAATGCACTGAACAAAGCTGCCGAAAAGGTCAAAAACCCGAGTATGGTTCCAATGTTGGATCCGGCCAACATAAACTCATCCGAGCTTCTGTTTTTGTTGTACGATTTATAAGAGGCATAGCCAAGCGAGGCCAAAAAGAGTGCGAAAAAGAAAATCAGCCAGCCTGTCATTGTTTTTTAGATTCTTGGTGTGGGAAAAACCGGGAAGCTAAAAAGGTCAAAACCACAATCACAACAGTCACCAAAAACCCTGTCCAAAAGACATAAGGAACATTGGCGAGGGTTGGATCAACTTTATTTACTCTGAAAAGAATAAGAAATGATCCAACTGTGAGGATCAGAACAATAAAAACCAGAATATTCCAGATTTTGTACTTCATGAGATTAGCTTGGGGTTATTTGGGCAGAAATCAAAAAACCATGAAGAAAACTTGATGGCCGAGTTAAAATAGGAATAAACTTCTGCTTTGCTACCAAGCTTGACCCAAAGGGCACTGATTCAGCCCAAGAATTTACGGAAACAATTTCGGGTGGGATTTCCGACCGGAATTATTGAAAATTAAAGTAAATGGTGATTCCTTTACGTTTGACCGAAGAAATCACATCGCGGATTTCCGCAGGCGTTTTTTCAGGATAATAAATATTGTTCAAGCCATGCGAAAACCTGATTTCGGGTGCTAACTTGAAATACTTAAAATAAATCTCAAAGCCCATTCCCATCTCAAGGGTGAAGTCCTGACCTCTAGTTACGATCGGATCCAAGTTGGCCTCATCCTGACCTTTTGTCCTAAACTGATAGCTTCCTCCTCCGATAAAATACATCCGTGTATTGTTGAAGCGCTGGGAACGATACTTGAACAAGAGCGGAAGCTCAACCATTGTCACCTCATTGATCAACTCTTCAGTGCGATAGCCTAGATAATTGCCCGGATTGTTGTCATTCCCAGGCACATTCTGGGTGGGAGGCACAAAATAATTTACATCTGTCCGATACTCGTAAAATGAAATCTTAGGCATGAAAAGCAGGTTTACCTGATCATGAAATTTCAAAATACCAATAAAGCCGAGGGAAAATCCCGGAGTATATTTGGGAAAAATGGAGTGCACTTGGTTATTCGCAGCATTGGTTGGGTCAAAAAATGCCTCCGAATATTTGATCTGGTAAGTGGCAGTATGCCCCGCAAGGAAAAAGCCGTAAGACAACACTTTGTCATCTGAACCGGAGGTACTGGTCAAACCAAACAAGCCTTGCGCCTGGCCTGAAGAACTAAATCCTAAAAATAGCAGAATCAGGAATCCTATTTTTGACCTATATAGATGGAACTGATTCCGAATGTGAGTGGCTTGCATACTGTGCTGTGAAATCCTACTTTTTTCAATACTGCCAGAAAATCCTCTCCATCCGGAAAGGCCTGAACTGATTCGGGAAGATAAGTATAGGCAGAATTGTCTCTGGATACTAGTTTACCGACCTGCGGAAGGATCTTATTGGAATAAAACGAATAGGCCTGCTTCATGGGAAAGCCCTTGGGTTTACTGAATTCCAAAATTACTGTTTTCCCTCCCGGTCTAAGAACCCGGTACATGTCTGCCAATCCTTTCTCCAGATTCTCAAAGTTTCTGACACCAAAAGAAACGATGACCGCATCAAACTTATTATCCTCAAACAATAATCCTTCCGAATCTCCAAGATGCATCTCGATTTTATCCTGAAGCCCTCGCTTGATTATTTTTTTTCTCCCTTCAGCGAGCATCCCTTCAGAAATATCCACTCCGATAATTTTTTCAGGATTCAGGACAAGAGCCTCAATAGCAAAATCACCGGTACCTGTGGCAATATCTAAAATCAACTTAGGCTGATCCTTTTTGAGGTATTTGATCGCTTTCTTTCTCCAGATGATATCAATCCCCAAACTTAGCACATGATTGAGCAAATCATATTTAGGGCTGATGTTGTTGAACATCTCAGCTACCTGATCTTTTTTGGAGTCTTGTTTGTCTTTATATGGAACTACTGACATCAGAAATCTTCGTTGAGGGTACAATAATACTACACAAACCCGAGGAATCGAAAATTGTTGACAGGTATGACTCCAAAGTGCTTTTGAAATAAAAACGTATTTTTGCAGCGAACAGAAAAGTCATGATCAAAAAAGCAGAATTTGTTGTCAGCAACACCGACCCTACCAAGTGCCCAAAACCAGATCGGGCAGAAATTGCATTCATCGGTAGATCCAATGTAGGCAAAAGCTCCTTGATCAATATGCTGACCGGAGTCAAAGAACTTGCAAAAACCTCCCAAAAACCCGGAAAAACCCAATTGGTCAATCATTTCATGATCAATGACCGTTGGTATCTGGTCGATTTACCAGGCTATGGATTTGCCAAAGTCAGCAAGGATCGCAAGGTAAAATGGGAGAAAATGATCAGTACTTACTTGACCAGCAGATCAAATCTCTGTGGGGTATTTGTGTTGATCGACAGCCGATTGGAACCTCAGACGATCGACTTGGAATTTGTGAATTGGTGCGGAGAGCAAAATGTCCCTTTTGTATTGGCTTTTACCAAAGCTGACAAGCAATCCAAATCACAGACCGACAAAAATGTGAAGGCATTTCTGAATAAAATGGAAGAGATCTTCGGAGAATACCCGGATTACTTTGTCACCTCTGCAGAAAAGCAAGGTGGAAAAGACGAAGTACTGAAGTTCCTCGACGAATTGGTCGCTGAATACGAATCCGAGCGGACAAATTGATTGATAGTTCTATATTTGCAGCCTGAAAAAATAACAACTAATGAATTTCAAAGACATCGCCACTGTAGCCGGTAAGCCGGGTTTGTATAAAATTTTGAAGCCGACTCGCTCGGGAGTAGTATTGGAATCTATGGACGAGAAAAAAGCCAAGCTGATTGCCGGCATGGCTCAACGGGTTTCTGTCCTTAGCGACATTTCCATTTATACCTTGACTGAAGAAGGTGCGGAGCCTTTGGAATCTGTAATGAAAAAGATCGAAGCCGAATACCAAGGCGATTTGGGCTTGGATTCCAATGCTGATGATAGCGAGTTACGGGCATTTTTGAAATCCGTACTTCCCGAATTTGATACTGCAAGAGTTTATACTTCAGATATCAAGAAGCTGGTGTCTTGGTACAAACTCATTCGAACTGTTGCTCCCGAAGTTTTGCAGGAAAGCACCGCAGAAGAAAAGGAAAGCAAATCTGAAGAATCCGAAGAAAAAGAAGCATAATTCATTGGCCCCAAACGGGGCTTTTTCATTTTAAACCAATGAGCCAAACCCTTCCGGAAGAAACCTTCAGTATGATCACCAAAGACTTTCAGCTTCCTGAAATCAAGGAAGATTTTTCTGAGGTAAAGGCCTTGGCTGTCCTAACTAAAGCAATTAGCCAGCTGATGGACAGAAATCTGGAACGACTGCTTCAAGTCTGCTATCGGATCGATTTGGCTGAAAATAAACTGAAACAAATCCTCCATGAATCTGAGCCTGACTCTGTGGCTGCCGATTTGGCAAAAGCGCTTTGGGAGCGACAAAAGCAAAAAGTAGAGATCAGGAGAAGGTATTCTGAGGGGTAGGTTATCTAGTGGGATCGTTTATTTTTTCAGGATTTTGTCTGGTATCAAACAAGTCAGTAATAAAAATTGACTCGCCTTGGATCAGGTAAATAATCTTGAAATTACCTGAGAGTATATATCGATGATCCAACCCTATTTCCTCCAAAAATGGCTCAATTTGACCCACTTTAGATTGTTGCTCAAGCAACTTTGTTTTGAAAAAGATTTGAGCCTTTATTCTTTTTGCGACTTTTTCGCTCGCATTTTTTCTATAAAAATGATAGACTTCTTTTAAGCTTTGCTTAGCAAAATCAGTCCAATAAACCTTCATTTTACCAACTTTCAGATTCTTTTTCTAAATCATCTTGGTTCTGATATTTTCCGGAAACAATATTTTCGGATGCCAAATCAGCTCTATTTAAAAGCTCACTTTTCGTTAGCCGATACGGTTTGGCTTTCAAATAAGCTTCTAAAAAATCAATGGATTCCTCATCTTCAATCGAAATAAGGCTTTTAATAAGTTCAAGTTTCCGGTTTTGAATATTCATTTTTCACAATATTAGCTTCCTAAATATAATGGAATTAAACCCATTAGAAAAGTTAACCACTAATCCCAATCTCATTTTTTCAATCCTCACCTTTCCCTATTTTTAACCCAAACCCAATAAACCATGGCAAACCCAATTTGGATCATGACTTCGGCATTTGACCAATTGAATTTGGATCAAACTATCGAAAAAGCGACAGAAATCGGCGTGCAGGGACTGGATCTCTGTGTCTTCAGAAAGGATGGAACGCGGGATGATTTTGTCGCCACCCATCTGGACTATGAAAGCTTCGGCCCGGATCAGGCCAAAGCCTTGATTGAGAAATTCAATGGCGCGCAGCTTCGGCTTTCTATCGGGGCTTTCGAAAACCTTATCGGTGGAGACCCAATGCACCGGCTCAAAAATCAAAATCATCTGCTCAAGCTGATCCGAATGGCTTATCTTCTCGGTGGAGATGAAAATGATGTCAAAGTCGGAACCTTTGTCGGATACAACCACGAACTGGGCAATGAAGAAGGTGGCTTTGAAAAAAATCTACTGGAATACCAGCGGATCTTCGGCCCGATTATCCGCTATGCCAATGATCTCGGAGTGACAGTTCTCTATGAAAACTGCCCGATGGAAGGCTGGAGGAGTTCGGGATTCACCGGCACCTATAACAATCTGACAGGAGTTCTAGCCGCCAGAAAAATCATGTATGAACTCGTCCCAGAGAGAAATCACGGGGAAATCTACGATCCATCCCATGATGTCTGGCAGCACACCGATCCTGTGGAAGTCATCAAAAACACGGATATAAGCCGCTTAAAGCGAATTCACGTCAAATCGACCCGAAATAATCCTGATCCATTCTGGGGAAATATGTATCCCATGCAGCAAATCCCTGCGGAATGGGCCGAGAAGCTTCGCATCCACTCCAGCACCAATTCATGGGATCGGCATCAGTATGAAGCGACTTTGCCGGGTTTCGGATTGGGAGACTCGATGGATTGGAGAGCATTCTGTTCTATTCTTAAAGAAAGAGGATTCAGCGGCCCCTTCGAAATCGAAAATGAAGCCAAGCTCTCCAAGCAAACCGGAAAAATGGGAGCGATCGTACAAGGTTGTAAAGCAGCTGTCCAAAACTTAGCGCCATTGCTTTGGGAATTGACAGATGAAGGTTGGTGCTACCCAACTCGGGAACATCACCCCCTACAGGAGTTTGATAGGAAAGCCATTTCTCTGGTAACTATGGATGATATTTTATGAAAAAATAGATTCATTGATGAATCTATTTGTCACATTGAGCTGCTTGCCCTCCTTGATTTAAGGACCCTTCGTCCTTTCCAACTATTATTGATTAGGCCATCTCTAATGCTCGGGTCATTGCAGCGTGGCTAACTATTCCATCCATCCTTTTTATCAAATGTCATTGATAATTATAGCGGTAAAGAGCCTCTCTAGTAAGGTTTCTGGTTCTCCTTTCGTAATTACCTGAGAAAATATTGAGCCCAATTCCTGTTAAGGTCATTGGAATGAGAAGATTATTTTGACTGGAAGATTGTCGCTCAAATCCAACAGCAACAAACATAACACCGAATCCAAGGGCTGAATTAACAATATTGGTTACAGTACTTACTTTTTGCCTTTTCAGGACACGCTCAAATAACTGAAAGGCTTCATCATTAGCCTGAAAGCGTGATAATACTTGATGCTTTTGGAGGAGCATCGGGCCTTCGTAGAAGTCGATTTGTGGCCCTAGAAATTTATCACTTACATCCATACTCAAATAGGCATTTGTCCCTCCGGAGAAATGATAGGCATTGAAATCATTAAGCGTAAGTTGGATTCTTCTATCCGCATTTCGGATTAAGCTATTTCCGGTAAATTGCATAATACCACCTCCCAATGTTGCTAAATACCAAGGTAATAGCCGGTGTAATTTCATTGGTAAAAAGATAGGCTATCGAGCCGAGGTTTACCGCCAGTCCTGTGAGCATAATCCCAGCTCCCCAACTCTTTTTTCTGTGAATTGGCAGGAATTCAAAATCCTCGTATTGCATCGAATTTAGCAATGCTCTTACTTCTTTTGGATTTGTTTTTTCTCCATCTAGATAATAGGTAGTTTTATTGAAAAAGCATTCTTTGAATGTAATAATTGGCTGCTCTGAGTATTTTCTAGGGAAATAGGTATGGGAATTTTGACTTGTTTGAGCGTGGAGAGAGATAGAGATACTAGAACACAACAAACAGAAAAGTGAAAATGATTTTCTACTGATTGTCATCATTGGTAAAATGATTTGAACCTAAAATTGATTTCCCGAAACCTTACCATCATTTTCGCTTTAGCAAATATTTAGTATTTCCATTCGGATACCCAAAAACAAGTGTGTCTCCAGAGAAACCATATCGGATTTGTTGATTCCCTTGGCCTGTTTGAATCTCCAATACCCCATCACTTATTGACTTCCAAGAAAAGGTAGGTATTGATGCATAATCCAGGGGTTCATTTATACCATTACGTTTCATATCATCTCTCAAATAATTAGGATCAATCATAAATTGCCCACTTTTTGTAAAGGTTTCTATATATCCCTTGCCTGAAAATTCATTTTTAACCAATTTACCTTCTATATCTTTAGAAAAGAGAAGCTCCCATTTCCCAACAATTTTTAAGTCCAATTCTTTTTTTTGGGGAAAGCAATCATTATTAATGGAAAGAAAAATTGATAGAATTATTAAGAGAAAACTGATTTTGCTTTTCATTAGGTTTATTTTTTAAACAACAAACGGCGGTCAAAAATAATTTGACCGCCACAAAAATCACATACATGCAAAGAGCTTCATTGTATAGAAGCCTGCTCCAGCTGCGTGATACGAAAAATAATCACTAGAAGAGTCCAATTGGCCTATATGATACAATTGGGCAGTTGCATAAAACATCATCTCGGTGAATGAACAACCACCCTTTGTGGATTCCATTTGTTCGATACTTAATTCCTTCATAATCGTGTTGTTTTAAAGTTAGAAGTTTGATTTAGAATACCCAAACATAAATTCGAGTCACTGACATTTCATTACAGTCAGCAAATTTTTTTTGAAAAATATAGCTCTTAAATTCTTTGCAATAAATGATCTCTTCCTCCACCATTAAGCGGAGATCATCCATGATTCGATAGACCATTCTTTCCTTTACTCCAAGTCTATTCGCCAGTTCTCCCGGACTCCCCGTCTTCCTCTTTTCAATCAGCTCGATCAGTAGCTTGGTGCGCTCGTAGTACTTCAGACCTGCCATGATGTGTTGGGTTTAGGTTGGAGGATGTAGCGATAGGCTGCTGAGAAGGGGTTTTCTGTTGCCAGCAGTTGGGCTGGGGTTCCGGAAGCACTAATCTTTCCTTGCTCAAGAATTAAGATGCGATCAAGGGTACTTGCCAGCGTAGGTTGGTGGGTGATTAGCAGTAGCCCCGCGCCGGTTAGATGAAGGTAGTTTCGGATCAAGTCCATCACCGCCCGCTCCATGCGGTAGTCCATAGCGGCCGTGGCTTCATCGAGGATGAGAATCTTGGGTTGCTGGACAAGAGCCCGAACCAAGCCGACCAGTTGCCGCTGTCCCCCGGAGAGATTTCTTCCCTCTTCTCCGCAAAGGGTGAGTAGTCTTTGACTCAGGTCCTGAAAAAGTGGAAGACAGCCCATTGCCTGCATGAGGTTAACCTTGGCTTCGATTTCTTTAGGATCGCTGCTGAGGACGATATTGTCCAGAACGGTATTGTTAAATATCTTTTCTTTCTGATGGACTACGGCCAGTTGTGCCCGCCATTCGGATAAATTAGGATTTGGATTATCTAAGAATGGCAATTGGACTTCTCCTGATTCTGGAGTGTAGAATTTCTGGATCAGATCCACCAAGGTACTTTTCCCGGTTCCCACAGGAGCAAACAGTCCCAGACTTTCTCTGGGGTTTAGCTCGAAACTAATGTCTTTTAAGATCGGACTACGACCTGGATAGCGGAAGGCGAGATTTCGTACAGCTAAAAGAGTCGAAGAAGAGGAAATTATTGACTCGTCTTTTTGAGGATTCTCCTCCACAGGCAATCCCGCTACTTCATGCATCCGGTCAAAAGCCACCTTCGCTTCCTGTAGTTGGATATTGGCGACAACCAGTCCTGCTACTGCGGGAATAATCGAGCTCCCCACCTGAATCAGGGACAGAATCTCTTATATCCCGGTATATTTTTCAAAAAAAACCAATTACAAATTGGTTTGGATACGAGGGTGGAATTGCAAATTCCACCCAGTCCTAACTGACATTTCTACTCCCAGTTAGGGGGGCTCGGCCTAGTGGGGGAATTATAAATTCCCAAAAAATAAAAAAGCGTAGATCCAATCTACGCTTAGGGGAGATACTCCATGGACTGGAGAGCATTCTGTTCTATTCTTAAAGAAAGAGGATTCAGCGGCCCCTTCGAAATCGAAAATGAAGCCAAGCTCTCCAAGCAAACCGGGAAAATGGGCGCAATTGTCCAAGGTTGCAAAGCTGCTGTCCAAAACTTGGCTCCTTTGCTTTGGGAATTGACAGAGGAAGGCTGGACTTATCCCTCAGCAGAATACCACGCACTCTGGGAATTTAACAGAAAAGCTCCTTCAGAGGTTTCTATAGATACACTTCTATAAAAAGGAAACGCTCCGAAGCCAGAATATACAGGCAGCTATTCGTACCAGATTCAACTTTACCAAAGTCGGCGTTAGTACCAACTTATCGTGAAAAATCATATATTTATACATGTTTTCACGGTAAGTATGAAGTCGGAAAATGATTAACCAAACTACAAAAGATAGAATTGAGTCATTGTGCAACCAGTACATCAACTTAGCAAAGGGCAATGAGCCTTTGCTGAAGGAAATAGCCCTTGCCGAAATTCCTGAGATGGTTTACAACTCAAATGCCATCGAAAACTCCACACTTTCCTTAGAAGACACCGAAAAGATTTTATCGGGAGGTAGTTTAGAACGCAAAGTAACTATCCGAGAGGTCTACGAAGCCAAGAATTTGGCAAAAATCACAGAAACCTTATTAGAAAAAACCGAATCAAAACTCAGCGTCAAAATCATTTTAAATTTGCACAAAACCTTGCTCTCCGATATTGACGATAACATTGCAGGTCGTTTTCGAAGTGGTAAAGAATGGGTACGCGTGGGTAATCACTTGGGAGCAAATCCACAGTTTGTGGCAGCACTTGTGCAAGAGTTGGTGGATCAATACAATCAAAAAAAAATCCCCTATTTTTTGGATGCTATCGCACACTTTCACGCAGAGTTTGAAACCATTCACCCTTTTGTTGACGGCAATGGAAGAATGGGCAGAGTGCTTATCAACTTGCAGTTAATGAACATGGGTTTGCCGCCTATTATCATTCAAAATAAAAGCAAGCTCACCGAATATTACCCGCTATTTACCCAATACCAGTCAACATTGAAATTTGGAGGCTTTACCGGTTTATTGGCCTTGCTCTTGCAAGAAACTTTGCACAAACGAATAACCCTTCTGACGGCAAAAAAAATAATTCCGCTTTCCATATGGGCTTCGCAAAATGGCATCAAACCAAACGTCGCCGCTAATAAAGCCAAAAGGCAAACCATTCCTGCCTTTCGCCTCCGAGAAAAATGGATGATTGCTCAAGAATATAATCCAAGTGAAAATTGAAAATCAGGTTAGAATACATTGGAAAAAAATGGGCGCTATCGTACAAGGCTGAAAAGCTGCAGTTCAAAACCTAGCACCACTGCTTTGGGAATTGACTGACGAAGGCTGGACTTATCCAGTTTCGGAATATCATGAGCTTCAGGATTTGAGCAAAAAGGACATTCCAATGGTTACGATGGATGATATTTCTGACTTCGCTTATGAATCAGGACGAAATCCCTACTAATAGACAAAAAAAACGCTAATTATTTTACAACTAGCGTTTACATTTAAATCGATTGCAAAGTTGATCCGTCAAGTTCAAGAATCTTGAGATTTTTTATTGTCAATAAAAAATTTCTGGTTCTACCCTTAAGTTAGTGGGGATATAGGTCTAATCCACCGTTAAAGAATAAAATAGCACTTCTAAAGTTGGCGAATGTTCTATATCCTCTTCCCACTGTTTTAAGTTCTTGGATCTTACCATTAAGCCGTTCGGCCATGGCATTTGAGAGTCGCTGGGTTAAAGCGTTTAAAACGCCACTTATATGGTTTTTGAACATATCTACCACCTTATCTATTTCAGCGATCTTTCTGCCGTAGGCATTGGTTATCCATTTATATAAGGATGAAGTTGCAAACAGGTCGGATATACCGAAAAGGTCTTTGAAGTTTTCTCGAA
>NZ_FMXE01000048.1 GCF_900103735.1 Algoriphagus alkaliphilus | reverse complement strand
ACCACGTAAGACCCGGAGAGAGGAACCCGATCGAAGGGAAGTTTGGACAAGCTAAAAATGCATACGGGATGAACCGGATCAGAGCCAGACTTAAACACACCAGCCAATCGTGGATCGCCTCCATCATCCTAGTGCTGAACCTGGTCAAACTGGCCGGGATGGCACTGGCATGCCTAGGTTTTTCAGCACAGGAGAAGTTAAATCCTGCATTTCATAACACGTTGAACGTAATCCTAACCGTCTTTAAGATAAAAAACCAGTCCAAGAGGGAATCTGGACTGGCTTTATTAACTTATGCAGCCTGAGTTTTTCAGCAGGCCCTACTTAGGCATATTACTTTTGACTAAATGTTCATTCAAAAAAGTCCCATCCTATAAACAAACTTATTCTAATGCTCTCTTTTATCAATCAATCTCTGAATATCCTAATTTTATACGAACCTGTTTTTATAAAGTAGCTTTCAACAGCGGAATTTCAAAGATTTGTAAGTCAGAATATATAAAAAATAATTGATCTAATCATACCACCTGATTTTGAGTTATCTTTCATTAATTCGCAATAAAAATATGGAAAAAAAAGTCCTATTTAAAAATTAGCAAATTAATACCTCCCATACAAACTATTGCCGCCCCCATAGTACTGACTTTTCAAGTGATCAAAAACCAAATTGGTCCTTAGGTCAATATCATCAGTTTGATACGTTGGATAGGGTAAAACCTCAAAAAGTGTTTTACTCACATAGTTGAAAACAGCCGCTGCGGTTACTGTCTTATCGGCCCACTGTTCCACCTTCAATTTCTCTTTCTTCAATTCTTCGAGGAGTCCGACTGATATCTTTTTTATTTCATCCTTTTCCTGCTCTTCAAGTTTTTTACCTTGTCTCAGAATATCGAAAATGGCTTTCTGTTCATCAGTGAGTCCCTCTCGTTTTGTATCTGCCTCTTCTACTGAATAGGAATTGACGAGTTCGATCAATTTTCTGAAGGTCTCTTTGATGACCACTTCATCCTTACCTCGATTGTATTCTTCGATTATCTCATGGTATCGCTTGTAATAGTCAATCGTAAGTGGATTTCGCTCAACCATCCGTTTCAGGTTCTTCTCAATCTTGTCTTTTAATGATTGTACCAGGGCATTTTTGTTTTTTGTTTTCAAAAAATATTGCTCAAGTAACTCGAAATTCAAACCACTGAGATCAATAAGATTAGCATCATTGAGATTTGGTTCAGAAACCATATTCTCAATTGATTCATCTACCACATGTTGGATTTTCCGCATTATATCAGCCACATCGGCACTCTCAATATTGCCTTCTATCGCAGAGTAGACTACATCTATCGCATTTTTTCTCAACGCATATTGGTTTAAAACTTTGTCCGGTTGCAAGGCCTTGTATTTCTTAAAAACCTCTCTTGCCAAAATCTGGAATTTACTTTTGGTTTCGTCGTTAGTGTAAACAGAATTTACTGCTTTTTCCAGGGCGGCTAACTTGTGTAGTCCATTAGCATTGATTAATTCCTGCAAATCGAAATTGACTTCATCAAGAAGAAAGGACTCGGTTGCATTTAAGGTTTCCTCTAGCTCTTGGATAAGCTCCTCTTTTGGTTTTACCGGGGGTTCAGGTGTTGCGGGACCATCCTCTCCTCCGGAACCATAAACAGCCAAGGCATCTAATAAAGCAGTGTAGGTTTCAATGTAATCCACGATCAACCCATTGTTTTTTCCTTCGCTGATGCGGTTAGCTCTTGCTATAGCCTGCATCAGCGTATGGGATTTCAAGGGTTTGTCAATATATAAAGTGGAAAGCGTAGGGACATCGAATCCAGTAATCCACATGGCACAAACAATCACAAACCGGAACGGATCATTTTCATCTTTAAACCTTGTCTCAAGGTCTTGAGTGTTCATTTTCTCACGGTGTGGCTCAATGTCTAAATCCCATTTCTGAAACTTCTGAATCTCATTTTGCTCAGAGCTGACAACCACACAAACTTCCGTTTCCCTGATCCATTGGAGTTCCCGGCTTTTCTCCAACAATTCCTGATCTCCGTATTTGCCCTTTGCAACTTCCTTTTCCAATTGCTCAACAGTCAATTTCCAATGATGAGTAATCAGGTCGTACATTTTTACTGCAGTAAGTTTATCCAAAGCGATAAACTTTCCCTTGCCTTTATACCCACGATTACAGAAATGCCAAACCGCATCTTTGGCAATCGCATCTAATCTTTTCTTGGCTGTGAGAATTGGATATTCTCTTGCGATCAATTGTTCAACTCTGCTGCGTTGGTCGGTTTCCAATTCCTCATTTTCCAGCAACTGCCTAATTTGGTCATTGATCGTTGGATTTTTCAATCCTAAATATTCGCCTCTATTTTCATAATAAAGTGGAACTGTGGCCCCATCATCCACACTCCGTTTGAAATCGTAACGGGACACATAATCGCCGAAAATCCGCTTGGTAATTTCATCGTCTTTAAATAGCGGTGTGCCTGTGAAACCGATAAAAGAAGCATTCGGAAGGGCATTGCGCAAGTTCATGGCCAATTGACCTCCTTGCGTCCGATGGGCTTCATCTGAAATCACGAAAATGTTTTCCCTTTTGGTAATTTCTTCTTCAAAATTGAATTTGTGAATGAGGGTGAACAAATAGCGATGTTCTGAACTCAATAAGTCCTTCAAATGCTTCCCGCTGTTGGCTTTTAAGGAGTCTTTTGGTCCCGATTTTACCTGCGGAACTGCTCCTATTCCACTGAATGTACCATAAATCTGTGTGTCTAATTCGTTGCGGTCGGTTACTACCAAAAAAGTATAACTGCCTGTAAACTTGTGGTGGATTTTCTGGCAAAAGAAAACCATCGAGTAGGATTTTCCGCTTCCCTGAGTGTGCCAAAATACCCCCAATTTCTGCTTTTCTTCGAAACTGATTTTACCCAATTTATAGAGATATTCTTTGTGCCTGACATTTTCAATGGCTTTGTTGACACCAATAAACTGGTGATTTCGGGCGATCAGTTTGACTACTTTGCCTAAGGAATTGTCAAAGAGGATAAAGTTTTCAAATAAATCTAGGAAGCGCTGCTTTTCACAAACCCCTACAATAATTCTATCCAAAGCAACAATGCCCTCATCTTCTTCGGTGATGCGTTTCCACTCATGAAAATGCTGATACTTACCCGTAACACTGCCGATTCTACTTTCTATTCCATTACTTAACAATACAAATGCATTGTAATGAAACAGGTGTGGAATGACATCCTTGTAGTCGGTAAAATTATCGTTGTAGGCGTTTTCTAATTTTCGGTGGGCTGCTTTCAGTTCGATGAATAACAGTGGAATACCATTGACAAAGCCAATGATATCGGGTCTCCTTTCTCGCCTGCTTTTTCCCTGTATCCAGAGTTGCCGAACCGCCAAAAAGTTATTGTTCTCGGCATTTTCAAAATCAAAAACCTTAATTACTTTATTCCTTATTTGTTCCCCCTTCTCATTTATGAAGTCTACAGGAATGCCATTTCTCAGAAGCTGATATTTTTCGAAATTGAGTTCTTCAAAAGACTTAGTGGTACTTTCCTCTGTAAGTTTTTGGTATGCTTCATCGTAGGCCTTTTGGGGTAATCCAGGATTGAATGCACTGATTTTTTCAATGAAATATTTTTTCAGAACGACTTCTTTTTTGCTCTGTCTTCCAAGTGTAGATCCTGTTCCGAAGATTTCACTGTTGTAAGCCAATAATGTATCCCAACCTAATTGATGAAAAAATAAATCAATCGCTGTCTGTTCAATGAGGTTGTCTTCTGAATATTCCCAAGCCATTACATCAAAATAAAGTTAGAGTAGTCGCATCCGTCCGTGAAAATTTTGTGGGCTTACCCTCAATCATTTTGACATTAGGATTCTTTTTGAGGAAGGTTGTGACTTTTTTGGTATCCCAATCAAGCTTTAAACCTATGGTTATTTCCTTAGCCGTGAAGGGGCCTTTAGTCAAGAAAGCCAATATTTTTTGCTCAAGAGTCAGTTCTTCCTGATCAGAGCTGATGCTTTCATCTATTCCATTTTTCTTAATCTCATTAGCTGGGGATTGGTCTTGAATTTTTTCTCCCCAATCATCCACAGCGATTCCACCCAAATTAATCAAGCTGAGATTTGCATTCTTTTCTTTCTTTTCCGGAAATCTGACATAAACAGAACGCTTTCTTTTTAGTCCATCCATGGCACCTTCCCAAGTTCCGCCCTTACTGTCTGATTCCGCCACATAAATTTCTTTGGCCAAACCATAGATGTAAGCATTTCTTGCCATCGCCAAACCAACATCCCATCCGGCTTTTGGGAAAAATGTACTTAATACAAGCACATCTCCATTTATGATGGGTTGATAGTATTTTTTGAATCCGGACTGAAAGGTCAAAATGCCTTGTGGAAGCACAATAATACTCTTCCCATTTGCTTCCAATGTGCTGTCCAAAGCTTGTTTGTCTACTCCTTTAGCAAATCCACTTACAATGACCTTGGATTCTTTTACACTTTTTTTAGCAACATGATCCGTAAAGTCCAACGCCTTTTGACCCGCTTTTCTGGAGCCGACTATGGCGACCGCATCTTCCTTAAGAAGTCCTTTTCTACCCTTGACGTAGAGTAAAGGTGGGCTGCTTTTTACCTTAAGATTTTCCTTCAATTCCGTAGGATATTCAGGAGAGTTCAGGGGAATCAGATCAAAGCCCTCACTCTGTAACTGTTCAGCTATGAAAGCCAATCGAGGAAGATCTTTTTTGGTGAATTCCAGATCGGCGATCTCTTTTGCAGTTAAAGAAAAAATCTCAGTCCAACCCTGAGCATTCAAGTTGAAAAATTCTTCCAAAGACATTTTTTTATCATGAACGATCTGTACAATCAAGCGATTGATTCGATCAGTCGTCCATTTCGGTAAATGTGCTATTGCAATCCAATAAGTGTATTCTGCTGCTTCTTTCATATATCTCCTCCAACTGTTCTCGCTATAACCAATGGCGCAATTTTTTCAGCTCCTAGGTTAGTCAAATACTGACCAATTTCTTTGATGGTATATCCGCTGTCAAAAATGTCGTCGATCAACAATATACTTTTTCCTTTTATTTCTTCGTGCTTTTCAAATCGGAATTTCCCGGCGACATTGTCTTTTTTGGAAAGTCCGCTTTCGAAAATCTTCTGGGGTTCCGTCGGCCTGGATTTTACCAAGCCATCCGAAATTGGGAACCCCAAAGTTCTAGCCACTTTGCCGGCGAAATTTCTGACTAAATCTCCGGACTCTGTCGGTGGAACATAAAGAACCAAATCAAAGGTCTCACTTCCAAAATGCTTCCGATAGGCTCTTAAGGTTTGCCTTAATAACCAGTCCGGGAAATCCCCTCTTCCACCATATTTGCAGTGCTTGATCGCTGACCCCACATTTGATACTCCATAGTAGGAAGCTGCGATTCCATTCACCAGGTTGCTTTTGCTTGTCTCTACTTCCAGAACAGGGAAGAAATTTTCCAAAAAAGTCTTCACCTTTTCCTCAAAAACAGGATCAGAAGGCACAATGACCTTTTTCCCTCTGTCATTGTCACAGATGCCACAATAATGCGCAGGTTCATCACCTAAGTACTCACAGAGAAATCCCATCCTGCAGGAATCCAAATTGACATATTCCACCATTTTTGACAACTCTTGTTCCTGGGCAGCTCTAAGCTTATTGAACTTAGTGAAATCAAAATCAGGAGCTTGAGGATTGTAAAAGTACTTTTTGCTGCTTCCTCTCACCTGCTCATTCACTACACCCTGATCAACCAAATCTGCCAAAATCACTGAAACCTGCGTTTGCTTTAAATTGACAGCTTTAATTACTTCGTTTCTTCCCATCAATGCACTTTTCACCGCAGAAATCACCCGATTGTATTTTTCCCGAGAGGGCTTGGAACCTTCGATAAAAGCACGGGGAAGCTCTAAGTCCACATGAGGATTATACAGCAATATTGCATGTGCTTTTTCTCCGTTTCTTCCAGCCCTTCCAAACTCTTGGTAGTAATGGATAGGGGACTGTGGAATTTGAGTGTGGATGATAAATCGGATATCTGACTTGTCTATCCCCATACCCAAGGCATTGGTTGAGACGATGACTTCGTACTCATTTGCCATGAAGGATTCTTCGATTCGCTTTCGGCTTTCCGGATCCAAGCGACCATTGTAGGCCGTGGATTTAATCCCTAAAAACTGAAGCCAATTCGCAAAAATATCGGTATCGGCTTGAGTTCCGGTGTAGACAATGCCAGGCTTGGGAAGGTGATCCATGACTTTTCCGAGCCAAATCATTTTTTCGGCCTGACTCTGCACTTTCACTACTGTCAAACCAATATTGGAGCGGAGGAGTCTGCCACGGATGGGTACTAGATCAGAACCCACCTGGTCGATAATGTCCTGCTCTACCCGTGGTGTCGCAGTAGCTGTCGTGGCTAATACCGGAAAAGTCTTGGGGAGTAGTTTTACCAAATTGACAATCCTGCGATAATTTGGCCGAAAGCTCTGTCCCCAAATAGAAATACAATGTGCCTCGTCGATCACGATCATTGCAATTTTCATCTCTTTGGAAGCTGAAATCCACTCCGCATTTTCCATGCGTTCCGGGGCGATATATACGATGTCCAACTCGTTATTCTGAGCCTGCTCGATTATGTTATTGTTTTCGTCTCGTTCTTGGTTGGAATTGATAGCTGCTGCTCTTATGCCTTTGTCCTGCATACTCCTTACTTGATCTCGCATCAAGGCGATTAGAGGTGAAAAAACGATGGTCACCCCATCCAGTTGGGTAGCAGGAAATTGAAAACACAATGATTTTCCGAAGCCTGTTTTCTCAATAAACAACACTCTCATTCCTGAGAGTAATTTATCGATGACCTGCCATTGCAAATCATGAAAATGGGGAAAACCAAAAAGCTTTTTTAGTTGTATCTCAGCTAGCTGACGGTTCATCTTTTCCTACTTATTTTGAAGCAATTTATTTGGATTGATAATGGGCAAAACAAAGTTTTGTAAAGCTGTTCCCTGTAATCTCGTTAATAATATCCCTCTTGCGGTGGAATAGGTAACCGAGGACAAGGCATTGGCTAATCCCGGGTGTAATTCTAATTTTTTGTTTTTCGCAGGAATAGCCAATTCTGCCAAATTTTCGATTTGATACAAGAACAAAAGGTGAAAATTTCCTGAGGCTTCAGATTCATTTGATCCCTTACTATTGGTTTTGATACTAATTGTAAAATCTGCTTTGGCTAATTTATCACTGAGGTTAAACCCTAATTTTAAGGCATGATCTAATTCATGGCCTCCCACTTTGCTGATATCAAAATTTTCAGGTGTATCCACCTGACCTTTTATCATTTTAAACTCAATCAAAGCGATTTTTTCAGGGTCAAACTTATCTTTATGTTCCATAGCTCAATTCATTTGATGGTTCTGATTCTACAGGCAATAGCCATTCTTTTCCTTTAGGTGAAGGTTCTACTTTTCTATAGCTTACAAAAGTGTGGGCCCTGCAGATAAATCCATCTTCCACAAATTCAGTCTGTGTTTTTTTCTTGGGCACTTCCAATAACGGTTCGCCCAACTCAGCAGACAACTTTGCCAAAGACCGCAGGGTGAAATTATGCTCTCCCCCTAGCCATTTTGATATTTCGGATGGCTGCTTTTCTAACTTTTCAGCCAATTCTTTCTTTGTAATTCCTTTTTCACGCAATAGCTGATTGATGCGGATCACAAGGTCAGCGTATAAATCAACAAATATGTCAACCTCTTTTGGAGTATTATCCAATATTCTTTGTAAGACTTTGCTTCTCATAGTGTTTGTTTTATAAAAATATTTCCTCGGCGTCGTCGACGGATCTAAACCCTCTTTCGTCGGGCGTTATATAGATTTCTCTTGCTTGTAATGCTGTTAATATTCTTTTTGCAAATAAATTGGCCTCATGAAAAGCCATACTTGTTGTACCTCCCTGTGCAGATTCAGCGGTTTTTTCACCACCGTTAAACAATACCACCAAGTTGTCTGAAATGCGCAAACAATATAACCGAAGTGGAAAATCACCATAGTTGATGGTGATTTCTCCCACTTTATACCTACCAGATGGAGGAAGTGCTTGGGCTGCATTTTCAAAACGGAAAAAATCTTTCTGTGCTCCGACATCATTTCCGATTTTCTTAGTGAGGAATACCGCCAACTCTTGAATCGGTTTTTCAAAGTTTGACTCGTTTTCATATTTTTCGAAAAACCTATTTGTCTCAGAAACATCAGCCTCCTCCCACCTTACAGTGTAAAAGGTACATTGCCTTCCTTCGTCGTCAAATATTTCGAGTGTAAATGTATTCACTTATAACTGAATTATAAAATTTTTTGTTTCACTTTTAAGTGAATTGAATGGCTTTGGAATCTACCTGTTTTAACTCAACCAATTACACTTCTATTTGTCCATTCATCAGTCTAGGCAATAAAATATCCCGTGCCTCCCGCAGTTTGGTATTTTGTTGATGAAGGTTTTTGATTAATTGATAAATTGGTTTTATCTCTGAATTGAATATTTTTAGATCGATATCTTTTGGGATTGAAACCAACAGATTTTTAATTATTTGCTGGCTAATATTTTCCTGAGCGGCACCCATTCTGAAACTCAAAATATATTCTCTGTTTTCAAGGAGCCAATTTAAAATGTAGTAATTACTTTTTAATTCGTCTTTTTCAATAATTGCACAACAAGCTTGATTTGTTGTGGAAGGCTGAGAAAGCAAACCGAGTTTTCCAATGGTTGCACCGTACATTGCCATAATTACAGAGCCAATTGGAAAGAGTTTGGTAGAAGATTTCTCAACCGCACCTTCTGTAATTTTTTCTTCGCTTTCAAGTAAGATGCTATCTGATAGTTCTTTTGACTTAAACCAATTTATTTCTCCAGTAAAATATTCCGCATTAGTTCTTGAAGGCGTTCCACCAGAACTAGTATCATACAAATCAGAAAGTATAAACTTTTTAACCTTATCCAGCAACTTATAACTTGCAAACGCCTTCTCCTCCAGCAACTTGATCCGCTTCAAATTATTCTCTATCAAATCATCATAAGCTGATAAGATGCTGGCTATTTTGCGTTGGGTGGGGAGTGGGGGAAGATTAAATGAATAATCACGAACTGCTTTAAGTCCTAAATTCTTTATTGTAGAACCTGTTGCAAAATCACGAGCATATATTTGGAAGTCTTTATTCGCTAAAACATATCTAACAAAAAGTTTCTCTGCTTTTTCATTTACCTTAATGTAGCAAGCACTTTTTCCTAATGCCACAGGTTCATCCCGATACAAACCTATATTTCCTAATGTCCCGTTTATTGCAACAAGAACTGTTTTGTCATTTAGTTCTTTTTTGATTTTATCATATTCAATACTTGAAATTCTCTTGGTGTCTTCTTTAATCAGAATTTTTCCATTTGAAAGATTATTGCCATTAATAAAATAATACTCTCCTGAATCATCATATTTTGGTGTTCCATGTAATCCATCTCCGATTTTTGTGGAGATACTTTCTAAACTCACCTTCTCCCAACTCATATCAACACCGTTTTATAATTTTCTGAAATAGAATTTGCCAAAGCAACAGCTTCCTCATTCAATCCTTCCAACTCAATATGTATTTCGTTCAGGCGTTCTTCGTAATCAAAGTCTTCATCGGTGGCAGTGTCCACACCTACATATCTGCCCGGGCTTAGGCTCCAGTCTTTGGCTTCTATTTCCGTTTGGTTTACTACTTTACATAGTCCTTCCACATCGGCATAGACGCCGTCAGGAAAGCGGCTATTCAGCCAATGGGCTTGTTTGTAGAAGTATTCGGTTTCATGTAGCAGTCCAGGTTCTTCTTCATCTGGATTGCCGCTGAGTTGCTGTTGCAAGGCTTTCAGTTGGTCGAGTTGCTCTTTTAGCCCAAGCTCTTTCCAGTCTTTGTTTTTGTTAAGCTGAAGTTCCTTTTGTCCCTGGGTGATGGCATCGAGGAATTGCTTGATCAGCTTGTCCTGTTGCTTCCTCAGGTTTTTACACGCCAGCGCAATCGGCTGCAGGATTTGTTCGGTTGCGGTAGCATTTTCTGCCAGGGAGATTAACTCATTTTGCATTTGCTCCACGGCCTCGCCTTCTTCAAGAAATAACGTATCCGCAAAAGTCTGTGCTGTTTTATCCGTTTCTGCCAGCTTCACAGCAAAATTCACTACGGCTTCATGGACTTTTTCAAACTGTTGCTGAAGTAAGTCCAGGACTTGGGCAGTTTCTTTGGCATAGGCAACTGAGCTTTCCAGATAGTCTTGCACAGTAGCATCAAACTTTTGGGTATTGCCTCTGTAGAGGTTGACAATGCAAATCAGGTTTTGCAGCTGCTCAGGGCTAAAGTCGTTGACCTTGCTCGTTACCTTTCGGTAAATTTTACGTGCATCCAGCATCAGCACTTTGTCCCTTTTGGTGGCGTCGTTCTCTTTGGCTCTGTCAAAGAACCAAAGGGTGCAAGGCAAAGATCTGGTGTAGAAAAAGTTGTTACCAATCGCCATCATCACATCTACTGCACCCGTTTTTACCAACTTCTCCCGAATATCTTTTTCTGTGTGTCCGGCATCGCTGGCAGACGAAGCCATTACAAAACCTGCTCGTCCGGTAGGCTTCAAGTAATTGTAGAAATACTGAATCCACAAATAATTGGCATTGTCGTTTTTAGGGAGATTTACTTTGCCATCCAAGATTAAACGAGGATCCTTCTTTACTGCATCTTTTGCTTTGTCCACCCCATCTACATTAAAAGGAGGATTGGCCATGACGAAATCGGCTCCACCTACAAGGCTGTGTTTGTCTTCGTAAAAGGTGTTTCCTTCCTGGATGTTCCCTTCCAGTCCGTGAACGGTTAAGTTCATCTTGGCCAATTTGGTATTTAGCTCAGCTTTTTCCTGTCCGTAAAAAGTAACCTTTTCGGCAGGTTTCAGTCCTTCGCTTTCGATAAAATAACCCGTTTGTACAAACATACCCGCACTGCCGCAAGCAGGATCAAATACCGTCCCATGGTCGGGTTCAATAACGTTTACAATGGTTTGCACCAAACTCATGGGCGTAAAAAACTCTCCACCTTCCTGTGCTCCGGTCATTGCAAATTTGCCCAGGAAGTATTCGTAAATCTTTCCAAACAGATCCCCTTCCGCTTTTTGTAAAACTTCTTTGTTGAAAATTCGGAGCAGTTCCCGTAATAAGTCTTTGCTGAAAATGGAAAAGTTCTTTGGCAATACCCCTTTGAGGTTATCGTATTCATCCTCGATCAGTTTCATCGCATTGTCAATTGCTTCGCCTATGTCAGCACTTTCAGGTAGCGAAACCAGGTAATCAAACTGTGCCTCGTCGGGAAGAAACATGGAATTTTGCTCTTCAAAATCCTTTTTGGTCAGCGGACGTTTCCCACGCTGCGGATGTGAGGGCAGGGTCTTTTCAACCTCAACTTTTACTTTTTGAAATCTATTGTAAGCGTGTCGTAAGAAGATTAGCCCCAATACCGGCATGGAGTATTCCGAGGCGGTCAGTTTGCTGTTTGCTCTGAGTTGGTCAGCAGCTCTCCACAGTTCGGTTTCTAATTTTCTAAGTTGTTTTCCTTGCATTTCAGAAATTTGATAAAGGGGTAATTTATTCTTGAGAGGTTTAAAGTAGGTAAATTAAAGCGTAGGATGAATGCTGCTGAAGGTCATTTGGGATTGCTTCATTGAAAAGTGCTGATTTGATTAGGCTTAGTTTTTTTATTTTAATGAATTAGAGATCTATGAAGCTTCTTCCAACTTTTCGAAAATGATCAACAACCCTTTCGCCCGGCTCAATTGCGTATATCTCATTTTTTCATCGGGAATAGGGAATAATGGAGTTTTGAGAACCAGAATCAGGACGTCAGACTCACAGCCTTTGAACCGATTGATGGAGGTTAGGTAGATGACATTTTTGTCTTGTTCTTTGTCCGGGTCAAGCAAGGCGAGATTAAACTCAAAATCCAGTTTCCATTCTTCAATTTCCCAAGACCGAAGCGAACCATCCAGCATTATTTTGATCAATGAATGCGGAATTTCATCTTTTCGAATGAGTTGAAATAAGATTTTGCTTATCTCTTTCAATAGATTCTCTTGGGAAGTGTAGGACTTAAGCATTACTTCTCTTCCCTCTGGCACGACTCCGGGTATCAGTGAAAGATTCAAATGAGAATTTATGTAGGAGTTGATATTCTTTGAGTTGCGATAGTTATAGGAGAGTTTGAATGGAGTCCAAACTTCAGATTGCGGAAGGCGAAAATCCCGATTGAAGATATTTTGCCTTTCGTCAAAGAAGATAAAGTATTTGCCTTCAGGTTTGAGCAATGTAACAAACCATTCAAGCCATTCGCCCTTCATATCCTGACCCTCATCGATTACAATGGCATCAAAAAGTTCGGCATCCTTCCATTCACGGCTTTGGATTATGGTAAAGAATTCTGTTGGAAGAACATTCAGGTAGTAATCCTCCAAATTTTCCAAATCAGCTGTAACCGCTTTGCCAGTAAATTGATGGATCATCGAACTCATAAAATTCAAAACATGATCCACTAATACGATTTTGGGAAGACCTTTACTCAGATCGTTCTTCAATTGTTTGTTGAAGCAAAGTAAGAGTACATTTTTTCCTTCTTCAGTAAAATAGGTTGCCGCAAACTTGGCTAGAATGGATTTGCCACTTCCTGCACCACCACTGATTGCCAATCGAGGCAGATCTGTCAAACCCGTGAAAAATGCTTTTTGATTGGTAGCAAGCTGATCATAAGTCAGATTGATCTCATGAAGTAAGGCTTTGAGATTGGGAGTTTGGTCAAAATCCGCGAGCAGATCTTTTTGAATGACTTCCTGATATTTTTCGAAAGTGAGTCCGCCAAAATGTTTGAAATTGTGAGGGAGTTGATTTATTGTATTATCGATGAATTTAGTGGGATCAGTGAGTGCGTATTGATCCAAGACTCGCCATTTATCAAGTTGGCTGGGGAGGTATTCCTTACTTTTCTTCACTCCATCCGGAAACCACAAAAGCCAAATAAAGGGAACTGCATTAGCTCCAACTTTCTCATATCTGGATATCAAATTCCGGACATAAGAAGCGGCTTGTTCATCGGGCCCTTTCTCCATCTCCCTGTCACCGGAATACCATAGATTTCTTTTGGCAGAATAGGAAATCGCCCCACCCTTAACTTCTACCACAAATACATAATTGAGCTTCCCACCCCGTAAATCAAAAATCAGAAAATCAACTTCGTAAAGCAGAGGTTCTCTATGATGGCGCTTGGCAAAGCTTTTATTGTAAAAAATCTCAAATTCATCCCCTAGATCTGACAAGGCATCGAAAACTACTTTTTCAGCAAAATTTTTCCGATACTCCGGAAAGGTGTTGGGATAAATCATGTAGTGGCTGGGTTGTATTTAAAAATAGGGAATTACCCAAAACTAAAAGCATCTCGGTCGATAATTTTTTTTGAAATTGGTTTTTCGAGCATTCTGGTGGGGATTTTGGAAGTATTGATCTTCGAGAAAACAGAGCCTATTTTTTAAGTGGTAATTAACTGCAGATTGTAATTTTTAGATTTGAAAATCACCTAAACTTTATTGAATGAAAGTTGTAAAAGGATTTGCCAAATATCTTGGGATTACATGGATGATCATTTTCGGAGGATTTGGACCTATATATCATTTAAGTAGCCAACATTTCAATTTTAATTCAGAGAGTGGGATACCTACATTTCTTGGGGTTTTATTGGGAATACTAATCATGTTTAGTCCTGGTTATTTCCTGTATAGATGGGGAACGAAATCGAAAAACAAGAAGTCCAAGAAGGAAATAGATTTACAAGAAATAGAGCCAGCTCCCATAGAAGTAATTACTACAAAGGAAGATGCAAATCAAGGTAAAGAAACTAGCAACCAAATAATTAACATAATCCGGTTTGATCTTTACAAAACTCCTGAAAAGCAAGCAGAGGAAAAACTCAAAAAACTGGCTCAGGCCCAGAAAGTAAAGTCGACGGGAGAAAAAGTAAAAATAGGAGAAGCCCGCGGACAAGTTTTTCCTGTTAATTATCTCCCCGAAAAAGAATATTCTGAACCGTCACTAGACAAAAAAGATTCGAAAGATCAGTTTACAAAGCAATTTGTTGAAATGGACTATATGCCCGATTCAACTTGGATTCAAAAAGGCAAGGAAAAGTTTTTCCCTTACGTTAATATGCCAAAGGCTGGGACAAAAGTACTTCTCCCAAATCCGGGTAAGTTAAAATCCTCTGGAGTAACTGAAGCCGGATTCAAAATGAAACTTTTGGATGCTTTCGGTAAATCCATTTTTTCTCAGCATTTTCTCGTTTTTGAAGGCGCCAAAAATAATTATGAACCAGATTTCATATTTCAGGAAAGTTCGAGGGGACTTCTAATTGACATTGAAATAGATGAACCATACTCAGGGAAAAGCAGAAAACCCATGCACTATGAAGGTAATTCAGATATTGACAGGGATCACTATTTCAATAAAAACGGTTGGGTGGTAATTCGTTTTGCAGAAGAACAAATAGTCAAAAATCCTCAAGGCTGCTTACTGTATATCGCTGCAGTAGCCGATTCGCTCTTGGGAACAGATTATTCAGGAAGTTTATTAAAAGCCGGTTCATTGGCCAGAATTAAGCGATGGACCTATGAAGAAGCTGAACAGATGGCGAAAGATTTTTATCGAGAGAAATATCTTGGAATTGAATTTGAAATCGAACCGGAAGCATATGAAGAAATAGAAACAGAGATTCAGTTTGTCAAGGAAAATCGGTCACCTTATGGTTTTATAGATATTACATATCGAGACACAGCCATTGGTCAGCTCAGCGATGAGGAATCACACTTAATTAACCTCATCGAAGAAATCAAGAATAAAAGCCTGTTCTGTACCTTCAACTATGCCAATTCAAGTATTCAGTTAGTACAGCCGATCAGAATTGAAACTACGAGAAGTGTCAGCAAGCTGATCGCCTATGACTTTATCCAAAATAAAGAGCAAGAGTTTGAGGTTAGACTGATCAGCGATTTGATAGAGATACAATCGCCATTTTACCAAACCTTGGACAGTAACCAAGGCCTGACCAAACTTAGAGAAGCAATGGACCTAGCCATTAATAATATGCTGTACGTGAGGTTTACTTACACCAATGCCAACTATGAAAACAGCCTACGGACTCTCGGCCCTTTAGATTATACCCAAGAATTTGATGGATGGGGTTACCATCGCCAACATATTGCGGGATATTGTCACTATCGAAAGGAGAACCGCAGTTTTAGAATTGATCGAATCAGGCAGTTATGGATTTTAAATTTTGGGTTTGATTGAATAGGAAAGGCTTATGGGGATTTATCGTTAATCGGAGTAAATATTTGATGTTCTATATCATCCGATTTCCAAGTGTGCTGTACAGTTCCTAAAGCTAAAGGTGTCCTACTAATTACTCTTTTTGCTAGATTCAATTTACTTTTCCATGTCCTATATCCCTCTATTATTGGGTTACTATTTGTACGTTCATCCACGTCACTAGAATAGTCTTCGGGTTGCGAGGGAAAGAAATTACATGAAATTGTTGTAGGCCGATCAAATGGATGGGGGATGGAAACCAAGGCATAATTTGTCAAGATAAATCTATCTGAGGTTTCTATTTCTTTAAGTTCTTTCGGAGCAAATACATGCAATGATATTTTATCACCAAAATGGTTCCGGATCTTATTTATCCTAGAAGAAATTGAATTGGTCATGTTTGATTTTGAATTTTCAGTCACAACACAAACTTCAAACTTCTGGAAAAGCTGTTTGGGTATGATCCAATCGATAACATTAATGAGATTCGGTATTTTGTTTTCCAATTTTTCCGTATCCTTAAAAATATGTTTGTCTATGATGACCAAACCAGAGCAAGGATGAATTAAATTCTTGATCTGATATAAAGTTGCATCAGTATCAACAGAAGGAAAAGAGTGGTTGAGGTAGAATGATCTGTTTAGGAACTCTTTGCCTAAAATTATACGCCCTGATTTTTCTGACTTCTCAACCGATTTGTTGAATGAATCACCGGTAAAAAACAAAAAATCACCAGAAAACTTTGAATCAATCCTTCTATTCAGGAACAATTCTCTTCCTGAATCAACATAAACATCAGATTTAAATGTTGATCGAATAATTTGATCTTTGAGGCTATTTGAGACACCTTCAGTTGACGTCCAACAATTTTCAACATCCTCCTTAGAAAAATCAGAGTACACATTCGCTGACATAAGGAAATCATGAATTCTTCTCATGCTTTCATATTTTGATCGACTATCCTTGGTAGAACGGATAGTGTTAGCGGGAAGAGTTTCAACATAATGATCGAATTCTTTAGTAAAGCTCTCCTCAAGGTAAACGTTTGGATACTTCAATCAATTATCATTTAATTTCAACCTGTACAATTCAAAAGCTATTCTATCGGCCTCATCAAAAAAACCTTCCCCAAACGGCAAAGTCAACCTGCCATTTTCCAGTATCCGAATAGATCTATATGGCGATTGCAAATAATCACTGGAACCTATCTGATGAAAATACAAAATAGATGTATCATCCACACTCAATTTTTTTGTAGCAGTCAAGTACTGAAGTTTCCGAATTAAATATTCACTATGGGTTTCAATAACAAATCGAATGTTAAACTTTTTATTTGCCTCAACAATCAAATCCGCAATCTTTGTTTGAAAAGAAGGGTGGAGATTACCTTCAGGTTCTTGGAGAACAAAAAAATTAGAATAATAAGGTTGTTCTCCCTCATATGCACCTGCTCTAATTTCATCTTCATCAGCAAGGTTTAAGTGCCCAGCTAAGGCTATTTTCATTATAACAGGAAGAAGTTGCGTGTAACCAAATCCTAAATCTGACAACAAAATTTTTCGTCCATTTTGGTTCAAAAACACTTTAAAGATTACTTCATCATCATCATTATCAATTATTATCTCTTCACCTAGTGAAAACAAGGCAAGTTGGCTTTTAACAAACCCCTTAACCTCTGAGTTGAAGTTGACACTATATCTTTTATAATCAAATAAGAAGGAGGCAATATTATCAGTAGATCTTATATAGTATTTTTTTGATTCTGATCGAATGGAATCAAAGCTACTTATTGAATTGAAATTATTTATGATGTTTCTTATGGTACTAGCCAAAATCACTCTTGAAAATTGTTCATGGAAAAATACGCCAAGCTTACTCCTTTTTACAATTATTTTATTTTCCTCGAATTTTCGCTCAAGCCTATAAAAAAACTCATCTCCTAAAGTGGACACTCCACTTTCAATGGTTTGATTGAAATGTTTCGATTCATACTCAGTCCATCCAGTCTCACTATCTATTCCATCCTCTTTAAATCTATTCAATTCATCAACATATATTTCATATTCAATTGATCCCTTATCAAAATCATACAAAGGTTCATTTGAATTAACTTCTAAATCATCATACAAGAAATTAAATGAATCATATTTCAAATTATTTATAAAGTAATTTAAA
This sequence comes from Algoriphagus alkaliphilus, assembly GCF_900103735.1. Taxonomy (GTDB): domain Bacteria; phylum Bacteroidota; class Bacteroidia; order Cytophagales; family Cyclobacteriaceae; genus Algoriphagus; species Algoriphagus alkaliphilus. Next base: position 7,056 of record NZ_FMXE01000048.1, on the reverse strand, counting down.
TCGAATTTATAATTAATTAAAGGGCCAAGAAAATCATCAAACTGCTTTGACGCTTTTAAAATTGAATTGCCATCTGAAGCAAAAAGAGCAAAAGAATCTAACCTACCTTTAGATTTGTTATTGCGGTCAAGTTTATATATAAGTTCAACTACATGAACCCCCATGTCATTTACATAGCATGAAAAAGAAAAACATATTGTATCACTTTCACTGTTATAATTGAGTGAATTTTTGAAATCATTCAAGTTGTGATCTCCTATAGAAAAATCAATCTCTTCGATAGACTTATTTTTCTCAAAATTACTCTTGAGTAACAGAATCGCCTTTATCAGACTGCTTTTACCTGAGCTATTTGTTCCGGTTAAGATCGTAATAGGAGCTAGATCAAAGGAGGTCTTCTCCTTGAATAGTCTGAAATTTTTTAGGCTGATGTGAGTTAATACTCTCATAAAATAGGTAATGGTGTACTTATGTTTTCTATTGTTGAACTATTGGCAATAAAGTCCAGTTGAGCCGATCTATTGAGAAAGTCAGCAATTTTTTCTCCACTGGGAAGGAGGCTTCCTGCTTGTGCTACAAGATCCCGATTTCCCAAGACAACAGCCATTTTCTTTGCTCTCGATACCGCCACATTGAATCGGCGGATATCAAAGAAAAAATCATACTTCGCTTTTTCACTTCCTATTTTGGTTATCACGGAGGAGTAGAGAATCACCTCTTTTTCCTGGCCTTGAAACTTATTCACCGTTTCGATCTGTATTCCTTTCCAATCCATCTTGCGTGCAGAAAGAACCTTTTTGATAAAATTTACTTGCATATTGTTCGGCGCGATTACACCTATTTCCTTCTTTAGAATCCCAATAGTTAAAAAATCCTCAACTAGGTCAGCAATCAAGTTTGCTTGTCCTTTATTTAGTAAAAACTCAACCTCCTCCTCAGTATGTATGAAGAGTAATGGATTTTCCAAAAATTGGGAATTAAGAATCTTTAGAGAGCTGCTCTTCAGATTATTTGGGAATACCAATTGTTCTGACTGTACTAGCTCTCCGCAGGTCAATTTTCCATTATAGTAATTTGGAGAGATGTAATCGCAAATGCTTTGATTAAATCGATAGGAGGTCAAAAGTGGTGATGACTTATAGACCCTAAGAAGTAAATCAAAAATTGAAATGGAAAATTCTGTATTTGCGATTTTTGGAATATTGGGCAATTGCATATTATCTCCTATGAAAATCGTCTTAGTTGACGATGCAAGGAAATGAACCCCGGAAACGATATCCATCTGACTTGCTTCATCCACAATGATAAAATCGAACTTTTTGTGATTTTTCAAGAATTCTTGGATAGTCATACCTATGACAGATTTCGCTTTTCCATAGGTCGAAAACATATCCTTTCTAGATGCTCTTAATGGTTCTGAGCATTTTGATTTTTTACCAATCTTACTAACCGGAACTCCTAATTCTTGAATTTTTTTCAAGATGTTGTTAATAGCATCATGTGTAAAAGCAGTTACTAAAACTTCATGCCCCTGTTCTAACAAGTATTTAGATAATTGGGCAGCAAAAGTGGTTTTCCCTGTGCCAGGAGGTCCTTGAATCAAGGTGACGGAATTCGAACCTAAGGTCTTGTTAAAAGCCTTTATTTGAGATTTATCCAGATTGCCCATAACACTCACTTTTGGAATGGATAATTGAATGGATTCACAGTTATTTGTAAGCTTTTGATCCACCAGCTTTGCGTTTTTCTCAGAGCGAAGTATCCTGTAATAATCATCTTCTTTCTTTGAAATTAGGAAATCAAATGCAATGAAATTTTTCTCCAGATTAACTTCATCTCCAACTTTTGGCCACCATCCCCTTGGTTCAATCGATAGATATTGGCCATCTGTTGACAAAACACTTCCGGCTCCTTCCGATCCGGTGGCTCGATTGAAAATGTTTAAAGCAGAACCATCGCTTAGATTACATTCGGATCCTGATATATCAACCAGCACTTCGTCATCCTTGATTTCGACCACTTTTGCTGATTCAATCAAGTAACCTTCCTTGATTTTTTCTTTCACAGAAAGATTTTCTTTTTCCTCATTTTCTTTTTTTTCAACTTTTCCTTCTTTCTGAAAATGCTCGCCCAGTTGAAAAAGAAAATGATCTTTGTCAAGAGAAAATTTCATATCAATGGATTGGCCTAAGTAAGGAGACTTGTTTAAAAACGGAAGAGGGAATTTGACTACATGTGTTTTTAAAAGCATATGGTTTTGGGTAACTCAAAAGTGAAAAAGGATGTGTTTGTTTGGAGGGATTAAATTAAACAATTAATATGATCCCAATAGGTATTTTTAATAAGAGGGGATAAAGCCTAAAACTCAAAATTGGCTTTTATCACTTGGTTTAGAAACTTTTTTTTAATCCAAATGGTAAATTCCCGGCTTCCTGAGAAAGCCTAGACTTCAGCTTATTCCAAGCCTTTTCGTTTTTCAGGGAATCCAAAAAATCATGGCTCTCCCAAGTTAACGAAATAGGAATCTAGGTTTCACCTGAATCATTTGAGATTTTGCGAGAGTGGATTAAACCTGCCTCAGTCAGAATCGAAAAATGAAAGTTTACATTCGTTTTGTTCCATCCATCAAACTGAAGATTTTTCTTCCAATCAAATGGATTTTGATCCTGTTCCAACACTGAAAGAATGACTTTGATTAAGCCCCAATCCCATTTCATAAATATTTAGATATAGAAATTATTCTGGTTTGACCTCACCAATAATGCGTTTCACCTTAGCCAACTTTTCCTTATCCTTCATTGTATCAGATTCAGAATCTTCAAGGGCTTTAACTAAGGCATCGTATTTTAAAGATTTAAGCCAAATATCAGCAAGTTGTTTTTTTAATAAATCTTCGGTAAATCCCGGCAAATAGATTCGGTCAATATTTTTTAAATAAATCTGATCCCTCACATCTTCTAAATTAAAAGCAGACCTTTCTAGGAGACACACGACTAATTTTTGTCTTGAATTTTCAATCCCTGTAAGAATTTCCAAGAAAGCAGTTAAAACATCACATTTCTGGTTTAAATAATCGTTATTATGGAAAAATGGGGAGATATCTTTTGCTTTTTGCAAATCCCAAATAGCCAACTTGTAGTTAGTTTCTCCTCCCTGAATGACTTTTTCTAATGCAGCTTCGATAAGCTGTTCCTTTTCTTTCAATTGTTTATTCTCTTCCATTTTTCTAGATTAATTTCCAGCCCCACTTTTCCTTTTTGGAATCGTAAGTTTTGATGATTTGACCTTTGAAGTTTTGCCCATCGCTGAGCTTGTATTTTGTAATAAGGCTCGGATGGATAAAAGCATCCCCAATAAATCCAAAGCTTGCTCCAGGTTTGATTTTCACCGGCCCATCCACTTCTTTCTGAAATTGGGACTTGAAGGAATCGTCATTGACTTTTTTGCAAGTCAGTACATTGTATCTCCCTCCTTTTGCTCCGCCATTGAATCTTACCCTTAGCACTTCGCCCGGTTGGACTTTTTTCAGAAACCTGTCGTACTTGAAAAAGCCAAACTTCTCCTCTGACGCAATGAAGTTGAGCATACTTTTGTCAGCATTGACAAATTCGACAAAAACCAATTCCTCGGGAGTATCTGCAAATAGGATTTCTTCTGCCAAGCCACTGTGCTGACGATAGAAGGTCTTATTTGAATCCAAGGCTTTTGCCTCGTTGTACCAAGCTTGAGAAACCCACTGATTAATGACACCGGGGATTTTATGTCCATGGGTTTCCTTCACTTGAAGGATCAGCTCAATCTCAGTTTTTGCCTCGTTGTATAGTTTTTTGTTGATAAGAAGCTCGGCCATTTTCTGACGAGCACCTACCAGCATTTCTTCAGGACTCGTACAAAGTAATGCCCTACAGTGGCAGGAGAAAACCTTATCCTTGTCCGATTCTACTGCCTCCGCCAATATCTCCCATACCCAGAAATCATTTTGCTTCTTTCGTGCAAATGGGATTAATGCCGACAAAACGTCTTCTGTATCTCCCAATGCAAGGAGTAACTTGGCTTGAAAATAGGGTGGGTATTGATAGTTGGGATATTTTTCTGCCAATGCTTCCAGTTTGGGCAGGAATTCTTCTGCCTTTTCCCTGTCAAAGTTTACATTGCCCTGCATATCCCTTTGCGGCAAAAGGTGCTTAGCGTAGGCAATATAGATTTGCTCGGCCAAGGCCATGATTTCTTTTCCTGTTGGCAGTTTTTCTTTCTGATGATCCTGCTCGGACAGGTTTTCAATCCCCCACCAATTAATAAAATCCAAGTAATAGCCAGTGTCCTTTAGACCTTTGTGGAATCCCTTAAGCAAAAAGCTATAGCCTTCTGAAGGTTTGGTGAAATGGAAATTCCGAACTAACCCCAATAATTGATTAATTTTTTGGACTGATACAGGTTCCTCCCTAGTCAAAGCAAATAGCAGTTTACCTACCTGAAAGGAAAGCGAATCAAACAGCATCTTTTCATCCTCAGGCAGTTCCAATTCTGCCAACTGATTTAACCAGGAGACGAAATCCTCAAAGTTATCAGGTGTGGCATTGGCTTTCAGGTATTCATAATACACCCAACTGAGGTTCCTTTTGGTCCAGATATTATCAGGCTGCTCCTCAAATTCAGCTTTTGCCATCTGCATCGCCTCTTCGAGTCTTCCGGATTGTCGGAGTTCTTTGATTTCCTTAGCTGGCATATTCCTGAAGTTTTTGGATTAATTGGGCAAGTTTCAGATCGTTTGGTCCTTCGGTGGATTTTGGGAGCGCACTGGTCAGTTGCCCTTTTCCATTGAAGTAAAATTGGATCAGTGCAGCTTTTCCATCGGTCTTGAGAAAATAAGATACAAAATACTGCTGAAGCTTTTCTTCCACATTGGTTATTGTTACTTCGAATTCTTCAGTTGCCTGACGCATTGTGCCCCAAAGCCTTTTCAAACTTTCAGAGGAAGGGGAATAGTCAATTGAATATACCGCTTGGTAGGGTTGGTGTACCAAATCAAGCAAATCGTCTTTCCAAGCTGTGGCTGAACCTGGGACTGGTTGAAAATCTTTAAAAATACCTGCCTTGTTATGGTCCGATTCAATGACCAAAAGTTCATCCTCACGTTGTATTGTATATCGCTCCCGATATTCTCCCATACTTTGGACTTGGGTGATCTGATAGGCTGAATTTTCAAATTTCTCCTGAAGCTCCCAAAACTTAAGACTTTTTGCCGGAGGTTGATTTTCCCGATGATAAGGGGACAGTGGTACTAAACCCAGGCTAAGGGCATTTTCTGGTACATGGGTTAAATGACCAATGGAATTAATTTTAAACTTGGAGAATGGCGTGATCAGAGGCGCATTTGCTGCAAAGAATTTTGAACGGGCTCTGGTGGTGGCAGTGTAACTCCATCTCAAGGGATCATCCGCTAAACTCGTTCTACCATAATAATCGACAAAAACAGTATCCCATTCTCCGCCTTGTGCTTTGTGACAGGTAATTGCATAGCCGTACTTCACGCGAACGGCATTGAAAAATCGGTCTGATTTCAATCGGTCTTTAAATTCTGTTGATCCTACTCTCAGTGACATTCTCCCTTGTTGCTTATTCTTTTCCTGCTCTTCCTTGAAGCGCATGACAAAATCCACATAGAGTGCCTTCAATTCCAAAATATGTAGATCTCTATTCGGTGAATTGAGGAGAGAATCGATAATCAAACATTTCACATCCTCTGAGTGACCTCCCAAGCGAATGGTGACCTCACGGAAACCCAGAGTGACATGCTTTTTCACTCTTTTTCCAGCGATGACATCAAATACAGGGATATTCTTCCGCTCGATTAAGGAGGAGTTTACTCCGATGACTTTTGCCATCTCCCCATTCATCATTTCCACACCATAGGTATGGTAATTATTATGATTTATCATCAAGACATCTCCTGCTTGCACAGTATGCTTACCGGGGAATAGCTTTTCCCGTACTGCAAAATTGTATTGGTGACATTGGCTGTTGCTATACGCGATGATGACGCCGTTTCCGATTTCGGGGATGGGGAATTCTCTTACATATTGATGCGGGACGTGGTCGGTCGGTATTTCAAAAGAGTTGGTTTGATCAAAAAGAAATTGAAATGACGGTTTCTGCTTATTCCCAATTAGCGACCGAATCCTGAAGGCATTTTCCAAAATGCTATTTTGATTCTGTCGTTTGACAGTCGTAAGTGTAGCAGAAGCGGTTTTAAAACCGAGGGATTCGAAATATTCCTCACTCAATGCTAGGGATTGATTGTCACCAACCGGAGGCAACTGGGCAGGATCACCTACCAAGATCAATTTGCATTTCGAAAAAGGTATCCTGGAATTGGTAATTAAATCATCCAGCAGAATGCCAGTTCCAAAAGTGAAAAGCTCATGATGGGATTCCTTACTGGAAACCATGGATGCCTCGTCAATAATCAAAACCGTTTCATTGTCTTCGATTTGATGAATAGGGAAAAAATAATGGAAAGAAGAGCCTGCGTCATCCCCATCATCTTCTGTAGTTTTTAGCTCCTTGAAATTGTAGATCGTCTTATGGATAGTTTGCCCGAATCCAGTTTTGTCTCTAAGTACTTTGGCAGCTCGGCCAGTGGGTGCCATCACTTCAACTTGCTTTTTTTGATCTTTTAAAAAGTCAATAATTCCCTTGAGTATGGTCGTTTTTCCGGTACCTGCGTAGCCTTTGAGAATAAAAACCTCAGCATTGCTCGCCAAAAACTGATCAACACCTTGAAGAGCCTGTTCTTGGTCGGGACTTAGAGAAAGATGTTGAAAGTGGGTTAAGATGCTCATGGGTTTAAATTTGATTCAAAGCTAGCAGGGTGGTGTGAAGTGAAGGTGCACAGGAAATTTAGGTCTTCCCTAAGTTACTGTTAACCTTAAAAATGAAGTCTTCAAGGAATCCTAAAAATTTGGTTCTACCCTTAAGTTAGTGGGGATATAGGTCTAATCCACCGTTAAAGAATAAAATAGCACTTCTAAAGTTGGCGAATGTTCTATATCCTCT
>NZ_FMXE01000016.1:69843-104601 GCF_900103735.1 Algoriphagus alkaliphilus | reverse complement strand
TTCTAATTCTGAATGAATTACAAAGCAAACCAAATGAACCTTGCCTGGCGATAGAGGCACTAGCCAAATATTGTTGCTATGAAACAAGAAAAAGATCTCATTATCAACAAGATCTGAAAATTATATATCGCTAAGTTAACGCCAATGCCTTGCAGGGTTGGTTTCTAAGATCAGGTTGCACGGATCCCTAGGTTGCACCTAGGGTTATTGAGAGGTTTGACCACTCCGTGGTCATTGGTTTCTATTTCATCGTTGGAGTTTTATTCCGACCCCTCTGCCACGGCAGACTGACGCTCTTATCTCATCAAAAAATCAATCCAATATTGAAGGTAATTCCAGACCAATTTTTTTTTGCCTAAAAAGGAGCACTTTTCCCCATCATTTAATTTTAAAGTTTAACCTTCTCTTGGCAGGATGGTTGTATTGAATGAGTCCCAATTTAGAAATATTCGCTTAACTTGATTTGATGAATTCCAGTATTGTCAGCATCGGGCTTTCCAATCCGGGAACCCCAATTCCCCAGGCAGAAATAGCCCGATTTATGAAGCTGGCCCATCAGCTGGACGAGACCGACAGTCGAAAGCTCGGTATATTTTATCGCATGTCAGGCATCAATTTCCGGCACAGTGCCTTGGAGGACTTTGATAAGTTACTCATTGAAGATTTCTCTTTTTTCCCTAAAAATGAGCAACTTCTCCCCTTTCCGGGGACCAAGGCCAGAATGGAAGTGTTCCGGCGGACGGCTCCCGGACTTGCTGCATCAGCCTCGATCTCCTGCCTGGATCAAACCGGTGTAGCTGCCAAGTCCCTGACTCATCTGATTTTGGTCTCTTGTACAGGGATGGTTGCGCCGGGGGTGGAGCTTGAGCTCATGGCTAAACTCGGGCTTGAGGATGAGGTAGAGCGCTATTGTGTTCATTTTATGGGTTGCTATGCCGCATTTACAGGATTGAAGCTCGCTGATAAAATTCTCCGAGCTGAGCCGGAGGCAAAGGTTTTGGTAGTCTCGGTCGAGTTGTGTACACTTCACTTTCAGAAAGATTATACAGAGGATAATATCCTTGCAAATTCCCTGTTTGGAGACGGTGCTGCCGCTGCTTTGGTGATGAATTCTGAGAAAGGCCTGAAAATCAATTCATATCTCAGTCAGGTCTTCAGAGAAGGGGAGCAGGATATGGCTTGGGGTATTGGTGATTTTGGTTTTGAAATGAGGCTTAGCAAATACATTCCCGCACTACTGGACAAAGGGATCCGGGAACTTAAAGATGTTTTTGAAAAAAAGTTCAGGCTAAGCCAGATCCAGAACTTTGCGATTCATCCGGGCGGGAAGCAAATCTTGCAAAAAGTCCAGGAGGCATTTGAACTCGGTCCTGAAGTAAATTTTCACGCAATGCAGGTATTAAAACAATTTGGGAATATGTCTTCTGCCACTATCCTGTTTGTTTTGGAGCGGATGATGAAGGATCCCCTGGTAGAAGGGGAGATATTGTCAATGGGTTTTGGCCCCGGTTTGACTTTGGAAACCATGCACCTGATCAAGCAATGAGCAAATTTGACAAGCGAAGCGAAGAAAAAGAGCTGATGGATGATCTCGAATGTTCGGGTCAGGAACTTAAGCAAACGCTTCGTGAACTGAAAACCATCAATCATTGGCTCGGGGGAAATCATGTGACCACCAATGGATTGGCAAAAATCATGAAGCTAAATCCGCAGTCCAGCTACCGTATTGCTGATATTGGCTGCGGTGGAGGAGATATGATTCGGATAATGAATGAATGGGCTGAATCGAACAAAAAGCAAGTGGATTTTGTAGGAATTGATGCCAACATTAACATTATCGAGCTCGCTAAGGTTAGGCTTAACGATGTGACCAATGTCAACTGGCAGGTTCAGAATGTATTTGAACCTGAATTTTCGAAGGAAAAAGTAGACATCATCACTTGTACGCTCTTTACCCATCACTTTACTGACGCTGAATTAATTACATTGATTCAGTCTTTTCGACAAAAATCCAACCTTGGATTGGTCATCAATGACCTGCATCGGCATTGGTTCGCTTTTCACAGCATCCGGATCTTAACCAAGCTGTTCAGCAAATCTCAAATGGTACAGCATGACGCTTCGCTCTCTGTTTTGAGGAGTTTTCAAAAGGCCGATTTGGAACGGATTTTGGCAAAGGCAGGAATAAAAACATATCAAATCAGTTGGTTTTGGGCATTTAGATGGCAAGTTTTGGTCTTATTTTAGATTTTAAACCAACCGCTTAAACCATGGAATTATCTCCGGAAACGATTAATTCACTTTTACGACAGGGAATTGCACTGGCATACAAGATCATTCCATCGCTGATTTATGCCTTTATTTTAAATCTTTGCTAAAGACGTATGGGCAAAGTCACTGTTTTTGCTTCGCCACCGCGGGTGATGGTGACAATGCGGTCACAGGCATCTGGACCAAAATCGATTTTGATTTCATCTTTTGATCTAACACGCATTACCATCACTCCGGCACTTGGAATCCTGATTCCGGATCGAATACAACGGTCTGAAAAAAGCATTGGAGCGGTTATTTCTACGAGGTAGTCATTTCCGTTTCTGTTTACGCCTTTGCTACTTCCGGCAATTTTGTAGATAACTCCACGGTCTCCAATTGGAAGAAAAATACGTTAGACATGTCTGGATTCAACTGTCCTGAAAGTTCCGTCAGGCCAGGTAATCTTCCCACCCTCGATCACAATCTTGAATGTGAAAAATTTGTCATTCTCGTTGAATCCCTGATTTGTAATGACCCGGACTCCTTCGATCATCCGGTCATTGATGTAGAAGTTTTCAAAAATTGAGGTGATGACAGATCCCGGAGACCAATATCTCCCGGTGTAAGTGACGATGATTTTCCCTTTTCTGGTAACACCCCTTGGACTGGTGCATCCCTGACCAAAATCAATGATCATTTTTTTGACACCGGGCAACCATTCAATTTTTACTTTTTCACAGAGATCCTCCTCCATTGTCAAAAGAGACCTGTTGGCAAAGCCATTTCGCTGAAAGCTGCTCAAAGTCACTTTGTCAATATCCTCCATGGTAGTAGTTAAATCTACTTCCTGCGCCGTTTCCTCAGTTTCATTTACCTGATTTGAGGGAAGGTCTTCTTCTTTTTCGCATGATGCAAATAGCAACAAGCCTAAAATTGTCAGCCCATTGATTGGGTTGAAAAAAGTTGATTTCATCTGTTTATAATTTGTTTTTTAGCTGTCACATGGAATGCCCTTTATAATCATTCCCCTGTGTGATCCCGTACCTACGGGATCATGGGCATTTCATGTGTTTATAATTTGGTTTTTAATTGCCACATGGAATACCCCCAGATAATCATGCTCCTGTGTGTCGCTCTTTCGAAATGGGTATTTCATGTGTTTATAATTTGGTTTTTAATTGCCACATGGAATACCCCCAGATAATCATGCTCCTGTGTGTCGCTCTTTCGACATGGGTATTTCATCTGTTTATAATTTGTTTTTTAATGGTCAGATGGAATGCCCTTTGATAATCATCCCCCTGTGTGATCCCATACCTACGGGATCATGGGCATTTCATGATCCGTGAATTATAGATGTGTTATAGATGTGAAATTCGATCTTTAGATCTGTTATTTTATCCTGTGTTTAATATTTAACCACTATTTTTTCCAATTCCTTTCGTTCAATATCAGGCACATAAGTTGTTTTTTTGGGATACCCAACCGGTAAGAGCAGGTAGGGTTTTTCATGTGCGGGTCTTCCCAATATTTTGCTTAGAAAATTCATAGGACTTGGTGTGTGTGTTACAGTCACCAAGCCAGCCTGATGGATGGCTGCAATCAGAAAACCACAGGCGATGCCGACCGATTCCGACACATAGTAATGCTGAATTTTTTCTCCGTTTTCGATACCATAAAATTGCTTGAATACCACTATCAGGTAAGGTGCTTCTTCTAAAAACGGTTTTTCCCAGTCTGTGCCCAAAGGTTTTAAATCGGCTTTCCATTCCTCAGGCATTCGTTGAGAATAGGATATTTTTTCCTCCTCTTCCGCAGCCATACGGATTTGGCGTTTGATTTCCGGGTCAGAAATCAGGCAAAAGGTCCATGGCTGTTTGTGTGCTCCTGATGGAGCAGTTCCTGCGGTACGGATGATATTTTCCATCACCTCGAGTGGAACCGTCCGAAAATCAAATTCCCGCACTGTACGCCGGGAGGCCATTTCTTTGTAAAACGCTAAGGAGTTTTTGATCAGCTCGTCTACTGAAAGGTCGGGTCTTTCAAAGCGAATATGTTGATGTCCTTTGATCAGCTTTTTTTCCACGGCAAATAAAAAACGGCTACCTCGAAAGATAGCCGTTTGAATTTGGATTTTAGAACTGTTAATCGAGCGTGATTTCTTTAGCCCCACCCGGGTACCTGATTTCTACTACTTTGTCGCATGTACCGAATCCGTAGTGAACAGATACGGCTACTCCTTGGTAGCTGAAGGCCAAGACACCTAGACTAGGAATGTAAATTCCTTTGCGAGCACAATCCTCTTTAATGATCAGTGGTTCGGTAACAGTTGCCGTGTAGTCAATTCCTTTTCTGCTTTTACCGGTTGCCGATCCGGTTACGGAAGCCTCATAACCTGAGGTGGCCAAAGTTATTTGGCGATTTTGGGTACTGTTGTAAGTAACCTTGGAATTGTCAGGCCAAGTGATTGAGCCTTTTTCGATTTTCACATTGAGCGACACCTTACTGTTGATCAAGTCAATTCCAGCATTCGTAATTGTGCGCGTTCCTTGGATAATCAGGCCATTCACTTCGTATCCTTCAAAAGTGGTGATGATGGAGGTTCCGGGGAAAAGGAAATTAGATCCCGTGTAGGAAAGAAGAATTTTCCCTTTTCGAATCACACCATTTGGACTGGTACATCCTGTACCGAAGTCAATGGTAATTTTTTTGGAATTTTGATTGTGAGTCACTGATGCATTTGCACAAAGGTCAGCCGTAGACTGTGTACGCAATCCCAAACCGCTTCTCTGAAGCACATCAAGTGTGAGAAAATCCAAATCCTCGAAAGCAGAATTGATTTTAAATTCGTCCTCCACGACAGCCAGATTTGGTTCAGGAACAATCGGATCAGTTTCTGTACAAGAGAAAATAAGCGTTGAGAATAGCCCCAAAATCAGGGGAGAGTAAAATGATTTTTTCATAAAATATAGTAGTTTAAAAACGGACTAAATTTATGCTTTATTTTCCTTTTTGTGCCTATCCTGACTTGGTTTTTTGATTCTTTCACTCACACAACCAATGTTTTGAGTAAGGGAAATATCACTTGGCAAGATCCCCATACCTTCACTCAGATCCCATTCCTCGGCCAGGGGTTTTTGTGTTTTCTGCTTTTTCATTTTTTTTGGCTTTGATGTTAAAACGGCCAATTGTCCTTAAATGATTTTCCCTGGTGAAATAAATCAAGTTCCCGATCTGTCAAAAGACAACTTTCAAGCTCTTTTCGGATTTGTTCTTCGTCCGGATATTGTCCTATGAGCACCAGCTCATTCATGCGATCCCCGAATTTTTTATCCCACTTACTCTCAATCATTTTTTGGTTTTCGATGAAAGAGGCATACTGCGTTCTTCGCTTGAATGGCATTGAAGCCCACCAAACACCCACAGGATCTGCCTTGAGGCTCCCACCTGCCTGTGACCAGGAGATCGCCTGATCCTTTCGGGAGGCAATATAAAACAGTCCTTTACTTCTTATAATACTTGCCGGCCAGGATTCACTGATGTAGTTCCAGAATCGCTCCGAATGAAATGGTCTGCGGTCCCTAAATACAAAACTTGTAATGCCGTACTCCTCAGTCTCGGGTGTATGGTCTTTTTGAAGCTCCTCTTGCCAGGCTTCCGTTCCTTCCAGTTCCCCGGCATCATAGAGTCCGGTGTTCAGGATCACCTCAGGTTGGATTTTCCCATGGTCCGAATACAAGATTTTTGCCTTGGGATTGAGTTTTTGGAGAATGGCTTTGAGTTCGCCTGCCTGTTCGGGGCTGACCAGATCGGTCTTATTCAGTAAAATCACGTTTGCAACTTCGATTTGGTCAGTCAGGAGATTGACGATGGACCGTTGATCCTCCTCATCTTCATTCATACCTTTGGAATAGACGGTCTCCGCACTGCCAAAATCTTTGGGGAAATTAAACGCATCCACCACAGTCACCAAGGTGTCCAATCGGCTGAAACGGGAAAGGTCAATGCCTTTTTCCTCATCTACAAAGCTGAAGGTCTGTGCCACCGGGAGCGGCTCAGAAATCCCCGAGCTCTCGATGAGCAGGTAGTCGAACCGGTTTTCCCGGGCAAGCTTTTCCACTTCCAGCATCAAGTCCTCCCTTAGGGTGCAGCAGATGCATCCGTTACTCATTTCGACCAGTTTTTCTTCTGTTTTAGAGAGGGTGTTTCCCTGAGCGATGGTATTCGCGTCGACATTGACTTCGCTCATGTCATTGACGATTACGGCCACTTTCAGCCCTTCCTTATTATGCAAAATGTGGTTGAGAAGCGTCGTTTTTCCAGCACCCAAAAAGCCGCTCAAAACGGTGACAGGTAGTTTCTTGTTCATAGCTTATTTAATAATTTCCGCGTTTTTCAAGATGAATGTCATCTCTTCGACATCCTCGGCATTGAGATGAAGCGTCCCACGAACTTTGATGATCTGATCCATTTTTAGTTTTTGGGTGGGTTTGCTTTTCAGGTAAGCGACGGCTACACTTTCCGGCCCTGATCCGCCGCAGAAAAAGCACTCGGCCATGGGATATTTGGAGAGAATGAGTGTATTGACATTTCCCATCTCCAGGGGAATGAAAAAACCCTGAAGTTCCACCGTTTGACCCTCCAACTTTTTAAGCTCTTCAGGGAAATTTGGATAGTAGAAATACTGCCCGAATTTTCGGTTTAGCTTTTCCGTAAACCTTGTTTTGGAGAAAAGTTCCCACATTCGGTCAGGTGGACGCTGTGCCGAAACCAGAGTCACGACGATAAAGGCTGCTATAACTATCCGATGGAATGGATTTTTACTCACACTTGTTTCTGACTTCAATTCCAACATAGTCTCTTTAAATGCAACAATATTGCAAATATAAATCAATTTTAGCCTTCAATACAATGGTTATCTTTGTCTATGATTGATTTTGATTTCAAAACCGAGCGCATTCCCGAAAAGCTCAAAACCTTACAAAGCCAAAATTCCAGGCTTAGCCTCTTTCGTTTGCTTACTTTTTTTGGAACTGCCGCTTTATTTGTTTTGGGCTTGGCCGAAAATCCATTTTGGTTGTTGCCTGCCTTTTTGGCCCTGGGAGGTTTTATCAAGCTAATCCAAAAGACCAATTCCCTCAAAGATCAGGAGCGGATTTATCTGGCTTTGGCAGATATGATCAAAAATCAGGAATTGAGGCTATCCAGAAATTTGGCGACTTTGGATCCCGGGGTGGAATTTTCCGACAAAAACCATCCTTTTTCGGGGGATTTGGATCTGTTTGGGACCCATTCTCTTTTTCAATTGCTCAACCACACCACTTCCAAAAAAGGGAAAAGGCGGTTGGCTAACCTGATGACAAGTTCCTTTGATCCTGAAACTTCGCAATCCCGAGCTGCCGCAGTTGCTGAACTTTCAAAAAAGCGTTCGTTTCTTGACTCAGTGGAAGCGGTGGGATTGGCTTTCCAAAAAGAAGAAAAAGCGCCTGAATCCTGGATTCATTGGTTGGAGAAAAAGGAAAAATCTTCAGTTCTAATCTCAGTTTTGGCATTTTTGGGTCCCTTGGGTGGAATGGTAATTCTTGCACTTGTTTATTTTGGATTGTTGCCACAGGTTGTATTGGGGCTTTGGGTTTTGGTTGGTGTGGCTTTTTTGAGCCGGGTTTTTATCCCATTAAAAAAGGCAGCTGAATCAATCCCGACGGCAGCTACACTGAAATCTTATCGGATCCGGGCACAGCAAATCGAGAATGAAGAATTTAATTCTCCAAGCCTTCTCTTGGAAAAGGAAAATTTTGGAAGTGCCCAATTAGCCGCTTCCCGCCAATTGAGTGAATTGGATCGGCTGGGGCTTTGGGCTCAAAATCGTCTTAATTTGCTCTATTTGCCAATTAACCTGCTCTTTTGGACGGACTTTTTGCTATTCATAAGACTGGCGAATTGGAAAAGAAAAGTAGGCCCCTCACTGAGTCATTTGCCTGAAAATCTCGAGAAATGGGAGGTTTGGGTTTCTTTGGGAGCATTTGAGGGGCAATTGGAAGGCAAGGGGAAAGTGGAATGGACGGAAGAGGTGCTTTTAGCCGCCAAGGAATTAAGCCATCCTTTGATTTCTTCGGGGAAAGCCATCCCCAATTCCATTGATTTTGACTCAGCGACGCGTCTCGTGATCCTGACCGGAGCAAATATGAGTGGCAAGACCACCTTTATGCGGACGCTGGGGATTAATTGTGTTTTGGCAAATCTGGGGCTCAGTCCTTTCGGTGCTAGTTTGACACTAGGTCCTGTTCAGCTTTACACCAGCATGCGCAATTCAGATAATCTGGGAGAAAGCGTCAGTTCCTTTTATGCCGAATTGAGCCGGATCCACAATCTGATCAAACGACTGGAGTCCGGTGAACCTTTGTTTTTTCTGTTGGATGAAATCCTGAAGGGGACCAATACACAAGACCGAATCTCGGGTTCGGAGGCTTTGATTCATCAGATACTTCAGACTAAAGGCTTTGGCATTATCAGTACACATGACATTGAATTGTCAGAATTGGAGAAAAGTGTGGAGAAAGTCCACAATTTCTCCTTTCACTCTGAGATATTGGACAAGTCCATTGACTTTGATTACAAAATCAAAAAAGGCCCCTGTCCGAGCTTCAATGCCCATAAATTGATGGAATTAATGGGGATAAGATTCCAAAAGTAGTCTGAGTTGGCATTTGGATTGGGTTTAACAGATTGCAATCAATTGTTTAACTAAATCAAAAAATCATGAACTCGCTATTGTATCTTATCGCAGTTATTTTGGTCATCGGATGGTTGTTGGGAGTGTTTTTTTATAGCGTTGGAGGCCTTATCCATGTTCTTTTGGTACTGGCAGTCATCTCCGTTATCCTTCGTCTGATCAGTGGCAGGACTGTTTAGGATAAATACTCCCAATACAGGAAAACCATGCTTCATTCTCTGAGAATCTGTTAATTTTGGTCTCTCTATGGCCAAAACAATACAAAACCAGATTCTCGGAGTTTTAGGAGGCGGACAATTGGGGCGGATGCTGATCCAGTCTGCCATCAATTACAATCAGGATATTCACATTCTCGATCCGGATCCCAATGCGCCCTGCAGAGATATAGCACAGCATTTTCAGGTGGGATCGCTGAAGGATTTCGACACCGTTTATTCCTTTGGGAAAAGCTGTGACGTGATTACCGTAGAAATCGAATCCGTCAATGCAGACGCGTTGCAAAAGCTTGCCGATGAAGGGAAAAAGGTTTTTCCTCAGCCACAAATTCTGAAATTGATCCAGGATAAGCGGGAGCAAAAGAAATTTTATCAGGACAATGGGATTCCCACGGCTGAATTTGTTTTAACTGAAAGCAAGTCAGATGTCATTGCCAAAAAGGACTTTTTACCCGCTGTCAATAAACTCGGAAAAGAAGGCTACGACGGAAGGGGAGTCCAGATTTTGAGATCGGAGGCCGACTTGGAAAAAGCCTTTGATGCACCCGGCTTGCTTGAAAAACTCATCG
The DNA here is from genome assembly GCF_900103735.1 of Algoriphagus alkaliphilus. Lineage (GTDB taxonomy): Bacteria > Bacteroidota > Bacteroidia > Cytophagales > Cyclobacteriaceae > Algoriphagus > Algoriphagus alkaliphilus. The sequence continues at coordinate 94,831 of NZ_FMXE01000016.1, read as the reverse complement.
ACTTCGACAAGGAAATCGCAGTAACTGTGGCCCGTAACGAAAACGGAGATTTGGTTGCCTACCCGGCGGTAGAATGTGCTTTTCACCCGACAGCAAATCTGGTTGAATTCCTCTTTGCGCCAGCTCAGATTTCTGTGGAGATCGAAGCGAAGGCACAAGAAATCGCCAAAGAAGTAATCCTGAAGTTAGACATGGTGGGGATTCTCGCAGTCGAACTTTTTGTAACCAAATCCGGTGAAGTACTGGTCAATGAAATTGCACCGCGCCCTCACAACAGCGGACATCATACGATTGAAGCCAATTTTACTTCCCAGTTTGAGCAGCATCTCCGTGCAGTGATGAACTGGCCCTTGGGGAATCCAGACTTGAGATGCCCTGCGGCCATGATCAATTTGCTCGGGGAGGATGGTTTTTCAGGGCCTGTTTTGATTGAGGGGAAAGAGGAAGCACTCATCGAAAGGGGCGTATATATCCATCTTTATGGAAAAAAGCTGACCAAACCCTTTCGCAAAATGGGACATGTGACCATCTTGGATGAAAATGTGGAAACACTGAAAGTCCGGGCCAACCGAATCAAAGAACTTATCAAAATCAAATCTACTCCATGAACCCACAGGTAGGAATAATCATGGGAAGTCAATCCGATCTTCCTGTCATGGCCGAAGCGGCCCAGTTTTTAGAAGAAATCGGGATTGAATACGAACTGACCGTTGTTTCTGCGCATCGGACGCCTCAGCGAATGATCGATTATGCGGGTTCTGCCCGGGAGCGGGGCATCAAAGTCATCGTGGCCGGTGCCGGAGGGGCGGCGCATCTTCCGGGAATGGTGGCCTCACTGACCAGTTTGCCGGTGATCGGAGTACCCGTGAAGAGCTCCAATTCCATCGACGGCTGGGACAGCATTTTATCCATTTTGCAGATGCCAAGCGGTATTCCCGTAGCCACTGTTGCATTGAACGGAGGGAAAAACGCCGGTATCTTGGCAGCTTCCATTGTCGGAGCTTATGATGCAGCAGTTGGGAAAAAGATGGATGCATTCAAAACCGGCCTTCGGGAGAAGGTGGAAGAATCCGCAGCTCAGATTGAAGCGAAAGGTTGGAAAGCGGTGTTGAAAAAATGATCAATGACCAAATTCAATGTTCAATTTTCAAGGCATTCCAACAGTACTTGAAAGTTCGCAATTGGGCATTGGTAATTGTCCTTGGCATATCCACTAATAACGAATAACAATTAACCAATAACCTTTCCTATGAACTGGCAGAAACCCATCAAATTCAAAATAGGAGACGTCGATTGGGAAATGCCCCTTTCTACGCTTCTGCTGTTACTTTTTTTGACTTTGCTTTTGATGGCAGGGGGAGCTTGGTTAGGTTTTCGATTTGGTTCGGGACAGCTTTAAATTCAATTTTCTTAGATGATGAGCCAATTAAATTCTCTATTCGGCTTATAACATAGGTTTTATTGAGCCGAATAATATCCTTAATCGGCTCATAAAGTTGAATAATGTGAGCCGAATATTTGTATATTCGGCTCATGAGTTACAATTGGCAACAAAAAGGCTGGCCGGAGTTTGAGTTTACGCCCGGAATAATCGAGGATGTCCAACTCAAGTTTCTGCTGAAATCCGGAAAATCCAGTGGTCGATTTTCCGGAATAACTGAAGAGAAGAAAGACCAACTTCTTGTGGATATTCTATTGTCCGAAGCGATCAAGACTTCTGAGATCGAAGGGGAATACTTAAGTCGGGTGGATGTGATGTCTTCCCTCAAAAAGAACCTCGGAATCCATGAGGAGCAGCCGCGGCTAGTTAAAGATCCTCGTGCCAAGGGCATTGCCAAGCTGATGGTTGCAATGCGTCAATCTTGGAATGAGCCACTAAGCGAAGCGGTGCTTTTCTCATGGCATGAGATGCTCATGGAAGGCAACCGCTATGTCAGTGCCGGATGCTGGCGGATTGGAGCAGAGCCAATGCAGGTCGTTTCGGGTGGTTTAGGCAAAGGAACCGTCCATTTTGAGGCACCTCCATCTGTGACCATTCCCGATGAAATGAATCGGTTTATTGCATGGTTTAATTCTACAGCCCCGGATGGAGAAAAGCCCCTTCGGAATCAGATCGTACGGGCGGCTTTGGTGCATTTGTACTTCGAAAGTATCCATCCCTTCGAGGACGGAAATGGGCGAATCGGTCGGGTATTGGCAGAAAAGGCACTTCACCAAGGACTCGAGCAGCCGATTTTGATTAGTTTATCTCAAGTCATTGAGCTCAAGCGAGAGCTGTATTACGATCAACTTAAGCAAGCTCAACGCAGTCTCCAAGTGGATGACTGGTTGCGATATTTTGGGGATGTGGTGATGAAAGCCCAGGAAAAAGTTGAAGAAGTGATTGAGTTTTCACTTCAGAAAACCAAGCTTTTCGATTCGTATGGCAAAGAATTGAATGAGCGGGAAATGAAAGCCTTAAACCGAATGCTGGATGAAGGTCCGGATGGATTTGAAGGAGGAATGAATGCCAAAAAATACATTTCGCTTACCGGTGCTTCGAAAGCTACTGCTACCCGGGACCTGCAGCATTTGCGTGACTTGGGGATTTTCGTGGCGGAAGGTGGAGGGCGAAGTGTGCGGTACCAGGTTAAGTTGGCTTGACCTGAGCTTTTCCCACAAATTGAAATCAAAACCCTAAACTTTTCCAAAGTTCAAACTTTGGAAAAGTTGACTTAAACACAATTCCATGAATAATCTGATCCACCTCCGACATACCCTCCACCAATTTCCCGAAGTTGCTTTGGAAGAAAGCCAAACTGCCCAGCGGATTTTAGATTTTTTTCAACCACTGGAACCAGATCAAGTTTATGAAAAGTTAGGCGGTACAGGCCTGGCTTTTGTCTTCAAAGGGAAAAAGCCCGGAAAGCGTCTTCTTTTCCGCTGTGAATTGGATGCCTTGCCGATCGAGGACCTAAAGGAAAGTCCGCATCAAAGTCAGACCAAAGACAAAGGTCATCTCTGCGGGCATGACGGCCACATGGCGATCATTTGCGGTTTGGGTGAAAAACTAGCTCAGAACCGACCTGAAAAAGGAGAAGTTGTCCTGCTTTTCCAACCTGCCGAAGAAACAGGAGATGGAGCCAAGGCTGTTCTGGAAGATCGGAGATTTGAGCAGATAAAACCTGATTTTGCTTTTGCGCTGCATAATCTACCCGGCTATCCAATGCATCAGATCGTGATGCGTAACGGGACTTTTGCCTCTGGAAGCACCGGAATGACTATTACTTTGACAGGAAAAACCTCACACTCTGCTCATCCCGAAGCTGGAATCAATCCTGCACAAGCTTTGGCAAAGCTTATTCAGGAATTGCCTCAAATACCAAAGGAAGCTTCAGGTTTTGCTTTGCTGACGCTCATTCACGCCGAGTTGGGAAGTTTGGCCTTCGGAACCAGTGCGGGCAAGGGCAGTCTGAGCATAACGTTGCGGGCTTATGACCAGCAAGATCTGGACGAATTGGTTGAAAAAGTGAAGGCAAAAGCCCAAGCTGTGGCTGAATCGGAAAGATTGAGCGTGGAATTTGGCTTTGAGGAGCAGTTTGCCGTCTCAGTCAACGACCCGGAGCTTTATCAATTGGTAGAAGAAACCGCCAAAAATCTGGGTCTCAGTCTGGTGGAAAAGCCGGAACCCTTTCGCTGGTCAGAGGATTTTGGCTTGTTTTCTCAGGTTTGCCCATCATTCCTATTTGGATTTGGAGCGGGAGAAAATTGCCCCCAACTCCATGAAGGAACCTATGATTTTCCGGATGAGTTGATCGGGACGGGAGTGGAGATGTTTGAGGGGATTTTATTGGAACTTCAAAGTCAAAAGTGAAGGGTTTTTTACCACAGAGCGCACTGAGAAAAGGAGATCGGGGGATTTGGGCTTGAATTGAACTTCAAAAGATTATTGGTTCGGGTGGCTTTTTTCAAGGTCGCAGAGGTGTTCGCTTCGCTCGTCACTGCGAAAAAGTGCCAAAGGCACGCACTGTGACAGCCCGGTATGCAATGCCGGGATTACAGGATAAGATTCTGATTTGAGTGCTGAAGGCACGATCTGTTTTTACCTCAGTCCAAAAAGGTTTTTTACAACAAAGTTTTTTTCAGCCACAAAGGACACGAAGGATCGCAAAGGGATTTTTACCACAAAAAGCTCCTAGGTTTTTAAGTTTAAGACGGTGTCAGTATTTCCCGCTGATTTACGCAGAAAAAGACGCTGATCTTCGCAGATTTTGTCCCACAGATGATCACAGAAAAAGTCACGGATGGACACAGATTTCTTATAACAATCTCCATTTTTCTCCCGCTCTCTGTGGTTATTTTTTTTAGCCACGAAGGCCGCAAAGGAACGCAAAGTGATTTTTACCACAAAGGTTAAAAAGGAAAGAGGTTGAGGGATTTGAGATGGAAGTGAACTTCTTGGATTCTGGCTCGGGAAGCCTTTTTCAAGGTCGCAAAGAGTTCGCTTCGCTCTTTTATGACCACATAGTGGTCGAACTTTTCAATACTTGTGTGCCGTGGCGTAGGCCTAGGCGTGGTTGGTAAGCGAAGTGGAACCAACCATACCTAGGGAAAAGGAAGTTAACAACGGGGACGACAACCCCGAAGTGGGTTGAACTGATAAAGAATCTATAAAAATGTTCATAAATCAGCCGAGTCATTTTTTAGCCGATAAAGCCGACAAGACTTTGCGCCTTTCCGTCTTTGCGTGATTATTGCATCCACATTAATTCGGAGGGTGGGCAATGAAGCCCATTTTGGAATAAAAAAGGCCGACAATCGCCGGCCATTTTTGTTTTAGAAATCTGAATATTCAGTAGGATACAAAAGCCGCTGATCATTTCGGTTCATGATATTTTGATATTCAGGCATTACTTTCATCCGATCCCAATCTGGATCTGTTCCGAAAGCTTTCCAATGCGCATCCCGGGATTCCATATTGGTAAAGGTGGTCATGTACATCAGATTGGGCATATTAGCGCCTGCGATTACCTCTCCATAAAACACCGGATTGAAATCCAACTTGGTGAAAATGTCCATTTCTCCAGAGTTGAACATCTTGACTTTTTGTTTGTAAAGTTTTTCCGTCTGACTCTCGTAGCTTCTTAGCTCATACACTCGGTCTTTCTTTGGACTGGTCACTTTTGACTCAGTAAACCGAGGTTGACCGGTAAAGGCCTGCATTAAAGAAGTTTCTATTCGCTTGTAGGGGGGATTGTCGTGAGGTGCATTAATATAGGCCGATCCCGCTGTTTGATACGTTTGGTCTTTGCTCAGCTTTCCTTCCATTTTTGCATAGACTTTCATGGATGAATAGGGAATAAAGAGGTAAACCTTTTTCCCTGCATCAGGCTGAGAAGCGACTGGTTTGAATACGCCAATTTTTTCTAATCCATTTCTGTGAAGCGCAGGTAATAGGGCCTTTTCAAAATAGGTGTCCAGCTGACTTTCTTGATTGGCATTTTCGATATGGTACGTTCGAAGTTCATAGAAATCTCTTTTCCCCTGAGCAAAGGAGCTTGAGGTCAAGAAGGCAAAAAAGGCTAGTAAGGCAATAGGAAACAGGTTTTTTGTTTTCATGGCAATAGGTTTTTAGGGTTGATTGCTAGTTAGAAACGCTAATTTAATCCAAAAAATATCGGCTTATTTCCCGTCTGTGGATTAGGGTCTGTTTTGTTTGAATTTTGCCAAAAAGACCTGTCAGTCCCGAAAGCTTTCGGGACTGACAGGTCTAAATCCATTAAAAAGCCCCGAAGGAATTTTCCTCGGGGCTTGATTTTTAAATAACTTGAGTCAATTGAATTACTCTGAAAGCTAATTCCTTAGTAGATTCTTCGGTCTTCTGTCTCCCGTCTTCCTACTTTTTATTCGCCTTCTTCATCGGATTGTCTCCGGTAGATGCACCTCTCACTCCTGCAGGTCCTTTAAACATTTCAAACCGGCTCGGCTGGTATTGTCTTGGCCAATAATTGCTGCTTTCGTCGATATCTGCTGTTTCCCGCTTGGGATCGATTACAAATCGCAGCACTTCTTTTTGCTTCGCAAAAACCTTTGTCACTTCTGTCTCATTTTTTCTCCAGATCTCTGCAGGAATCCGCTCAATCTCAGAAGTACCGTCGGCATAGTGGAATTCGATTATCAGTGGCATCACCAATCCTCCCACATTTCTGAAGGTCATTTCGTAGAAGTTCATGTTGCTGTTGAAAACGGCTTTTTCCCGATCGCTGAGGCTTGCCACAAAACTCTTGTATTTGGCATCATCTTCTGGAGTGACCGCAAATCGGTTGTAGCTATTGTAGAAGTCGCGGGTTTTTGGATCTGCTTCCAATACAGTCTGAGGCACATCCGTTTTGTTGAATTCACGGGTGATATAATCTTCCTCTCTGTCATAAGCAGCTTTGGCTTCAGCCTTTCGTTCGGCAGGAGGTCTGTTGTCCAGCTTGAACCACGTGACATTCTCGATCGAGATGTCCACCGGATCAGTTCCATAGAACCAACCTCTCCAGAACCAGTCCAGATCCACTGCCGAAGCGTCTTCCATCGTTCTGAACAGATCATCCGGAGTAGGATGCTTAAACATCCATCTTCTTGCATATTCCTTAAAGGCATAATCAAAAAGCTCACGTCCCATCACCGTTTCACGCAGGATATTCAGGGCAGTAGCAGGCTTTGCATAGGCATTTGGGCCAAACTGAATGATGTTTTCCGAATTGGTCATGATCGGCTCAAGGGTGTTCCTTTCACTTCTCATATAAGGCACAATCTTGTGTGCCGGACCACGACGGGAGGGGTAATCTCTGTCCCATTCCTGCTCGGCCATAAATTGCATAAAGGTGTTCAGTCCTTCATCCATCCAAGACCACTGCCGCTCGTCTGAGTTGACGATCATTGGGAAGAAGTTGTGACCCACTTCGTGTATAATCACTCCGATCATGCCATACTTCACTGCTTCAGAATAAGTACCGTCTGCGTCAGGACGACCATAGTTGAAGCAGATCATCGGGTATTCCATTCCGTTGCTGGCTTCTACGGAGATGGCAGTAGGATAGGGGTAATCGAAGGTATGGGATGAGTATGACTTGATGGTGTGTGCCACGACTTTGGTGGAATATTGTTCCCAAAGTGGGTTGCCTTCCTTGCCGTAGTAAGACATCGCCATCACGTCTTTTCCGCCTTGCTTTACAGCCATAGCGTCCCAAATAAATTTCCGGGAAGAGGTCCAAGCGAAATCGCGGACATTTTCAGCTTTGAAAATCCAAGTCTTTTTGCCGGAGGCTTTCTTCTTTTCCAAAGCTTCTGCTTCCGCCTGAGTTCGGATGATCACCGGTTCATCGTAAGTCTGCTTGGCTTTATTCCATCTTGCAAGTTCGGTGGAGGAAAGAACCTCCTCAGGATTCTGAAGTACTCCGGTAGCTCCGACCATGTGATCTGCAGGGACGGTAATCCGCACTTCGTAATTGCCAAAAGTCAGTGCAAATTCTCCTGTACCCAGAAATTGCTTGTTTTGCCAACCCTGAAAGTCAGAATAGACGGCCAATCTTGGAAACCACTCCGCCATCGTGTAGAGGTAGTTTCCGTCTTTTGGGAAAAATTCATAGCCGGGACGTCCACCAATGAACCCTACCCGGTCGTGGATATTGAAGCTCCAATCGATGGAAAAGCTGAAGCTTTCACCCGCCTTCAAAGGCTGGGGAAGATCCACACGCATCATGGTTTTGTTGATGGCAATGTTCAGTGGAGTTCCCTTGGAATCTTTGATGGAGGCGATCTTCAGGTCATAATCATCGGAGTGCCAAAGAATCCCTTCTAACTGGCGAAGGCTCATCTGAGGATTGATGCTGGATTCAGTGATTTTTGGGGTATCGGAATCTTTACTTCGGTTGTTCTGATCCAACTGAAGCCACAGATAGCTGAGTTGATCCGGAGAGTTGTTGATGTAGGTGACGGTCTCAGTACCTTTGATGGATTGATTGTCATCGTTGAGCTCAACATCAATCACATAGTTGGCCTGCTGCTGCCAATACATGTGTCCCGGAGCTCCGGAGGCAGTTCGGTAAACGTTAGGCGTGCGGAGCATCGTGCCTAACTGCTCAAAACGGACGGCGTGATTTTGCTCGGTCTGTTGTGCCCATACTGGAGCAGTTCCCACAAGACCAATTGCTGCGAGTGCAAGTAATTTTTTTATCATATTTTTTACTCGTTAATTATTCGAAATGAACAGTCTGATAAGCAGACTGGAAAGGTTCTGTTCATAAAGTATGTTTACCAAAATTTGGTCTCTAACATCAGCATACAGGCGATACCCAAGACAAATGCTGACACGACCAGTGTCCACTCTTTCCTGTTGACTCCTGCCAAGTTGACTAGGGAAGTCAACAGCAGAAAAGCCGCGACGATAAAGATTTGGCCCACTTCCAGCCCAATGTTGAAGGAAAGCAAGGGCTGCCAGATACTGGTTTCTTTGCCCAGAAGTGCTTTGAGGTAATTGGAAAATCCCAAACCATGGATCAGTCCAAAGAAAACCGCAAACAGGTAATTCAGTTGAATACCCTTCCCGCTACTCGGTTTTGGTTTGAATAGTGTAATCAAAGCCGTAAAGGCAATAGTCACCGGAATAAGGAATTCGATCACATCAGCCCGGATTTGAATGACATTGAAAGTGGCCAAAGCCAAGGTGAGGGAATGCCCTATGGTGAAAGCAGTGACGAGAATCAGGATTTTTTTCCAGTCTCTGGCTACATAGACCGCGCAAAGTGCCAATACGAAAAGAATGTGATCAAAACCCTGAATATCCAGAATGTGCTGTAATCCGAGTTTAAAATACAATTGAAAAGAATTCATATTTGGGGTTTGGTACTGCTAAAGAAGTAAATTGCGGCGAAAATACAGTATAATTCCCACAAAAGGCGGAAAGCCCTGACTAAATGCAACATCTTTACATTTCTTGGATTTCAGTTCTGTTGATTGCCAAAGCGCATCCGTTTTTTATAAGTCTGACCGAAATGCGCTACAATTCGGATTCGAAAAAGATGGAGATCTCCCAGAAGATTTTTTGGGATGATCTGGAGGTCGCTTTAGGTAATGAATTCAAGGAAAAAGTGGATTTTTTGAATCCGAAAGATAAGGCAAAGCTGGAAAGCCAAATCAGGGAATATTTGCTAAAACATAATCAGTTAGCGGTCAATGGGAAGTCATTAACCTTGAATTATCTGGGCTATGAAGTGGAGGAAGATGCGGCGTGGTTTTATATTGAATCTTCCGCAACTGAAATCCCGAAGTCTATAGAAGTCAAAAACACCATCTTACTGAATGACTTCAACGGACAGCAGAATATCGTCCATGTCTATAGCCAATCCAAGTCTCCACGAAGTTTAATTTTAGGAAAAGGGGAGGAAAAGGGGAAGATTGAGTTTTAGATTCTAGAAGCAAGACCTACTCATTCGATTTGCTTTGGGCAATTCCGGACAAAGGGATGAATGTAGGAACCAAACTAAAGACGGATGCACAGGATATTAGTAGTTGAAGATGATGAAAGGCTCGCCTCAGTTCTTTACAAGGGACTTATCGGGGAGGGATTTTCCGTGACGATGGCTACCGATGCAGAAAAGGGATTCGAGCTTTTTCAATCTGTCAAGTTTGACCTGATCTTGACCGATCTGGTCTTGCCCGGTGAGGACGGGATTGAACTTTGCAAAAAGATTCGACGGGAAGGCCCGGATATTCCCATTTTGATGCTGACGGCTTTGGGAACTACAGATGACAAACTCGTAGGATTCGATGTCGGGGCAGACGACTACTTGGTCAAGCCCTTCGATTTCAGGGAATTGTTTGCAAGGATAAAAAGCCTTCTTCGCAGAAAAATGGCTGGGGCTGATTCCTCCTTACAGGAAGAGCTCAGGTATGCGGATTTGCTAGTACATTTATCCCAAAAGAAAGTTATCCGTTCAGAAATGGAAATTCTTTTGACTCCAAAAGAGTTTAACCTGTTGGTTTTTTTACTCAGGAACCCCGAACAAATCCTAAGTAGAGAGGAAATAGCGAAGGAGGTCTGGGGCTTGGAATTCGACACCGGCACCAACTTTATTGATGTGTATATCAATTACCTTCGGAAAAAGATTGACAAGCCGTTTGAAATCCAACTTATTCAAACCCGTCCCGGAATGGGCTTTATTCTCCAAAAACCATGAAGATTCAGCTACGGATCACCTTACTTTTTACCGCACTATCCGCAGCAATTCTCTTGGTTTTTATGCTGTTGATCTACTTTTTCTCAAGCCAAAATCGCACAGAGGATTTTTTCAATACGATTGAGGCAGAGGCAGTCACCAAGGTAAGCTTGCTTAAAGAGTCAGGGCTTTCCCCGGAAATCCTTCAGACGCTTTACAAAAACAACCGGGATCAAATTTTGGAAGTGGAAGTGGCCATCTATAATCAAAATTTTGCGCTGCTTTACCACGATGATGTAGAGGTGGACTTGGTTAAAGAGACGGATTCTTTACTTCAAGAAATCCGGGATAAGGGAAAAGTAAGATGGAAGCAGCAAGAACTTCAGGTGAGTGGTTTCGTCCATCCGGTGGGAAGCCAAACTTATCTGGTGACTGCTGCGGCACTCGATCGACAGGGATTTAAGAACCTGGATAATTTAAAAAACACCATGGCCTTTCTGGGATTGGGAGGGATCGTTTTTTTGTATCTGATCGGAAGGTATTTTTCCAAAAAAAGCCTGGAGCCGGTAGGAGAGCTTTCAGCGGAAGCACAAAAAATCACCGCTAAAAACCTTCACCTACGACTGAGAGAAGGACCGGATGAAATCGGTCAGCTAGCGGCAACGTTCAATTCCATGCTTGAGCGGCTGGAGACCTCGTTTCAGGCTCAGCAGCAGTTTGTGTCCTACTTGGGGCATGAGATTCAAACTCCGTTAGCGGCAATCCGCGGAGATCTGGAACTGACTTTGGAAAAAAATCAATCTAATCCTGAAATTTATCACGTGTTGGAATCCTTGTTGGCAGACTCTCAGACCTTGTCCAAACTTTGTGGGGACTTGATCGATTTGGCCAAGGCAAACTATGATAAATCCATAATTCAGTTTGCAAAAGTAAGCATGGAAGCCTTGATTTTGGATCTTGTCGGGGAACTTCTCCGGCAGCAACCTGAGGCTAAAATCCATCTTAGCTTTGAAGAAAAGGAGGATGAGTTTCCCCAAATAATGGCCAATCCCTATCTCCTTTCGATAGCAATCAAAAATCTCTTGGAGAATTCGCTGAAATATTCGTCCAATGGCTCTTGTCAGGTGATTTTGCGAAATGAGGAAAAATGCCTTGTACTCCAAGTCAAAGATCAGGGAATAGGAATCCCGGAAGAGGATCAGCAGCGGATTTTCGAGCCCTTCTACAGAGGCAAAAACAAGGGTTTTGCCAAAGGTACTGGAGTAGGGTTGACTCTGGTCAAACGAATTGCCGATCTGCACAAAACTTCCATCTCTATCGATTCTGAGATAGGAATGGGGACTACGGTGACAATTCGATTTCCCATCGGCTAAGGGAAATTCTAATTTTTTTCTAATGGGTTTGAGAAGGCCCATCCAATCTAGTCAAGGTAATTTTGCAGCCTCCAAAGAGGCAACTCCAAACCTGACAAGTCATGAAAAAAGTAATTTCCATTCTATTCCTGTTCACTTTTTCGATCCTTTGGTCAAAAGCCCAAAACCCGGATTTGTCGGCTCATCCTCATGCCAACCGGTTGATTTTGGCAGATACATTACCCTTGCCATTTGGTATCGCGGAAGAGAAAAAGCTTTCGAAGGAAGATATCCTTAATAAAAAAGAAGGCTTGTTCCTCACAGGATTGCCCCGGTTTGAGTTTGACCCAATTCGGGGATTTGGAGTGGGGGGTAATATTTTACTTTTTCAAAACAAGACAAAGGATGACCCCTTTTTCTACTATACGCCTTACCGATACAATCTCAGCACTGAGTTTTTCATTTTTCAGAATGGGCGGATGAGAGCTGCCGTCAATCTAGATATGCCTTACATTTTCAACAGCAAGTGGAGACTCCGTGCCGATGCAGTGGTTTGGGAAGATCCTCATGCGCAATATTGGGGAGTGGGCAGACAATACTTGAGAGGTCTTCAATTTCAGGATAAGCGATCAGGAAATGTGGGGCCGATCGCACCATTTTCAAAAGTCCGAGACTACGAACGAAATCTTAGCCTAGCTACTCCTGATGGGCGTGGTGGATATTTGACCGATACCCACTACAATCAATTTACCCAGCGAGAAGCCCTCTTTAATCTATTGGGAGAGCGAGTAGAAATGGGAGGCAAGCTCCGGATCATGTTTGGTTATGAGGCACTTCTTACGGCATTCGATGATTTTTCGGGGAAGGTGGCCGAGGAGGCCTTTTTGGCATCGGGCGAACCCGTTCAGGCGATCCAGAATCCTACTTTGGCCCGTCTCCAAAAGGAGGATGGAACCTGGGATCGGTTCAATCTGGCTGGTTTTGAATCTGACCATCAATTTACCAGTATGCTGGCAGGAGCCTTGATTTATGATACCAGAGATCTGGAGCCTGACCCATCCCGGGGGATTTTTCTTCAATATTCCCATGAGTATTCAGCGCCTTGGCTGGGGTCAAATTTTGATTTCAACAAGTTTATGGTTCAGGGACAGGTGTTTCACACCTTTCACCGATGGAACAATGGGAAAGGAAAGCTGACCTTTGCGGGGGCGGCTTCCTTTGGCCATATATTCGGCAGAAAGATCAATTTTATTGAAATGTGGGATCTGTCCAGTCAGGCCGAAGCCGGAGGGATTTTGGTGTTGGGGGGTGCTAGGTCGATCCGGGGATTCCGGGAGGCAAGGTTTTTAGCGCCAACTGTTGGCTTAGTCAATTTGGAAATGAGGGCCAAGTTTACCGACTTCAGTTTTCTTAACCAGCATTTCTCCTTGGGATTGACCTCGTTTTATGATTTTGGCACCGTCTGGGACGGAATCAGGGAAATCGAATTCAACCAGTTAAAAGGTGCTCCCGGGATCGGAGCGAGATTGGCTTGGAATCAGTCCACCATTCTGAGGCTGGATTATGCCCGAAGTACCGAAGGGGCACAGGTTTTCTTTGGATTTGGGCATGTTTTCTAAAAAATGAGCGCAATAAAAAAGCCACTAGAAGCGTGATCTAGTGGCTTTTTGATCATCAGTCTTGGGTTAGCAAGCTTCCAACATGTCAAGATTTTTTCAACCACTCTTTTGACTTAGGATCCTTCGTTGAATTAAGTCGATAAATAGAAGGAAAGTATTTGATATGGGGGGTTATAAAAATTTATTTGTTGAGATTGAAAAAGTCTAGATACACTACCTCGTCAGCCTCAAGGACTCGGTCAGTAGCTAGATGGCAAACGTAGTCTTTATGAAGATTTATTTCCTGTAAATACCACCTTTTAATTGTTGTAATTGCTGTCAATTGGTCAATTCTTAAATCTTTGATGGGAATAAACAATCCTCTTCCGTCGGCTTTGATGACGGCTTCCTTTTGGGTCCAGAATTTTAGAAATTCCCAATTTGGATTCTTGGCCTTTTGTATTTGATCCCACTCGTTTTCGGACATGTAATCCAAATAGGACTCAAAATCGATTTCAGAAAATTGCTCTACATCTAATCCTACTTGATGATCTTCACTCATCGCACAAACGACTAAATTTCCAGCATGAGAAATATTAAACGATAGAGAGGCGTTAATTTGGGGTTTACCATAGTCGGAATAGGTGAGCTGAGTTAGGATATTCGGTATTTTGAAAAGTCGCGATGCCATTTCGTTTAGAAGAATCTTTCCCATAAGGGAATTGTGTGAATCTTCCCATCGTCTGAATTGGCAAACTTTCTCCTGAAATTTTGGTGGTAATAGGAGTAGATAATTCTCAAAAACATTACTCGAAAGGGGCTCAGGCATTTGTGCATAAATCAGGTAAACCATCACAATTCGTTTATGAGACTAAGGTCACTTCCTGCCTTTCTTGATTGAGCCACTTTTCTAAAAAACCGGATCGTCAAAAGAATAGCATTAAAGGATAAACCCAAAATAAGCCCTGTCCACAATCCGGCGATTCCCCAATCCAATACGAACGCAAAGAGATAACCTGCCGGAATGCCAATCACCCAATAGGCAATCAATGACAGGTAAGTTGGGATTTTTACGTCTTGAATTCCCTGAAGAATCCCTACCGAAGTAGCCTGCAAGGCATCTGATAATTGAAAAATTGCAGCCATCAACAGCACGACTTTAGCAAAGTAAATCACATCCAAATCCTTTGTAAATATAGATGGGATGAAATTGTACCCCAATAGAAGGATTAATGAGAAAGAAAATCCAATGAATAGTGCCAATAGAATGGTGGATCTCCCGATAGAGAAGATTAAATCCCAATCTTTTTTCCCAAAACAGAAAGCGACACGAATTGATCCTGCCGAACATATTCCCAACGAAAACACATAGGTGAGCGATGAAATGTAAAATCCAATTTGGTGGGCAGCTTGCTGCTGGGAACCTAGCCATCCCGCCATCAAACCTGAAAATGCAAATGCACCACTTTCCAGGGATAGCTGAATTCCGATGGGGATTCCGATTTTGAGGATTTCCCGGATTTGAGGTAGGCTGATTTGAAAAGCACTTTTTAGGTGGCTACGATAATCTGCAAATTTATCCGAGCGAAAAATGATAACGATGAATATCGACAATGCGATCAGTTGGGTTATCAAAGTGCCATAGCCAGCGCCTGCTAGCTCCAACGCAGGCATCCCCACATGCCCAAAAATCAAAATATAGTTTAGAAGGATGTTGATGGGTATGGTCACAAAGTTGAGTTTCATTGCCAGTTTGGTGATTCCGAGTCCCTGGACAAATTTGGAGACAGCTGAAAACAAAGCCATCGGAATCAACCTCCATCCCATGATGACCAAATAGTCCTCAGCGATCCTGGCTACTTCCACATCTTGTCCCAAATGAAACACGATGCCACTTCCAAAATGAAAAATCAAAGCAAACACAAGGGAAAACAGTCCACCTAAAAACATTCCGTTTACAAGAATTCCAAGTGGGGACTTATATTCTGATTTGCCTAAGGCTGCTGAAACGAGTGGGGATATGGCCATCGGTAATCCCAGGCATAGAAGAATGGGGATGGAAATGATATTCATCACTAAAGAAGCCGAGGCTAATTGATTGCTGTGAATGGAACCGACCATTATCCCATCGATAAGTGGCAAAGAGATTTGGGTTAGATTGCTCAAAATGATCGGCCAACCTAACTTGATCGTTAGCCCTATTTCCTCTATTAAGCTCTTAGGCTGTGAAGATAAGTCAATTGTCGCTGTCCGATTCATTAGTTTCTCCTCCTTTTCTCTTCTTCCAACCCGGTTACTCTCCTTCTTGAACTCTTGAGTTTTCGGTTTCCAAAATTATAGGTGAATGAAGCCAAGAGCCTTCTGGTATCATCTTGCCGAAACTCATTGACATAAATTATTGGGGAATCACTTGTGGAAGGCCAAACGTTTGTTTTAAAGATATCCGAGACGGACATGGAGATTGAGCCCAAGCCCTTCAATATGGATTTTCTCGCTCCCACATCGATGGTCCAGATTGTCCCTAGCCTTTGATTGACTCCCCAAAGGGTTGGGGAGTTGTAAAACCCTGTTAATTCGAGATATACCGATTTTGGCAGGGTAAAAGTATTTTGAAGTGAAAAAGTGAAAGCTGTAGCATTTTCATCAAAGCTTACACCTGATATTTCAGCTTTGTTTTTAATATAGAATGCTGTAAGTGAACTATTTGATTCCCACCACTCAGTTAGGGTAAGAGGAGCTGTGAGGTTAAAGGTATATTGGTATTGATCATCCAGATTTACATAAGTGTAAATGCTGACATCACCTTCGCCGGGAAGGTATAATTCCGTCAGGAGATTTTTTACATGGCTATAGGTGAAGGAGGAACTTAATGTGTTTTTATAAGAGTGTCCAAGTGAGAATGCCGTTGCATATTCAGGTAGCAAAAATGGATTGCCTTGAGCATAAAATAATTGGTTAAGTAAAAACTGAAATGGGTTTAGTCTTTGGTATGCAGGTCGATTGATTCTTCGATTGGCACTAATTGACAGATTGTGAATTTTGCTAGCGGCATATTCAAGGTTAAGGGAAGGAAAAAAGTCAAGGTAATCCCGATTTACTACTTCACTTTGAGTTCCTTGCTCATTTTGGAGATCTCCGATTGAGCGAGTTTGTTCTGCCCTGAGACCTGTAGCTAGGTTAAACTTTTCAGAAAAATTGATGGTGTAAGAGAGATATGCTGCATTGATGTTTTCCTGGAAAAAGAATTTATTGGATCTGGTAGGGTCTAGAATTAATTCACCTTCCACTTCTTGGTAAAAATCGAAAACATTGTCTGACCCAACACCTGAAAATTTAAATCCGGCACCTAGTATCCCGTCCCCGAGAGGCCTCTCAAAGTCAAGTTTGAAGGATTTTATATCAATTATGACAGGGGAATCCGTAAAAAAATTCACTGAGGAAATGATTGTCTCCCCAGAAGGATCCCGTATTTCGTTTGGCTGGGTATTGTTTTTGAGACTTTCAAAGTAGGCATAATCAGCATCCATGTTTAGGACCGTGCCTTTTTCGTTTTCATAACGGTAATTGAGGTTAAAAGAGAGGTCTGTTCTGTCCATAATGGTATTGCTTTCGGCCCAAAGCTTCCCGCCGATGACGCGGTCCGGGAGGCTACCAAAATCGGCGCGGTCGGAAACGTTCCATAATGCATCGCTAAAGTTTCCCAGAGCTAAAAATCCGATAAAGCTGTTTGGAGACAATTTAAGATCGACTCCACCTTTCAAAGAATGGATTCTGCGGTCAATGTTTCCTGTTCCAACCAAATTTACAAACTGGTCACTTTGCTGGATAGTAACTTTCTCAATGTAGGGGTCTTGAAATCTGGTAAATCCATATGAGCCATAGAGATTTAATAATTTATTTCGGTAGTTACCTGACAAAGAGGTGTTGTAACGTGGTTTGTTGCCAATCGAATACCCGGCATTAAACGATCCGTTGGCTCCTAATTCTGCATTTTTTTTCAGACGGATGTTGAGTATGCCCGCAGTTCCGATAGCGTCATATTGAGCTCCTGGATCAGTGATCAGTTCGATAGCCTCAATTTGGTCAGATTGTATTGTTCTAAGATAGGCATCTAGATCCCCACCGGTTAAGAGTAAAACTTTTCCATTTACTGCTACAAAGGCATTGTTCCTTCCCATTATTCGGATGTTTCCAGAATTGTCAATGAAGACATTGGGAGACTTTCGAAGGAGTTCCAAGGCACTGATACCTAATGAATTAATACTTTGGTCTACATTAAAAACAATGCGGTCCTTTTTGATTTCCAACAACGGAACCTGGCTTTCAACCACCACCTCATCAAGCTCATTATCTGAGGGTTCCATTTTTATTTCCAGCCAGGAAAGATCAGCGTCTCTTGCCAAGTCAAATGGGTCGCTGACGTAGGATTTGAACCCAACAAAGCTGATTTTGAGCCAATATTTTCCGATCTCCAACTCAGGCAAAATAAAGCTTCCATCATCTAAGGTAAACCCAACCTTTGCTATGCTGGAATCCGCTGCTGCATAAAGCGCCACATTGGCAAATAAGATGGGCTTATTGTCAAAATCAATCACTTTTCCCTTGATGCTAGAGGAGGATTTTTGGGCAATAGCATGATCAAATGAAAAAATGAATATGAGTGCAAATAATGAGTGCGGATATAGATTCTTTTTCATAATAGAAATAGTCTATTGAGTTTTTAAAAATTGTTTATTTGATTATCCGCAATCCTGCCAGTAAGAAAGATTAGGCTATATAAAGTTGCGGATAATCGTCCACAGACGACTGTCAACAGTCCACAGCTCGTTTTTTGGAACTTCAAACCTTATTTTATTTTGCTACTGGCAAGAAAGCGGACATACATAATTGTTTATATCTAGAATTTACTGTTTTGGATTTCCAATACTCTTTTTTGCTCGTCCATTGAATCCTTTTTTATTATCTGTTCATGTTTAACTTCGGCTTTTTGAATGCATTCTTTGATTGCATTTGCTAAGGAGTTTAAATGTGGATGGTGCAACATGCTAATATGATTTCCCGGAGTTTCCTGGATTTTCAGATTTGGCAAAGTAGCAGACCAACCCAGACAATCAGCGATATTTAGGTTTTCTCTGCCGTTTATTTCTGCCTTAAAAAGATGAGTGATCTGGCCGGTTTTCGTTGGTTTAAAACTTATCCTACTATTTGTGCCAATCAGCCTTGCCCATTGCCATAGTTCTTCCTGAGAAAATGCATTCGGTACCAATCCGTTTGAAACGGTCCATTGAAGAACCAGGGAAAGACGTCCTTGATGATCAAGTTGGTCAAGCTTTTCTTTCAGCTCATGGTAATCCAAATTTGTGGCAAAGAATTCTGCGAGCCGTTCGACAAGCATAAGCAAGTCGTTTATATCTCGTTCTTTTGAATGAATTTGGAAGCCACCCAGGTCGGCAAGGACTTTAGGGCTATACGAATCCAATAATCCTAGGAAGGCTACTTTTTCACCTTGCCGGAGAAGTTGATTTGCCATTTCCATGGCCATCCAACCACCCATAGAGTGGCCTGCTAGCAGGTAAGGCCCTTGGGTTTGTACCTTTTTCATTAACCCAATATTGTAAGCCGCAATTTCTTCTACAGTTTCAAAAGGTTGTTCTCCTGGGAGTAAACCAACACTTTGAAATCCATAAACAGGCTGATCTTCACCTAGAGACTTAGCCAGTTCTATCAGATAATAGCATTTCCCCTCAATCCCGGGAACAATAAATAGTGGGGTTTTAGACCCTGTAGGTTGTAAGGGAATCAAATGCGCATCAAACTGATCATCATTTGATTCAACTTTTTCAAAATGATCAATCAAAGACTTAGGCGTAGAATTTTGAAAAATCATTTGTACAGGAATCTGAACTTCTAGACGTTGATGGATTTTTGCAATGAGTACAACCGCTTTCAAAGAATTGCCACCCAAGGCAAAAAAATCATCTTCCATACTGATGACATCAGGTCTGATACCCAATGTTGCTGCCCAGACCTCAATCATGATTTTCTCCTGCTGAGTATTTGGAGCGATAAAAACTTTTCCGGTTTTAAAATCTTCTCCCGGTGCAGGCAATGCCTTGCGGTCTGTTTTACCACTGCCAGTTAGGGGAAGCTTATCCAGTTGGACAAAGCGTGCCGGCACCATGAACTCAGGCAGAGTTCGGGAAAGGAGACCACGCAGCTCATTTATGGTCTTTTCCTCATTAGCTACAAAATAGGCACACAAGTACTTCTCATCCTTTGCATCGGTGCGTGCGACTACTGCTGCTGCAGAAACACCATTAATTCCTAACAAAGCACTTTCAATTTCACCACATTCAATTCTGAAACCCCGGATTTTGACTTGATGATCAATCCTGCCCAAAAACTCTATTTCCCCGTTTGACAGCCATCGGGCAAGGTCTCCAGAACGGTACAATCGCCCACCTGTCCTAATAGGATCTGAAATGAACTTCTCAGCCGTAAGTTCAGGACGGTTGAGGTAGCCACGTGCCAGTCCATCTCCTCCAATACAAAGTTCACCTGGCATCCCTACTGGCAAAACATTGCCTGATTGGTCAAGAATTTGGATTTGATAATTGGCAAGAGGCCGACCAAGGGTAACTCGCTTTTCATCACCTTCAATATGGCGAAGGGTGGTATTGACAGTGGCTTCGGTAGGGCCATAGGCATTGATCAGTCTCTTTTTGGATGCCCAACGCCGAGCTAATTCCAAGGTTAATGCTTCACCTCCGGCATAAACAGTGTATAGGTACGGTAAATCATCCGGAGATAAGTAGCCCAGTGCCGTAGGTGTAAGTTTGATATGGGATATCTGATACCGGTTCAGCGTTTCGGTAAGTGCCGGTCCGGGCATGAGGTTTTCACGGTCGGCGATTACAAGTGTCCCACCGTTTGCAAAGGCCATCAAAAGATCTGTTACCGATGCATCAAAACTGATGGAAGCAAATTGTAAGATCCTGGGTTCAGCAATCGTTCCCATACTTTCCTTGAATGCAAATGCAAGGTTGACTGCTGTCCGGTGCTCAATCATCACTCCTTTGGGTTTGCCCGTTGAGCCTGATGTGTAGATTACATAAGCTAAGTCAATGGGAGAAGCTGCACATGGCAGTTTGTCGGTCGAAGGCTTGTATAAATCGGACTCTAAATCTTCATAAACAAACATAAGGATAGGCAAACCTTCAGATGCCTTTATTGCGGCAGTCTGTGCTACTTCATGCGTAAGTAGCAAGCTCACTCCCGCATCTTCGAGCATGTAATGCAATCGATCTGTCGGATAGGAAGGATCGAGCGGTACGTACGCACCCCCTGCCTTCCATATTGCCAATATGGAGACAACCAAATCGGGGGATTTTGTCAATAAAAGCCCAACCAGATCACCTGTCTTTATGCCTTGGTCAATCAGCACACAGGCCAGTTGGTTGGCTTTCCGCTCTAGTTCTTCATAGTTGATTTCCAAATCTTTGTAAACCAGTGCAGTGTTCTCCGGGTAAAGCCTAACCGTAGATTCAAACAATTCTGATAAGGTTTGGCTGGTAGGGAAGTCTCGATATGTATCGTTCCAACCTGAGACCAATTCTTTTTCTTTTTCTACCCTGATACTCAATTCCTGAAGAAGGCTATCCGGTTTCTGAACTGCCTGCTGCAAAAGCTGTTCAAAGCGTGCAGCCATCAGCGAGATTGTATCAGAATGGAAAAGTTCGGAAGGATAGGTTATCAAGAAATCAATTGATTCGGCACCTTCTACCCCATTAAAGGTCAGGTCGAATTTGGATAATGCCACCCCATCCACATCTACTGCCGATAGCACATTACTATCCACAGAGATCTCTTCAGCACCTTTCGGCATCATGGTAAACATCGTGCGGACTGGAATTTTGGAATTTCCATTTTGCCGCAGGTCAGTTACCAGGTCTTCATAGGGGTAGCTGTCATTCTCGAAGCTTTCCAATAGTACTTTCTTATTGGCCTCCAAATACGCATTGAACGTCAAGTTTCCCTGTAATTCTGTACGGATTGCCAGCGTATTGACCAGCATGCCTAACATGTCTTCCAATTGGGGTATGTTTCGACCCGAAGAAGTCGTGCCTACCACTACTGCTGTCTGCCCGGCATATTTACCTACCAAAAGGGCAAAAACCGAGTAGAGCACCATGAAAGGTGTAGTACCTGTTTGGGCTGCTAAATACTTTATCCCTTCTACTGTTTTTGGTTCGAGTTCGAAAAGGAACATACCCCCTGCATAAGTACGGTTGGCCGGCATAGGAAAGTCATAGGGCAATTCCAGTACAGGAACATCTTGGGCGTAAATCCTCTGCCAATAGGTGCCCTGCTGAGCAATTATAGCCTGCTGTTCTGCGGAGGTCTGCCAAACAGCGTAGTCGATGTACTGGACAGATTTAGCAGTAAGAACCTCCCCTGCATAGGCTTTTGACAATGCGTCAAAGAAGGGACCATAAGACATTCCATCCATAATTATATGATGGGTATTGATTGCCAAGAACTGACGGCTTTCGGTCTGCCAGAGCTCCAGCCGGATCAGGGGAGCCTTATTCAGATTAAAGGGCTCTTTTCCCCAGTCACCAAGTTTTTCTTGCAGTGCTGACTCTTTTAATTCCCGTACGGGGACAGTGACTTTTATCTCCGATTCAACACGCTGACGTAAGTCTCCATCTTCCATCAAAAATGAAGTTCTGAACGCGGCGAAGTGGTCCACTACCTGTTGAAAGGCCTTGTTTAAACGTACAAGATCTAATCTCCCCCCGACCTCATATACCGCAGGCATGTTGTACAGCACTGAACCTTCACCCTGCTGCAGACTGTGCAGGTACACCCGCTTCTGTGCCGAGGCCAAGGGGTAGCTTTCCTGTACAGGTGCTTTGGCAATTACCGACAAGGCAGTTCTTTCCCTCTTGGCAATCAGTTCCGATAGCCCTGCGATCGTCGGGTTGGAGAAGATATCCTTCACTGATACAGCGGTCTCTGTTTCCTGAGAAATCCTTCCCGACAGCTGTGCGGCACGCAATGAATCTCCACCCAGGGCAAAAAAGTTGTCGCGCGTACCGATGGAATCCGGGTTAAGGCCGAGTAGCTGTGCCCAGAGACGGGCAATGGATTTTTCCGGTTCCGTTGCAGGAGCCACAAACTCCGAACCTGTACTGACCGAGTCACCGGGATCAGGCAGGGCTTTCCGGTCAATTTTTCCGGTAGGCCCTATCGGCAGTCTTTCCAAGGCCACAAAACGCGCCGGAATCATAAACTCGGGAAGGGTCTGACCCAAAAAGCCCCTCAGTTCTTCCACCGTCTTCTCCCCGTCAGCTGCATAGTACCCACAGAGATACTTCTCTCCCAGATGGTCCTGACGTACTGTAACAGCTGCTTCCCGGATATCACTTGCTGATAAAAGCGCGCTCTCGATCTCTCCCAGCTCAATGCGGAAGCCGCGGATTTTGACTTGCTGGTCAATCCTGCCCAGATACTCGATCTCTCCGTTGGACAGCCATCGTACCAGATCCCCCGAGCGGTACATTTTACCGCCTGGATTAAAGGGATCTACAACAAACTTTTCGGCAGTCAGCTCAGGCCTGTTCAGATAGCCTCTTCCTACACCGGCTCCTCCGATACACAATTCTCCAGGGATTCCGACAGGGAGTTGGTTTCCATGTGAATCAAGGATATAGGTCTTATAGTTGGGAATGGGTTTTCCGATGGTGATCTGCTTGTCCTCTTTGTTTATAGGTTTCATTGTGGCACATACGGTAATCTCTGTGGGGCCGTAGGCATTGAAGAGGATCTTGGTCTGAGACCACTTCCGTGCCGTGGTCAAAGGGAGTACTTCACCGGCACTCAGGACTTTACGCAGGGAAGGGATATGATCGGTATCCAAATGGTACAACGCCACCGGAGTTAAGACGGCGACAGTTACCCTGTTTTGATTCAGGACATCTTTCAGGGGAGTTCCCGGCATAAGGTTTTCCTTGCTTGCCATTACCAGTGCAGCCCCTGCTGTCAGTGCCAGAAGGATCTCAAAAGCGGAAGCATCAAAGCTGATTGAGGCAAATTGCAGGATCCTGTCAGTAGGTTTAACCGTAAGTGTCTGGTGCTGTGCATAGGCCAGATTGACAGCATTGCGGTGCTCAATCATTGCTCCCTTTGGTCTACCCGTAGTCCCTGAAGTGTAAATGATATAGGCCAGGTTATCCGCTTGGCTCTCCAACAGAGGGTTTGAATCCTCATATCCTGCTAAAACTTGTTCTAACTCCTCTTTGGCTACCGGAACCACAGCGGTATTCAGACAGACCTTTTCCATCAGGGGCAACAGGGACTCCTGGGTCAGGATAAGCTCCATACCGGAATCCCCAATCATGAACGCCAGCCTGTCCGTAGGATACGAAGGATCCAAAGGCACATACGCTCCGCCCGATTTCCATACGGCCAAAATAGAGATGATGAGTTCCGAAGAACGCTCCAGGCAGATGCCCACTTTGCTTTCTGCTCGAACCCCCCTCTCCCTGAGGCAATGTGCCAGCCTGTTGGCTTTTTTATTCAGCTCCTCATAAGTGAGCTCCTCTTCTTCAAAAATAAGAGCGGTATGGCCGGGGAACTCAATCGCTTTCTGCTCAAAGAGTTGATGGACCAGTGCGGATTTGGGGACATCGACGGTGTTGCTGTTCCAGCTTTGAATCTTCTCCGCTTCCTGATCCAAAAGGATTGGGAGTTTGGAGACAGCCTTTTCGGGAGCGCTCAGCGCATGCCGGAGCAGGTTTACAAAACGTTCTGCGAGCATGCTGATACTTTCCCTGCTGAACAGTTCGGCGGAATAGACGATGTCAAATCCGATGCTGGTGCTGTTTTCCGACCCGCTGAAGGTCAGGTCGAATTTGGCCGGAGTTTCTTCGCTGAACCGGAGGATTTCCAGTTTATTTTGGCCGAAAGCCAGGAGTTCTTCTCCTTCTTTCAACATAGTGAACATCACCTGTGCCGCATTATCACCAAACTGCCTTGCCCGGAGACCGGAAATGAGTTCGTCATAAGGGAAGGCGTCGTTTTCAAAGGATTCAAGCAACATCTGTTTGGTGCGCTCCAGAAACCTGATGAACGGAAGACCGCTGTCCACGGTATTGCGGATGGCCAGGGTATTGACAAACATGCCGACCATGTCTTCTGTCTCAGGCAGGTTTCGGCCGGAAGAAGTGGTGGCGATGACCAGGTCTTCTTTCTGGGAGAATTTGCTGATCAGCAGGGTAAAGGCGGAGTAGAGGAGCATGAACGGGGTAATGCCTGTCTGTTTGCAGAACTGTTGTACCTGTTCAAAAAGGGGTCCATCCAGAAAGAAGGAGTGAGTTCCTCCCTGAAAGCTTCTTTCGGCAGGTTCCCTGAAGTCAGTGGGAAGTTCGAGCGCAGGAATTCCGTCTGCAAACATGGAATTCCAGAACGCAGCCTGTTTGGCTCTGAGGACTTGCTGAGCTTCAGACTGCTGCCAGCAGACATAGTCGATGTAGCTGAGAGCGTTCTTATCAGACGAGATGTTCGGACCAACACCCTGATAGGCTTGTGAAAGGGCCTGGGAAAACGGCCATAAGGACATTCCATCCATAATAACATGATGGGTATCGATTGCCAAGATCTGACGGCTTTCGGTCTGCCATAGTTCCATCCGGATCAGGGGAGCCTCACCCAGGTCAAAAGGCACTTTTCCCCAGTCACCAAGTTTTTCTTGCAGCGCTGACTCTTTTAATTCCCGTACGGGGACAGTGACTTTTATCTCCGATTCAACACGCTGACGTAAGTCTCCATCTTCCATCAAAAATGAAGTTCT
>NZ_FMXE01000016.1:0-69018 GCF_900103735.1 Algoriphagus alkaliphilus | reverse complement strand
TTCAGATCAGGAAAACAAAGAAGTGCACTTTCAATCTCTCCGAGTTCGATCCGGAATCCGCGGATTTTTACCTGCTCATCGATTCTTCCCAGATATTCTACTTCACCGTTATTAAGCCATCGAGCCAGATCACCGGTACGATACATCCGTTGTCCCGGGCCGAAGGGATCGGGGATGAATTTTTCAGCAGTAAGTTCCGGGCGGTTCAGATAGCCTCTAGCTACCCCCACACCACCGATGTGAAGCTCCCCGGGGATTCCGATTGGGAGTTGATTCCCTTCCTTATCCAAAACATAGAAACTTGTATTTGGCAAAGGTTTACCGATAGCAACTGCGGTTGTGTCGGATTTGATTTCAGAGGCAGAGACTTCTATCGTTGCTTCAGTCGGCCCATAAGCATTGAATAATTTCTTTTGTTTGGCCCATCTCTGAGCTATTTCCTTTCTTAGGGCTTCACCGCCACTAACTACAACTTCCAATGCCGGAAAATCAGAAGGATTCAAAATGGCCAAAACGGAAGGAGGGGCGGTGAAATGTGTGATTTCAAATTTACGCAAGGTTTCTGAAAGACTTTGATCAAGCAGCAGGTTTTCAGGCTTGACAAGCACCAGAGAAGCACCGGAGGAAAGGGAAAGAATAATTTCCCATAAAGAAGTGTCAAAACTGATAGAGGCGAACTGAAGGAACCGAGAAGCTGAAGTGATTTCAAATCGATCCAGTTGAGCAGGAATGAGGTTATTGAGACCTTTATGTTCAAGCAGTACACCTTTTGGTTTTCCGGTAGAACCAGAGGTGTAGATGACATAAGAGAGGTCAGTGTCTTTTAGAGGGAGATTCAAATTTTCAGAGGAAAAAGTATGGATTTCCTCGGGTAATTCTTCCCATATCAATACCCCTCCCATAAAGTTTTGGATGGCAGCCTCAATTGATTTTTCACTTTCATGGTGGGCAAGAAGATGACTTATGGAAGAATCTTCTACCATGAATTGCAGTCTTTCTTGAGGATAATCCGGATCAAGAGGGACATAGGCTCCTCCGGATTTCCAAACTGCCAGAATGGAAATGATGAGTTCGGATGAGCGGTTCATGCACAGGCCTACTTTGCTCTCTGCACCGATACCGCAGGACCTGAGAAAATGGGCCAACTGATTGGCTTTTTTGTTCAGTTCCGCATAAGTCAGCTCCTCTTTTTCAAAAACAAGAGCGGTATGGTCGGGGAATTCAGCTGCTTTCTGCTCAAAGAGCTGATGGACCAATGCCGATTGGGGGGCTTCCATTTTTGTGTCGTTCCAGCTTCTGATCTGCTCTGCTTCCTGTACCAGAAGGATTGGAAGTTTTGCAACAGCCTTTTCAGGGGCGCTCAGCGCATGCCGGAGCAGATTTACAAAACGCTCAGCAAGCATACCGATGGTTTCCCCATTAAACAGGTCCATGGCATATTCGATCTCAAAAGCAACATTATCCTTTGCTTCAAACCCGCTGAAGGTTAGGTCGAACATGGCAGGTGTTTCTTTTTCGGATTTGATAAGGTGGAGTGCTGCTCCTTTGATCGTTTGATGTTCATAATCTTCTTTTAAAAGAGTGAACATCACATTTATCCCCTTGTCACCAAGTTGCCGTGCCCTGAGTCCGGCAATGAGCTCGTCATAAGGGTAGGCTTCGTTTTCAAATGATTCGAGCAACAGCTGTTTGGTGCGCTCCAGAAACCCAGTAAAAGGCAGACTACTGTCCACGGTATTACGGATGGCAAGGGTATTGACAAACATGCCTACCATGTCTTCTGTCTCGGGCAGGTTTCTTCCGGAGGAAGTAGTAGCAATTACCAGGTCTTCTTTCTGGGAGAATTTACTGATCAGCAGGGTGAAGGCAGAGTATAAGAGCATGAACGGGGTAGTGCCAGTCTGTTTGCAGAACTGCTTTACCTGTTCGAAAAGGGGGCCTTCCAGTAAGAATGACTGAGTTCCTCCAAGATAGGTCCTCTCGGCCGTTTCGCCGAAGTCAGTGGGAAGTTCAAGAGCGGGAATCCCGTCTGCAAACATGGAATTCCAGTATGCTGCCTGTTTGGATCTGAGAAGCTGTTGGGCTTCAGACTGCTGCCAGCAGACGTAGTCGATATAGCTGAGGGATGGGGCAGTAAGATCCTCCCCTGCATAAGCCTTGGACAATGCTTCAAAGAACGGCCCATAGGACATGCCGTCCATGATGATGTGGTGGATGTCGATCAGGATGAGCTGACGGCTTTCGGTCTGCCAGAGTTCCATTCTGATCAGGGGAGCCTTTTGCAGATCAAAGGGCTGCTGTCCCCAATCCTGAAGTTTTTTCTCCAAGGTTGATTCTGATGATTGCAGGAACGGAACATCGACCGTAACAGCGGAAGCAACCTGCTGCCGGAGTTCCCCTCCGGCCAAGGCAAAGGAAGTCCGGAAGGCATCGAAGCGGTCAACGACCAGTTGGAATGCAGCGGTCAAAAGTGTATGGTCGATTTTGCCATCCACCTGATAAACCGCAGGCATGTTATACAGCACCGAACCATCACCCTGCTGCAGACTGTGCAGGTACACCCGCTTCTGTGCCGAGGCCAAGGGGTAGCTTTCCTGTACAGGTGCTTTGGCAATTACCGACAAGGCAGTTCTTTCCCTCTTGGCAATCAGTTCCGATAGCCCTGCGATCGTCGGGTTGGAGAAGATATCCTTCACTGATACAGCGGTATGGGTTTCCTGAGAAATCCTTCCCGACAGCTGTGCGGCACGCAATGAATCTCCACCCAGGGCAAAAAAGTTGTCGCGCGTACCGATGGAATCCGGGTTAAGGCCGAGTAGCTTTGCCCAAAGATTGACCAATATTTTCTCGGTAGCTGAGATCGGTGCCACGAAATCCGCTCCCGTACTGACCTTAGTTTTGTCACTTTCAATCTCTCCGAGTTCGATCCGGAATCCGCGGATTTTTACCTGCTCATCGATTCTTCCCAGATACTCGATTTCTCCGTCTGGTGTCCTACAGACGAGGTCCCCGGATCGGTACATTTTTCCGCCAGGATTAAATGGGTCTGCCACAAATTTTTCGGCAGTCAACTCGGGTCGATTCAGGTAGCCTCTCGCGACTCCCGCACCGCCAATATGCAGTTCGCCTAGGGTGCCGGCAGGTAGTTCTTTCCCCTCTTGATCTAAAATGTAGAATTGGGTATAAGGTAACGGCTCTCCGAGATAGATTTGATTGGTATATGAATAAATTCTGGCCGTTGAGACTTCAATAGTTGCCTCAGTGGGGCCATAGGCATTGAAAAGTTTTTTATGGGAGGCCCAACGCAGGGCTATTTCTTTTCTAAGAGCCTCACCTCCTGATACGACTACCTGAAGATCGGGAAAACCAGTGGGGTCAAGTAGTGCGAGTACAGATGGGGGAGCGGTAAAATGGGTAATCCCAAATCCTTTAAGCGTTTGAGAAAGTGGTTGATCTAACACCAGGTTTTGTGGTCTAGCAAGGACCAAGGTGGCACCAGATGCTAAGGGCAAAAGTATTTCCCAGATGGAAGTATCAAAACTGATGGAGGCAAATTGAAGAACTCGGGAGGAATGGGTTACTTCAAACCTTTGGATTTGTGTAGGAATTAGATTAGCCAGGCCCCGGTGCTCCAATAAAACACCCTTGGGTTTTCCTGTAGACCCTGAAGTATAAATGACATATGCGAGGTCAGAAAGACTAACAGATAGATCAAGATTATCAGAAGAAAAAGTAGAAATCGTCCCGATTACCTCTTCCCAGATAAGAGTCTTTCCTGAAAAGTTTTCAAATGGAGAATTGCCATGTTCATAAACTTCTAAGTGAGTGATGATCATCCCAATGGCTGAATCTTCAATCATAAACTTTATTCTGTCTAAGGGATAACTGGGATCAATGGGAATATAGGCTCCCCCAGCTTTCCAGACGGCTAAGATGGAAATGATGAATTCTGGGCATCTTTCCATGCAAATGCCGACTAGTGATTCAGCAGAAACTCCGCAGGATCTCAGGTATTGGGCGAGCTGATTTGCTTTTTGATTGACCTGTATATAAGTCAGAGATTTTTGTCCAAAAACAATAGCAGTATGGTCCGGAAATTCAGCTACCTTCTGTTCAAACAACTGATGAGGGGAATTTTTTGGAGAGTATGTTGATTCGAAAAGCATGGTTGAAAAGTGTTGATTGGGAATAAAGGATGGGTTAGGATAGACTGGGGTATTCTGAAAAAAAAGCTATTTCAATCCGTGATAGGGATAGGTCGTTTTTAGGATGAAGAGACCATTGATTGGTGCCGGAAAAATGGATTGAAGAATTTTAATTGAACTTTTCATAGTCAGATGAATTTCATTTGACTGAATTTACTCTCAATCCCTGCGCAGATTTTGAACTTGGGAGCAACCCACATTTCTTGTCGAAGAAGTGCAAAAAAATGTCAATCTATTTGGTCATAAGACCTTGATCTGCCGAAGAAGCCAACTGTACTGAGGTCTTCCTATGGGGATCTCTTTACCTTCGATTTGGATAGACTCCGCTTGGATAGATTCAATTTTTTCAAGATTAACCAAAAAGGATTTGTGGACTCGTGCGAATCGTTTGTCGTCCAGTTTATCCTGCAGGTCTTTCATCGATGATCGGATGATGTATTTTTTATCAGTGGTAAATACCTGGGTATAATTTGCGTCCGCTTCCAGATAGATGATGTCCTCAAACCTGAGTTTTACCAATAGGCTATTGGATCGGATAAAAAGGCTCTCCTTAAACACAAGTCCATGGGAAGGAGGCGTTGTATCCTTTTGCTTCATTAAGTTTTGGGATGAAGAGGTTTTGGCTGAGACATTTTGATCTGCCTGTAGCTCTGGATTATTTTTGTAGGTGCTTTTTTCAATTCTTGAATCCAGGCTGAATATTGAATCTTGAGCTTTCTTAATCTTTCGTACTTTTGGTGAAGAGAACGAGTCGATTTCCAGATCAGATCCATTAGCAATGATCCGGATATCCAAAACCGCTAGTTGAGAAGCACTTTTGTCCAAGATTTTCATCGCATCTTCGCCAGTCAAATGAGTCTTTTTCAGCGTATATCCGGATGCATTGAAGAGATCTCTCAGGAAATCGAGTTTTGCTATTTCCTCTTGAAGAATGATAATCTTGAGTGGCTCTGTGGTCTTTTCTAGCATGTGAATAGGGATTACTCTTGTATAAATCAGGTTAAAGAATGAGTGTCAAAAACCTGCTTTGGAATTTCGATGGATTTGGGGGGGCAATGATTTTTGTACGTGCCTGAAATGAAAAGTCAGGCAGCTAAGGTTGGATGGGATTGGATCCCGTGAATTGAACTTCTTTAAAGACTCTCAGAGTCGAGAAAGACGCTATCCTCCGACTCAGACGATAGCCCGGAAAGAAGTGAATGAAGGTGATTTCAGTAAGGGGAAATCCAGAAAAAGATGCAAAAAAGATGCTTTCAATAGGTAGGATTGTAGAATTCATTATTCAATTGGTTTATTTTTTTAAACAATTGAATCTATTAATAATCAGGATCCACAATCTTCAGTTGGGGAGTAACTCCCATAGATTGTGAAAGAAAGGTAAAAAAATGTCAATCTGTACTTTATAACATTTTGATCTGTTGTAAAAGCCAGCTGTATTGATTTCGACTGATTGGAATTTCTTTTCCCGAAATGAAAACAGACTCCGCTTGGATGCTGTCGATTTCCCCTAGGTTGATCAAATAGGATTTATGTATTCTCACAAATCGATTAGGGTCTAGCTTTCCTTCTAGGTCCTTGAGGGTAGACCTTATCACAAATTTTTTGTCTTTGGCATAAACCTGAGTATAGTTTGCATCCGCCTCGAGGTAGATAATATCTTGAAGCTTGAGCTTGACCAGCATCCCATTGGTCCGGATAAATAAGCTGTCACTCAGGACAAAATCGTGTGACGAGTCCTCCTCTTTTTTTCGTGACTGTTCCTTGGCAAAGTTGGCCATAGCCAACTCAATGCCTGCCAATATTTCTTTTTCATTGAAAGGCTTGACCAGATACCCGTAAGGATTGACTTCTTTGGCTCGATTGATGGTGTGGATATCCGCATGAGAAGTCAACATGATGAAGGGCAAATGGTAATTCTCGTTGATCTCAGCAGCTAGTTGAATGCCATCCTTACCGCCCTTGATCTGAATATCGAGCAGTGCGAGATCAGGGGATTTTTCATCGATCATAGCTAATGCTTCCCTGCTACTGATGGCTATTCCACACACCTCATACCCTAGCTCCTCCAGGGTTTCTTTTAGGTCTTCTGCGATGACCAACTCGTCTTCCACAATCAGAATTTTTAATTTGCTCAAGGGAATTTGGGTTTAATTAATTCTGTTTGATTTTCTATTAAACTTTTGCAAGTACTTTTTGGGAGATTTATGAGTGGTGATGGGCTCAAACTCTTCCTTGTTTATATCCCTTCAATTGATTTAGGATTCCAGTTTCGGGAATTTTAACCTAAAATAAGGGACAGTGTTCATCATGCAGCTAATTTCTGTTCGCTAAAGTCGATTTCGAATGTTGCTCCTGGGTGATGGACTATCCGGAGCTGCCCATTGATCTGCCGGGTCAGGGTCCTGACCAGTTTTAGACCCAAAGATTTGGCGGCATCGATGTCGAGATTTTCATCCAATCCTTTGCCTGTATCCGTGATCAATAGTTTATAAGCTCCGGATTCAAGCTGGGAAAAGCTGATGATGATTTCTCCAGACTCGCTATCCTCAAAGGCATATTTCAGGGAATTGGACAGCAGTTCGTTGGTAATCAGTCCCAATGGAATGGCTGTGTCCATATCGAGGTTGATATCTGCAGCGTTGATGGTGATTTTGATGTCTTTGTCAGAGCGATAGGTTTGTGTCAGAAATTCACTTAGCTGCTGAATGTACTCCTGCATGTTGATTTTGGACAGATTCTCGTATTGGTAGAGCTTTTCGTGAATGAGGGCCATGGTTTTGACACGGCTTTGGCTTTCTTTCATGGCATCCTTCATCTTATCATCTTTCAAGCCGCGGGTTTGCATACTCAATAGACTGGAGATAATCTGGAGGTTGTTTTTTACCCGGTGATGGATTTCTTTGAGTAATAATTCCCGTTCGGCATTTTGTTTGGCGATTTCTCCGTTTTTGAATTCCAGTTCCATATTATACTTCTTACGAAGTGTAGCCTGTCTGAAAAATAATCCAGCCACTCCCAAGAGGATGACCAATCCGCCAATGCTTAGGTAAATCTGCGCCTGTTGCTTGTCTGCCCTTAGGTTTTGCAGCTCCTTTTCTTGTTCTAAGTCTGCAATTGCTTTATCTTTTTTCTCCGTTTCGTATTGGGTTTCCAACTCGGTTAGCTGCTTGTTTTTAGTTTCATTGAAAGCAGAATCCTTGTAAACTTGATACAGGGACAAGTAATCATAAGCATTTTTATAATCTCCTTTTTTCTGATACGTCTCTGCCAGGCCCTGATAAGATTCTTGGAGGTCACTATAGCCTTTTAGTTCTTTTCTTATAGCAAGGGATTTTTCTAAATAGTCGAGTGCAGATTTGTAATCTCCGGTTTTGGTGTAAGCATAGCCTATATTAAAGAGGTAGCCGGCATAATTTTGAGATTTTTGATCAGCAAATCGGGCTAAGGCCTTCTCAAAGTAAATAACAGCATCAGTGTAGTTGTTTTTTTTGAACGCTACATTACCTAACATCCCATAGGTGATACCAGTCTCTTCCTGAAAACCATAAGGCTCAAAAAATTCAAGACATTTTTGTGCGTATAATGACGCCGAGTCCAAATCTCCTGAGGAAAAATGATAATTCAGTAGAGACGAATTAACATTGGCAATATCCAGAAGATTTTGAGTGTTTTTAAAATAAGACTTGGCTTTCAATAAGGAGCTATATTGTTTTTGACTATCTCCTTTGTAATCGAAAACATCTGATAATTTATAATGGACTTTAGCTATTGCACTTTGATTTTTATTGTGTTCTGCAATTCGGAGGGCCTTAAGCAAAACTTCGAACCCCTCATCCTGCCTATTCAATTCTTTTAGAATTAGATATTTATTGAAGTAAAAACCTATCCAACGGTTATTAATTGAGTCGAGGTATGTACTCAACAATGAGTCGGACTTTGAGATATGGGTTAATGCTTTTGGGTATTGGGATTGGTTCAAATACGCCAAAGCAATATTTTCATTGACACTTGCAAGTGAAGAAATATCTTTCTGCAGTTCAAATATCGGTAAGGCCTCTTGATAATTTAGGATAGCAGAATCATAATATCCTCCTTTTTCGTGCATTACACCAATATTCATGGCCATCCCCGCTACTTGATTCAGCAACTTGGCCTTCGAATAGATTAATTTTGCTTTTTTGAAGGCTGCCTTAGAAGCCATAATATCCCCTCTGAAGAATTCTAATGTTCCTTGAGCACTTAATAATTCTCCTAAAACATTAGAAATAACAATTTCCTTCTCTCTCGCCATAGTGGCAGAAAAGAAATCAAAAATTTTAGCGTCTAAGTCTTCAGCTCCTTTTTCCTGAATATAATTGATTGTTTTGATAGCCGCTGCCGTGTCCTTAATGCCAACTTGATTCCAAAATATCTTTTCATAAAAAGATAAGGAGTCTTTTGCCCAAGTTCCCTGTTGGGAAAAAGCATTGCCAATCAAAAAAAAGCTTAAGAGAAAAAAGTAAATTTTAACTGAGCTTTGCTTGTCCTGAATCATTTGATTAAAGATAGAAATTTTACTTTCATGCGCTATTAAATAAAAATCTAGAGCAAGTGTTTATGTTTTTTGAAATCAATCCGGGTAATTAACAAAAAGCCAGTTAAATTTAAAAGACTGCCCTAATTAAAGCGGCAGTCCTTTAAAATCAAAAATACTTTTTAAAAATTTTAGTCTCTAAGAGCAAATCGGATAGGAATCTGATAACCAACTTCTCTTGGATTTCCATTTTGACTGGCAGGAATCCAATCAGGCATGTTTTTGACTAATTCCAGTGCTCTTTCATCCAAATCGGGGTGAACACTTTTAGATACATAAGGATTGAGGATTTTGCCATGTTTGGAAATTCTGAAATTTACCAATACTGTACCTTCTACTCCCTGCTTAAATGGTAGCTTGGGATATTCAATACCCATTTTAATATATGAAATAAAGGCTTCTTGCCCACCAACAAAGGAAGGTAATTCCATATCTCGAAATGGAACTATCGAAGAAGAATCGGATCCGTTTCTGGCCGTTAAGTTTTCCATTTGGGAAAATGCGGAAAAAGATGTCAAAAAGACGAGTGCAATAATTGTCAGTGTAGTTTTCATCTGTTTATAATTTGTTTTTTAGCGGCCTCATGCCCGCCTGTATTCGGACAGGGAATCTCGCATTTTGGATAATCATCCCAGTGTGTGATCCCGTACCTACGGGATCATGGACATTTCATGAAATTTTTGATGTATGATGTCAAAATATTTACATGAATCTAGCTTCAATCATTATTGACTGATTGAGGTTTGGGAGGAACAGCCAAAATGAGTGAATGAAGTGTTGAAAAATGTTCTTTACAAGGTTGCTAAAATTGGATTCTCCATATCAAAATGTCAAAGTTGTCCCTATTATGGAATTGCCTATTTTTAAGTTTATAAAAAAAAGCCACCAGAAATCAATCTGATGGCTTTTTTAATCCAAAATCGTTGTTCCGAAATCAGAGCTTTTCAAATATCCTTCTAAAGCTCGTCGCCTCGGCGATTCGACCGTGAAGGTCGGAGATTGCCACACGTTCCTGTTCGGTGGTGTCGCGGTGACGGATAGTCACCATATTGTCTTCCAAAGTCTGATGATCGACCGCTATGCAGAAAGGCGTTCCGATCAGGTCTTGACGGGTGTAGCGCTTTCCGATTGATCCGGAGTCCTCATAAATGATGTTGAAATCATACTTCAGTAGGTCTACGATCTCTTGGGCTTTTTCAGGAAGTCCATCTTTCTTCACAATCGGAAGAATGGCTGCCTTCACCGGAGCAATGGCAGGATGGAACTTTAGATAGGTTCTGCTCTTTTCCTCCGAAGTCTCCTCTGTGTAAGCATTGCAAAGTGTCAACAAAAACAGTCGATCCGCCCCGATCGAGGTTTCGATCACATACGGGATATAGTTTTGATTGATCTCCGGATCGAAGTACTGCTGCTTTTTCTTGGAATATTCCTGATGGGATTTCAAGTCAAAGTCAGTTCGGGAGTGGATACCTTCTACTTCTTTGAAGCCAAATGGAAATTCAAATTCGATGTCCATCGCTGCATTGGCATAATGGGCGAGTTTTTCGTGATCGTGTTTTTTGAGCTTTTCCGCAGGTGTTCCCAAAGCCAAATGCCACTTCATCCGTGTCTCAGCCCAGTAAGCGTACCAGTCCATTTCGGTGCCAGGGCGAATGAAAAATTGCATTTCCATTTGTTCAAATTCACGCATTCTGAAGATGAACTGACGAGCTACAATTTCATTTCGGAAGGCTTTACCAATTTGCGCAATTCCAAAAGGAACCTTCATTCGTGCAGTCTTCTGCACATTCAGGAAATTGACAAAAATGCCCTGCGCGGTCTCCGGACGTAGGTATATGGTGGAGGAATCCTCTGCTACAGATCCTACCTGTGTGGAAAACATCAGGTTGAACTGACGCACATCGGTCCAGTTGGACGTGCCGCTGATTGGGCATTTGATGCCTTCGTTGGTGATGAGGTCGCGTACGCCGTCGAGGTCCTCAGCTTCCAGCAATCGAGCTAAGGCTGCAGTGAGCGACTTACCTCTTTCGGCTTCACCTTCTTTTTCGAGTTTGGCGGCATGTTCTTCTACCAGCACATCGGCACGGTAGCGCTTTTTGCTGTCCTTGTTGTCGATCATGGGATCGTTGAAAGAATCCACGTGGCCGGAAGCCTTCCAAGTCGTCGGGTGCATAAAAATAGAGGCATCAATTCCGACGATATTGTCCTGCACGCGAGTCATGGATTCCCACCAAAGGCGCTTCAGGTTGTTTTTCAATTCTACCCCATAAGCTCCGTAGTCATAGACTGCCTGCAGGCCATCGTAGATTTCAGAGCTTGGGTACACAAAACCATACTCTTTGGCATGGGAAATAATATCTTTCAATTGAGCGTTTTCGCCCGGAGTTTCTGTCTTTGCCATAGGCCGCAAAAATAAGGAAACAAATTGATTTGAACCGATTTCTTGGTAAGTCTAAAATCCTGATAAACCGAGTTTTTGGCTTTCATCTGATTCACTTATGTAAAAAAGGAAGCTTGATTTAATAATCCCTTCCTTATTTAAGAAAATCTTTGAATTTCAAAACTAATAAATACAACCCTCGTTGATTCCCTTATTCTTCAACTAACTCGCTCTAATATGAAACACCGACTTTTATTAATTTTACCACTTTTACTGTTGTCTTTTAGCGGCTTTGCCCAACTTCAAAAGGGAAATAAGATTCTGGGAGGGACACTAAATTATTCGACTTCGAAAACTACTTCAGAAGATCCAATAGGAGTGATGGGCCAGACCAGTAAAACCATCAGTTTTACGAACAGTCCCACC
This sequence comes from Algoriphagus alkaliphilus, assembly GCF_900103735.1. Taxonomy (GTDB): domain Bacteria; phylum Bacteroidota; class Bacteroidia; order Cytophagales; family Cyclobacteriaceae; genus Algoriphagus; species Algoriphagus alkaliphilus. The sequence goes on along the minus strand of NZ_FMXE01000016.1, from coordinate 57,434 downwards.
TTGGTGTATTTGTCTCTGACCGAACAGTCGTTGGATTGGTGTTAGATATTTTTTCATTTTCGACTGAAAATACAATAAACGGGCAGGAATTTACAAATGGTCTCAATCGATTTGGTTTTGGACCCTTTGTAAGAAGGTATTTTCCTGTAAAGGAATGGGTGGCTTTTTATGGTCAGGCAGAATTAGGCTACAGTTTCGGAAAAACCGAACAGACTTTTGCTTCCTTCCCGAATCAAAATTCAGAGCGAAGTACGAATGCGTTTAATTTGAGAGGCACTTTGGGCTTGGCATTTTTCCCAACCAATTGGATGAGTGTTGATTTATCCATGAATCCGCTTTCTTTTTCACACTCAGTAAATAGAAATGAAGTGGGATCTACTTTTGCTGATCAGAATACCAATTCGTTTAATCTGAATCTCAATAGTCAGTCATTTTATATCGGAGCTCACTTTTTCCTGAATAAGAAATGAGAAAGCTATTAGTACTTATACTGGCTGTTGGCTTTTGGTCCATAGAATCAAAAGCTCAAATGCAAAAGGGATCCTGGATAATGGAAGGAAGTGCAGGATTTGAAAGAAGTAGAAGCTATTTCCCGAATACGGATGAAAAGTCAAATCCAGTCTCTGGTTTTTCCCTTCATCCTAAAGCGGGCTATTTTGTGTCGGATAATCTTGCAATAGGAGTATCAGGACTATTGGGAAATACTTTGAATAGAAACAAAGATTTCGATCAAAACATACCCTATCAATTCAAAAAAAGTAATCAGTTTACTTATGGAGCAGGTGTCTTTATCCGTAAGTATATGCCAATAAATGAAAGCCTTTCTTTCTTTTCAGAGGTGGGATCGGAGTTCTCATGGGTGAAAAATCGAGTTGTTTTTAATGAACCTGCAGGTGAGGAAGCGAGCCAATATCGAAAGACGGTATCCGCTCAAGGCATTTTGGGACTTCAGTACTTAATCAGTTCTAAGCTGGGAGTTCATATACAAACGAATCTTATTCAGTATGAACGAACTCAATTTTCTCTGGATTCAGATCACAACCAATATGAATTCCGAGCTGGATTTCTTATCAATCCACGCTTTGGGTTCACGATTTTCTTATAAATGAAAAAGCCTCTGAATTTGTCGTTCGGAGGCTTTTTACATTTGTTTTTGACAAATGACCTCGACTTTCCGCCACGTCGGACAGGCAGCTCGGCCACCGAATTATGATTTATTCTAGGGAGGGTAGGAAGTCGAGGTGAAATCAAAATGAAATCCCGCTTCTTCCGTCACTTGTGCTGAGCGGAGTCGAAGCATCGGTCTCCCGTCTTCTGTCTTCCATTCTTACCTAAACGTATATTTGACTCCTACGCCACCCCGCAGGTAGCTGCCATATTCATCATAGAATACCGGTGCGGCCTCGATCAAAAACCCGAAGTTTTTATTGTCCAGAGGTTTAATCAAAACGCCAAAAGGAATTACCAAGTAGGTACCATTGTAATATCGGTCTCTTCGATGGTAATAATGATCAAAAAGACCAATTCCGACACCCACGTAGGCATTGACGTCGGATTTTTTGACAAAATTATAGGCCCCCATCAACTCAAGTCCGATTGCCCGTCCCAAACCCAAGCGCGCTTCGCCGAAAAATTCCTTATCCGGGTCGGTGCCTATGGTAATAAAGGTTCGGGTATTTTGAAAGTTGATACCCGCACTCACTTGGGCCTGAGCTACATGTATCAAACCCATTAAGAAAATCGAAAGAAAGAAAAGCTTTTTCATACGGTATAAGGTTGGTTGAACAATTTGAACTAGACAAAGTCCAAGCCAAGATAGTTACCAACCTCCCTCGACACTCGAGATTTTCCTTCCTTCTCTTGCACTTGTGAATGCAGCCTCAATGATTTTCAGCACGGATATAGTCTGAGGCAAAGTCACTTGAAGGAGCGTGTCTTTCAAAATTGCATCCGCAACATTTTGATAAAAAATCCGGTAGTCTCCGGGCAAAGTTGGAAGGGCAACTGTCTCATTTTCGAAAAAGAGTTTTCCCCAGCGATCCTCAGGATCTACTCCCCAATTGACTCCTTCGGGCTTCTTCCCATCTTTGAAGGCTTGCTCCTGCACGTCTAAAAAGAACTTTTGAAAACTTCCCTTTTCCCCTAAAAGTAAAAATTTCGGCGTCGGGACATTGACCAAAACACCTGCTGTCGCCCGGGCTTTGAAAGCTGGATAGAAAAGTGAAATATCGAAATAATCGTCTGCAATGGCGTTTTTTCGCTGTTTTTGGATGTCTGCGAAGATGGAGTCCGGCTTTCCAAAAAGCAAAACGACTTGGTCTATCAGATGTGAACCCAGATCGAAGGTAATGCCGTTTCCGGGTACGGCCTTTTCACGCCAGTTTTCAGAAACCTGTGGCCTGAATCGGTCAAAATGCGACTCCAAATAGACTAAATCTCCGAGTGTATTTTCAGCGACAAGTTTTTGCAGGGTGCGGAAATCCCCGTCGTAGCGTCGGTTATGAAAGACACTGCAAATCAGATTTCTTTCTTTGGCGATTTTCTCCAGTTCTTCTGCTTCATGGGAATAGATCGTGACGGGTTTGTCCACTACGACGTGCTTTCCGGCGAGCAGACATTGCTTGGCCATGGGATAGTGAAACTCATTGGGCGTAGTGATACAGATCAAGTCTGCAAAGTCAGCGTCAAGCAATTCCTCCAGGCTTTTGAACGTCCTCACATTGGGGAATTTCTCCCCACATTTTGTACTATTTCGCTCCACCACTCCCACCAAATCCAAGTCAGGACACACTGAAATCAAGGGAGCATGCATTTTTTCGGCTACAGAGCCATAGCCGACTAAAGCGGTGCGAATGGGCTTATTCATAATAGAGCTTATAGATGCATTTCGTTGATTTTTTTGATCAACTCGACGCGTGAAGTGACTTGAAGTTTTTGATGGATGTTTTTTCGGTGTGTCTCGATGGTTTGAACACTCAGACTTAGTTCTTCGGCAATTTCCCGATTGAGCATTCCATCACTGATCATTTTCAGGATCTGAGTTTCCCGTCTCGAAAGTCGATATCGCTCACGGAATGCATCAAAAAAAGGTGTCAGATTCGCTTGTTGGATGACTCGGTTGAAGTCTACAAGATATCGTCCTTCATACACTTCAATGATGGTAAAGATCAGTTCATCAGGATCGGCATCTTTCAGGATAAAGGCATCAGCGCCCAATTGCATACATTCTTTAAAAATCTTTTCTTCATCGTACATGGATAATACGACCACCTTCAGTTCCGGATGGTGTTTTTTGCAGTGGCGGAGCACTCCGAATCCATCGACGATAGGCATATTGAGGTCTGTCAGCACGAGATCGACTTCTTCCTTGTCCAAAAATTCAAGCAGCTCTTTTCCATTGGGAAATAAGCCCGTGACCAAAAATCCCTCGTGCTCCTCTATGAGTCCCTCCAGTCCTTTGGCAAATAATTTATGGTCATCGGCTAGTGCGATTCGGATCATTTTGTAGGAAGGTGATTAGGTTTGTTAGCTGAGGGAGATTTACTAAAGACTACGGAAAGTAAAACACTTAATTCATAAAGGCAACAACAAAGTGATGCGTGTGCCTTTTCCGACTGTAGATGTCAGTTTAAATGTTCCTCCGATAGTTTCCATTCGTTTGGTAAGATTAAACATTCCACTTCCCTCTGATTTTTGATTGGTGTCAAACCCAAGTCCATCGTCTATGATGTTGATTTCTCTGAAAGCGCCGTTTTTAGCCATTTGAATCGTTAAATGATCAGGCTGTGCATGTTTTATTGCATTGTTAAGACACTCCTGAATGACTCGGATAAGTACCAGTTTTTGATCTTTTTTTAATTCCTGGAACGAAAAATCTGAGTCGAGAGAAGTTTGACAGAATCCGGTACCCTGAATTTTATCTAATTGTTGTTGAATAAAATCTTCCAATGTGACTGATTCTACCCAATCTAAATTTAAAGTTTTAGACAGCGATCTTACTTCTTTTATGATTTGATTGATGTACGTTTTGCCTTCGGCTTGTTTTTCGGGTTTGGTGGAATTGAGGTTCAGTTTGGCCAATGATAACAGTTGGCCAATATTGTCATGCAGTTCTCGTCCGATATGGGTGAGTGTTTCCTGTTGGATTTCATTCTCAATATTCAGAATGGTTTTTTCATATTCGGTTTTGAGATGATCCAGTTTCTGTCGATTCTGTACCTGCCGCTGCCTATGAAGTACTACCATCGAAACAATGAATGTAGACATCAGTATGGCGAGAAAAGCTCCTCCAAAAAAAATCAAAGCGATTTGGCTTTCCTGCTCACTCATATGACAATTCTTTTGGGGCGAAAAAACGGGTGTTTAGGATAATAGGGACTAAAAAAGAACACAATACCATTAACCATGTCAGCATGGAAATTATGTATAAAGATGCCATTAGATTCATGCTAACGCTAATAATATAATTAAAGGAAATTTCAAGTAAAAATTTAAGGGTGTCGTTAAATAAAATTGCAGTTACCTGCCAAAACGAAAAGGCTTTTATTGGATTGATTTCCGAATATTCAGGATGGGAGATCAGCTCCATGAAATAAAATCCACAAACAATGATTACAGCAGAATCTCCCACCAAAATAGAGTATGCTTGTTGCTCAAATATCGATTCAATTCCCAATACCTGAAATACCACATATGAGATAATAAACAATAGAGACAAACCCTTTACAATTCTCTTTTTGAGGGGACTGAATAAGTATTGATAGATCAGCGCTAAAAAGAGCAGTGAGGTAAGGTGCGCACCAAAGAAGTTATAGACCCAGAGGTTGTAATTGTTTTCGTATGTGTAATTGAAAACCTGATAAAGCCATTTGTTGACTTCTTTGAAATGTACAGTTACTGCAGCTAAATATTCATAAAATACAGTGAGAATTATCAAACAAAATGGAAGGTAAAATTCGGGTTTTCCTTTTTTTTCTTTGTCTAGAAAAAAGAAAAAAAGCAATGCCAGAATTAAAATACAGGATATACTGATGAAGTACCAATTATTTACTCTATCCCAAAATGAAAGCATTTTTCGTGATAAACTATTATTGACAAGTAGGTGGACATTTTATCCCGCGATTCTCATACTCTTCGCCGGCTACTTCGCTGTCGGTCACGTCTACAGGCTTGCCATCCTTGAGGTTTGCTGCCTTAAGAACAAGTGTGATCCCTCCGCTATAGCTATTCGGTTCGGTTGGATGCCACTTTTTGGCTAATTCCTCGGTGTACTCAGTAAGGTAGAATTTTATTCCGCCCGTTTTTCCGTCTTGGTCAGCTTGATCCAGTAGATTTTGAAGTGTATCCCGATCAAAGAAAACCCATTCCGTTTGTTTGGTGACATCACCTTTTGGGTTTTTGCCGGGTTTTCCCTGTCCTACTTCCTGTTTGTACTTCTTCTGCATTTCCTCGAAATCCTTCTTACTGATTTTCATTTTGGGTTGGTTTGATATGCGTTGAATTAAAAATAAATAGTTTCAAAAGATAATGCATTTTGCCGGGATAGGATAAAAAAAAGGAGCGAGATGACTCCCGCTCCTTTGAATAGTTATGAATTATACAGTTTAGGCAACTTTTTTAGCATCTTTTGGTGCTGCTGCGCCTTCATTTTCAATTTCTCGTTTCATCAAATCCACCACGATAGGAGTAGCAATGTAGATAGAAGAATACGTACCTACTACAATCCCAACGAACAATGCGAACGAGAAACCTCTCAATACTTCACCTCCGAACAGTAGCAAGACAATCACCACAATCAAGGTCGTGAAGGAGGTGATCAAGGTTCTACTTAATGTCTGATTGATCGAATCGTTGAATACCTTTACCAGTTTGTTAGTCCCACGGCTTTCAATGTTTTCCCGAATACGGTCAAACACGATTACGGTATCATTGATGGAATAGCCAATTACAGTAAGCATGGCGGCAATGAATACCTGATCAATCTCAAATGTGGCTCCGAATGCACTGGCAATCGCAAAAGCTGCAATCACAAACATGGTATCGTGAACCAATGCGATAATTGAAGCTAGGGAGAACTGCCACTTACGGAATCTCAACAGAATGTAAAGGAAGATGGCGATAAGTGCCGCAATCATCGCTTCTGCTGAGGAAGCCTTGATGTCATCCGCTACGGTAGCCCCTACTTTGGACGATCCGGTGATGGAGAATTGCCCTGCACCGATTTGCTCTGGGTTATCTACGAAAGTAAATCCGGTTACTGTAGTGATTCCTTCTTTTACTTTGGACTCCACTTCTCTGTTGGACGCATCATCATCCTCATTGATGAGGTATGACGTGGTGACTTTAAGGGTGTTAGTTGAACCGTAAGTTTTCACTTCTACCGAACCGTCAAATTCTCCGTCAAGACCCACTTTCAAGTCAGATGGCACTACAGCCTCATTAAAGGCAACGATGTAAGAGCGACCTCCGGTGAAGTCAACACCGAATTTTAATCCGTTGACCGCTGCAATACCAAGTCCGATTACAATGATTGAGGTTGAAATGATGTAAGCAAATTTTCTTTTGCCCATGAAGTCGATATTCAGCCCACTCAATGCGTTTTTAGCAAATGGTGCAGTGAAGTTGATATTGCTCTTGTCTCCCTTAGAAGTCATCCATGATACAATCACTCGGGTGATGAATACTGATGAAAAGAATGAACATGCGATACCGATCATCAATACGATGGCGAAACCTTTAACCGGTCCTTGTCCTAGGGCAAATAAGATCGCACCTGTGAGGAATGTGGTCACGTTACCGTCAAGAATTGCAGAGAAAGCTTTGCTGTAACCCGCATTTATCGCGGCCATCAAGCCGACACCGTTTCTTAGTTCTTCTTTGATTCGTTCGAAGATCAAGACGTTAGCATCAATCGACATACCGATGGTCAAGACAATACCGGCAATACCGGGCAATGTCAGGGCAGTACCCAATTGAGCAAGGATTCCAAGAATAAAGAAGATGTTGAATACCAATGCCGCGATAGCTACCAGACCGCCTTTGGCGTAATAGGCTACCATGAAAAGCACAACAAGTACCAATCCGGCAATCATGGAGAACACACCCTGACTTTGTGCTTCTTTACCAAGTGTAGGGCCGATGATGCTTTCCTCCACGATTTGAGTAGGCGCAGGAAGGGATCCTGATTTTAGAATATTTGCTAAATCCTGAGCTTCTTGAATGTTGAAGTTACCTGAGATTTCAGATTGTCCGTTGGGGATTTCTCCGTTTACCACAGGAGCCGTGTAGACATAGTCATCTAATACAACAGCGATTCTTCTACCGATATTCTCACTTGTCAGTTTTCTCCATTTTCTTGCTCCATCCGCATTCATTTGCATGGATACAGCCGGACGGGAAGTTTGATCCAAGGTCTGTCTTGCGTCAGTTACCACATCTCCTTCAAGAGGAGCTTGGTCACTTCCTCGCGTGGTCTTGATGGCATAAAGTTCCAACAATTCAGATCCATCCTCAGCTTTGACGGGCTTTACACCCCAAAGGAGCTTCAGATCTCTTGGAAGAAATGATTTGTACCGCTCATTCTTAATGATTCTATTGATTGTGATCGTGTCACGAACATCATATACTAAACCATTGCCTTTTAATAAGCTGATCAAAGGAGAGACATTCGTTGCGCTTTTTGCCGGGTCCAGTTGTTCCAATTGTTTCTCCAAGGCATTTTTGAGTGAATCTTCCGCAGAAAGTTCTTCCATCGCTGTCGTGTCAACTGAAGCTGGACTTGCTTTCTGATCAGCAACCCAAGTGGTATTGATCGTTTCGATGGATCCTCCGTATTCGTTCAGTTCCAAGACTTCCCAGAACTGAAGCTTTGCCACGCCTTGAAGCATATTTCTTACCCGCTCCTGATTGTCAACGCCCGGAAGTTCGATTTGGATTCGGCCAGAACCTGCAATTCGCTGGATGTTTGGCTGAGAAGTTCCGAATCGGTCAATACGGGTTCTGAGAATGTTGAATGATCTTCCGATGGCATTTTCAACCTCGGTATTGATGATATCAAGAATAGCAGAATCCGTAGTTTCCAAAGAGATTCGGCCTCTGTTGGCAGCGGTAGCAAAAATGCTGCTCAGTGATTTACCTGGATTATTTCGTTGAAATGCCGCGTAAAAGAGGTCTACATATCTTGTATTTGAGGTTTTTGCCTCTTCACGGGCTTCCGCTACAGATTTATTGAAGGCCTCATCCTTTGGATTTCCGGCAAGTCCTTTGACGATTTCCACTGGAGACACCTCCAAAGTGACATGCATACCTCCCTGGAGGTCAAGACCCAAACCAAGTTCGGTTTCTTTGATTTCCTGATAAGTGAAACTACCACCCAGAAAACTGTAAACTGGCTCTCTCCATACGGAGTCTAGGTAGGCTCTTTTTTTGGCAAAGTCAATATTGCCGGAAGTGTCCGTAGCAAAAGCTTCAGCTTTCTTTTGGACACCATTCGATACGAGTGTGAAGGACAGATAGTACAGGCAGAGCACTGTAACAATCACTGTCAAAAACACAATGATACCTTTGTTTTGCATAAGGATTGGAAAGTTAAATTGATTAAGAAATACAAGGGGATGCTAAACCAAAATAGATTTAGCTGGGGTTATCAGACAGAAAAAGGTGGATTTCAGGGGCCTTTGGTAGATATGATCCGCTCAAAAAGAATTTCTACCAACTGATTTGGGTAGTATGCGGAGACGGCCTGCAGACTTGGGATCTCGAATTCAAAGCTGAAAACCTGATAGATCAGATACAATACCGTATCAGCTACATGAAGCACAAAAGGGACTACCGCGTCAACAGCAACATTAATGAAAGTCTGATCCTGATTTTTGGAGGCTTGCTCAGTCTGGGAAGATTCGCTATTCTGAGGCACATATTCCACGCTGGAAATAAACAGGCAAAAAAGCAAAGCCATCAACAGCGTGAATCGCTGCTGGAATAGATTGCTATGGATTAACCTGTTTTTCACTTGTTTATGTTCTGCTATTCAAAGTCAACACCTGTCCCGATAATCGGGCTGGAATCTCGCATTGATTAAGAGTATCTCAGTGTATGTCATCATTGAGATGCTTTATTTCTTGCGAGGCAAATATAGACATTATTTGAAAATCACGTCTTTTGCTTTAATTTTTTTGGATCATTTGCCCGATTTGGCCCGCAGGTAAGTTCGAATCACATCCAAGGCCATGTCAAAGCTGGAATTGTTAGGCACAATAAGATCTGCTTCGTTTTTGAATGGCTTAATGTATTTTTCATAAGTTGGCATTACATGCATCTCGTAGCGATACAGTACATCATCCAAATCATAGCCCCGCTCTATTTTGTCCCGGATGATTCGACGTTTTAATTTGATGTGATCTTTAGCATCAATAAAAATTTTTAAATCCAAAAGATCTGCTAATTCCGGATAGTAAAGCACGAAAATCCCCTCAACCACAACCACAGGTGCAGACGCAAAACTCAATATTTTAGGCGTCTTAGCAGCATTATTGAATGTGTATTCCTCTCGGAGAACTGTTTCCCCATCTTGGATTTTTCGAATGTCTGCTGCATACTGCTCGAAATCGATGCTATGTGGCGTGTCAAAATTATGAACACCTTGCGCATCAATGGGTTGCAGGTGACGGGGCTTATAATAGTTGTCTTGAGAGATGAGGCAGACTTCATCGGTTTCGAAACTGCTGAGCAATCGCTCTAAAAATAATGTTTTGCCAGAGGCAGAACCTCCCGTGATCCCGACGATGAATGGTTTTTTCATTGGCGCCAAAGTTAAAGGATTTAAGCTTGATCTCAGAATTTTCTATTGCTTAGAAATGAAATCAAAGCCTTGACAGCTTTTCCACGATGACTTATTTCATTCTTTTCTGCTAAAGTCAACTCTGCGAAAGTCTTTGTAAATCCTTCAGGTCTGAAGACTGGATCATACCCAAAGCCACCAAAACCTACTTTTTCTTCCAAAATCTCCCCTTTGGCTGTTCCCTCAAAGGAATATTCCTTTCCATCCAAAATCAATGCAATCACAGTTCGGAACTTGGCTTTTCGGTTACTTTTATCCTGCATTTTTTTCAAAAGCAATTCGATATTCCGCTCATCGCTTCTTGGTTCACCGGCAAATCTCCCCGAATAAACACCCGGTTCCCCTCCCAAAGCTTCCACTTCCAGTCCGGTGTCATCGGCAAAGCAATCGACACCGAAATTGTCTTTGACAAACCGGGCTTTTTCAAATGCATTGTAATCCAGGGTATCGCCGGTTTCAGGAAGTTCTTCAGTACAGCCAATTTCCTGAAGGGATACGATTTCAAAGCCAGGCCCTAGGGCTGCTTTCACTTCTTCAATTTTCTTGGAATTATTGGTTGCAAAGCAGATTTTCATACACAATTAATTTTGGGAACTACATGGAAATGTACTGCAAAGGTTTCAGAGAATTTGGGAAGAGCTGCTCAAATTGATTTTTAAAAAGCCAAGGCAGAGTCTATTCGGTCTTTAGCTAACGTTTTTTATGCTGTAAATCGTTTTTCTTGCCAATAGTCAAGGGAACTAAGGTTTGAAGTTCGATAAAACGAACCCCGTCAATTCCAAGTTTCTTCTTGATCTACTGGCAGAATTTCGGGTAATCCTGTTTTTTCTTGTCTTCATTGAAATGGCTTTCTTATCCTTATTAGCAAAAACTTGTATTTTGGGGCATGAAGAAAATCACGATTTACTGCGGCTCAAAAAAGGGTACTAACAGTGTCTACGAGGCAGGGGCTCGCGCCTTGGTTCTGGAGATGATCAAGCGGGATCATTCCTTGGTTTACGGGGCTGGCCGTGTCGGTTTGATGGGAGTGATTGCAGATGAAATGCTGGCTGCAGGAAAGGAAGTATTGGGGATTATTCCGCAAAAACTGGTGGATAGGGAAGTGGCGCACACCGGTTGCACGGAGTTGATAATTGTAGAGACGATGCGTGACCGTAAGTGGCTGATGGCGGAGCGGGGAGATGGATTTATCGCAATGCCGGGAGGTATTGGAACACTGGAAGAACTTTTTGAGATTATGACCTTGAATCAACTCTATTATATTCAAAAGCCGCTCGCATTATATAATGTGAATGGGTATTTTGATAAGTTGATTGAATTCCTGAATCATGCCATGGATGAGGGCTTTCTGTATCCGGAACAGGAAGAAATGCTGATCATATCCGATGACCCCGTGGATCTGCTGGATCAAATGTCAGCATATCAAGCAAGACGGCCTGCGGATTGGTGAATGTAAAATCCTCCAAGATTCTTGAAAAGAAAATAAAAATTCCATAATCCGATTGGGATAGATCCTGTACTTTCTATTTACTTCTTTCGAGATTAAAAAGATAAACTGTACTTTTGCAAGAACCTTGATAGCTGCATGATAGATAAACTTTTCCCGCTTGACAAAAATTATATTCTCAGACAAGCCCAATTTGTCTTGGAAGAAGAATTGTTGGATCAGATGATCTATGAGTTGAAGCGGTCCTATACTTATTTATACAATCCACTTCAATTGATGGATCAGACTTACGCCAAGATTTTGGATACGTTCCAATTCCCCTCTGATCGGGTGAGGTTGATTTACCGTCAGCTCTGCGGGATCTATCGGTTTAAAAACAGAGACAATCAACTTGAGCTACTTTTTGATGGACGGACTCATTTTGACAAGTTTAAGGAAGAATGGGAAGCGTGCTTTATCGCGTGGCTCCGAGAGCTCGGTCAGCATGAACAATATGTCAAAACCATGCTTAGAATGACCCTGCTTTACGATACCGAATCCAGGGCAGAGTGGGCAGAAAACCACTGTAAGGCTTTCATCAACCAGTATTTTGAGCTTAAGGTTGTGAAAAGGCAAGGAGAATTGAGGCTTAAAGTAGGTTGACAACAGCTAAGTTCAGGAACAAGGGGCTGTCTCATACCTGCAGTTTGTCACCTTGAGCAGAGTCGAAAGGTCCTCGACTCTGCTCGGAATGACACACATTCAGCTGCCAAAATACCTTACATCATCGGTAGCGAAGTAGAAATGCGTCTGTATTCGCTTCTACTGGCCTTCGTACTGCCCAACTCTCGTTGGTCAGGTGCTCAGGCTGACACAAATCAGGCCATTTGAGACAGCCTCTACATGTTGAGTTCCGCCGCTTAATCAAAAGTTTGGACTCAATAAATATTTGCTGTAAAACTCGTCAATCACTTTGACCGCGTCGGTAGCATTATCCACCACTGAGAATAAGTCAAGATCTTCCTCTTTGATGAAATTATTTTTTGCGAGTAGGGTTTTTTTTATCCAATCTATCAATCCTTCCCAGAAGGATTTACCCACAAGTACAATCGGGAAGCGCCCGATTTTATTGGTTTGGATCAAGGTAAACGCTTCGAAAAGTTCATCCAATGTTCCGAAACCACCCGGAAGCACTACAAATCCCTGAGCATAGCGCATAAACATAACCTTTCGCACAAAAAAGTAATCGAAAGTGAGAAGTTTGTCCCGATCGATGTAGATGTTGTTGAATTGTTCAAAAGGCAGGACAATGTTCAATCCCACAGATTTGCCACCTTCAGAGTAAGCCCCTTTGTTACCGGCCTCCATAATTCCCGGTCCACCTCCGGTGATTACGCCATACCCGTGTCGGACCAGCTTTGCAGCGATTTCTTCTGCCATCATGTAATATTCATGGTCGCGTGGAGTCCGAGCAGACCCGAAAATTGAAACACAGGGCCCTATCTTCGCGAGCTTCTCGTAGCCTTCCACAAATTCTGACATTACTTTAAAAATAGCCCAAGAATCCTCGCTTCTGATTTCACTCCAGTCGCGTTCTTTAAAAGCTCGTTTGATCCGTTCTTCGGCCTTGTTGTCTTCTAAATTGCTCATGTTAATTCGTTTTATTCCCTCAAAAAAACGATTCTAAGCTTGAAAAGGTGGTGTCTTCCGGGCTTTGACTTTTAAGAAGCTGATAGTCAATGAGAAAAAATGCAAGAGACAAAGGGTTTTATGGGAGTAACATCCACTACTTTTGTTTTCTGAATGATTTATAAATGAATTTATTTGAAAAATCCGAGGCAGTCCGAGAACTCTTTCAGGCATTGGAAGATGAATCGCGGCAATTCCATGCTGAGTCAGGGATGGGTTGTGTATTCGGTTGCGGATTTTGTTGCGCAAATCCAGAAATTCCAGCCTCACCCTTGGAATTTCTGCCACTTGCATTTGATCTCTATGAAAAAGGAATAGCCGAAGAAATAGCCAATCAACTCGCTCTTCAGGACCAATTAGGCAACTGCATCGTTTACCGTTCGCAAAAGGATGACCCTACGAAAGGATATTGTGGTAATTATTCAAATAGAGGATTGATCTGTAGACTTTTTGGAGCATCTGCCCGCAAAACCAAGTATGGACAAAAGGATCTCATCACCTGCAAAATCCTGAAAGCGGAAAAACAAGAAGCTTTTTCCCTGACATCTTCACGAATCAACTTAAACATGGAAATCCCTATTGCGGCAGCTTATTATACCCGTTTGGCAGATGTGGATCAGTCTTTGGCTAATCAATATCCAGTCAATCAAGCTATTTTGATGGCTTTGGAGTTGGTTTTGAGGTTTAAATTCTACAAAGAAGCAGAGTAAAGGGAAGCCGTCTTATTTTTTTGGACCTAAGTTTTCCAGTATATTAGAACATTAGATAAAAGCTTAAGTTATGTTGAAAATAAGCCACATCATCGAGACTGTGAAAGGGATCGTTGAAACTCGGGTAGGACTAGTAAAGCAAGAAATTCAAAAGCAATTTGTCGAAATATTGTCCCGAATTATCTTGTTGATTTTGATGGGAAGTTTGCTTTTGCTTGTTTTTTTGTTTTTGTCACTTTCCTTGGCCTTCTTCTTGAGTCAAGTTACCAAAAGCCCCTATCTGGGATTTTTAATTGTGGCCATGATTTACTTTATGGTTGTCATACTGTTATTTCAAACGAAGGATTCTTTACAGATACAGAAAAAAACCGAAGGGCTGTTGAACAATTTTATTTTTAAAATGAAGCGAAACAAAAACGAAAATGACGATGAGCAATTACCTTGAAAGTAAGTCTGAAGAATTAGAGCAAACCCTCGCCAAGCAGATAGAACTGCTCAAAAAGGACTCCGAAGATTGGTTGAAATTTGGTGCAGTGGTGGCTGTTGGTGTAGTAATCGGATACGGCATTGTCAAATCGACCCGAAAGAAGCGTGTGAAAATAGATACCATCAGAGCGATGGAAGTTTTAGAGAAAGAAGGTCTGCTCAATGAGGATATCAGAACCCGTTTGATGAGTTCCAAGCAGTCAACTTTTTGGCCCAATTTAACACAGCGCCTGTTGATCTTGGGTCTTGCCCTGGCGAAAGACAAAATTTATAACATGATTTTTGTTCCCGCAGATGAAGACAAAGAAATTGAAAAGAGTCAGTAGACTTCTCAAAAATCTTTCAAAAACTCAACAAAAGGGAATCGCTTGGCTGGTGGATCCTGAAAAGGATTCTGACTTTGATCAATTTGATCGGGTAAAGGATTCCGGCCTGGATTTAATTTTGGTTGGGGGGAGTAGTCCTTCTTCTTCAAATTTTGAAAAGACCATTCAATTACTCCAAAAAGTAAGTGGAGATATCCCGATTTGCATTTTTCCCGGGTCTTATCTTCAATTGTCTGATCAAGCTGACGCGATCCTCTTTATGTCACTGATATCGGGAAGAAATCCCGAATATCTTATTTCGCATCAAGTTCAAGCAGCGGCAAAAGTCAAACAATCCGGTTTGGAAGTTTTGCCTACCGGGTACATTTTAGTTAACAATGGAGAGCTTTTAAGTGTGCATTCAGTAAGCCAGACGATGCCTCTTTCTAATGAAGATGCTGAATTTGTCAAAGCCACAGCTTTGGCGGGCAAATTTCTCGGTATGCGCTACTTCTACCTCGATGCCGGGAGTGGAGCCAGCATTCCGGTAAGTGCAACCATAATTTCGGCCGTTAAAGAGGCAGTAAAATCCCCGGTAATCGTGGGAGGAGGATTGTCAAATTCCGAAAAAGTAAAATCTGCTTTTATGGCTGGAGCAGATTTGGTTGTTTTGGGCAATTCTATTGAGAAAGACCCCGGATTTTTGTACGAGGTCTTAGATCTTAAGCGATGGTACAATCACTCATTGACTGTTAATTAAGGATTCCCTCCTTCGCATTTTGCCTGCAGGCACACCATACATCATCTTAAACCGACGACAGAAGTAAGCGGTATCCTTGTATCCGACTTCTTTTCCGATGTCCCGAATGGATTTTTTGGAGGTACGGAGCAATTCCACCGCAGCTTCCATACGCTGATATTCAATGTAATCCTGAGGATTGATACCGGTCAACATCTTAAAATATTGACCCACATAGTCTTCAGAGACATTGGCTACT
Source organism: Algoriphagus alkaliphilus (assembly GCF_900103735.1). Classification (GTDB taxonomy): domain Bacteria; phylum Bacteroidota; class Bacteroidia; order Cytophagales; family Cyclobacteriaceae; genus Algoriphagus; species Algoriphagus alkaliphilus. The sequence continues at coordinate 41,982 of NZ_FMXE01000016.1, read as the reverse complement.
TTTGCCAAAACTTTATTGGAAAGATCTCCACCGATATTTGCTTTGATGCAATTAAAAAGATCAATCAAACGAGGGTCTTTGAAATAGGTCGAGTTGGTCGAAAGTTCCTCGGTGAAAAGTCTGTTCTTCAAAATATGACGCAAAAGCTCTATCACCAAAACCTCCGTTTGGGCTTTAAGTGAGCGTTCTTTTCCGACGCTGTTTACTTCTATTTCTTTGATGATATCCTCTATCAGAGTGGCTACCCGATCGTTAAACCGGATAATAAACGGTGGAATATCCAGGGAATTGAAAAAATTCACCACATCAAAGACTTTGGATTCAAATTGGATCAGGGAAATGCAGTCTTCTTCGGTGGTCTTGATTTCTTTAAAGCTGAGACTTTGAAGGTATTTTCGTTTGGTATCTCCAAACTGCTCCATGTCCAGCTCATTCTTTTTGGTTCCTGAACCGAAGGTGAGTTGAGTCTTTTGCCCCTTTGGGATAAATAGAACCTCGCTTTCATTTACGAGCTCCTGATCTTCGCCCATTTTTAGCGTACCATGATGCAGCAGAATCAGGGTATTCTCACTTTCCACATAATTCATCACAGTCACAGGCTTTTCAATTTTGAAATTATTGCCTTTCAAAAACCGAACATGTACTGATTCAATGACTTTGTTGTAATAATCCATGGACTTATAAGTAAAAGTAGGAATGTAAAAATATAACTTTTCCAACGGAAGAACAGGAATATTCTATAAATGAGGGCAAAAAAATAAAAAAAGATATAATTAGTTGTAATTATCCTCTTTGAAAAAGCTTGTCCAGGGTTATTTGAGAATTCTTCTTGAAATTACAATTCGCTGAATTTCTGAAGTTCCTTCATAAATCTGGGTGATTTTTGCGTCGCGCATTAATCGCTCAACATGATATTCTTTCACATAGCCATATCCTCCATGGACCTGAACCGCCTCAATAGTTACATTCATCGCTACCTCTGAAGCGTATAACTTTGCCATGGCTGATGCATGTGCATAATCTTCTTTTTGATCTTTGAGCCAGGCAGCTTTGTACACCAAAAGTCTTGCTGCTTCAATCTGGGTCGCCATATCCGCAAGTTTAAACTGGATAGCTTGGTGCTGACTTATAGGCTTGCCGAAGGACTTTCGCTCTTTGGAATAGGCCAAAGCCAATTCATATGCTCCTGCGGCGATTCCCAGCGCTTGAGCCGCGATTCCTATTCTTCCACCATTCAATGTTTCCATTGCAAAGGTAAACCCGAAGCCTTCCTCGGCGATTCTGTTCTCCACCGGCACCTTCACATCAGTGAACATCAGGGAATGGGTGTCAGAACCCCGGATGCCTAGCTTATCTTCCTTCTTTCCAATGTCAAATCCTTCCCAACCCTTTTCTACAATAAAGACGGAGATACCCTTATGTCCCAGACTTGCATCAGTTTGGGCAATGACCAGATAGATACTCGCGGAAGAACCGTTGGTGATCCAGTTTTTGGTGCCGTTAAGGATGTAGTGGTCGCCTTCAAGCGCTGCACTGGTTTTTTGGGAGGTAGCATCAGAACCTGCCTCCGGTTCGGAAAGACAAAATGCGCCCAAGACCTCACCACTGGTAAGGCGCGTCAAATATTTTTGCTTTTGGGCTTCGGAACCATACTTTTCCAAGCCCCAGCAAACAAGGGAATTGTTAACAGACATGGAGACAGAGGCAGAGGCATCTATCTTCGATAATTCCTCCATCGCAATGACGTAGGAGACAGTGTCCATTCCGCCACCGTTGTATTTTGGGTCGACCATCATACCCATGAAGCCCAATTCCCCCATTTTTTTAATTTGTTCCTGTGGGAATTTAGCTTCGGTGTCGCGCGCTATGACTCCGGGAAGTAGTTCCGATTGAGCAAATTCTCGCGCCGCTTCCTGTACCGCCAGATGCTCTTCAGTCAGTTGAAAATTCATAGGGTTAGTAATATTTCGGGTTTTATTTCAATTCGAAAATATAGCCCTAAAAAAGAAAAGGGGCAAAAACTTGCCCCTTTCAGAATTTTATTTTGATCTGGATCAATCCCGATTGCCAAAAAAGACAAATATGTAATAGGCCAAAGTAGCCAAAGAAGCTAATGCCGCCACTACATAAGTCATTGCTGCCCAATGAAGCGCGTCTTTTGACATCTCATATTCCGGTCGAGTCACGATATTTCTGGTTTGTACCCATGCCAAGGCTCTATTGGAAGCATCAAATTCAACTGGCAGTGTCACCAATGTAAAGAGAGTCATAATTGAATATGCACCTACTACGATATATCCAATGAACTCGTAAGGTAAGCCCAAGGCAAACCCTCCAAGGAGAGAGGCGATCAAAACTACGTTTAAGATTTTTCCGGAAATGTTCTGAATTGGCACAAGTGCAGATCTCATTTTCAGCCAAGCATAGGAAGTCGCATGCTGTACCGCGTGACCGCATTCGTGAGCAGAGACAGCCGTGGCAGCAGCATTCCGCCCATAAAACACATCCGGGGATAAGTTTACAGTTTTGTTCATCGGGTTGTAGTGATCTGTGAGTTGACCTTCCACGCAGACTACTTTTACATCGTGAATATTATTATCTGCCAACATCAGCTTGGCAATCTCAGCGCCTGAAAGGTTGGCTTGAAGGGTAGTTTGTGAATACTTCTTGAACTTGCTTTTAAGCTTGCTGCTCACAATAAATCCAAGACCTGCAAATACTACTACAATTACGATTAGAATAATCATTTTATTAAGTGGTTTAAAACTGGGTGTTAATACGAAGTTATGCCTTGTCAGGTTTAATCCAAGCAGGGATTCTCATCATTACTATCCAGCTGATCAATCCAACGATCACGATCATGATCGTTTGGGTTCCATGGATGATGGCTGCGAAAATCTTACCGTCTGAATCTGACACTCCAAATTGGATCAAAATGTAAGCCACCAATGCATGAAAGGTCCCAATACCCCCTTGGACAGGGGCAATCATGCCAATACTTCCCATGACCATCACCAAGAGAACTTCCCCGGGTGTCAAGTTGGCAGTACTTTGGATTGCAAGAGAGACCAAGTACATAGTCAAAAAGTAGATAATCCATATCAAAAATGAGCTGGCCCAAAAGCCTATTGGATTTTTGAGGGTAGAAATACTTTTCACTCCTGACAGGAGCTGCCGTCCAAAATTTTGAAGCTTATTGACAATCCCGTGGTTTCGGAACCTTTTGAAAAGAAGGTAAAGGAACAGGAAAAAGATGATCAGGCCTCCAAGTAGAATCGGAAGATTATTGAATAGTTTTTGGCCAAGACTTTCCACATCAACCAATTCCCGTGCAAGAGCCAGGAACAGGTTGTTTTCGAGAACAAAGGCCAGAAGGATGGTTCCTGTCAAAAATACAAGATCAATGCTCCTTTCTAAAATTACCGTACCGATCAAATGCCCCACTGAGATGCCGTTTGTTCTGGAGAGCACTCCACATCTGGCGACTTCACCTGCCCTTGGAACAAGCATATTGGCCAGATAGCCTACCATCACGGCATGGTAGGCACGGTTAGCAGTGACAGGTTTGCCTTCATCGGCTTGGATCAAAAGAGCCCATCGCCAGCCACGAACCCAAAATCCGAAAAGTGAAATGGCCAAAGAGGAAACAATCCAAAACCAATTTGATGAGCGCAACTGAGCCATCAGGCTTGTCATCTCGATATCTTTGTATAAAAACCAGAAAATCCAGACCGCTACCGTCAATGATACAGCGACCTGGATTCCTTGTTTAACCTTGGGATTGAGCATCAGATGAGTTTATTTCTTTCGTCAGGAAAGATAAGAATAGGCTTGTGTTTTTTTGCTTGCTCAAATTCCATTCCCGCATAGGAAATGATAATGACAATGTCTCCGACAGCCGCTTTTCTTGCTGCCGGACCGTTGAGGCATACTTGCCCACTGCCTCTTTCACCCTTGATTACGTATGTCTCCAGGCGCTCTCCGTTATTTACGTTTACGACCTGGACTTTCTCATTTTCGATCAGATTAGCAGCATCCATCAACTCTTCGTCGATCGTAATGGATCCTACATAGTGCAGTTCAGCCTGAGTGATTTTTACCCGGTGTATCTTGGATTTTAAGACTTGGATAATCATTGGTTTGGTTTTTCGGCCGCAAGATTAAGAAATAATCGGCATGTTGTCTATCAAACGGACAGCTCCAATAAAAGCTGCCACGCAGATTGAAGATTTTTGTATTGAGTCAAAGACAGTATAAGTCTCAAAGGAATCCGGATGAATCAATTCTAAATATTCCAATTGTGCGAATGGTTCATTTTCAAATCCGGATCTAATTTCAACTTGAATTTCAAACCATGATTTCCCATTCAATAGTTCAGTCTTGGCTTTTTCCAAACTGGAAAAAAGGAGTAAAGCGGTCAGCCTTTCCTGAGGACTGAGACGCAAATTTCTGGAGGACATCGCCAATCCATCAACTTCCCGTCTGGTAGGGATGACTTCCAGCTTTAGGTCAAAGGAAAGATCGGCCACCAGACGTTTGATGATTGCGACTTGCTGTAGGTCTTTTTGTCCAAAAAAGGAAACATGGGGTCGGATGAGATGAAAAAGTTTGGAAACTACTATGCCTACTCCATTGAAATGCCCCGGTCTGAATTTGCCTTCTAGCACATGCTCCAAATCCCCAAAGTAAAATTTCAATTGAGTTGGGGCAGGATACATCTCTTCCACCGAAGGCAAAAAGACATAGTCAACTCCGGCCTGTGTTAATTTTTCCAGATCCAGATCCAGGGTTTTCGGGTATTTCTGAAAATCCTCCGGGTTATTGAATTGAGTTGGGTTGACAAAAATAGAAACTAGGGTCACATCGCAAGTGGAGCGGGATTTGGCAACCAAATCCAAGTGCCCGTCATGGAGGGCACCCATCGTGGGAACGAGTCCGATTTGCTGATTATTTCGAAGGTGATTGAGCCATAGGGGGTTCCATTCGGCTCCTGTGCGGATTAGCTTCACGCGTAGGTAGTATTTCGGCTAATTGGGGCAAAACTAGATTATAATCCAGAATTACAATGCTTTTAGCCATTTTTTATTTATCTTTGTGCCGTTGTTTATCACGTTCATTAAAATCCCCTAAGCATGTCCAAACTACGTATCCTCTACGTTGCCAGTGAAATCAACCCTTTCTTACAAACTTCTGAAGTAGCCAATTTCTTACGATCCCTTCCCCAAGCCATGCAAGAGCGCGGGATGGAAATCCGTATTTTGGTACCTAAGTTCGGGTTGATCAATGAGCGAAAAAACAGACTTCACGAAGTGGTCAGACTTTCCGGGATCAACATCGCAGTAGGTGATGAAGAGAAGCCGTTGATCATCAAGGTTGCCTCGATTCCCAATGCCAAGCTTCAGGTTTATTTTATTGACAATGAGGACTATTTTCAGCGAAAGCATGTTTTTCATGATAAGCAGCTGAAATTCTATGAAGACAATGACGAGCGCGCTATTTTCTTCTGTAAAGGAGTCATCGAGACCGTCAAAAAATTAGGATGGGCTCCTGACATTGTCCATTGCAATGATTGGATGACTTCGCTTATCCCGATGTATCTGAAGACTACCTATAAAAACGAACCACTTTTTAAGGACACTAAAACTGTCTTTGCGATCTATAACAATGGATTTTCGCATACCTTTGGCGACGATTTGTTAAACAAGGTTAAGATGGTGGATATCGATGACACTATTTTGGCATCTTTGAAGACCAAAGACTTCGCAGGCTTTATCAAGATCGGGATGGAATATGCCGATTTGGTGGTAAAGGGTAGCGGTGTCTCTGCAGAATTAAACCAACTCATCGAGGATTTCTCAAAAGACAAACAGTTTGAAATTAGTATCGAAGAAGAGCAACAAGCTCATGACGAGCTTTTCGGCATCTATAACAACCTTGCCGGGTAAACTGGCGGTTTCCGCTTTCATTTCAATCCTTCTCATCAGTTCATGCAGCGACCCGGCATCTGTCGGGTTGGAGTTAGCTCCTGGAAACAACCAAATTGGTGTTTTCTACAGAGAGTTCAATCTTGACGCACGAATGGTGTTGGTTGACTCGTTCAACACCACCAATTCCTCTGTCCTACTTACAGGATATGAGGTGGATGATTTTTTTGGGAAAACCGAAGTGACGGCCTATTCGAGAATGACCATTGACATAGGCGCAGTGCGACCTCGAAATGATGCAATTTTTGATTCAGCCTTGTTTAAATTTGACGTGGTCAGTGTAAACGGAACCAATCTTGATCAGCCCAAGAAGTTTTCGGTATATCAATTATCTGAACCGATCCTGGATACGCTTTATTTCAATTTTGATGAGTTGAGTTTTGCGCCTACACCGATTGCCGAGCTCAGCTTTACCTTTGGAGATATAAGAGATACCACCATTTCCTTCCGTGCAAAAAATGATTTTGCAGTTGGAGTGTTCTCCAAAATCCAAAACGGCAGAGAGATTCAAAGCTTGTTTGATTTCCGTAGATTTTGGCAAGGTATTGCAATCAAATCCGATCCTGCGAATAATGCGACTATAGGAATGAATGTAGGTCGGGACACCGGGATGGATCTATATTACCATTATTTAGGTGATACCGTTGCAAGTCGATACCGAATTACCACCTTCCCCGCCAGAAGTTTTAATGGCATCAAATCTGACAGATCAGCTACGCCCACTGCAAGTATTGTACAGCGGGGGAGAGATTATGATGTAGGACCTATCGTAGGAATGAAAGGTACGCTCGGTATGTCTTTGAAAATCGACACCAGCCCATTTGATGCATTTCTGGATACGCTCTCGGGAGTGGTCTTTAATCAGGTGATTTTTGAAATCGATGAGGTAAGAGCGTTGCCTACAGGACAGAATAATCTTCCACTTTTCTACACCTATTTCACGGACCAATCCAATAAGTTTATCCGAAGAAGACTGGATAATAACCCCGTAACGCTTCAATTAACTAAACAGCCTCAATTCGACTTGGATGCAAGTGGGAATAAGGTGCTTCCGGACAGAGCTCCCGCGGTCTCCAACTATGTAGCCCGAACTAATCAATATTCTCTCGATATAACGTCCTATCTCAATGCTTTATACAGAGGCGATATAGCCCGTACAGACTGGTTGCTGTATGGCGGACTTGTAAATCGAAGTTCTTTTATCGACGATTTTAGAATGTCCCTTAGACAGTTCACGGTAAATAAGGACAAAATCAAAGTCAAGGTCATCTATTCTAAATCGAGATAAACTTTCAATTTCGAAAAAGTAACACAGATCCACTTCTCTTTTTTAGGGAAGTGGATTATTTTTTTTGGCATGAAAGCTGTTTCTTTGTGGAAGTTTAAAAAAACTTTTAAGAATTTTTAAGTATGTGTGGAATTGTCGCGTATGTCGGGCAGCAGGAAGCTTTGCCCATTATCCTCAAAGGTCTCAGAAGATTAGAATATAGAGGATATGATTCGGCCGGTGTTGCTTTATTGGATAAGCACGGGTTAAGTATCTATAAAAAGAAGGGAAAAGTCTCTGAACTAGAGAAGTATCTGGAGTCAAACGGGGAAGTAAAGTCAAAAATCGGGATAGGTCATACCCGATGGGCTACACACGGTGAACCGAATGATGTCAATGCTCACCCGCATTATTCGGCTTCTGAGAAGTTTGCGATGATTCACAACGGAATCATCGAAAATTACGAAGTGTTAAAAAAAGATCTACTTCAAAAAGGCTATACCTTTGATAGTGATACCGATACGGAAGTTTTTGTCAAATTTATTGAAGACATCTACGTTAATAACCATTGCACACTGGAAGAAGCCCTTCGGCTGGCTTTGCACAAAGTGGTCGGTGCTTATGCCATTGTATTAATCAATAAAGAAGAGCCTGATACACTCATTGCAGCACGTAAAGGTTCTCCATTAGTTATCGGAGTTGGAGAAGAGGAGTTCTTTTTGGCTTCAGATGCGACACCGATTATCGAATACACCAATAAGGTCGTTTATCTTGACGACTATGAGATTGCGGTGATTCGAGATGGAAAGTTGCAAGTCAAAACCATCGAAAACGTAGAAACCAACCCTTACATCAATCAGCTCGAAATGGAGCTGGAAGCCATCGAAAAGGGTGGTTACGAGCATTTCATGCTCAAAGAAATCTACGAACAGCCCAAGTCTATCGCAGATTGTCTGAGAGGTCGTCTGGATGCCAAATCCGGTAGACTGGTACTGGGCGGACTACGGGATTACATGAATAAATTTCAGAATGCGGAGCGCATTATTATCACAGCCTGTGGTACCTCTTGGCATGCCGGATTGGTAGCAGAATATCTTTTTGAAGAGTTTGCCAGAGTACCCGTGGAAGTGGAATACGCTTCGGAGTTCAGATATCGTAATCCGGTCATCAGCGAAAAAGATTTTGTGATTGCGATCTCCCAATCCGGAGAGACCGCAGATACTTTGGCTGCGATTGAACTTGCAAAGTCCAAAGGAGCAACAATTTTCGGAGTGTGTAATGTGGTGGGCTCTTCCATTCCCAGAGCCACGCATGCAGGTTCCTATACCCACGCAGGTCCGGAAATAGGAGTTGCCTCCACCAAAGCCTTTACAGCACAGATCTCCGTATTGGCGATGATGGCACTTAAGCTGGGCTATCAGCGCGGGACCCTGCCGGAAAATAAATACATCCAACTCCTGAACGAGCTGGAAGCTATACCTGCCAAGGTGGAAAGAGCTTTGCTGACCAATGACCTGATCAAAGAGATTGCAGCAGAATATAAAGACGTGACCAATGCCCTGTATCTGGGACGGGGATACAATTTCCCTGTTGCACTGGAAGGAGCATTGAAGCTGAAGGAGATTTCTTACATCCATGCTGAAGGTTACCCCGCTGCCGAGATGAAGCACGGTCCGATTGCTTTGATTGATGAGGCCATGCCTGTTTTCTTCATTGCGACCCAGGACAGCTCCTATGAAAAAGTGGTGAGCAACATTCAGGAGGTAAAAGCCAGAAAAGGGAAAGTGATCGCAGTAGTGACAGAAGGTGATACCCAAGTAAAAGCTATGGCGGATCACGTCATCGAGATTCCTGCTGTGCACGAGGCATTCGTCCCTTTGGTGGCAGTAGTTCCCTTGCAGCTGCTTTCTTACCACATCGCCGTGATGAGAGGTTGTAATGTAGATCAACCGAGAAACTTGGCAAAATCTGTAACAGTCGAATAACCTAGTTCTATCTTATATCAAAAAGCCCGAAGTGATTTTCGGGCTTTTTGTTTTCATGACATGTTGATTTTACCTGATATGTATTTCCACAATATGATTATCCGCAATTCTACCAGTTTGCTAAAATTGAAATTGCAAAAAGCGGATAATCGTCGACAGACGACCGTCCACAGTCCACAGCTCGTCTCATCGGACTTCTATCCTTATTTCCTATGGCTACTGGTAAGAAAGCGGATATACAGACTCCACAATCCTACCATCAAACAAATTTGATTAAGTAACACAGCGACCTGTAAAATTACCTGTGTGACTAGCTTTAACCTTTTAAAATGGATTGATCTTAAACCCAAGGAATCAGTTCCTGTCCATATTATTTACATTCACCTTGGGTCCATGACTTGAGGCCCGATAGGTCAGCGGCACAGGCATTGAAGTAAGTTTTTCCGTCGCAACCGCAAACCGGAGTATAATCGAACGTGCATGGCCCTGACCTGATCTTTTCAGGATCTATACAATTTGCTAAGGGATTTTCTTCTTCACAGTGGGAAAAAGTAAAAAGCGCGCCAAAGAACAATAAAACAGGCAGGTTTCTCATGCCTCAAGAACGGATTTTCCAATCCGGGCGCAACATCTTAGGGGTGTGAGTTGACAATTTTAGACTACTCACCCGATAAATTCCTTACTTTTGCGCAGCGAATAAAACCCATGCTGGACAAATTACAAGCCCTGAAAGACCGTTTCGAAGAAGTAGGTCAACTCATCATCATGCCGGACTCCATGTCCGACATGAGCAAATACACCAAGCTATCCAAGGAATACAAAGAACTTGAGAAAATCGTCATTGCCTATGACGAGTACAAGCTTGTGCTTCAAAACATCTACAGCTCCAAAGAGGTGCTGGATAAAGAAAAGGATCCGGAATTCCGTGAAATGGCAAAAGCAGAGTTGGATTACCTTCGGGAGCGAAAGGATGTGCTTGAAGAAGTGGTGAAGCAGCTGCTGATTCCAAAGGATCCAAATGACTCCAAAGACTGTATTCTGGAAATCAGAGGAGGCACAGGAGGAGACGAAGCTTCGATCTTTGCCGGGGATTTGTTTCGGATGTATGAGCGGTTCTGTGAAATGCAGGGTTGGAAGCTCACGGTACTCGATTTGACTTTTGGATCTGCGGGCGGGTACAAAGAAATCATTGCCACCGTCTCGGGTGCCGACGTATATGGCATGCTCAAATATGAATCGGGAGTACATCGAGTCCAGCGGGTGCCTGCCACAGAATCCCAAGGCAGGGTGCATACCTCTGCCGCATCTGTGGCTGTTTTACCCGAAATGGATGAAGTTGAGGTACACCTGGACATGAATGAGATTCGCAAGGACACCTATTGTTCTTCCGGTCCGGGCGGTCAGTCCGTAAATACCACCTATTCCGCAGTGAGGTTGACCCACCTTCCTTCGGGCTTGGTAGTGACCTGTCAGGATGAAAAATCCCAGATCAAAAACTTTGAAAAAGCACTCAAAGTATTGCGCTCCAGACTCTATGAAATCGAACTGACCAAGCACAATGATGCTGTCGGTGCCCAGCGTAGATCAATGGTGGGCAGTGGTGACCGGTCGGACAAAATCAGGACTTATAACTACTCCCAATCCCGTGTCACAGACCACAGGATCAACAAAACGGTCTATAATCTACCGGATGTGATGGATGGGCATATCGAGGAATTCATCTCTGCACTGCGATTGGCAGAAAACCTTGAGAAAATGAAAGCCGGAGGAATCGAGTAAGTGGAACAGACTTTGAAGAAATCAATTAACAAAGTATATTGAACAAACAATTAACCAGCGGAGGAATAACCTACCTACTTTTATGATCATAACAGGAGAAAAAGAAATTAACCTAGTCACTTGGAATGACTCCCATTTTCATCAACTCTATCCGCTAGCCAATAACCCCAAAATTGCCATGAATCTGAGGGACAGTTATCCTCAGCCTTATACCATTCATGACGCGAGGCACTGGATAGAACACAATCAGAAGTTTAACCCACCGCAAAACTTTGCCATCGAATATGAGGGAAAGCTGGCCGGGTCCATCGGTTCAGAACGCGGAAAAGATGAACTCCGAACTAATTTGGAATTAGGATTTTGGGTGGGGGAACCATTTTGGGGAAAAGGGATTGCCTCCGAAGCGGTAAAGCTTTACACCAAATATGTATTTGAAAAATTTGATATCCAGCGAATCTATGCCCAAGTCTATGACTTCAATGGAGAATCTATGAATGTACTGGAAAAAGCGGGATACATCCCCGAAGCAATTCTAAAAAAAGCATTTATCAAAAGAGGCAGGGTTGGCGATATTTTCCAATATGTGATGATCCGCGATGAGGAATAAATAAACTTCGGTTTCCGATGGCTTATTTTGTTCTCGCTTTCCTTTAACCCGAAATATGCATTAGCAATTCTATTGTGGCCAGTAATTGCATCAAAATCAGTCACTACGTTGCTGTTTTCGACTTCACCATAGCGGTGCTATGCCTCAGTCTCCAAACAGCCTGATTTTATTGCACTTACTGTCCTCATAACGAAACCTAATGCATAGTCCGGGTTTAACATATTTCCATCAATACACATCCAAGCTACCGAACCAGTATTTTTTTGGAGACAATACCATTTTTGCCCAGAAGCTGAATCAAAAGAAAACCTTTCGGAAGGTTATCGAATCGCATTTCATTTTGATAAGGTGGGATTGACCTTGTTTCTACTACTTGACCAACAAAATTGTAAATGAAGACAATGGACCACGAATCCAAAGCCTTTGATGAAATGCTCAGATTCCCCTGACTTGGATTAGGATAGACCTTCAGATCTCCTTCATCGAAAGGCTCTGAAGAAGTGATGACGTTTACATTCACCGACAGGATTCGCTTTGGGCTGTAGTTGCACGCATTTTGAGCTTCAATGGCAAGTTCATAGTCCCCCTCATTTTCCCACAAAATAATGACCCTTCCGGTCCCCTGTCCTGCCAGAATTCTTCCCCCGCCGGATAGACTCCAGCGATAGTTCAATCCTGCCGTCGCAGTTACCTCATAGATTTGCTCTCCGAGCCCCACTCGGGGTTCACCGGAAATACCCAATGGTGAATCGGGAGCAGCATTCACCGTGATCGTTTTCAGAATTGGTGCAGCGGGTCCACATCGACTCTCCTGCGAAACACTTAACTGCTGCTGTCCTGAAAGTGTCCATTTGACCTCGACTTTATGCGTTCCCTGTCCTTGGGTAATTTCGCCTCCGGTCACGTTCCAAGTATAAGTTGTCCCATCAAACTTTGGAAGGGAATAGTTGTAAGAGTTGTCCTTACAGACAGCCCCATCTCCTGTGATAACCAGATTAAGAGCGGGGCTTGGAATCACCTCTACTTCCAAAGCGGAAGTCTCTCCACTGCCACAAAAATTGGAACGACTGACCAAGACTGCATTTCTACCCGGTGTATTCCATTTGACTTCAATTTGACTGGTTCCTTGGCCGGAAATTATTTCTCCTCCGTCTATCCTCCAGATGATTTCAGATCCCGGGCTTGGAAGTTGGGTTATTCGGTAGGTTGTATTTGCCAGACAGGATTTCGATTCACCCGTGATTTCTCCCAAAGTCCCCACCGGAGGGATGCAAGTATAGGTAATGATGGATCCATCCTGACCCACAAAATAAGCTTTGGAGTCGGTGCCAGGACTTACCCCTGTCAAGTTTCGAACTGTTCCGGTGGAGGACTTAATCCAAGTTTCACCCCCGTCAAGCGTGACCAATGCTACTCCCTCATCTCCGGCAATGAATCCGATATTTTCACCAAAAAAGGCGATGGAGTTTAGATTTTTCGAGGTCCCGGATTCGATTTTTCGCCATGTTCTGGCTTTGTCATCCGTTTTAAGTATTGTTCCGGCATTTCCTACAATAATTGCGCGTATCGTATCCAATTTGGCTAGGGCATTTAGATTTTCCTCCGTCACTTTTGGTAGTGTCTCCCACTCACTTCCGCCTGCGCTTCGACTGATTTGACCGTTATCGCCCATGGCAAAACCGAAAACGAAATCAAAAAAAGTAACATCTTTCAGGTTTTTGGCCGTGTTGGATTTTACGGTTTGGTCCCAAGTCACTCCCGAATCAGTAGACCTTGTGATATAGCCATTATTGCCTGCTGCATAGATGACAGAAGGAGCAAATAAGTAAAATCCGGAAATAGTTCTGTTTACCGAAAGTGAAAGCGGCACCCAATTGCTACCAGAATTTCCCGTGCGGTATATTTTTCCTCCCGCCGAACTGGTGAAGCCGTAGCTGGTATTCCAAAAGTCTATGGTTTGAATAAGAAGGGGTTCGGGAATTGGTCTGCTAACAAGGGTGGCCGCTCCGTTGGAGGTGACAAATAAGCCGCCATTTTCCCCTGCAATGTATCCGGTGTTTATGCTTTTGAAATCAACAGAAGTAAAGTTATTTCGAATGCCGGCAAATTTTTGAACCCAACTTGCACCCGAGTTTGTGGAGTTCAGAAGATATCCATCTTGTCCCACAGCAGATGAAAGGGCCGAATTTGGTTTGAAAGCAATATTTTTGATGTTTCGTGTATTGGTAGCTCCAAGATTGAGATTGGCAAAAGTGCTGCCGGCATTCACTGTTCTCACGATAGTAGCTCTATCACCCACCGCCACAATAACCCGAATGTCAAGGGGACTGACAGTGACCTTTCTTAGCGTCTGGTTTGTATTCGAAATTAATTCGGACCAGGATTCTCCTCCGTTTGATGTTTTTAGAATTGCGCCATTCTGACCTACCACGTAGCCTGTCATAGGATCTGGAAATACAAGGCCAAACAAGTCCCTGTTGGCGGCAATAGCAGTGACGTTCCAGGTATTCCCTTTATCAAAAGATTTAAGAATTCTGCCTTGATCGGCAGTTATAAAAGCAGTGTTTTCATTTACAAATGTGATATCGTTTAGTCCCAAGTTGGTGCCGCTGGATACCTTTGACCAGGTTGTTCCCGAGTTAATTGACAGAAGAATTTCCCCGTTTTGGCCAACCGCCACAAGTTGTGTGGATGCCGTTTTGGCTACACTTCGAAGGTTGTTTTGAGTTCCTGAGGTCTTTTGTTCCCAGCTTTTTCCAAAATCGGAACTCGTAAAAATCACCCCTTTTTCACCTACGACTACCCCATGACCGTTTCTCAAAAAGGCAACATCCGAAAATCGAGTGTCAAATTTTTGCAATACCTCATCCCATGTCGCTCCACCATCACTGGTGCGGATGATCAAATTTTCTCCAACAATCACCCCTTCAGTTTCATTAATCCAAACAATAGATTCGAAGTCCAGTCCCCAACTTTGCATACGAGTCCAGATTTGAGACCAGGATTCCATCGATAAAAAGAGGAGTAAAAAGAGTGTAATAGAGATTCTTTTCATTTCATTCCATGAATAATTGCTTCAATATGAAGACTTAACAAAATATTAGATCCTTAAAGTATACCACAAACAGTTTTAAGTTAATCAAGTGTTCTGAACAGTTATCTAAAAATGCTTGATAAATTTAAGCTAAAATTCAAAAGGATATGAAATCGAGCCTGTGGCAGACAGGCTCGATGCAAAACTGCAGTTGCTGGCAAGATTATCCATAATGCGAAATTCCCTGCAGGCTGGTATGGCCTATAAAAATCAAATTAAAATCATATGAAGAAGCTAATCATTTTAGGGATTGCCGCATTTTTACAGTTTTCCTGTGGTCCTCAGGAGCGGGTTTCAAAAGAAACTTTTGAGCAGGTAAATCAGGCGATGGAAGTTAAGCGGCTGGTAGAGGTTGAGATATTGGATGAAGCGATGGATTGGGGAGATTCAATTTCTTCAGAGGCACAGCGACAGTTAATTTCAAATCTTCAATCTGCAATTGCAGAAAAAGGAGAGGCCGGGGCCGTTGAATTTTGTAAGGTGCTGGCACTTCCGATTTTAGCTGAAGTAAACCAAAAATATGGAGTAGAAATTCGGCGTGCATCAAATCGCTATCGTAATCCGGCAGACCAACCCAATGAAGAAGAAAAGGCAATTTTGGAAGCTTATGAATACAATGTGGAAAGTGGGAATAAAAGTGAGCCAAATATTCAAAAATTTGAGAATGGAGAGGTCTTCTTATATACCAAACCCATTGTTATTCCCGGAGGGTTTTGCCTGAGTTGTCATGGTGATCCGGGGAAAGATATCAATGATGAGACCCTTCAAAAGCTAAACGAACTTTACCCTCAGGACAATGCCAAAGGTCATAAGGTGGGTGATTTGAGAGGAATGTGGTCGATAAGAATTCCAAAAAGAGAAGTGGTAAAAAGGCTTTAATGACTAATTCATTTCAAAAATCTGAAAATGAAATGCCCAAAGGACTTTTCTTCTTAAGCAATGTACGAAAAACTTGATTATCATTATTCCAAGAAAAAAATTTTACTAAAAAGGTTCATATCTTAAAATAAGGCAAAAAATAACTCTTCCATTTATATAAACAACAGAAAACAGTCAGTTTATAGAGATATACAGTTAGATTTTTAAGTGAATTTGGCGGAATTTGATGTATAATTTCACTAACCCAAAAATGCCTATGAAAATCTCTACCTATGCCAGGCTCCTAAGCCTGACATTTTTGATGTGCCTAATCAATTTAGGTACTGCACAGGCCCAGACCAAGGAGGTGTCTGGCGTTGTAATTTCCGGTGAGGATAATTTACCCCTTCCAGGGGTTTCCATCCTTCTAAAAGGTTCCACCTCAGGTACAGTTACTGATGTAGACGGAAAGTTTCGAATTTCTGTCACTTCTGATCAGTCAGTATTAGTCTTTTCTTTTATAGGATTTACTACTCAAGAGGTTTTGGTAGGAGCTCGAAGTGAGATTAGCGTAACCCTTGGCCCAGATATGAAGTCACTTGCAGAGGTGATTGTGGTGGGTTATGGTGAGCAGAAGAGGGAGACTATAACAGGCTCCGTAGCAACTGTAAAAGGGTCTGAATTAGCAAAGTCGCCTGCTGTAAACCTTTCCAACTCCATTGCAGGCCGTATGGCCGGAGTTGTGGCGGTTAATCGAAGCGGGCAGCCTGGTAATGATGGTTCAGCCATCAGAATCAGGGGATCCAACACCTTGGGAAATAATGATGCCCTCATTGTTATTGACGGAATTCCTGCCCGTGCGGGTGGCTTGGACCGTCTCAATCCAAACGACATCGAAAGTATTTCGGTATTGAAAGATGCCTCTGCTGCCATCTATGGTTCAAGAGCGGCAAACGGGGTAATTCTTGTTACAACAAAAAGAGGCATATCAGGAAAACCCGAATTGACCTTTCAGGTAAATCAGGGTTGGGCCCAGCCTACTGTCATCCCTGCTTTGGCCGATGCCGCTCAATATGCGGAAATGTTGAATGATCTAAACATCTACGGATTACCAGTCGCTGAATGGGCTGGAGCGAATCAGGCCTTCAAAACTACCGGATCTTTCACAAGACCAAATGGACAGATAAGAAATGCTCCATACAAACCTAGCGAGTTGGAATTGTACAGAAACGGATCAGATCCTTGGTTTTATCCTAACACCGATTGGTATAAGGAAACTTTGAAAACCTGGTCTCCACAGTCAAGATATAATATCCAGTTGACCGGTGGCAATGAAAATGTTAAATATTTGACGTCAATTGGATATCAGAATCAGGATGGTTACTACAAGCAATCTGCCACAGGGTATAAGCAATATGATATCCGGATGAACTTGGATGCCAACATCAACAAGTTTGTAAAATTGAGTTTGGGAATAATGGGGCGTGAGGAATTCAGGTTCAATCCACCAAGATCAGCGGCAACAATATTCCGTATGCAAATGAGAGGTAAGCCTAACCAGCCTGCTTTCTGGCCAAATGGCCTTCCAGGGCCTGACATCGAAAACGGCGAAAACCCTGTAGTAATCACCACTGATCAGATAGGATATAATCGTGATGTGCGAGATTATTTCCAAACCAACGCAAATCTTGAAATCAAAATCCCGGGTGTTGAGGGATTAAAAGTAACAGGAACGGCTGCTGTTGATAAAACAATGCAATTCAATAAAGTATGGCAAATTCCATGGACTTTATATCAACTTGGACAAGGCTTTGAAGCAGATGGTGTAACTCCAAAATTGGTTCCCAGTAAAAGGGGGCCGGCTGATCCAAGTTTGAATGAGCAAAATTCCAATCAATTAAATATTCTTTTGGGTACTGTAGTGAATTACGACAAGACCTTCAATAAAAACCATACCGTCAATTTCCTTGCTGGTTTTAATAAAGAGACTGTCAATGGCAACAATTTTAGTGCTTTCAGAAGATATTTCATCTCCACTGCAATTGATCAAATGTTTGCCGGCGGAGATTTGGAGAGAAACAATAACGGAGGTGCTTTTGAGCAAGCCCGACTGAATTATTTCGGCCGTATGGCTTACAATTACAAAGAAAAATACCTTTTGGAGTTTCTATGGAGAAATGATGGCTCCTACATCTTCCCCAAAGAAACGCGATATGGGTTCTTCCCGGGTGTGATGGCAGGATGGGTTGTTTCAGAGGAGAGTTTCTGGAAAAATTCAATCGGCAAGACCGTCGACTTCTTTAAAATCAGAGGTTCTTGGGGTCAACTTGGAAATGACCAGATTTTCTTTGGTGGCCAACTTCAGGAATACCAGTTTTTATCCACCTACGGCTTCAGCTCACACATTTTCAACAATACGGAACAAAAAACACTGTTCGAAAGACGTGTTCCCAACCCTTTGATCACTTGGGAAATTGCCAATAATTCCAACCTGGGTTTTGAAGGGCAACTATTTCAGGGAAAGATTTTCTTCGAGCTTGATTTGTTCTACAATAAGAGAACTAATATCCTTTGGCAGAAAAACGCATCTGTGCCCCAAAGTACTGGTCTGATCCTTCCTGCCGAGAATATCGGAGAAGTGGAGAACAAAGGCTTTGATATCAATCTGGGCTACCGTGGAAACATTGGTGATTTGACTTTCTCAGTAGGTGTCAATGGTGGATATGCCAAAAACAAAATCCTCTTCTGGGACGAAGCACCGGGAGCTCCAGAGTGGCAGCGATCAACGGGAAAGCCAATGAACACTTTCTTGGTTTACCAATATGACGGAGTTTTTGCAACTCAGGAAGACATCAGCAGCAATCCACTGAATTATTCGGCAATCACAAACAATCTTCGTCCCGGTGATATGAAATACAAGGATATCGATGGCGACGGGGCAATCACGGATAAAGATCGGGTGAGAATGGACAACAACGACATACCGCTGTTCCAGGGAGGTATGACTTTGAATATGGCCTTCAAAGGTTTTGATTTATCCCTACTCTTTCAAGGTGCTGCAGGTGCCAGACAATATGTAAGTGCAGGTGAATCCGGAAACATCGGTAACTTTTTGCTGGATATCTATGAGGACAGATGGACCATTGATAATCCAAGTTCTGTTCACCCGCGAATTGCAAACCGGAGTGATCAATATTTCTCAGGAGGTAATTCCTATTGGTTCAGAAGTTCTGATTACATCCGTTTGAAAAACGTGGAATTGGGATACAATCTTCCTTCAAATCTTGTAGATAGAATCGGAGTCAAAGACCTTAGACTCTACATTAACGGCCTGAACCTACTCACTTGGGATAAATTAAAAGTTTACGACCCTGAGACAGTAAGTGCCACCGGCCAATATTATCCGCAAGCAAGAGTTATCAATGCAGGTCTTAATGTTACTTTCTAAATTTTGTCAATCATGAAAAGAATAAATAATTATTTGGCTTTTCTGCTTGTGGCTTGTTTTACATTCACTGCATGCAACGACGACTTTCTTGACACCAAGCCTTTGGGAGAAGTCGACGAAACCAGTGTATGGAGCGATATAGCACTAGCAGAAGCTTTTGTCCTTGGCATTTACCAAGGCTTTGGTAACGGGGGTTTTGATGAACAGATGCTGGCATCCCTCACCGATGAAGCCATGTTTACCCACCCGGGTAGAAATATAACCACAATAACTGAGGCGCGCTCAAATCCAGCTGATCCGGGATGGATTAACGGTACAATTTCCTGGCAAAACATGTACCTCCGAATTCGGGCTGCAAACCTAGCCATCGCGAAATTGACCGATCCAAAATTCCCTATTAAAGGAGCTACCACAGATCGTTTGATTGGAGATGCTAAATTCTTACGCGCTTATTATTCTCATCAGTTGCTTCGGTATTACGGGGGATTTCCAATTGTTTCGGAACCCTATACTCTTAATTCTGAAACTTTTGAATTAGCAAGAAATACCTTTGAAGAATGTGTGAATTTCATTGTCAAAGATCTCGATGAGTCAGCGGGACTTTTAATGGGAAAAGCAGCAATCCGCGGAAGAGCAACTCAGGCAGCAGCATTGGCTCTGAAATCAAGAGTATTGCTCTATGCGGCAAGTGATCTTCGTGATGGACCTACTGCTAAAGCAAAATCTGCGACTATCAATAGCTTTACCAATATATCCCTAATTGCCTATACCTCCGGCAACAGACAAGAAAGATGGCAAAAGGCTCGGGATGCGGCAAAAGCAGTTTTGGATCTTACCACCGGAAACCTAATGGGATTGAGTGCTCCAGTGACGCATGCTCAAGGAATCACAAACTATATAAATAATTCCATGGCAAGGAACGGTGGTGAAAGAGAAATTCTTTTAGGCCGTTATTTTATCAATTTAAAAGCTGAAGGTGGAGGAAGACAAGGTTTATTCAATGGGCCTAACGGGTACAATAACTGGGCAGGAAATACTCCGGTACAATCTCTTATTGATGATTATGAAATGATGGATGGTACCAAGTTCACATGGAGCAATTCCGAACACGCAAGTGCCCCTTACAAAAACAGGGATGCACGATTTTATGCTTCAGTTCTATATGATGGTGCACAGTGGAAGCCTCGTTCCTTGGCAAATCAGCCTCGTGATCCATTAGGTCAAATCCAAACCGGGTCTTATCAAGTGACCAATGCCTCAGGTACGATAGTAAATCATCCAGGATTGGATACCAGAAGCAGCCCTATTGAAGATTGGAATGGTAGCTATACCGGCTATTACTTCCGTAAATTTATCGATCCAAATCCTGCTATCATAGACCAAACTTCCTGGCAAGAAGTTCCTTGGCCGGTTTTGAGATATACGGAGGCAGTATTGAATTATGTAGAGGCCTCGATTGAATTGGGTCAGGAGGCTGAAGCAAAAGCATGGCTCAATCAGATCAGGTTCAGAGTGGGCCAGCCCGCTGTAACCGAAACCGGGGAGGCACTGAAGGAACGCTATAGAAACGAAAGGAGAATTGAAATGGCTTTTGAAGAACAACGCTTTCATGATGTCCGTAGATGGATGCTTGCCCCTACCATGTTTTCAAGAAAGGCCAACGGAATTAACATCACCGGAACACTTAAACCGGGTAAAACTCTAAGTACCTATCGGTATGACCCCGAGATTTACAATTATGTATACCGAGTGATCGAAATGGACCCAGGTAAAGAAAACCGTCAATGGCTGGACAAAATGTATTTCCTGCCTATCCACCGAGACGAAATGAACAGGAACAAGCTACTTGTTCAAAACCCGGGATATTAAAATTCCTCCTTAATTTGTCTGAGCTATCCCATTTGGGGTGGCTCAGACTTTATTTATATGAAGACCTTTCCAATTTCCTTTTGCTTACTGCTATTATCTTGGCTTATTTTTTCCTGTGAAAAAGCTGTGCAACAAACTCCAGTCCAGGAATCCACACCTTCTGACCCACTCTTTCGGTTACTAAGCGCTGATTCTACCGGAATTACTTTTTCCAATCCAATTGAAGAAAATCTTAACTTAAACGTCCTGATGTATGAATACCTCTACAATGGTGGAGGTGTAGCCGTAGGGGATCTTAATCAGGATGGCTTGGAAGATATTTATTTTTCGGCCAATGTGGGCCAAAATCAACTTTATTTGAATGTGGGAAATCTTAAGTTCAAAGACATCACACAATCCTCCGGAGCCAGTGGTCGACCTGGTCCCTGGAAAACCGGCGTAGTCCTGGTCGATATTAATGGGGATGGCAAATTGGACATTTACCTCTGTCACTCCGGAGCATTATTGCCGGAGAAGCGAAAAAATGAGCTTTTTGTCAATCGGGGAAATGACCCAAATGGGATTCCTCAGTTTAAAGAAATGGCGGAAGAATACGGGATAGCCTCTGACGCAACTTCTACTTCTGCGGCATTTTTTGACTTTGATCTGGATGGGGATTTGGATTTGTTTCTACTGAATCATAATACCAAATCCATCCAAAATCATGATGCCACTGTCACCAAAAATTTATTGAAAGAGAAGCACGAAGCAGGCTCCCAGCTTTTTGAAAATCAAAATGGAAAATTCATTGAATTAACCGAAAAAGCCGGGATTTCAAGTTCCAGCTTGTCCTATGGATTGGGTGTTTCGGTGGCAGATGTAAATGGAGATGGCTGGCCGGATATCTACATCGGCAATGACTATTCCATGCCAGACTACCTGTATATCAACCAGAAAAACGGAAAATTCAAAGATGAAATTCAGGTGATGCTCGATCATGTTTCTCATTTTTCGATGGGAAATGATATCGCTGATATCAACAATGATGGCTTGATGGACATTTTTACATTGGATATGCTTCCCGAGGATAATCTTCGGCAGAAGCTACTCCTTGCACCGGATAATTTTGAACTGTTTCAATTAAATCTGGACCGTGGATTTCACTACCAATACATGCGGAATATGCTCCACATCAATGCGGGAAACGGGACTTTTCAGGAAGTAGGTCAATTGGCAGGAATCTCAAATACTGACTGGAGTTGGTCGGCACTTTTTTCGGATTTTGACCTCGATGGCTGGAAGGATCTGTACGTCACCAACGGGTATTTGAGAGATTACAACAACCAGGATTTCCTGAAATACATGGATAATTACGTCCGAACCGCGGGAGGTCAATTGAAGCGTGAGGATTTACTCAATCTGGTCAAGTCTATGAGCTCATCCAACCTGAAGAATTATACTTTTCGCAATAATGGTGACCTGACCTTTGAAAATGTAAGTAAAGCTTGGGGGCTTTCGCAAAACGGAAACAGCAACGGTGCCGCCTACGCAGATTTGGACAATGACGGAGATCTGGATTTGATCATCAACAACATCAACGCGACGGCTTTTGTCTATGAAAATCTTGCGGTTCAAAAGGGGAAAGGTAATTTTCTGAAAATCGAACTCAAGGGCGAGGGGCAAAATACCATCGGTCAGGGCGCACTCGTGAAAGTTTTCGCCGGAGGAATAACGCAAGTTCAAGAGCAAAATATCTACCGGGGATTTCAGTCTTCAGTCACTCCAATTTTGGTGTTTGGAGTGGGTCAAAACACAAAAACCGATTCAGTCCATGTACACTGGCCCGGTGGTAAAGTTTCCATTCTCAAGGATTTAAATGTCAACGAATCTTTCATCGTTTCACAAGCTGAAGCAAGAAAAAGTCAAAATTCAAAAACGGTAAAACCCCAGCCACTATTTACGCAAGTGGCTAAAATCCCGTCCTCCAAAGCCCAAACAGTCAATGATTTCAAGAGACAGCCACTTTTGAGCTTTGGTATCTCCGGAAACGGGAAAGCCATGGCAGTGGAGGATTTCAATGGTGATGGCAATCCCGACATCTTTTTGGGCGGAGGTGCAGGAGTCAGCGCCCGATTGATATTTGGTCAGGGGGATGGGAGATTTTCCAGAACCGATTCCACCGCATTCCTTGCGGCGGCTCTATCTGAAGATTCCGATGTCCTGAGTTTTGATGCGAATGGAGACGGGTTTTTAGATCTTGTGGTCGGAAGTGGAGGGATGCATCAGTTTAATCTGGGTGATGCCGAACTTCAAGTCCGATTGTACCTCAACGACGGCAAGGGCAATTTTTCAATGTCTCCAAATGGACTTCCAAAAGAGTCCTTTCCAACTGGTACTTTAGCGACTGCTGATTTCAATGGAGATGGCTTTGACGATATTTTTGTTGGTGGGCGTGTAGTCCCGGGACAATACCCCACTTCTCCCGGAGTGCGTATCTGGACAAATGAAGGCAAGGGAAATTTCACTGACCAAACTGCTGTTTTGGCTCCGGATTTCAAAAATCTGGGCATGATCACAGATTCAGGTTTTGCAGATTTGAACGGAGATGGTAAGCCAGAATTGATTCTGGTAGGAGATTCCATGCCTGTCACGATTTTTACTAAAACCGGAGCTATTTGGCAAAATGTAACCTCTGTTTACTTCGATTTGCCACAGGTTGGATTTTGGTCAAACCTACTGATCGGGGATTGGGACTTGGATGGAAAGCCGGAGCTTTTCATCGGAAATCATGGCAAAAATTCCCAGCTTTTTGCTTCTGACACCCAGCCCATGGAATTGCTTTACAAGGATTTTGATGCCAACGGTTCCACCGATGCCATTTTGGGCTATTACATTCAGGGAGAAAAATATCCTTCACCTAGTCGGGACGAGGTCCTCGGTCAGGTCTTGTTTTTGAAGAAAAGATACTTGGATTTTAAAAGCTTCTCAGAAGTGAAAATGGATAATCTTTTCACTCAGGAGGAGCGAAAAGACAGTCGATCCACATTTATCAACCGATTAGAAACAAGTTATTATGTTTTGGACCAAAGTGGTAAATTTCAAGCTAAGCTCTTGCCTGTACAAGCCCAGTTCTCTCCTGTTTTTGCCTCGGTATTTAAAGATTTGAATGGAGATGGGAATCCCGATCTAGTATTGGGGGGAAATCTTTTTGATGCGAAAATCAAGTTTGGTCGTTACGACGCCAATCATGGTTTGGTTTTCCTTGGGGATGGAATGGGAGGCTTCAAGGCACTTTCTTCTGTTCAATCCGGCCTTTCTTTAAAAGGAGAAATCAGAAAGATTGAGCTCTTTGGAGAATATTTGCTTTTTTACCTGAAAGACGATGGGATTTACCTATTTCGTCACCATTTATCAAAAGAATTAAGCCAATAGCAGCAGAATAACGTAATTTAAATTTTGAAATTGCCCAACATAACCATGAAGAAGTACTTTGCGGCATCCGGCCTCATACTGATGAGCTTTCAGCTGAATGAGCGTGCCGTGTTTGAAGCTTACACCCAAAGAATTCCAGGCACGGAAGTGACCTTTGACATGACTCCCATTCCTGCCGGGACATTTCTGATGGGTTCCAATGATCCCGATTTTCCTGATCAAAACCCCGTTCATGAAGTGAAATTGGATGCCTTTTGGATGGGTGTTCATGAGGTAACTTGGGATGCCTTTGAGCTTTTTTTGGATAAACACTTTGAAGAATCGATGACTGAAGGGGGGCTTGGGGAGCGGGTGGATGGTTTGACTCGACCCAGTTTGCCATATTTAGACATGACTTTCGGGATGGGAAAAGAAGGAAAGCCTGCGGTGGGGATGACCCAATACGGGGCGCTTCAATACTGTCATTGGCTCTATTTGAAAACTGGCATTTTCTATCGAATTCCGACAGAGGCCGAATGGGAATATGCTGCAAGGGCAGGCTCCAAATCACGGTTTTTCTTTGGAGAAAATGATACTTTGCTTTCCGAATATGCATGGACGAATTCAAACAGTCAGGGAAGCACCCAAGCAGTGGGCTTAAAGAAACCGAATCCTTGGGGACTTTTTGACATTTACGGAAATGTACAGGAATGGACTATTGACGGGTATGAGCCTGATTTTTACACTAGATCCGGAAAAGAAAATCCCTTCAATCCAGCAGAGAAACTTTATCCACACGTGGTACGCGGCGGAAGCTTTAAAACAATAGACAATGAAATCGGGTCGGCAGTCCGTAAAATTTCCGATCCGGCCTGGAAACGCATCGATCCTCAAATTCCAAAAAGCCAATGGTGGTTCCCCGAAGCTCCATTTATTGGATTGAGAATCGTGAGGCCGCTGATTCCACCTTCTCCGGAGGAAATTCAAGCCTATTACAATCAAGAACCTATTGCTGATTATTAACAACCCTAACTAACCATATCTATGAAAACTCTTAATTCACGGAGGGACTTTATCAAAACTTCGGCCTTGGTCACAGGGGGGATTTTGGCCCCTTCTTTTATCGTTCCGGGGGCGTATGCAGCTCCTGCAAATGAGCTGAAGCTCGCCGTCATTGGCTGCGGAGGCCGAGGCACCGGTGCAGTATTTCAGGCTTTCGAGACTGGACACCCAATCAAATTGGTTGCCATGGCAGATGCCTTTCAGGATCGAATGGACAGTAGCTACAAAGCTATTTTTGACAAGTATGGTAAAGATAAAGTAGATGTGCCCGTTGAAAAAAGATTCGTCGGGTTTGACGGATACAAAAAAGCAATGGCTGAGGCTGACGTGGTGATATTGGCCGCGCCTCCGGGTTTTCGTCCTTCCCATTTTGAAGAAGCAGTAAATCAGGGGAAGCAGATTTTTGCAGAAAAACCAATGGCTACCGATGCTGCAGGCATCCGAAAAGTATTGGCTGCCGCTGAAGTGGCTAAAGCCAAAAAACTAAACGTGGTCGTTGGTCTACAGCGTCACTATCAGAACAACTACCGCGAGGTCATGAAGCGAGTTCACAACGGGGATTTGGGAGAAATCGTCGGCGGTCAAGT
The DNA here is from genome assembly GCF_900103735.1 of Algoriphagus alkaliphilus. Lineage (GTDB taxonomy): Bacteria > Bacteroidota > Bacteroidia > Cytophagales > Cyclobacteriaceae > Algoriphagus > Algoriphagus alkaliphilus. The sequence goes on along the minus strand of NZ_FMXE01000016.1, from coordinate 16,052 downwards.
GTACTGGAATGATGGCGGAGTCTGGGTGCGTGAACGTAAGCCGGAGCAAACCGAGATGGAGTACCAAATGAGAAACTGGTATTATTTCAACTGGCTATGTGGTGATCATATCGTAGAACAGCATGTTCACAACATTGACATTGCCAATTGGGCTAAAAATTCCTACCCGGTAAAAGCAGAAGGAACCGGAGGACGGGCTGTCCGAACCGGCAAAGACCACGGGGAAATTTTCGACCATCACGTGATAACGTTTACCTATGCCGATGGCTCTGTGATTCACTCCGAGTGCCGCCATTTCCCGGGTGCTGCCAATCGTGTGGATGAGACATTCCAAGGAACCAAAGGAAAGGTTTTCCTGAGTGCGGGCAACCATGGCGTGATGACTGACTGGAAGGGAAATCCAATCTATACCCACAATCGGGAAAATCAGCCTAACCCATATCAGACTGAGCATGATGAACTATGGGCAACTTTGGTCAAAGGCGAATACAAGTTTGCCGATGCAGAGAATGCCGCTAAGTCCACCATGACTGCGATTATGGGACGCTACGCTACCTATTCAGGGAAGGTCCTGACTTGGGATGAAGCGCTAAACGGTACTGTGGACTTATTCCCTGAAAAACTGGCTTGGGATGCTATGCCGAAGATCCTTCCTGGAGCTGACGGCTATTATCCACATGCCATTCCTGGTAAATCCAAAGTCGTTTAAACTATGGAAAGAAGAGGATTTATTAAGCGAATGGGATTAGGCAGTGCCCTTTTGGGTACAGCCGGAGCGATGAGTATTCCTGCTTTTGGAGCTGAAAAAGTTCCGGCTCCAACCTTTAAAATGGACTTTGCGCCGCATTTCGGAATGTTTAAAAATTCTGCTCCCGGAGGCATTGTCGATGAATTGAAATTCATGGCAGACCAGGGATTCCGGTCATTGGAAGACAACGGCATGCTGAAAAGGTCGGTGGCAGATCAGGAGTTGATCGGGAAAACCCTCAATGATCTGGGCATGCGAATGGGTGTATTTGTAATCGATGGCGGAGACAATTGGAAAGTTTCTTTGACTACCGGAAAGCAGGAATTTTTGGATGTTTTTCTCAAAACCTGCCGAGAGTCAGTTGAGGTAGCCAAACGGGTAGGTGCCAAATGGGCGACCGTTGTACCGGGCTATTTTGAGCGCAATCTCCCGATGGGTGTACAGACAGGGAATGTGATTGAAGCCCTGAAAAGAGCTGCTGAAATTCTTGAGCCACATGGATTGACCATGGTATTGGAGCCATTGAGTGACAATCCGGATCTCTTTCTCCGTCATGCGGATCAGACCTACATGATCTGCAAGGCAGTCAGCAGTCCGAGCTGTAAAATCCTCTACGATATTTACCACATGCAGCGAAATGAGGGTAATCTCATCGCGACTATGGAGAAAACCTGGAGCGAAATTGCCTACATTCAGATTGGGGACAATCCCGGCCGTAAAGAACCGGGGACTGGAGAGATTCATTATGGAAATGTGTTCAAATACATCAATTCCAAGGGATTTACCGGAGTAATGGGGATGGAGCACGGCAATGCCTTGCCGGGAGTAGACGGTGAAAAAGCACTGATTGAAGCTTATCGCAAAGTGGACATTGTATGAAGTTAAGTACGCTTTTGTTCCTGGGATTATTTTGGGTGATTTTTTCCCAATCTCAAAATCTTCAATGGAAAGAGTTTGATACACCTGTGAAAGCCTCCCTAAGGGGGCTTTCACCTGTTTCAGGTCAAGTTTGTTGGGCAAGTGGAAGCGGAGGAACTTGGCTCAAAACCACAAATGGAGGAGAAACTTGGGAACATGGCGTAATTGCAGGTTTGGATTCGGTAGATTTTCGATCAATACAGGCATTTGATGCAAATACCGCTGTGGTGGCCTCAGCAGGTCAGCCTGCTCTTATTTTAAGAACTGAAAACGGGGGCAGGACGTGGGATTGCGTTCACGAGGAAGGCGATCAGGCCTTTTTTGACGGGATAAGTTTCTTAAATAAAAAAAGAGGATTCCTGATCGGAGACCCTGTCAATGGGAATTGGATGGTCTTAGAGACCTTGGATGGAGGTAAAAACTGGAAGTCTTTGGAGAATTTGCCTCCAGCAGAAACAGGTGAGGCTGCTTTTGCAGCTAGTGCTTCCTCCTTAATTGCTACCAAAAAAGGATTGATTTTTGGGACAGGAGGATCGATATCCAATTTATATTTATATGATTTTTCGGATCAAACATGGGATAAAGTAAAAACTCCCATGCTTCAAGGAGAAGCTTCTCAGGGGATTTTTGCGGTCACAAGTATTGAATCAGGAATAGTAGCTGTGGGTGGTGATTATACCAAACCTGATTTCAGGGATCGAAATGCTGTTAGATTTGGTGGCGATTCGTTCGAGAATCCAATCGCTTCACCTCTTGGATATCGTTCAGGTTTGGGGTATTTCAAGAAGATTGGAATTGTGATTGCTGTTGGCCCATCTGGCTCAGATTTTTCAAAGGATGAGGGATTGAATTGGGAAAATTTTTCAATGACCGGGTACCATGCTGTCAAGGTTTCTTCGGACGGAAATTCAACCTGGGCCTCTGGAGGCAATGGCAGAATTGGGCGTTTGATTCATTGATAAAAAAACTGCTATTTTTTATAGGAGAGGCATAGAATTACCCGGCTCTTTTGTGAAAATGTAAAGTTTTGGCTTTTGCCGCTTTTTATACAGCGCATCAGTAGTATATTTAAGCAAGCAATTACATTTTCAATTTTCCAAATCTCACGAATCCAAAAATCCATGTTTGAAATAATTCCCTCCATTTGGCTAATTGATGGTAAATGTGTCCGCTTGAAAAGAGGCGATTTTGCAACTCAGGAGGTGATTTCAAGTAACCCGCTGGAAATTGCGCAGACATTTGAGGGTATTGGAATCAAACGACTTCATTTGGTCGATCTTGATGGAGCAAGAAGAGGTGAACCAAAAAATTATCACATTTTAGAGGCCATAGCAGGATACACAGATCTATTAGTTGATTTTACCGGAGGAGTTTCTACGGATGGTGACGTAATTAAGTGTTTTGAGTTTGGTGCCAAAACTGTGACCATTGCCTCTGCAGCTGCAAATCACCCGGAGCGATTTGCTCAGTTCCTTTTATCCTATGGGAGAGAAAAAATAAATCTGGCAGCAGACACCAATCCAGAAGACCATAAAATAAAAATCAAAGGTTGGCTTAAAAAGACTGAAATAGACCTTTTTGATCATATCGAGTTTTTTTATGACAGAGGTTTAAAATATCTCAAGTGTTCGGATGTCACCCGTGACGGTGTGATGCAGGGTCCGAATTTTGAGCTTTATAAAGAAATTCTTGACAAATTTCCATCGATCCATGTAGCAGCATCGGGAGGAGTAAGGGGGATTGATGATTTCAAAAAACTTCGGGATATGGGTATGACTGCAGCCGTTTTTGGCCGTGCATACTATGAAGGGAAAATAAGTCTCGCCGAACTTGAAAAGTTTTTACAAGACACATAAAACAAAAAAAGAGGCCGAAAGCCTCTTTTTTTGTTTTGATGGTGATTATTAATCTGCTTTAAATTTATCAACGATATATAAAAAAATGTTGAAGGAAAGCGTCGAAGGGGAGTCATTCTTTCTCGCCTCTTTTTCTGAAATAACCTCCCCTGTGTTTAAATCTTTTTTTACTAAAGTGGGAAGGGCTTTTTGAGTGACATTCACTTTAGGAGCAAGCAGGGAGGGAGATGAATGATCATTGATCACCGTATGATCCTCTAAGATTATTTTATCGCTATTCCTGCTGTTAATTTCCTCGATTTTCCCATTTTCTGATTGCGCAGAAGCATCTACTGCTATCAGTGCCAAAAACAAAACAGCTACACTGAGTAATGCCGACTTTTTAAAATGAGATGCGGTTAAATTTAACATGAGTTATATTTAATTATGAAGGGTTAAACTAGTGGATTAGCAAAAGGTTTCTAAAATTAAGAAAAAAAATGGCTATGCAAACGATTGACTTAGAAGATTTCCTCAAATTAGGCCTTAGGGTTGGCACGATTATCCAAGCAGAATTATTTGAAAATGCCCGTAAACCGGCGTATAAAATTTGGATAGACTTGGGACATGAGCTTGGAGTCAAAAAATCCTCGGCCCAAGTGACAGATTTGTATCTTCCGGCTGATTTGATAGGAAGGCAGGTGCTGTGTGTTTGTAATTTCAAGCCACGGCAAATCGCCGATTTTATGTCGGAAGTTTTGGTCACAGGATTCACATCCATTGAAGGAGGAATAGTACTTGCCTCTGTGGAGCGATTGGTTCCCAATGGGTCAAAACTTCATTGAGATTTATGGCAGCGTAATTATTAAGCCTATTTCGGAAAGCTCACAAGGATAGGTTTGAAGATCGGCACAATCACCGGCTTTGGCTTGCCCTGTTTTAAGTTCAAATCGGTATTGGTGTAGAGGGCAGATAATTTCTCCCTGCGAGTTGATGCTTCCTTGAATCAGTGAAGCTCCCCGATGTGGACAAAAAGAAGAAAAACCGTAAATCCTTTCACCGATTCGGACTAGGCCAATTTCCCGGGTACCAAGCTTCACTTTTTTAACCCGGTATTCTGGCAGCATTTCAAAAACCTCTGAAATTGAGCCTCCCAAATAAAAATCTCTCATAATTGATTCATTTTTTTGATCCTCTCTATTTGCCACTCACTGATAAAATGTTGGAATTATGTACTTTGTTCCTGAACTTCATAGCATGTGAATTTAACCTTATTAACCATGAAAAAATATTTGCTTCTTCCCCTTCTCTTCCTGACAAGTTGGGTATTAGGTCAAAGTCTAGAAGGATCCTGGAAATTGGTGAGCCAAAATGGAAATGCGGTAACTGATCAGGAGTATATCAAAATTTATCAGGATGATTATTTCGCCTTTGGTGTCAAAAATGTAGCAGACAATACCTTCATCGGAGCCGGTGGTGGTCCATATAAATTTGAAGGGGATAAATATTCCGAAACGCTTGATTTTTTTACACTTAATCCGCTTCAGATCGGTACAACCACTCCCTTTAAAATCGAACTGGATGGAAAAAAACTCGTGCTTTCTGCAAATACAAACAACGGGATGCTGGTCGAAATCTGGGAACGAATATCTGAGGCAAAAGATGACCTGACCGGCAATTGGGTGATTACCGGAAGAAAAAGTGACGATCAAATCTCACGTTCTACTCCCGGTGCTCGGAGAACAGTCAAAATATTGAGTGGAGGTCGGTTTCAATGGATCGCTTTCAACTCGGAAACCAGGGAGTTTTCTGGTACAGGTGGCGGGACTTACTCTGCAGTAAATGGGAAATACATCGAAAACATCACCTTTTTCTCAAGAGATAACTCCCGCGTAGGCGCCAGTTTAGGATTTGATTTTCAGGTAATCGATGGGGAATGGCATCACAGTGGTCTGAGCTCAACAGGAGCACCGATCTACGAAATCTGGACTCCTTACGCTATTGGATATAAACCGGCAAAATAACAGTGGAAGAATTGGGGGGAATAAAAAAGAGGCTGTCTCCTAACTGCTGTCTGTCACATTGAGCAGGTTGCCCACCGTGGTGGGAAATCAAAATGCGGTTGAATTCACTGCAAATGGCCTTCGACTCCGCTCAGGTTGACACCATCAGTCCTTTTGAGACATCCGCTTTTTATTAAGCTTCAACAGCGTAAAGTTCTTTTAGCTTTCCAACCGTATAGTCGACCTCTTCAATGGTATTAAAGCGGCTGAAGGAAAACCGTACAGAATCGCGTTCCGGATTGTGATCCAGTGCTCTTAGCACATGAGAACCGACAGTTGCTCCTGAGCTGCAGGCAGACCCACCCGAAGCAGATATCCCTTCTAAGTCTAAATTGAAAAGCAACATGCCGCGGTTAGAATCAGATGGCGGAAGACTCACATTCAAAACCGTATAAAGGCTTTTTTCTAAATCTTCTGACAGTCCGTTGAATGATACTCCCGGAATATCATCTGTGAGCTTTTTGATGAAATGCGTTTTTATCTTTTCAATGTGTGTGCGGTGGCCTGCCATATCTTCATAGGCAAGTTCAAGTGCTTTGGCAATTCCGATAATTCCAATCACATTTTCAGTTCCTCCACGCATGTTGCGCTCCTGCGCTCCACCATGGATAAGCGGGTGGATTTTTTTGCCTTTTCTCACAAAAAGGAACCCCGAGCCTTTAGGGCCATGAAATTTGTGACCGCCTGCAACTAAGGAATCCACATGCAGGTTTTTCAGGTCGTGTATAAAATGCCCGATTGTCTGAACAGTATCCGAATGAAAAAATGCGTCATATTCTTTTGCCAATGTTCCAATGCGATCCAAATCATTCAGGTTTCCGATTTCATTATTTGCATGCATTAGGGAGACCAGACTTTTTGGGTTCTCTTTCAGCAAAGACTTGAGATGGTCCAGATTGATTTCCCCTTTTTCATTGACTTCAAGTAAGTGGAGTCTGACCGCTCCTTTTTTTGCCAAAACTTCCAGCGTATGAAGTACTGCATGGTGCTCAATCGGGGAAGTGATGGCGTGTGTGATCCCATGGCTTTCAATTCCACATACTAATGCGGTGTTGTCGGCCTCGGTTCCACCCGATGTGAAGAAAATCTCCGAGGGACTGGCATTAAGCAATTCCGCTACTTTTTTTCTGGATTTCTCGATGGCACTTCTCACCTCACGTCCATGACTGTGGACGGAGGAAGGATTTCCAAAATGAGATTTCATAAAAGGAAGCATGGCTTCGATCACCCGATCGTCCATGGCTGTGGTGGCGGCATTGTCAAAATAAACCTTCATCGTTTTAGGGTTGGGGTGCTGAGAATTGCAGGTTAGATCATAGAGGCACTGACTACTTCTTTGATGTCCTGCATTATTTTCTTTGCCAAATGCTCCGCCGTCGCTTCAGATTCTGACTCGGAGTAAATTCGGATGATCGGTTCTGTATTTGACTTTCTCAAATGAACCCATTCTTTTTCAAACTCGATTTTCACGCCGTCAATATCATTGATTGGATGCTTTTTGTATTTGTTTTTGATTTCGAGAAGGATATTATCCACGTTGATTTGAGGAGTCAGTTCAATCTTATTTTTCGAAATGTGATAGTTGGGATAGGTCGCTCTCAGCATAGAGCTTGACTTACCAAAGTTTGCCAGATGCGTCAGGAATAAGGCCACTCCGACTAATGCATCTCGACCATTATGGGAAGCGGGGTAGATAATTCCACCATTTCCTTCTCCACCGATGACGGCATTTACAGCCTTCATTTGATTTACCACATTGACTTCACCAACTGCGGCGGCGGTGTAAGTGCCACCTCTTTTTTCGGTTACATCACGAAGCGCCCGGGTAGAAGAGAGATTGGATACGGTATTGCCGGGAGTTTTGCTCAGCACATAATCTGCTACTGCCACCAATGTGTATTCTTCACCAAACATAGAACCGTCTTCATTAACAAAGGCCAGTCGATCCACATCCGGGTCAACTACGATTCCCAGATCAAAGCTCCCTTTTTCTAATTTCTTAGAGATGTCTCGAAGGTTTTCAGGTAGTGGCTCAGGGTTGTGTGGGAAGTGACCGTTTGGGGTGCAGTACATTTCCTCAATTTCAGAGACTCCCAGTGCACGAAGCAATTTTGGGATAGCTATCCCTCCCGTAGAGTTAACTCCATCTACTACAATTTTGAAATTTCTTGCTTTGATCGCCTTGACGTCTACCAGATCAAGATCCAACACATGCTGAATGTGACGGTCGATGTAATCATCTATTTTGGAGTAAGAACCCAGTTTTTTTACCTCAGCAAAGGAAAAATCTTCATTTTCTGCTTTTCCCAGAATTGATTTTCCTTCTTCATCCGAAATAAATTCACCGACAGAATTCAGCAGTTTTAGGGCGTTCCATTGAATCGGATTGTGACTGGCTGTCAGGATGATTCCCCCGCCGGCATTTTCGAGGGGAACGGCATATTCTACAGTGGGTGTCGTACTCAGCCCGAGGTCAATCACATGAATGCCCATACCCTGAAGGGTAGCCGATACCAGTCTGGAAATCATGTCACCTGAAATTCTGGCATCTCTGCCGATTACAACTTTGGGGTTATTCGTTTTTTCGATGACCCAGGCTCCGTAAGCTGCGGTAAATTTTACAACGTCCACAGGAGTGAGTCCCTCACCGGCTTTTCCGCCAATAGTTCCCCTGATTCCTGAAATAGATTTGATAAGCGACACGTAAGTTGATTTAGTAAAAGTGAATATCTAAAATATCCTGTCTCAGACAGGATCTGATTTTATTTGAATTTTGCCATCACCTTGTCCACCTCATTGTCGGGGTTGCCGCAAGCGGTAGTGGAATCCATGGTTTTTCCGCAATACCCGCAAGTAGCTCCTTCTTTATTGAGAAAAGGACTTTGGGATGCACAAGTACCCTTGAATTCACCGTTTTTAAGGAATATGAGCCTCACTGACATCAGGATGAAGAATAATGCCACGAAACCTACGGTAATGAATACTGTTGTCATAACGGAGAAATTTGCGCAAATTTAAAGCTTTACTTCGAAAACGTTCACAATTCCCTCTTAGTTTCCCAAGTCATGTCAAAATTGAGTACCCGAGCCGAGCAACTCGCCGCTTTAGATCGTTTATTGACCATCATGGATGAGCTACGAGCGCAATGTCCATGGGACAAAAAGCAGACTACAGAGAGCCTGAGGCATTTAACGATCGAGGAAACTTTTGAGCTTTCGGATGCGATTTTGGAAGGAAATCCGGAAGAAATAAAAAAAGAACTTGGAGATATTTTACTCCACATCGTATTCTACGCCAAGATAGGCTCCGAGGAGGGTAATTTTGATATAGCGACTTTGACCCATTCCCTCTGCGAAAAATTAATCCGACGCCATCCACATATTTATGGCAATACCATTGCCACCGATGCAGATACAGTCAGTCAAAATTGGGAGAAAATCAAGTTGAAAGAAAAGGGAAATGTCTCAGTTTTAGGAGGCGTACCCAAGTCATTGCCTGCTTTGATCAAAGCCATGAGAATTCAGGAAAAAGCACGTGGTGTTGGTTTTGATTGGGAAGAAAAACAGCAGGTATGGGGAAAAGTGGAGGAAGAAATGCAGGAATTCAAAGAAGAATTTAATGCTGTCGATGAAAAGGTAATAGATAAAGAAAGGGCGACTGCTGAATTTGGGGATTTGCTCTTTTCCCTTATAAACTATGCGAGATTCATCGAGATTGATCCTGAAGAGGCTCTTGAGCGGACTAATTTAAAATTTATCAAGCGTTTTCAATATCTTGAAAATTCAGCCAAACAAAGCGGCAAAAATCTAAGTGAGATGACCTTGGCTGAAATGGATGTCTATTGGAATGAAGCCAAAATGAAGTAGGCGTTGGTCAGTTTGCAGCCGCAGAAAATAGTGATCAGTATTCAGTCTCAGTTGGCAGAAGTAAGTCAGAATGCTGAAATAACCGATTATCAATGATCAATTTCCAATTATCAATTGCCAAATTTATCAAGGTCAAATAACTAATAACTAATAACGAATTACTACTCACAATTAACCAATGATCAATAATCAATGACCAATGATCAATTACCAGTTACCAATAACCAATAACCAATAACAACTCACCACACACCCACCATGCCCAACCAAATAATCTTTACCTCAGAAGCTCCCGCACCGATCGGTCCTTATTCACAGGCCGTTTTGGCAGGAAACACCCTTTACATCTCAGGGCAGATTGCATTAGATCCGGACACCGGTGAGCTAATCAACGAAAATATTACGGAGGAGACGCATGCAGTAATGAAGAACATGGAGGCAGTCCTCCGCACTGCGGGCTTTTCTTTTTCAGATGTGGTGAAGTGCAGCATTTTTATTCGAGAAATGGGACAGTTTGGCACCATCAATGAAGCCTATGGTCAGTATTTTAAATTAAACCCTCCGGCACGGGAAACAGTTGAGGTAAGTAAGCTTCCTAAAAATGTGAATGTGGAAATTTCCTGTATTGCCGTCAAATAGCTTGTTTTGACTCTATTGCCACACCATAGCGAAACATTAGTTAGTGCCCTTTCCAAGAAGGAAATTTTGGGGCACCTGATTCGTGTGACCCGCGAGGTAAACTATCTGGATGCCCGCACGATGTCGGACCCCAAAATCAAATTCAATGGAATGATCGGTCAGGAAGGATTCAGAATTTCCAAAGTGATTGACAGAGGAGATACTTTTCTGCCGCTAATCACCGGAGAAGTGGAGTCTACCCCAAGGGGAAGTATCATTTTCATCAGATATAGGCTCTTTCCGGGTGCAATTTTTTTTCTGGCTTTTTGGAGTCTGATTTTGCTGGCTTTCACGGTCTTCTATATTGCAGCGATAGGTAATCAAACCTATGGATTCATTTGCCTGGGATTGGCTGTTTTCAATTACGTGCTTGGCATGTTCTTTTTTCACAGGCAAGTAAAAGCCTCACGGGAAGTATTCCATGAGTTAATTAATTTTGAGATGAAGGGAAAGGATTAACCATCGCACTTTTTAGGCTAAAAGACCTTCAGTCCCTACCTTTGCGCTTTGTATTCAAACCCATATACCAAAAATATGTCTATCCGAATCGAAAAAGACACCATGGGGCCAGTAGAGGTTCCTGCTGACAAATATTGGGGAGCTCAGACCCAACGTTCCATCAACAACTTTAAAATCGGAGGCGAGAAAAACCGCATGCCGATTGAGATTATCCGAGCATTTGCTCTCTTGAAAAAAGCAGCGGCTTTGACCAATGCCGAATTGGGTGTTTTGGAACAGGATAAGGCGGACATTATCGGCAAGGTTTGTGACGAGATCCTTACCGGGCAGCATGACGAGCAATTCCCTTTGGTGGTGTGGCAGACCGGTTCCGGTACACAGTCCAATATGAACTCAAACGAAGTGATCGCCTATCGTGCCCATGTGCTTTTGGGAGGTTCTCTGGAAGATGCCAAAAAGAAAATTCACCCAAACGATGACGTCAACAAGTCTCAATCCTCAAATGACACGTATCCGACGGCGATGCATATCGCAGCCTATCAGATGGTAGTAGAAAATACCATTCCCGGAGTGCAAAAATTGAGAGATACCCTGGCTGAAAAGTCAGAAGCTTTTAGAGGAGTTGTAAAAATCGGGCGTACCCACTTTATGGATGCCACTCCACTTACTTTGGGACAGGAGTTCAGCGGGTACGTGGCCCAGTTGGACCATGGATTGAGGGCATTGAAAAATACGCTTTCACACCTTTCCGAGCTGGCATTGGGCGGAACGGCAGTGGGTACCGGCTTGAATACTCCACAGGGTTATTCTGAGTTGGTCGCAAAAAAAATAGCGGAACTTTCCGGTCTTCCCTTTGTCACTGCGCCAAACAAGTTTGAAGCACTAGCGGCTCATGATGGAATGGTGGAAGCGCATGGGGCATTGAAGCAAGTGGCTGTTTCTCTTATGAAAATAGCCAATGACATTCGGATGCTTTCATCAGGCCCAAGATCAGGAATCGGTGAAATCCTGATTCCTGAAAACGAACCGGGATCCTCCATCATGCCGGGCAAAGTCAATCCTACACAAGTGGAGGCAATCACGATGGTAGCTGCTCAGGTGATGGGAAATGACGTAGCCATTTCCATCGGTGGATCGCTAGGCCACTTCGAACTGAACGTGTTCAAACCATTAATTGCAGCGAATTTCTTGCAGTCAGCAAGACTGATTGGAGATGCTTGCGTGTCCTTCAATGACAACTGTGCCATTGGCATTGAGCCAAATATGGCCATGATCCAGCGTCATTTGGAGAATTCCCTGATGCTGGTGACTTCGCTGAATCCATATATTGGCTACGAAAACGCCGCTGCAATTGCCAAGAAAGCGCACAAAGAAGGAACAAGCCTAAGAGAAGCAGCAATAGCTTTAAACTTACTTACCTCAGCGCAATTCGACGAGTGGGTTAAGCCTGAGGAGATGATCGGGGGATTGAAGTAAGTTTTTGAAGTATCTGTAAATCAAGAAAGCTGCTCGAACGGGTGGCTTTTTTAATTTATGGTTGCCTACCTAGGAATCGAACTTGGATCTAGCGTTTAGGAAACGCTTGTTATTAGACCTAGTTTTTATATATTGATTATCAATATGTTACAAATTTATATTGCAGTAAAACTATAATACTCCCCAAAATTCAGACCAGAGGTTAGGTTAAAAAAACATCCTAACTTAACTCTGAAATGAAGAAGCAAACACGACGAAAATTCACTCCCGAATTCAAGGCAAAAGTAGCCTTAGAAGCAGTCAAGAATCAACAAACCCTAGCAGAGCTTGGGCTCAAGTTTGAGCTGAGTCCTGTAATCATCTCCAAATGGAAAGGCGAATTTCTTGAAAACATGTCCAGTGTTTTTGAAAAAGGCATGAAAAATGAAGAAGAACAAGGCCCAGATGTGGACGAGCTATACGCTCAGATCGGCAAACTTAAAAGTCGAGAACGAGTTTTTAAAAAAAAGTTGCAAGAAACTGGGGATATGAAAGGGCGCATCAACCTGATCGAACCTCATTCAGGTACCTTATCTATTCGAGCGCAATGCAGTGTGCTGGGTGTCTCCAGAAGCAATTTGTACTACAAACCAAAAGAGGAGAAAGCTGAAAATCTGGAAATGATGTTGCTCATGGACAAGCATCTGATAAATCATCCCACCGAAGGGGTGAACTCGATGGTGTATTGGCTTACTGCTCTGGGCTTTGTTGTGGGCCACAAACGAATCCGGAGGCTTTTCAAAGTGATGGGCAGACAGACGCTGTATCGAAGGAAAAATCTAACCAAAGCAGGATTACGGGAATACATTCGGCCTTATCTGCTGCGAAACTTGAAGATTGATCGAGCCAATCAAGTCTGGGTTACAGACATTACCTATGTGCCGATGGCCAAGGGATTTATGTACCTGACTGCGGTCATGGATGTCTATAGCAGAAAAATTCTTGCTTGGGGTCTTTCCAACAGTCAGGATGCGGCTTGGTGCCTTCAGGTGGTGCAAGAGGCAATACTTCGCTATGGAAAGCCTGAAATCATCAATTCGGATCAAGGCTCACAATACACCTCAGCACGCTGGATTGACTACCTTCAGAGCCAAGAGATTGAGATCTCCATGGATGGCAAAGGAAGAGCTTTGGACAATGTCTGGATCGAGCGATTCTGGAAATCCATCAAGTATGATTACATCTACCTTAATCCATGCAAAGATGGGTTTGAATTAGCCGATGGCATTAAAGCACACATGGACTATTACAACCAGAAAACCCACCATACTACCGAACAAAAGCCCAATGATCGCTATGAAAAAAAACCTGTTAAACAGGCTGCCTAGTGCCGAAACATTGAATGGTCTCAACAGGAGTGGTTACGAAAAAGTTATTTCCATAATTTTTCCAGGCCTTTGAAGGGGCCGAAAAATTCCAGAATAACTTTTCCTACCTCAACCAAAAGCCAATCCTTGATCATATAAAACTTAACTTAGCAAACCTATTCTTTGGTTCAACCAATGGGAAGTATTATAAACACCTCCAAATCACTCTCTAATTGCAATATTTACTGCAAGGTGATTTTCTATACCTGAGTTTTCGTCATCCTCTCAGGTACCACTTACTTCTTAACAATTGTTCGGAAGTTTGAAAAACCATACCTGACTAATCGTTAAAAGTAGATATGTCAGGATTTTAAAGTATTCATGGTGTGAAATCAGCAGAAAAAAGGAGAATTACTTACATGTTTGACAGATTAAAGAATAAACGCAAAAAAAGAGCTTATACCGCAATTCCGGAGGGATTTTCCAATAAGCCCTAATTAAGTTTGGTAATTGGAAATATTCTGGCACAGCCAAAATTGTTTTATTAAAAAAGAGAATTGATTAAAATCAACTTATTTCGGCTAGAAAAAGTGAGTAAATCATACATGTTTTTACATCCAGATTTACTTTTTATATTTCTTCTGTGTGTGTCAACCGTAAGTTTACTGATGAAAAAATGATCGGCTATTTTTTTGCTAGATACTCCTTTTATAAAGTAAGGTAGTAGTTCCAATTCCTTATTTGAAAAAATATTTTTTATGTCGCCGCAGATTTTGTTTTCGAAGTGATCACTGTTTAAATTATTCAATTTAAATGACCAATTCACATATCCAGGGGTTTGAATAAAACTGATATCACTAAGAATAGTCACATTCGTCGACATTCTATGGCTATCATCCAAATGATAGACTGTGGTTTGTTTTAAAACTTGTACATAGGTACCATCCTTTCTTTTTAACCGAAAAGTCAGTTCAAGACAACAATTGTGATCTATCATATCATCTTCAATACCGTATTTAATGGCTGATTGAGTCACTGTATTTACTAAAGTTTTATCATCTTGATGATAATTGCTAGCATGTTCTATGGAAAACTCTTCATCATTAAATCCTAAAACGTTTGCATTTCTGCAATAAACAATTTTATTTCTTGAGAAATCGTAAATATATATACACTGCGTGTTTAGAATTGGAATTGTTTGAAATTTTTGAATATCCTCTGGTAAATAATCAACTTGATTAACCTTCTCTTTAATGTCTTTCAAAAATTCCAGTAAGTTAGAATTCATAATAAATCAATTATTATCTGTTAAAAAATTACTGTCATCCGAGTAAATTTTTGAAGGTGAAAAATAAGGCGTTTACAGGCTATTTAGGGTGATTTTTCTTTCTTTCTCAAAACACTCTCCTGCTCACTTTTAAAGATATCTAATTGCACTATTTCCAGATTTCGTTCTTCTGCTGCCAGGTAGTTGGTTTTTAATATGGTTTGGAAGCAGACATAGGATATCAAGTTAGCCCTTGCCATGGACACTAAGGTGGTGAACTGCTCCGCTTCTTTGATCCTCTTGTGAATCACCGTGAATATCAGATTGGCAATCAAAACCATCCATACCTGTGATTTGATCCCTTCCCGGCTGTCCGAGAAAAAATAGCCCAGTTCGAAGTTTTGCTTGATCCGCTTAAAGAACGGCTCGATCTCCCAGCGGTTTTTGTACAATAACACAATCGTGTGGGACTGAAAGTCAAACAGGTTGCTTAGAAAGCGGAACACTTTGCCTGTCAATGGATCTTTGTAAGTGACCAATCTAGCCTTCATTGGCCCCTGATCAGTTTTTAGCTCAACCAGCTGATCCAGAATAGTGCCTCCGGAAAGGAAGTCGTGGATGTCGGTTCGGATTTGGCTGACCACTTCATAGGTAGCATTTTCATTAAGCCTAGTCACGTAAAAGGCACCAATCTCTGTCCATTTTTTATAAACCGCATAGTTCACATAGCCCTTGTCAAACACGTAAATGGCTCCCTGTTCTACCTTCAGCTGTCCGAGGAAATCTTTGTCATTGCTGCTGGCCGGTGTAAGCCAGATCAGTTCAGGCACCATATTGTCCAGCGGAAGCAGGGCATGAACCTTCAGCCCTCCCTTTTTCTTGCCGTTCATGGGGTTCCTTCCCGCTCCTTTGAATACATCGGTAAACAAGGTAACCGTACTGGAGTCAAACAGTTTTATCCGATCGGGAGATACCTCTCCGTTGATGGGCAAGCTGAGGTAACTGTCCGAAATCTCCGAACGATAATAGGCCAAAAGTAGGTAGTAGATGTAGCCGAACACCTCATTGGGACGCTTGCGGTTGGCATCCGAAAGGGTACTGCTCGCAGGAAGAGTAGTGATACCTAGGTAGCTAAGTTTCTGCCCCAAAAACAACAGGCACTTACATAAGCTGTTGAGCGAATGGACTTTGGAAACTACCCCATAAAGCATGAACACCAGCTGTTTCCAAGTGTCCATGGTCTTATAATAGCGGTCTGATTGAAAAGTGTCCGAAGCTTGGTCGACAATCTCCCGAGGAATAAAAGAAAGTAACTGACTGATTATCGGATGACCTGATAGTTTTGTATGTTGCACTGAGATTTATTGTGTCGTAACAACAAAGTCTCATTTAAAGC
>NZ_FMXE01000007.1 GCF_900103735.1 Algoriphagus alkaliphilus | reverse complement strand
AGGTATTTTGTTTTACATTTATAACAGTAAATATACTATTATAAAATCATAAAAAATATGGGCTATAAAGTTAAAATTCAAAGAGTTGAAAGAGGAAAAACCAGTTCCTATTATATCAATTTTCCTGCGGCTCTGGCAGAGTCTTGTGATATAGAAAAAGCAGAAGAATTGGAATGGGAGATAGAGGACAGGAATACCTTTGTTTTGAAAAGGGTAATTAAAAAAGAATCATTTCTGAAGAAGAAGGCTAAAAAATAAGAGAGGAACTATCTCTCTAATAGGGGTATAAGCCTTAAGTTAACGCCAATGCCTCCAAGGGTTCGGAACCCTTGGAGGGTTGTTGACCCTAAAACTCCGAAGTAAAGTGAAATTCTATATCGGGATAGTTGTCCTGCACCATTTGCAGCCAGGATTTGGACTCGGCCATAAAGACCAGCTTGTCATCTTTGTCACGCGCGATGTAGCGGTTTTTGGAGCGGACAAACTCATCCAATTGCTTTTTGTCTTTGCTGCTGATCCAGCAGGCTTTGTACAAGTTCATGGGATGAAACTCCGCCGTGGCGTTGTATTCATTCTTCAGACGAAACTGGATTACCTCAAATTGAAGCTGTCCGACAGTCCCAACTACCTTTCTCGAACCGATATCAAAAGTAAAAAGCTGCGCCACACCTTCTTCCATCAGCTGCTTGAGGCCTTTTTCCAGTTGCTTGGTTTTCATCGCATCCTTG
This sequence comes from Algoriphagus alkaliphilus, assembly GCF_900103735.1. GTDB lineage: Bacteria > Bacteroidota > Bacteroidia > Cytophagales > Cyclobacteriaceae > Algoriphagus > Algoriphagus alkaliphilus. The sequence continues at coordinate 201,480 of NZ_FMXE01000007.1, read as the reverse complement.
TTTACCACCTCACGGAAAATCTCCGGTGAAAAGCTCGGAATTCCGGTGAACACCATATTTTCTCCATCGGTGAGCGTATCACCGATTTTTAGATTACCGGTATCATAGAGACCGACAATATCTCCGGGGAAAGCTTCATCGATGATTTCCTTGTCCTGCGCCATAAACTGCGTGACATTGGAAAATCGCAGGGGTTTAGCGCCATGGACATGATTGTAAGGTTTGTTTCGCTCAAACTTCCCCGAGCAGATCCGTAAAAAGGCAATTCTGTTCCGGTGATTCGGGTCCATATTTGCGTGGATCTTGAAGATGAATCCTGAAAACTTGGATTCCTCGGGCTTCACTTCACGCACATCCGTTTCGCGGCTTTTAGGAGCAGGGGCGATTTTGATAAACGTATCGAGCATTTCGTTTACTCCGAAGTTATTCACCGCCGATCCAAAAAATACCGGGGCGATTTTTCCTTCCAGGTATTCATTCACATCAAAATCCGGGTAAACCCCTTCGATCAAGTCCACATCTTCCCGAAGTTGCTTGGCATTACCCGGTCCAATCAGCCCATCCAGTTGCGGATCGTCCAGATTTTCAAACACCTGCCGATCATCGCTCAATTTTCGCTGAGAGGGAGTAAAAAGATTTAGCTGCTGATCATAGAGATTATAGACACCTTTGAATCCCTTTCCCATACCTATTGGCCAGGAAAGCGGCCTCACACTGATTCCCAACTTGGTTTCTACTTCATCCAAAAGGTCATAAGGATCACGGCCTTCCCTGTCAAGCTTGTTGATAAAGCAGATTACAGGCGTGTTACGCATGCGGCAGACTTCCATCAATTTTTCAGTCTGGATTTCGACCCCCTTCACACAGTCGATGACCATGATGACCGAATCTACAGCCGTCAACGTCCGATAGGTATCCTCCGCAAAATCCTGGTGACCAGGTGTATCGAGCAAGTTGATTTTGATGTCTTTGTATTCAAAACCCATTACGGAAGTCGCTACAGAGATCCCCCGTTGCTTTTCGATTTCCATCCAGTCGGACTTGGTTGCTGTGTCGATTTTGTTGGATTTGACCGCTCCTGCAGTCTGAATCGCACCTCCAAACAGGAGCAATTTTTCAGTCAGTGTGGTTTTTCCGGCATCGGGGTGGGCAATAATGGCAAAAGTTCTTCTCTTCTGGATCTCTTCTTTCAGCGTCATGGGTATTGAATTTCAGGGGGCAAAGGTAGGGAAAATGGAATTATTAATTTTGAATTAGAACAATTCCCATCTTTAAGCAATCGGTACCATGATCATCCGCAAGTCTGCCAGTAAGAAAAAATGAGCAAGGAAGATGGCGGATAATATTACCTATCAAAAAATCTCATGCTTTTAGGCATTGAGGTTAGCAGTTTGATTATTCAAATTAAATTCGCAAATGTAATTTGGAAAGTCTTCAAATCTCCGCTTAAAAGGTCCCCGATTCGTATCGACAAATCAAAACTTCGAAACCCATAATGATCTCGATCAGAAAATTACCAGCCGATGAACTCTCCAAAGTTCAATCCATCGCCCACCTTACCTGGCCTACCACTTTTGTCAATATTTTGAGCCCGGAGCAAATCGATTACATGCTGAATTGGATGTATTCGCTCGAAATGCTGGAATCTCAGCTGGAGAAAGGACACACATTTTTGCTGGCTGAGGAAGAAGGGACCGAACTTGGTTTTGCGGGTTTTGAATTGAACTTTTCGGAAGGACCCAAGGCCAAGCTTCATAAAATCTACCTCTTGCCGGAGGCACAGGGAAAAGGTGCCGGAAAAGCATTAATCCTGGAAGTAGCCGATCGGGCCAGAAAAGCAAGTCAAAAAAGTCTGCTGCTCAACGTGAATAAACACAACCAAAACGCGATCAACTTCTACCATCGAATTGGCTTTCAAGAAATCTATAAGGAAGTCATCGATATTGGAAATGGCTTTATTATGGACGATGTGGTGATGGAATTGAGCCTTTGAGGATTTGCTCACAGATACCTCAGTTAAACACGGATTTTTCTTTATCTGTGATTATCTGTGCCATCTGTGAGCTTTAACCCGTTTTTTATTTTAGTTCGACCTGTTCGATCTTATTGTTGTCTCCCCTGATCTCCAGATATTTTTTCTTCATTTCCTCGAGTTTTTCAGGATTGGAAGTAGCCAAGTTTGTTTGTTGCCGGGGGTCATCTTTCAGATTAAACAGCTGATAATCCGTTGAATTTCCCAATTCAATATTGACTTGATTTTGTACTGCCGGCCCCGGATAAGGAGGAATCATCGCCCAATCTCCGGATCGAAGTGCTGTTCTGGTGGTAGCTTCCAACACGAAAGATTCTCTTCCTTGCTGGCTTTTCCCTAAAAAGGCATCCAATAGATTCTCACTGTCAGGACCACTAGCAGAACTTCCAACCAAGGCCGCCAAAGAAGCCAACAAGTCTATCTGCGTCACGAAAGCATCCGATACACCCGGTTGGATATTCCCCTTCCAGTAGGTAATAAACGGCACCTTCGTGCCCGCCTCAAACAGGGAGTATTTTCCTCCTCTCAAAACACCGGCAGGTGTATGATCTTCCAATTTTTCTACTGCATCGTCATAATATCCGTCGTTAAGCACAGGTCCATTGTCACTGGAAAAGACGATCAGTGTATTTTCTAAAATCCCGGCTTCCTCCAAGGTTTTATACAATTCTCCGATCACCCAATCTGCCTCCAAGATCACATCTCCTCTTGGTCCCATACCGGATTTCCCCTCAAATCTCGGATGTGGAGTACGCGGCACATGTGGCTGCTGCATGGGAAAGAAAAGGAAAAACGGCTCAGCTGATCGTGATTTTTCTTTGATGTAAGCCTTCCCTTTTTCCAAGAAATGGTCAGCCATATCCACATCGCTCCACTTGGCGCTCTGACCACCTTTCATGAAACCAATTCGAGGAATCCCATTGACGATGCTGTTGTTGTGTCCGTGATGCCACTTCATGGTGAGCAATTCCGGATTGGTGATCGCCGTAGGTTCACCTTCAAAGTTTTTGTCGTAATCCACCGAGATTGGATCATTCGGATCGAGATTTACCACTCGTCCGTTTTCGATATAAACAGTTGGCACACGGTCTTGCGTAGCAGCCAAAATATGCGAATGATCAAATCCTACATGATTTGGATTTGGGGAAATCTCCTGATTCCAATCCACCACGCCAGTTCCCAAGCCCAAGTGCCACTTACCAATCACAGCGGTTTCATAACCTTGGCTTCTCAGCATTTTCGGAATGGTCATCTGCGCAGTATCAATGATCAGTGGCGCAGTTCCGGGGAGGATTTTGGCGTTTTGATTTCTCCAAGGATACGTTCCGGTCAGAAGGGCATATCGGCTTGGGGTACAGGTAGCCGAGGAAGCATAACCATTGGTGAACCTCAATCCTTCATTGGCAAGTTTGTCCATATTTGGAGTTTGAAGGGTTCCTGACTTATAAGCACTGACGTCGCCATAGCCAAGATCATCAAGATAAATGAAAACGATGTTGGGTTTCTTCTGCTGTTCTTCCTTGATAGGTTGAGTACATGCGGATAAAAAAAGAATCCACAGTATGCCTGATATTAAACTGAAATAATTTCTTTTCTGCATAGAAATAGGAGCGATTGGGTTTAATTGAATTTTATTTAAAGCTATTCAAAACTATTATCTAAACTTCCCACATCCAGCTTAGTCTCCCATAGCACCAAACCATTCGACGAAGCAGTAGGGACCGATTCCCACTCTGAAGTTGGTTGGTCCAGCCTTTTTTTGATTTCATCAGGAGAAAAATACCAAATCGCGCTGACCATTTTGCGGACTTGATGATAAAGAAAACCGGTTCCGATTACCTCAAAACAATAGGTCTTTTCTGGCGAAAACTCCGTAGAAAAAGCTTCTGTCTCGAAGACTTTAGCTCGCAAAATTTCTCTGGTAAAATCGGTCTTGTTTCCTGAAACCTTGCAAAAGGCTTTGAAATTGTGTTCTCCAACAAATAATCCCGCATTTTCCTGCATCTGTTCCAAGGAATTAATTCCATTTGCCCAAGTCAGCATGGCAGATGCAAAAGGATGAAAGGATTTGGAGTCGGAGAAAAAGTAACGGTAGGTCTTCTGCTTGACGGAATGGATGAGATTGAAATCTCTTGAGACTTCAGCTGCTGAATTTAGCCTGATTTCTCCTCCAAGGTTGAGATTGAGTGCCGCCAATAGCTGTTCGAAGTCCAGCCTTTCTCTGAGAAAAAGCTGGACAAATCCACTGCGACAACTTACCCCTGAATCTGTACGGCTGGACCCGATAAACCGAAAATCCTCATGCCCCAGTACAAAGCGAAAGACTCGATCCAACTTCCCCTCCACGGTAGGTTGACCTTTTTGCTTTGCCCAACCTTTAAATCTGGCACCAAAGTAAGAAATCGAAAAGAGATAAGCGTGGGGTCGGGTGCGCATCGGTTGATTCCAAATTGGAGTTTTCTTTTGAAAGCCCTCAAAGGTTGACTAAATTGAGGGAACCCAAAACTACAGACTATGAAAACATTTCTTAGCATTTTGACGATTTTCGCCTGCGTTCAGGCCTTTGCCCAAACGATCCCCTCCAAAGAAATCCAAATCAAACTTGCAGTCCTAGCCGCTCCCGAGGACCAACGGGCCGGAGCTACGGTCTATGGCTATGATGCTAAGGGCGAGGTTATTTTGCTTCGGCAGGGAACAAATCAGACAGTCTGTCTTGCAGACGACTCCGGCAGAGAGGGCCTGAGTGTGTCCTGTTACCACAAAAGTGCCCAACCATTTATGGCGAGAGGCTGGGTTTTAAGAAAAGAAGGCAAAAATGCCGATGAAATATTCAAGATCAGAGAAGCAGAATCAAAAGCCGGAAAGCTTCAACTGCCCGATCAGGGAAGCCTGCTGAATGCCTTAACAGCTGAACATAGCGATGTAAACTGGACTACCGGCGAAGCCAAAAACACCTATACCCGCTCGGTCGTCTATATTCCATGGGCGACGGCAGAGAGTACTGGATTGCCATTGAAACCAGCAGCACCCGGCCTACCTTGGATCATGGACCCAGGCACACATCGGGCGCATATCATGATTAATCCGGCGAGGAATTGAGGTTATTCATTAAATTTGAAAAAATTCAGCTATGGAACTTTCATTAAAAGAAGTATTCGAGGCATCTAAAAGTGTGCTATCTGAAATAGTTAGTCTACCTGATCCTGACTTTAGATTAGAGCAGGTGGAATTCAAAAAAGATCAGAAGATTTGGGAGGTAGTTGTCTCATTTCTAGTTGCAAACAAAAATAGACCTGTTGGCATTACCCCAATAACTTTTTCTTCCCCGGTAGAGAGAGTATACAAACGTCTAAAAATTGATGAAAATAAAGAAGTGCTAGGGATTTACATGTTTTCAGAAGCAGGATGATTTTTGTGGATACGAATGCGCTGATTCTATTGATTGTAGGGCTTATTGATAAGTCTCTCATCAAATCGCATAAACGTACTTCTATCTATGAATCGACCGACTTTGAGAATTTGGAACTTCTGATAGGCAACTTGGAGGAAGTGGTAACTACACCGAATGTTCTTACAGAAGTTGACAACTTGCTGAATAATTTCCAAAAAGGACATCGCTGGGCGTATTACCAAATACTGAGAGAATTAATAACTAAGTCCTCAGAAAAATTTCTTGAGTCAAGAAGGATAATTGACTCCAGCTCTTTTTTTGAACTAGGACTAACAGATTCAGGAGTTTTAGAACTCTGCAAAGAGTGTGATTTTTTGATCACGGGTGATTCGAAACTTTCTGACTATGCATCGGCTTTTGGAATCAAAGTGGTGGACTTGGTGAAAATTAGAAACGAAAGGTTAAATTAATTCCATATTGATTTCGAAGAGATTTACTTGATTCATGATTTTGAGTATTTCACTTATGAAACTGTTAAGCATTTACCATGAAAAGCTCCAAGGACATCAAAACTAAATTGGAAGACCGGAAAAAGGAACTATTCGAAAAGTCCCCTATCAAAACCTTGGCGATTTTTGGTTCTTTTGCCCGTAATGAACAAAAGTTAACAAGTGACCTTGATCTGATGGTGGAGTTTCATAGCCGAGTAGGCTCCGAGTTTATCGAATTAGCTGATGAACTGGAGGAAATTCTTGGAATCAAAGTCGATTTGGTCTCCAAAAAAGGAATCAAAGAGCGATATTTTGAAAGGATAAAAGAGGATTTGATTTATGTCTAACTAGTAATCCTAATCTTTCCTTTTTAAAAAATGAATCAAATACACATCAGTTTTTTCACAATTCAAAACGCCACTTAAAAATTTTAAATGAACAACTATAAAGAAACCTTGCTCTGGAAAAAAACATTAGGCAAGAATGAAATTAAACAAACTGAAAAAGAACAGATAGAACTTTTAAGAACTTCTTATGATAAAATGAGATCCAATGTGGAATTTTTAGTCTCAAAAATTTCTGCCTCTCTTCCAGGTTTAACACAACATGAAATTTCACATCTTGATGGACTTTGGGATACTGCAAGCATATTAATAGGTGAAACCTACGAAATAAATCCTTTAGAAGGATTTATTCTAGGTGCCTCAATCCTTCTTCATGATTCTGCCCTAAGCTATGAAGCATATGAAAATGGGATGTCTGGTTTAAGGGATACAATTGAATGGAAAGATAGTTATCAGGATTTAATATCAGAGAATGAGTTAAGACAGGAGAATAAATCAAAAGAGGAAATAGAAAAAGAAGCTGATTTCGAAACATTAAGAATTTTACATGCAAATAGGGCAAAAGAACTAATTAACAAATCTTGGCAAGCCCCTTCTACAAAAGATCAAATATTTTTATTAGATGATGTAAACTTAAGAACGCATCTTGGAAAACTAATTGGAGAAATTGCTGCAAGCCATCATTGGAACATTGAAAAAGTAGCATTTGAATTCAATGCTCAAGTTAATGCGCCTTCAAACTTCCCACGAGAGTGGAGAATTGATCCCTTAAAAATTGCTTGCATTTTGAGATGTGCAGATGCAATTCATATAGATAACAGGAGAGCTCCCGACTTTTTACATGCCCTATTAAAGAGAAATGGAATATCTTTTGACCATTGGAATGCACAGAATAGACTTGGCCATGTAGATATATACTCAAACGACCCCAAAAATGAAACTCTTGTTTTTACTTCAACTATAGATTTTGAAGAAACCGATTACAATTCCTGGTTTATTGCATATGACGCTATTTGTATTGCATCAAAGGAAATTAGATCAAGCAATAAAATTCTTGAAGGAAAAAACTCTAACTCATCTTTTAAAATTAAAGCAATAGAAGGTATTAACTCACCTTCTGAGATGTCAAAATTTATCAAAACAAAAAATTGGACTCCCTGTGCAGCCCAAGTTCATGCAAGTAATATCGAAAATCTGGTAAAAAATCTTGGGGGAGAAATGCTATATGGATCAGGTTCAGATTTATTTGGAATTGTAATTAGGGAATTAATCCAAAATTCAAGAGATGCAATAAAAGCAAGAAAAATTTTTGATGTTGATTTCGTAGGTAAAATAACTCTTAAAATTTCTGAAGATGAAGAAACAACGATATTGACTATTGAGGACAATGGAATTGGAATGTCAGAACGGGTTTTAACAGGTCCACTTCTAGATTTCGGTACCAGCTTTTGGGCTTCAAATTTGGTAAAGAGTGAATTCCCAGGACTTAGATCATCAGAATTCAAATCAATTGGGAAATTTGGAATAGGATTCTATTCTATTTTTATGATTTCAAAAAAAGTTATAGTCTACTCTAGAAATTGGGATAAGGGTTTAGAAAAAATTAAATCTCTAAAATTTCCAAATGGCTTTACTTTAAGACCAATATTAGCAAATGAGAAAAGCGCATCTTTTGGATCCCAAATAAGCACCCAAATAATTTGCAAATTAAATGAAAATTATATCGATGAGAATGAAGAAATCGAGATTAAGGCAAATAGAGTAGGCCAAGAAAATTTTAAAGTTCACATTTCAGACTACATAAGATCTATTGTTGCTGGTTTAGATGTCGATGTCTATCTTCAAACTCCAAAATTCAACCTTACTAAAATTCATAGAGATATAACAAGCTCTGATTTAAATATTGAAAATTGGTTAAATGATATATCTTTTTCAAAATATCTAATTCATTTAAATAACATTGAATATATCTCAAGGAATGTTGATAGAGTTAAACCAATTATTGAAAATGATCAGGTTATGGGTCTTGCCGCAATTAGTACTAGAAGTTTAAATTCCCATGATTTTCTAGGCTCTAAAACTATTGGAGGCTTAATTCATTCCTCCCATAATCGATCAGGTGATGATTTTATTGGCTTTGTAAATTTTACGGAGAAAAGTGCAAAAAGGGACTTTAACAAAATCTCTGCAAGTAAACAAGCTATTGAGGATTGGGGGAAGGAGCAAATGAAGTTATTGCAAACCAAAACACTAAATCCAATAGAAAAATTCTATGCGGCAAGTTCCTTTAACTTTTTCGGAATTGATCCTTACGAAATACTGGAATTACATTTAATGATAAATGGGCAAATTAAAATATTAACACTTGAAGAAATTGCAAATCTCTCACTTACTTTACCTATTAGTTTTTTTGTTTCAGGATTGTCTAAAAATGGCCATATAGAAACACATATTGGCAGAATTCAAATAGAAAAAACTGCCACTTACGTTCCTATAAAAAATTGCAAACTCCTTTCTTTCAAAATCGAAAATGGTGCCCCTAAAAATGACCTAGGACTTATTGATTGTGTTCACAGAAAAATAATTGAGCTAGGTTATTGCCCCACATACGAGTTAAAAGAAAACATCACTAAAAATATATTAAATATTGATGTCAACTGTCTTTTCTTAACATCCAAAGAAAAAATTAAAAAACCACCCCATTCCTGAGGTGGTTTTATTGCTTTTAAATCTGAGAGTTTTACCCCAAAATTTTCGCTGCCAGCCAATCCCCGACTTCAGAAGTCTTGTAGGCTTTGCCGCCTTCGGCGATATCTTCGGTCACAATCCCTTCGGCTAAGGAAAGATTGACCACATCGCTGATCAGTTTCGCTTCCTCCGTCAATCCAAACGCATAATCAAACATCATGGATGCGGAAAGCACGGTTCCCAATGGATTGGCAATGTCTTTGCCTGCGGCCTGCGGATACGAACCGTGAATCGGTTCGAATAACTTCACTTTGGAACCCAAAGAAGCAGAAGGCATCAAGCCCATGGAACCTGAAATCACTGAAGCTTCGTCAGTCAGGATGTCTCCGAATAGGTTTTCGGTGATCAAGACATCATAAGCCTTTGGCCATTGGATCAATCGCATCGCCACGGCATCCACAAATTCATATTCCACTTTCACATCCGGGTATTCAGGTGCAAGTTCCTGTACGGTTTCTCTCCAAAGTCTGGAAGTCGCCATCACGTTGGCTTTGTCCACACAGGTCAGGAGCTTTCTTCTTTTTTGCGCAGCTTCAAAACCCATTCTTGCCAAGCGGACGATTTCATCTTTGCTGTAAATGTTCGTGTCAAACGCTTTGGTTCCTTGCTCGTTTCGGCCCCTTGGCTCTCCGAAGTAAATCCCTCCTGTCAATTCTCTGAAAAACACCAAATCCACCCCATCAACTCGATCCAATTTCAAGGGAGACTTATGAACCAGAGAAGGGAAAGTAAAGGTGGGTCTGACATTGGCAAAAAGGCCTAATTTTTGGCGCATTCTCAGCAATCCCTGCTCAGGCCGAACTTTGGCTTTGGGATCATTGTCGTATTTCGGGTCACCGATGGCTCCGAAAAGCACCGCGTCAGATGCTGCACAAATCTCGTGCGTAGCATCCGGATAAGGATCTCCTGTAGCGTCAATGGCACAAGCTCCAACAAGACCTTCTTTGAACGTGATTTTATGACCGAATTTTTGCCCGATGGCCTTGACTACTTTCACTGCCTGAGCGATTACCTCAGGGCCGATGCCGTCACCCGGCAACAGCGCGATATTCATTTCCATAGTAAGTGGATTCTTTTTCTGTATTTGTGTTAAAAGATTCGAGGATGTTCAGCATTTTCTCAGTGGCCATCATAGCAGCCACAGTTTGATCAGGGTCAAGCCCTTTGGTTTTGAAAATTTTTCCATAATCCCAAGTGATCACAGTCTCCACAAAGGCATCGGTTTTTCCCCCTGGAGGAATGGAAACATGATAATCAATCAATTTGGGAAGTTCCTTTTTGAGGGATTTGTAGATCTTTTTTACCGCTTTCATAAAGGAGTCGTATTGCCCGTCTCCCGTAGCCGTGGAATCGTAGGATTTTCCATAGACATTCAGCCGAAGCTGAACCGAAGGTTTCAAACCCTTGGAATGGGTCATGTGGTATCCTTCGATGCTGATATTTTTAGAGATGGAATTATTCTGCAGGACATCTGAAATAATATAGGGCAGATCTTCGGTTGTCACCCGCTCCTTCTTATCACCCAATTCGATGATCCGCTGGGTTACACGCGTTAGTTCGTCTTTCTCCAAGGATATGCCCAATTCTTCCAGATTCTTGAGAATATTGGCTTTCCCGGAGGTTTTTCCCAAGGCATATTTCCGCTGACGACCAAATCGTTCCGGCATCAAATCGTTGAAATAGAGATTTTTTTTGTTGTCTCCGTCAGCATGTATCCCTGCCGTTTGGGTGAATACATTTTCCCCAACTACCGGTTTGTTAGCAGGGATGTGCTGACCCGAAAACTGCTCTACAAGCTTGGATACCCGGAAAATTTTCTGTTCCTGAACTCCAATCTCCAGCTTGGTGAAGTCCTTGATCATCGCTACCACTGATTCCAGAGGGGCATTGCCGGCCCGTTCTCCCAAGCCGTTTACCGTAGTATGGATTCCTGCCGCCCCATGCAACACTGCCTCCATCACATTGGCGACGGAAAGATCATAGTCGTTGTGCGCATGAAAATCGAAATGGATGCCGGGAAATTTCGACAAAATCTGATCGAAGAAAATCCGAACTTCATCCGGTGACAACAATCCCAAAGTATCCGGCAACATGATTCGTTTAACCTGCTGATGCGTCAGAAAATCAATCAACGATAGGGTGTATTCAGGGGAATTACGCATGCCATTGGACCAATCTTCGAGGTAGACATTGACATCAATTCCGTTTTTTTGAGCGAAAGCAATGCTTTTGGCAATTTCATCGAAATGCTGTTCCGGAGTCTTTTTCAGTTGATGAACCAAATGATTCAAGGAACCTTTGGTCAGGAGATTGAGCACTTTTGCGCCAGCTTCCAATATCCAATTCACTGAAACAGGAGTATCGACAAAACCCAAAACCTCCACCCGATCGAGGTAGCCTTTTTGGGATGCCCATTGGGTAATCTTCTGCACTCCTTCCAGTTCTCCTTCAGAAACCCGTGCAGAAGCCACTTCGATTCGATCCACTTTGAGCTCTTCGAGCAAAAGTTTGGCAATCTGGAGCTTTTCAGAAGGCAAAAAGGAAACCCCTGAGGTCTGTTCTCCATCCCTCAGCGTGGTATCCATAATTTCTATTCTTCTTTTCGACTCCATTTGTAAAATGGATTAATTAGATGCTGCAAAAGCATCGATTTCCGAAGACATATTGAGCAAATAGTCTATATCATCGAACCCGTTTGTCATGTTGTCTTTTTTGTATTCATTGATGTCAAAAGACTCAAATTCACCCGTGGAAAGGAGTTTGATCTTTTGCTCGGGTAGATTTACCTCGATCTCAGTGGAAGGATCCGACTGAATTGCCGCGAATAGTTTATTGGCAAATTCAGCAGAGACCGTCACCGGAAGTACTCCGATATTCAGGCAGTTATTTTTGAATATGTCAGCGAAAAAGCTGGAAACCACACATCGGAATCCGTAATCGTAGATCGCCCAAACAGCATGCTCCCGGCTGGAACCCGAACCGAAGTTCTTTCCAGCTACCAGAATTTTACCGGAATAAGTTGGGTCGTTCAGGACAAAATCTTTTTTGGGATTGCCTTCCACATCGTATCTCCAGTCACGGAACAAGTTGTCACCAAACCCTTCTCGCTCGGTTGCTTTCAGGAATCGGGCAGGAATGATTTGGTCGGTATCCACATTTTCGGTAGGTAAGGGAACTGCGGTACTTCTGAGGATTGTAAATTTATCGTAAGCCATAATTTTAGGTAGATTAGTTAATTGTTATTGGTTATTGGTGGGATAAAATGTGGGGAAGAAGTTTTGATTCCAAACACAAATAACTTTTAACCAATAACTTAATAACCAAGAAACTTAATTTTGAAACACTTCCCGTGGATCGGTGATTCTGCCGGTAATGGCAACAGCCGCCACGGTCAATGGGGATGCGAGCATCGTTCTTGCACCCGGACCTTGACGACCCTCGAAGTTCCGATTGGAAGTCGAAACCGCATATTTCCCCGAAGGAATTTTGTCATCGTTCATTGCAAGACAAGCCGAGCAACCTGGCTGACGAAGTTCAAATCCAGCTTCTTCCAAGATTTTCACCAAGCCTTCTTCATGGGCCATTTTTTCCACTTCACGTGAGCCGGGCACGATCCAGGCTGTAATGTTAGCTGCTTTTTGGTGTCCTTTGACAAACTGAGCAACGGATCGGATATCTTCGATTCGCCCATTGGTGCAGGAACCAACAAATACGTAATCCACCAACTTACCCTTGACAGGTTCGCCCGGTGCAAAGCCCATATATTCAAGGGATTTCAGGTAAGAAGTTTTGTTCGAACCTTCCATTCCTTCAGTTGTAGGGATGTTTTCGGTTACTTTGATTCCCATTCCCGGGTTTGTACCGTAGGTAATCATCGGTTCGATATCTGATGCTTCGAACACCAATTCCTTGTCAAAAACGGCTCCATCGTCAGTTTTCAGAGTCTTCCAATAGGCCACAGCTTTATCCCAATCTGCGCCTTTGGGAGCATATTGCTTTCCTTTGAGGTAATTGAAAGTCGTCTCGTCAGGAGCAATCAAGCCTCCACGTGCACCCATCTCAATTGACATGTTACAGATGGTCATTCTAGCTTCCATCGACAGACTTTGGATCGCAGATCCAGCATATTCCACAAAGTACCCTGTGGCTCCGGCAGCGGAAATTTTAGAAATGATATAGAGAATGATGTCTTTGGAAGTCACACCCGGTCCAAGCGTTCCGTTTACCGAGATTCGCATTTTCTTGGCTTTGGATTGCATGATGCATTGCGTAGCCAAAACCATTTCTACCTCAGAAGTCCCGATACCAAAAGCAATGGCTCCAAAAGCTCCGTGGGTGGATGTATGTGAATCCCCACAGACAATCGTCATTCCCGGCTGAGTGATTCCCAATTCCGGTCCGATCACGTGTACAATGCCATGATGTGCAGAGCCCAAGTCATGCAGTTCGATCCTGTATTTCGCACAGTTTTCACGAAGCCGCTCCACTTGCATGCGCGAAAGTTTGTCTTTGATCGTCTGATCCTGATCGACTGTAGGGACGTTGTGATCGGGAGTTGCGACTGTTCGGTTTGGATTTTTTACGCCGATTCCACGCTTTTCTAGGTTTAGGAAGGCTACAGGAGAAGTCACCTCATGAATAAAATGCTTATCGATGAAGAACACGTCAGGACCTGCAGGTACGGATTTGACCACGTGCGAATCCCATATTTTATCAAATAGTGTTGTCTTTTCCATAATTAGGCAGTCGCATATTCTTTGACCGGTATTTTATTAAGTGCGTCGACGAAAGCCTGGGCAGATGCCAGGACAATATCGGCATTGGAAGCAAAGCCATAGTACGGTTTTTCTCCTTTGATTAATCTCATGTGAACTTTGGCCACATCGTCACTTCCGTGAGTGATAGCCTGGATAAGAAATTCCTCGAGTTCAACCTCGGGCTTGGCGATTTTTTCGATAGCTTTCAAAACAGCATCTACCGGGCCTACTCCTGAGGAAGAGGACTGGTGGGTCTCTGTTCCGATTTTCAGCGTAACATGGGCACTGACCTGTCCATTGGATGAGTAGCTCACTTTTTCCAATTCGATAAAGTTAGAATCCTCCATGTATTTGCCGACCAAGCCCAAAAGGTCTTTTCGACCGATGTCTCTTTTGCTATCCGCCAAAATCAGGAAGGCCTCGTAAACCTCTCTCAATTCTTCGCCTTCGAGCTCGACGCCCAAGGCATCCAAGTGGTGCTTTAGCGCTGCACGACCTGACCTGGCTGTCAAAACGATAGTAGACTCGTCCACACCGACTTCTTTCGGGTCGATGATTTCATAGTTTTCTCTATGCTTCAATACGCCGTCCTGGTGAATGCCGGAAGAGTGTGCAAATGCATTTCTTCCCACAATCGCCTTGTTGGGCTGAACCGGCATATTCATCAGTTTGGAAACCAAACGGCTGGTCTGATAGATTTTTGGTGTTACGATATTGGTGTACACAGGTATCGATTTATGGCATTTGATCGCCATGACCACTTCCTCAAGCGAGGTGTTTCCTGCCCGTTCGCCGATACCGTTGATGGTGACCTCCACTTGCCGGGCACCATGCTGAACCCCGGCAACAGTATTGGCTGTGGCCATTCCCAAGTCATTGTGGCAGTGCGTTGCAATGATCGCACGGTCAATGTTTGGCACATTATTTTTCAAATTTGCAATGATCGCACCATACTGCTCTGGAAGACAATACCCCGTCGTATCAGGAATATTGACCACTGTTGCTCCGGCTTTGATCACTTCTTCGATGATTCGGCAAAGGAAATCCGGCTCAGATCGTCCGGCATCCTCAGCATAGAATTCCACATCATCCACAAATCGCCTTGCATACTTTACCGCAGCAACTCCCCGTGCAATGATATCCTCGGGAGTGGATCGAAGTTTGAACTGGATATGGTATGGGGAAACACCTATTCCGGTATGAATTCGGCCCCTTTTTGCGAATTTGAGTGACCGAGCAGCTACGTCAATATCTTTTTCTACCGCTCTGGAGAGCGCACAAATGATCGGGTTGGACACAGCCTTGGAGATTTCTAACACGGAATTGAAATCACCCGGGCTGGAAATCGGAAATCCTGCCTCGATAATATCCACTCCTAAAGCCTCCAAAGCTTTAGCTACCACAATCTTTTCCTGGGTATTCAGCTGACACCCGGGCACTTGTTCCCCATCTCTCAGGGTCGTATCAAAAATCCACAGCTTGTCACTCATAATCTTAGGGGGTTGGGGTTTAATTATTTTCTGGTCTCAACTGACGGACGACCGCACCGGCCTGCCACATTTCAGACTCACGCAATTCTTTCAATTCTGCCTCAAGTTTTTCTCTATAATCAGCTTTGGAGTTAGAATCGATAGATTTCTGTGCTTCTTGACCAGATTTTACAGATTCATAAAGTTTTTCAAAAACCGGCTTAGTCGCATCACGGAAGGGCTTCCACCAATCCAATGCACCTCTTTGAGCTGTCGTAGAGCAATTGGCATACATCCAGTCCATACCGTTCTCTGCTACCAAAGGCATCAGGGACTGGGTCAATTCTTCCACAGTCTCGTTGAATGCTTCAGAAGGAGTGTGACCATTTGCTCTCAATACCTCATACTGCGCCGCGAAGATTCCCTGAATGGCGCCCATCAAGGTTCCTCTTTCTCCGGTCAAATCAGAAGTTACTTCTCTATAGAAATCAGTTTCGAACAAGTATCCGGATCCAACGCCTATACCCAGTGCAATTACTCGGTCTTTGGCTTTGCCAGTACCATCTTGGAAAATCGCATAGGAAGAATTCAATCCTCGGCCTTCTACGAACATTCTTCTCAAGGACGTACCTGATCCTTTTGGTGCAACCAAAATTACATCTACATCTGCCGGAGGAATGATTCCTGTTTTTTCCTTGTAAGTCACTCCAAAACCATGAGAGAAATAAAGTGCTTTGCCCGGAGTCAGGTGTTTTTTCACTGTAGGCCAAAGGGCAATCTGACCTGCATCTGAAAGCAAGAATTGAAGGATAGTACCTCTTTCGCAAGCTTCCTCCAAATCAAAAAGTGTGACACCGGGAACCCATCCGTCAGAAACTGCCTTGTCCCAAGTCTTAGAACCTTTTCGCTGGCCTACAATCACGTTGAATCCATTGTCTTTCAGGTTTAATGCCTGTCCTGGACCTTGTACTCCATAACCTAAAACCGCAATGACTTCGTTTTTGAGGACTTCTCTGGCTTTTTCCAGAGGAAATTCGTCCCTGGTGACTACGTTTTCTTCAACTGTGCCGAATTTTAACTTCATTTTTTCTAAGATTTGATTTAATAGATTGATTATGCTGGGGTTGAGATATTATTTGATGAAAGATTCGATGGTGAGCATGCGCTTTGCGACTGCCACACGACCGGATCGGGCAAACTCCAAAAGCCCATAGCCTTTCAGAATTTCCAGTAATTCCTGGGTTTGCTCTTTATGACCTGTGAGTTCAAGGACAACGAAATCAGGCTCCGCAGCGATGATTTTCGCATTATGCTGACGGATTACCTTTTCCAATCCTCCGTCAAGTTTTGAAACCGGGATTTTATATAGCGCGATTTCCTGATAGACTACGCCTTCATCTTCATGATAAAAGGCTTTGATCACATCAATGATTTTCTCGATCTGATTGACCAATTGAATCACCGTGTCCTCGTTGACCGTCACTTCGATAGTGACTCGGTGAATGCCCGGAATCCTGCTTTCTGAGGCAGTCAAGGCATCGATATTTATCCCCCGTCTTGTAAAAATGATGGTGATCCGGTTGAGAATTCCGATGAAATTCTCTGTGATGACAAATATGGTATATCTCTTCATAGGTTAGAATTAGCTTAATCGGACTTCTTCCACCGAACAACCGGTGGCAATCATTGGAAATACATTGTCTTCTTTCTCCACCACTACCTCTAAGAAAAACGGTCCATCGTGGATCAACATGTCCTCAATGGCTTCTTTCAGATCGGTCCGCTCCGTTACTTTTTGTGCTCGAATATTGTATGCCTCAGCAATCTTGATAAAATCAGGATTGTCAAGCTCAGTGAAGGAATAGCGTCTGTCGAAGAACATCTGTTGCCACTGACGGACCATGCCGAGGAAGTTGTTGTTTAACAGGACAATCTTGACCGGTGCTTTAGTCTGCATGATGGTTCCCAATTCCTGAATGGTCATCTGTATTCCCCCATCACCAACTACACAGATTACCTGTCTGGAATAGTCATGCAATTGAGCCCCCAAGGCCGCAGGAAGCGCGAAACCCATTGTGCCAAGTCCGCCTGAAGTCACCTGGGTTCTTGATTTTTTATAATTGAAGTATCGCCATGCGATCATCTGATGCTGTCCGACGTCGGTTACCAAAACGGCGTCATCAGCCTTGTATTGGTTGATCTGATGGATGACTTCACCCATTGTAAGGCCAACTTTGGTCGGGGTGATGTCATACTGCATAACTGCAGCTTTTTCTTCCTGCTCCAAGTCCCGGAATTTTCCCATCCAAGAATCGTGTTTCTTTTCCCGAATAGCTTCCGTAAGCATGCAAAGACTCTCTTTGCAATCGCCTATCACAGCTACTTCTGCCTTCACATTTTTGTTAACTTCTGCCTTATCCAACTCCAGATGAATTACTTTGGCCTGCTTGGCATAGCGCTTCAAATCTCCTGTAACCCGATCATCAAACCGCATTCCCACGGCAATCAACACGTCACATTGGTTAGTCAATAGATTGGGGGCATAGTTGCCGTGCATTCCAAGTTTACCCACATAATTGGGGTGATCCTGGGGTATTGCCCCTGAGCCCAAAAGTGTACAGGCGGCCGGAATCCCTGATTTATCCAAGAAGAACTTAAGTTCTGTCTCAGCTTTTCCCAAAACTACTCCCTGACCAAATAGCAGATAAGGTCGTTCTGCATTATTTATAAGCTCAGCAGCCTGTTGGATCAATGAAATATCCACAGGAATATGTGTTTTATAAGATCTGAATCCCATGCATGGGACATAGTTCCACTCTCCAAAATCTACCTGGGCATTTTTGGTAATATCGATCAAAACCGGTCCCGGTCTCCCGGATCGGGCAATGTAGAAGCCTCTTGCAATAGCAGGGGCTATATCCTCCACCCTTCTAACCTGAATATTCCATTTGGTGCCCGGCATGGAAATTCCGACTACGTCGGTTTCCTGAAAAGCGTCCGTACCAAGTAAATGGGCCGCTACCTGACCTGTGATACATACCAAAGGCGTACTGTCGATCTGGGCATCAGCCAATCCGGTGATCAGATTGGTAGCTCCGGGTCCAGAAGTGGCAATGCAGACACCGACTTTGCCGGATACACGGGCATAACCCTGGGCCGCATGGATTGCTCCCTGTTCATGACGGGTCAATACGTGCCTTACCTGATCATGATAATCATACAAGGCATCATAGACTGGCATGATTGCTCCGCCGGGATAGCCAAAAATGATATCCGCGTTTTCGGCAATGATTGACCTCACTACAATGTCTGCTCCTCTGACCATCGAATCCTTCATAGAATTAGAATTTATCGGTAACGCAACCTTCAGATGCGGTTGACACAAGTTTATTGTACTTTTTGAGTGTCCCCTGAAGTCCGTCGATGGATTTTGGAGACCATGTTTTTTTACGTTCGGCAAATTCCTGCTCACTCACCCGGACGCTAAGAAGCTGATTGTCTGTATCAATGGTGATCAGATCATCGTCATGCAATAATCCGATAGGGCCACCGCACCAGGCTTCAGGGGTCACGTGTCCTACCACAAATCCGTGCGTTCCACCGGAGAAGCGTCCATCGGTAATTAAAGCCACATCAGCACCCAAACCCGCCCCAATGATCATAGAAGTCGGCTTTAACATCTCCGGCATCCCCGGTGCACCCTTGGGGCCTACATTACGAATGACCACCACATCCCCTGCCTTGACCTGATGATCACGAATGGCGTTGTTTGCTTCCAATTCCGAATCAAATACTCTTGCCGGACCGGTGAACAAACGCCCTTCCTTACCGGTAATTTTAGCCACAGCACCTTCCGGAGCCAGATTGCCCGCCAAAATACACAGGTGCCCTGTTTCTTTAATTGGCGACTCGATGGGGTGTATTACATTGACAGAAGAGGGAACAATCGCTTGAACATGCTCAAGATTTTCAGCCAATGTCCTTCCTGTCACGGTCATGCAATCTCCATGGAGGTAACCTTTATCGAGGAAGTATTTCATGAAAGCCGGTAACCCGCCTTGCTCATGGAGATCTTCCATCAGGAACTTGCCCGATGGCTTGAAGTCTCCGATCATCGGGGTCTTGGCATTCAAAGCTTTAAAGTCCTGAAGTGAAAAATCAACTCTGGCTGTTCGGGCAATAGCCAGAATATGCAGTACCGCATTGGTGCTTCCGCCCAAGGCAATAGCTACACGAACAGCATTTTCAATACTTTTTCGGGTGATGATATCACTTGGCTTGATGTCTTTTTCCAAAAGTATCCGCATGTACTTGCTGACTTCCCTGCACTCACGTAGCTTTTCAGGAGAATTGGCCGGATAGGAAGCGGAGTAAGGCAAAGACATCCCCATCGCCTCGATTGCCGAAGACATGGTATTCGCAGTGTACATTCCTCCACAGGCACCGGCCCCCGGGCATGCATTTCGGATCACCCCGTCATAATCTTCCGCGGAGATGGAGCCCTGTATTTTTTTCCCAAAAGCTTCAAACGCGGAAACGATATTTAATTTTTCGCCCTTGTATAGCCCCGAAGCTATGGTGCCCCCATAGACCATGATCGCGGGCCGGTTGATGCGGATCATACCCATGATGACTCCGGGCATGTTTTTATCGCAGCCCGCCACAGCGATGCAGGAATCAAAAGAGTGCCCAAGGATAAAAGATTCGATGGAGTCGGCAATAATCTCTCTGGAGACCAGGGAATAGCGCATTCCCAAAGTTCCCATAGAAGTCCCGTCCGAAATCCCGATGGTATTAAAAACCAAACCGGTCAGATCGTATTCCTGGGAGGAGTTTTTGATCAGACCGGCAAAGTCATTCAAGTGCATATTGCAGGGATTACTTTCATAGCCACAACTGGCTACCCCTACAAATGGCTGTTTCATTTTTTTATCGCTCAAGCCGGTGGCATAAAGCATCGCTTTTCCTGCCGGATGCTCGTCATTGTCGCTGATTTCCCAACTGTATTTCTTAAGGTTGTTCTGGTTCATAGGTCTGAAAAACAAAAAAGTGTCCCATTTGAGTGAGACACTTTAGATTTATATGCTGTTTTATAAATAGTCTAGTGCCTCACTTCGAAAATCCGATGAGAATAATAAAGCTTAGCAAGAAGACCGATAGGTACATGGTTAGGTTTGAGGTTTAATGCTTCGATAAAGAATCACATGACAATATTAAAACCCATTCACGAGACTTACAATATTTAATTCTCTACAATTCAATTTTCACAGACATAAATACTATAGTTAAATATTTATTAACAAATATTATTTTGTTTTTATGGTATATTCAAAATCATTTTTTAAGAATAGTAGGAAAAAGGAGGGTGTTTCAAAATTTTGTATCGAATTCAAGTAATTTCAAAATAATTGAAAATTTATTCTCTTTTAAATAAGAAAAAAAATGATATGCTGTCAAAAAGCTAAAAAATGATGGAAACATTAGAGATTTTTCAAACCACGATTGAAAAACTCATTCACCGAAATTCAATTAATTTTGTCAAAACACCTTCATCCAATGATCACCTTCCCAAACGCAAAAATAAATCTAGGACTACACATCACTGCAAAACGAAAGGACGGTTACCATGACATCGAAACTTGCATGGTTCCGATCCCCCTATTCGATGCATTGGAAATGATTCTCGACAAAAATCCGAATTGGAATTCCTCTGGATTGGACATCCCCGGTGATCCAAAAGATAATTTGATCTTGAAAGCGGAAAAACTCCTGAGAAAAGACTTTCAGGGACTGCCCAATTTAAATATCCATCTGCATAAAAACATCCCGATGGGCGCAGGACTCGGTGGAGGGTCTGCGGACGGAGCTTTTGCCCTGAATTTGATGAATAACCTCTTTGATCTTCACTTGGATGATTTTTTCTTGGAAGAATATGCGGCTCAACTGGGTAGCGATTGCCCATTTTTTATCGAAAACACTCCGAAAATCGCCCGAGGCAGAGGTGAAATATTAGAACCAATTGATCTTTCACTAAAAGGAACCTACATTGTTTTAATAAATCCGGGAATTCATGTTGGAACCAAAGAAGCCTACGCAGGCGTAACTCCAGCTCCGCCAAAAGTAAAATTGGAGGAGGTGTTGGCTGACCGAAGCCGCTGGAAAGCGGAACTGGTGAATGACTTTGAACCGAGTATTTTCAAAAACCATCCCGAAATAGCTGAGATTAAAGAAAAAATGTATGATGCCGGAGCGTTCTATTCAGCAATGTCGGGTTCGGGATCGAGTGTGTTTGGATTGTTTGTGGAAAAGCCTGGGAATTTGAGTTTTGAAAAGGCCTACTTTCGTTTTGAGCAAAAAATCTGACAGAATTGAGAAAGAATCTTGACGGGAAGTAAACCCGCCAAGATTAATTTAAGGCCTTAAACTTATTCCTACACTATTTCTCCAAAACCCTGGACCTGTGAGATAGTCTAAATCATAAGTTAAGTAAAACAAAATACCAGAAAGTTTTACAGGTGCCATGACCTTACCATTTGCTCCAAAACTGGGACCATTAAAGTCTGCATTACTCTTTAAGGGTTGGTGGATCGCAACGCCTGGACCAAGGAAAAGATAACTTTCACTAATAGGAAAAATCTTCAATAAGTAATTAGCCTGTCCCTTAAGACTAAAGCCCTCATAATTATTTATTCTTAATTCCTTAGGAGAATGCTTGCTTAAGTAATTGAGATTTAAATCAATGTTCAGCCTTCCTATTTTTGATTCTTTGAATACACCAATACCTACAAAGCCTCCATATTGTACTGGGCTTGCAGATCTTGGAGTATTGATTTGGCTTAAATATCCACCAGACAACTGAAAGTCAAATTTGTTTTCTTGAGCAAACCCATTTAAGTGAAAAATAAAGAGAACGATAAATGATGCAATAATTCTAGACATTTTCATTACAACTGAATTTGAGGGACTAAATAAAATTGAAATTTTCCAAATCTTTCAACTCCATAGTTGACCCCCAAATAGGACCTTTGTCCGAATCCTCTATCAGTGAAAGGATTATTTATGGTACCGCACTTATTAAATGTTTGCCTAAAATGTAATTGAGAATAATTCCAGCCACCTACGGTAGTCACTTGCGATTCAGTCTGTCCTGCAGAATTAATCTTTATAATTACGGACACCTGCGTTGTTTCACTATTTGATGGTCTTCTATTAAATAATACCATTGCCATATCAACTTGTCGATCCTCCCAATTATTAATAATAAATGAACTAGGACTAGTTCTCCATTCACCTGTATCACCTCTCTTTATTTCCAACTCAAAGAAAATTGTGTTAGCTGAGGCACTTCCACCTGGATTAGTCCCTAACACTATAATTAAAGTCAGTCTATCTGGATGTGGCCATGCTCTAATTGAACTTGTCAGATTTAATTCAGGCATTAAGAGCCTAACGACACTGTTTTGATTTAGATCTTGGCAATTGGCAGAATTAACAAAATTTTGAACTGCAAAATTTTCTCCCGATGTTGATTTCGTATTTTCTTTCCCACTTTCATTCCCAAAATCAAATGCGCCTAATACGATAGTGGGATTCTTTTTTGCATACTCATCACTCACAAAAAAATCCTGTTGACCATTGGATTCAACACTATTATTTCCAAAATCAACCATTCTAGCTTTTGTTTCTCCTAGCCATTCTTGATCTTTATTTAGGTTCCAGTCTTCAAATTCTTGAGACCACCAAGAAACTGTCAACTGACTTAAAGAGGACTCCTCAAAGTTTTCCGCAAGATATGGAGCCACTATACCTATTTTATTCTCCTTAATAAACGCAATTAGTTCCTCTATCGAATAGAGTGTTGTCGAAGATATTTTCGAAGTCCTGAACCTACTAAATGAGTCCACAATGGCTGATTTCTTTTTTGCCACAGGATTAACTCCAGTCTCAAAAAGATGAGCTAAATCGATAGAAATTTCACCTTGATTCCCCTCAATTTTTGACGTTGCAAATAGTTCAGCCCTTGCATTTGGATCTTGAAATACATGCCCAATGAAAAGGGACAAGTGCTTTAATTTAGATTCATATTCAGGGTTCTTCGCCGAAAAGAGCTCTTCACTTTGCTTACTCGATACCTGACTAGCCTCAGGAATTTCTTGACAGGAAGTTATCCCTAATAGAAAAATAAAGAGAGAGAGGGAGAGAGAGAGAGAGAATTTGATAATTGAAAATTTGTTTTCATAAAAATTTCGTTTAAAAGTTTCACTACAATTTTAATCAAAATAAATACATTTTCAAATTTTAATTTAAAATAACTTTTAAAACCAAATTAATTCAATTTATATTTAAATATTTATATTACACATATATTATTTTATATTTATTTTTCAGGATCAGCTAGAGTTTAATGCAATAAAAAAAGCAGGATGAGTTCTGGATGTCTGATTTGAACCCTGTCATCGGTTCTTAGCAAGCTGGTAGAAGGTTCGAAGTAATCCTGAGGGCAACTTGATGAACAAATTTCAGCCTGTAGCCATCACTGCCCCGCTGACTTCCAAAATCAAATACTATCAGGGAAATCCGATTTTAAAGCCTTCGGCTGAAAATGGACTGAAATCGGAGTTTGAACTGATGGTTTTTCATATCCGCTCCATCTCAAAAGATCGGCTGATTGAAAAAATTGGAGAGGTCTCAAAAGAGGAATTGCGGACAGCACTTGTCACGCTTCAAGACATTACCACACTTTAAAAATCAGCCGAGTGTCCGTACGGCTTTCCTTCGCTTATTCCAGTAGTTCAAAACCGGATAAATCAAAACCGAAATCAGGATAATCAGAGTCCCCAGATAAAACTGGGGTGTCATTTTTTCGCTTTCTCCCAAAATCAAAACTGCCAGTACTATTCCATAGACAGGCTCGAGATTCATTGTTAGGTTTATTGAAAAGACCGGAAGCCTTTTCATTAATTCGACAGTAATTGAAAAAGGATAAACAGTACAAATCACTCCCAAAATTAATAACCAAAGCCAATCCCAACCGGTCCAAGCCCATTGAATGGCTTTTTGATCAGTCATCAGTTCGGAAAAAAACGGCAGCATCACTAAGGCAAAAAGACAGGCGGCAAGCATCTCATAAAACGTGATTTGGTAGGGAGTATGGCGCCGGGACAATCGCCCATTTAGCACGGAAAACAAAGCCGCCAAAAATGCTGAAATCAAGGCTATAGAAAGACCCAACCAATAGCCTGATTCAAACTGGAAAATCACCAGCAATCCGGAAATCACTATAACTCCTAATACAACTTCATACCATTTTATTTTGGTACGATTGACTAATGGCTCGATAAAAGCAGTCCAAAGTGAGGTGGTGGCCATTCCTGCAAGGCAGACTGAGGCCGTAGCTAATCTCGCAGACCAGAAAAAGGTGATCCAGTGAAGCGAAATCAAAATCCCAACTCCCATAATTTTTATGATCTGAGAGGGGGAAACAACAAGAGACTCCTTTTTGAAATAGACCATGCCCGCCACTCCCACTGCCGCAATGAGTGTCCGATAAAACACCAACTCCAGCGAAGGGAGGCTGATCAAAAGCCCCAAAATGGCCGTAAAACCCCAGATCAACACAATGAAATGGAGAATTAAATAATCTTTGACAGTCCGTCGGATCAACATCTACCTGGGTACGGTTTTATAAAGCACCAAACCGGTAAGCGCAAAGACGATGTTGGGTAACCAAACTGAAAGTATCGGATATTGGGAGCCTGTCTCTGCAAAAGTTCTGGAAAGAATGAACAACAGGATATACACAAAAGCCAATAAAAATCCCATCGCAATCTGGAATCCTGATCCTCCACGGGTCTTCCTCGCAGACATAATCACCCCTATGAAAGTCAAAATCAATGCCGCAAAAGGAGACATAAACCGCACATAACGCTCGATTCGGTAGAAGCTCACATTATCCGCTCCACGATCTTCCAAAATCTTGATTTGACGGGTAAGCTCGGGAAGCTTGAGGGTCTCATGATGATTTTCAGGCAAATCAAAGTCCGCCGGAGTGATGGATAAAACTGTATCCAAACTTTCTCCCACAGTATAATCTTCCCCTCTTTCCTGAAGTTTGCGAAGCCGCCAGTTTTCCAGTCTCCAAACATTTTTTGCAGTGTCCCATTGAATTCTGTCCGAAGAAAGCTTAGATAACAACTGACCGTCACGGATTTCTTCCAAAGTAAAGCTATATCCTGTATTGCTAGTTTTGTAAAATCGCGTCAGAAAGGCATACGAGTCAGGACCTACCTTAATGTGAATATTGGGATCAGTCGAAGCATTGCCTTTGTTCAAATAGGCGATCCTAAATTTAGTAACACCGCCGGTTGCCACAGGCAAAACCCAACCATTCAGCAAGAAACTGATTGCTCCGATCATGGCCGCTGCAAACAGAAACGGTCTAAGCAATCGGACAAAGCTCACCCCCGAACTCAAAATGGCAATGATTTCAGTCCGTCCGGCCATCTTGGAAGTGATGAAAATAACCGCAATAAATACCGTGATCGGAGTCAGGAGGTTATTTAGGTACAAGCCATAATTGCCCATGTATCGGAGAATCTCTCCTGCAGGCACAGCATTTCTGATATAGGTATCATTCTTCTCTGTGAAGTCCAAAACCAACACAATCAGGATCAGCATGACCACCACAAAAAAGTAGGTCTTCAAAAATTCCTTAATGATCAGTTTGTCGAGAATCTTCATTTTAAAGTCTAGTGCTCACTTTTTTCACCATCTGATCTTTCCAAACGGCAAAATCACCGGCTTGGATATGTTCTCTCGCCTGCCCGACTAGCCAAAGGTAAAAAGCAAGATTATGAATGCTGGCAATCTGTGCTGCAAGGATTTCTTTGGAAACAGTCAAGTGACGAAGGTAAGCTTTTGAGTAAAAAGTACTCGCATAATTCCCAATCGCCGGATCAATCGGGCTGAAATCGTCTTTCCATTTTTCATTGCGGATATTGATAATTCCCTCTGAGGTGAATAGCATTCCGTTTCGGGCATTTCTGGTCGGCATCACGCAGTCAAACATATCCACACCAAGGGCGATGCATTCCAGGATATTCGCGGGCGTCCCCACTCCCATCAGGTAGCGAGGCTTGTCAGCAGGCAAAATATCCGTGACCAGTTCGGTCATTTCATACATCATTTCGGCAGGCTCACCTACCGAAAGCCCTCCTATCGCATTCCCTTCCCTACCTTGAGCAGCGATAAATTCCGCACTTTGCTTTCGCAAATCCTTATAAACCGATCCCTGCACAATTGGGAAAAAAGTCTGTCTGTATCCATATTTCCCCTCTGTGGAATCAAAGCGATCGATGCAGCGAGTCAACCAACGATGGGTCATTTCCATGGAATTGCGGGCATAGCCATATTCGCATGGGTAGGGTGTGCATTCGTCAAAAGCCATAATAATATCTGCTCCGATGGTTCGCTGGATGTCCATCACATTTTCCGGAGTAAACTCATGCTTGGATCCGTCGATGTGGGATTTGAAGGTGACGCCTTCCTCTTTGATTTTCCGGGTACCGGAAAGCGAAAACACCTGATATCCACCGCTATCTGTCAGAATGGGGCGTTCCCAGCCGTTGAATTTATGAAGCCCACCAGCTTTTTCAAGAATGTCAAGCCCCGGTCTGAGATACAGATGGTAGGTATTGCCAAGAATAATCTGAGCCTTGATATCTTCTTTTAGTTCACGCTGATGCACGGCCTTTACTGTGGCAGCGGTTCCGACAGGCATAAAAATCGGGGTTTGAATTTCCCCATGATCAGTAAAAAGTGTCCCTGTTCGCGCTTTTGTCTGTAAATCTTTCTTCCTTAGGGTAAACTTCATATCTAAATTTCTGAGGCCGCAGCACTCATATACAAACTGTTCCGAATTGCTGGCAAAAATATCCACTTATTCTTAAACGAATGCTGAAATTGATTTTATATTTGCCCAGCAAAATTGACCTATGGGCCTATTTTTACTCTGGTTTTTCTTTGGCATCGGCGTTATCATCCAGTTGGTTTACCTTCTAGTGATCTTCGGACGGACTGCCTGGTTCAAATCAATTACGAAGTCTTCGAAAAACCAAATCCCTGAGGAGGGAGTGACCGTCCTTGTCGCAGCTCACAATGAATTTCAAAACCTTAAGATTTTGATTCCCAGACTTTTCGAACAGGATTATCCCAAATTTGACGTGATGGTCGTCAACGACCGAAGCACAGATCGCACGAAGCGATTGCTTGAGGAAATGATGGCCCTCTACCCAAAACTCCGGTCAGTCACGATCAAATACACCCCAAATCACGTCACTCCCAAAAAATTTGCACTGACCCTTGGTATCAAAGTGGCCAAAAATGACGTCATCCTTTTGACAGATGCTGATTGTATGCCTACAAATGACCAATGGATCAGAAAAATGACTGCCCCAATCAGAGAAGATGGTAAAACTTTCTCCATTGGATTCTCGGGCTATGAAGTCAAATCATCGCTTTTGAATAAATGGATACAGTTTGAGACAATGCTGACTGCGCTCTTCTACTTTTCTTTTGGACTCTGGAAGGCACCATTTATGGGGGTGGGAAGAAATCTTTGCTACCGCAAAAGTTTTTTCATGGAAGTAAAGGCTTTCAAGGGACTCTGGCACTTGGAGGGTGGAGATGACGACCTTTTTGTCAATCAATACGCCACAGGGAAAAATTCAGCTATCGTAATTGATCCCTGCGCTACGACTACTTCAATCCCAAAAGAAACCTGGAAAGAATACCTCGTTCAGAAAAAGCGGCACTTAAATGCAGGAAAATATTACCGGGGAGAGGACAAACGAAAAATTGGACTATTCTCACTTTCCCATGCATTATTTTGGATTGGGGCTATCGGTTTGATGATTTATTTCGGAGTTGAAACAGAATTGGAACAATTTTTAATCGTTTTAGGTATTGTTTTAGTAAGATCATTTTTGGTGTTGAGTATTTTCAATTCGGCTTCAAAAAAGATCCAAGGATCCGCAACACCAATGAATGTCCTGATCAATGATTTTATTTATCTGGGCTATTTTTGGGTATTGGGTTCAGTTTCTTACCAAGCTAAAGATATCCCATGGAAATAAACGAACGAGGTTTTTCGATTAAAGCACTGGAGGATTTTGATCTGATCGACAGAGCTGTACAGGATAAAGACCAGCAAGCCTACGCTACTTTAATGAAGCGGTACAAAAAGGCCGTTTATTTCATGATCCTGAAAATGATCCGTGACGCGGATGATGCGGAAGATCTGACCATGGAGGCTTTTGCCAAAGCATTCAAGAACCTGGAACGATTCAAAAAGGACTATACATTCAGTACTTGGCTTTTTCGAATTGCCACCAACAACACCATTGATTTTATCCGAAAGAAAAAGCTCAAAACCATGAGCTTGAACAATACGCTTTCTGATGACAGTGGCAACTCAGTCACTATAGACATCGAGGACGACGACAACAATCCTCAGGATCAATACATCCGCTCTCAGCGCATCGATATGGTGCGGATTTTTGTAGATAAGCTTCCTGCCAAATACCGCAAACTGGTGCAGTTGCGCTACTTTGACGAACTTTCGTATGAAGAGATCGCACAGGAATTGGAAAAACCTCTGGGTACTGTCAAAGCACAACTTCACAGATCTCGGGAGTTGCTTTTTGAGATCGCCTCCGGCAAAGAAAAACACATTTGATGAACTCAGGCACTCAGCTGATCCTTACTTATTTCCCAAATCTCAGCGAAACACAAGTCGCTCAATTTGACCGTCTCCTAGAACTTTACGAAGACTGGAACTCCAAGATCAACGTAATCAGCCGCAAGGATATGGATCAGTTTTACGTCCATCATGTACTCCATTCCTTGGGTATAGCTAAGGTGATGGCCTTCCAACCCGGTACCAAAGTGCTGGATATTGGCACAGGAGGAGGGTTTCCCGGTATTCCACTGGCCATTCTTTTTCCGGACACCCATTTCCACCTGGTGGATTCTATAGGAAAAAAAATCGGCGTGGTAAAGGATGTAGCCAAGCAATTGAAACTTTCAAACGTCGAACCCCAACAAGCGCGGGCTGAGGAACTGGTTCGCAAATATGACTTTGTAATCAGCCGGGCCGTGACCCAAATGGTCAATTTTTATCCCTGGGTGAAAAACAAGATAAAAAAAGAGGACATCAATGAATTCCAAAACGGCATCCTCTATCTTAAAGGCGGAGATGTCGACGAGGAAATGGAAGCCTTGGACAAGTCCTATGTCGTCTATCACCTGGAGGACTACTTAAAAGAAGATTTTTTCCAGACCAAAAAGGTCGTGTACATGCCTTGGGAAGATAAAAGGTAATAAAGTGTATTTTGAGAGATACAGTTTTTAGGCCATACTGCATCTTCTAGGATACAACAATGGAATTTCTTATGTACCTCCAACCACCCGGAAATCGGCTAGGGAACAAAGCTACCGCTGTTTATACTTGGTTTTTTATATTAAAAAATAAGATTAAGAACTGTACAATTCCAGAATAAACATTGTACATTTTCAAAGTAAGTCTTGTACAATTCCAAAATATACCTTGTACAATTTCAAAGTAAAAGCTGTACAATTTCAAAATAAAGCCTGTACAGTTTCAAAATAGACCGTTCCTTTGTAGTAAATGAATGTAATCAATAGGCACATTTACAAGGCTATACGGGAATATCAAGGCAAATACCCGATTTTAGTGCTGACTGGACCAAGACAGTCAGGGAAGACAACCTTGTTGAAAAAACTTTTCCCGGATTACCGCTATGTCAGTCTGGAAAATCCGGATGTCCGTGATTTTGCCCTGAAAGACCCAAATGGATTTTTGGCGGAATACAACGATCAAATGATCTTTGATGAAGTGCAGCAAGCCCCGGCTTTATTTTCCTACCTCCAAACTTTGGTGGACAGCCGCCCTGACCGGATGGGTGGATTTATTCTTTCCGGCTCCCAAAATTTCCACCCAATGGAGCGAATTACCCAAAGTCTTGCAGGAAGAGTAGCATTATTTAAACTCTTTCCTCTGGACATTCAGGAATTGAAGGAAGCCAATTTGCTTGCCGTGGATCCTTTTGATCAATTGATTCATGGATTCTACCCCGCACTCTATGACCGAAAGATCTCTCCGGGAGTTTTCTATTCCAATTATGTGCAGACCTATGTCAATCGAGATGTGACTGAACTCATGAACGTGAAAGATTTGAGACAATTTCAAAATTTCTTGAGTCTTTGTGCCTCTCGTGCAGGCCAACTTCTGAATCTTAGCGCATTGGCGAATGAAGCAGGTATCAGTCAGCCCACTGCAAAATCATGGCTCTCCGCACTGGAATCCAGCTACATTACGTTCCGACTTTATCCCTTTCACAAGAATTTCAGCAAGCGGGTAGTCAAAACTCCAAAGCTTTATTTCTACGACACAGGTTTATTGGCTTTTCTACTAAAAATCAAAAACAGAGAAACCCTGCTCACCCATCCCGTCAAAGGAGCTTTGTTTGAAAATATGGTCATTGCAGAATTTCACAAGCAAATGCATCATGGGTACCGAGATGAAAGTCCTTGGTTTTGGAGAGACAATCACGGAGACGAAGTGGACTTGTTGTTGGATCAGGGGTTAAGCCTGGACATCTTTGAAATCAAAGCCAGCGAAACCATTCTGACCAAAAATTTTGACGGCTTGGCAAAGTTTGAAGGCATTTCAGATAATCCCATTTCTAAAAAGGGATTGATCCATGCCGGAGATCTCAATCAAAAAAGATCCCATGGACAGGTGATTTCCTGGAAGGATTTTCCTGAATTCTGAAGTAAAGGACTATATTATCAGGCATTTAGGCCCTAATTAGCTTCTGCTTCCTCCTTAATTCTACTAAAAATAACAGGGCTTTTTGCTATTTGACCCCTTGGGAAAATATCTCTCTGAATGAACCCATCTTTGCCATCCTGTGTGATTAAATACTTACTCATGGAGATCTTTTCATAGTCCATGATAATGAGTGTATCACCATTCAAGTGCCATTTTCCAATCTTTTTAACAACTCCAACATCACCAGGTTCAACATCTGTCCAAAAGACCGTATCTTTTCTAATTCCAAATAATGATTTTCCAAATCCAAGTTTGCAGCGTTTTGAATCGCAATTTGATCATCTAAATCACTTGCCGCCAAAACCTCTGATTGTAAAAGACTATTTATTGGGCCATGCTTTTCCAATTTCCATCTTCCCAAAAAGAATGAAGGATCAATCGTAAGGAAATAGACTAGGAATGAAGAAAATAAATTTATGCTCATAACTAAAAGAAAATATCACCTAAAACTAATATCGGAAACTTGTAGAGAGATACCAAATTTTCTAAAGATTTAACAGTTAAAGGTTTCATTTTTTATCTCCGACATTTCCGGACAATCGGTTTTATACTAGCCCGAATAGCATTAATTTGAAGGCTCAATTCTCTGAAATATGTATATTATTTTTGACACCGAGACCACCGGCTTACCCCGGGATTACAATGCCCCCATGTCCGATGTGGACAATTGGCCGCGTCTCGTACAGATCGCCTGGCAGCTGCATGATGCAAAGGGTAAGCTACTTTCCAACCACAATTACATTATTCGGCCGGAGGGCTTTACCATCCCCTACAATGCCGAAAAAGTCCACGGATTATCCACCAAGAGGGCATTGGCGGAAGGCCACGACCTGAAGGAAATCCTGCAGGTATTCCGTGAGGACGTCGTCCAGGCCAAATACTTGGTGGGCCACAATATCGGATTTGACATCAATATCGTGGGATCGGAATTTCTCCGATCTGAGTTAGTCATGCCTTTAGGTGATAAGAAAGAACTCGATACCAAGGATATTTCCACAGAATTTTGCGCACTGCCCGGAGGAAAAGGGGGGAAATTCAAATGGCCCACTTTGACCGAACTTCATCGGAAACTTTTCGGAAATGGCTTTGGCGATGCGCACGATGCGGCTTATGATGTGGATGCTACGGCCCGCTGTTTTTTCGGTCTGATTACCCAAGGCATTCAAAAGCCTGAAGAAGGAATCAGTATAGCGGAAGTAATTTATGAAGCTCCCAGCTTAGCCGATGCCAACTTTGTCCAAGCAAAAGAGGAGCAAAAAGCAAGTGCAAAAGATGTTCTAAAGCAGGCTGGAAAAGCAGATATCTCTGACTTGGCCGATGTCCCCTTCACTCATTTGCACGTGCACAGTCAGTACTCAGTACTTCAGGCCACTTCGGAAATCCCTACTTTAGTTGCCCGGGCAAAAGCCTTCGGTATGCCTGCTATCGCGATGACCGATCATGGAAACATGATGGGAGCGTTCAACTTCGTCAAGGAGGCTATGAGCAAGGAAATCAAGCCAATCTTAGGCTGTGAATTTAACCTCTGCCGTGACCGAAAAAACAAAAGCAATAAGGATGACGGCCACCAAACAGTCCTCTTGGCCAAGAATAAAGCGGGCTATCACAACCTCGCAAAACTAGCCTCTTACGCCAATATTGAGGGCTTTTATTATGTGTCCAGGATTGACAAAGAACTCTTGGTCCAGTACAAAGGCGATCTGATCGCCACTACCGGGGGACTTTGGGGAGAGATTCCTTATTTGATCCTGAACGTGGGAGAGACTCAGGCAGAGGAGGCATTTGTCTGGTGGAAAAAACAGTTTGGCGAGGACTTCTATGTCGAACTCAATCGTCACGGAATTCCTGAAGAAGAGAAAGTAAATGAGGTTTTGCTCGAATTTGCCAGAAAATATGGCGTGAAATATTTTGCAGCCAACAACACCTATTACAACGATAAGCCGGATGCTAAGGCACATGATATTTTGCTTTGTGTCAAAGACGGAGAAAAAATAGAAGGCCCGGAGAAGAAAGAAAAAAAATACATCGGCAAGCGCGGCCGGGAATTTCGGTATGGATTTCCTAATGATGAATTCTATATTAAAAGTCCGGATGAAATGAAAAAACTGTTTTCAGATTTACCGGAAGCTATCATTTGTACCCAGGAAATAGTTGATAAAATCGAAGCCTACAAGCTCGCCCGTGAGGTTTTACTTCCAAAATTTGACATTCCGAATGAGTTCAAGCATCCAGAGGACGAAGTAGACGGAGGAAAAAGAGGCGAAAATGCCTATTTGAGATACCTAACTTATGAAGGCGCTAAAAAACGCTATCCGGAGATTACCCCTGAAATTCAGGAACGATTGGATTTCGAATTAGCAACGATCGAAAAAACAGGTTATCCCGGTTACTTTCTCATCGTTCAGGACTTTACCCGAGCAGCTCGGGAAATGGGCGTTTCAGTTGGGCCGGGTCGAGGTTCTGCGGCAGGTTCTGCTGTAGCGTATTGCACCGCGATCACCAACGTTGATCCCATAGCCTACGATCTACTCTTCGAGAGATTCCTCAATCCCGACCGGGTTTCACTTCCCGATATTGATATTGACTTTGACGATGAAGGCCGCCAAAGTGTCATCGACTATGTGATCAACAAATACGGATCAAATCAGGTCGCACAGATCATCACCTATGGCACCATGGCAGCAAAATCGGCGATTCGTGATACTGCCCGAGTGCTGAATTTACCTTTGGCAGATGCCGGAAGACTGGCAAATCTTGTGCCCGACATCAAGCTTAAAGCACTTTTTGCCTTGGCGAAAAACAGACCTGCCCTGCTGGAAAAGCTAAAAGGCCAAGGGGAATTGCTTGCAAATGCAGAGGAGCTCATCCGGATTGCCTCAGGAAACGATGAAATGGCTCGAACTTTAAATCAAGCAACCATTCTGGAAGGATCTGTACGGAACCTGGGAATCCATGCCTGTGGAGTGATCATCACGCCAAGTGACATCACCAACTTTGTTCCAGTTGCATTAGCGAAAGATTCCGACATGGTTTGCACGCAGTTTGACAACTCTGTGGTAGAATCAGCCGGTTTGTTGAAAATGGACTTTTTGGGTCTGAAGACACTCACTTTGATTAAGGATGCGATCAAAATCGTGAAGGAGAGACACGGTATACAACTCGATGCCGATGAATTTGACATCGAGGATTCAAAAACCTACGAGCTCTTTCAGCGTGGTGAGACCGTCGGTATTTTCCAATACGAATCTGCAGGGATGCAGAAATACATGCGTGAATTGAAGCCGACAGTTTTTGCGGATTTGATCGCCATGAACGCACTCTATCGCCCGGGACCCTTGGCTTACATTCCTTCTTTTATCAAACGGAAGCATGGTACTGAGTCGATCACCTACGATCTGGACGACATGAAGGAATACCTGGAGGAAACTTACGGGATTACCGTCTACCAGGAACAGGTGATGCTTTTGTCCCAAAAACTCGCAGGATTCACCAAAGGTGAAGCAGACGTCTTGCGAAAGGCAATGGGTAAAAAGCAGAAGGACGTGCTGGACAAAATGAAACCAAAATTTGTCGAGCAAGCTTCAGCCAAAGGTCACGAGCCCAAGAAACTGGAAAAAATCTGGACGGACTGGGAGGCTTTTGCCTCCTATGCCTTCAACAAATCCCACTCGACCTGCTATGCTTGGATTGCCTATCAGACAGCCTATTTAAAAGCCCATTATCCCGCTGAATACATGGCCTCGGTGCTGAGCAACAACATGAATGACATCACACAGGTGACTTTTTTCATGGAGGAGTGTAAGCGAATGGGCATCAAAGTGGCCGGTCCGGATGTCAATGAATCCAAGGGAGGATTTACAGTAAATAAAGTGGGGGAAATTCGCTTTGGAATGGCTGCAATCAAAGGGGCAGGTTCGGCAGCGGTGGAAGAAATCATCAAGGAACGCGAGAAAAACGGACCTTATAAAAACATCTTTGATTTTGCAAAGCGGGTGAACTCTCGTGCGCTGAATAAGAAAACGATGGAAGCCCTTGCCATGGCAGGAGCTTTTGATGGTTTCAAAGAACATCATCGAAGACAATACCTTGAGGCAGCTCCCGGTGATATTTCACTGATCGAAAAAGCAACGAAATACGCCCAAAAGATTCAACAGGAAGAAGACAGTGCACAAGTGAGTCTTTTTGGAGGCGGCGGGGGAAGCATGGAAGTGCCTGTGCCGACCATTGCCCCGATGGAGCCATTTTCGCAGATTCAGCAACTTAATATCGAAAAAGAAGTCGTCGGACTGTTTATCTCCGGCCACCCTCTGGATCAATATAGATTGGAAATCGAATCGTTCACCAACACACCACTGACTGCATTAGCTGATTTGGAAAGCTTACGGGGGAAAAACGAACTGAAGCTTGCCGGATCGGTCAGCAGCTTTGCGCATCGAACTACCAAAACGGGGAAGCCATTTGGAACGCTTACCATGGAAGATTACCACGGTTCCTTCACGTTCTTTCTCTTCGGAGACGACTACGTCAAATTCAAAGAGTACTTCATGACCGGGTGGTTTTTGTTTCTAACCGGAAAAGTGGAACAGCGCAAGTGGGGGAATGAAAATGAAGTGGAATTCAAAATCACCTCCATGATGCTACTTAGTGAAGTGCGTGGAAAAATGGTGAAAGGAATTCGTGTGAATATCGATCTGGACGATCTGACACTTGATCTGATGGAAAAACTGGAAGCCATCACTGCCAAATACAAGGGAGATGCCAAGCTCTACATTGATGTGATCGACCGAAGAGAAAACATTTCGCTGGAGCTTTTCT
Organism: Algoriphagus alkaliphilus; assembly: GCF_900103735.1. Lineage (GTDB taxonomy): Bacteria > Bacteroidota > Bacteroidia > Cytophagales > Cyclobacteriaceae > Algoriphagus > Algoriphagus alkaliphilus. The sequence continues at coordinate 165,520 of NZ_FMXE01000007.1, read as the reverse complement.
CCAAGAAATTCACCATTGATCCGAGTTCGGAGATGATCCAAGAACTGAAAGAACTTCCCGAGGTAGTGTATAAGGTGATCTAGCCAATTTGGGATTAGTTTGAGGCTGACTAATCATAGCATCCATCTATGGATAATAGACAATAAATTTTATCTCATAGGAACTTAATATCCTTCAATCCGCTTTTGCTGATATATTTGAAAAATCGAAACTTACAAATCCAATAATAAAATGGGAAAAGCAATAGAAATTACTGATGCCAATTTTGAAGAAATAATCTCAGGTGACCAACCAATTTTGGTTGACTTTTGGGCAGAGTGGTGCGGACCATGTAAAATGATCGGCCCCGTAGTTGAACAGTTGGCAGCAGAATATGAAGGAAAAGCAGTCATTGGTAAAGTAGACGTAGATTCCAATCCTTCTGTGGCACAAGCCTTCGGAATCCGTTCTATCCCTACCCTACTATTCTTCAAAGGCGGACAGGTTGTGGACAAGCAAGTAGGCGCAGTGCCTAAAGCTGTTTTGGCACAAAAACTAGACGCACAACTATAATTATTACATTTAGATACGAAAGCCGTAGAGAATTCTTTACGGCTTTTTTGTTTTCAAAACAATCACTTTTCCCCCTGAAACCGGGTAAAGTATCAAACTTGGATCCATCATATTTTTATGATCCTCATTTCCGCTTACTTTCTAAGGGTTTTTTTCATCCTATGTAAATCATCTTGCTATTGAGATTAAAAGCCTGAACTTGGAGTTAAGAAGTATCATTTCTTCGAAACCCAAAAACCTATGAAACAATTATTGGCTATTCTGACATTAATATCATTCAATACTTTTGCCCAAATGCCTAAGGAAATTTCCAGCGAACTGGTTCTTCTCAAGGTGAAAACCGGCAAAGAAAAAGTCCTCCTCAAAGAAACACGGCACTTCGAAGCACCCAATTGGAGCAGAGACGGCAAGTTTCTGATTATTAACGCTGCCGGGCTTTTGGAAAAAATCGACCTAAAAGGGGAAAATTTAGGGAAAATAAATCCTGATGGTGTCAATACCGTCAATAATGATCACGGATTAAGCTTCGACGGAAAGATCCTGGTATTCAGCAAAAACGATATGGCAGCAGCACCGAGTAATAATTCCCGAATCTATGTTTCCAATGCAGAAGGAAGCAATCCGAAACTGGTGACACCGGACTTCCCGAGCTACTGGCATGGAATCAGTCCGGATAACAAATACCTCGCTTATACCGCACAGAGAAATGGCGAATGGGACATCTATCGGATTCCAACCGAAGGTGGTGCCGAGGAGAAAATCACTGATTCCAAGGGATTGGACGATGGACCAGAATATAGCTATGATGGAAACTGGATTTACTTCAACTCGCACCGTACTGGAAGGATGCAGCTTTATCGTATGCAGCCAGATGGATCCGGTGTGGAGCAACTCACTGATGATGCCCTTGACAACTGGTTTCCCCATCCCAGTCCAGACAACAAATCCATCGTATATATAGCCTATCTCGAAGATCAAAAAGGAGCGCATCCCTTTGGCAAAGATGTAAAGCTGAGATTAATGGACTTGGAAACGAAAGAAATCAGAGACATTTCTCCGGTATTTTATGGAGGACAGGGGACTATCAATGTGCATAGCTGGTCTCCTGACGGAAAATCCATCGCTTTCGTCCGTTATAAAGATTTGACCAAAAAAGATTGATTATACCTATAATACGCTGTTCTGCTAAATTCTCAACTTCCCGGCAAGGATTACCGAGGAATTGTAAAGTTTAAAATTTCTTTGAGTCTCAACACTTTTCCTAAAAAGATTAACAAACCAAAAGTATGAGAAAGAGTTAGAAAAGTGGTCTTACTAAAAATCAATAAACCTTTGAACGCATTAAACAAAGAGTACAAAACTAAATTTTTGGACATCCCTTTTCTTGCCAAGAACCAAATAAAATGAGGTTTAAAGTTTATTTTCGGCGACCGTGGACTGTTGACAGTCGTCTGTGGACGATTGTCCGATTGATAGGCAATGATTTCAAGGTATTTGCAAAGTGGTGGATAATCACACTAAACTTTACCTTTACGCCTCTATGGCAGAACAACTGATTAATCTTGATGAATTTTGGAGGTTGCGCAAGCAATTGCCAATACTAGATGCAAGAAGTGAAGGTGAATTTGCACAAAGTCATATTCCCGGCTCTAACAATCTGCCAATCCTTAATAATAAAGAACGCATCGTAGTAGGTACGCTTTACAAAGAAAAGGGGGCCGAGTCTGCTACGCTGAGAGGTTTTGAACTGGTTGGACCAAGATTTCATGAAATCCAAAAAGAAGCGATCCGTTTATTCCCGGAGCGAAAAATCATCGTCTATTGCTGGCGTGGCGGGATGAGAAGCCAAATCCTATCCTGGCTATTGAGCATGGTGGGTTTTGAGATTTATCGATTGAAAGGTGGCTATAAAACCTACCGGACATTTACTTTTGAGGAAGTCAGAAAGGAGCGGAACTTGATTGTACTGGGAGGAAAAACCGGAACCGCTAAAACTATCTTGCTTCAAAAACTCCGGGAAAGAGGAGAACAAATTCTTGATCTCGAAGGCATCGCCAATCACAAAGGATCTTCTTTTGGAGGTATCGGACTTCCCCCTCAACCGACTGTGGAGCAATTTGAAAATCTTCTGGCAGAAAATCTGAGCTCACTAGATCCAAGCATTCCTACATGGGTTGAAAATGAAAGCCGAAAAATCGGACGGCTGATTGTCCCGGATCGTCTTTTTGAACAAATGGGAAACTGTCTGCTCATAGACATACAAAAACCTTTGGAAGAGCGGATTAAGCATATTGCAGCCGAATATTCGCAGTTACCGGAAGAAGAACTGATTGCTGGGGTCAAACGAATTCAAAAACGGCTCGGAGGCTTGAGAACCCAGCAGGCAATCGAAGCGATTCAGGAGAAAAATCACGAGTTGTGGATTTCCAATCTGCTGATCTATTACGATAAGACTTACGAGTTTGACTTGACGCGGCATGAAGCTGGGAAAACAAAAATCATTGACCTGTCAGGAAACTCGATAGCCGAACAAGTCGAACTATTACTGAAAATCAAAAACCAACATTATGGAAACTAAATCAATGCGCCTGACCGAATGGAGTGAAGGATCCGGCTGTGGCTGCAAAATTGCCCCGGCCATTCTAGATCAGATTTTGAGTGCAAGTGGTTCTTTTTCACAAAGCGATCCAAATCTATTGGTGGGGAACCTTCATAAAGATGACGCGGCCGTCTATCAGGTTTCCGATGATTTGGCGGTGATCAATACGGTTGATTTTTTTACCCCCATTGTAGACGATCCTTTTGATTTTGGGAGAATCGCTGCGGCAAATGCAATTTCAGATGTCTATGCGATGGGAGGGAAACCCATTTTCGCGAATGCGATTTTAAGTTGGCCGGTAGAAAAAATTGCTCCGGAATTGGCCTCCAAAGTCCTGGAAGGTGCAAAAAGCATTTGCAAACAAGCTGGAATTGAATTAGCTGGAGGGCATTCAATTGCAGCCAAAGACCCGATATTCGGACTTTCTGTGAATGGAATCATTCACCCTCGAAAAATCAAAACCAATGCAGGATCAAAATCAGGAGATCTCCTTTTTCTGACTAAGCCACTTGGAATCGGGGTATTGGCTACTGCTTTGAAAAGAGAGAAAATCCAGGAAAAAGATTACATCAATCTGATCGATACCGCTTGCAAGTTGAATTCCATCGGTGCTGTGCTGGGAAATCATGAAGAAGTACATGCCATGACTGATGTGACCGGATTTGGGCTATTGGGTCATCTGATCGAAATGGCTGAGGGAGCTGGCCTTTCTGCGGAAATAGAAATCGGTAAACTTCCCTTGATCGAAGGAATTCAAGAATATATAAACCAGTTTATTTTTCCTGATAACACCTACCGGAACTGGAATGCTTACAACACCAAAACCAAGGGAGTGGTGGGAATGGATTTGGTGAAGCTCTGCGATCCACAGACAAGCGGAGGGCTACTGATTTCAGTTGCCCCAGAGAATAAAGCTTTGTTTGACGAAACGATGCTGCTTCACAAGCAAGCCTGTTGGGAGATTGGAAGGTTTGTGGAAAAAGGCGCTCAAGTAGTGGAAGTTTTCCAGTAACTTCTGGCACACCATAAAAACTTTCAAAATGAAGTTCCTGGCCTTCCTTTCTAGCTTTTTTTTCCTGTTGACCCTTAAAAGCTTCGCACAGACTCAGGAAAATATCACCTCTGAACTCGTCATTTTAAATGTAATTACAGTGGAAGAGAAAACTATTTTGAGTGAAAGTCGGCATTTTGAAGCACCTAACTGGTCCAGAGAAGGAGGCTTTCTTCTTATAAATTCAAGGGGGTTTTTAGAAAAGGTGGATTTGAATGGAAATAAACTGGGGAGACTTTTCCCAGATCTAGTCACCAGAGCCAATAATGATCATGGGATTAGTTTTGATGGAAAAACATTGCTTATAATTAAAAGCGAGTCCTGAAAAAGTTCTCAAATCTTTACAATGCCAATCGACGGATCTACTCCGCCACTATTGGTCACAGAGAACTACACCAGTTACTGGCATGGAATCAGACTCGACGGTAAAATGCTTGCCTATTGCGCCATGCGTAATGATGAATGGGATATCTATGTGATTCCCAAAGCTGGTGGCAAAAAAATTAGACTCACTGATTGGTTTGGACGATGGACCTGAATACTCCTATGATGTCCAATGGATCTATTTCAACTCACACCGGAAAGGTAGGATGCAAGCTTATCGAATGAAAACTGAATGTAGTCAACAGGAACAGCTTACTTTTGATGAATTGGACAATTGGTTTCATCACCCTTCACCTGATAAAAAAACCGCAGCAATCATTTCATATTAGGAGGATCAAAAAGGTGCGCATCCATTTGGCAAGGATGTGAAACTTCGATTTTTGAATGTAGAGACAAAAGCTATAAAAGATCAAACACCTGTCTTCTATGGTGGTCAGGGCACAATCAATGTCCATAGCTGGTCACCGGATGGAGAGAGGATTGCTTTTGTGAGGTATCACAAATAATGGTAACAAAATTAAAAAAGTGGAACACAAATTAAAAAAGAGTCGAATTCATGTATTAATCATATGAATAAAAACTTTGCTAAAGTTCATTTTTAAAAAATGAAATGGCAATGTTAAATGACTCTTCAACATTAATTGTGTTAAGATCTAATCTCTTTAATAAATTCTCCCCAGAATATAAATACAAAAAAAATCCATACCCATTATTTAAATCAACAAAATCTTCTTCTTTAATAAAAAAAACATTATTTGATTTTAAATTTAATTCATTTTCAACTAATTTTCTTCCACTTTGATTCTCTATGAAAACAAGATTTAATTTAGAAAAAATCTGTTCTCTTTTTAACTGAGTAATAATATGATTCAAACAGGTTCCACATGAATTTAAATCAATAAAAAGATAAACTGAATTTTCCTTATTCTTTACAATATCTAAGTTATAATTTTTAAGGAGAAAACTGGCAGGATCTTGTTTCTCACTTGAACATGAAAAAAAAAATACTAATAATACAGCCTTAAAAATTAAACTTCTCGAATTCAATAAAATCTTCATCTTGGGTTAATATTCTTATATATAAAAACGAATCTTTAAAAAATGAATTATCGAAATCATAGTAATTGTTTGGCAGTTCCAATACTTCCATAAGTTCAAGTGAATTCAAATTATATTTTACAAGACTAATTGATCTTTTCGCATTTCTTATTGATGAATTTACAGGTTTTAAATATGCTCGCAGTAATATCTCATTCTCATAGTCTATAAGAATAGATTTAAAAATTGGAGTATTATTCATTTCCATATTCCATTCGTCTGAATCATACACGTATTGATTACTTTCAAAAGGAGGTAATATCGGGTCAAAGATTCTTGAATTTTCAATCTCTTTTAATCCGATATCACCTGATTCTCTCACAAATAAGGTATTAGATGCAGGAAAAGAGTATATAATTCTATGGTTTTTAGAATCCAAAGCCTGATAGGCATAATCATACCAAAGCTTTCCCCAATCACCATCTTGGAAATAAACTTCAGGTAGAGGGTCTGAAAGCTCTACGTGTCTTTTCTCCATCGAATACCTTAGTATAGGGAAATAATCCTTTTCATACATTCCCCAAATCAATGAATTATAATAAATCATGTTATCCAAAAACAGGGCGGGATTTTTAGAACTTGAGTAGGTGCTTTGTCTAATACTTAAATCAAGAAGATTGTATTTATCAATAATATTACCTTCCAAATCAACCATATAAGAGGTGAGTTTTTTGCCAAACAAAAAAATAGAATCTTCACCAATGTGGTAATAGCTCATAACACCCCTACTTATTCCACCATCACCAGTATCGAAACTTAACAATCTATCCAAATTCCTTGTTTCAAAATCATAATAATAAATGGTACTTGTAAGATCGTTTAACAGAGTAAAATAATCTTTACCTCCCAAGGTCACTAATTCAAGCCCATGAAAATAATCTGGGGTCAATGAGTCAAGAGGAAACTGTATGGATTGAATCGACTCCACACTTCTAATTTTTATTTTATTTACTTCTCTTTGATTGCATGAATACAAACAGAAGATGGAAATAAATAAGACTGAATATTTCATAAATCTATAAAAAGTCCAAATAACTTAGTAATAAGTCATTTGGACAAAATGTTAAATTAAGAATTAGAAAAATTACAAGTATAAGTCTGAGCTCCCCTCTCAAACCCGCATTTAGGAATGATACTACCCGACCTACAAGTTGCATCAAGAGATCCAACTTCAGAACAACCTCTGGTATCTTCAACCTCTGGCTCACCTTCTTGAGCAGAAACATTAACCGAAAAAAACCCCACGATTAATACGACAGGAATAAAATACTTTAACTTTTTGATCATAATGATTTTTGTTTTGGAGAAAAGATAAATAAAAAGTCATTTAGACTATATCCAAAGAAAGAAAGAAAGAAGCAAATATTTAGTTGAATTATTTTCCAATTTTTTTAAAAAAATTGTTAACCATGTTCTAAAAGCGGTGATACCCCTCCCGAAACCATAAATTTCATCACGTCAGAGCTCTTCACGCCGGTTAAAGACTTGACTTTTTCCCGCTTTACCAGAAATACATTTCCGGAGACATTGTAACTGTGGGGGAAATAAACAGCTACCAAATCAGGCCTTTCAATAATATTCAAATCCTCCTGGGTGATAAAGCCAAACCGGGCCATAGAATCACTGATCTCCACAATGACTGGGGCGCTGAATTTCTTTTTGTCCCCGACAAATGCTCCCATCAAATCTTTGATACTGGTGTACAGCAAATTGACCAATGGAATTTTGAAAACTCCGCGCTCAAACCAATCGAAGAATGGTTTTGCGAAAAAGAGACTTGCGAAGTACCCAACAAAGGTAATCAAGGCCAAAACCATCAAAATCCCAATTCCAGGAATCGGAACAGGAATTAAATTGTCCAGAAAAATAAATATCGCATATACCACATAAACGGTAACTGCCAAAGGAGTGAGAAATAGAAGCCCTCTCAGAAAGTAGGAAAATATTCTTCGGTAGGTGAAAGCCATGGGGTTTCGGATTTGGGTGTCAAGTTAAAAAAAATGCCTAATCAATTGATTAAGCATTTTTAATTTGTAAGTATTAACTAGAATTAATCCAAGAGTTTAATTTTTACGCTTCTGTAGTAAATGACACTTTCAGGATCGTGTGCCTGCAAGGCAATCGTACCTGAACTCAATTTTTTGGTTCCAAGATCTCCTGTTCGATCTTTAGACTCATCGTATTCATTGATGACCTTACCATTGACTTTTACAGTGACCTGATTTCCTTTTACAATAACATGTTCAGTGTACCATTCACCATCCTCTACAAAAGTCTCCTTTACATCTTTAAAAGAGTAAACTGAGCCGGTTTTTCTCCAATCTCCATGCGTTTGATTGACTTGTATTTCATGCCCTTTATTTGGCCAACCAGTTTCCTGATATTCGGTATGGATGAAAATTCCTGAATTGGCCTTAGGCATAGTCTTCACTTCCACCATCAATTCAAAGTTTTTGAAATTGTGGTTCCCAACCGGGCCATCATAAAAAGCATGACCTCTTGGTCCATCGACTTTAATCGTCTTATCTACAATAGTGAACGAACTGGGATTTTCGGAAATTTTCCATCCGTCGAAATTTTCCCCGTTGAAAAGCTCCACCCATTCCCCACTTTGTGAAAAAGCAGAAAAAGAAAGTAAACAGAGGACAAGGAATGCAAATAATTTCTTCATGTGTTTTGGGTTCTAGGTTATTGAGACTTTAAGATAGATACTCTTACTGAAAAGGCTGATACCATTGAAAAGAAAAAAGGCTCCGGGGATAACCTCGGAGCCTTAGGAATTTCGAGAAACCCCTGATTAAAGGTCAATCCCCATAAATGACATGAATGCCAATCCCATGAGACCAGTCAAAAGCATAGTAATACCCAATCCTTTCAGACCATTTGGAACATGAGAATATTTCAATTTTTCACGGATTGCAGCCAAAGCTACTATAGCTAATAAAAAGCCAGTACCGGAACCGAATCCATATACAGCAGATTCAGCCAGGGTATAATCTCGTTGTGCCATGAATAGTGAACCACCCAAAATAGCACAGTTTACAGCGATCAAAGGAAGGAATATACCCAACTGCCCGTAAAGTGCAGGTGCAAACTTTTCCACGACCATCTCTACCAGCTGAACCATCGCTGCAATGATGGCTATAAACATGATGAATCTAAGGAAAGACAGGTCAATAGCTACCAAATCAGCACTTACCCAAGTCAGTGCTCCTTCTTTCAGGATAAATTCGTTGAGAAGCCAGTTAACAGGAGTAGTAACAGAAAGAACAAATATAACAGCGGCACCAAGGCCCAAGGCTGTACTTACTTTTTTCGAAACCGCCAAGAAAGAACACATTCCAAGGAAGTAAGCGAAAATCATATTGTCGATAAAGATCGACCGAATAGCTAAACTAAATAATTCCATTTCTAATGTCTTTTAATGTTCTACGTAACCGGTTTTGGTACGCTGTACCCATACTATCAGACCAAGAATAATAAACGCACCAATTGGCGAGACCATCAATCCATTGGTTGCCAAACTAAAGTCTGGACCAAATATGGATGACACGTAATTGTAAACAGGAATCCCAAATACAGAACCTGAACCGAATAATTCTCTGAAGAAAGCAACAGTCAATATAATCCAGGAATATCCCAATGCGGAGCCCAAACCATCCAATAAGGAATCGTAAGGCTTATTTCCCATCGCAAATGCTTCCAATCGACCCATTACAATACAGTTGGTAATAATCAAACCGATGAATACCGACAGTTCTTTGTACATATCGTAAGCGAAAGCTTTCAACACTTCACTTACCAAGGTCACCAAAGTAGCCACGACAGCAAGCTGTACGATAATTCTTACCCGCGCAGGAATTGTATTTCTCATCACTGAGATCACAAAATTGGACATCGCGACTACGAAGATTACCGAAATGGCCATAACCAAGGTAGGCTTCATTTGAGTAGTCACTGCCAATGCAGAACAGATACCAAGTACCTGAATGGTGATTGGATTATCGTCAATCAAGGGATCGGCTACTAATTTTCTTCTACGCTTGGAAAAAAGGGCTTCAGCCGGCTTTTTCTCAATCGCTTTTTCTAAAGTTTCAGCACTCATTATTTAGTGATTATGTGAGTTGAAAATGAATTAAAGACCTGCAACAGCCTGATTGGATAACTTACCCTTAATGAAAGCCTCGTAATGACTCAGGTAAGCCTTCAGCATGTTATTCACTCCGTTGGCAGTAATCGTAGCTCCCGACAAGCCATCTACCTTATGGACGTCCCCTGAATAATCCTTTCCTTCACCTTTCATCATTCGAACGGCAACCAATTGTCCGGATTCGTCAAAAACTTTTTTGCCTACGTATCTTTGCTGAACTCCACCTTCGGTAATTCTGGCACCTAATCCCGGAGTTTCTCCTGCGTGAGCCAATGTAATTCCTCCGATGGTATTCATGTCAGTTTCGAGCGCAAGATAACCCCAGATAGCATCCCAAAGTCCCGCACCATACAGTGGGAAAATGTAGGATTCTACTGCCTCAGGATTTCCTTCTGCATGAAAAACATAGACTGGATACTGTCTGTCGGCTGCGGGTTTCTTAAAGAATTTAGCAACCTCCACTTTCTCGGCCGTGACAACACCAGAACTGATCTCTTTTCCATTGATATCCACCACTGTGGAAGCTATTCTTTTGGAATAAAACTCGTTCACTTGCAGCGGAGTCATGGCATCAATTTCTTCAGCACTTATCACAGCACCCAGAATCTGCTTCTTCTTATCCAGGGCAATTGCTTCCTGCTGCATGGGTCCAAGAACTTGAGAAGTTCCTGAAAGAAGTAGTCCAAGTACAATGGTAAGGACTCCAGAAAATACAATAATGTAAGTGTTAGACTGTTGCACGTTGTAACCTCCTTGTTTTGTTAGCTTTAACTACATAATAATCGATGAGCGGAGCAAACACGTTCATAAATAGAACTGCAAGCATAATTCCTTCAGGATACGCCGGATTTGTTACCCGGATGATCACAGTGAGCACTCCTATCAGCAAGCCGTAAATCCACTTTCCGGTTTCGGTTTGTGCTGCTGACACGGGATCAGTAGCCATAAATACGATACCAAAAGCCAAACCACCCATTACCCAATGATATTGAGGAGGCATAGCCATGTACTCATTCACTGCAAGAACATTCAACAAAAGTCCCATAAGGTAAGCACCTGCGAATCCGGAAACTATAATTTTCCAGCTCGCAACTCCAGTACCAATGAGAATAGCTGCTCCAAGTAATGCCATCAAAGTTGATGTCTCTCCAATAGAACCGGGAATCCATCCCATAAACATATTTGCGAAGCTAAACAGATCTGCTCCCAAGGCAGTGTTATGCTCTGCTAATGCATCGACTACCGGCACCCCGTCGACACCGGCATTATAGGCCACTGCAAGTGCAGTGGCACCGGAAAACCCATCAACGGCTGTTTTTTCGCCAAGATAGGTCCATACCAAATCCCCGGAAATCTGAGCAGGATAAGCAAAATACAAAAACGCTCTTGCTGTCATGGCCACATTAAGGATATTCATCCCTGTCCCACCAAATACTTCTTTAGCAATCACTACTGCGAAGATTGTCGCTAATGCAACTTGCCACAGTGGTGTGGTAGCAGGGACCACCAATGGGATCAACATACCTGTCACCAAAAAGCCTTCGTTGATTGGGTGCTTGCGGATGACCGCAAATACTGCCTCTACCAAACCTCCTGCTGCGTATGCAACGATCACAATCGGAAGTACAAGTTGAAGTCCGATGATTGCCTTATCACCAAAATTATCCCACAACCCTGCAGTAGCACCTGTTGCAAGCAAGCTTTGATGTCCGGTATTATAGATCCCAAAAAGCAAACAAGGAATCATAGCGATCACCACTGTGATCATCATACGCTTCAGGTCAATGGCATCCTTTACTTGGGCACCTTTGATTGCCGTGGTATGATTTGGAGAGAAGAGGAAAGTCTCTCCCGCCTCAAATGCATAATATAAACTTTCAAGCTTTCCTCCTTTTTCAAAAAGGGGACGCTGCTTGTCCATCAAATCTCTTAGAAACTTCATATGGATTAACTGTATTGGATTAATTCTATACCTTTTCTTACCAACTCCTGCACGGGGTGTTTGGACACATCGACAAATTCACAAAGTGCCAAATCCTCTTCAACGATTTCATAGATTCCCAATTCTTCCATTTCATCGAAATCTTCTGCCATGATGGCTTTCAATAAATAAACAGGAAGAATATCCATTGGAGTCACCGACTCAAATACACCGGTCTGAACAAATGCCCGCTCCTCACCTCTGCAATTTGAATCAAGAACAAACTCTTTTTTGGGCGTGAGAAATGACAAAAGCCCGAGTGCGCGATGGTAGCTAAGTTTGGAGGCTGTAGGCTTGGCCCATCCCAAAAACTCATAATAGTCACCCTCAGGGATTACTGTGATTTGGTTGTGGTAAAACCCAAGGAAGCCTTCCAAATTGATCTTCTCGCCTGTAAGAACATTTCCTGAGATTACTCTAACGTGGCCTGAGTTCAGGTTGCCTTTCACAAAGGCCGAGACATTAGCTCCTACAAAAGTTTTGACGTAAGCCGCTTTGGTCAATTCAGACCCAGTGACAGCAATAATTTTGGAAGTATCATATACCCCCTCAAGTACTGCCTTACCAATCTGGACAACGCCTGCAGGACTAACCGTCCAAACGAGGTCACCTTTATTGATCGGATCCAAGTGATGAATCTGTATTCCTACATTTCCTGCTGGATGGGGACCTGAAAACTGATTGATTTGGGCATTTTTCACTCCCGAGAAAATCGCATCTATCGGTTTGGATCCATCCACGTTCAAATGAACCTTACCCGGAGTAAGTTTTGCCAAAGCATCAATTCCCGCTTGTAAGTATTTTTCTTCCCCCTGAAGCGTAAATCCATAATCAGGGGCTAAAGGATGCGTGTCAAAAGCAGAAATGAAAATTGCCTTTGGTGTATCGGCAGGGTTAGCCACAATCCCAAAAGGTCTTTGAATGATGTTTGGCCATACTCCGGTTGATGCCAATTTGGCCGCAAGGGAATCTCGATTTTGACTTAGGTCAATTTTACCAAAATTTTCATGAATGACGGTTTTGTCAGCAAGAATTTTGATTTCGAGTAGCTTTCGTCTATCTCCTCTTTTGATCTCGACGATCTCACCGGATACGGGAGATGCGTAGATGACTTGATCCGATGCTTTGTCTACCAAAATGGGAGTCCCAGCTTTTACCGTATCACCTTCATTAACAAGGACTTTAGGACGCTGAAGCCCTATAAAGTCTGTTGGTTTAATGGCAAAGGTTTGAGCTGAGGCGAAATTTGCAATCTCTTTCGAGGCCTTTCCTACCAGTCTGATGTCAAAGCCTTTGTTAAGCTTCACTATTTTAGACATATCTGTTTTTGAACTATGAGCTATTGAAAAACGCCCCAAATCTAAAGAAAAACCAATTGAATTAGCACTTATATCGGATTAAATGTTCGAACTTTTGATACGAGGTACTTCGGCTAATATCAGGCATGAAGCATATTTTCTTCTAAAGACTCCACATAGGATTTCACTTGTTCCATGAGCCACATCGGGGTAGATGTAGCTCCGCAAATCCCAATTTTATACTCAACGCTAAACCACTCAGGGTCCAACTCTGTTTCATTTTCTATAAAATAACTTTTCGGGTTTTCACCTAAACAAATCTGGTAAAGTGCCTTCCCGTTGGAGCTTTTTTTACCCGATACGAAAAGGATCACGTCACTTTCCTGAGCAAATTTCTTCAGCTGTGGCTCACGGTTGGAAACTTGACGGCAGATTGAATCATTGGCATTAAAGTCCAGTTCTGTCAACTCACCTTTTGCTGATTTGATTTTATCCTCTATTTTTTTGGATAGATCGTAAAAGCCTTTTGTGCTTTTGGTAGTTTGGCTGAATAGTGTGACCGGACGACCGTAATCAATCTTTTCAAGGTCTGAATCCTCCATGACGACCACCGCTTTTTCCAGCGTTTGACCGGTCAGTCCGATTACTTCTGCATGACCCTTTTTTCCATAAATTACGATCTGACCATTCTCCCGCTCCATCTTGTCAAATGCATTTTTGACCCGATTCTGAAGCTTGAGCACTACCGGGCAGGACGCATCAATGAGTTCGATATTATTTTCAATAGCGGTTCTATACGTCTCAGGAGGCTCACCATGCGCCCGAATGAGTACTTTACAATTTGTCAACTCCTGTAACTGATCTCGGTCAATGACTACAAGCCCTTTTTCACGGAGTCGTTTGACTTCCATGTCATTGTGAACAATATCTCCCAGACAATACAGCTGATCGCTGTTTTGCATTTCATCTTCGGCCATTTTAATGGCAAACTCGACTCCAAAGCAATAGCCCGAATTTCTATCTATGGTTACTTGCATGCTCTTTTTCCTTATCGATTACATCTTTTGCCAACTGCACGATCTGTGCAACCTGTCTCTCAAAAGTAAGATTACTCGTGTCTATTTCAACAGCATCGGGAACCTTAATCAACGGGCTTTCTGCCCTGGATGAATCTATGCGATCCCGCTCCGCCAGATTATTCTTTATATCCTCCAACTCCACCAATTCTCCTTTTTCAAACAATTCCTGCTGCCTTCTCATTGATCTGGTTTCCAAATCAGCAGTCATAAAAACTTTCAGTTCAGCATCAGGAAATACCACAGATCCAATGTCTCTCCCATCCATTACTACGCCTTTTTTCTTCCCTAAACGCTTTTGTTGAGCAACCAGTTCTTTTCTGATTTCTTTAACTGTAGCTACCTCGCTGACTTTTTGTGAGACAGGCATGCTTCTGATTTCATCCTCCACATTGAGTCCATTGAGATAAGTCTCCTGAATGCCTGTATCGGGATTTAAATGGAAAGAAATGTCAAGAGTTTCCAGACCTTTGGCAACATCCTGTGGATTAGAAGCGGAGAGGTAATTATTCAAAAAATGTAATGTGGCCGCACGATACATGGCTCCCGAATCTATATAGGTGAAGCCCAAATCCTTGGCTACTGCCTTTGCAGTAGAACTTTTCCCACACCCTGAATATCCATCTATGGCAACGACGATTTTACCCATCAATAAAATCCTGTCTTGGTTTCCTTATTAATTTTGGGCAAATATAGTAGTTTTAATCTTATCCTTTCTCCAATCTGTGAATACCCGATAATCCAATCGGATGCAGGCTCACTGATTTTTAATCAATCAACCATGAAAATTCAAGGAAACCTTGTTGACATCTCCAATCGAAAAATTTACCCGGCAGAACTGGAAGTTGGCAATGGTAAAATACTCAAAGTCGAAAAGATAAAACCTAATCTCTCCTTGCCCTTTTTGATGCCTGGATTTATAGATTCGCACGTCCATGTGGAGTCTTCCATGCTTGTACCCTCCGAATTTGCGCGCCTCGCTGTGGTCCATGGCACCGTAGCCACTATTTCTGACCCCCATGAGATCGCTAATGTGTGTGGGATGCAGGGAGTGGAATACATGATCGATAATGGGAAACAGGTGCCCTTTAAATTCTATTTCGGAGCGCCTTCCTGTGTACCTGCCACACCTTTTGAAACAGCCGGCGGAGAAATCGGTGCAGATGACATCGAAGACTTGATGAAAAGGCCTGAAATCCATTACCTCGCAGAAATGATGAACTGGCCCGGAACTGTGAATCGGGATCCAATGGTGATGCAGAAAATACAAATTTCCAAAAAGCATGGTAAGCCCATAGATGGACACGCTCCTGGATTGAAAGGTGAATTAGCCGAAAAATACTGCAGCGCGGGGCCGAGTACGGATCACGAATGCTTCACTGTTGAAGAAGCAAGAGGCAAACTTAAGCTGGGAATGAAAATCGCCATCCGCGAAGGTTCCGCAGCCAAAAACTTCGAAGCACTCATAGACCTCATCGATGAATATCCGGAGATGATTGTGTTCTGTTCGGATGACAAGCATCCGGACAATCTTGCAGTAAGCCACATCAATGAATTGGTGACAAGAGCAATCACCAAAGGGAAGGATTTATTTGACGTACTAAAGGCTGCTTGTCTAACTCCAATTTCCCACTATTCGCTAAATGTCGGACAACTTAGGATAGGAGACCCTGCTGATTTTATTATTGTAAAAGACCTTGAGAAATTTGAAGTCCTAGCCACCTACATCGACGGGCAAAAAGTCGCCGAGAACGGAAAAACCTTAATCCCAAAAGTCAAAAATAAAGTCATTAACAACTTCAACACTCCACTCAAAACCCCAAATGATTTCAAACTTGCTGCAAGTACTGCCAAAGTTCGGGTCATTGAAGCCTTGGACGGACAGTTGATCACTCCTGAAATTCAGGGAGAAATATTAATTAAAGATGGATTTGCAGTATCCAATCCTGAAAAGGACATTCTGAAAATCACCGTGGTGAATCGCTACTTCGATGCTCCTCCGGCAGTTGCCTTTATTAAAAACTTCGGATTGAAAACTGGAGCCATTGCCTCATCGGTAGGCCATGATTCCCATAATATTATAGCAGTCGGAGTGGATGACCTTGCTATCTGCAGCACTGTCAATCTGATCATTGAGGCTAAAGGAGGGATTTCGGCAGTGTCGGATGAAAGAGAAGTGCTATTGCGCCTTCCGGTAGGCGGAATTATGTCACCTGAAGACGGATATGAGGTAGCCAAGGCTTACACCAAGATCGATCAACTGGCAAAGGAAATGGGCTCAGCCCTGAATTCACCGTTTATGATGCTCAGTTTTATGGGCTTGCTTGTCATTCCTGATTTGAAGCTCAGCGACAAAGGATTGTTTGACGGACAGAAATTTGAATTCACAGAGGTTTTCATTTAGAACTAAATCAAGATTTTTTGCTTTCCATACTACAAAAAAAAAACAGCGCCCAAAGGCGCTGTTTTTAAATAAAACTATAAATCATTTTTAATTGACTGTAACAAAGTACAAGAACGGTGAAGCATAAAATGGCGCCCCAGCTATGTTTGTTGTCACATTATTTGAACTGAATCTGCGTCCAAATTTATCATTCAATACCAGTCGGAATTCGAAGACATCTCCTTTAGCAATGTCGGCTGGTGTCAATCTCACAGCAGCTAAAGCTTGAGCAGCCGTTACCTCAAATGTTGTTCTCAAGAATCTTGACTTATCATTTGGTGCAAAATCAGTAGACTGAAGTGTTCTGACTACCACATCTTGAACAGGCGTGTATCTCAAACCAACATTTGGGATCAATCTTCTATGACGGACACGGATTTCTACTGTTTGGACAGTAGCACCATCTTCTTTATCAACTGCTTCCAGAGTTAGTCCAAACTTAGAGTTAGCAAGGTCAGTGGCCGTAAAGGTGCCTGTTCTTGTGATTGTTCTTAAGTAAGCCCCGGTATCAAATGAATTGTAGGGTACATTTGGTTCAACGAAGTCCCTACAAGAACTTAATAGCATAAGCGCAGTTACCAATAAACCAAAACTATATTTTAGTATTTTCATTTTTTCTAGATTTTTTGGTTAATAAATCCAAGGTGCGGGAGGATTCTTGTCCCAGAACACTTGTACGCCTAAATTAGCTTTTTGAACAGCATTCGTATTGGTTACCATGTAATTGTTAGGATAGAGGAAGGATCTAGGGAATAGCCCAGGATCAGTCTCCAATCCAGGCTGCATGTTAGCTGGCTTTCCTGTTCTTCTATACAAATCGTAGGATTCCCTACCATTTCCGAAAAGAGACAACCAATATTCTCTACCGACTACATTCATTCTAGCATCTGTAGAAGTTGCCGCGTCAAATTCATTGCTCACATAAGTGACATAATTGTCTCTTGATGTAGCATGATTATCATTACTGATAAATCCTGTAATCACACTGCTTTCTGGACTTGTCAAAGCGAACGCTCTTACGTAGTTGATATGCTTCGTGATACCACTTGTCAGATAGGTCTTTGCATTTCCTGTGGTTCCCAAGGTCAAGGCAGCCTCTGCCAACATGAAGTCTACATAAGCAGCAAGCATGATTGGGTGAATTCCTGCACCGCGTGCTCCCAATTGAATATTATTGACAGGCGTAGCTGAATTGTTGTCAAATCGACCTCCTGAAGGGTATACCCCATAAGCAGTTCTTCTCAAACCATCCGGTGGAATACCGTCTGGATCCAAGTGATCACGTCCCCAATAACCTTTGTTTCCCTCGGGGTTACAATAAGGAAAACCACCTGTCAAGTAATGAGGAGGAGGCAGCTGGGTAATACACTCCTGCTCAGCCGGATTAGTGGTGTTGGTAAGGGCTTGACGATACATGTAATACCGAACTCTAGGATCATCGAATCCCTTCGCCACAGTCAAATGATGCATATAGAAGGTTGACTGATAATCCCCTCCACCATTCGTATACTGATCGGCAAATTTGGGATGTCTGGAATCAGGATCAGCTGCAGTAGTACCAAAACGGAACACAAAGTCCTCACCGACACCTATCATATTATTTGCTGTAATCAGTGCATTGATTCCGGTTCTTGAAGCAGCAGCATCAACCAATCGGGTATTAAGGAAATACTTCAATTTCAAGGTATTAATCAATTTTACCCAACGTGTATAATTTCTGTTATAGAAATAATCATTTGGAGTTCCTGCAGTTGATGTAGCGGTAAAATGTACGGCAGCTTCATCCAAAAGAGCAAAAGCCTTTTCATATACCACTTTCGCATCATCCGTCTTTGGGTTAAAATTGGCCGCATCAAGTGCCTCTGAAAAAGGCACATTTCCATAGGTATCGACTAAGTCAAACAACACCATGGCTTTGATCGTTTTTGCAATACCTAGATGCCTTTGCAAATTAGATTCTACTGCCAATGGCTCCAAAAACTTGATGTCAGCAAGTATGTTGGCATAAGCATTTGTCCAAGTTCCATTGGTTGAAATCGCATCATACGCGTTGATGTACAATGCAGAACCCTGATTAATCTGACGCGTCAATCTTGCTCCTCTATCTGAAATACCATACCACAAACTCTGGTAATCCAACTGAATCCTGTTTAAAAGAAAACTCGGGTCAGCAGTTTGAGCATTTACTTCATTGGGATTTTCCAGTAACTCCTCCAATTTCTCATCGCAAGAAGTCACAAACACCAAACCGGCGGCAACTGTCAGGCCATATATAAATCTTTTCATTTTCATGTCTATTAAGGGTTAGAAAGTAAGAGTTAACGTTCCACCCATTCTTCTTGAACTAGGGCCAGTCACGAAATCAAATCCAAGACCGTTACCAACTCCTGTACCCAACACGTCCACATCAAAGTTCATGTTCGGAGGGAAGTTGAGCGCATTAAACCAAAGGTTAGTTCCGCTCACAGCAAAAGTCGCTCTCTTAAACGGTGTCTTGGCAATCAACGTATTTGGCAAGTTGTAAGAAAGAGAAACTTCTCTCAGTCTGATCATTGAACCGTCAAACAAGTTGGGCTCATTGGTTGCACCCTGATAGCCAGAGAAGAAGTAATCAGATGCAGTGATTTGGTAATCGTTAGGGATATACCTAGGTGATCCGTCTGCATTGTTACCATCTTGTCTTACACCAGGCATAATGAAGGAAAACTCTCTATCAACTACAGGATCTAGGGTCACACCTCTTGCAAGCGTTGCTGTAACAGTATTTGAGTAAACAGCTCCCTTGTGTCTGTATTCAAGCATGAAGTTGAGGTTAAATCCCTTATAATTAAAAGAGTTAATCCATGAACCATTCCATGCTGGGTTTGGATCTCCCAAAACGACAAGTCCGGGTGATGGTTTGTGAACACCATTGGATAGGATAATTGGCTGTCCGGCAAATTCCTGACCTGCAGGTACACGGTCAAACCCGATACCTTTGATCACGTTGAAAGGTTGTCCGGGAATTGCGAAGTTACCCAAGTTAGTATATCCTGCAACAACAACTTCCTGTAAACCTCCACCCAACTCAATAACTTCGGTTCGGTAAGTAGACCAGTTTAAAGTTGAATTCCACACAAAACCTGAAGCGGTAGATACCGGAGTTACAGTCGCTTGTACTTCAGCACCTCGTGTTCTGATTTTTCCAATGTTGATGGCAGTGGAAGTAAAACCTGTAGAAGGATCAATTGGAGACTGAGTTATCAAATCTCTGGTGTTTTTATCATACAAGGAGATGTCAAATCTCAACTTGTTATTGAACATTACACCTTCAATACCAAATTCCAATTCCCCGTGAAGCTCTGGTCTCAGGTTTGGATTACCCAATATGTTGGATACAGCGTGCGTCGTAGTTACTGCACCACCAACATCAAAAGCTCTGGCGGACTGTGCCAAAAAGTTTCGGGTACTATAAGGAGAAGGATAACCGGCAGAAGTACCATACCCCAATCTCAATTTCAAGTCATTTAGGGTAGAAGAACCCCAGTCAAATGCTGTAGTTGGAATGAAGGAAATAGATGCTCCCGGATAGAGGATGCTTCTGTTTTGTTTCTCTACAGTTGAGGTCCAGTCATTTCTTGCAGACAAGTTCAAGAAGAGGTAGTCAGAGTAATCTAAGGTAATATTGGTATACACCCCGTATCTTCTTTCTTCCCGGATAAAGTTCAAGCCAGCACCAGAATATGCATCCGTCGAGGCAGAAGTCCTAAAGTTGGAATGCCTGAACAATCCGAAGGCAAGCTGACCTTGAGAAGCAATTCCATTTTGGTCATAAGTGTCAAAACGGGAGTTCCCTCCAAGCAAGGCACTCATGCTAAACTTATCAGAGAGGTCTCTTTTCCAATTCAGGATCAAATCCTGATTCCAGATGGTATTATTGATGTTAATTGATCGATAGTAACCATTTCTCGTAGCCAGATTAGCCGTTGCCCCACCCTTATTATATCTCACTTCCTGCAATTCTGAATAGGTATCCAAACCCAGACGATAAGTCAAAGAGAAATCATCATTGATATCATAGTTCAATGAAGTAGAGTTGAAGAATCGCTTTACATTGGAGGTATTGGTGTAGTTTTTTACCAACCAGTTTGGATTAGTGATATCATTACCGGCACGGAAATACACAGAACTTTTGTCAACCGGGTGTTCGTAAGGAAGGTTTTCCAAATCAATCGAACGCGGTGTAAACAAAACGTGGCCGAATACTGATGGAATAGCACTACCTGAACCTGATGAAGCGTTCACTGGAGGAGACTGAAGATCCGTAATTGAGAAGGTAAATGAAGAATTTACTGACAACTTATCCGAGATAGCAGAATTAATACCCATACCAAAGTTGTACTTTTTAAGGTCATTACCAGGCAAATAACCTTCTTCGTCAGTATAACCGAAGCTAGCGTTGTAACCAGTTTTGTCAGATCCACCAGAAACTTGAACTGAGGTATTGGAAATCAAACCCGTTTTGAAGAAGACTTCAGAAGGATCTTTGTACGCCTTATACTCATACTGTACCGGTGTGCCTCCTACGATCCCATTCACCCAGAACTGAGGGAATGCCTCTCTGATGGATTGAATACTTGAAGTTGCATAAGGGTGGTTAATAGTTACACCTTGATCCAATCTGCCTCCCCAGTTAGAGAAGAAGAATCCCCTATCCTGCTGGAAACCATTACCGTAAGTCTGACCATACGTTGGCAAGGAAGCTGCCTCGTTGGTAAATACAGATTGGTTGATGGTAACTTCAGCAGCTTTTCTTTTGGAAGCACCGGATTTGGTAGTGATCAGGATTACCCCGTTTCTACCTTGGTCTCCATATAGAACGGTTGCTGAAAGACCTTTCAGTACAGACATGCTCTCGATATTGTTTGGATCGATGTCCAAGAATCGGGATGATGTAACACCACCACCTTGAGCAAAACTGTTCTGGTTGTTTGTGCTGGTGTTGAAAGGCACACCATCTACTACGAACAAAGGCTGGTTAGAACCGGTCGCAGAGGAATACCCCCTGATTACCATATTGGTACCTGAACCTGACATACCATTGGTGGAAGTAATATTCACACCTGGTACTTTGCCTTGGAGTACTCGGGCCACGTCAGATTCAGGACGATTCTCCAGCTGCTCACTGCCCACTGTGGTTACGGCGTAACCCAGTGCTTTTTTCTCCCTTTCGATACCGATCGCCGTTACTACCACCTCGGATAGTTGCGACGCGTCAGTCGTTAGAGTGATGTTGACTACGGATCGGTTGCCTATTGTCTCTTCCTGGGATTTTAGACCCACAAAAGAGAAAATCAAGACATTAGATCCCGCCGGTACACTGATAGAGTAATTACCATCCAAATCGGTGGTAGTACCTACTGTCGTACCCTTGACGAGAACCGTTGCCCCTGGCAACCCTAGTCCGTCTTCCTCGGAAATTACCGTACCGGTAATTACCCGTTGTTGCGCCGACACCTCGAAGCTGAGGGTCATGGTGAAAAGCGCAACAACAAAGAGTAAAGCTTTTCTCATAAGGTATTTAGTTTAGTTGATCTGTAAATAAAATTTATTATCCGCTAATTTCAAAAGCGGTAAAAATTTCGTGTAGGCGGAGAGAAAAGCACATTATTTGGTCGCAACCGATAATGTTAACAATTATTAACGGAAATCAATGGATTTTTTAACATTCGCAAAACAATATTTTGAAAAATTGAAAAAAAGATGAATCCCAAAAATAATTTTCAACTGCAAAAAAAAAATAAATAGTGTTGAAAAACTGTTTTTAGCTCATTTTTAAGAATAAAAAGTACCCCTATTGATATTTTTTCCAATAAAATTTTTAAAACCAGGAATTTTTCCAAAATAGAAAATTTGAAATATCAAAAAATCAGGATTTCACGTTAATTTTTTTCATATTTTCCGTCTTTTTTTTGCAAAAAAAAGAAAACCCAGTTCATTTATTCACCGGTTTTTCAATTTCAAAAGGAATATCTCAAAGTGAAGGATGCTTCATCTCCCCATAACTTTGTAAAGTCAACAAAATTATATGCAGGTTTCCAATCCAAACTTAAATAGATATTAGTGTTGTAAAAATTGTATTCTAAACCCACTATAAAATCAATCCCGTACGCCTTATAATCTTCTGTTCCCTTATAAACCCAAGGCGGCTCGGCTTTAGGTTCTTTCCAAATCCCATAATGTACTCCCCCGCCAATATACCACTCCATCCC
The DNA here is from genome assembly GCF_900103735.1 of Algoriphagus alkaliphilus. Lineage (GTDB taxonomy): Bacteria > Bacteroidota > Bacteroidia > Cytophagales > Cyclobacteriaceae > Algoriphagus > Algoriphagus alkaliphilus. The sequence continues at coordinate 142,637 of NZ_FMXE01000007.1, read as the reverse complement.
CCGGAATTCCCTGATATCCATGTGCCGCTCATAAAGCAAAGCTGCATTCCACCCTTTCCAGCGGTTAAAAACCATAAGTTCGACCGCAGAATGGTCAGTTACAAACCGTTTAACTGAGCCCCCCAATGAGGTCCCTGCCCGAATCCCTACCATGGTATTATAATACCCCTGTTGGGCTTCAGCAAGAAATGACCCGAAAAGCAGTAATACGAAAAGAGCAGAAAATAAAAAAAAATTTGGCTTTTTCAAGGCAGTAAGTTTATCCGTTCAAAAAGTAAAAGCTTTTTCGGGAGTAATACAATAATCCAAGCCTATATCGTGCGATTCGGGTTCAATCTGCTCCTCGGGTTCGTAAAAACTCAATCCGATCTTAATAACCTCAGGCTTTAGTTTTCTCAGAAATAAATCATAAAATCCTTTCCCAAATCCAACCCGGTTTCCAAATTTATCATAGGCTAACAGGGGGACAAAGACCACTTCAATTTTTCCCGGCGAAACCAAGATAGATTCCTGCGGAACAGGGATCCCCCACTCATCCATGAAAAAAGCAGCTTCTTTGGGCAATTTCAAGGTTTCCAGTTCTGTGTTGGTTTTATTCACCTGAGAGGTGTACAAGGTTTTATCAAGTTGATCCAAGATCTCTTTGATGTAAAACGTGTTGACCTCATTAAATCTGTCGATGGGAAAAAACAGATGAAAATGCTGAAGCCCACTTCTTTGTTCAAGCCATTTTTGAAACTGAGCAGTGATTGCTTTGGATTTGGATTCCACTTCTTCGGATTTCAGACTTTTTCTCAGCTGTCTGTAGGCTGACCGTAGTTCTTTTTTGGTCTTCATGCGTATTCCAATACCATCATATTAAAGTCAAGAGGATCAAAGCAGCCCAACAACTCTTCGATCAATTCAGGGTTATTTAAATAAAACTGCATCATATTCACTACTCGCTCCTGGGGGCTGCCTCCCGGTGCAGTAAAGTCCAAAACAGCCTTAGCGCGATTCAACTCTACGGCTAGCCTTTTCTCCTCGGCTTTTCGCAGTTTGGAACCCAACTGATCCAGGATCTTCAAGCTTCGTGCTTTACCTGCCTGGAAGGCTGACTGCAGACTTTTCTCCAAAGCGGACGCTTCTTTTCCTTTCGTGTCAAAAAGTTGGCAGAGCGCATCCTTTTCCGCTTTCATACTAAAATCAACCTGAGCTTGTCGCGCTACAAATCCCTTCTTCCAGCTATCAAAATCAATAAAAACATCAGCTCCCTCCCAGCCCAGTTGTTCCAGTTTTTTCAAGACCGATCCATCCAGAATCAAAGCGAAATTTCGCGGAAGCAACACGGGAAATGGAATTTCAAACTGATCAAAAACCCCCTTCAATTGAAGCCAATAAACCACTTCGGCCGGACCACCCAAATACGCCAAGTTGGGCAGAATCATCTCCTGATATAATGGCCTGAGAACCACATTTGGACTAAATCGCTCAGGATTGGACTCAATCATGGCTGCAAGTTCATCTGAGGTAAATCTGATTTCGGTATTTACCACCTGATATCCACCCTTGGATCGTTCTATCCGCTCCCGAAGGCCCTTAATCAGATAAAAAAAGTTGATCTCCCTGGGAAAAATCTTGCTCTTGTATCCCATCTCTTCCAATTTCCGCGAGGCTATTTGCGCTTTTTCAAAAGGGGAGTGATCAAAAATATCAGCCTTCATCACCGGCTTCAAAATGCTTTTAAGCATTGCGTCATGCCCATCAACTACGATCAGACCATGCGAACCAAATAGTTGATTCACATACTTGCGAACTGCCTCTCCCAAAGTTTTACTGGACTGGTAGGCTTCTTTGAATACATCGGGAGCAAATTGTGTTTCTTTTAAAAATGCTTTGAAAGAATCATCCAAAACGAAATCACCGACCGCTCCCGTTTGACCGGAAGACCATTGGTATTTTTTACCGTCAAGTTTGAAGTAATTGATTTCATCAAAATCATGGTCCTCAGTTGCCATCCAATACACCGGAACGAAATTAAACTCGGGGTAGGCTTCCTTCAGCTTTTTGGCCAAGTTGATTGTGGAGACGATCTTGTAGATGAAGTAGAGCGGTCCGGTAAACAGGTTTAACTGATGTCCGGTAGTGACTGTGAAGGTTTTTTTGCTGAGAATTGCCTCAAAATTGGCAGAAACTTCCTCAGAAATTTCTAAACCTGAATATTGCTTGTGCAGTGTCAGATGAAGAAGTTTTCGGTTTTCATCGGGAAAATTTTTCTCCGCGATTGCATCTTTGAAGCTTTCCAATTTGGGTAAGTGGGTATAAAATGACCTCAATGCCTCTTTACCTTCGATGTAATCCAAAAAAAATCCTGAAAACTGTCCCGTCTTATTCAGATCTACGCAGTGTTTTTTCATCGGAATGGGTGAAGTATGTTTGGGAAGTCTAACTTAGCACTTCGAACCAAAGTTCGGCTTTTTTTGTAAAAAACAGGACATCTTACATCAATGGCAGGTATAAGTGGCGAAAAAGTCGAAATCAAAAGAAATTGAATTCTTTTCTTGAACCAATGCCTTCATTTTAGATTCCCTGTTAGCGCTAAACCAATAAACATGTTTCCATATAAGCGATTTTTCCTGAACAATGGCCTAGAGGTGATCGTCCATCAGGATCACAGCAGCAAAATTGCCGTTTTCAATCTGCTCTACAAAGTTGGATCCCGTTTTGAAAAATTGGGGAAGACCGGACTGGCCCATTTTTTCGAGCATTTGATGTTTGGTAGCTCGGCCAATGTCCCTGTTTTCGACAGGGAATTGGAGCGTGTTGGCGGATCCTGCAATGCCTTCACCAGTCCTGACATCACCAATTATTACATGACACTGCCGGCAGCAAATATTGAGACCGCATTTTGGCTGGAATCGGATCGCATGCTGCAAGTGAGTCTGAGTGAAAAAACCATCGAAACTCAACGCAAAGTAGTGATGGAAGAATACAAGCAGCGTTACCTAAATCAGCCTTACGGAGATGTATGGCATCATTTACGGGATTTGGCATTTGAAAAACACACCTACCGTTGGCCTACAATCGGTCAAACCCTTCATGATATTGAAGGCTATACACGGGAAGATGTACTTGATTTTTATCAAACGCATTACCATCCGGGAAATGCCATCCTGGTTGTTGCGGGTGACGTGACGCTTTCTCAAATTGAAAAATTAGCACAAAAATGGTTTGGTCCAATTCCCTCCAATCCGCTGACTCGAAACGGCATCCTGGAAGAGCCCGTCCAAACTTTCAAAAAATCCAAATCCCTTCAGGCAAAAGTCCCGACTGATGCCTTATACAAAGCATATAAAATGCCTGCAAAAGGTCAACCGGGCTATCTGGAAGCCGATTTGATCAGTGATATTTTAGGATCCGGAAAATCTTCGCTTTTGGAACAGCGGCTTGTCAAAAACGGTAAAATCTTCGCTTCAGTCGGAGGCTACATCACCGGCTCTGTGGACCCCGGACTTTTGGTGTTTTCCGGAAAAATGGAATCCGGAGTTTCGTCCACCACAGCTGAAAATGCTTTGGACGAGGTAATTGAGGAATTTCTCCAAAATGAAATCTCCGAACGGGAACTTCAGAAAATCAAAAACCAGGGTGAGGCGATGAAAACCTACGAATCAATTCAGCTGCTCAACCGGGCAATGAACTTGGCCTATTTTGCCCATTTGGGAAATCCTGAATTATATTGGAGCGAATTTTCCGAAAAATCAAAAATCGAAGCGCCACAGATCAAAAATTGGGCTACTAGGCTCTTAAAGGAAGATCAAGCTTCAGTTCTATACTATCAATCGACCAATTAATGGTGCCATTCAGAATAGGTTTTGGATACGATGTCCATCAGCTACAACCCGGCTATGATTTCTGGCTGGGAGGAATAAAAATAGACCATGAAAAAGGTGCAGTAGGCCATTCCGATGCCGATGTACTTATCCATGTAATCTGTGACGCACTTCTCGGCGCAGCCAACATGCGAAATATCGGCTACCACTTCTCTGACAAAGACCCTAAATTCAAAGGTATCGACAGTAAGATTCTGCTCACAGAAGTCATGAAAATGATCCGGGAAGCAGGATACGAAGTGGGTAATTTTGACTCCACCGTCTGCCTCCAAGTCCCCAAGCTCAATCCTCATATACCTGCAATGAAAGCTTGCCTAGCTCAGGTAATGAATGTGGAAGAGGATGCCATTTCCATCAAAGCCACCACTTCTGAGCATTTGGGCTTTGTGGGTAGAACTGAAGGAATTGCCGCCTACTGCACCGCTTTGATTTATAAAGTATGAGCAAAAAATTAAAAATCATCACCACTGAGGATGGCTCACATTCTCTTTATCACGAGGAATTGCAGGAAACTTACCACAGTTTTCATGGCGCATACCGCGAATCAATTCACGTGTACATGATCTATGGTTTGGATTCTTGGTTGGCCAGAAATCCGCGGAAGTATCCGATTCGGGTTTTTGAGCTTGGATTTGGAACAGGACTTAACGCATGGCTTACATTGGTATGGGCAGAACAGAATCAAGTCCCTGTCCTTTACCACACCATAGAACCCTTTCCTGTTGAGAAAGAAATCTATTCCCAACTTAACTACATTGAGCATGATCATGGGATTTGGCATTTTCACAAGTATTTCGAAGCGCTGCATACCGCACCTTGGAATGAAGGTGGGCCGGTATCCGAATACTTCAACTTCAAAAAGGATATCGTAACCCTCGAAGAAGCTCAGCTTTATCCCTCAGATGTGGTCTTTTTTGATGCGTTTGCGCAGAAAAAGCAGCCTGAACTTTGGAAAAAAGAAAGTTTGGAAAAAGTTACAGATGCCATGCGTCCCGGTGGGCTTCTTACTACCTACGCCGTAACCGGACAGCTGAAGCGCACTTTGAAAGAACTCGGCTTGCAAGCAGAAATACTTCCGGGTCCTCCTGGAAAAAAGGAAATGACTCGGGCATGGAAAAGTAGTGAGCGGTAGGCAGTAAGCAGTGGTCAGTGGGCAGGCGATGACCGATGAGGAGAAACCAAGGAATGTAAGCAGTAAAGAGTAAATAGTAAGTGGAGGAGCGGCCCAAAAAGCGCAAGCTTTTTCTCTGCGATCTCTAAAAAGCCTCCCAATATTCAAAACCTTTGAAGCTCAAGTTTGGCTCAATTCCTAAGAAAACTTACGTCTCACTTTTTACCACTTACAAAATCCCATAGACTTCGCCGTAAACTGTTTACTGAGACTGAATACTGGAACAAGTTTTGTCCTTAATAACAAAAACCATTAATCATGTACAACCTAATCCTCGTCCTTCTATTTACACTTTACCAAGGCCCTCAATTTGACGGCCCCAAACTTGAACGAATGGTCCAGGAGCGGGACAAACTTCACACCCAATGGCGATCTTCTGAAAGTAAAAAATCCGGAATTTTTGGTAACCGCACCAAAAAAGACATGGTCGAAACCAACGAATGGCTGGAGCGAATCGTCTCCAAGGACAATCAAATCATGGATGAACTTCGGATGATTGGCTCCATAGAAACTACCGTAATCTCCCAGGAAAAGGATGATTATAAATCCATCACCATAAAACTGGAGCAAGATGTGCAAGCTCTGAAAAGAGCAGTAGCAGAGCGAGATAAAGAAATCGAATCCAAACTTCGCGAACGAAGAACGTTTGAATGGACGACTCTGATATTTTTTCTAAGTACCGGCTTTTTAGCTTGGTGGGTCTATAGATCAAAAAAGCCTCTGTCGGATAAACAGAGGCTTGATTTAAATTAATTGACTCGAATATATTCTTTGATAGGAAACTCAAAACAGGCAATACTTGGGTTTATGGTCAAGCAGTTTTCTTGAAACTGAAACCGTCTTCGATCGCTTGAAAAGGTCAAAATTCCTTCAGGTATTCTGAAAAAATCAACTATTCCCGCATTCAATTCGGATTTTGGCACATAGAGAGGAGCTTCTTCATGAAGACCGAAATACATCAATACATCTGAATAATAATATTTGAAAGTATCCCCTTCTAAATTGTACCAAGAGGTAGTAACCAACCGGAAGCCTAAATCTGGTCCAGTTTCCAGTTCTCGAACGGTGATAGTGAGGTCAAAAATACTGTCATTTTTGAATTCCAATGTTTCTACAAACCAGAGATCCAGGGAATCTACAAATACACGGCTTTCCCAAGTTCCTATTATAGGACTGATCGGTGCTTCATTTTCAGTACAAGAAATCAATGCTGCAAACACTGCAACTAGGGCGAAAGGGAAATATTTTTTCATGTTATAAAAATTAAGTTTGAAAGTATTTCAAAAACGAAATTACTAGTCAAAACGATACAAACATGGCAATCTTTATTTCAACCTCGCAATTGGCGTTCTTGCTCCTTTAGTCACTTGATCCATGGTGCAAAGAATCTCCGCATCAAGTGGTAAATACATATCCACCCGTGAGCCAAATTTGATAAAGCCAAATTCACCTCCTTGATCCAGCTGAGAGCCTGCCTTTACATACCATTTGATTCTTCTGGCCAAGGCTCCGGCAATCTGTCTTACCATAATCCTGGTTCCATTTTGATCCTTGATCACCATGGAAGTTCGCTCGTTTTCGGTACTGGACTTGGGATGCCAGGCCACCAGATATTTACCGGGATGATATTGGAAATATTCGACTTCACCTTTGACAGGCGATCGGTTGACATGCACATTGATCGGAGACATAAAAATGGAAACCTGCTTTCTTTTTTCTTTCAGGTATTCATCTTCGAAAGCCTCTTCTATCACGACCACTTTTCCATCCGCAGGTGCAAAAACAATCCCCTCTTCATTGGGCAATGGGAAAATCGGGTTTCTGAAAAACTGCAAAATGATCAGGTACAATGCCGTGCTGACCAAGATAGACACATTGATAAGCAACCTTTCCCCAGGTAAATAATAGTAAAGTAAGTAGTTACCCGCGACAAGGATGATCATCATCCAAAATAGTAGCACTCTTCCTTCTCGATGTATAGTCATAACGATTGAATTAAAAAGGCGCGGAAAGATGATCCCCACGCCCCAAAGGTAAAAGATTTAACTAAAATACGACTTAGAACCCACCTCGGAAGGTGTAAGTCTTTGCCACTTTATCGATTGCCACGATGTATGCAGCTATTCGCATGGGCACACTGTACTTCACAGATGCCTCGTAGACGTGCTCAAAGGCATCTTTCATGATACGATCCGAACGACGATTAACGCGGTCAGCGGTCCATTTGTAGCCCAATCGGTTTTGTACCCATTCGAAATAAGATACGGTCACTCCACCGGCATTGGCCAAAATATCCGGAACAGCCATGATTCCCTTTTCATTGAGGATCGCATCAGCTTTAGCCGAAGTTGGTCCATTTGCCCCTTCGACAATGAGTTTAGCTCGGATATGTTCAGCATTTTTTGCTGTAATCACATCTTCCATTGCTGCAGGTACGAGAACATCTACCTCTAAAGTCAATAGATCATCCGCATTTTCCATGCGGTCACCACCTGTAAACCCTTCAAGGGTTCCTTTATTTAGGTCTTTGTGTTTGATTGCTTCCTGGATGTTGATTCCCTTTTCATTGTAGAATGCCCCGGTATGATCAGATATAGCAACGATTTTCAATCCCCTTTCTTCCAAAAGTTGGGCCGCCCAACTCCCGACATTTCCAAAGCCCTGTACAGCGCATGTGGCAGAAAAAGGATTGATTTTTAGCTTTTGCATCGCTGCCAAAGCAGACACCATCACTCCTCGTCCAGTTGCCTCTGTTCTACCCAATGATCCACCGAGAACCAAAGGTTTTCCTGTAACCACCGCAGGTATAGTCATCCCGTGTGCTTTGGAGTATTCATCCATCAACCAGGCCATTTCTCTTGGGCCAGTTCCCATATCGGGTGCCGGAATATCTTTATCCGGGCCAAAAACATCGATCATAGCCATGGTATAGGCACGTACCAGACGTTCTATTTCACCTTTGGACATTTCGCGTGGGTTACATCGTACCCCGCCTTTAGCCCCTCCATAAGGAATGTCCACCACTGCGCACTTCCAGGTCATCCAGGCAGCAAGTGCTCGGACTTCATCCAGATGCACATCAGGTGCAAATCGGATTCCTCCTTTTGCCGGACCCAGGATATTGGAGTGGATGACCCGAATGCCTTCGAAAACCTGAATTTTACCTGTGTCCATGGTAATAGGTAGGGAAACGATGACTTGCTTGGCGGGATTCTTCAACACATTGTAAACTTCATCGGAGAGGCCAAGTTTCTCAGCAGCGATGTTAAATCTTTCCATCATTGACTCCAAAGGATTTTCTTTGTCCTTAATGGGAGCCGGTTCAATGTAAGCCATATTGGGTTCTTAAAATGAATTTGTGAAATACTGCACAAACTTAAATAGATTTTCAGACTGCCCGCCTTTGAATTAAAAGATTTTCAAAAAAGCGGTGATAAAAGGGGCTGAAAGTAACAATCCGTCAAAACGATCCATAAATCCGCCATGTCCCGGCAGACCGTTTCCGGAGTCCTTAATTTCAATGGAGCGCTTGAAAAGAGACTCAATCAAGTCACCGTATGTGCCGGCAATGATGATGATTCCGGCTATTACCAGCCACTTCCAATCTGCTATAACGTGGAAGTATTGAGAAAGGATGAAAGCCACTAAAATTGCAGAAAATGCACCCCCGAGAAATCCTTCCCAAGATTTTTTAGGTGACACCCGCTCAAAAAGTTTGGTCTTGCCAAATTTTGTCCCCGCAAAATATGCTCCTGTATCACTCGCCCAAAGAATCATCAGGCAGCCAATCAAGATCTCATAGTGAAACACTTTGTCTACTGAAAAGACAGCCAGGTTTAGCAGGGAAAAGGGCAAAGCCACGTAGAAGATGCCCAAAAAAGTATAGGCGACTCCCGTGAAAGGCTTTTTGTCTGTTTTCTTATACAGCTTGATAAAGAAGGTAAGAGAGACAATCGGGAAAATCAGGTACAAGTATTCGTTGGGAAGGCGCTCTTTCTCAATCATAAATGTCAGGGTGAAAATCATCACCCCCAGAAAAGTCCCAAAACTTCGAAGCGGAAGCATCCCATCCAAACCCGTGAGCTTGTAGAATTCCATTTGTGAAAAGGCCAATATTGCGGCAAACACCACGAAATAAGTCCAATCCGAATAGACGGAAGATGAGATCACTACCAAAGCGCCGACTGCAGCAGTGATCGCCCTTTGGCCGAGATTGCTGTAATTATTTATATTAAAACGTGATCTCATTTTGAATCAGTTGCAATGCAGCTAAGGCATCTCCATGGGGGACAAGTACTTCATAGGTTCCCAATACCTGATAAGCTGTTTCTTTTTTGCTCATCACCACTGCGGCTATCCCGTTTTCTTCTAAAATTCCCTTCACGATCTCTGCGCGAATCTGGTTTTGATTCTCAAATACCTTGATCCAACTCTGCATCTTTGGGTTGATTGATTTTTTTAAAGTAAAAGAATCCAACCATAAGAACCAAAAGTCCAAGTATGGCGGCAGGATATGAGACAGCATCAGTCGACTCCAAGTCAAAGTCGATCATCCCCTGATTTGACATGTATATTACAATTACTGTCAGTGTGTTATTGAAAATATGTGCCAAAATCGGGTAGAGTAAACTACCGGAATACAAGTACATGTAACCAAATAATGCCCCTAAAAATACTCTCGGGAGGAATCCGTAAAACTGAATGTGGATCGCAGAAAAGATGATTGCGGTAAGCCAAATACCCCAGTGTGCCGAATTGGTATAGTGCTTCATTTTGGGTTGAACCACACCCCTGAAAAACATTTCCTCTCCGATGCCTGCAAATACGCCTATCACCAAAATCCCTGTCAACAGCTCCGGAATACTCTGAAAATCGGTCAGAAACTTGGTCAGTTCCATTAACTGTGTTTCCATTTCTTTCATCCAGCTTTCTATTCCTGCCATAGACTCCGGCAGGACCAGCTGGGCATTCCAATAAACCAAAAGCCCATTGAAAAACATGGCCCCAAGGGTAATTGCGAGTGCAATGCCCAGGTTTTTGACATTAAATCTGGATCGTTGAATTTCCCAATGCAAGTCGGCTTTTTCGATAAATCGGGTGATGATCCAAGCCGCTACCCAAAAGCCGATTCCAGACCCGATGCCCTGGACAAAGAACATCGCATTTCGACCATTTGGCACATCATAGTTGCCTGTCATGAGGCCCATTAAGTCCTCAAGTGAAATGTTATACAGTGCCGGAATAAAGGCAAGCGCAATTCCCTGAAGGAGAATCAACGTACCAAAAGTAACTAAAACAATGACTATCAATGACAACAGCCAATTCTTACGTTTGGCTATTTCAGATTGGGTTTCGTATATCTCCATAATTTGAAGTAAATTTACGCCAAATTTAGAATTGAGAAGTGGTTAAGATTGGAAAGTTGGAGCTGGGGGAATTTCCCTTACTGCTCGCCCCGATGGAAGATGTGAGCGATCCACCCTTTCGCGCAGTCTGCAAACAGAACGGGGCAGACCTCATGTACACCGAGTTTATCAGCTCAGAAGGCCTGATTCGGGACGCTGCAAAAAGTATTCAAAAGCTGGACGTGTATGACTATGAGCGCCCTATTGGTATTCAGATTTTCGGCAACGAAATCGAATCCATGCGTGAAGCAGCCGCTATTGCAGAGGAAGCCGGGCCGGATATTTTGGATATCAACTACGGTTGCCCGGTTCACAAAGTAGCCTGTAAAGGTGCCGGTGCTGGAATACTACTCGATATTGACAAAATGGTCTCCATGACAGCAGAGATCGTGAAGCGCGTGAATATTCCTGTGACCGTTAAAACACGCTTGGGCTGGGATCACACTACCATCCGGATCGTGGAAGTAGCCGAGCGCCTGCAGGACGTAGGAATACAGGCCATTTCCATTCATGCCCGCACCCGTCAGCAGATGTATAAAGGTGAAGCAGACTGGAGCTATCTCAATCTGGTGAAGGAAAATCCAAGATTGCATATTCCCGTTTTCGGGAATGGTGATATTGATTCTCCTGAAAAAGCAGCCGAATACCGAGCCAAATACAATGTAGACGGCATGATGATCGGACGGGCTTCGATCGGCTATCCATGGATATTTAATGAAATCAAGCATTATTTCGCAACAGCCGAAAAACTGACTCCCCCTGATTTGGACGAACGGATCGCAGTGGCTAAAAAACACCTGGATTTTTCTGTAGAATGGAAAGGCGAAAAACAGGGAATCCTCGAAATGCGTCGTCACTACACGAATTATTTTCGTGGGATGCCCAATTTCAAGCCATTTAGGACTGAAATGGTGACTGTAGACACCTATGCTCAGGTAGCGGAAATTTTCGAACAGGTGGCTGCTGCTTATGCTGATTATGAGTTTCAACCCTAAAATTGACCAGACCTCAGAATTTTAAACCCTGAGGTCTTTTTTTTGGCTTATTTTCTTTTCGATTCACTTCCTTTGCAGACGAATTTCTCCACGATAAATTGATGAGTACTTCTCATTCGGAAAACAGCCTGAAAAACTGGGCTTTGCTGACTGTTCTTACCTTAATCTGGGGAAGTTCTTTCATCCTGATCAAGCGTGGACTGGAAGTGTTCAGCCCGGGAGAAGTGGGAGCTTATCGAATGGTAGCTGCAGCGACTCTTTTACTCCCGCTTTCGCTTCCACGGATCAAAAATCTCAGTAAAACTCAGGTAAAGAATCTTCTCCTGGCCGGATTACTTGGGAGTTTTATACCCGCCTTTCTTTTCCCAATGGCTCAAACTCAACTGAGCAGTTCGCTGACTGGGGTACTCAATGCACTGACTCCACTTTTTGTCGTTTTGGTAGGGGCGGTTTTTTTTAATACCAGAATTACCCGGAGAAATGGACTTGGACTGTTCATCGCATTCATCGGAGTGATAATTCTGGTTGCATACAAGGAAGGTGGAAACTGGGGTGATTCCTTAGCGGGAATCAATGTCTATGGACTTTTTGTCATCGCCGCCTGTATCTGCTACAGTTTCAACCTGCACGTGATCAAAACTCGCTTTACCAAACTGAAATCAATAGAAATCTCTTCGATTTCCTTGCTGATGATCCTGCCAATGGCATTGATTTACCTATTTGCAGGAACTAACTTTTCGTACAAATTAGTCACACACCCCAAAGCCTGGGAAGCCTTGTGCTATCTGACCATTCTGGGTATGGTCGGCACGGCTACAGCCTTGGTACTATTTAATATTATGGTGAAAAGTGCCAGTCCTTTTTTCGCCAGCTTGGTGACTTACACGATCCCGATTGTGGCAATTATGTGGGGCGTATTAGACGGAGAAGTACTCCTTCTTGGGCACTATATTGGAATCGCAGGAGTGATACTTGGAGTTTGGATTGGCAACAGGAAATAGCTCTTTGCTGGGCAAAACTGGTTATTTCACTTCCTGTAGCATCTATATTTTACTCCTTGCTCAACTCAAGCATGAGTACTTTCTCTTTAGGGTGAATTCCGGTCAGGCCACTCAGCCCTTTGATTTCAATGTTTCCTTCGCTACTGGCAAAAACCACCGGGAAATAAGTGTATTTAAATTTGTCAGTCCCTTCTTTTACAGTTTTTTGATTCACCATCCGTACATGAGGTCCCTGATGGTAATTTTCTCCTCCCGATTCGGCCAAAATTTGACCCGGCAACACCACATCACCAACTTCTACTTTTTCGGAACCGGCCTTTAGAATCACCAACCTGGTGATTGTACCATCCTCATGGTAAATCTCCGTGTAATTTTCCTCTGCTGAGAATTTAAGGTTTTCCTTCTCACTCATAAAGTCCATTTTCATTTCTGCAATCACTCCTTTTCCGGGCGCAACAATAGCGGTTGGCTGTTCAAAATTGAAAGAAATACCCACATAGGTTTCGTATCCCCATTCCTTTTTCAATGTTTCGGCGATGTTGTGGTTCAAAATGGCTTTGACTTAAGGTCCCTCAGGCACATGGATCAACTAGATTGGGTCAAACTTGGTTTTCCCGAAAACATTACCTTTTGCGTAGCTGAATCCATATCGATAATCGGCCCCTTGCCCGGCAAGAGTAGGTTTCAGTGTTTTGACTTTTGTCCTTCCGGGTAAGGCAACTCCCGTGACATTGCCGCCTCCGAAAGTGGTCAAATATTGAAGCTGTGAGAAATTCAGAATCCCCGAATAAGGTATTTTTGTAGGATTACCTGCATAAAACAGCACATTACGATCCGAGTCCTGTTGAGATTCTATGGTAATCTGAGCATAAAGACCGGAACTGCTGAAGAGGAGAAGAATTAGCGAAAAAGCGAGTTTTGACATTTGATAAATAATTATTGAAAATTTAAAGCTTAGGTTGAGAGAAAAAAAGATTCAAGCCAAATTGCAACCTCATCCCCCTGTTTTTCACCTTTCTCCAACTTTTTGGATTTTTCGTCTGGAAAAATCCCCTAATTTCCCATTTCGAACAAATTTTAAATCTGGGTTCTGTTACTGCTTTAGGATGTAAAGCCATACCAGATCTTCACGAGTATTCTTTTCCAATCTCCAAAAAACTTTACCCATGAGAAAATACCTACTCTTAGTTTGGCTGCTCTGCCTAACTGCCACTTTTGCACAAGCACAGGAGACCAAACCCATGTCCTGGAAGGACGTGGCCACCTGGAATTATATGCCTAACAGTGCTTTTAAACTTTCACCGGACGGTCAGTGGATGGCTTATGCCTTGGTCGGCATCGAATCAGATGGAGAACTGATTCTACAAAAAGTAGCCGATCCCACTTCCAAAAAGACTTTCCCAATTGGAAACACCAACTTCCCCAACTTTGACTTCAGCCAAAACAGTCAATGGATTGCATTCAAAGAATATCTAAAGTTCAAAGAGAAAGAATCCAATGAAAAAGCCAAAGGCAAGCCTCTCAAGGAAAAACTTCACCTGATCAAACTCGGAACGGAAGACAAAAAGACCTTTGAAGGTGCCGCTGGATTCAGCTTCAACAATCAAGCATCCTCGCATCTACTGATCAATCTGCCCAAAGAAGGCAACGGAGACACCAAAGGCTCCGATGTCTTGATCTATCATCTCAGCTCCGGCAAATCCCAAAACCTGGGAAATGTCCGTGAACACTCCGCAAACAAAGCCGGTACTCACCTCGCTTATTCAGTAGACGCAGCCAATTCTCAGGGAAACGGCTTGTACCTCTTGACCCTTTCCAATAGCTCCATTCAAGTTCTGGATTCAGATGAAGCGGGCTACCAAAGCATCAACTGGACAGAAAAAGGCGATGCATTTGCTGCCCTGAAGATGAAGAAGGACAAGAAATACAAGCAGGATCATGGCATTTTGCTCGGGGTAAAAAACATCACTAATCCTCAGGTGACGCAATACGAATCTGCAAAAGATTCTACAGGTTTTGACCAAAAATACACCATCAGCCAAAACCGCCGTCCGATGTGGTCGGAGGATTTGACCCGACTTTTCTACGGCATTCATCCCTTGGTTTTGGCAGAAAAAGAAAGCCCGAAAAAGGAAGAAAACAAAGATTCTCTAGCTACTGCAGAGTCATTGAAAATCGCCAAAATTATGGCGGATACTACCATTAAGTCCATTGCTGATTTACAGAAAGCGATCGCGAAATTGGATACCGGAAAAGTAAACGGCAAAAAGTCCAATGATGCCAAAAAACCCGAAATGACTATCTGGCATTGGCAGGATGATCGTCTCCAATCCCGTCAGCAGGTGATGGAAAACATGGACAAAAATTACAGTTTCTGGGCCATGTATGATGTAGTTTCCAAAAAGCACACTGCACTTCAGGACAGCTCGATGCGGGACTTAAGTATTCTGCCTCAGGAGCATTTTGCTTTGGGCTCAGATCAGCAAAACTATGAGCTCGACATCAACCTGAATGGTCAAAACTACCGGGACTACTACCTGGTGGATTTGAAAACAGGTGCAAAAACGCTGCTTTTTAAAAACTTTTACCTGCCTTCCTTCGCTTCGATGCCACGCCCTTCGACGGATGGCAAAAAGCTGCTTTACGGTAAAGACGGACATTTCTATGTATATGATGTCCTGGCAAAAACCCACACCAACATCACAGAGAAGCTTCCGGTATCCATAATCAACACAGAAGATGATCACAATGTCAAAGACCCGCTTCAAAACCCCTTGGGTTGGAGCAGTGACAGCAAGTATGTCTTGGTTCGTGACGGCTGGGACATCTGGCAGATCCCTATGTCCGCCAAAGAAAGCCCGATCAACCTAACCCAAAACGGCAAAAAAGATAAGATCCGCTATCAGTATCGCTTCATGCTTGATCCTGAGGAGAAAGGAATCGACTTAAGCAAAACTGTTTATGTTCGAACCTATGGTGAAAACACCAAGAAAAGCGGGGTTGCAACCCTTTCGCCTGCCAAAGCCGGTTTGGCAGCAGGGCCTAAAATACTCCTTTGGGAAGATGCCAACATCGGAGGAATCGCTAAAGCTGAAAAGTCAGGCGTATTCAGCTATTCCAAGGAGAAATTCAACGAACCAACTCAGATTTATTTGACCGACGCAACCTTAGCAAATGGAAAGAAAGTCACTGAAAATGCGCCTGATGCTGGAAAATATGCATGGTCTACCGGAGTAAAATTGGTGGATTATGTGACCACAAAAGGCGATTCGCTTCAAGCTGCGCTCCTCCTTCCGGCAGGTTATGTGGAAGGACAGAAGTATCCTACTGTTGTCTATTACTACGAAAAGCTTTCCCAGACTTTGCATAACTGGTCCAATCCCGGTTACAGCGGCACAGGCTGGAATCCCAGTCTTTATACCAGCAACGGCTACGCAGTCCTTATTCCGGATATTGTGTACAAAATGGACGACCCAGGTATGTCCGCCGTTTGGGCTGTTCTACCTGCTGTTGATGCAGCGATCAAAACAGGCGTCATTGATGAGAACAAAATGGGACTTCACGGTCACAGTTGGGGAGGGTATCAGACTTCCTTCCTGATCACCCAAACCAATCGATTCAAAGCCGCGGCAGCAGGTGCACCCTTGACCAATATGATCTCCATGTATGATTTGATTTACTGGAATTCTGGAGGAGGAAACATGGCGATTTTCGAAGCTTCGCAGGGAAGATTCCTGGGTGGGCCTTGGGAAAACTGGGATGCCTACGAGCGCAACAGCCCGATCTACCATGTGAAAAATGTGCAGACTCCCCTATTGATGCTCCATAATGACAAAGACGGCGCAGTCGATTTCACACAAGGTGTGGAATACTACAATGCCCTTCGCCGATTGAAAAAGCCGGTTATTATGGTTCAATATTTAGGAGAAAACCACGGTCTCGGCAAACTCGAAAACCGAAAAGACTACAGTGTCCGAATGATGGAATTCTTTGATCACCACCTCAAAGGTCAATCTGCGCCGGAGTGGATGAGCAAGGGTGTTCCAAGACTGAAGCTAGGTGAGCACCTGGAAGAAAGAGCTTTTTGAATATCGGAATTATGATTTCGGATTTCGGATTTGAGACAATCCAAATTTTACCTGAGTATCTAAAATCCCCTGGTGAATTTCATCAGGGGATTTTTTGTGTCAAATGAGACCCTTGGTTTTCAGTTTTCTTTCTAGATATAAGAATTGTTTTAGCTTCATTTGAAGTAGTTCCTCCTCGCTCATATTCTTAAAAACTTCTTCATACGGTCTCAGTTTTTCTTTAACAAAGTATGGGCTAGGCTTTTCTCCTTCCTTTACCCTAAATATTAAAGTATCTCCAAGCTTAATTTCTTTATTGAGCCACTCCACGGATTCATCTACGTCTAAATTGTTAGCTCCCAAACTCACTTCTAGATTTCTTTCTCTTCCTTCGGGATTTTTAGTGAAGATTAGGGTCATGGAAACATTTTCAAATCCAGCAAATATTCTCCTCCCGCCCCCTTCCAACTCAAAACCTAAGATTTTATCATTCATAACAGCTTTGCATTTTCTAGTTCTTGCTTTAAAGAAAGGTAGGTAGCCAACTCCTCTTTTAATTGCTCCTCTGAAGTGGTTTCGATTTCTTTTATTTTTGGTTCCGTTATGTTTTTGACATCAACTACTGAAATGCGGATTTCATCGCCTTTCTCCAATTTCCATGAACCCCAATTCAAGTACTCTTCCATAAAATAATTGGATCCACAGATATCCAAATTAATCTCCTCACGATTCTCAGTTTTAACCATCGAAAAAATCACATGCGTAGCTTCTGCAGTAACTTCAAAAGATTCATTTATTAGAGCAATTCTAAATCCTATCATGGGTTAATTATCATAATGGTTTACATATTCTGTATTTATTTTCAAACCTCCTGCCTCCAATTTTGCAATTCTTAAAAATTAAAGATATAATTATACACAGAATTTATCACCCTTTAATTAGCCAGCAAAATGGAATTTTTAGCCGAAATGGAGCCTTCGCTCCGAGCACTCTGGTATATCGCACTACCCACCTCTTTTATTTTCTTGCTCCAAACCATCGTGACCTTCATCGGGTCAGATTCCCCATCGGGTATCAATGCCGACTTTGATGGAAACCTGGAAGGTGTAGAAGCCCCGATGCAGCTATTTACACTTCGAAACCTGATCAATTTCCTGCTGGGATTTAGCTGGACCGGAATTACGTTTTATGATGCAATCCCAAATTACTTTATCCTGATCTTGCTTTCCGCTCTGGTAGGTCTTGGGTTTGTGTGGGTTTTCTTTTTCATCATCAAGCAAATCCAAAAACTCGCCGAAGACAACACCTTCAGACTGGAGCAAGCTTTGCAAAAAACCGGAACAGTTTACTTTTCCATTCCCGAACACAGGCAAGGCGTTGGCAAAATTGCCATCAGTGTCAAGGGTTCCCAAAAGGAACTAAGCGCAATCTCACTTGGCGACAGAATCGAAACCGGATCTGCCATCAAAGTGATAGGCGTGGAAGGAAGCAATCTTTTAATCGTAGAAAAAATCTAAATCAACCCTTTTTATGGATCCTTTAATTTTAATACTGGCGGGGGCCTTTGTTGTCTTCGTCACCATCATCGCCTTAGTTTCCCGCTACAAGCGATGTCCTTCTGACAAAATCCTCGTCGTCTATGGCAAGACAGGAGGCACTTCCGCCAAGTGTATTCACGGCGGTGGTGCATTCATCTGGCCTGTGATCCAAGACTATGCTTACTTGGATCTCAAGCCGATTTCCATTGAAGCCAACTTGACCAATGCGCTTTCCCGTCAAAATATCCGTGTAGATGTTCCTTGCCGATTTACTATCGCCATTTCCACGGATTCAGACACCATGAATACTGCCGCTGAGCGTCTTTTGGGCTTGGCTCATGAGCAAATTCAGGAATTGGCAAAGGACATTCTCTTTGGTCAGTTGCGTTTGGTGATTGCCACGATGACCATTGAGGAAATCAACTCCGACCGGGATAAGTTTCTGGACAACATCTCCAAAAACGTGGACTCCGAACTCAAGAAGATCGGTCTCAAACTAATCAACGTAAACGTCACCGACATTAAGGACGAGTCCGGCTACATCGAAGCGTTGGGCAAAGAAGCTGCCGCAAAAGCCATCAATGAAGCAAAAATTTCCGTTGCAGAGCAGGAAAAAATCGGTGAAACCGGAAAAGCCCTTGCAGACCGGGAGAAAGACGTCCAAATCGCCGATACACAGCGGGACCGGGATGTGAAAATCGCCATCACCCTGAAGGATCGGGAGGTAAGCATCGCAGAAGCCCAAAAGGATGAAAGCATCGGTAAAGCAGAGGCTCAGCGAGATACCCGAGTCAAAACCTCTGAAGCCAACGCCATCGCGATCAAAGGGGAAAACGAAGCTAAAATTTCCATTGCCCAATCGGATGCGCTGAGACGAGAAAAAGAAGCCGAAGCCTTGAGAATTGCCCTTGCCTCAGAAAAAGTTCAGGCGGCAAAGGCCCTGGAAGAAGCTTACTTAGCGGAGCAAAAAGCCGAAACTGCCCGTGCCGAGCGGGAGCGATCCACCCAAAATGCAAACATTGTCATCCCTGCCGAAATTGCCAAGCAGCGCGCAATCATCGATGCTCAAGCCGAAGCGGAACGAATTCGTGAACAGGCAAAAGGCGAGGCAGATGCAATCTTTGCCAAGATGGAAGCTGAAGCAAAAGGTCTCTATGAAATCCTCACCAAACAGGCCGAAGGGTATCGGGATGTCGTCGCTGCTGCCGGTGGCGACCCGACCAAAGCCTTCCAACTCCTACTTATTGAGAAACTTCCTGAGTTGGTGAAAACCCAGGTAGAAGCTGTCAAAAACATCAAGATCGATAAAATTACCGTTTGGGATTCCGGACAGGGCGAAAACGGCAATAATTCCACGGCCAATTTTGTCTCGGGAATGATGAAAACCGTCCCGCCGCTGAATGACCTTTTTAATATGGCCGGACTCAACCTTCCGACTTATTTGAAAGGAGAAGATGAGAAAAAAGAAGCTCCTAAAAAGCCTGAAAAAGATCAAGAGAACGGATAAGTTTCCAAATCCCCGAATGCTGGTTCGGGGATTTTTTTTGCCTAAAAAGTATATCCGCAATCACTTGTCTGGGAGCTTATTTTTAGTTTGTCCTAGATCCGAAGGATCGAAACAATTCATGACCCCCGGTAAAGCCGGGGGTAAAGTAAAAATTAAAAAATAGAGCCCCGAAGGGGTGGAACATTGAGGTTTCACCCTTTCAGGGCTAAAGGAAAATCAATTCTATATTTTCCCTGCACTCCGTACAGGGTCATGAATGGTTTGGCTACTTCGGAGCCGCTTAAGAGGTAGATTTGAAATTTTATGGGGAAATTAATTTTATAAATATTTATTCTGCATTTAACTTGGTACTGGTACCCTTGGGGATAATCAAATTGCCTAATAATCACCTATTTACTTATGAAAATTTTTAGACAATGGTCTGGAAAAAAATTTTCTTTTGAAATACTCTTTCCTTTTGTAAATTATTGACTTTCAAGGCCAACAGCTTTTCATGGATCAATCACCCAAAATCAACCGAAGAGAATTTCTAGGTTCGGCGGCTACCATCGCCGCTTCCATTTCCATCGTCCCCTCCCACGTCATTGCCGGTACCGGCCACATCCCCCCATCTGACCAAATCGCAGTTGCAAACATCGGTTGCGGAACGCAGGGACTACGGGAAATGGGAAGTTTGCTCCAAAACCCAAAAGTCCGTGTAGTGACCGTCTGCGATATCAATAAATTCTCGACAGACTACATCGACTGGTCAGCACATGGTATTCGCAATGACATCCGGGAAGTCCTTGGAGATCCAACTTGGTGGGAAGGCAAACCGGGAATTCCAGGAGGAAGAGATATAGGTCAGGAATACGTTGAGAAATACTATGCGAAAAACAAACCTTCCGGTAAGTACAAGGGGTGTGTGAGTTATGAGGATTATCGCGAGCTTTTTGCAAAAGAAAAAGGCATCGATGCCATCAAAATCATGACTCCAGATCACACGCATGCCTCAATTGCTTTGGCTGCAATGAACCAAAAGATGCATGTGGTAACGCATAAGCCCATTTCCAATCGGCTATTGGAGGGGAGAAAAGTCATCGAAAAAGCCAAAGAATCCGGAATGGTCACTCACCTTTTGGCGTGGTCCGATCGACCCGAATATCGTCAGATCAAAGCTTGGATGGATGATGGTCTGATTGGTGATTTACAGGAAATTCACAACTGGTCCTATCGGCCTGTCTGGCAGCAATGGACCAAAAGACCAACCGAAACTCAGCCTATCCCTGAAGGCTTCAACTGGGATCTTTGGCTCGGACCTGTTCCCGATATGCCTTATCATAAAAATTACACCCACAATGTCTTCCGGGGCTGGTATGAATTCGGTGGCGGATCGGTGGCAGATATGGGGCATTACAGCTTGTTTCCACTTTTCGAGACTTTGGGCATTACGCGGTCGCCGATTTCAGCGAGAGCTTTTGGCACGACTTCTAGGGAAGAAATCAATCAAGTGTATCAGTGGGTCAAAAACGACGTGGCCTTTCCTGCAAGCTGTACCATCAGGTGGAAATTTCCGGAGCAGGAAAAATTGCCTGCTTTCGAATTATTCTGGTATGACGGCGGAATGAAGCCATTTGCCTGCGAAGAATTGGAAGCAAACGGAAAAGATACGCCTGAAGAAGGATTACTTTTGGTAGGAATCAAAGGGAAAATCCTGGGAGGTTTCCGGGGAGAAAATCCGGTTCTTTTGCCTGAAAGTAAAATGGCCAGTCGTCCGGAATCCGAAAAGATCAATTCCCGTGAAGTGGACAGAAAAACTATTCAATGGGTAGACGCTATGCTGGAAGGCAAGCAAACCCCAGGCAGTTTTACCCGAGCCCAATGCATCACAGATACAATCAATCTGGGAGCTATTGCACTTCGGACTGGAAAAAAAGTAGATTTCGATTCCAATTTGGTCAAAATCACCAATGATGAAGCGGCGAATCAGTTCCTGACACGAACCTATCGAGGTGGTTGGGAGATTTAGAAAGTAGCTTGTATGTAGTAGCAAGACGAAAAAATTGTCATGCTGAGCGCCTGCCTGTCCGGTAGCCAGGGAGTCGAAGCAAAGAACAGTAGGCAGTCGCAGTTTACCGTGAACAAAAAAAAATAAGACAAATACTAATACCAAATAACACAATACCATAACCCATTAACCTTTTTAACCCATGACAAACAGAAGAAACTTTATCAAATCAGCCGGCCTTGCCACAGCAGCAGTGGGCCTCGGGCTACCTCAACTCTCTTTTTCCATGAAAAAAGAAGAGCTGTTTAAAATTTCCCTGGCGGAGTGGTCGCTTAACAAACCCCTTTTCGCCGGAAAAATGAATCATCTGGACTTTGCCATCGAAGCTAAAAAACACGGAATCGATGCGGTGGAGTATGTCAATCAGTTTTTTAAAGACAAAGCCACAGACAAAGCCTACCTCCAAGAAATGAAAACCCGTGCTGATGGCGAAGGTGTGACTTCAGTTCTGATCATGATCGACGGGGAAGGACAGCTTGGTGCTGCCACCTCCGCAGAGCGAGCGGAAACCGTGGAAAAGCATAAAAAATGGGTGGAAGCAGCCAAGTTTTTAGGTTGCCATGCCATCCGCGTCAATGCCTACACTTCCGTACCCTACAGCACTGATCCCAAGGAGGAAAAAAAGGCCATCGACGTATGCAGCTCTACGTTGAGAAGAATCTGTCAATTCGCCAATGACTTTGACATCGATGTGATTGTAGAAAACCATGGAGGATTTTCCAGCAATGGGAAATGGCTGGCGCGACTCATCAAAGAAACTGCCCACCGTCGAGCCGGGACGCTTCCTGATTTTGGAAACTTTGTTTTGAACAGAGAGGGAGACAAAATATTCAGTTATGATTCCTACCGTGGTGTAGATGAATTGATGCCTAAGGCCAAAGGAGTCAGCCTTAAGCCCAGAGTGTGGGATGATATGGGCAAAGAACATCCCTTGGACTATGAGCGAATGATGAAAATCGTGGTAGGTCATAAGTTCAGAGGCTATGTGGGCATCGAGCATGGCGCGCCAGACCGGGAATGGGAAAGCATCGAAGAGATTCGGGTCAATCTGGACATGATCCGCCGGACACTTTCCAATGCATAAAAAATTCAAGGAGGCTCTTAGATCAGCAGGAGTCTCGCTTTTTATTTATTGAGCCGAATCAGCTCAAATGTTAATACATCCTCTTGATTTTCGGGATTATCGGGGTGGTTAATCGAAAGATAGAGCCCCTTTTCGCCTACAAAGAAATTAGTGGGGTAATAGGTGCCTGCTTCAAATCTCCGCTCGGTCAGGATATCTCCATTTTCATCCAAAACTATCACCACAAAAGGCCCCGGACTAGTTCTCAATGCCCTCAATTCCTCATCCGTTTCAAAAGTCACCGTCGGATAGGCAAATCGGTAATAAACTTTCCGATAGGGATCATAGACTAATGACTCATAGCGTGACTTGGAAAAGGCGTATTCATTGATTCCTCTACTATCTACGTCTTTGGCAAAAAAGGGCATTTGCTCATCCAAAAACTGACTTTTGGCATCCTTAGCACTCCATATTTCTGAGTTTTGCTCCGCAAGGTAAACGCGGTGATCCCCCATAAAAGAAACGAGCTTTTTCCCTCCCTGATTGACAATACTGTATTCCAGCTGCTTGTTGCCAAGATTTAGGTAATCTCCCGGAAAACCCAAAGGAAGCATTCGCACAGCCCCTGTTTCCAGATTAATGGCTACTTCCAATGCCAAGGTATCCAATTGAGATTGGGTGAATTCTGTAATTCTTCCATCTGCTCGGGTTTTAACAATTAAGTCTTTCCCGATTACAGCAGGAGGGGAAACATAATAGCTGTTATGTGGGAAAATGGTAGAATAGCCTAGGGGCAGCTCGAAGCGGATCCGGTTTTTAATTTTGCCGGAGGTGTCAGTGAGGATAATCCTTTTCCCAAAAGGTGGAAACAGAAAAATACTGTCCAGACTTTGGACATGAAAGTATTGAAAATCAACTCCCTGATCTCCTTCCCGTTCAAAGGTCAACTCCTTGACCAAGCTCTGACTCTCCAGATCGAAGATTTGCAGGGAATTGGTTATCTCGTTAACATTGAAAAGAAGTGGTTTTTTTCCGCCGAAATATTCCAGCCTCATACTGATATTGGGAGTCTGATCGTCAAGCGATAAACTGATTTTCTCTGCGGAGGGAACCAACTCCCAGACTTTAGACTTGTCCTCTCCCTGCTTTTGACAGGAAAATAGAAGGAGTGAAAAAAGGGCTGAAAAAACAAAATTTGGATTAAACTTGTGCATTTTAAAATTGATTTAGGTCACGAACTAAAACTAATCAATAAGTAAAAAATCATTGCTTTTATTCGAGTTTTGCAATATCGAAGGCCATCAAGTGTTTTTTAAGTTGATGATGGTACTTTCAGAAGAGCCGTTTAAGCTTCCCCAGATGGGGACCAATGGATAAATGAGACAAAAATTAATAGGTATAATTTGGATGTATTATTCAAAAAAAATATCAAGCGATTAATTCATAATCCACTTTGAAAGGAGAATCAGAATGCTTGGACGCATTCAAAATCTCGATTCTAATAATGTTCCCATGGTCATCATAATCAATGATAACTCCAGGTTTTGATTCTTCACTCTCGGCCACTTCTCCTTCCGAAATTTGAATCAACAGCACATCCACTTCTTGATTATAGGTCACTTTCATTTTTCCAGTATTTAAGAACTTTGCTGGTTTTATAAACGGTCACAACCAATTTGGGATTTTTTATCCGGTTAACAAAAACACGAATCAGATAATCTTCAGCTTTGAGATTTTCAAACTTAGATTGATAGATTTCTATATCAGAAATTTCAGATTCCCAAATCAACTGATGTGGATTATTCAAAACTTGAATAATCTGAGATTAAGGAATTCCTCTGATACTCATTTGCTCTACCGCATGTGTTGAAAAATCAAAGTCCATAAAAAAGCCAAAAACAAAATCAATATACTCTCAATAATTCACCTACCTCATTTTTGGTCAAAAAATTTCCTAGAAGGAGATAATGAATGAATACAACGAATTTTGGCCTTACTTTCACATTTGAACCTACTCCAAAATGAAACAACAACTCGGACAACTCGCTCTTCTGGTCAGCGACTATGACGAAGCCATTCGCTATTTCACAGATGTGTTAGACTTTGAGCTATTGGAAGATACCGTGATGAGTGAAAGCAAACGCTGGGTGAGAGTTTCACCTCCCGGATCCTCTTGTCACTTGCTATTGGCTAAAGCAGCCAATGAAGCTCAGCAGCAGCAAATCGGGTTTCAGGCGGGAGGACGTGTATTTCTGTTTCTTTATACCGATGATTTTTGGAGAGATTATCGAAAATACACTTCCAGAGGTGTGGAATTCGTCCGGGAACCCGCAAAAGAGGCTTATGGAACTGTATCCGTATTTAAAGATTTGTATGGAAATTTGTGGGATTTGATCGAACCCGTAAAACAGTAAGCAGTCTCAGTTTTCAGTATTCAGCAAAAAATAGTCAATATGGAACCACAACCCAACAATCCACTTCACGGCATTCGACTGGATGATATCCTGCAACATTTGGTGGAGTTTTACGGCTGGAAAGAACTCGGCGAACGGATCACGATCCGTTGCTTTACCCATGACCCTTCGATTGGGTCAAGCTTGAAATTTCTCAGAAAAACACCTTGGGCAAGAGAACGGGTGGAGGGGCTTTACCTGAAGTCGCTGAGAGATGGGAAAAAGGGTTGACAAAATTGAATTTTTGATTTCCTAACTGTATTTGTCGGATGACCGGTGTCAGATGTCCGATGAAATTCAAATTCAGATGTTTAATAGTTTTTTCAAGCGCTTGATACAACCTACTTAACACCTTAAACAAAGCTTATATTTTACTTCATGATTATCCGGTTTTATACCAGTAGCCTTAATTAAAAGTAGATTTGTCTAAAAAATTAGAATTTAGGGTCATCGGTCACTTGTACTGAGCGAAGTCAAAGTATCCGACCCCTTGAACATAAGGTCAAGGTAATTCGCCTCATTACGGATGATCAAATTATTTTCTCATCGACTCATAGATGATGTCGTGAATCTTAGTCCGAATACCCTCATTGAGGAGTTTGTTGTTTTCGGCGTCCGGATAAACCCGGTTTGACAGAAAAACATAAACCAGCTGATTTTCTGGGTCCGCCCAAACACAAGTACCGGTAAAGCCTGTATGCCCAAAGGTACTTTTTGGAGCAAACTTGCTTGCCGAACCACCTTTTCCCGCTTCGGGTTCCGGTTTATCCCAACCCCAACCCCGACGGCTTATATTGGATTGGCGCTTGGTAAAGGCATCCACAGTTGCTGGATCGAAGAGCGTAATTCCCCCATAAGTCCCTTTATTCAGCATCAGCTGCATCATGACTGCAAGATCATTGGCAGTACCGAAAAGTCCTGCATGACCAGCGACCCCACCATACATCGCTGCTCCTGGATCATGTACAAAGCCCTGAACCTGACGTTTTCGGAAAGCCACATCGTTTTCTGTCGGTGCAATTTTTTCCAATGGCATTTTGAGATAGGGATTGAATGTCAGCGTCTTTAAACCCAAAGGGGCATAGAAATTTTGATCCAAAAATTCATCCAGTGGCTGGTTGACAATCCGCTCGACCACTGCCTGCATGAAGTACATCGTCAAATCAGAATAGACATATTTGTAAGGTTTGGGAAGTAATTCAGACTGAACGGTCCAGTTCCAAATACTGTCTCTGAGTGCGTCTTTCCCATACATATCATTCGAAACTGGTCTGCTGAAACCCGTCTCTAATGAGGCCTTATAATAGTCCCCACGCCATTGTCCGGACTGGACGGTTTTGGCATAATAGGGAATGAATGCCTTGAGTCCTGATTCATGAATCATCACATTCTTTAGGACAAGGTTGCCTTTGTTGGTGTTTTTCAGCTCAGGCAAATAATCCCCCAAGGTCTTATTCATATCCAATTCACCACGGCTTTTGAGAAACATTGCCGCTTGCGTGGTAGCAAGAACTTTAGTGACTGATGCCAAATCGTATACCGTTTCTTTAGATACAGGGACTGTCTTTTTATAGTCTAAAAAGCCGTAAGAACGCTCAAATACCACTTTCCCGTCTTTTAAAACCAAAACATTGGCTCCGGGTGCAGCCTGAATCTGAATCATTCGTTGGGCCACTTCATCAATTTTATCCAAAACTTCAGATTTCAATCCCACACTCTCGGGAGTGCCATACGAAAGTCGATTGGCGTCTGACAGGTATCCCCCCACTCCATGGGAATATTGTCCGCTGACGGTAACGGGTAAAATCCCCTGACTTGACCTACCTCCAAACAGCACTTGAGGAACAAGCTTTTGTGTTTCGGAGGAGTTCTCATACGCCAAGACTACATTGCCCATCCCTTCCAGGGCCTTGGCCCCATAAGCATTACCAAACAGGACAGTGACCACTTTTTGCCTTTTCTCCAAGGTTCGGATTAGTTGAATATCCCCGGGAGCAATTCCAAAGGCACGCTGTGGACTGTTGGTCACGCCCATCAAGCCTACCACAACCACATCATAGTCTTCCAATTGCTTAATCAGATTGTAATGGGCGGATTCTCCTGCCGCCTTTTGTACAGTGAAATGGTCTACTTGGGTATAATTTTTTAGATTTTGATTAAAAACTTTTCCATCGTCCCCAATTGTCAAGCTGGCAAATTTTCTGAGATCCAAGTTTTGAAAAGGCAAAAGATCACCTTTATTGGATGCTACGGTGATGGATTCGGCATAAAGATTTTCTATGACTTCAGCGGTTTTAGGCGTATTGAGACGCTCTGCAATTTTATAGGTATCTATAGGTTTGTACTTATCCAGACCTGCCCAATATTTTGCTTTTAAGATTTTCATGACCCGTCGGTTTATTTCCGACTCTTTAATCAAACCACGCGCTACGGCATCTTTAATAAGAGCTTTGGCCTTGGGGACATCTTGGGAGTATAGTAACACATCATTACCGGCAAGTAGTGCTTTCAGATCTACTTCTCCGGGTTTGCTGAAATTTGCCACACCTTTCATGTTCAGCGCATCAGTGAAAATCAAACCCTGGAAATTCATCCTATTTTGAAGCAAATCGGTCACGATCGGTTTGGAAAGGCTGGAAGGAATATTGGAGCCCTGATCCAAACTAGGGACATTGAGGTGGGCAACCATCACTGACATTAAATCTTCTCTGAAAAGCTCCTGATACGGATATAGATCCACATCCCATATCCGCTTCTCGGCGTGCTTGATTACAGGTAAGGAATAGTGGCTGTCGGTATCTGTATCACCGTGCCCTGGAAAATGCTTTGCATTGGCAATAACACCGTTGTCTTGTAAGCCCTTCATATAGGCAACTGCACGACGAGTGACCGTTTCTTTATTTTCTCCAAAAGCCCGGTATCCAATTACCGGATTGTTGGGATTGGAATTGACATCTACTACCGGAGCAAAGTTGATATGCATCCCCAGTTCCTTAAACTGGCGTGCGATCTCAGCACCCATATCATAAATCAATTTTTGATTTTGAATCGCTCCCAAAGTCATCGCCTTGGGGAAGTTCGGAACTGAATCCAAACGCATTCCTATTCCCCACTCGGCATCCATTGCGATAAAAAGTGGCGTTTTTGATTGAGCCTGATAATAGTTGGTTAGCCTAGCCTGTCGATTTGGTCCTCCCTGAAAAAATATCAAACCGCCCAAATTTTCGATTTTTATCAAATTGCTGATCTCATCGACATGCTTTTGATCTTTGTTGGAATAGGCTGCTACCATAAAAAGCTGTCCTAATCTTTGATCAAAATTCATGGCTGAAAACACGCTGTCGACCCAATGCTTTTGTTCAACACGATCACTACTGATCAATGGGTCCTCATTGGCCACAAAAGGATCGACTTTACCTGATGTAGCTATTCCTAGCAACATCAAAAGTGCTATCGGACCCCAAAGCTTCCTTTTCATTAACGAGATCAATTTTTTATCCTTAACTTTCAAAATATATTTGTGTAGGCTATGAATATATTAAATTCTACGAGTCTTTTCTGCTTTTTTCAAAGCCTGTAAAAGACTTTCAATTGAATGTAACAAAGATTGGGCAACATTACTTGAGGTTTAAGGTTTAAAAACGTAAACAAGGGTCTATTCGGTATATTTAATCCTTGAGCCTCCTCGTTTTCCCCTAATAGCCGGCCCAAACGCTAACCGAGTTTATTATGAAATTTCCCTCCTTATTCCGTACCGCTTCACCGATGCGGTATGATATCAAACCACGCTACTACGATCCTGTCAAAGAGGAAATCGAACAACGAACCTCCAGAATAAAAAGGGAATTGGCAGAGCAGGGGATTTTGAATTCGGAAAATGAAGATTCCCTGGAAAATTTTAGCTCGGGAATCCGGGGTTCCTTCTCTCAATACCGAGGAATCAAGCCGAGAGAAGCCAGCGTTTTCAGTTCAACTGCTATAATCCGTACCCTTCTATTCTTGGGAATGATCCTAATGGCATTCGGGTACATTTACATCGGGCCTGATATTTTCACTTATCTGCTTTACCTGGGCTTACTGGTTGCCGGGGTTTATTTCTTTTTTAGACTAAAAAATAGGTCAAAAGATGAGTAACATCATCCAACTTCTTCCAGATGCAATTGCCAATCAAATTGCCGCCGGGGAAGTAGTACAGCGCCCTGCTTCCGCCTTAAAGGAACTTTTGGAAAATGCCGTGGATGCAGGCGCAACTCATATTCAAGTGGTGATCAAAGATGCCGGGAAACAGCTGATTCAGGTGATTGACAATGGAAAAGGAATGTCGGCCACCGATGCGCGAATGAGTTTTGAGCGGCACGCGACATCCAAAATCAGAACATCGCAAGACCTTTTTGCGATTCGGACTTTCGGGTTCAGAGGAGAGGCGCTGGCCTCCATTGCCGCTGTAGCCCAGGTGGAACTGAAAACGCGACAGACCGAAACCGAACTGGGTACTTTGATTCAAATCGAGGGCTCCGAAGTGAAAAAACAGGAGCCAGTAGCTGTACCGGTAGGAACTTCCGTGGCGATGAAAAATTTATTTTTCAATGTTCCTGCGCGTCGGAATTTCCTGAAATCGAATCCTGTGGAAATGCGTCACATCGTAGACGAATTTCAGCGGGTAGCACTTTCCTATCCGGAAGTCGCCTTTTCACTTTTTCAGCAGGATTTGGAGGTTTTTAGCCTACCTTCGGGGAAATTGAGTCAACGAATTGTTTCACTTTTTGGCAAAAGCTATCAGGGTCAATTAGTCCCCTGCAATGAGGAAACCCTACATGTCAATGTGAAAGGCTACATCGGAAAACCTGAAAATGCCAAAAAAACCCGTGGAGAGCAGTTTTTCTTTGTCAACAACCGCTACATCAAAAGTTCATACCTGCATCATGCCGTGAGCTCGGCATTTGGAGGGCTGATTCAGAATGATCAATTCCCCTTTTATGTTTTGTTTCTTGACATCGATCCGGCACATATTGACATCAATGTCCATCCTACTAAGACCGAAATCAAGTTTGATGACGAGCGAACTGTCTATGCTGTAATCCGATCAGCAGTGAAGCAAGCTTTGGGAGCCCATCATGTGATGTCGGCACTTGACTTTTCTCTGGATGTGAATTTTCAGGAAAATTGGGCCTCAAATCCCGACACCAAGGTGCAAGTCGACCGAGAGTACAGCTATAAAACATTCAACACACCGGAGTTTAAAAAATCATCAGTCTCAGGCTGGGAACGCTTATTTGAAGGGAATTTTACTCCTACCCCATCTGCGGCACAGAATTCTGAGGAAGACCCGGAATTCCTGACCTTCCCAAGTCGGGCCACCTCGGATGAATCGAGATTTTTGATTCCTCCTCAGGAATCCGAGGCAACCGGCACTACATTTCAGGTTGAGTTGAGCTACATCATCGCACAAATGTCAACAGGATTACTGATCGTAGATCAACAATCCGCACATGAACGAATCTTATATGACCGCTACTTACGGCAACTTCAATCTTCCCAAGGTGCTTCTCAGCAATGTCTTTTCCCTCCGACAGTCCAACTGAATGCCGGAGATTTCGCCTTGGTGATGGATATGCTTCCGGAGCTTTATAGTTTGGGATTTATTGTGGAGGAATTTGGCAAGGATACAGTTTTGATTCAAGGTGTGCCCGCAGATGTGCAGGTAAAAAATGAAAAAGAACTTTTTGAAGGTTTGGTGGAGCAGTTTAAAAACTTCAAAAATGAGCTATCTCTGGATAAACGGGAAAATTTGGCCCGCTCTCTTTCCCGCAGAGCCTCCATCAAAAAGGGGCAAAAGCTGAACCCTCAGGAGATGGAAACACTGGTTGGTCAGCTTTTTGCCAGCCAAAACCCGAATTATTCCCCTGCGGGGAACAAAACTTTCGTGAAATTGGATTTAAGTAGCATTCACTCCTTCTTCGGAAAATAACATGTTTAGAAATATCACCCCGGTCGTACAAAATCTTCTCCTGATCAACATTATCGTTTTTTTGGTTGCAAATTTTGTTTTTCCCGTTTTGAATGAATGGTTTGCACTTTATTTTATTCAAAGTGCTTATTTCAAGCCATTCCAATTCCTGACTTACATGTTTATGCATGCCGATTTTTGGCACCTTTTCAGCAACATGTTCGGTCTATTGATTTTTGGCCCACTGCTGGAGCAATTTTTGGGACCAAAAAAATTATTCATTCTTTGGATGGTTTGCGGTATTGGTGCAGGAGTCCTGTATTCAGGCTATTCCATGTATGAGTATAAAAAATTGGAGGACAAGGTGCTTACTTTTGAAGCTGATCCCGATCCTGAATATTTCAACAAACTTGTTTTAGAAAATCGAGGGTACTTTTCCCCGGAAGTATTTGATTTTGTGGGCGATTTCAGCAGAAATCCCGAGGATCCAATGTTTATCGAACGGGCAGAAAAAACACTTCAGGCGATCCTGAGGCTACGATCCAATCAGCCTATGGTCGGTGCATCAGGTGCCCTTTTTGGAATTTTAGTGGCCTTTGCCATGCTCTTCCCAAACACACAGCTGTTCTTACTGTTTCCACCTATGCCTGTCAAGGCAAAATATTTGGTGGGAGTCTATGCACTTTATACCATTTATAACGTATTCGTAAATAACCCGACAGATAATGTGGCTCATTTTGCCCACTTGAGTGGTTTGGTGGTTGGGGCTGTATTGGTTTACAATTGGAAAAAGGACAGAAATAGCTTCTATTGATATGTACGGTGGTTTTTGGGATAATCTAAAGAATGCCTTCCGGCATAGCGACAACAGCCTTTTTAAGCTGATTGCGATAAATATTCTCGTATTTTTTGGTCTGTTGGTCGTCCGTGTAATATTTACAATCAGCGGATTTGGGGAGCTATACAAAGCAGCTTTGAGCTACCTGATGATGCCGGCTTATCTTCCTAAAATAGCCACACAGCCTTGGTCAATTCTAAGCTACATGTTTTTGCACGAAGGATTATTTCACATCCTTTTCAATATGCTTTTTCTCTATTGGTTTGGGATGCTGATCCACCAATACCTTGGAAGTAGAAAGCTTGCGAACTTGTATATTTTAGGCGGGATTTTCGGAGCCTTGTTTTATGTTCTGATCTACAATCTTGCACCCTACTTTAGTGGATCAGTAGAAAGCTCGATGATGCTTGGAGCTAGTGCTGGGGTATTTGCGATAGTTGTTGGTGCAGCGACTTTGACCCCCAATACAACTTTCTTTTTGCTGATCCTCGGACCGGTGAAGATTGTTTACATCGCAGCTTTTTATGTGATTTTGTCTTTTGCCAACTCAATTGGAGCAAACGCCGGGGGAGAGATCGCTCACTTGGGAGGAGCACTTTTAGGCTATTTCTATATCGTACAACTTCGGCGGGGTACTGACTTGGGGGTCCCTGTTCAGAAAATCGGAATTTTCTTCGAAAACCTTTTTAGTCGCAATCGAAGCAATGTCAAAGTGAGTTATCGAAAAGCAAAGACAGGCAACAATGGAGGTTTTGGTGGCTTCTCATCCAAACCAAACGTGAGTCCAGCTCAAAAAACCCAAGAAACCACACAAGAAGACATCGATAAAATCCTAGATAAAATCGCCGAAAAGGGCTATGATGCTCTGAGCAAAGAAGAGAAAAGGAAGTTGTTTGAGTTTAGTAAGAAATAAGATTCAAAGGAATTCAGCTGAATCCCATGTAGATTCTTAAAGCGGAAAAGCCAAGCCTACCCGAAAGCTGGGTTCTTGCCTAAACTGGCTTTGAAACTTAAACTCAGTGCTCAAGCCCACCCATTCCGTCAGCACAATGTAAGCACCCACTCCGGCATTGGCACCCACATAGTCTCGTTTTGTGCCGGGTTGACCCGGTTGATTGTTTTCAAATGTCTGACTGTATCCGGCAAGAAAATATAGCTGGGAAGGTCCCTCTGTGACATAGTATCGAAGATCGAAACTGAAATTGCTGAAGTTCCCCACTTTCGGGAAAAATTTAGTAAAGCTTGGCATTACCGCAAACTTGTCTGCAAAAAAGAATTCTAGTCCTCCAGCTGCCCCAAATTCATTGAATCTTAAGCCATACGTCCCAAGGGCATGGATCCGGGAATCCCCTTTTTCCTGAGCCATTGAAAATGTGGAAATCGCAGCGCAGAGTACAAAAACAATCAAAGCCTTTTTCATTTTTCTAAGTTTTTCGAAAAAGGTAAGTGGCTTTGCTGAGTTTTGCAAGTGACTATTCAATCACTTTGACCACTCTGCCTAATCTTCCTTCGGCATCCATTCCCTCCACAATGATCAATTGTCGCTTAGCAACATCCGTATTATAGAACTCAAGCTTCGCTTTGCCTGCGGCATCGGTTTTTATTGAAGGATTCCAATAAATCGTCGCTCTGCTGTCAGTGATGGCGTTTTCGGCAGTTTTCACATCATACTTAGGGCTGTAGAATTCCCGCGGTGAAGCATAGCCTCCGTATTTGGTAACCAAGGTGCCCCCTACACTTTTGTAATTCATTCCCGCGCCGGTTTTGGTATATACTGCGATGACTCCATTGGCACCCTGTGCACCAAAAATCGCAGCACGTGCAGGATCTTTGAACACATCTATACTCGAAACATCCCTGGGATTGATCTGAAGTAGAGTTTCCGCATCCACAGGTGCATTATCCAGTAAGTAAAGTGGATCAGTACCGGCATTTGCAGATCCCACACCTCTGATCCGAACGGATACAGCCAAACCTGAAACAAACACCTGAACACCCGAGACCCGTCCTTGAATCAGTTGAAAAACATTGGTAAAGGCAATAGTACCCGGTATTTTGTCCGGATTGATGGTGACATCTCCTGTTCCATACATTTTCCGGATTTCTTCGTCTTCTCTTTCAATCGTCTTAGCCTCCACGGTGACTCCCTCCAAGTCAAGGATATTTTGATCATCCTTCATTTGTTGCAGTAGGTTTCTTTCAGCAAAAGTGGCCGCCAAACCTTCCGGCCAGACGATCTGATGAGGATACTCACCTTCGATTTTTGAAAATACGGCATCAGGCTCAATGATACTCACATACACAAATGTTTTGACCCGATTGTCCACTGCCGTAATGGTGACCGTAACCGAATCTTGATAGTCCAATTCGGCAAAAATAAATCTGCCGTTTGGCCCAAATTCCGAGGACACAATTTCTACTCCATCACCCAAAACCGCATTGACTTTACCACCGCCAAGTCCCTTCTTGGTTTCAGTTTTTTCCTTTACCTGACCTTCGATAGTGATTCCCCGCTCAATAAAATTTTTGATTTCAGGCAGTTTACCCGCCATTACATCATCCCAAGAGAACCGTCTCCATCCGTGAGTCAACATCACCAAATCAAGCAACTCTAAGGTCTCTGCTTCCTGATTCTTGAAGTAATGCCCAGGCTGATGGATTTTCCCACGCAAGTCTGATGTCAGTAATAAGGAGGAAAATATAGAACCGAAGGCATCTGACTCATCGCTCACCTGATCCGCATCTGTCACAGCCATGGAAAATGAGCCTTCCATGGGCTGATTTTGGAATAAACTGGAGAGATCTAAGCCAATTTTCCCTCTCGGATTGATAGGACTGGAGCTGGTAAGCTCAAGTTTCAAAAAGTCATCTTTTTGAACAAAAATCAGCCGCTCCAATAAGGGCTTACCATCTGAACTTAAAATCGTAATATGATTGATTCCGGTAATCAAATTTTCCCTTGGAATCCGAATCCCCCAAACGCCGTTGGCCAAAACCCCCTGAATCATGTAATTGATCACTCCCCGAGTCTGAGAAACCAGCAAAAGTGAATTAGGCTCGTATTCGCCTTGTACAAAAACTGTAACAAAAGAGGCAGATGGGTTATTGACTACCTGAACTACCAAGCCTCGGGAATCTGCTTTTGGAAGTGAAACAGACCGCGTCTCACCTGTTTTTGGATTGGTAATATTGGCAGCATTATCCGCTTTTGTTGGAGTGAATTCCAGCTTTCCCATCCCTCCGAAACGCGACGAAAATCCCTGTCCTTCAATTTCCCCCCGGATGTCAACGGGCGTTCCATCAGGGTCTATAGCCCGAAATGCCACATTTGATTTTTTTCCAATCACTAAATGTCCTCCCTCTGGAAGAAACTGAATATCCGCCAGTTTTAATGCATAAGGAAGCCGAATGGTTTGTGTGACCGGATAATCTCCGTTTTCAAAATAAGTTAGTTCAAGGCTTTGGCTTGGGTTTACCATTTCAGGGATGGAGAATGAAAAGGATGCTTGACCCTGCGTATTCAAAGAAAGTGATTGCTTGTGCAGTTGAGTTTCTCCAGCCAAAGCTCTTAACTCTAAAGTTTGATTGCTAAGCGGATTACCTGAGGTGGAAACTGCTTCAATTTCCACCTGATATTTGACTTGTCCTGCCGTGGCACTGATTTCTTTGAAGTCAACTTTGGGCAAAAAAGAGCCCGCCGCACCATCTACCACCACAAATGAACTGCTGAGAAAATAGGCCTCGCCAAAATTCCTCATCCATGCGGTGTAAGCTTTGATCTGATAGGTTCCTGTTTTTCCAAATCTTGGGATTTTAAAGTCTCCGGCACCAAGACCATTTTCGATTCTTATTTTTCGCTGCTCCAGCAAGAGTCCTTCACCATCGAATATATCGACGTAAAGTGTGCGGCTTAGCGGAGAGGGAATTTGATTGCTCCCAGCCAATAAATACGCACTAAACCAAACATCTTCGCCAAGCGTGTAGGTTCGCTTGTCTAAATGAAGGTAGGATTTCTCAGTTGGGAATTCTCTTTGGATACTTTGAAAATAAGTTTGGATCTTTTCAGGGAGACTTTCCTGACCAAAACTTGGAATTGCAATAAGAAACAAGGCCGCTGTAAGCCGCTTGGAAAAAAAGATTTTCATCGGTAGAATAGTTGGTTCTTAAAATCGAAAGTAATAAAACTACTTCTTGTTTTAAATACAAATAAAAAACTCTTAACTATTGATTAGCTGTGCCACTTCGTTTTTGTTGGCCAGCTGACCGCATGCCGCGTCGATGTCCTGACCTCGGGATTTTCGGACCTTGGCGATGATCCCGTTTTGCTCCAATATCCGCACATACATATCCACTGCCTCTTGTTTTGCCTGACGAAACTCACCTTCATCGATCGGATTGTATTGGATCAGATTCACTTTGGAAGGAATGATTTTGCAAAATTTAGCCAGTGCCCGGGCGTGCTTTTCATCGTCGTTGATCCCATCCCAAATGACGTATTCATAAGTCACTTTCCGCTTGGTCTTTTGGTACCAATACTTCAGGGCTTCTCCCAATTCCTCCACGGGATTGGAATCGTTGATTGGCATGAGTCGGGATCGAGTCTCATTGATCGCAGAGTGAAGCGAAACGGCAAGGTTGAATTTGACTTCATCGTCAGCCATTTTACGGATCATTTTGGTCACGCCGACTGTAGAGAGTGTGATTCGGCGGGGTGCCATCCCCAGGCCTTCGGGCGAAGTGATTTTATCAATCGCCTCAATCACATTGGCATAATTCAGAAGTGGCTCTCCCATCCCCATGAAAACAATGTTGGTAAGCGGGCGCTGGAAGTAAGTTTCCGCCTCTTCTTTGATCGCCACTACCTGATCATAAATTTCTCCCGGAGTGAGATTTCGCATGCGCTTTAACCGTGCGGTCGCACAAAAATTGCAATCAAGACTGCATCCTACCTGAGAGGACACACAGGCAGTGATTCGTTTGGTGGTGGGGATAAGTACCGATTCTACAATTTTATCATCAAAGAGTTTGACTGCATTTTTGATCGTGCCGTCAGAGCTATGCTGCATCAAATCCACTTGGATATGATTGATGATAAAGTTTTCCTTCAACATTTCCCTTGTAGAAAGGGAAATGTTGCTCATATCGTCGAAATTTTTGAGCGATTTATTCCAAAGCCAGTCGTAGACCTGCTTGGCTCGGAATTTTTTTTCTCCATTGGCTAAAAAATACTCCTCCAATTCGGTCAGGCTGAGTTTTCGAATGTCGATTTTCTGATTTTCCACGGGGCAAAGGTAAGTATTGAAAGATTGGAAAATTCCAAAATTGGAAAATTGTAAGAAGGTGGGATGGTGGGAAAGTTGGAAGTTGGTAAGGTTGTAAATTGTCAGGGTATTGGCATATCCAAGAAATGTATTCATTCTACAACAGGAGTATTGCTTTAGGTATAAATTTTATCAATCTGTATCCCATTTCCTTTTATCAGAAAAAAGCAGGGGATTCAGGAACTTATGACGTATTTTTGCACTTGAAATAGCTAAATCACCCTATGCGCCAATCTTGGTGGAAAATCCTTGCAATCGGTCTCCTGCTGTACACACTCACTGCCGGATTGATTATGGATGTGCCTCGGCTTCCGATCCTAAACGAAACGATCCGTGCACTTCACTTTCACGTGACTATGTGGTTCGGAATGATTCTGATGTTGGTAGTTGCTGTCATTTACAGCATCAAATACCTGCGAAGCAATAATCTCCGACACGATGACATGGCGATAGAATTTACCAATGCAGCCATCCTGTTCGGAGTCTTGGGAATTTTGACAGGTATGCTTTGGGCAAAATTCACCTGGGGAGATTATTGGAGTGGCGATCCTAAGCAAAATGCATCAGCCATAGGGATTTTGATGTATTTCGCTTATCTGATTCTCCGAGGCAGCATCACTGATCCACAACAAAGAGCGCGGATCGGCGCAGTCTACAACATATTTGCTTTCGCAGCCTTTATTCCGTTGATTTTCGTATTGCCCCGTCTGACTGACAGCCTGCATCCGGGAAATGGCGGAAATCCGGGATTCAATGCTTATGATCTGGATTCCAAGCTTCGAATGATCTTCTATCCTGCAATCCTGGGATGGACACTTTTGGGAGCATGGATAGCAACAGTAAGGGTAAGAATCCGTAGAGTGGAACGCCACCTAGAAGACAAAATGTTTAATTCCTGAAAGACGAAATCGAGTATGACTAGTTCGACACACAATTGGATGATATCGGAAATGCAAGATTCCACGTGGCCTTAAGAAAAACTTATAAACACATGAAAAAACTACTAACTATAGCTCTATTAATTTTCTCTTTGAGTGCTTTGGCACAGGAGAAAATTCCAGTTTCGGAAGCAGACTATTCAAACAATAGCGTAGAAATGGCGGACAAAATGCGAGCTGATGGAAAAATCTATGTTTTAGTTGGTATCATCACAATCATTTTCATCGGAATCACAGTTTATGTAGTCAATACCGATCGAAAGATTTCCAAACTTGAAAAAAATCTTACTTCATAAATTTCACATACAATGAAAAAAGGACACATCATCGGACTCGGAATTATAGCCATTGCAATTGTCATTATCATGACTTCCATCGGAGATGCAAGCAGCTATGAAAACTTTAATACTGCTTGGGAAATGAAGAATGACGGAGAAGACAAGTCAATTCACGTAGTTGGACAATTGAAAAAAAACCAAGCCGGCGAAGTGTCAGGCATTGAAGTGGGAGAAGATAAAGTTTCTTTCACTTTCCTTCTTATTGACAATGAGGGAACCGAGCAGAAAGTGTTTTATAACGAGCCTGTTCCTGCTGATTTTCAGAGATCTGAACAAGTGGTAGTCATTGGCTCGTATCGAGAAAAAGAAATATTTGTTGCGGATAAAATCCTGATGAAATGCCCTTCCAAATATCAGGAAACCGACGTGCAGGCGGCAGGAATGTGATGTTGAAAGCTATCTCAAGTAAAAAATCATGATCAATACCTTTGTGGGTAATCTTGGCCACCTGATGACCATCGTGGCTTTTGTGAGTGCATTGGTGACGGCATACGCCTACGTGCAGTATTTTCGTGCCAACGAAATTGAAAAAGCGAGTTGGAGAAGATTTAGCAGAATTAGCTTCTACATTCACACTGCCTCGACAGTGATGATTGCTTTTTCACTTTTTGAAATCATCTACAATCACCGCTACGAGTACTTTTATGCTTATTCACACTCGTCCAAAGCACTTCCTGTTCATTACATGATCTCCAGTTTCTGGGAAGGTCAGGAGGGGGCGTTCATCCTTTGGGCTTTCTGGAACGTGATTTTGGGCGTGATCCTAATCCAGACCAACAAATTCTGGGAAGCACCGGTCATGGTGGTTTTTGCCTTGGTTCAGGCATTTTTGATTTCTATGATTATGGGTGTGGTGATAGATGATTTGAAGATTGGCAGTTCACCCTTTATCCTTTTGCGTGACGCTACGCAGGCTCCTATCTTCCAATTGAATCCTGACTTTGTCCCGGAAGATGGGACGGGTTTGAATCCGCTTTTGCAAAATATCTGGATGGTCATTCACCCGCCGACCTTGTTCTTGGGATATGCCTCAACTTTGGTTCCTTTTGCTTTCCTTATTGGCGGCTTGGTGACGAAAAAATATTCTGAATGGATTCGCCCGGCCTTGCCTTGGGCGATTTTCTCTGCGATGATTTTGGGGATGGGGATTATCATGGGTGCGTATTGGGCCTATGTGACCTTAAACTTCGGTGGGTATTGGAACTGGGATCCCGTGGAAAATGCCGTGTATGTTCCCTGGTTGATTTTGGTGGCCTCGATCCATACGATGATCACCTTCAAGAAAAGCGCGACCGCTCTCAAGACCACAATAGTTTTAGTGATTCTGAGCTTCATCTTGGTCCTTTATGCCACTTTCTTGGTGAGATCAGGCGTGCTAGGCGATGCTTCGGTTCACTCATTTACCGACTTGGGACTATCGGGTCAATTGTTGATTTATATGTTATTTTTCTTGGTTATTGCTGTGTTTTTGGCGGCTAGGGCTTGGAAACATATTCCAACTTCCGAGAAGGAAGCTTCCGTTTACTCCAGAGAATTTTGGATATTCCTGGGTGCTGTGACTTTGGGTTTGATGGCCTTTCAGGTCATATTGCCTACTTCAATTCCTGCCTGGAATGCATTGGTGGAAAGCTTCGGCGGAATTTCCAACATGGCCCCTCCAGCAGATCAGGTAGCGTTTTATACCAGATTTCAATTGTGGTTTGCAGTGGCAATTGCTCTTCTGACCTCTGTTGGTCAGTTTTTCTGGTGGCAAAAAATCGATAAAAAAGCGTTAAAAGATGCTTTGATTACTCCATATATTATTTCAGTGTTGATATCGGCCGCAATCATCGTTTTGGCAAAAGTCTACGACTGGAAATACATCATCATCGTATTGGCAAGCACGTTTACGATCGTAGCCAATGCAGTCATTTTGCTGAAAATCCTTAAGAAATCAACTTTCAAATTGGCAGGTGGTTCTTTGGCACATATCGGATTGGGCATGATGCTCATCGGAATCATGTTCAGTTCCGGCTACTCGGATGTCATTTCCATCAATATGTCAGGTCTCACTTACAGCAACAGCTGGGAGGATGAGATGAACAAAGAACATGTCCTGCTTTGGATCAACAAGCCCACCCAAATGAAAGACTACACGGTAATCTACCGAGGTCGTGAGAAAAAAGTGGTGGGAGTCAATGAGTATGTGCCTGCCAAAATCCTTGAATCGACTGGTAAAGTCAATGAAGCTATTGCTTTGGCAGATTTTAAAGATCATTTCAAAAAAGGAGATGTAGTAAAGATTGTTCTTGAAGAAAACGACTATTTCAAAATCGATTACCTGCAGAACGAAACCTTGAAATTTTCATTAAGTCCAATGTCACAATTCAATGCAGGTATGGGCGGTCTGATCTCTTCCCCGGATTCCAAGATTTACCTAAATAAAGATTTGTACACCTACGTGGCAGCGATGAACGACTCTGAGGATCCAGAATGGAAAGAGGATGAGACATACGAGGCGGCACCGGGTGAGCAATTTTATATCGCTGACTTTGTGACCTATTTTGACGGTGCTGAGGTCCTCAAAGAGGTGGACGGATACCAACTCCAGGAAGGTGATATTGCCGTGAAGGCAAAGCTCCGAATTTTGGATTATGATGTAGAAAAAAGTATTGAGCCCACCTTTATCATCCGAAATAATCAAATCGGAAAACTCCCTGTAATCGACACAGAACTTGGCATCAAGGTGAGATTGGAAAATATCCTCCCTGAGCAAAATAAGTTTGTGTTCAAGGTCAATCAGTACCAAAAAGACTACGTGGTCATGAAGGCTATCGTGAAGCCCTACATCAATGTACTTTGGATCGGAACGATCATCATGCTGATGGGATTTACGGTCGCTATTTTCCGCCGATTTGATGAATTCCAAAAGATGCGGGATAAGGGATTAGAGTAATTCGATTTCGGATTTCGGATTGG
Organism: Algoriphagus alkaliphilus; assembly: GCF_900103735.1. Classification (GTDB taxonomy): domain Bacteria; phylum Bacteroidota; class Bacteroidia; order Cytophagales; family Cyclobacteriaceae; genus Algoriphagus; species Algoriphagus alkaliphilus. The sequence continues at coordinate 101,181 of NZ_FMXE01000007.1, read as the reverse complement.
GGATTTCGGATTGGGGATTTTTTCCCGTTCCAATCCGAAATCGCATATCCCACATCCGAAATCCGCTAACTTTGCGTAATGTTAGATTTCAAGCAGATACTGCCTGTATCATTGATCCTTTTCTCCGTAATAGATATTTTAGGTTCGATCCCGATAGTCATCAATCTTCGGAAAAAAGTAGGTCACATCAAATCAGAGCGAGCAACACTTGCCGCAGGACTTTTGATGATTGTATTTTTACTAGTCGGTGAGTCCATACTTCGACTGTTTGGTATTGGAGTGAGCGATTTTGCCATTGCAGGAGCCTTAATCATTTTTGCTTTAGGAGCGGAAATGATCCTAGGTATCGAACTTTTCAAACCGGACCCTGAAGCGCATCCATTGTACCCCGATCGCATTCCCTTTGATCGCAGGTGCAGGGACGTTAACAACTATCTTAACCTTGAAGGCGGAATTCGAGCAGGTCAATATTGGTGTCGGCATTCTGCTGAATCTGATTTTTGTTTATGCAGTTTTGAAAAGCACCACTTGGCTGGAAAGTAAACTTGGAAGATCTGGACTGGATGTTTTAAGAAGAATTTTCGGGATCATTTTGCTTTCTATTGCTGTCAAAATTTTCAAAACTAATGCCTTCCCTGTTGAGATCTTTAATTAATTTTAAAAAAGGAATTTCAGCGATTTTCCCGATTTTCACCACATGATTATCATTTTTACAGACGGAGCAGCCAAAGGCAATCCCGGTCCGGGTGGCTATGGGGCTGTCCTCAAATTCGGTCAGCACCGTAAGGAATTGTCCGAAGGATTTCGCCTTACTACCAATAACCGCATGGAGCTTTTGGCTGTGATTCGGGCCTTGCAGGAATTGAAAACCACCGAATTTCCGGTACAGATCTACTCTGACAGCAAGTACGTCGTAGATGCGATCGAAAAAGGTTGGCTGTGGGGCTGGCAGAAAAAAGGCTTCAAAGACAAAAAAAACCCGGATCTCTGGCTTCGCTACATTCCGCTTCACCTGAAATACAAGCCCAAATTCTTTTGGGTAAAGGGGCATGCCGGACATGCCGAGAATGAACGCTGCGATCAGTTAGCCGTAGCAGCGGCAGAAGGTTACGGATTAAAAGCTGATACGGGCTACGAAGAAAGTCTGAAAGGAAAGGCTGGATCTGGGCTTTTTTGAACATCCTAAAATAAGTCACTTCATTTTCCTAAAAAGTACAAATCGCATTGCCTTTCCCTCAGGGTTTGATATTTTTGTTCGAATCCTGTGCAAAGGGAATTTACTCCTGCCCTGCTAAAATTTCCTCTTTGGTTTTTTCCTTTTTATGTCATTAGAAGTCTCCCACTTAAGTAAATTTTATGGCAACCAAAAAGCACTCGATGAAGTGAGCTTTTCGGCTACTCCGGGAAGAATTCTGGGTTTTCTTGGCCCAAACGGTGCCGGAAAATCCACAACGATGAAAATCATCACGGGTTACCTCAGCGCTGATGCAGGTCAAGTGAAAATACTGGGAGAAAATGCGTTGGAAAACCCCAAATTTGTCAGCCCGAAAATTGGCTATCTGCCTGAAAACAACCCACTCTACCTTGACCTGTATGTCCGTGAATTCCTCGAATTTTCGGGAGGACTTTATGGGATGAGATCTTCGCACATCCGATCCCGCGTGGAAGAGTTGGTAAGAAAAACAGGGCTTTCAACCGAACAGCACAAGAAAATCGGTCAGCTTTCCAAAGGTTACCGGCAACGGGTTGGATTGGCCCGGGCATTAATTCACGATCCTCAAGTGGTGATTTTGGATGAGCCTACTACAGGCCTGGATCCAAATCAGTTGGTCGAAATCCGGAATTTAATCTGTGAAATCGCTAAAAATAAAACGTTGATCTTCTCCACCCATATCATGCAGGAAGTTGAGGCGATCTGTCATGATGTGGTAATCATCAACAAAGGAAGGATCCTGGCTGCAAGTCCGCTATCCGAACTCAAAGCAGGATCAGGGCAAGTAGAATTAATCCTGGAAACTGAGGAGGAATTGGAATTGATGTGGTTTGAAAAACTTGGAAAGGTCAAGTTTGGCAGCAAAGGGAATCAGCAATTGGTAATCGAAACAGCCGACCCCGTCGAAACGAGAAAAGTGCTGATGCAACTTATTGCCGAGCGGGGCCTGAACCTGAACAGCCTAAACCAATCCAAGAAAAATCTCGAAACCCTTTTTAGAGAAATTACCCAAAACCTATGAGGAGTCTTTATATAAGAGAAATCAACGCCTTTTTTGGTAGCCTTACCGGCTACTTGATTCTGACCTTGTTTCTTGTCGCATTAGGTTTGATCGTTTGGGTTTTTCCCGAAAGCTCGGTTTTGGATTATGGTTTTGCAGATCTGGAAGCCCTTTTTTCCTACACGCCCTATGTTTTTACATTTTTGATTCCTGCACTGTCTATGCGAGCTATCTCCGAAGAACGAAAAACAGGTACTTGGGAGCTTTTAAGGACTTCTCCACTTTCAATAATTCAAATCATCTCGGCAAAATACCTAGCCTTAGTTACTTTGGTTTTTTTGTCAGTCTTACCTACCCTTCTTTACGCCTACAGTATTGTGCAGCTTGGGGAACCGGTCGGAAATCTTGATTTAGCGGGCTTCTTTGGAAGCTGGATCGGTCTGTTGATGATCGGGGCTACCTTCGCAGCGGTAGGTTTATTTGCAAGTTCATTGACTTCCCAGCAGGTCGTTGCCTTCGTATTGGGTGTTTTTCTTTGCTTTGTGCTGTATTTTGGATTCACAGCCTTGTCGGGAATTCTTTCCGGTGACATCGCCTATTGGGTTGAGGAACTTAGCTTGAGTTATCATTACATCAGCCTTAGCCGCGGAGTGGTAGACAGCCGGGATTTATTTTTCCTTCTGGGAATGATTTGGGTGTTTTTGGGAGCTTCTGTTTTGGTTTTAAGAAACAAATGAAAAAATCAGGACTCCATACCGCAAAACCCTACCTGACCCTTTTAGCGGGGATTTTGATCTTGCTTTTACTGGGACAATTCCTTCGATTTCGAATTGATTTGACAGATGAAAAGCGATTTTCCGTTCATCCAGCCACCAAGGAATTATTGGAAAATCTGGATCGGCCGATTCATGTGGATATACTTTTGACAGGAAAAAATCTTCCGGGTGGCATGCGAAGATTACAAAAGTCAATGGAGGAAACCGTTCGGACATTTAACGCCTATTCTTCGGAAAATATCACAGTTTCCTATTTTGACCCACTGACGGTGACGGATTCACTTCAGGAGGAATTCATCTTCACTTTAGCCGATTATGGCATCAATCCAACCAATGTTTTTTTCAATCAAAATTCTGGACAGCAGACACAATTGATTTTTCCGGGGATTTTGGTGGCCGATGATGAATACGAAACCGGCGCACTGATTCTGAAAGGCGAGCAGGGAATGTCTCCGGATCAGATTTTGAATACATCCATCGAAAATCTGGAGTTTGAACTTAGCAATGCCATCCGAAAACTGGTCAATCCCGAGAAGGGAGCCATTGCATTGATCATCGGTCACGGAGAACTTTCCGAAGATGGCGGTTTTGGAATAGTAGAAGCACTTGATGGTCAATATGAGGTCTTCAAAGTTCCCCTTGACCAGGCTAAGTCTATTCAGGATCTGAGTACTTTTGGGGCGATTTTTATTGTCGGTCCCAAGCAAACTTACACCGATCGTGAGCTTTATCTCTTGGATCAGTATGTGATGCATGGAGGAAATCTTGTAATTGCCGCAGAGGGAGTCGAGGTGAATATAGCTGAGGCAGGAGGAAATGGCACCTTCTCTTTCCCCCTAGAAAATGAACTGGATCGCCTGCTTTTCCGCTATGGAGTAAGGATCAACAAGGACCTAATTCAGGATCTAAACTTTAGCTTCATACCCGTAATGGGTGGCAATTTTGGAAATCAAGAACAACTGGTTCCATTGCCTTGGCCATTTTATTTCAATGCAGGAAGAGTCACTACTCATCCGATCACCAAAACTCTGGATCAGGTCAATTATAGATTTGCAAGTAGTTTAGACACAGTCAAAGCAGATGGGGTAATTAAGACTCCTTTGATTTTTGGATCAGAAAATGCAAAAATCCTTCCTGCACCGTCAAGAGTAGCATTTTCGGATATGGAAAAAGCACCTAAAATGGAAGAATTCACCTTGCGCAACTTGCCTTTGGCTTATTTGCTGGAAGGTGAATTTACCTCACTTTTCAAAAACAGATTTGTACCCGAAGACTTTTCAAAAGACGATTTTAAGGAAAGCGGAAGAGGAAAAGTAGTTGTTTTTGGTGATGGATCGGTATTTCAAAGCCAGTTAAGCTTACAGGGAAAGCAGCCTTTGTTATTAGGTGAAGATCCTTTTGCCCAAACTACCTACGCCAATAAGCAATTGCTCCAAAACCTTGTTCAATTCCTCAGTGATCCGGAAGGCATCATAGCTTCCCGAACCCGATCACTACAAATCCGACCATTGAACAAAGTAAAAATCAGCCAACAGAAAACTTTTTGGCAGGGAGTCAATGTGGCACTTCCTGTTCTGATTTTAAGTCTCTTGGGTGGAATAATACTTTATCTTAGAAAGCGTAGGTATTCTACTAGCTGATTTAGGTTAATGTGAAATGCCCATGGTCCCGTATTTACGGGATCACACAGGGGGATGCCCCGAGCTATCGGGGCAGGGCATTCCATGTGACTAAAAAAATCAAATTATAAACAGATGAAATACCCATGTCGAAAGAGCGACACACAGGAGCATGATTATCTGGGGGTATTCCATGTGGCAATTAAAAACCAAATTATAAACACATGAAATACCCATTTCGAAAGAGCGACACACAGGAGCATGATTATCTGGGGGTATTCCATGTGGCAATTAAAAACCAAATTATAAACACATGAAATTAACAGGATAAATTTTCGGGGAAAGGGATTTTCGACCCATCGAATTAGCATTTTATTTATAAATTTACCCCACTGGATTTAAACTAAATACTAAGCCCTACGATATGAAATCGAGCGTTAGTCAAACATCCCCTATTGGGATGATCATTTGTAATGCGAGATTCCATGTGACCACTAATATAAAATCATAAACACATGAAATTTATTGTTTCCTCTTCTGCTTTGCTCAAGCAGCTTTCGGCCATCAACGGTGTCGTAACAACGAATCCGGTTGTTCCTATTTTGGAGAACTTCCTTTTTGAGATCAAAGATTCCGAATTGACCATAACTGCTTCTGATTTGCAGACTTCCATGATGACACAGCTTCATGTCGAGGCAAAAGAGGATGGAAATATTGCAGTACCAGCGCGTATTCTGATCGAAACTTTGAAAAATCTACCTGAGCAGCCGGTAACCTTCAGCATCGATCATGACACCTACGCAGTCGAAATAAGCTCAGACAACGGTCGATACAGACTAGCCGGCGAGAATGCGACGGATTTCCCAAAAATCCCAACCGTAAACAACGCAACAACTGTGGATATGTCCACAGAGGTGCTATCCTCTGCCATTTCAAACACCATTTTCGCAACAAGCTCTGATGAACTCAGGCCTGCAATGACTGGTGTTTACATCAATTTGAGCGATACTAATTCAACATTTGTGGCAACAGATGGTCACAGACTAGTACGGTACAGAAGAGTGGACATCGCTTCGGCAAACAGTACCAGTCTAATCATCCCAAGGAAAGCGCTCAACTTGTTGAAATCAACTCTACCCGGTGAAAATGTACCTGTCACCGTGGAATTCAACCAATCCAACGCCTACTTCAAGTTTAACAATATCAAGATGATTTGCCGTCTGATCGACGAGCGCTATCCTGATTACGAAAATGTGATTCCGGTTGACAATCCAAACCGCATGAACATTGACCGATTGGAGCTGTTGGGATCTTTGCGAAGAATTGCAATCTATGCAAATAAGACTACCCACCAGGTTAGATTGAAATTGACTGGCAGTGAATTGATGATCTCTGCAGAAGACTTGGACTTCTCCAACGAGGCAAACGAACGTCTTTCTTGCGATCACGAAGGTGAAGACATCGAAATCGGATTCAATGCCAAGTTCTTGGTGGAAATGCTCAATAATCTGAACTGCAAAGAAGTTAGCTTAAGATTCAGCGCTCCAAATAGGGCCGGTCTGATTCTCCCTGCCGAACAGGATGCTAATGAAGACATCCTCATGCTCGTCATGCCGGTAATGCTTAACAATTACGTATAACCTCATCCAATAATTTTAACCCCAAGTCCGGATCGGTGATTCGGACTTTTTTTGTGGGTTGGGATTTGAGAAAGGATCTCTAAAACAGAAAAAATCCGAGATCATCTACGTCTCATTCTACGGAAACCTATCTGCAGCAGGCAGGTTCACTGGGACTATTGTTCAATAAAATGCCTGTCTAGAACACTCCTGACGGGCTTTTATATTTATTGGGGAAGTACTTATTACTCCCGAATCTCAATCACTTTAAACTCAGTTCGACGGTTGACCTGATGCTCTTCCTCAGTCTTGGCATCCTTGATGATCAATTGGCTTTCTCCATATCCTTTGGCCACCAATCGGTCGGCTGCGATTCCTTTTGACACCATGTAATCCACTGCGGATTGCGCTCTTCTTTGAGACAAATTCAGGTTGTAGGCATCGCTGGATCTGGAGTCGGTATGGGAGCTCAGCTCAATTCTGATCGAAGGATTATCCGCCAGGATTTTGACCAATTTATCCAACTCAAACGCTGCATCAGGTCTGATTTCAGCCTTATCGAGATCATAATAAATATTATCCAGGACGATGGATTTCTCCAAAATCAACTGATCCAAAACGATTGTGGTATCAAGTGATACGTTGGTCACATCCTGAATCAACGTTGCCGGATCGGGTGTCTTGCCTTTTGTGGTATAGGGGATCGATTTGGAGAAATAACCTCCCTTTGAAGCTATAATAGTATAATCCGATTCAGGAGCCATGGTAAATCTTACACGGCCATTGGCATTGGAGAAATCTCCACCCTGTTGCTTATTATCCGAACCGTAAAGCACAACCCTGGTTTGAGGCAAGTCTGCGATGGAACCATCAGCTTTTTCTTCTTTGATGAAGACGTTTAGCAGTACATTGACGATTTTAGGCTTAGGAGTTTTGTCTTCAAAGAAGTAGATGTCGTCGTCCCCTACCCCTCCTTCGCGGTTGGAGGAGATGAATCCTGCCTTTGGGTATTCTGTGAAGAAAATCCCAAAATCATCGTCCTTGCTATTGATGTTTTTTCCCAGGTTTCGAATCAGCTGTTTACCGGATTCGTCCTTTTCGGCTACAAATAAATCCAACTTTCCAAAACCGGGATGTCCATCTGAAGCAAAAAAGAATTTACCGTCAGGGGTCATTCTTGGGAACAATTCATTCCCAGGAGTATTGATGGTGGAGCCAAGATTGACAGGGTTTCCAAAATCACTGTTGGCAAGTCGGGTAGCTTTCCAGAGATCTATGCCTCCATATCCTCCAGGTCGGTTAGAAGCGAAATACAGTTCTGATCCGTCCGGGCTGAAGGCCGGCGTAGAATTCCACCAATTTTCCTCACCATTAACTGGCATCCAGATGGGCTGGGTAAAACCGGCACCTCGGAAATAAGAAGCAAACAAGGTTGTCTCTGGGTAATCCTTTGGAGAAGTAGAATTTCCTCGGGAATATATGATTGTGTTCCCGTCAGGACTTATCGCAATGGAACCTTGATTTAAGCCTTCCTCGTTTCTGAATTCCGGCAATGGCTGTATTACGCCAACATCTACTTTTAACCCATCGGCTCTAGCGCGAAATAGCTTTAAATAGGGTGTTCCTGTAGCCGGATAGATTGCTGATGCTTGTCTTCCTGAAGTGAAGTAGAGGAATTTTTCGCTCAATACGGGAGAAAAATCAGCTCCAAGAGTATTCAGTTCGGTATAATTGACCAAAACATGATTTGGCCAGTAATCTTCAATTCCCTCAGCCAATTTAATCGCCTCTATTTCCCGCTGATTTCTCGCCAATAGGGCATCGTCGGCTGTATAACCTTTTGCTTTTTCAAAAGCCTGAATAGCCTCCTCATTTTTCTGCTGCGCTTTAAGGCTCTGCCCAAGGAAGAAGTAACTGGAAAATGATGGATCTTTTTCTGCCAATTGGCGATAGTATGGCTCTGACTTTTCTATTCGATTTGAGAGCCGGTAGCTTTCCGCAATAAACTGGTTCGCCTCAAGATTGGAGGAGTCCTGACTTAGAATCTGAGTAAAGGTATTGATCGCATATTGGTACTGCCCGGACAGGAATTGGTCATTTCCTTTTTCTTGCAAGCTCTTACAGCCAACAAAAGCCAAAAGAACCAAGGCATAAATCCATAAAAAATGCTTCTTCATCGAATGGTGATTGTAGGTCAATGCTGAATATTACTAATTAATTTGGAAAATACTTAATAAGCCAACTATTTCGGACAGGTTGCCAGAGATTTTGAAGATCGGATTTGACGCGGATCATGGGATTGATCACTTCAGTTTCAATATCTATTTCGCCTGAAGTCACTTTTGATTTCACACCTAAGGCTGAAATTACGTTCATTTCTCCGCTTGGCTTTCTCAAACTGACTTTCCCTTGATCGGTCAAATTGATATGTAGGATACTTTCCAGCTCCCGAAGCGTCCGAACTGAACTATCAATCGAACAGCCACTGGCACCAAGCTTACTTTCATCCACGGCCAAAATCAGTATCTGGCTTTCGATGAGTTCAAATGAAGTGGGCATCAAGTTTCCGTGCGTATTCCAGCCTTCACAAAAACTTTTCATCCGATCCCGGACAAGCTGCGCATCAGCCGAGGATAATTTATGGTCTGCCTGGTAAACCCAAACTCTAGCGTAATCAGGCATTTGATCAAATGGGAGATACATGCGGTTTGTTTAACTTACAAATAAAAAACCCTTTTTGCATAACGGCAAAAAGGGCTGAATTGATTCAATTCTTCAAATTAAATCCCCATGTCTTTGGCGATCATTTCTGCCAAATCATAGACCTTGACGTCAGCTTCCCGGTTTTGATTTTTCACTCCATCGGTCATCATGGTCAGGCAAAATGGGCAGCCAACCGCAATTGTACTTGCTCCGGTGGCCAATGCCTCCTCAGTACGTTCGATGTTGATGTCTTTTTTACCCGGTTCAGGTTCTTTAAACATCTGCGCTCCACCAGCCCCGCAGCAAAGTCCTTTGGTTTTGCAGCGCTTCATCTCGACCAGCTCCACATCTAAGGCTTTGATGACTTCCCGGGGGGCTTCATAGACACTATTGGCACGACCAAGGTAGCAGGAATCATGAAAGGTGATCTTTTTACCTTTGAATTCTCCTCCTCCTTTAAGTGTGACCTTCCCCTCATTGATCAGCTGCTGTAAAAACTGAGAATGGTGAATTACATCATAATTCCCACCCAATGCAGGATATTCGTTTTTGATGGTATTGAAGCAATGAGGGCATGCTGTAACAACTTTTTTTACTTCATAGCCATTCATTACCTGAATATTTGCGACTGCTTGCATTTGGAATAGGAATTCATTTCCAGCTCTTCTTGCCGGATCACCGGTGCAGGCTTCTTCCGGCCCGAGAACTGCGAAACTGACGCCGACTTTATTCAATATTTTCACAAAAGCCTGAGTCACGGCTTTGTAGCGTTCATCGAAAGATCCGGCGCAGCCCACCCAAAAAAGAACTTCAGGTGTCTGACCGTTTGTGGACATTTCGGCCATGGTTGGAACTTTATATGTTGACATTTCTTAGACTTTAGATTATAGACTTTAGACACAAGAGGCTAGAAACAAGATTCAAGACCCAAATCGAGGAAAATTTAATCGGACTCCTGTCCGCCAAGGAGGATCGACTATCAAACATCGGTCACCCGACATCGGACACCGGACAACTTTACATCATTTCCTCTTCCTTCACTTTTTCTGCCCAGTTGAAGCGATCTGAAGGGCTAAATTTCCAAGGCGAAAAGCTGGTTTCCATGTTTTGAAACATGGCATTCCACTGGGCAGGAGTACCGGATTCTTCCATGGCCACGTAGCGGCGCATTTGAAGGATAATAGCTAAAGGATCGATATTGACAGGGCATGCTTCTACGCAGGCATTGCAGCTCGTGCAGGCGTTGATTTCTTCCTTAGTGATGTAATCTCCCAAAAGTGACTTTCCGTCTTCAAAACCGGCACCACCAGCATCGATGCTTTTTCCAACTTCCTCAACGCGATCCCGCACATCCATCATGATTTTACGCGGGGAAAGTTTTTTACCGGTGAGATTTGCCGGACATTCTGCCGTGCAACGCCCACATTCCGTACAGGAATACGCATTGAGAACATTGATCCAGCTGAGGTCATTGACATCTTTAGCTCCAAAACGACCGATTTCAGCAGACACATCAGAGGAAGTTTCCACAGGAATTCCCAGCATCATATTCACCTCATTGGTCACTTCAGGCATATTGATCATTTCACCCTTTGCTTTGAGGTTGGAATACCAGGTGTTTGGAAAAGCCAAAAAGATGTGCAAATGCTTCGAGTAGGTGACATAAATAGCGAAAGCCAAAATCCCTACAATATGAAACCACCAGGCAAACCGCTCCGTGAAAACCAAAGCTCCATCAGACATTCCCTCAAAGATTGGCATCAGCATGCTACTGAAAAACAAGGTTCCCAAGGCCAAATAATGTCCATCTTCTCGGTTTGCCAAAATCTGATCCGTTGCATTCATCGTCAGGATTGCAAACATCAAAATGATCTCAATCACCAAAATCAGGTTTGCATCCATGGCAGGCCAACCCTTGAGCTCCGGCTTGGTGAAACGCTCCACTTTCATCACATTTCTTCTGATCAGGAAAGCAACACAGGAAACCAATACTGCGACAGCCAGAAACTCAAACATGTTGATGGCAGTGGTATAAAGGCCTCCCAACACCGGAGCAAAAAGCCTGTGACTACCTATAATACCGTCAAGAATAAATTCCAATACTTCAAGGTTAATGACTAAAAAGCCAACATAAATTAATAAATGAAGAAAAGCTGGGACGATGCGTTTAAACATTTTCTGCTGACCAAACGCCACCAGCATCATGGTCTTCCAGCGGGATTCGGATTGGTCGTTCCGAGTCTCTGCTTTTCCTAAAAGGATATTTCTTCTGAGAAATTTGATCCTTTTACTCAAAATATAACCCGCAATACCCAAAATCAGGACAAATGCGAGTTGCGGTAAAATGCTCATAGTGATCTGATTAGCTTGTTTTTCTTTAATTAGGGTTTATTTTTTCTGAAAAGCATTTGTATCAAATACTCAAATTTCTACCTTTGCATCACTTTAAAAGTTGGTGATATAGCTCAGTTGGTAGAGCATCGGACTGAAAATCCGTGAGTCGGTGGTTCGAGTCCACTTATCACCACCCTCCCGATCCACATGGATCGGGATTTTTTTTGCCCTTTTCTCAAAACTTCGTCGATATAAAGCTGGATTGTTCATCACTGCAAAATATAAAATAGTCTGCATGCATACTATTTCTGATTCAAATTTATACTCGATCTACACAAGTCTAGGATTACTCAAAAGGACAATTGACTGAATAGGGACTTCCTTCCGGGTGAGTTTTGGACTTAGAAAAATAATTTCAGGAAATTTCTTCGTGAATTTGTAACATTCTGGCCTTTTCCGCATCACCTTCTTAAATGAATTCATTTTTCGAGACACACATCTGGCCCTTGAGAGGCAAGCTGTTCCGGATGGTTTTTCTCTGGACCAAAGACCGGGATCTAGCAGAAGATGCCTTGCAAAATGTATTTGAAAAAACAATGGGACGTCAAAAGGAACTCCAAACACACCCAAATCTGACTGGATGGATGGTCAAAAGCCTGAAAAATGAGGTCTTGATGCATCATCGGAAAAATGAAAGAATTGAAAGTTTGGAAGGAATACGGGAAACGGCTTTTAATGAACCAAATCAACTTGAATCTGAAGAATCACTTCGTTTGATATTTGATTTGGTAGGAGATCTACCTGAGAAGCAACGGGAGATTTTTCACCTCAGAGAGGTGGAGGAGATGAGTTATGAAGCCATTGCAGGGCAAATGGAGATCAGCCTTGACCAAGTGAAAGTCAACCTCCATCGGGCAAGAAAGACCCTACGCGAAAAATTAATCAACCAAGGAATTACCGGATGAAGACAAGAATTGAAGAACTGCTGGGGAAATATTGGGAGGCGGAAACATCCCAAAATGAAGAAAAGGAGCTTCGGGAATTAATTCGAGAAGCGACAGGCTATGAACAGGAAAAGGCCTTATTCAAAGGACTAGACCTGTTCAAATCCGAAGAACCAAAAATTCTGCGTATTCCCAAGACCAAAACGCGGAGGCTAAACCCCGCTTGGCTAAGCTGGGCGGCTTCGATTACGATCTTGATTGGAAGCTTTTGGGGATGGAGAGTGTATGAGCAAAAGCAAGCCGAGCAGAGAGCATTCGAAGAAGTCATACAAGCCTTTGGTTTAATACAGTCAAACCTTTCAAAAGCAAAAGATCAGCTGGCTCCGCTGAATGATCTAAAATATTTGAACACAACCAATCAGCTGTTTCAGCTGGATCAAAATTCAAACCAATGAAATCAAGCCTACCTGCGGCAGACAGGCATGTCCCAAAGCAACCCAAAGAGGAATGATTTTAATCCATGCGAATATCCCAACTGCCTAACGGCAGACAGGTGTGACCGCTAAAAAACAATTATAAACACATGAAATCGAGCATGACGAGTACGTCACACACTGGGATGATTATAATTCATGCGAAGATTCCATCTGACCAAAAAAATCAATTTATAAACAGATGAAAAAGACCTATATCATACTATTCTTTCTACTGGGACTGACTACTGCGTCTTACGCTCAGGAGGATGCCATACAGAAGTTTTTTTCCAAATACTTGGAGGACGACCGATTCTCCCGGGTCTACATTTCTCCAAAAATGATGCAAATGGCCGGTGGATTCCTGAAAAGTAGCTCGGGGGGAGATGCTGAGGCTCAGGAGTTGGGGAAGTTGATCTCGAAAGTAAAAGGTATTCGAATACTGTCAGCCGACGGAATTGAAGGGATGCCTTTATACAAAGAGGCCATGTCTACACTCAACAAAAACCAGTATGAGGAATTGATGGATGTGCAGGAAAAAGGCACCAGTTTGAAATTTATGATCCGCGAAGAAGCTGGTTTAATTCGAGAGCTGATGATGGTAACAGGAGACACCAAAAGCTTCACCCTGCTATCCATGCTAGGCGCATTCACTTATGAGGATCTGAATATGTTGGCTGAAAAGACCAACTTGCCCGGAATGGATAAATACGGAAAAGGAAGTAAGGGACCCAAGGGGCCGAAATAATATTATTTGAAAACTAAACCACTTACAAAAATGAAAAGACTCATTGTAACCCTCTGCCTTCTTGCTATTGTCTATGCTACAAATGCCCAAAGCAAAAGTGTAGCTTCACTAAAAGAAAAGTTCAAATCAGACAAGGACTTTTTCCAACTTGAATTGGGCGGAAATTTTATGAACTTTGCGGATGGCTTCAAGATCGATGTCGATAAAAACGACATGGCAACTGTTGCCAAATCAGTTGAAAAATTGATTTTTTTAAGCCTGCCAAAGGACAATAGTAATTACACCGAATTCAAAGCCTTACAAAAAGGCCTTGAGCGAGAGCGCTACGAACTCCTGATGGAGACAGCCGGAGGAAAAAGTGGGATCCTTATCTATTCCAAAGGAGCTTCAATTATTTCCGATTTGGTGATCTTGGTAGGGGATAACAAGAAGGGAGACTTAATGGTGATTGAGCTGAAAGGAAAATTCACCCAAGAAGCATTATCCAAAGCAACTTCCCAGCTTAATTGAGTTTAAATTTGAACCTCATTTTCAGTTTTTAACACAAAAGCCCGAAATATTCGGGCTTTTGTATTTGACATAGATCAAATTGTAAAAATACTTTTTGTTTATACAATCGTTTGCGAAAAAGAGAATATAGCAATTGATGTAATTACATGATTTTGTTATTTAATCCTTTTACAATTTATTATTCCGTTTTGTGTTAAAGTTTCACCATAAAGTAAGCTCCGCAATCGATGCCGGGATTAAATTATGTTTTTTGTAATTATTTGATATTTTTGTTAATGATTTGAAAATATTTTTGACATTTTATTAAAACATTTGCAATTCCGCTTCCGTTAGGTATCTTTGTAATGTAATTCGAATTGCATCGAAGACCCTGTAGCCCAAAATCCCCACTGATGGAAACTGTCCATCCAGCGGTTACACACAAAATCTAGAACCTATTTAAACCAACTAGTAAAATGAGAAAATTATTCACTATGCTTTTTGTTGCGGGGATCGCAACTGGAGCGTTCGCTTACAACGACGAGAAATCTGTAGAGATCAGACAAACTGAACCGGCTAAAGTAATGATAGCGGTAAATGATGCGCCTCAGGGTACATTAACTGTACGGATCACTGATGCTGACAACCGTCTGGTGTTGCGTGACAGAATCACAAAAACCGAAGCTTTTGCAAAAAGATATGATTTGAATGCCTTGCCGGTAGGTAATTATTCAATCGAAGTGTCTGACGCAAAGGGTACCCTGAGTACTGCCACATTCAATACTCAGGTGATCACCAAGCCTTTGGTTTATTCCCGGGTGACAGCCTTGGGTGACAATCAATACAGACTTTTGGTGTCGAACCTCGAATCCAAAGACGTAACAGTACAGATATTCGACGGAAACAATCTGATCCATACTGAATTGATCCAGAATCCTCAGGGACTACACAAAATCTATACGATTGACAATCCAGGTTCTCCTGAAGGAATCAGCTTCAAAGTGACTACCTCAAGTGGCTTCGAAGCTTACGTTGCAACGCGATAATTAAACCAACTTTATTTTAAAAACCCCTGCCGAGGTGCCTCAGCAGGGGTTTACTTTTTTACAGCTTTTCAAAAACCAATCGCGCATGTCCCATGATCTCCCGCTCGAAGCAAACTCGATTGGGGCGAACTCTCAAAATTGCCAGTTGATGTCTAAATTCTTTGTCTGTAAATAATTTTGGCACCAAGGAAGCAAACCACAGGTATTTTTTCAAACTGAATTTGTAAAATCGCTTCGTCCATTCTCGATTGGTCTTCACATAATCAAGTCTACCGTCACTGTAATAAGTGTTTTTGAAGAATGGGCTTGCAGTGCGTACGACATGCTCATATCCATAAGGAATCCATGAATCCGGATTATGCTTCAGCAAAAGAGCCATAATGTAGCTGTCTGAGTCTTTTGGCGCATTGATGTCTATCTGATCAAAAGGCATCATATTCTTTTCAAAAGTCATGGTTTGCATGTAGAATTTTCCGCCCGGTTTGAGCAGATTGTACACATGACGGAAATAATCTTCATATACTTCATCCTGACGGCCTTCGAGGTAATCCTTTACCGAAGCCACATGCTCGAAACTTCCGAAAGCTGTGATCGCATCAAAAGTCCCAAAATCCTCGGGTTTGATGAATCGAGCATCTTTGATGTAGGCAGTTAATCCATTCTTCCTACAGGCATTCACTTGACCATCCGACAGGTTTACACCGATACCTTCTGCACCCACGACATCTTTCAGGTATTTTAGCCAACCTCCCCAGCCACAGCCCAAATCCAAAACCCGACTCCCAGGCTTTATATCCAAAGCTTTGGTTACAAACTCATGTTTCCTACGTTGAGCTTCTTCCAAAGACATGGAGTAATCTCCGAGGTACATCGCATTGCTGAAAACAGGATTTTCACCCAGGCTATACCTGATAAATTTATCAATGTTGGTATAAGTGAAGTCCATCTCCTTCTTTTTATCCCAAGCCTGTCCTTCGCGTTCGCTGACACTTGACCCACTCCATGGTTTTGCTAAAAGCTCTTTGTTGATGTCTGTTTGATCCATTTTTTGAGAAGTTGATTTTGGAATTTAAATAAAATATTGAATTTCAATAGCTTGAATAAGTTAGCATTTCCAGCAACAATAAAAAATATCCTTTACCAAAAGAAAAAATAGAGTGGTGTCTTTTCCTTTGAAAAAGGGCCGAGGCAATAAAAATAGTCTAAGAATAAATACTTTTCCCAAAGTCAATTTCCAAATCCTCCCTTCTTATGGCCGAAACTGCCACCTCAGATTCCTGCGAAGCAAATTCCAGAGCCATGAGGCGACCTTGATCAAGAATAAATGATTTTTTTTGCTTAATGCGGGATAAGGATTGTTCTTAATTCAGATTAATGATTACCTCAAACTTCTTCAAATAAGGCATCCATCGTTACCTCGCTTTGGACCAGCATATCGCTGTAGGCATTCCGATGCAAGCCATAGGTGCTCACAAATGCGAAATGAACCGCTTTTTTTGTTTTTGAAACTTCCTTGAATACGGAGATTTTTGACTTTATCTGATCTGCATATTCTTTGGAAATACTAAAGCTGTCCAGTTGAAATTTACATTCACAGATCGTTATGACATGGTCACGGCGGTCAATCAGCAGATCAATCTGAGCTCCCTTCCCCTCGATTGAGCCTCTCCAGGCTGCATGCTCGGCCTGAATTCCGCTGATTCCAAGGGATTTTTTGATTTGTGGTATATGATCCAAGCAAACTTGCTCGAATGTAAACCCTTGCCAAGTGCGGTGGGCGGGCTGGTCAATCAGTTGTAGCCAGTCGCTGCTTTGGGGTTTTTGTAAAAAACGGAAGTAGAATGCCGTGAAATAATCCGAAAGCCGATAAATGGTGTTTTTCTGCTTTCTATCCAAGGAGGGATATGAAGTGATAAAACCGCTTTCCTCCAGGTCCTCCAGCACCTTGGTGAGTGTGCCTCCAGATTGTAAGCCAGAGGCCTGAATGATTTCATTTCTGGACATGCCATAGGTCTTGGTGGAGAGAACTTCCACCACTCTTTCATAGATTTCGTGACGCTTGAAAAGTGCCCGGTAGAGATTGTGAAACTCGTTTCTGAGTAATCCGCTTTTTTCAAAAAATAGCTCCTGAATATTCTGTGCGGCACTTTTTCCAGGTTCCACCGCATCCAAATAATAGGGAATTCCACCTAAACACATGAAAAGCTGAATGACCTGATATCGATCCAATTGACAGCCTTTTGACACTAACATTTCTTCTGTTTCACCCAGATTGAAGGGTTCGATTTTTATCTGGGCCGTTACACGATTGTGAAGACCGCCTGTACTGTTGATCACTTCAGTAAGCATCCAGGATGCCGCAGAACCGCAAACAATCAGCAATATGTCGTTTCTATGTGTGGCCCAGGCATTCCAAAAATGCTCCAAGCCCATCAGAAAATCTGATCCATGTGTTTGCATCCATGGGAGTTCATCTATGAAAATGACTAGTTTTTTTTCCTTCTTTTTGGATTCCAGATGCTCCCGCAATCGCTGAAATGCAATCAGCCAGGTTTCAGAGGGTTTGTCAAAAACCAAACTGGACTGTCTGTTTAGTTCTGTGTCAAAATTAAAAAGCTGCTGTACTGTGGTGGCATTAGCCATCCCGGTAATGAAAAAATCAAACTGATAGTTAAAATATTCCTTGATGAGAAAAGTCTTTCCAATCCTTCTCCGGCCATACACAGCGAGGAATTCAGACTTTTTGCTTTTCAGCAGTTTTTGGAATCGCTCCTTAGGCTTCTTTCTTCCGACTAAATCCGAATCATTCATAGGATATAAATTTACGGCCAAAACTTAATCAAAAGTATTAAATCTGGCTATAAAAATTAATATTTAGAGCCAAAAATGATTATTAAAACAAAAATATGGCTGATAATTTAATTTTTTGCAGCCAAAATATACTATTTCTTCCTATTTCTGGCTGGAAATTTATTTTCAAATAAACATGTTTCAATAAAAAATCCCGCCAACCAAGCTGACGGGATTTTTTATTTATTCATCAATTAAATTCATCATTTCTTCCAGCTCGCTTTCCCGCCTTTGGCAGAGTCGACGGTGATGCTGTAATTGGAAGCCGATGAAACGATCCATTTCACCTTGACGGCTCCCATTCCGGGAACATTTTCTACTGCCATTTTCTCGGGTGAGGCCTTCTGCTCTTTGAATTTCTTCATGTCTTCATCTTCTACTACAAAGCCCGCTACAACCTTAGCTCCTGTGATACTGACATAATCAGGTCGTTCGATCCTGTATTTCAAATCCTGACTGGCGTGGGTTGGCATCATTCGCTCATTGAAAATGGTCGCCGTGATTGCTTTCAATCCTCCGCCGAGATCTTCTTCTTTCACATCCATTACAGAAAGTTTTGGCGTGTGATACGCATGATAGATGGTGAAGGCTGAATTACGGTGCGCATCCTGTTCCAGCAAAAATCCCGGATGTGCACGCCCAAAGTTCTTCTTGAATCCTCCGATCTCGACCGTACCAAATTGCGGATGGTTGTACTCTTTAAAATCAACAAAGGCATCGCCAAAAGTCAATAACTGATCCACCTTGAGCTGCTCATCCTGATTTCCCCTTCCAGCTTCCTTATTAAAATAAAGGTAAGGAACCATCAATTCGTTAGTGTAGGTGAATATTCCTCTGTTGCCATAGAACCAGTCCAATTCTCCTCCAAAGACAGAGTATAAGTCTTTGTAGACCGTCAGGTAACGGTAACCCGGGATCATTTCCTCTCCCTTTTTGCCGATCGCATCGTAGATTCGGATGTCTTCAAGGTTGTAGGTATTGAGGTCTTCCTCGGCACCGGGACCACGCAGAATCATCCCGCCGGAATTGTGGAAACTTTGAGCACCTGCGATGTTGGGGTGCTTCATCACAAATTCCATCACGGCACGGTTTTCAGGCAGTGTGAATGGATAGCGCATAGCTCCCCGCTGAATGTAATCCGGCTGCCAGTTCCATCCCCAATCCCGATTGGGATCGTAATAGCCGATTCCGTCTTCGTTGACTTCTCCGTCTCCGTCATTGTCCATACCTTCCTGACCGAGCATTTCATAATCACCCACCTGATCCGGACCGACCGCCATGAGCCTTCTTGGGTCCAATGGATCTTTGATAAACCGTCCTGTCGGTGATCTACGGATCATCATGGTAATATGCCCGTCTCCGTCCAGGTCGTTCATCATATCTTCTCCAGCCTGTCCGTCTCCATCATTGTCCAATACGATCATTCCCGATCTTGGGGAGTTGGCTGTATTTGGTTCTTTGAAGAAATTATTCCGCGCATCAGGGTTGATAGTCGGTGTGATGTAAAAGGTTTTATCCCGAAGCAGTTCCTGTATAAATTTCGTGTCGGCATGCATTTCCGTCAAGTACCAGGCTACATAGAGCGAAAATTCACCCCCCTGAATCTCGTTGGAGTGGATATTTCCATCAATCCACATGGCAGGCTTGTCGGTATCTTTTCCTGTGGAAAAGTCAGTGATCGTCAAGGTAAGGATATCACGTCCTTCGAAAGATTTACCGATAGATTCGATTTTTGCCAATTTTGGGTGAGCAGCGGCGATTTTTTTCATCCAATCCCAAAGACCTTCGGCACTGTAATACCGATTCCATGCGATTTCTACTTTCGGCTTATGCGGGGATCCGATTGCGCGGAAATAATTTTCCTGCTGTGCATTGGTTTCAATGGAGCTTAAGCATAAAGCACTCAAAGCCAGGGCAACGATTAGTTTTGTTGTTTTAGTGATTTTCATGGCTTAGAGTTTTATTGTTTGGGTGGCAAAACCTGCGTGAGGAGCTCCTGCTTTGATGTTGAAAGTTCCCGTTCCTCGAATGATCCAACTGAAAGTTGCTTTTTCATAAGCCCCTAGAGAATCCAGTAATTTGATTTTGTCCCCGGATACCAGTTTTTCTTTTGTCGCATCTACATCGATCCGCACTTTCCGAAGCCAGCGCGATCTAGCACCCATTTCGGAATGAGTGGGAAGTGGGGAATTGTTGAATAAATCCACCGTAATTCTGGTCAATCCATTTCCCAACGACTCTGACTTCAGGTTATGAAATTCCAGCTTTGGCTGCATTTCAGCCAATTTTAGGATAAAGGCAGTATGCTCGTCTGCAATTTTTCCTACTTTTTCAAAAGGAGGATTCGCCATCACAAATGGCTTGATGCCTCCAACTTCCGCTTTCTGATTTGGAAAATCCGGATGCTTCACCACCGTCCAAGGCACAAATGAATTCCATCCCAAGGAATCTGCCCAAGCTAAGTAGTTAGCTTCGGCATTGGTTTTCCCTTTGAATTCGGGAGTCCAATACCCCGGTGTGCCGAAACTCAGTCTTGCAAAATGAAAATAAGCCCACTGAAAAAAATCCCCATCGGTACCCTGATTGGTTTGCTGAAATGCTTTTGAAGTCACTGTTTCATTGTAGATACCGGACACCATCGCATTGATCGCCTGGTCTTTTTCCAAAATTGAGGTTACCACCCGCTTTTTTGCATCGCCTGCACTGTATTTCAGTGGAGTGCTGAGATTGTTTGCCGGAGAAAAAGTGACAAAAGCAAAGATGTTCCACTGCTCAAACAGGTAGTCCAGCATCGCGCGACTCTCTTTTTGAGAGACGGCAATGTCGCCTGCCAAGGGTTCAAATACCGGGAATTTGTAAGTCAAAGATCGATTGAAGGCAATTCCTTCCTGTAGATCTTCGGCAAACTCACCGTCTTTGTCGTCATCTTTACTTTCTTTGAACACCCGGTATTTCCCTGCCTCTCCTTTGGATCGATCAGCCTTTACCAGGACGCGTTCATCATCTTTGTACACCATCCATTCACCCATCGGGTCTTCGACTCGCATCCAGGTAATCATTCCATCTCCATTGAGATCGGAGTATCCACTTTCTCCCATCTTACCATCCCGATCGTGATCCATGGGGACGGCATTTCCTCTTCGCTCATACTTTAGCGCTGCATGATACTGCTCATAAGCATCCGGAGACATGTTTGGAAAAATGTAGAATGTGGTTTTTTCAAGCACCGCAGCATTTTCAGCCACCAGTTTTTCGGCAAACTGAAGTGCTAATTCTACACTGAGCACATGAAATCCCTCCACGCCGCCGACCACAGCGATCGCTGGTTTTTCGTCTTTTGCACCCGTACCTACTTTGAGCACATAGATGTCTTTTCCACCTTCGGTTTTGGTGAGGGATTTCAGCTCGACGGCAGAATTACTGCCTAGCTTCTGGAGCCGTTGAGTGACCTGACTGAGGGTTGGGTAGTCTGATTGGGCGAAGGAATCGCTGCATATCAAACTCCCCAGCATCAGCCCTGTGAGTAAGAATTTTCTCATAAAATGATTGTTTTCGGGTTTTTTCTGAAGAAAATGATCAAAAATTGGAATGAAGTTTAATGAAAAAAGGCAAGATTTTACACTGGGATTTTTCAGAAAATAGAAATCAGCCTCAGGTGGAAATGGGAAAGGATAAGTGGTAGGCGATCAAATTAGGGTTTGTCCTTTGGCGGAAAATCCCTTATTTAAGAAAAATTAAAAGTCACTTATGTATCAAAAAATCGCTCTTGCCATCGCTTTTTCTCCAAGAATGGAGGCTTTGATCGCTGAAGCAAAAAGATTGATAGACCTCTTCGGGTCAGAACTTATTTTGATACATGTAGGACTAAAAACCGCTGATTTGGAAGCCAAATTATCGGAAATCATCACCACCCATGGCTTAAATACCGCTTCCGTAACTACGATCTGGAAAGAAGGAAAGCCTGCCAAAATGATCCTTAAAGCCTGTGAGGAGGAAAATGTGGACCTCCTGATGCTGGGTGCCTTAAAAAAAGAAGGATTGCTCACTTATTACCTTGGATCGGTGGCGAGAAAAGTCATCCGTAAAGCCAAATGTTCTGTGCTGACGCTAATCGATCCAAAGATAGATCCGACCAAATTCTCCAAAGTAGTAATCAATGGAACTCAACTGGAGGTAACACCCAAGGTTATTTCCCAGGGACTGAAATTTTGCCAAATAGAAGGCACCACTCACGTCCATATCATTAATGAGATCAAACTCTATGGATTACAAATGGCTACAGCCGGTGAAGGTTCGGAAGATGAGGTCTCCAATACCCGAAGGAAATTAGTCCAGGAGGAAATCCGGTATGTGCAGGAAATCCTCAACGGTCTGGATCAGAGTGGACTGAAAATAAACATCAAGGTTACCGCCGGAAAATGGGCCGTCGAATTAGTAAGATACTGCGAATCAATCTCGGCGGACTTGTTAATCATGGGAGATGAAAACGGCTATACCTTTATCGATCGATTGTTTCCCCATGACTTGGAAGAGATCCTGTCAGAGCTTCCCTGCAACCTTTTAATCGTTAAGTAGCAGATGGAAAGTTTAGCACATAAAGAAGTAATCAACCTGCTTCTGCAGCTGGCAGCTATGCTACTTTCTGCACGCGTATTTGCGGAGATCGCACAAAAATTCAATCAACCGGCAGTTGTAGGTGAAATTATAGCCGGGATTGTCTTGGGGCCTACGATTCTTGGGATCATTACCCCTGATTTCTTTGACTATCTATTCCAAAGCAATCCTTCCGCTAATCTAGCGCTTGACGGTATCGTCCAAATGGCTGTGATTCTGCTGCTTTTCATCGCAGGTCTGGAAGTCGAACTCCATTTGGTTTTCTCTCAAGGCAAATCAGCCATTAATATCAGTATTCTCGGACTTGTATTTCCTTTCATTTTGGGATTTGTGATTCCTTACTTCTTCCCCACTTTCTTCGGGCTTGCTGAAGGGAATAAACTGCTATTCTCGCTTTTCATGGGAACGGCAATGTCAATTACTGCCCTGCCCGTAGTGGTACGGATTCTGATGGATATGGACCTATTCAAAACAAAAATGGGTATGGTCATCGTGGCAGGAGCCATGGTAAATGACATCATCGGTTGGTTGATCTTCTCTGTGATTTTGTCTTTCATGGGAAAAAGTGGAAACCTATCCCTAATTAGCACCATAGGGATCACACTGCTTTTTACCATATTCATGTTGACTTTGGGAAAAGGGCTACTGAATCGCGTCCTGCCTTGGATTAACAAAAAATTGGCATGGCCCGGAGGGCTATTATCACTCTCGATTTCCTTCTGCTTTTTACTGGCGGCATTTACCGAATGGCTTGGAATTCATGCCATTTTCGGGGCTTTTCTTTTCGGTGTTGCGCTGGGAGATTCTGATCATCTTTCGGAGAAAGCAAAGGAGATTATCCATCAGTTTATCAACAATATTTTCGCGCCACTTTTCTTTGTGTCAATCGGGCTGAAGATCAACTTCTTCACCAATTTTGATTTCTGGCTTGTTGCCGTCATCATCGTTATTTCCTTTTTGGGAAAAATAGTAGGCAGTGGTTACGGCGCGCTGCGATCAGGCTATCCATTGAAGGAAGCAATGGCTGTGGGTTTTGGGATGAATGCCCGAGGGGCAATGGAAATCATTTTGGGATTGATTGCATTGGAAAACGGTCTGATTGATGAGAAGCTTTTCGTAGCTCTGGTCGTCATGGCATTGGTCACTTCTATGACTAGTGGACCGCTGATGAAATGGGCTTTGCGAAAAAAGCCTGCTACCTAATCTCAAAAATCCTCTCCAAATCAACTACTAACGCCTCTCCAGTTGGAAGTTTTTGTTTGCCTCATTGTTGGACTTAGAAAAGTTCAATGGGGAGAATTTAAACAAAGGGTCTATTTTTGGGCTTTCCAAAGCAAAAGCACCAGACTAATGGCTAAAAATTCGGCAAAAATCGGCGTTCTTCTCGTCAATTTAGGAACTCCTGACAGCACCAAAACCAGTGATGTAAGGAAATACCTTCGGGAGTTTTTGATGGATTGGCGTGTGATTGACTTCCCTTTCATTCCCCGTTGGATGCTCGTCAATCTGATCATTGCACCATTTCGTGCGCCAAAATCTGCGGGCGAATACAGAAAGCTTTGGACAGATCGGGGTTCTCCCCTCCTTTTCCATACCCAAGACCTCAAGGATAAGCTCATCAAAAAACTTGATCCCGAAAAATACCTCGTGGCTATGGCGATGCGGTATCAAAATCCGAGTATTGAAAAAGGACTGGCTGAATTGATGAAAGCCAAAGTAAAAAAAATCATCGTCCTACCGCTTTTCCCGCAATATGCCTCTGCGACGAATGGGTCTGTGATTGACCGCGTAATGGAAATCGCGCGCGATTGGCAGATTATCCCGGAGATTACTTTTGTCAGCAACTATGTGGATCATCCGCTCTTTTTGGAGGCTTGGACCGAATTGGGTAGAGAAGCGATGCAAAAGCACGATTATGATAAATTTTTATTCTCCTATCATGGGCTTCCTGAGCGCCAAATCCGCAAAGGAAGTGTCGAAGGCTATTGCAAACTAGGTGCCTGCTGCAACAAATACGGGCTGAAAAATCAGTTTTGCTACCGTGCCCAGTGCTTCCAGACCACCAGATTGGTAGCAGAAAAATTAGGATTGCCGGAAGACAAGGTCATGACCTGCTTCCAATCCAGACTGGGGAAAGATCCCTGGATCAAACCCTACACCGAAGACACCATCAAGGAACTGGCCAAAGAAGGCGTAAAAAAAGTACTTGTCTTTTCTCCTGCCTTTGTGGCGGATTGTCTGGAAACCACTGTTGAAGTGGGGGAAGAATACAAAGAACAATTCGAAGAACTCGGTGGCGAGCATTGGGATCTGGTACCCAGCCTAAATTCCAATGACACCTGGGTGGAGTGTGTGAAGGATTTGGTGGAGTCAAGATCTTGATCATTCGAAATTTCAGAGGATCAATTTCCTTAAAGATGGATATTTTAATTAACGATTTCCTTTATTCGATATTCGATGTTCAGTGTTCGCTATTCGTTATTAAATAAAAAAATTCTGATTATCCGCAATCCTGCCAGAAATTAAGAAATCTGCTTTAGAAGTTGCGGCTAATCGTCCACAGACAACGGTCGACGGTCCACACCTGTGCGCCGTGGCGTAGCATGTTCTAAGGAACTTCAAACGATATTTAATAGGGTTACTGGTAGAAAAGCAGATATACAGAAAAAAATAATGAACATCGAATTAAGAAGAACATAATTCTAAAATCGTAAATGCAAAAATCTTCCGGCCAAGCCTTTCTAATCCTCGGCATCATTCTGATTTCCATCAATCTCAGGACTTCGATAGCTTCGGTTGGACCCTTGATTCCATTTATTCGCGAAGACCTTGGGATTTCCAATGGACTGGCGGGATTTCTCACGACACTCTCCCTTTTGACTTTTGCTGTATTTTCTCTTTTTGCCCCATCGATAGGGAAAAGACTAGGGCATGGCCAAGCTATTTTTTTAGGAATATTTCTTCTTACCATCGGTGTAATAGTACGAGTCCTCGGCGGAATCGAATTGCTATACCTGGGTACCGCTTTGACCGGAATTGGTATCGTGATCGCCAATGTGTTAATGATCCCTTTTTTCAAAGCGAGACTTCCGGAAAAAATCGGCTTGATGACAGCGATACTTTCTACAGGAATGTCACTCTTCGCAGCAGTTGCGTCGGGAATCAGTGTTCCGCTGGCCGTCGATTTGGGATTAGGTTGGCGGGGGTCATTGGCATCATGGGGTGTCCTCATGGTCTTGGCTTTGGTGGTGTGGATTCCTCAGATGAGCAGCCGTAAAAGTGGCTTTCAGGGGGATTTACTCAAAGCCAAGAATGTCTGGAAATCCAAATTGGCCTGGCAGATAACCCTATTTATGGGAGCCCAATCGGTGATGTATTTTACGATGGTGACTTGGCTTCCCGACATGCTGATCGCAAGGGGAATGAGTCCTGTCAAAGCAGGAGTTGCCTTGTCTTACATGCAGTTGATTTCCCTGATCGGAACATTCTTCGTTCCCAATTATCTGATTCGTCTCAAAGAACAATCCAATGTCATCCTCATTGTAGGCATCGGCTACCTGGTCGGCTACAGTGCGCTTTTTATCCAAAACGAACTCATTGCCTTTGCAGCATTGACCATCATCGGAATAGGAAGTGGTGCCAGTCTAAGCATTGCATACACTTTAATTTCTCTTCGGTCAGCCGAAGATTTAACTACCGCCAAACTCTCGGGAATGGTCCAATCTGCAGGGTACATTTTGGCAGCATTGGGTCCTTTGATCTTTGGAATTTCGCTTGATTTGTTTGACAATTGGAATATTCTGATCTGGTTTTTATTGATTATGACAGTTCAGTTCATATTATTTGGCTTGCCTGCCGGAAGAAACCGTAAGATTTAACCTTATCAAATTCAGTTTATTTCAGCTCCTAAGCCGAAGAAAAGAGGTATTTTTGCGAAAGCTTTTAACCTACCCATGCAAGACTTGCTTCATTCCTTCGGGATCTCCGAAAACCTCCTCAATTATGTCCTGATGCCACTTTTGATCTTTGTGGCCCGAATTGGCGACGTATCGATCAATACACTACGGATCATGTTTATGATGAATGGGAAGAAGAACATCGTACCCATTCTGGGCTTTTTTGAGGCGATGATCTGGTTATTGGCAATCGGGCAAATCTTTCAGAATGTCGATAACCCACTTTCTTATATTGCCTATGCGGGTGGATTTGCGACGGGGACATTTGTCGGGATGACATTGGAGGAAAAGTTGGCAATAGGTAGGGTTTTGGTACGAGTGATCACTCCCGAACCTCACCCTGAATTACTGGAATTTATGAAAGACAAGAATTACCGTTTTACCAATGTGGGCGCAGAGGGTCGTTATGGAAAGGTTAATTTGCTTTTCACAGTAATGAAGAGAGACACCCTTCCGGAATTTATCTCCAAGGTAAAAGAGGTGGATGAAAAGGCGTTTTACACGATAGAAAGCGTGAAAAGAGTTTCAGAAGATGACCTTAATACCATGGAGGACAGATCAGGTTTTCGGTCCAAATTTTTCAGCAAGGCCCGTAACTGATGGGTAATTCCTGGTTTCAGTTTCAGCAGTTTAGAGTTCATCAGGATCGCTGCGCCATGAAAATCAGTACCGATGCAGTTCTTTTGGGCTCACTTGCAAAGGCTGAAAAACCCGAAAAAATTCTGGATATCGGTACAGGCACAGGAGTTATAGCACTGATGCTTGCGCAAAGATTTCCGGATTCAAAAATCACTGCTATCGAAATTGATCCCGATGCAGCAGAGCAGGCCACTGAGAATTTTCGAGAAAGCCCGTTTTCAGAAAGGTTGGAATTATTTCACGGTCGGGTTCAGGAATTTGCTTTGAGAGAAAATTACGATCTGATTGTCAGCAATCCGCCCTTTTTCCCGCATCATCTCAAATCCCAGGATTCAAAACGAAACAAAGCCCTTCACACTGACGAGTTGTCTTTCGGTGAATTGATAGAAAAAACAGTTCTCTTGCTTACAAAATCGGGGATTTTTTGGGTGATCCTACCCCCTAGACAGATGCTGGATTTGGAGGTTTTAGCAGAGCGATCAGGCCTGTACCTCCAGCAAAAAGTCACAGTGCAGGACAGTGTCGAAAAGCCGATTCACCGTGAAATCGGAAGTTTTTCTTTTTCCCAAGCCGATAAAAAGGAAGGAAATATCATTCTAAAAGATTCCGATTCGAGTCATTCCAGATCCTATTCAGCCTTACTTTCCGGATTTTTGTTGGGTTTTTAAAAATATAAGCCTTTCATTCCTCTAATTTTTACCAAATAAATGTCACATTTTTAAAATTTGGGTGAATTAGTGCCCCTTTTTTATATTTTTGGCTGAAGCAACTAACTTAATCACTTGCATCCAATTCTTTTCCTGAGCATTATTATTAGGCTATTGGACAGATTGGTCAGTACTTAAGAAGATGACACCATCACAAAGATCTCCAATGAAGAGGGGGATTTTGTAAGATTTAAAAAGCCGAACGGTAAATTGAAGAATGAAACTTCCTTGCCGATAGTCGGGTATTTTTGGAGTTTAAGTAGGAGTAGTGCTGTTTGGGGTACTATGGGGATTAAAAACCTTATTAATGAAAAAAATTCTGGTCATTCTTATCTTTTTCATAGGACAAGCCAGCTGGGCTCAGACTACCAGTCCTAGCAAACGGGAAGTCATCGGAAGGGATATCGGTCAGCTCAAAGGAATCAAAATTTCCGGAAGAATCATGGATGAGATCACCGGAGAAGGATTGGTTGGAGCTACTGTCACAGTCCCCGAACTTGACCTAACTCGTGTCACTGACAAAAACGGCGGATTTGAACTTCTGCTTGACCGGGCTGAATACACCATCCAGTTTCGGTATGTAGGATACGAAACCATCGATTACCCAATTACTGCTGTGGGAGATGGGAGAATGACAATCCGGCTGATTCAGGAAGATTTTCAGTTGGATGATGTGGTGATTTTCGGCAGAGATCCTGAGAAAAATATTCGGTCCACAGACATGGGAGCGATTACATTAAGCATGAACACGATGCGGGAGCTTCCCCCGTTTATGGGAGAAATTGACATTGTTCGCTCCTTAGCTACTTTACCGGGTGTCAGTCAAGTAGGGGAGGCTTCTTCCGGTCTTAATGTCCGAGGCGGTGGAGTGGATCAAAACCTGATTCAATTTGCGGGAGCACCGATCTATAATCCTTCCCACATGTTTGGGCTTTTTACAGCTTTCAATGCAGATGTGGTCAATGATGTGACCTTATATAAGGCCGTCGTTCCGGCAAAATACGGTGGGAGGAGTTCCGCTATTCTGGATATTTTGCCCAAGGCCGGGAGTGTAAGCAAATGGGGAGGTGATCTGATGCTGAGTAATTATTCAGGCAAAATTTCGCTGAACGGTCCTCTGATTAAAGACAAAGTTTCTATTCTGGGTGGATTCCGGATTTCTTACATCAACTGGTTACTCCAATCGCTAAGCAACCCAACCGTAAGAAATTCGCAGGCAAATTTTTACGATGGCAATTTGGTCATCAGTGCACCCATTTCAAATAAAAATGAATTCACCTACAGCTATTATACCAGCTACGATGACTTTGCATTTGCCTCGGACACGACCATTTCCTGGAGAAATACCGCACATTCTCTTCAGTGGAAAAGCAAGTTGAGTTCCAAACTGAGCTTTGAAGCACTTGGTTATTATACCCTTTACGACTATGGGATTTTCAACTTAAGCGGAATCAGTGACTTTGAAATCAATTCTGAAATTCAGGATTTGGGAGGCAAGTTTTTTCTGGGGTATAACTTCAGCGAAACCAGTAAAATTGTCTTTGGAGGAGAATACAAACAAGTGAATATTCAACCGGGAGAACTCGTCCCAAAAGGGACTCAGGAGGATATTTTATTCAAAAAAGTACAGAATGAAGCCGGTCGGGAAGCTGGTATTCACTTTCAGCATGACTTTGAATTGGGTGAAAAGTTCGGTTTTGCATACGGGCTGCGCTACGACACCTATCAGTATTTGGGATCTAGAGTAGTCCGTCAATACGCAGAAAACGAACCCCTCTCTGACGGAAGCTCGATCGGTGAAACGAGCTACAAGGATGGTGAAGTCATCCAAACTTACGGCGGACTTGGCCCAAGAGCATCTTTCCGATATTCGCTTAGCAAAGCAAGCTCGATCAAACTGGGATACAACAAAATGTACCAATTTATTCACCTGATTTCCAATACTGCTACCATTGCGCCCTCTGATGTCTGGAAGCTCAGTGATAATTTTCTGGGGCCACAGATCGCAGATCAGTATTCCCTGGGTTTTTACAACAACTTCAAAGGAAACATCTTCGAAACCTCGATTGAAGTATATTACAAGGATCTTCAAAATGTGGTAGAGTACAAGGATGGTGCAACCTTGATCATGCAAAATCACATTGAAACCGAGCTGATTCCTGCAGAAGGTCAGGCCTACGGTGTGGAACTTTATGTGAAAAAGAATTTGGGAAGACTTACAGGATGGGCTTCTTACACTTATTCAAGATCACTCAGAAGAGTAATCACCCCTTACGAAGAAGAGAACATCAATGATGGAGAGTGGTACGCTTCCAACTTTGACAAACCACACGATCTGACTTTGATCGGGAATTATAAGGTGAGTACCAATACCTCAATTTCTGCAACTTTTGCCTACAGCACAGGCCGTCCGGTGACTTTCCCAGAAGCAAAATTCGAGTACTCCGGAATCAATTTAGCCTACTTTGACTCCAGAAATCAGCAGCGACTTCCCGATTTTCACCGGCTGGATTTCGCGGTGAATTTCAAATTCAAAGGTCAGGGACGCTTTTTTGATGGGAATTGGACCTTTTCATTGTTGAATGTTTATGGCCGGAGGAATTCCTACTCGATTTATTTTGGCGAATCTGATGGTTCCCCGCCCCAAGCCTTAAGGCTGGCGATTTTGGGTGTGCCACTTCCAAGTTTGAGCTATGCGATTAAATTCTAATCCGATGGTAAAAAAACTGATTTATATCCTGCTTTTATTGCCAATGGCCTGCATAGATCCCTATCAGGTAAATGTGCCTGGAGGACCTCAACTGTTAACGGTAGATGGGCTGATACATTCGGGGCCTGGTCCACATGCAGTTACGATTTCTCAAAGTGCCACGTATGGAAGCATATTTGAGCGTTTGATCCGGCCGGTAAGAGGCGCAATTGTAGTGATCCGCGACAATGAAGGAAATGTTATCCTTTTGGAGGAAGGATTGGAAACTCGGGGAAGCTATTTTACACCTGTTGGATTCCAAGCCAAAATCGGCAACTCATACACCTTGCAAATACAAACCGCAGAAGGGAAGGTCTACACTTCCCTACCTGAACGGGTCGAATCAGCCCCTCAAATAGAAAACATCGAACTTAAAACAGTAAAAATCCCGGTCAAAGGCGAAACCAATCCAAGATCTGGAGTTCAGTTGATCTCCGAAATCAATGATCCTGCTGACCAAAAGAACTTTTACTTTTGGAGGCTGAGTCCTGTGGTCCATGTCCTGGAAGCAAGACCGGATCTTCATTTCGACCAAAGGACTCTGACTCCTGCCCCTAAGGCATGTTGTTATACTTGTTTTAAGACTGAAGCTGTAGGAAACCAAAGTCTTTTCATCGCGCAAGATGACAGCTTCAATGGGTTGAAAACTCGTATCCCCACAGGTTTTATTGAGGATAACGGAATCCGGTTTGTGAATAAACTGAGAGTAGATGTAAATCAATACGCGGTCTCTAAGGAAGCCTATCGGTTTCTACGTCTGGTAAAGCAGCAGGCAGAAATCAACGGATCGATTTTTGACCCTCCCCCTGCGACAATCCGTGGAAACATGGTAAGCTTAGATGATCCTGAGGAGGTGGTTTTGGGCTATTTTATTGCTGCGGGGGCATCAAAAAAGAGAATCTATATCGACAAATCAGATCTGACTTTTCGCCAAAACACGGTGATTATCCCGGACGATTGCAGGGCAGTTGATGGGGCCAAACTCTTTCCGCCGGCTGATTGGAACCCCTAGTCCGATGGAACACTTGGATTTTCTTTTTTTACTTCGAGGATTCTCTCCTCGAACAGAATCCCGGATTTTTCGAGTTTCGACAAAATCGGTTCGTAAATCTCAGGTATTACAGGAAGATGAAGTCCGACGAGTCGGATTTTCTCATCTAAAAACAAGTCCACCGCGATCGCGAGCGGCAGTCCTACCGTTTTGGCCATGGCGGTATACACCGAATCCTCCCCAAAACTCACTAGACTGGAAGTGATTTCTTTGATCCCTTCTTTGGTCCGGATTTCAAACTGATGCTGCATCACGATCATATCCCGGTCTTCGGGCCGCAAGGCCCAGTCTTTTTCTAAAATCGCCTGAAGGAGCTGTGCAGGACTTCCTGTGGTCTTTGGCAAGGGTCTGTTTTCGAAGAATCCAAGCCATTGCAGTTTTTCAAAACTTGGAAAGTCCAAATCTGGAATGATTTCGGCAAGCTTTTCTTCAATTCTTAGTTGGGAATGGTAAGGAAGAAAAGCATTCAAAAACTGACGAAGTGTGGCTTTTTCTGGTAATTCCATTTGTATAGAATCGTCCGTCATGCCCAATTGAACAAACACATCCCAAGCTTTGCAATAACCAGTTCTGCGAAGCGTGCCCCGTAGCATGGTTGGGATAGCTTCAAGGCCATAAGTTTTCCGATAGCTTAAAGAATCCCGATTTGGATATCCTTCAAAATCCCCAAGGCCGGGGAATTTCAGAGATTCCAGACGCTTGAAAAGTTGATGGTAGGGAACGTATTTTAAGTCGCCTTTTTCAATGTAACAGGCAGTTCCCTGTCCTGCCAAAACCACATTTCGTGGATTCCAGGTAAACTTATATTTCCAGGGATTATCCTCGCTTTCCGGAGCTATAAGTCCACCGCAAAAGGATTTGAATGAAATAATTTCCTCCCCTTTTTGCTTCGCTTCATGAATAATTTTCATAGCCGACATGTGGTCAATTCCGGGGTCGAGTCCGCATTCATTCAGAAAAAAAAGGCCTTTTGCCTCAACCTCAGCACTCATCTCCCGCATGGCATCCGACTCGTAAGAGGCTGAAAAAAAATGCTTCCCCAGCTCTAAGCAATCTTTCGCAACCAATGGGTGCATGAATGCTGGCAACATGGAAATCACCACATCTGCTTTGGAAATCAACGCTCTTCTTTGCGCATCATTTGCTGAGTCCAACTGCTCAGCCCGAGTTTCTTTTCGATTTTTAAGTTTTGCTTTGGCTGATTCCACGTCTAGGTCTGCAAGAATCAAACTTCTGTTCTTTTCCGCACAACTATCCGCCAAAAAATCAATCAGATAGGTGGAGGACTTACCTGCTCCAAGGATTACTATTGTATTCATTTCATCGGGTTTGCTCAACGAAATTGGGAATATTTTTCGGCTAAGAAAGCGTTATACGCAGGATTTTAGGAACAATTCCTTACTTTGATCGTTAGGTTTGGCCTAAACTTATTTTTAAAGTGAAAAAAATAATTCTGAATTCCGAAATCGAGGAACTGAGCCCCGAGGAACTTGATCATATTGAGCAAGCTCTCCTTTCCAGGGCTCAAACCATTTCAAAATTGGCTTATGCACCTTATTCCAACTTTAACGTTGGTGCGGCGCTTTTACTGGAAAATGGAGAAGTACTCCAATCCTCCAATCAGGAGAATGTCAGCTATCCGGTAGGAACCTGCGCCGAGCGAATAGCTTTGGGCTATGCAGGAGCAAATTATCCAACTTCCGCACCCGTGATGCTGGCAATAGTTGCGCATCGGGCAGGAGAGGAAAAATGGGCCGGTGTATCACCCTGTGGCATGTGTCGACAGGCTATCAATGAGACAGAAAACCGGTTCAAAAAACCGATAACGATGTTGATTCTAAGTGCAGGCGGAACCGTATTACGGATCAAGGGCATTTCGGCACTATTGCCCATAAAGTTTGACGATCTCAATAGCGCTGGATTAGAATACTAAAGCCTAATTGTAGGTATTATATTCCTTTCAGGATTGGAGTAACCTAATCTTTTAGAAAAATTTTTATACTTTCTAACACCCTAAAAAAGTCTCTCAATTTCAATATCGCATTTATGGCAGGAATAGCAATTCTTTTTATTGTCCTGGGGATAATGGTGAAATATGGGAAAATGTATTCTCTTATTGCCGGATACAATACCATGTCATCCTCAGAAAAAGAGCAAATCAATATTGAAGCGATTGCTAATGTATTCCGAAATGGCATGTTTGGAATGGCATTGATTATTGCAGTT
Organism: Algoriphagus alkaliphilus; assembly: GCF_900103735.1. Classification (GTDB taxonomy): domain Bacteria; phylum Bacteroidota; class Bacteroidia; order Cytophagales; family Cyclobacteriaceae; genus Algoriphagus; species Algoriphagus alkaliphilus. The sequence goes on along the minus strand of NZ_FMXE01000007.1, from coordinate 67,425 downwards.
GGTATCCTACTCACTGAATTCACAGGGAATCCAAGTCTTCAAACCAATGCCCTATTTATTGCTGTATTTACAGGAGTTCCCTACTTTATTATTGTGCCTAACTTGAGAAAGTATAAAAAATGACCGAGCTTATCTGAAAATGCGGCAGTTAGATCGAAAACAAACAAAAGTTAACATCAACGGCGTACTTTTGAATTAAAGACCATCAATCTCAGAAAAGTGAAGCATTCCATCCGATTTGAATACGAATCGCACTTCTTCCTCTCTCATGAACCGACTTTCAAAGAAAAAGAAATCTGGCTGGTCGTGCATGGATATGGGCAGCTTGCTGAGTTTTTCGTTCGAAAATTCAAATCATTTTATTCTCCCGAACGACTCTTCATTGCACCGGAGGGTACAAATTACAATTATTTGGAAGGCTTTCAAGGTCGGGTTGGGGCCAATTGGATGACCAAACACGAGCGAGAAACCGCCATCGCCAATAATCACAGACTATTGGACAAACTGATCGGATCCTTTATGGAGCACTACGAGGAAAAACCAAAGGTTCATGTATTGGGATTTTCACAAGGTGCTGCTACGGCTACACGATGGGCAAGTAATTGGTCTGGAAAAATTGATACGCTCGTGCTGTGGTCTGGGGGTTTTGCGCTTGATTTGAATATTGAGGCGGCAAATGAGGCCTTCGCAGAGACAGAGATGTTTCTGGTTTTGGGAGAAAAGGATGATCTGATCACCTCCGAAAGCATACAAAAGCAAGAAGAACTGATCCGAAATCTTGGCAAGCAGGTGGAAAGGCTGACTTTTGACGGTGGCCATGAGCTGGATACAGAAGTTTTGGATAAAATCATAAATGCGAATAAATAAGGCTAATTTTTGGCCTCGAGATTGTTAACATTCAAACAAATTGTTGAAATTCAACCTTAAGTATTTTTGAAAAAATATTAAACCCCATCCATGCTTTCGCTTAATGAAAAAGAGGTAGACAATATTGCTGCCCAATTACTTAAAGGAATGATCTGCTTCTACCAAATCGACAAGAAGAAGATTCACCAAATGCCTGATGATGAAGATTACTTCAACTACGACTTGACTGAGGCAGAAGAGGATGTCTTGGACGAAATCGATGAAAATCCCGACAATTTCGCTGAGTTTACCAAAATGGAACCGGCCCAAGAGCATCAGATGATGCAGGATTTTATCGACCGAAAAGTAAAAGAACGCAACCTCGCCGAGGATCTGGTCAACGCATTAAGCAAGCCAAAAGCATCCACCGGATTTAAGTTTCTGATCGACGGATCCAAATACAAAGCTGAATGGCAGGAATACCGAAAAGGAAAGTATGCCGATTGGGTCAAAGAGCAAGTCGATTCATTCAACTATACCGAAGATTAAATATTCAAGCCGCCGAGAATCTTAGCGGCTTTTCTTTTTTGGACCCACCATCATGTCAAAAATCAGCATTAGGCATACGCTTTTACCCGGAGATTTGGGTCAAGTAGCGGCACTACACGGACGAATATACTTTGAGGAGCATGGCTTTGGGCTGGGATTTGAAGCCTATGTGATGGAAAGCTTACTGGAGTTTTTCAGACAGTATGATCCGTTAAATGATAAAGTTTGGGTAGTGGAAGATCAGGGGAAACTGGTCGGGTTTCTCTTGCTGATGCACCGAACAGAAAACAAGGCTCAGTTACGCTATTTCATTTTGGAAAAAAATTACCGCGGAATGGGACTCGGACGCAAACTGATCAGGGAATGGATGGATTTTTACCAAGAAAGAGGGTTCTCTGGTGCCTATCTTTACACCACCTCGGGATTGGATTCTGCCGTTCATCTCTACGAAAGCTTTGGCTTTCGTAAAGTCTCCGAAAAACACTCCGAAGACTTTGGCGTTCCATTGAAAGAAATTCTATTCCAACTACCCTGAACTTGGCAGGCAGGTGTGGCCTCAAAGAAAAAATTATAAACACATGAAATGCCCATGAGAAAGGCCTCTCACACAGGGGAATGATTATCCGGGGCATTCCATCTGACCATTAAAAAACAAAATATAAACAGATGAAATCGAGCATGACCCTTTCGGTGTCACACAGAGGGATGATTATTCACCATGCGAGATTCCATCTGACCATAAAAAATCAATTATAAACAGATGAAATCAAGCATGACCCAAAGCGTCACACACTGGGATGATTATAATTCATGCGAAGATTCCATCTGACCAATAAAAATCAAATTATAAACAGATGAAATGCCCATGACCCCGTAGGTACGGGAACACACAGAAAGATGCCCCGAGCTATCGGGGAATCTATGCGAAGATTCCTCCCGATAGCTATCGGGATGACCGCTTAAAAACAATTATAAACGGATGAAAAAAATAACCCTAGTCCTACTTTTCGGGCTTTTTACTCAGCTTTCTTTTTCTCAAAATTGGGACTGGGGAGGGCCTGTAGATCCGCTACAGCAAAAATTTGAAGTACGGCACTACCGGCTGGAATTGGAGCTTCTTCCTGAAACACAATCCATCCAAGGGTCCAATACGGTGACTTTTTCTGCAAGCGAAAAACTTGACACGCTACGGCTCAATCTAATAGAAGCGTATCAGGTTTCCATCGTGCTGATGGATGGAAAAGAAGTGCAATTCAATCATCAAAATGATATTTTGGACATTTTCCCAATCGACTGCACTTGTGATCAGGTTCAGGTATTTTATGGAGGGAAAACTCCGATTGCCGTCAATCCGCCTTGGGAAGGAGGGTTTACCTGGGAAAAGGACCAACTGGGAAACCACTGGATGGGTTTGTCTTCTCAAGGAGAGGGTTCACAAATTTTTATGCCAGGCCTGGACCATCCATCCAGCGAACCGAGCGAAGGAGTAGATATCATTATTACTGTGCCCAAGCCTTATTTTGTGGCATCCAATGGGCGGCAAGTAGAAACAGTGGTGAAAAATGAAAAGGTTACTTACCATTGGTCAACCTCCTACCCGATCAATGTATATAATATCAACTTCACGATGGGCATTTTTCATGAGGAAAAAATGGACTTTCTGTCTGTCTCAGGAGCACTTGTACCCATGCATGTCTGGGTACTTCAGGAAAACCGTAACAAAGCCAAATCTTTATTGGAGGTATTAAAAACCAGCACTGAAACACAAGAGAAATACTTCGGAGCCTTTCCCTTCCCCGAGGATAAAATAGCGGTGGTCGAAACGCCCTACTTGGGCATGGAACATCAAACCATCAATGCCTATGGGAACAATTTCCAGTTTGTTCAGTTGGGAAAAGTGCAGTACGATTGGCTTCTGCACCATGAGCTTGGTCACGAATGGTTTGGAAACAAGGTCTCCGTGGGAGACTGGGCCGACATGTGGATCCATGAAGGACTCACTGCCTATGGAGATTGGTTATTCTACTGGGAGCATGGCGGTCCCGAGGCCTATTTTACAAAGGTTAAATCCGAGTCCAAAAATATCCCGCACGCCAGACCTGTAGTAGGTCCAATTAATTCAACCGAGGAGCAGGCCTATCATCCGGAGATCTACACCAAAGGGGCGATGGTCATTCATTCACTTCGGGGAATTTTGGGAGACGAAAGCTTTTTCCCAATGCTCAAAGCATTCGCCTCTGATGAGCGATTCACCTATCAGAATCTGGTAAACACAAACGATTTCATCGAATTTGTGCAAGCTTATTCCGGAAAAAATCTTCAGGGATTCTTCCATTTATACCTTTATTCTACGGACTTGCCACGGTTGAAAGTAAGTAAAAAAGGCAAATCGAAATATAGCATTTCGCTTCAGGGAATAGCTTTCGAAATGCCCCTGGAAGTGCTGACATCCGAGGGCATTCAGCGAATCATTGCAGGATCCAAAGAAGTGGATGTGTTAAGCACCACACCTCCCGTAGTCGATCCATCTGGATGGATGATGATGAAGCGATAAAATCCTTTTGGGTAAAGTGATACACCTAAGTCTGAGTACGGCCAACAACCGCCTGGTGCTTCCTAAAATAATGAGGGCTTTCCGGAAAGCGGAATCTTAAAACTAAAGATCTGCTGGTCGATTCGATTTTCCTGAAAGTAAACCAGGGGGCCATTTTGATTTCCAAAGTTATAGAGATCAACAGCTTCTCTGGTAAGATTTCGTACATCTCCACTTAAAATCCCTGAAACAATCCCAACACCTAAAGTCCCGAGGGTAATCGGCCAAAACAAATTACTAAATGTGGAGGACTGGCTCTGAGGAGAAATTACCAAGAAAGTAGAGCCGGCAAATAATCCAACGTTTAAAACCGATAGGGCAGTATTGATTTTTTGTCTCCGAAGTGACTTTTGGTAGAGGGCCAATGCCTCAGGATCTTCGGACAGAATTAGCATTACATCTTGTTTTCTCAATGATTTTGAACCTTCAAAAACCTCAACCTTTTGGGTCAGAATATTCCGTTTTGTTTCTACTCTAAGAAATGGATAATCCTGTGCTAAAACATTCGTTTGAATCAACATCCCAAAAAACACCCCCAAGAATAACTTTCTCATAAAGTAAAATTAATTTTTCCTCCGAAAGCATACGGATTAATGGTAGCAAAGATTTCTGATTAATGACTAAAAAAGAAAAGGGAAAAGCAGTGTAACCGCATTTTCCCTTTCAATTTTTACTTAAGCCAGTAACCTTAATTATTAAATAAAAAGTAAAGATCCAAATACTAAAATCCGGTCCTCACTTCATTAGCCTATCTTTTTGCCGTTATTCTTCAAAATCGCAACAAGGATTAGGATAAATACCGCAGCTCCAGCTGCTACTAGCAGCCAAGTTTGTTCGTACCAAACCGGCTCCGGACTTAAATCTATTTTAATGTCAAGCCCTTTGTCCTGAGCAAATGCTCCTTGAATAAGCCCAAGTCCCATTATAAGACTCATAGCTAGGAAGTTGGTGATTTTAGATGCATTCATATGCTGATATATTACTTCTTAGTTGAATCTAAGATTACGCGTAATGGCTAGACCAACACTTTGAACATCAATGGTAGTCTCGGGTCTGAAGATGTGATTGTAGTAAGCAAAAACGTTCCAATCGTAGTTGTGATAACCTACCATCGGACGGATGTATGCTCCACCTGTGTTCACAGAAGTAACTCCGGAAAGAAACGTGTATCCAATGTCAGTTCCGACAAAAATGCCTTCTGGCTGAGGATAGAATCTCAATAAAAGACCAAGTGGAATAGCTCCAAAACCATCATTCATCCCCTGGTAAGCAGGAGCTTCTGATTTCTCAAAGTATTTGGAATAGCCCGTTGCGATTCCTACTCCAAAATTATTTGTTCTCAAAAACTGAGCGGCTAAGTCCAATCCCAATACAAAAGAAGAATAACTGCCAACTGCACTAGATGGAGCACCGATCAATGCCCCTACTTTTAACCAAGAATTAGTTTGGTCGATTTCTTCCAAGCTACGTTCTGTCTGAGCAAAAGCACTCACACTGAGTATAAGTGCCAAAGCGGTGATGTAAAATTTTTTCATGATTTTGTTATTTCAGATACCTTAACCAAAGCCAATGCCTTGATTTTTTTAGAGTCCTCAGGAAATGCTTTTACTGGCTATAAATTTGATTTTTTGGACTTTAGGTTATGATTCCAAGAAAATCTCCAGGTTTGAGAAATCGAGTGTGCCTTAAACAAATCGGGTAAAAGTTCCCCAAAAAAGGGAAATGATGAGGGGGTTAATGATTTATTAAATTAGAAAAACAGGTTTCCAACTCCTGCCTAAAGAAAGACACCAAACAGAAAAAGCTAAGGTATTGGAGATACAAAGCAGTAATCGACTATCAGCTTCTCAATACTTACCTTGAGCTTTTGCCGAACAAGAAGTAGTAAGCTATTACAAAATTCACTTTCGAAACGCTCTTGGGGAATTTCCGACAATCCCCTTAAAAGCCCTGTTGAAGTAGGACAAATTCTCAAAACCTACGGTGTAGGCTATCTCTGAAATTCCCAAGTCTGTTTCTTTCAATAGTTTTTGGGCTTCATTTATCCGAAGCTGAAGCACGTAGCGCGTAAAGGTGGTACGCGTACGAAGCTTAAAAAAGCGGCAAAAAGCTTCTTTACTCAGATGAGCTTCTGCGGCTACTTCATCCAATTTGATCTGTCGAAACCGATTTTCCAGAAGAAATTGTATCACCTGATCTATGCGCTTACCGTCTCGTTCCGAAAGCCCTCGCAAAACTAAGGGGCGATTCAATGACACCAAATCTTGTCCTGATTCTTCCAGAATTGACAATAATTGGATGGCAAGCTGAAACTGGATCAATTTTGAGCTTTTGGAAAAAGCTTTGAAAAGCTCCAAGATGGAATTTTTGCTGTCTCCAAAAACCTGAAAACATAATCCTGAAAAATTTTTAAACCTCCGAAGTGTCTGTAGTTCCTCCAATTCACCCAATGCTTTTCCCAAAGCATCAAAATCAAAAAAAATTGTGTTTCCAGCTGATTTAAACCCTTCCTCTCCTCCAAAATATTCCAAATCACTTCTAAAAACATGTGGTGCATTTTCTCCCAAAAAAAACACATCTCCAGCCTGAAATCGGCCCACATAATCTCCACTGAGAAATTGACCTTTCCCCTCCAATATTACTGTCAATTGCAACTGAGGATGTTGATGGAGTTTGTCATAAAAATGTCTTCCTCTGTCCTCTTGATACCGGACAAATTCCCGTTTGGATTTTGGAATCTGGAAAGAAATAACTTTAGTCACGATCGCTAACTAGTATTATTTTGAATAGAAATAAAATCAAATTTCTAAATTAATATCAATATAGTATCACAAAGTACTAATTCTGTGAAAGAAATGAGGTTTTGAACCTTCTAATTTTGAAATAAAGTAAAACGCTCAAAGATTCTTGATTTATGCTGCTCTTCGTGTTTTGCTAAACCTAAATCTAAGAATCACCCCTAAAAATATTTAACCCTCCCTCTTCTTGGGGGATAACTCAACATTCTATGAATTGGAAAGGTGTATTTCCCGCAGTGACGACCAAATTTCACGCAGACGGAAGTCTGGACATGGATCTATTTTTCAAAAACCTCGACTTTCAGATGGAAAGTGGGGTTCATGGGATAATCCTCGGCGGGACATTGGGCGAAAGCTCTGTTTTGTCCCAAGAAGAAAAAATCACACTAACTCGCGAAACAGTCAATTACATCAATGGTAAAGTTCCTGTCATCTTGAATATCGCAGAAGGTGCAACTCAGGATGCGCTCTTTTGGGCCAAAAAAGCTGAAGAACTCGGGGCTTCAGGCTTGATGATCCTACCTCCTATGCGCTACGGCGCCGATGCAAGAGAAGTAGTGACCTATTTTAAAACCGTCGCTAATTCCACCAAACTCCCGATGATGATCTACAACAATCCGGTGGATTATAAGACTTTGGTGACATTAGACATGTTTGCAGAATTAGCCGACTGTCCAACTATTCAAGCTGTAAAAGAATCGACCCGGGACATCTCCAATGTTACCCGCATGATCAATCGATTTGGAGACCGCTTCCAGATTCTCTGTGGAGTGGACACCTTGGCTATGGAAGAACTGCTGATGGGTGCAGTGGGTTGGGTTGCAGGCTTGGTTTGTGCTTTCCCGAAGGAAACAGTGACCATTTACGACCTGATTCAAGGGGGTGAATATGAAAAAGCCCGTGAAATCTACCGCTGGTTTTTACCCCTTTTGGAATTGGACATTCATCCCAAGCTTGTTCAATACATCAAGCTTGCCGAGCAACACTGTGGAATCGGTTCTGAGCATGTCCGTGCGCCTAGATTGACACTGATCGGTGAGGAAAGAGAAAGAATTGAGGGAATTATTACCGAAGGCTTGGCAAAAAGACCGAAATTGTAAAAAAGCGGGAAGCTTGAAGACCGAAGATCGAAGCATCTTCTGTCTTCGGTCTCCGGTTTTAATTCAATCTTTCAATTTTAAAATTTTCCAATTCGATGACCTACGACTCAATTTTCAGCGCAGCCCAAGAAGCATTCCTTTTCTATAAAAATGTCTCGGGTAAAGAAAAGGCTGCGTTTTTAGAAACTTTGGCAGAAATACTGGAAGCCCATCGGGCTGAAATTGTTCCTTTGGCGGTCAGAGAATCCAACCTTCCCGAAGGTAGAATCAATGGAGAATTGGGACGTACAACAGGACAAATTCGCCTTTTTGCCAACTTGGTAAAGGAAGGATCCTGGGTGGAAGCTACAATTGATCCTGCCGATCCAAACAGATCCCCATTGCCCAAAGCAGACATCCGCCGTATTCTGACTCCGCTTGGACCTGTGGTTGTTTTTGGTGCAAGCAATTTTCCCTTGGCATTTTCCACAGCTGGAGGGGATACCATTTCTGCCCTCGCTTCCGGATGTCCGGTTATCTACAAAGCCCATCCTGCCCATCCCGAAACTTCCCAAAAAGTCGCTGATTGCATTCACGAAGCCATAGTAAAGTCAGGTTTGCCTTCGGCCTTGTTTACACATATCGAAGGTGGGATTGCAGAAGGACAAGCCTTGGTGAAGCATCACCTTGCAAAAGCCGTAGCATTTACAGGTTCCCATGTGGGCGGCAAAGCACTTTTTGACCTCGCTAATCAGCGGGAAGAACCGATTCCTGTCTATGCAGAAATGGGCTCAGTGAATCCGATTTTCACCTTTCCCAAAAAACTCGGAAACGAAGTAGTGCCATTGGCAAAGGCTTTCATCGGGTCACTGACACTGGGAGTGGGTCAGTTTTGCACCAACCCGGGATTAATCTTTGTACCAAAGGAGCATGCCATAGCCTTTGAAAATGCAATCGCAGACGAACTGAATGATATTGCCTCGGCACCGATGCTACACCCCGGGATTGCTCAGGCTTATTACGATTCGATCCAATATTTACAATCCCGGGAAGAACTCCGTTGGGTCAAAGTGGCCGATCCGAAGCATCTGATCAATGGAAGTACAGCTTTGGCAGAAATCAAGGCAAAAGACTGGTTAAGTGATGCTGTCTTTCAAAAAGAGGTTTTTGGCGCATTTGCCATGATGGTGGTGTACAAAAGCGAAGATGAACTCTTGGAGATTGCTAAAAAGCTTCACGGGCAACTGACAATTACCGTTTGGGCTGAGGCCGAAGAACTTCAAAATCAGCTTTTTCTCCTCAATCTATTGGAGGAAAAATGCGGCAGGTTACTATTCAAAGGCGTCCCAACCGGCGTTGAAGTAGGATATGCCATGCAACACGGCGGACCCTATCCCTCCACAACCGCCCCAAACAGCACCTCCGTCGGTGCTCATGCCATCAAGCGTTTTGTCCGCCCGATTGCTTTTCAGGATATGCCGCAGGAATTATTACCTGACGCGCTACGAGATGGGAACCCGCTGGGGATCTGGAGGATGGTGAATGGCCTAATGACGAAGTAAGATTTACGAAATACGAGCAGATGGGTAGCTATTTGCCTCCACTATGATATTGAACATATTCTACTGTTACTATTCTTCTCAAGGTGACAGCAATTTTCCAATCTTTCAATTTTAGAATTTTACAATTCTAACATGCCAACAAGACACACCTTCTCCTGCATAGACGCCCACACTTGTGGCAATCCTGTCCGCGTAGTTTCCGGTGGAGTTCCTTTTCTGCAAGGAAACAACATGCTGGAAAAGCGAGCGTATTTTCTCGAGCATCTCGATTGGATTCGAACCGGGCTGATGTTTGAGCCTCGGGGCCACGACATGATGTCCGGCTCCATGCTTTTCCCTCCGCATGATCCTGAAAACGACTTTTCGGTCCTTTTTATCGAAACCTCAGGTTGCTTGCCCATGTGTGGTCATGGCACGATTGGGACGATCACGATTGCCATTGAGGAGGGATTAATTCATCCCAAAACTCCGGGCTTTCTGAGAATGGAAGCTCCTGCGGGTTTGGTGTTGGTCGAATACAAGCAGGAAGGCAAAAAAGTCAAATCGGTCAAGCTGACCAATGTGAAAAGTTTCCTGGCCGCAGAAGCGTTAGAGATCGAAACCGAAGAGCTTGGAAAGCTAATTGTCGATGTTGCATATGGAGGCAACTTCTACTGCATCGTTGATCCACAGGAAAACTTCGCAGGAATCGAACATTTCAGAGCGGAGCAATTGATCACCATAGCTCGAAATCTCCGCCAAAAAATGAATGAGAAGTACGATTTTGTCCATCCCGAACATGATCGGATTCGAGGGCTTTCTCATGTGCTTTGGACTGGGAAAACATTGGATCCAACCAGTACCGCAAGAAATGCAGTCTTCTACGGTGACAAAGCCATTGATCGCTCGCCCTGTGGCACGGGCACTTCGGCACGGATGGCCCAATGGTTTGCCAAAGGATGGCTGAAGCCGGGAGATGAATTCGTTCATGAAAGCTTTATCGGATCGAAATTTATCGGAAGGATCGAGGAAGTGACTGAAATTGCCGACAAACCTGCCATCATCCCGAGCATCGAAGGCTGGGCAAAAGTCTACGGATACAACACTATCATTCTGGACGACGACGACCCGTATGTCCATGGATTTCAAGTAATTTAAAAGACGCTAGAAATAAGATATAAGTATCAAGATTTGCGGCGACCCATTGTCTTGCCTCTTGATACTAACTACTTGATACTTCAAATGAAGCCAACCCTCATCATCGGCGGCGGGATCGTCGGATTATTTTCGGCCTATTTCCTTCAAAAAGAAGGAGTCGAAGTCACTATTATCGATAAGACCGACCTTTTGGATAATTGCTCTACCGGCAATGCAGGGATGATCGTCCCGAGTCATATCATTCCGCTTGCAGCTCCGGGAATGATCACCAAAGGAATTTCCTGGATGTTTTCTTCCAAAAGTCCTTTTTACATCCATCCCCGTCTTGATCTCAAACTCGCGAAGTGGTGCTACCTCTTTTTCAAAGCTGCCAACGAAACGCAAGTCAAAAAGGCAATTCCATTTCTGAAAAATCTAAGCCTATTGAGCAAAGTGCTATATCAGGAGTTCCGACAGGAACATCCAGAGTCAGCCATTGCCTTGGTGGAAAAAGGTTTGATGATGGCCTATCAGACAGAATCAATGGAAAAAGAAGAGGTGGAGTTTGCACTTTTGGCACGAAAATATGGACTGGAAGCAGAAATCTTAAGCCCTGAGGATATCCGGAGCGTGGAACCAAACCTGGAGCTTAAGGCTCGGGGGGCCGTGCTATTTCCGGGTGATGCGCATCTGGACCCAGGGGCCTTGTATAGCTTTTTGAAAAGCTATTTGGAGGAAAAGGGCGTGAAATTCCTGACCAAAACACAAGTCCTGGGATTTGAAAAATCAGGATCAAAAGTCGACGCGGTATTAACCGATCAGGGAAAATTTGAAGTCGCCAAAATTCTGTTCTGCGGTGGATCCTGGTCAGGGGAATTAGCCAAAATGCTGGGTTTCACTCTTCCGATGATGGGTGGAAAAGGGTATTCGTTTATTCAGAAAAACACACCTGAGATCAAACAAGCCACTATTCTCACCGAACAAAAAGTAGCGGTGAGTCCCTATGGCGAAACCATCAGATTTGGCGGTACGATGGAAATTGCCGGTACCAACCAGTCGATCAATATGAATCGGGTAAGGGGGATTTTTGAATCCATCAACCGCTACTACCCGGAGTTTCAGGCAAAGTTTCCCGAGGAAAATCAGATTTGGAAAGGCTTACGACCATGCTCTCCCGACGGTTTGCCATACATCGGTTTCGCTCCCGGATATTCCAACGTCTTGGTTGGGAGCGGGCATTCGATGATGGGGATCTCCCTCGCGCCTGCCACAGGAAAAATCCTGGCTGAGTTACACCAGCAGAAGGAGACCTCGATGGAAATTCAGGGATTTGAAGTAGGGAGGTATTCCTGAAAATTTAAGAAAATCCGTGAGTTTAGATGAAGTATCTAAGCCAACGGACTTTCTTAAAATATGAATTTTAACTTCTTACATCAGTTCAATTTTCTCAGGTATTTGAAGAATTCGGAGTCTGTGGAAAGGATAATGCTGGTGTTTTCATCCATAGATTTTTCGAAACTTTCCATTGTTCGAAGAAATTTGTATAGGTCGATAGATGTTCTGTTTTTGTTGTAAGCCGAAGCATAAATATCAGTGGCTTCAGCGTCTGCACGCCCTTTTATCTCTTCCGTTTCTCTGAATGCTTCTGATTGAATCTTAGCCAGATCTCCTTCCTTGTTTCCTTCGATTACACGCGCTTGGCCTTGGCCTTCGGATCGAAATTGATCCACAATCCCATTCTAGGTATCGCTTATCAAAAAACTGAACCTTATACAAAAAGGGTGTCTTGAAATTGATCCCCGGCGAAGTTCCCGGCTCGCCTACAGGCTTTCCAAACTGAGTGACAATGGCTTGTTCGGTTTAGTCAAGAATAAAATAACTGTTGAATATCAAAAGGGTCAAAATGACTCCAATTACTTGCATTTTCAAGTCCTATACGCAAACCATTTCACTAACATTTAACCTAAAAAAATTAACCCTCTCAAAATTTCAAATCCTGAGAGGGTTATACTCAATTTTTAAAAAAAATTAAAATCCCACAAAAGCCGGCGGTTCTACGCCATTGGCTCTGAGATACGCAATCGCTGAGCCGCGATGATGCGTGCTGTGATCGATCAATAGCGCCTCGACTTGTCTTCTACTTACGGTATTCCCAAATACCTCGATTTTTTCAGCCGCATCGGCCTCATTCAAGGCCTTCACACTTGCTGCACCATAATCATAAGCCTGAGCAACAAAAGCTGCCAAAGCCGCACGGTCTGCCGTAGCCACATCCAAGCTAGGAGTAGCTGCTCCTCCTTTTAAGAACCCCTGAGAAATGCCAACTATGGCAGCGCCAATATGGTGAATCTGCTCTTTGAAGGACATTGCTCCCGGATCAGTTTTGTAATCCATGCCTGAATCCGGCATTTTTGCCAACACATCAAGGGTAAATTTCTTGCTGTTTTCCCATTTTCCCAGAAACTCCTCTTTGGTAGTCTGAGCCTGTGCCATTGCTCCGAAAAGCATCAAAGTCGCTGAAAAAAAAGCGACGAAAGTTGATCTAACAGTCTTATTCATAGGTAAATAAATTTGGTGGAATGTTAAAGTTCCGCTATTCCCCAGTCAATTCAAATGGAAAGTCTAATTTTGATCCATGAAGAATTTATTGATTTTGTTATTGCTCCTTGCTGGAATGACTTCCTGCGAAAAAGCCTGGCTCCCCAAGCCTCCGGGCTACAACAAAATAGACTTGCCCAAACATGCCTACACGAGATTAATTGGAGCGTATCCTTATCAATTGGATTTTTCCACATCAAGCCAAGTTGAGCCTGATTCTTTTAATCTTAAAGAAAAGGCATGGATTAATCTTAATTACCAGGACTTTGGAGCCAAAGTACATCTGACTTACAAAAAAATTGATGGTACGAACACAAAATTTGAAAAGCTTTCAAATGATGCATTTAAACTCACTGCAAAGCATCAAATCAAAGCCTACGGGATCGAAGAGGGTGTGCTGATCACTCCAAACGGATACACGGCTGTCGTTGCTGAACTGTCAGGAGAGGTTCCTACTCAATTTCAGTTTTTTGTGACAGATTCTACAAACCATTTCCTCAGGGGAGCAGTGTATTTTAATACAGCGATGAAAAATGATTCGTTGGCACCTGTTATTGAATACATCAAAATCGACATGACACATTTGATGAATTCAGTGAAATTTGTTGATTAAGTCGCCACAAAGACCCAAAGACGCTAAGGGATTCTTATGTTAAATAAAAAGAGGCTGTCTCAAAAGGACTGTAGGTGTCAGCCTAACCCTTCGACTCCAGTCACCCTGAGCGGAGTCGAAGGGTCAGTGTGACAGGCGTCGAAGGCCATTTACAGCGAATGAGACAAACAGCAGTTATGAGACAGCCTCTTTTTAACAAAAAACGCTATAACTTTTTCAACAGCCTCTTTGAGAAAAGACGACAGTCTTTGTATGCTTTACTGTCTAGACTTAATGCAGCTTTTTCCATGCAGAAATGATAATCCCTCCTCCCAGAATTGCGATACCTGCTGCAATAAACCCAGGTAATAAATTTCCATAAATAAAGAAGCCTGTGGAGAAAAGGGCGGCATAGACCATCACTGTGCCCGTCAGCATCAAGCCGATTTCTTTTGGCAGTTGACCTTGCTCCTGCTTCTCAGCAGGATATCTGTCCAGAACTTTTTTCCAACCATATGCTGCCGGAGTTACTTTTCTGTAAAATGAAAGTAAGATTTCATCCTTTTCGGGTTGGGTCAAAAAGGTTACCAAAAGCCAGCCTATGGTAGTGATCGAAACTGAATACACCAATTTCAGGTAAGCTTGATTCTCCGGGATCAAGATCCAATTTACTTTTGGATTGATCACTTGGAAGAAAATTGCCACCACAAAGGATATTGCCATCGCAGAGATCTCAGTATAGGCATTGATCCTCCACCAAAACCAACGAAGGATAAAAATCAATCCCGTACCCGCCCCGATCTGAAGCAGAATTTCAAAGGCATCCAAGGCAGAAGACATCGCTAAAGCTAAAAATGCAGATAGCACCATTAGAACCACCGTTGAAATCCTACCCACAGCCACCAATTCCTTGTCTGTGGCTTCGGGCTTCATAAATCTGAGGTAAAAGTCATTCACAATATAGCTAGACCCCCAATTCAAGTGTGTAGACAAAGTAGACATCACGGCCGCTATCAAGGAAGCCAAAACGATTCCAATCAGACCCGTCGGCAAATAAGTCAGCATGGCAGAATAGGCCAAGTCATCACCAAGTTTGTCCACAGGGATGTTTGGAAAAGCCGCTTGAAGGTCTGAGATATTTGGATAGATCACCAGTGAAGCAAGGGCAATCAAAATCCAAGGCCAAGGTCTCAGCGCATAATGTGCAATATTGAAAAACAAGGTAGCACCGATAGCATTTTTTTCATCCTTTGCGGAGAGCATCCGCTGGGCAATGTATCCTCCACCACCAGGTTCAGCGCCCGGATACCAGGTCGCCCACCATTGAATGGCGATAGGCATGATGAATAGCGGAATGTACATATTCGGATCACTGAAATCCGGAAGGAAATTCAATTTGGTAGATACCACCTCATGTGAAAGCAGATTGCTCAGGGATCCTATTTCGGGCAGGTCAAGAATATAATAGGCGGCACCAAATGACCCTGCCATAGCAATAAAAAACTGGAAAAAGTCAGTCAGCAACACACCTTTTAATCCTCCAAGGGAGCTATACAGCACGGTGACGATAGACGCTATCAACAAAGTCTCGTAAGGCTTTAATCCCAGCATGACCCCGCCAATCTTAATCGCTGCAAGTGACACGGTGGCCATGATCACTACATTGAAAAATAGCCCTAGGTATAAGGCACGAAACCCTCTCAAAAAAGCAGCTCCTTTGCCCGAATAGCGCATCTCATAAAACTCCAAATCAGTGGTCGCCTCGGATCTTCTCCAGAGTTTGGCATAGACGAACACCGTCAGCATCCCTGTAAGCAGGAAAGCCCACCAAGCCCAATTGCCGGCTACGCCATTTTTGCGCACCAGATCTGTCACCAAGTTTGGTGTATCAGCCGAGAAGGTAGTAGCTACCATGGACACACCAAGTAGCCACCAAGGCATATTTCGACCGGAGAGGAAAAACTCTTTGGCCGAACTCCCGGCAGATTTTGCAGTGAATAGCCCTATTCCGAGGGAAATTATAAAGAAGGCTGCTATGATGCCCCAATCCAAGGCGGTTACATTCATAAGGTCTGGGTTTAATTTGGCGTCCAATTAACAAAAAATTTCTTTGAATGATGAAAAGCTTCTTTAATATTTTTGAAAAATAAAGGTAAAGTAGAGTCCTTGCATTACCTCCAAATTTTTCAAAAGTCAAATTCAGCAAAATTCCTTTTCTTCCACCTATTTTCGCACCATGAACGTAGACTTGATCCCTATTCTTACCCAATCCTACACCTTCCTACCTGATCAATCGCTCTTAATTTCAGAATTAGGCGAAGGACTAATTCACGAAACGCTATTGATAGAGGGTAAAACCAAAAAATGGGTTCTCCAGGGATTCAATGAAGCTGTTTTTAATTTTCCCGAACGAATAGATTACAATCTCACTTTATTAAACACCCATTCGAAAACACATTCTCTGCCTTTTTTGCTACCCTTACCTATTCTAAACAGTGCTGGAAAAGGACTGACAAAAATTGGCGGAAAAAATTATCGCCTTTTTGATTTTGTAGAAGGAAAAACTCTTCAGCTGATTGAAAATCCAAACCAGGCATTTCTCGCGGCGCAGGCCTATGGGGAATTTGCAAACTGGGCAAAAGACATCAGAGGAGAGGCAATGCAAGAAACCATCCCCAATTTTCACCGCTTGGATCTTCGCTTCCAAAAGCTGGAAGAAGTCAGCCATTCGAGAAAGAAACTCTCTTCAGAAGAAAGGGAAATACTGGATTTTTATCTAAAGCAAAAGCCTTTAATCGATTGGTATTTGGCACAAATAAACGAACTGCCAATTCGGGTAACCCATAACGATACCAAAATCAACAACCTGATATTCGCTGAGGATTTATCGAAAGTTGAGGCTTTGATCGACCTAGATACGCTGATGGGTGGATTTCTGATGTATGATTTTGGGGATTTGGTGCGAACTGTCACCTGTACTTCTCCAGAGACCTCGACCAATTGGGAAGAAATTCAGCTTATTCCTGAAATTTTCGAAGAATTACTGAAAGGATATTGGGAAGGAGTAAAAGGCATCGCTACATCAAATGAAGCGAAATCTTTGATTTTCGGAGGCGAAATCATGACCTTGATTATGGGTTTGCGCTTTTTCACAGACCACCTGCAGGGCAATGTTTACTATCGGGTGAGCTATCCTGAACAAAACTTCCATCGGGCCAAAAACCAGCTGATTTTCCTGAAGAGTCAGCAAGACTCTCGAGAACTGCTGATCCGCATTTGGGAGAAAGGCACAGGCCTAAGTTATTGATTCCTGACAATTGATTTCAAAAACTTGGCTTTTGAACTTGAGCAGACTTAATTTGCTTTTCCCAAAAAAACAGCTCCCTTGACCGGAATTTTTGACACAAGAATCGAATACCTGAAAGGCGTCGGCCCGCAAAAAGCCGAGCTACTCAATAAGGAGCTAAATATTTTTACGTATGGGGAAATGCTTCAGCATTACCCCTTTCGATATGAAGATCGCACGAAGTTTTTCAAAATCCGCGAACTCAGTGATGACTTGGAAAATGTGCAGGTAATCGCACGAATCAAAAAAGTCGAGCTCATCGGTACAGGAGGAAAAAAAAGATTGGTGGCCCATGTTTTTGATGATACGGGCGAAATGGAAATGACGTGGTTTAAGGGAATCCAGTGGGTTCAACGGAAACTTCCGCCCGGTGCGGCTTTCATATTCCTTGGCAAACCGGCCCAATTTGGAAGAAAGTGGAGTATGGCCCATCCCGAGATGGAACCTGTGACATCTGCAAATGAACAGCGGAATAATTTTCAACCGGTCTATTCCACCACAGAAAAACTTCGGGCGAGATTTTTGGATTCCCGGGGAATTTCAAAAATTCAGGAAGTCCTGGTTCCGGCAGTTTATCCCCATATCCCGGAAACGCTCTCCCTGGAAATTCTTAATCAGTATCAACTCCTCGGCAAGCAGGAATCTATACGTCAAATTCATTTTCCAACAGCCCCGGATCTCCTTCATCGGGCGAGGAAGCGGCTGAAGTTTGAAGAATTTTTTTACTTACAACTCAGGCTTCTGAAAATGAAAGTGACCCGGACAGAAAAATCCCGCGGTCAGATTCTTTCCAGCACAGAATTGCTGACTGATTTCTACAAAAACCACATTCCCTTTGAACTTACCAATGCCCAAAAACGGGTAATCCGGGAATCCTACACCGATTTGAAGTCGGGGAAACAGATGAATCGTCTGATACAGGGTGATGTGGGAAGTGGGAAAACCATGGTGGCTTTTATCTGCACATTGATTGCGATTAGTTCCGGAGCGCAGGCCTGCCTGATGGCTCCGACGGAGATTTTGGCAAATCAACATTACGAAGGGCTGAAAGAATATTCCGAAAAGATGGGGATAAAAATCGCCCTGCTGACCGGTTCCACTAAGAAATCTGCCCGAAAAGTAATTCATGAAGAGTTGCTCAATGGAGAATTGAAAATTCTCATCGGCACCCATGCCCTTTTGGAAGATATTGTTCAATTCCAAAATCTTGCACTTGCAATCGTGGATGAACAGCATCGCTTCGGAGTAGCGCAGCGGGCAAAACTTTGGGCGAAAAATGAAGAATTCATCCCACATGTCTTGGTAATGACTGCAACTCCGATTCCAAGAACCTTAGCGATGACTTTGTATGGAGACTTGGATGTGTCTGTGATCGATGAACTGCCCGCAGGAAGGAAACCTATCCAAACTGTCCATCGCTACGATAAAGACCGCTTAAAAGTCTTTGGCTTTATCAATGAGGAAGTAAAAAAAGGCAGGCAAGTCTACATCGTTTATCCTTTGATCGAGGAATCTGAAACCATGGACCTCAAAAACCTGATGGATGGATACGAAAGCATTTCAAGGGCTTTTCCACAATACCCACTGAGCATCGTTCATGGTGGCATGAAATCCGATGCGAAAGACTACGAAATGCAGCGCTTTATCAAAGGCGAAACCAAGATCATGGTGGCTACTACGGTCATTGAAGTAGGTGTCAACGTACCAAATGCCTCGGTGATGATCATCGAAAATGCGGAACGGTTTGGACTTTCCCAGCTTCATCAGCTCAGAGGAAGAGTGGGGAGAGGCGCGGAGCAAAGTTATTGTGTGCTGATGAGTAAATATGAGCTTTCGAAAGATTCGAAGGTACGCTTGGAAACAATGGTGCGAACCAATGATGGATTTGAGATTGCCGATGTAGATCTGAGGTTGCGAGGTCCCGGGGATATGATGGGAACGCAGCAGAGTGGGATCACAGATTTGTTGATCGCCGATTTGAGTAAAGATGCACCAATTTTGACTTTGGCGAGAGATGCAGCACAGCAACTTTTGGCAAATGACCCGGAGCTGAGTCAACAGGAAAATTCAGCGATTCTGAGGCAGGTGAAGCAGCAGAAGGCAACTGCGGTGAATTGGAGTCGAATTAGCTGAAAGAGGTTGAAAAGTGGTAAAGTTTTAAGGTTGCAAAGTTGTACCGATCTTTTAGCCCCAGTGATTTTTTAAAAAAGTGATTTATTTTTTTGATTTAAACATAGTTCCAATTCTTCTGAAAATCTGCTTTTCCTTTTCCCAGAAGAAGTTGAACTGCCCGAGAATAAAGCCATAAATCAGGAGGAAAATCTGATAAAGCGGTAAGATAAGAATCAAGTAAAGTACCGTATTGACAAATCCCTGTCCTCCACCACGCTCCACCCCAAAGAAATTCAGGATTGGGTTTTTGATGAAAAGTATTGTGAAACCCGTACAGGCAAAAACCACCAATACCAAAACTACCTGAAGCAAACTATCCAGTTTCCACTTGGTCTGAAGGCGTTGAAGAAATCCGGGTTTTTGGTTTGCCATATTGTGAGTTAGGTGGGCTATTCAAAGGTTTAGTCTTCACCTGCTAGTTGTAGGACCCTTTTTTCGAGATGTTCGGAGAACCTGAAATCTGTTAATTTGATTCGCTCCAAAGCAGGTTTTATTGAGGAAATCAAGTTTTGTTTTTTTGCAATTATCAAAACGCCTAGCGTTCCTGAGATTTTTAAGCCAAGTTTTTCGGCAAACTTTCTACCCTTGAGATCATCAATTATTAAAAGTGGATCCGTTTTTTCCAAGCATAAAGCAATAGCACTTGATTCTCCTTTATCTAAAGATGCTTCTAAAATTCGTTGATAGGTTTTGTTTATTGGGGAGTCTATAATTATCCACTTTGGCAATGGAAGTTCATATTCAGTTGCGATTTCTGGTGTAATAAAAACAGTGTGAAATAATCTTTGAAGCAAGTCCAATTCACCAATTTTCTGCAAAAGAATCAAACAACTTGTATCAGAAATGATACTTTTTTGCATTTTCTACATCACTTTCTAAATCAGATTCTGAATAATTAAATAGTGAAACTCCAAAATCCCCCAAACTTTCCATAAATGCAGCTTTCGTCAACCCGACAAGTTCCGCACCTTGCCCAAGAGAAAGCTTTCCTTTCTGAACCAAGCGTGCAGCGATTGCCATAAGGGCTTCCTTATCATCAAATTCAACTGTGTTTGGAAGTTTGATCTTAAGCGTTTTCATATCTTGAATATACTTATAATTAAGCTTTATTCATTCATGCCGGGTGTTTTGATTCGTTTAGAAATACTAGAAACCACGGATGCACCGTTTTTCATGTGCATCTGTGGCTTAGAAATCACCAGCTAAAAACCCCTTCATTCAAACTTTTCAAAGCCGGATTTTTATACTGAGCATCGACCAAAATCGAGACATTGTGACGGCTGCCCCCATAAGAAACCATCCGCACAGGAATATCTACCAGAGAATCCATCACTGATTTGATCGCTCCCTTGGTTTCGGAAACCATATTGCCAACAACACAAATGATCGCCTGATTCCGATCTACCTCAACTGTTCCAAAAGCTTGAAGTTCTGAGATGATTTGCTCCAGATGACTCAAATCATCGATCGTCACCGAAACAGCCACCTCGGAAGTGGTAATCATGTCAATCGGGGTCTTATACTTTTCAAAGACTTCAAATATCCTCCTCAAAAAGCCATAGGCCAAGAGCATTCGACTGGATTTGATTTTTATGGCTGTAATTCCATCTTTCGCAGCGATGGCTTTCACTCCTTTGGTTTCGACAGATTCCTTGATCAAGGTACCATGCGCAGACGGCTCCATCGTGTTTAGCAATCTTACCGGAACATTGTACAATTGGGCTGGCCAAATGGAAGCCGGATGAAGGATCTTTGCGCCGAAATAGGCCAACTCAGCGGCCTCATCAAATGAAAGTTCTGCGATCGGACGGGTCTTGTCCACGATTCTCGGGTCATTGTTGTGCATACCGTCAATGTCAGTCCAAATCTCGCAAACTGAAGCCTTGATAGCTGCGGCGATCAGTGAAGCAGTATAATCGCTTCCTCCCCGCTTGAGGTTATCAACTTCATTTTTATGATTTTTACAGATATATCCCTGGGTGATGAAAAGTCTTCCATCCGGATATTGGGAAAGTATCGCTGTGAGTTTTTCGGAGATTTTCCCCAATTCCGGTTCAGAATTTTCATCAATGCTCATGAAATCCAAGGCCGGCAGGAATACTGCCGGGATTTCCAGTTCTTCCAAAAGTGTGTAAAACAACTTGGTGGAAAGCAATTCTCCCTGAGCCAGAATATCTCGGTTTATAGCTTCATTGAAGGAGATTTTCAACAGAATATTCAAAAACTCAAAATGCTCTTTGATAATCGCCTCAGCCTTCGCCCGAGTCGGAGCTTTTCCCAATAAAGCTGGATAAAACCCCAAATAATGCGAATAAAGCGTGTCAATACGCTCTTTGGCCAGCGCTTTATCTCCTGAAGCCAAAGCATCGCCGATTCCCACCAGGGCATTGGTGGTACCAGAGAGTGCAGAGAGTACCACAATCGTAGGCTCATCGCCTCGGGTAATCAGGTCTTTCACCTGATGCATTCGCTCGGGACGACCCACAGAGGTACCCCCAAATTTCATGATTTTCATGGTCGTAATTATAGGTTTGAATAAGAACAGTTTTGGTCGCGAAAATCAATTGACAAAGCAATCTTGTTTCTTGCTTCTTGTCTCTTAGACTTGATACTAACTACCTGATACTTGATACTTTCAGAATCCAAGCATCTTGATGGCGGTGATTGCTGCTTCGTCGCCTTTGTTACCGTGCTTACCGCCTGCGCGATCCATGGCCTGTTTTTGAGTGTCTGGTGTCAAAACCCCAAAAATTACCGGCTTGTTATACTTCAGTCCGACATTGGTGATTCCATGTGCCACGGCATCACAGATAAAATCAAAGTGTCGCGTTTCGCCCTGAATCACGCAGCCAAGACAAAGTACCGCATCGATGCTATCGTCCTGAGCACACCATTGTGCTCCCAAGGTTAGTTCGAAAGATCCGGGAACATTCTTACGGATGATATTTTCTTTACTGGCTCCATGCTGAAGCAGTGTCTGATAAGCGCCGGAGTAAAGTGCCTCTGTTACCTCTTCATTCCATTCAGAAACGATAATGGCAAATTTCTTGGAACTGATATCCTGAATATTTTTTGAGCTGTGCTCACTTAGGCTTTTGAGTGATGTGGCCATGAAGTTTTGAATTTGAAGGATTGTTAAAAACAAAAAAGAGTAAGACCTAAGGCCCTACTCTTCTAATAATGCGGTAAACACCAGCATTACTTAGCGGCAAGGCCTTCCAAGCGAGCTTTGTGTTTTCGTGCTGCAGCGTATTCAAATGACTCGTAGTACTTTTCTTCGATCTCAGAATAAGTTGCAATTGCGTCTTCCAACTTGCCAGCTTCTTCCAGGGCTACAGCCAATTTGGTCAAATACTTTGGTGAAGTAAATTTATTCTCGTTGGTGCGAGCTGCTTTTGTATAGTTAGAGATAGCAGCGTCAAAATTCCCAAGTTCCAAATTAGCATCGCCAATTAGAGAATATGCTTTTGACTGTACCAGATAATCGTCAGCAGAAAAATCTTCCAAATGTGACAAAGCCTCCTCAAAGTTCTTTTGGGAAAGATAGATTGAACCCAAATAGAAATGTGCAAGGTTGGCTGCGTCAGTTCGAGGATAATTTTCCACAATGCTCAAAAAGCCTTTGTTGATTCCGTCACCGTTGATTGCAAAGTCCACGCTGTCCTGCTCGAAGAAGTACACCGCCTGAAACATTTCAGCCTGTGCTTTTTCATTTTTATTTTGGTTGTTGATCTGGAAGAAAAGAATTCCGCCGATCAGGGCGATAGCAGCTGCTATCACACCACCTAATACTTTACTGTTTTTCTTTAAAAAAGCTTCACCTCTGCCGATTCGCTCTGCGAGTACTTCCGGATTTTCCAAGACCTCGTTTTGGGTTGCTTTTTTAGATTGTTTTGTCGCCATGTTACTCAAATTTCGGTCGCAAATATACGGTTTTTATCAAAT
This sequence comes from Algoriphagus alkaliphilus, assembly GCF_900103735.1. Classification (GTDB taxonomy): domain Bacteria; phylum Bacteroidota; class Bacteroidia; order Cytophagales; family Cyclobacteriaceae; genus Algoriphagus; species Algoriphagus alkaliphilus. The sequence continues at coordinate 44,229 of NZ_FMXE01000007.1, read as the reverse complement.
ACGCAAGCCCAAACAAAAAAGCCATGAACTCTGGAAAGACTTCATGGCTTTCTGTGTCTTTTGACTTGGTTTATTCCATTACAAAAGGATAATCTTCCTGAACGTAGACATCTTTGAAAGCATCCTGTCCATCAGGTAGCGGTGACTCCTCGGCAAATTTCACCGCATCGTCCACCTGCTTTTTCACTTTCTTGATGATCGCTACGATCTCTTCCTCGCTGAGGATCTTATTATCTCTGATCGTGCCAAGCACTTGCTCGATCGGATCGCGCAGCTTGTATTCTTCGACTTCTTCTTTGGTTCGGTATTTTTGTGGATCTGACATAGAGTGACCTTTGTAGCGATAGGTTCTCATTTCCAACAAAGTCGGCCCATCGCCTCTTCTCGCACGTTCTGCTGCTTCAGCTACTGCCTCATGAACGGCTTCCACATTCATTCCATCCACAGCGAAAGAAGGCATGTCATAAGCTTCTCCGATTTGATAGAGTTCGGTGACATTAGAAGTACGTGCTACGGAGGTTCCCATCGCATAGCCGTTATTTTCGATTACAAAAATGACGGGAGTTTTATAAAGCATTGCCAAATTGAAGGATTCATGCACCGCACCCTGACGGACCGCACCGTCACCCATGTAGCAAATTGCCAGATTTTTTGTGCCTTTGTATTTTTCTGCCCAGCCCAAGCCCAGGCCCATAGGAACCTGTGCGCCTACGATCCCATGACCACCTGCAAAGTTTCGTTCTTTGTCAAATATGTGCATGGAGCCGCCTTTACCTTTGGTTGTCCCAGTCGATTTTCCAAACAATTCCGCCATCACAGCTCCCGGATCGGTACCCAATCCGAGTGGATGTGCGTGACATCTGTATGCGGTGATCCACTTGTCATCCTTAGTCAAAGCACTGATGGAACCGGAAGCACAGGCCTCCTGTCCGATATACAAGTGGCAGAATCCACGGATTTTTTGCTGACCATAAAGTTGCCCCGCTTTCTCCTCAAACCTCCTCATTAAGAGCATACTCTCATACCAGAAAGTATAAGTCTCCTTTGAATATTTTACTTTGGACTTGGTCGCTGCAGTTTTCTTTGCCATATCGTACTGATCAAAATATGCTATTTTAGACCTCAAATATAGCAATCCCGACCTAAAAATCAGGCAGCCACTCAAATAATTCCCTCCCGCATGCATTTGGAGTCCATCGATTTAATCCAGTTTAAAAATCACCTCAAAACAAGCCTGAAGTTCAGCCCTCAGCTCAACTGCTTCATGGGGCTGAACGGCAGCGGCAAAACCAACATTCTCGATTCCATCCATTACCTGTCACTCACCAAGAGTGCAGTGCAAAGCAGCGACACGCTGAACATCTCGCACAGTCAGGACTTTTTTGCCATCAAGGGAAAGTTTCAGATTGAGGAAAAACCACTGGAAGTCCGCTGTACCTTCGAGGCAGGCAAGAAAAAGCTGATCTATCAAAACGGAAAGGCGCTGGAAAAAACCAGCGAACACGTTGGGATTATTCCTATCGTATTGATCGCTCCTGACGATACCGAGCTTATCAAAGGAGGAAGTGAAGGCCGCCGCAAGTTTTTTGACGGCATGATCTCTCAACTCGATCATCAGTACCTGGATCAACTGATCCGCTATCACCATTTTCTAAAGCAGCGAAATGCACTACTCAAACAATTTGCCGAAACGGGCCGAAGGGATCTCACCCTGCTGGGAAGCTACGATCAGGAGCTCATCCGGTTGAGCATAATTCTGGCCAATCGACGAGCGGAACTCTTAGAGCAAATGGCTTCCCTTTTCCAGGATCATTATTCGGAAATCTCCAACGGCACAGAGGAAGTCTCGGCCAGCTACCAAACCGAAGCATTGAGGCCGGATTTCGCAGAATATTTCGTAAGCCTTCGGCAAAAAGACCTGGCCACCAAAAACAGCAATGCGGGAATCCACAAGGATGACTATGACTTCCTGATCGGCGAGCACCCGATCCGAAAGATCGGCAGTCAGGGACAGCAGAAGTCCTTTATCATTGCTTTGAAGCTTGCCCAGTTTCAGATTTTTGAGGAGTACAAAGGCGAAAAACCACTGTTGCTCCTGGATGACATCTTTGACAAACTCGACGATGAGCGCATCGCGAAGCTGATGGAATTGGTGTCCAAAGGAACTTTTGGACAGATTTTTCTGACTGATGCCAGACCGGAGCGATCCAAGGGGATTTTGGGAAATCTGGATGCTGAGGTGAAGTTTTTTGAGGTGGAAAAGGGGGAAGTGAAGAGATAGACTTTTAAGACTTAGAATCTTTATCCGAAATTTTATAGATTAGGTATGTTTAAAGGAAATGATGCGGTCGGCAAAAATTATTTTGGTGCATTGACCGTTTAATTGATTGACTAAAAGAATAAGAAAATGACAATTATTATTGGGAAAAATAATTCGAAAGACGTTTCCAAAATTTTGGATAAAAAGCTTGAGAGATCTGAGAAGACGGGGAATCTTGCCAAGCATTTCGGAAAGTTGAAAAGGGAAATTGATGGTTTAACCTATCAATCAGAAGTCAGAGAAAATGAAATTTGATTTCATCGCAGATACCAACTTTTAAATTTACGTCCATGAAGGACACAAAATGGTTGAGCCTTTTTTGAAATTCAATTTTGGAATTTCATTCATCTCCGAGGTAGAACTTTTGGGCTTTAAAGGAATCTCTAAATCAGATGAAATGCCCATGAGAAAGACTCTCACACAGGGGGATGCCCCGAGCTATCGGGGCAGGGCATTCCATGTGACCAATGAAAAACAAATTATAAACACATGAAATAATACTGAAAAAACTTATAGATGATTGTTTTTTGATCGACTGGAGTACGAAAATCAAAGATCAAACTATCGAATTCAGAAAGATTCGCTAAAACTACCTGATGCTATCATTGCGGCCACCTCATTTGTTTTCAGTGTTCCTTTAGTAACGGCAGACAAAGCACTTTCAAAAATCGAAGAACTCGACTTAGTCTTAATTGAATTATAAATTAAAGAATAAGTTTTTTTCAGAAAAAGACCTGATCTCAATAGGTACCTTTGGGGAGATCTTCCTGACCGATGCACGACCCGAGCGTTCCAAGACCATTATGGGGAAGCTGGATGCTGAGGTGAAGTTTTTTGAGGTGGAAAAGGGGGAGGTGAAAAAGTGAAAAGAGGACGAAGCCCATTATAATTCAAAAGAAAAACGGCTGAACAATCGTCCAGCCGCTTATTATAGATTAAAACGAATACCGATATCCTAAAAGCGTTGAGAAGTAGTTCCCACTGAAGAAGTATTTGTTTTGGTACGTTTGATTCTCAAATTCTATTCGGTTTAAATCGATCACAATGGATGGTTCTCGAAGGTCTAGACCCCATTTGGCAGAAAGAGTCAGCCTAGATTTAGCGGTTAGATCATAAAATAATCCTATCTCCGGTTTAATATGTATCGCTAGCTCTTCAATACTTCTTTGACCATAAATCTCAACCGGTATTCTTGGTTGACCATTGGGTAATCGAATAGCCTGTAATTCACCTCCCGAATACTCGTAATCGCTTTGAGCATTATTAGTAAGGTGCAGTGCAGTTGAGAAACTCAATCCTGCTTTTGGAAAAACAAATAGATCTTTCTGCACCTTTGGTCCAAATGCAAAATAATCGAATCGAGGTCCACCCAAATTGCTTAGTGGGTCTATTGGAGTATAAGTTAGATACAAGTCAAACCTGTAATACTCAAATTCAAAACCATAGGAAAACCCTTTTTCTAAAGACTTAACAAGTCCAAGACTAAAGAAAAAACGATCAGTTGTAGAGGCAACGAGATCATTAAAATTACCCAAGTAGTCAAGTTTTGTATTCCCTGTCCCAAACTTTGTCTCAATTGCCAATTTACTTTGAGCGAAGGAAGCATCAAACAAACACAAAAGGAACAAAGCAATTAATGTGATTCGAATTGGTTTCATGTTAATATTCTTTATCAATCTGTTTCAGATTAAATTGCCAAAAATGTTCCGTTTGGAGAATATCCATGATTTCCACCCGGAACACCATAAAATTGACTTTGTAAATAAAATTTCTCTAAACCTCTTCCTGAGGAATAATATGTAGCTTCTAACTCATTATTTACTGTATTACTTTGAGAAATACTTTTTTGCAATGTACTTCCACTTTTTTTACTTAAATACTCGTAATTCCAAAAAATATAAATAGAGGTAGGGGTAGCTGTCCAAACTAAAGATCCATCCTCTGGTTTTCTCATATGCTTCGCTTTAGAATAAAGTCGAAAAGAAATTGCGGCAGCATCGTATACATGCTTTGCGTCTAACCTATATCGAAAGGTTCCTCCACAATTTCCGACACCAATAACATCTCCATAATCTTGAGAATTATCACATTTACTCCAAGTGCAACCAGCTGTAACTGTATATGCCAATGGGTTGAAAACAGTAGCAATTCGAGCATTATAATGAGTTTTAGGCAAAGTAGATTGGCTGTTTTGCTCCAAAAGTCCAATTACATCATCATCGAAGGAGAACAATCTTATTTCTTCGCTAGAAATATCACCTTTCAAAATAACATCCTTCAATTCTAAATTTTTGGTAACAACGGCTGACCTATTATTGAAATTGAGAAAAATAAGGTAATCCTCAAGAATCACAAAACCATCTTTATCCAAAATTTCCAAAAGCGGACTTCCTTCCCATGATGTGATTCCCTCATATCCTACCTGATTGATCCGAAGATTCTTTCCAGAATTTAACAACTCCCGAAAGTTATCCTGAAAGTTAATGAATGATAACTTTTCAAGTTTCTCCTTTCCTGTGATTAAATTTTCATAATGCTCAAATGAATCAATCTTTAGGGTACCATTTACAATTTCAACTCCAGGATTAAGGCTACCGATTGGAACTTCCTCTTCCAGATTAGTTGTACAACTAAGCCCCCCCCAGGTCATGCTAATGAATAGGGCTACTTTCAAAATGTTTGCTTTGTTTTTCATATTTTAAAGAGTTATAGATTTTCAAGAAAGTTAATGCTTCAAAAACCAGTAAAAAATACCCTGTACAGGGTATTTTTTACTGGTTTTTGAAAAAAAAAGAGGCCGAAGCCTCAATTTTATTTTCTTAGTCTATACCCAAGATTAATTTCAAAATTTATCGGGAATATTCCGTCCGTACCTGTGAGATCAAAGTAATAGATCGGCCCAACGCTTCCCAATAAAGTCCATTTTTCATAGGCTCGTTTAAAACCCCATGTGGGTCCTACCGCCATGCTGTAATTTTCATTGGTCCGTACATTGCCAGCAATTCGTGGGCCGTAGAAAAGGTATCGCATGGCTACAAATTTCCTGCTATTACGTTTCCCTTCTTCAACTTTTTGAAGATTATAGTAATTCCTTCCTTGAATGTCAACAAATGGGGCAAGTTGCCCTTGAAACCCTGACTCTCCGAAGAATGTATTTAGATTGGGATAGGAATAGTTATAACCGATACCAAAATTGTATTCAATCGTCGTCTGTTTCCCGATTGGATTTTCCAAAGCAATCCCTGGATTCAAGACATTTAGGCGAATTTCTTTGGATTCTTGTGAAAAACAATTGTTTACTAGACCAAGGAATACAAAAAGGTTAATCAAATAATTTAAATTAGTCATTTAATTCCTTAAAATATTTTTTTTAGTATTCCCAAAGGAAACTCGAATTTTTCATTGAAAAAATACCCTATATAGGGTGTTTTTTGAGGGTTTTTGAAAATAATTGGAGTAAAAAAAGACTTTTTCAATACTCCTTGATCAGCACCTCAGCAGGAATTTTTAATTTTTCGTAAAGCTTACGAATCATCCCAAGGCTTAATTTTCTTTTACCCGAAAGAATCTCAGATTTTCTGGATCTTGCACCTAAAATGGTAGAAAGATCTGATTCGGATAGATTCAATTGTTCCATCCTAAACCGTATTGCCTCCAAAGGGTGAGGCGAAGGAATTGGGAAGTGTTCCAGTTCATATTCTTTTATTAAAATGGATAGTACTTCCAATTCGTCAGAATCAATAGAGCCTTCGGGTAATTCGAGTTGCATTAACTCGTAAGCCCTTTCCAATGCATCTTCGTATTGTCGGTTATTTTTTATTGGCCTTGTCATAACTAACTGTTTTAGAGTCTATTTTATCGTATTCTCGATGTCTACCAAACCAAACGATAAAGATTATTTTTAGTCTATACTCGATATCTACGATTAGTCGAAAGCTATTTCCATGAATATTAAAAACCACTCTTTTTTCTGTAAGAACTGAAGCATTCCCGTATTGAGCCTTAAGTTCATTTGGATTGTTCCACAATGCTTTACTCGCTTCATCATACCAAGCCAGTAAAGCCTGCTCGGCTTGAGGGAATTCCAGACACCAAGATCTTAAAGTTTGTACTGCAATTACTCTCATCTTCAAAAATAATCAAGTGTTACCATATTGGTACCATTTTCTAAAAAAAAGGCCGAAGCCTCTTTCTTTATTTCCACAAATCGGCAGGATAATCTCCCGCATCGTGCAGCTTTTTCAAGGATTCGATCACCACCGGCCGATCTTCGGTGTAAGTGACCCCAAACCAAGTTTTTCCTCCTTCAAGTATCTCAAAAGCAGCTTCTCCAGCCTTGATCAGATTATTGGCTACGGTTGGGATATAGAATTCCGATTTCAGATTTTCCTGATTTGCTGGAAGAAATTCATTCCACATCTTCTCAATATCCGCAAATACATCTTGGTGAAATCCCCAGAAATTCATGCTGACAGGCGTGTTTTCAGCGATTTCTAGCACTTCATTTTCACCTTTGCTCAGAATCTTGTCGCCTTCGCGGGCGATGGATGTGCGCTCCACCATTCCGATCAGTTGCCCTTTTTCATTGGTTTCGCAGACTCCCCGGCTGACGGTGCCATTTTCGGAAAGTACATTCTGAATCGCATAGCCTACCATGGCATGCAAGTCAGGGCGAACTTCCGTCGAGAGGAATTTGCCCAAGACCTCAAACGCCTCTTTGCCGTAGAAGTCATCCGCATTGATCACGGCGAAAGGTTCCCGAACAGCATCCTTGGCGCAAAGAACGGCATGGGCCGTACCAAAAGGTTTTACCCGATCTGCTTGCTTCAATTCTGCCGGCACAAAGCTATCCAAAGACTGGATGACCCAGTCCACTTCGATTTTCCCTTCCAACTTGGGAAGAAATTTCTCCTTCGCCACTTCCAAAATCTCCTGTCGCACGATAAATACCACTTTGCCAAAACCTGCCCGGATGGCATCAAAAATTGAATATTCCAAAATGGTTTCGCCACTTGGGCCAAATCCGTCAATCTGTTTATTCCCTCCGTATCTGCTGCCCATTCCGGCTGCCAATACTAAAAGTGTTGGTTTGTTAGTCATAGTCTTATTTAAAATCGCTGGCAAAATTAGGTTTTTATCTTCGACAGCCAAATCAGATCATTTAAGGAATGTCGGTTACTATTTTGACAGGATTTTAATTTTTTAACACGAATTAAAATCAAACCAGTATCCATAGAGCCTTATTTTTCAAATATTGAATCGTTTTTTTATTTTTTTGGATGTTTTTTCATCCTATTTATGAGTATTGTTTAATTTTTCACTTACTTTCATGCCATAATCTCTAAAAACCATTTAATCTATTGTGAAAAATGAAAAAAATAGAAGCGATTATCAGAACCTCTCGCTTTGACCAAATCCACGCTTGCGTTTCGAAGCTTGGGGTCAAATTTCTCTCGTTTTACGAGATCAAAGGGATGGGTTTTGAGCATGCACGTCAGGAAATGTACCGGGGCGTCTCTTACGAACCTGCCTACATCCCCCGCACCAAGCTGGAAATCGTTGTGCCTGATGAATTGGCCCCAGGAGTAATTCAATGCATCCTTTCCGAAGGAAAAACAGGGGAAGTTGGCGATGGAAAAATCTTCGTCTACGACGTGCAGGAAGCTTACCGAATCCGAAACAGCGATACCGGAGAGTCAGCGCTTTAAAAACTTACACCACACATCACACCTATTCAGACCTATGCAAGAACCTGTTCAAGACCTTTTCACGGTCAATAATCTTTGGATGATGATTGCCACCATATTGGTTTTCATCATGCATCTGGGCTTCGCCACACTGGAAGCCGGCCTCACGCGATCTAAAAACACTGTAAACATCCTCTTTAAAAACACTATTATTCCTGCAATCGGGATCCTAACCTATGCCTTGATCGGTTTTAATCTGATGTATCCGGGTGCCGACTTCGCAGGAAGTTTCTTCGGCTTCGGCGGATTGGGACTCAGCCTGCCAGAAGGTTGGGACAGCAGCAATTACAATGCGGGCTATACCTACTTCACCGACTTCATCTTCCAGGCCATGTTTGCTGCCACAGCTGCTACCATCGTATCCGGTGCTGTAGCTGAACGCGTAAAATTGGGGCCTTTTATCACCTTCTCTATCTTATATGTAGCCTTCATTTATCCCATCGTTGGCATGTGGAAGTGGGGCGGAGGATTCCTGAGTACGCTTGAAACTCCCTTTTATGACTTTGCAGGCTCCACGATCGTCCACTCCGTAGGTGGCTGGGGAGCATTGGTTGGAGCCTATTTGTTGGGCCCAAGAATCGGCAAATACACCGCTCAAGGCATGAAAGCAATCCCGGGACACAATATTCCCATGGCTACCATCGGAGTATTTTTACTTTGGTTTGGCTGGTTTGGATTCAATGGCGGATCCGTGTTGAGCGCATCTCCAGGATTAGTTTCCAGGGTTTTTGTAACCACTTCACTGGCGGCGGCGGCAGGGGCATTTGGAGCTCTTATTGTCTCCTACATCAAGTTCAAGACCTATGACATCACCATGGTACTTAACGGAATTCTTGCCGGACTGGTAGGGATCACCGCAGGTGCTGACCAAATGGGCATATTGGATTCCGTGATAATTGGCTTTGTAGGTGGGGGATTGGTAGTATTCGGTGTGGTATTATTTGACAAAATAAAAATCGATGATCCTGTTGGAGCTATTTCAGTTCACTTGGTCGGAGGAATTTGGGGAACCTTGGCTGTAGGTCTTTTTGGGGACTTAGCCGGAATGAGCCAAGTGATTTCCCAATTGATCGGAATCGGATCCACTGCGGTATTTTGCTTTGGAACCGCATGGCTGATTTTCTTTACACTAAAGAAGACCATCGGTATCCGTGTCGATGAAAAAGAAGAAGTAGAGGGCCTTGACATCAATGAACATAGCATGCGGGCCTATCCAGACTTCATGACCAAAGATTAACACCAATCAATCAGATTAATGAAAAGCCCCGGAGTGTTGATCTTCGGGGCTTTTTCTCTTTGTGTGAAGTATTAATAAGCTGGTCTGAAATAGCGGTTGAGTATAGGCTGATGACTGCCTCCAAAAGTAGCATAGCACCAATCCTTAAATTCATCGAGTTCCGTTGGCATCAAATATCTTATGCCCTTTTTCAATTCCCGCTCAAACAAATACGCATTGAAACTGACTTTTTGCAAAATGGTCTTCACATATTCTAGCATGGCTGTCTTCATTAGGGTTTATTAACTGATTTTAAGGTAGGATACGTGGCCTTACCCGAGGATGTTACGTTAATTTTGAAACTCCTAATTATAGAATTATTCCTATTTTCGCATCCATGTTCAAAACGTTACTTTGCCTTTCTTTCGTATGCCTTTCTTTTCTGATTGTGGACTTTTCACAAGCCCAAGAAGTCCAGATAGAATTGGGGGCAGACGAAATCGGGCTAAATGAAACATTTACTATCAAAGTCACACTGGCTAACGATAAGATCAAATCCTATGATCAGTTTCCAGAAATCCCGGGATTCCAAAAGCAAGGAATTTCTCAGTCCTCGTCCATGAATATCATCAATGGACAAATGAGCAGCTCAAACAGCATCATTCAATATTATAAGCCAAGCCGAAAGGGCCAATTTACTTTAGGTAATTTCTCCGTTTTGATCAACGGTGCATTATTTGATTCACCCGGAAAAAGGATAACCGTGACTGACCCTGTCAGTTCCCGGGGATTTGGAGGGAATGTTACAGACCCTTTTGCTGATTACTTCGGAAGGGTAGCTGAGGAACCTGAATTCATCGAACTGGAAGACGATGCGTTTTTCTCAGTTTCGGTAGATAAAAAGGAAATTTTCGCAGGAGAAGGATTAAATCTCAACGTGGCATTTTACATGTCAGAGCAAAATCAGGCCCCATTCCAGTTTTATGAAGCGGGAAGACAGCTGGATGCGATTTTGAAAAAACTCAAACCCAACAGCGTCTGGGAAGAAAATTTCAACATCACCAATATTGAACCTGAGATGGTCAATATTAACGGTAAAAAATGGATTCGGTACAAGGTTTACGAGGCTTCATTTTTCCCTTTTTCCGAAGGAAAAATAGAAATTCCCCGCCTCCCTTGGGAGATGATCAAATACCGGGTTGCAAAAAACCCCAGTTTTTTCGGGGCCAGCCGGCAGGAAGACTTTAAGACATTCTACTCCAGCCCACAAACCATTACCGTCAAGCCACTCCCTCCCCATCCACTCAAAAATGAAGTGAGTGTGGGCGTATTTCAACTTAGGGAAAATATCAGCATGCTTGAGGTGGAAACCGGGCAGGGATTCGAATACAATTTTGGGGTAAATGGAGTTGGAAACATCAATTCGGTCTCTCCACCCAAGCGAATGACAGGCACAAATCTCAGTACCTTTGACCCCAATGTCAGGCAACAAATCAACCGTGGTTACGGACGGGTCTCGGGGATCAAAGAGTTTAATTACTATATCACCATCAATGAAGCCGGGAATTATGAATTGGATGATCACTTCCAGTGGATTTATTTTGATCCGGTGAGGGCCGTCTATGATACCCTTATGCCAAGTGCAAAAATTATCGTATCCGGCGAAAGCAAAGTAAATCAGGCACTTTCAGGCCAGCGATTGGGGGGAATCTACGATCGGATCGGAACAGAAAGCAATCAGTTTTTAAACGAGCAATATAAATACTACTTTACGACCGTAATTAATCTGCTACTTCTGGGAGCAATTGCCCTTCTCGCGGTTCTGATAATCAAGAAAAAATAATGGGAAATTCATTCGGAAAGCTTTTCAAGCTAACCACTTTTGGTGAATCACACGGAAAAGCTTTAGGTGCAATCGTAGAAGGTTGTCCGGCTGGTTTGGAATTGGATGAGTCCAAAATCCGTCTAGAAATGCAACGCAGAAAACCCGGTCAATCCAAAATCACCACGCAGCGAAAAGAAGAAGATGAAATCGAAATCCTTTCAGGAGTATTCGAAGGAAAAACGACCGGTACTCCGATCGGTATCGTCATCCAGAATGCGGATCAGAAAAGTAAGGATTACTCTCATATCGCTGATAAATTCCGCCCTTCACATGCGGATTATACCTATTTTGAGAAATATGGCATCCGGGATTATCGCGGAGGTGGCCGGTCCAGTGCCCGCGAAACTGCTGCAAGAGTAGCAGGTGGCGCTATTGCAAAGCAATTTTTGGAAGCCAAAGGAATCAGTATGCAGGCTTTTGTATCACAAGTTGGAGATTTGTCGCTTGAAAAAAACTACACCGAGCTCAATCTGAGCCTTGCAGAAGAGAATATTGTCCGCTGCCCTGATCCAGAAATGGCAGAAAAGATGATTTCGCTAATCGATCAAGTGCGTCTCGAGCGAGATACGATCGGTGGCGTGGTGACCTGTGTGATCAAAAACACCCCTCCCGGACTTGGAGAGCCTGTTTTCGACAGACTTCATGCGGAACTTGGCAAAGCCATGCTCAGCATCAATGCGGTCAAAGGCTTTGAATATGGGAGCGGCTTTGATGGGGTTAAAATGCGTGGATCACAACACAACGACACTTTTTTCAAAGAAGGCGAAAAAGTACACACTTTAACCAACCATTCAGGTGGAATACAAGGTGGAATCAGCAACGGCGAAGACATTTACTTCCGCGTTGCCTTCAAGCCTGTGGCCACGATCATGCAAGATCAGGAATCTTTGAACGAGGCTGGAGAAACTGTCACCGTCAGCGGAAAAGGGCGGCATGACCCCTGTGTGGTTCCCCGCGCGGTACCGATTGTGGAGGCAATGGCGGCATTAGTCATTGCAGATTATCTTTTGTTGGCAAAAAGCAATAAACTGCAGGAAATTTAATCCTAAGAAGATGTTGAAAAAATTACCCCTTCATACCCAGATAATCATTGGACTTGTCTTAGGACTTATTTTTGGATTGGTTTCCATACAGTTTGGCATTCCAAAATGGATCACATTGGACTTCATTAAGCCCGTAGGGACGATATTTATCAATGGACTGAAAATGATTGCCATGCCGTTGGTTTTAGCGTCCTTGATTATCGGAGTCTCCAATTTGGGAGATATTTCCAAGTTGAGCAGGATAGGTGGCAAAACACTTTTTGCTTTCCTGATCACAACCATCATCGCGATTTGTACAGGTTTGGGCTTGGTTAATCTCTTTAAACCCGGCGAAGGTCTTCCGGATTCTACACGGGAAAGCTTGATGGCCATGTATGAAGGCGATGCCGGACAGCGTGCCGAAGCTGCCGCAGAACTTCAGGATCAAAGTCCGCTTCAGCCTATAGTAGACATGGTACCTCAAAATTTATTTCAGGCTACCACCGACAACGCCGCAATGCTACAGGTTGTATTCTTTGCGATTTTAGCCGGAATCGCTCTGCTCCAAATTCCAAAAACAAAAGCAGAACCGGTGATCGCTTTCTTTGACGGGTTCAATGATTTGATCATCCAAATAGTCAATTACATCATGGTCATCGCACCCTATGGGGTCTTTGCTTTGATGGCTTCCCTGATTGTAGAGATTGCCGGTGACAATCCTCAGTCTGCCGTAACCTTGCTTCTAGCCCTATTAAAATACAGTTTGATTGTATTGGGAGGCCTTTTCTTTATGATGCTTGTCATTTATCCCATTCTTTTAAAATCTTTCACCAAGGTAAAATATGCAGACTTTTTCAAAGCAATTCGTCCGGCCCAGTTGTTGGCATTTTCTACCAGTTCCAGTTCAGCTACACTGCCTGTAACCATGAAGTTGACAGAGGAGGAATTAGGGATTTCTGAAAATATCACCAGCTTTGTCCTTCCACTCGGAGCGACCATCAACATGAACGGGACTAGCCTTTACCAGAGTGTGGCGGCCGTTTTTATCGCGCAAGCCTTGGGAATGGATCTTACTTTTTCCCAGCAAATCATGATCGTGCTAACATCTACTTTGGCTGCAATTGGATCTGCGGGGGTTCCCGGTGCCGGATTGATTATGCTGATCGTGGTCTTGGAGTCCATCGGAGTTCCTGCGGCAGGCATTGCGCTGATCATGGCTCCTGATCGAATCCTTGATATGTTCCGTACGGTGGTAAACGTTACCGGAGATGTAGTAGTCACAACAGTGGTCGCCAGTACGGAAGGCGAACTTCCTGAGGGAATGCTTCGCAAAGGGAATCCATTCACAGCCAACGAAAGCGTCCAGGAAGAAACCCCATAACAGCAAAGCCCGGAATTGACTCCGGGCTTTTTTTTCAAATCTTGCCACATCCTTAGCTTCCCGCAGGGCTGATTCCCAAATTTTAAAACTTATACAGTATTAAAATTAAATTTTCAGTCACTTTCTTTTTCTTTGAGAAAAATTAAACCGGAGGTCTGCGGGGTCAATTGAACTGAATCTTCAATTTACTTTTTGCCGAAAAGAGCCTTGATGCCCAAAAAAATCTGTTTGAATCCTTCCTTCATAAATCCTTTAGATTCCTGAATCCGGGGTTCTAATTCTTCTTTTTTCTCCTGGAATTCGCGTTCCAGCATTTCCTTGCCTTTGCGTAATTCCTCTTCCAATGAGGTTTTGTTGTCTTTTAGGTCTTTGATCTTTTGCTCAATTTCTTCCTTGACATCGGCCCCTACTTCAGCACCTTTTTGAATGAGGTCCTCAATTTTGTTTCCTATTTCCTGGAGAACATCTTCAATATCCTGGGTTGTGGATTTCTTATTTTTCATGGCCAAAAGTGTCTATTTAGGTGATCAAGTTAGCGGAAAATATTGAAAACCAGAGACGTTCTAAAAATCAGCCTTCAATCGGCTCACCGGATTGAGTTTGCTTTTCATACAGGTCTGTATAAACTCCCTTTTGACTCATCAGTGAATCATGATCTCCCCGCTCTATGATTTTACCATCATGCAGCACAATGATGTGATCTGCAAGTTTTGCCGAAGAAACCCGATGGGAAATGATCACTGAAGTTCTGTCTTTCATGATCTTCCTTAGCGCAGTCAATATGGAGTTTTCGGTTTTAGTGTCTACTGCAGAAAGACAGTCGTCCAAAATCAGAATTTTTGGTTCTTTTGCAATAGCCCGAGCAATAGCAACCCGCTGCTTTTGTCCCCCTGAAAGCGTTATCCCCCGTTCCCCAAGCATAGTTTTAAATCCCTTCGGGAAGTCGACAATATTTTGATAAACATCGGCGTCTTTCGCTGCTTTTTCAATTACTAACTCATCTGCATGGTCCAATCCAAAAGCTATATTATTTGAAATAGTATCCGAAAATAAAAATACATCCTGGGGAACAAATCCGATTTGCTTTCGCAATCCAGATATGTTGTAATTGCGGATGTCCAGACCGTCAATCTTGATGCTGCCTGATATCGGGTCGTACATTCTCATCAGCAAATTGGCTATCGTGGACTTACCCGAGCCTGTTGTACCGATGATTCCCAAAGTTTGGCCTGCCTTGATTTCAAAGGAAACCTTATCCAAAGCCCTGATTCCTGATTCGGGATAGTGAAAAGACACATTTTCAACCACGATTCCACCGTGAATATTAGCCTCCAGATTCCGAGAGCTCACGATGTCATTTTTGATATCCAGAAACTCATTGATCCTGGTCTGAGAAGCCGCAGCACGTTGCACAATACTGGTCACCCACCCGAGAGAGGTCACCGGCCAGGTCAAAATACTGACGTAAAGAATAAATTCTGCAATAACTCCATACCCTATTTCCCCCTGTATCACCTGGATACCTCCTACATAAACGGTGATGATCGTAGAAATCCCCACCAAAGCCATAATCAGGGGAAAAAACAGGGCATTCACCCGGGTCAACTCTATGGATTTGTGTTTGTATTCCTCACTTGCGATTGCAAATTCTCTCGCAGAATCCTCTTCGCGTACAAAGGCCTTCAAAACCCGAATTCCGGAGAACGCTTCCTGAACAAAAGTACTCAATTCAGATAAACTGCGTTGGATTTTCTCAGACCGCTCGTTTATCAGGTTGTTAACAAAATAGATACTGATGGACAAAATTGGTAATGGGAGCAAAGAGTAAAGTGTCAGTTCGGCATTCACCGATATCATATAAAAAATGACCAAAGGGAAAAGAATCAACAGATTGAGCCCATACATGATAGCGGGACCCAGATACATCCTCACGCGACTCACATCTTCGGTGATCCTGGCCATCAGGTCTCCGGTACTGTTTTTTCTGTAGAAGCTTAAAGGAAGGTTTTGGTAGTGATTGAAGATTTCATTCTTCATGTCATATTCCACTTTTCTTGACATGATTATGATGGTCTGCCGGATCAAAAAGAGGAAAAAACCCCGAAGCAAAGCCATTATTAGGATCAGAATTCCAAAAATAAAAACGAAATCCAAAAAATTTTCCCGTGCCGGTTCACCCATTCCTCCCTGCATTAATGGACGATATATTGAGAAACTTTCCACCACATAATCTATGGCAATTCTAACAAGTTGCGCGGGAATGATTACGAAAATGTTGGATATGACGGTAAATAGTATCCCCAACAACAGCAAACCCTTGTATTTATATAAATACTTATTAATTCTCCAAAGTGACTTCACCAAATAAAAATTTTAAAACCGAGGATAAACTTATAGAAACTGCGGATGTAAATCCTTTGCGGGCTGATAAAAGTATTTAATTTTGTACCAGCCTATCACAGTTAGGCAACAACCCAAATATAACATATTCTAAAAAGCTAAGTTCAGATGTTGGAGATTAAAGCAACCGAAAGCGTGCGAGAAGGGTCTATTTTTGGACAAATCAGCACGATGGATCATGAGCAGCTGGTCGTTTGCCACGACCAAGCCACAGGCCTTAAAGCCCTCATTGGAATTCACAATACCGTACTTGGTCCAGCCTTGGGAGGCACCCGGATGTGGCCCTATGCTTCAGAAGCGGAAGCCATCACTGATGTGCTTCGACTTTCCAGAGGAATGACTTTTAAAAACGCCCTCGCCGGACTTAATCTTGGAGGAGGCAAAGCTGTACTCATCGGTAATCCAAGTTTGAAAAATGAAGCTTTCCTGAGAAGATTCGGCCGATTTGTGGAGAGCCTGGGCGGACGCTATGTCACTGCCGAAGACGTGAACATGAAGACTTCAGACATGGAATATATCGCCATGGAGACCCGTCATGTCACCGGATTGCCACAAATCAAAGGCGGTGCCGGGGATCCTTCACCGGTGACTGCATTCGGAGTGTATATGGGGATGAAGGCCGGTGCGAAAAAAGCGTTCGGAACTGATTCATTAAGCGGCAAGAAAATCGGCGTACAGGGTGTGGGTCAAGTAGGCAAATACCTAATCGAATACCTCGTCAAAGAAGGTGCAGAGATTATCATCACAGACATTTTCGAAGATAAATTAAAGGAAATAGCCAATGCCTCCGGTGCCACCATCGTGGATCCAAATGTAATCTATGACCTCCCGATGGACATTTACGCTCCGTGTGCGCTAGGTGCTACCATCAACGATCAGACCATTGAAAGGCTGAAATGTGCTGTGATAGCAGGTGGGGCCAACAATCAGTTAAAGGATGAAGACAAGCATGGAAAAATACTGATGGAGAAGGGAATCATCTATGCTCCTGACTTCCTGATCAATGCCGGTGGCGTAATCAACGTTGGCGCCGAGTACTATGGGGATTATCACAAAGAGTCAGTCTTCGCTCAAACAGAAAAGATTTATGATACCTGCCTTGGCATACTGGATAAAGCTGAAAAAGAAAAGATCCCAGCACAACAAGCTGCAATCGAAGCTGCAAAAGCCAGAATTGAAGCCATTGGGAGGGTGAAACTTCCATTCTAAGCTTAAATTCGAAATTCTAAAAAGCCACTGAATTTTATAATTCGGTGGTTTTTTTTGTCCACTACCAGAAGGCTATACCCCATGCAAATTCCCTATATTTGCATCACATTACCAATCTCTATGCTAAACAGAAGAATCCTCAGGGTCAAGGCATTTCAAAACCTCTATGCCTTTGAACAATGCAAAGGATCTAATATCACTATTGCCAGAGACTTCATACGGGAGTCATTTTTACCCGATCTCAACAGTATGGAAATTCAGGACAAACCTGCTTTAATCAAAGATTCGGACGAAGCTGTCAAGCTATTTGACCAAAACCTTGAAAATGGAAGTATCCTAAAGTCCTCCACGGCAAAGCCCAAGATCAAGCAAGTGGTGCTTGAGGCGATCAGGCAATTTCAGGCAGCGACTGAAAAAGACCGTCAGTTTATGCTAAAGAACATGATCGTATCAGCAGAAAGAATACCTCATCTCTATTTACTGGCTATAGAACTCTTGCAGGCATTTGCAAAGCATGTGGAAAAAGAGATCGAAAAGAAGAAAAAACTGGCTGGCGACAATCCCATTGCTTTTGCAAATGAGATGAACTTGGCCAACAATCAGGTTTTGAAAAACATCCGAGAATCCGCTACCTATAGGGCAGCGCTTGCACGTAACCACGTCAACTTGGATGATATCGAACTTGAACTTAAAGAATGGTTCCGAGATTACATCAAAACTTCAGAAACCTATCAGGAATATCTGCTCCTGGTCAATCCTTCCATCGATCAGGATTATGAAGCGGCTGATGACCTTCTGAAAAAGGTTATATTTAAAAATGAGGTGTTTTTAAACTTTTTCTCGGAAAAGGATCTGAATTGGACAGAAAACAAATCAGTAGTACGCAGTTTGGCTTCAAAAGTCCTTAAAAATGCGTCCCAGCCTGAGCAGGTAGAATTGGATTCACTGCCTGAAATAGCAATCAACTGGGATGAGGATAAGGAGTTTTTTCAAAATATATTTAACTTTACCATCGAAAATATTGATTCGAGTAAAGCAATGATTGCTCAAAAAACCAAAAACTGGGACATTGAAAGGCTTGCCTTTACTGACAAAATCATCATTTCGATGGCCATTGCCGAGATGAAGAATTTCCCAAGCATCCCGGTGAAAGTGAGCATCAATGAGTACATTGATATTTCCAAAACATACAGCACGCCAAAAAGTAAGCAATTTGTAAACGGATTGTTGGATGTTTTGGCAAAAGAATTAACCGATAGTGGCCAAATCCGTAAGAGTGGTCGAGGACTTTTAGACAATAAATAAGGAAACCATGAGTAAAAGTACAAATTCACTGATTGCATTTGCATTGGGCGCAGGAGTAGGTGCGGCATTAGGCATTTTGTTTGCACCTGATACCGGTGTCAACACCCGTGACAAACTTTCTTTCAAACTTTCCAAATACAAGAAAGAATTGGAAGAGCTGATCGGAGACCTGGTCGAAGGAAAAGAACTCCATCTCAATGAGGCTAAAACAGAAGGGAAGAGAGTCATCTCTGAAGCGAAAAATAAAGCAGAAAACCTGCTCAATGATGTCAATAAATTAATCGATCAAATAAACCAAGGAAACAACTAATATGAAAATCAAATTGCTAAGCGTTTTCGCTTTGGTGTTGGTTTTGGCCAGCTCTTGCGAACAAAAAAATGATCAGGCGGCAAAAATTCAAGCATTGGAGGATAAAATAGCCCAACTTGAAAACAACAATACTGCCATAACCCCTGTAAATGCACAGACAACTACTTCTGCAGATCCCAGTACCTTGGGCGCATTCGGTTTTACCGAAGAAGAATTTGACTTCGGAACTATCAATGAAGGACAGGTGATTGAACACATTTTCAATTTTACCAATAACGGTCAATCTCCATTGGTAATTTCCAACATTACTGCTTCATGTGGCTGCACAAGTCCGGAGTGGACAAAAACACCGGTAAACCCGGGTGAAAAAGGTTTTGTGAAAGTGGTGTTCAACTCCACCGCAAAATCAGGCGCACAGGCACCTACGGTGACGATCCAAGCAAACACAAACCCTACGGTAACCCGATTGAGAATGAAGGGTTCTGTTACCCCTAAATTAGTAGGCGCATCAGCTCCAGCTGGTCCATTGAAGCGATAATTATGAACGAATCAATTCTTGGCCAAGTATTTCTTTTTGGATCGATCATTCTGATCATGTATTTCTTCATGATCAGACCGCAGCAAAAGAAACAAAAGGACACTAAAAAATTTATTGACGAAATCAAAAAAGGAGATGATGTCGTAACGATCGGCGGACTCCACGGCAAAGTGTACAGTGTGGACGGGGATACCGTTCAGATTGAACTGGATCGTGGACTTAAAGTGAAAATTGAAAAATCCGCTATCTCACTAGACTTCTCCAAAAAGTCAACCACAACAAAATAAACTGAGCTTTGCCGGAAACAAAAAAATCCTCCGGAAGGATTTCTTCCAGAAAACTCTCTAATCTAAAAGTGGTAGTCCTCTGTATCGCAGCGGCTGCCACTTTTTGGATTTTAAATGCCCTCAATAAGGACAATTATACCACCATTGTAGACTACCCTATCGCTTGGAGTTTTGATGAGGAAAAGTATATGGCCGTTCAGCCCCTGCCCGAAAGTTTCCCCATTCAAATCTCCGGAGATGGCTGGGATCTTCTACGCAAATATTTTAAGCTGAATGAACCTCCCTTTGTCATTAATTTGGCTGATCCTGCATCCAGAAGCTACATCCTTACTGCCGACCTGAAGCGGCCATTGGGAGATTTCATCACCCCCACCACCCTGTTGGGAGCTTTGGAAGATTCGATTCATTTTAAAATAGATAAAATTGAAACACGAAGTTTAGACTTGGCAGTAGATTCAACCAGTTTTAGTTTGGCCAAAAACGTGGAAATCGATGGTGAGATTGTTTTTTCTCCCAAGAAAATAACACTAACAGGTCCATCCTCCTTATTGGATTCTTTTGAAGGAAAATTTCCTGTGTCTTTAGCTGAAAACCGAATCAGTGAAAACTTCAAAAAAACAGTCCCAGTAGGAATTGACAAAAATCTAGCTGATTTCGTCAGACTAAAAGAGCAAACTGTCGAAGTAAGCTTTTCAATAATTCAATATTTGGAAGGAAATAAACGGCTCAAAATCACTAAAATCAGTTTCCCGAAATCAGTGAGGTTGGAAAAGGAAGACATCACTCCAATGATGACTTATTTGGTCGACGAAAATAAAGTCGCCGATTTAAAAGAAGTGGAATTTGAAGCATTTTTGGATTATGGAAAGCGAAACCGCGTGGACAGTACAATTTCCATTGAGGTTAGACCAATTCCAAAATACATTAAAAATATCACGGTGGAACCGGCTATTTTCAAGCTGAAATATGATTAATTCACGGCCATTGTGGGTGGGAATTACAGGCGGAATAGGCTCTGGCAAGTCCACTGTATGTCAACTTTTCAAACTTTTGGGAATTCCGGTTTATTCGGCTGACGACAGGGCAAAAGTGCTCATGACAGTCGACCCAACTCTAAAATCACAAATTCTTGAAGAATTTGGAGAGGACTCATATCTTCGCAATGGAGGTGTTAACCGGGCCTATTTGGCACAAAAAGTATTTTCTGATCCGGAGAAAGTGGAAAAAATAAATTCCTTTGTCCATCCGGCTGTGGCAAAAGATTTCAAGCAATGGGCAGAAATTCAATCCGCTCCATACCTGATCAAAGAAGCCGCATTACTTTTTGAAACCGGTGCTGCAGAAGAACTGGATCGGGTGATCAATGTCAGCTCCCCGTTAAAAATCAGAATGGCTCGAGTATTGGCCCGGGATCCACACCGAAAGGAAGACCAGGTAAATCAAATCATCAACCGGCAGCTTCCCGATGAACAGAAAAACGAACGGGCTGATTTTGTCATCAAAAATACCGACACTAAACTGCTGATACCCCAGGTACTCGAGATTCACAAGAAGTTATCAACTTCCGAATAGAAAGGGGGACGGTATTATTCTGATTGGGAAAACGGAAGAACCTGCTTGGAGCAGTGCCTATGACCGAGTTTTGAAAAAAGCGCTGAAAACATTCAGGTCATTTTTCTAAAATTTAAATCTGAAACAGGAATTACCTTAATTCCTCATACCAGGTCTTGTGAACAATTTTCCACTTCCCTTCCACCTTAATCAAAGTCAAAAAGTCATAATAATAAATCCCCGGCCAGTGAAGTTCTGTCTCGACTGAAGCAGTATAGCCCGCTATACGCAAAGACTTTATGGAGTTTAGATATTGGGCAGGATTACGCGGATCACCTTCTACGGTTCCGTTTGCCCAGCCTTCAAATGCTGTCACTGTGAAGTTTTCCCCCCGATACCCAATCAATCTTGCCTCAGGGTGAAACGCTTCTTCTAACATAGTCCGGTCTCGTTGGATCATTCCTTCAAAATAGAGGTTGACAGTTTTGGTGATTGCTTCGATTTCATTTTGCTGTGCAAAGCAAAAAATTGGAAAAAAACTGAAAACCGCTAAAAACAGACTTTTCATCTATTTATAATTTGATTTTTTTGGTCAGATGGAATCTCGCAAGTTTGATAATCATCCCAGTGTGTGACTTTTTAGTCATGCCTACATGCCTTTCGGCTATCAGGCTCGAATTCATTACGTATGAGGAAATTAAAAAAGCCGTTGGCAAAATCCAAAGGGCTTGAAATTTATGAATCTTAGATCGATTCAAACCCAAGATAAGCGTGCAGAACTTTTGGCATTATTATACCTTGCGGCGTCTGATTATTTTCCAGGATTGCAGCTACGATTCTCGGCAATGCCAAAGCACTTCCGTTGAGGGAGTGGGCAAGTTGAGTTTTTTTATCCTCTCCTTTGAATCGGAGTTTGAGTCTGTTGGCCTGATACGTTTCAAAATTGGAAACGGAACTTACCTCCAACCAACGCTCCTGTGCCGCAGAATACACCTCCATGTCATAAGTCAATGCTGAAGTGAAACCCATGTCCCCCCCGCAAAGTCTCAAAACACGATAGGGTAATTCAAGTTTTTGTAAAAGTCCTTGCACATAGCTGCTCATACTTTCCAAAGTCTCGTAAGATTTATCCGGATGCGTGATTTGAACCACCTCCACTTTGTCAAACTGATGAAGTCTGTTCAACCCCCTCACATGCGCACCCCAACTGCCTGCTTCTCGGCGGAAGCAAGGGGTGTAGCCCACGTTTTTGATCGGAAGAACTTCTTCGGACAAAATCACATCCCGGTACAAGTTGGTGATCGGCACCTCCGCTGTTGGAATTAGATAAAGTTGATCTGCTGTCGCAAAATACATCTGCCCTTCCTTATCCGGAAGCTGACCAGTGCCATATCCGGAGTCTTCATTGACCAAAATCGGAGGCTGGATTTCCATATAGCCTGCGGCCAATGCCTCATCCAGAAAGAAGTTAATCAGTGCACGCTGAAGTCGGGCACCTTTCCCTTTATATACCGGAAAACCCGCCCCGGTGATTTTCACTCCCAGATCAAAATCTATGATGTCGTACTTTTTGATCAATTCCCAGTGCGGCAGCTTTCCATCGAATAGTGCTGGAATTGTACCATATTCTAAAACCACTTCATTATCCTCAGCAGATTTTCCGGCAGGAACAGAACTATGCGGCACATTGGGAATAATGTAAAGCAGGGCCTTTAGATCCTCCTCAGTTTTGGAATACTGCTCTTCCAAATCCTTGATATGTTCTTTAATTTGGGTAGTCCGCTCACGAATCGCAACGGCCTCCTCAGCCCTGCCTTCTTTCATGAGGATTCCGATTTGTTTGGATATCGTATTGGCTTCGGCTTGGATCTGATCACGTTGCACTTGCGTCAATTTCCTCAAATCATCTAAAGCGATGACTTGATCAAGAATTGACGGGGCATTGTGAACATTTCTTTTTTGTAATCCGGCAAGAACACCGGCATAATTTTCCCGGATTTGATTAACTAAAAGCATGAATAAATCATTGATTTGGTGTCCAAAGATAAGGACTTATCGGACATAGACCGTCTTGGTCACAGAGGAGAAGGGCCCTTCCAGTTCTTTTCCATCTGCTCGGGATAGTTTTACACTTACACGATAGTCACCTTTGGGTAAGTTGGTAACCCGAACAGGTGCCATGTGATCTATTTCGTAGGCGTATTCATTTATTTTAATTTGGACTTTGAGCCTGTCGAGTTTCATATCCCCGCCCAAAACCAAAAAATCAATGATCAATTCTTCACCCGAAACCAGAATTTGTCCATTTCGAGGAAAATTCAATGCTAGATATGGCTCAGCAGAATAGGGGAAGGGCCTTGAGTCCCCCACAATAAAATCACGATCAACATAATTGCCAAAGCTTTTCAAGACATGACCTTCAGCATCGACCAAGTATCCTACTACTCGATACGTTCCCTCTGTGAGTTCGCGCTGAAATATTGGAGAAAAAAAACCTATCGGATCGCCTCCATTGAATATCAGAAAAAGCTGCGGATTTGAAGGAAGTCGTCTTAAGTCTGGAAAATTCTTGATATTGAATTCAAATGGGACTTTGCCCGGCCTAAATACTTGATTGCCTAAGGGCGTATATAACTCAAGCATAGCATCAGGAAATGCAGTAGAGTCTTCATATTGGAAAAATGTAACTCTAGGAGTAGTTGAATCTATAGCCACTGAATCTCCTGTATGATCCACTACCGACTCATTTATTTTCCGCTTGCTTTCGGAACAAGACAATGAAAATAAAGCGACAAAAAGACTTAGAAATAGGATTTTCTTCATAACTCAATCCAAATTGAGTTTAAAGATATTTAATTTTGAAGAATTACATTGACAATTCAACTAAACAATAAAATAAATGGACATCCTATTTGATGAAATCCCAAGTCTGGATCTGGCAGATTTTACCGCTGGAACCCCAGAACAAAAAACAGCTTTCGTGAAAAAATTGGGTGCGGCCTATCAGAACATCGGTTTTGTAGCTATAAAAAACCACGGACTCTCCAAGGATTTGCAAGACAGACTTTATAATTCAATCAAGGCTTTTTTTACACTCCCTGATGAAATAAAAAAGAAGTACGAAAAACCCGAGATCGGGTATCAAAGAGGCTATACCGGCAAGGGAAAAGAACATGCAAAAGGAAGAAATACGGGAGATTTGAAGGAGTTTTATCATGTGGGACAAGAGACAAGTCTTATCCCTGACACGGATTCTGTCAAAAACGAATATCCTGAAAATCTTTGGCCTTCCGAAATTGAGGGATTCCAGAATGATGCAATAGAAGCCTATCAAACCTTGGAAAATGCGGGTAAAGCAATGCTTCGGGCTATCGCCTTGAATCTGGAATTACCAGAAGATTACTTTGAAGATAAAGTAGCCTACGGCAATTCCATCTTGAGACAAATCCATTACTTCCCAATCGAAAATCCGGATGAGGTACCTGCGGATGCGGTCCGTGCGGCAGAACATGGAGATATCAACTTGATCACGCTTTTGATGGGTGCAAGTGCTGATGGATTGCAAGTGTTGAGAAAAGACGGCAAATGGATCCCAATCACTGCTCTTCCCGACCAACTAGTCGTAAACGTAGGAGATATGCTGGAGCGTCTGACAAACAAAAAACTGAAATCTACCATCCACCGTGTGGTAAATCCACCGCGGGAAATGATGCACACGAGTCGGTATTCCATTCCGTTCTTCATGCACCCAAGATCTGAAATGGATCTCACCTGTCTGGAAAGCTGTATTGACGAAACCCATCCAAAGCAATTTACCGATGTCACCGCAGGTGAGTTTTTGGATGAAAGACTTCGTGAATTGGGTTTGAAAAAATAACATGTCGGTCCGCCAAGTCCGATACAATGTGTTCCTAAAGGACATTTTCACGCTCTCCATCACGGCATTTGGAGGGCCACAAGCCTTCTTGGCCATGCTGTTGGAGCGAATGGTGAAAAATCGGGGATACATCACTGAAGAAGAACTTTGGGAATTGAATGCCCTGTGCAATATTCTCCCGGGTCCTTCTTCTACTCAGTTGGTCTCTGCAATTGGATTTCGGGTTGGCGGACCCAATTTAGCCTATTTGGCACTATTGGTTTGGATTCTTCCTGCCACTCTCCTCATGATAGCCACGGCTATAGTAATCAATTTTTTACAGGAAAACACTCTCGGTGCATTGGACTTCGCACGGTTTATTCAGCCGATGGCTATCGGATTTATCATTTTTGCTGCGCAAAAAACCATCAGCAAAATGGTAAAAAGTTCCGAAGCGATGATTTTGATGTTGATTTCGGCCTTTGTCTCTTTCTTTTACAGCTCTCCTTACATTTTTCCCATAATGCTGATTCTTGGAGGACTGAGTACTTCCGTCAAATACAAAAACCAACCTAAAGTGGAGGAGGACAAGCCGCTGAAGATCAAATGGGCAAATTTCTACCTCTGGGCCGGAGTTTTGATTTTGGCAGCTGTAGCAGGTGCGATCACAAAGTATCAACCCATCTTACTTTTCGAAAACTTCTACCGCAACGGCAGTTTGATTTTCGGAGGAGGTCAAGTGCTAGTTCCTTATCTTTATACTGAATTTGTGGACTTCAAGCATTTTTTAAGTTCAGAGGAATTCCTGACCGGATATGCCATTTCACAGGGAATTCCTGGCCCTACTTTTTCTATTTCATCGTATGTTGGTGCGCTGTCTATGAGAGAGTTTGGTCTGTCGGGATTCCTGATGGGAGGATTGATTGCCGCTGCGGGAATTTTTCTGCCCGGAATATTTCTAATATTTTTTGTTATTCGATTTTGGGATCAACTCAAACTTTACAGGCCTGTCCGAGCTGCATTGGAAGGCATCAATGCTGTCTCATGCGGAATGTTGATTGCTGCTGCATATCTACTATTTGAGCCTCTTGAGGCAAATGGCCTCCATATCATGTTTATTTTGGGTACTTACTCAGTACTCCAATTCACCAAAATATCCTCCCCGGTAATCATTCTGACAGGTATTGGACTGGGTATTTTAGCCAACTATTTTGTGTTCTGATTGCTTACAAAAATGCGCAAACAAACAAGAATACCTAAGAAAG
The DNA here is from genome assembly GCF_900103735.1 of Algoriphagus alkaliphilus. Lineage (GTDB taxonomy): Bacteria > Bacteroidota > Bacteroidia > Cytophagales > Cyclobacteriaceae > Algoriphagus > Algoriphagus alkaliphilus. The sequence continues at coordinate 17,937 of NZ_FMXE01000007.1, read as the reverse complement.
CGTTTTGTGTTGTGATATCATTGCCTAACTTTCTTACATGCAAGCCTACGAATTCATTAATAGTCTCATTCCGCCCCTCAAACTTTCTGATCGGGGAGGAAAGGCTTTGGCATGGATGGAAGAAATTCGGATCGATGCGCTTCCGGTCACGGATCAAGGGAGATTTCTGGGATTCATCAGAGATGAGATGATTTTCGAATTGAATCAGCCCGAACAATTGATTGGTGCCATTGGTCTAAAGGGTGGAGCTTGTTGGGTTTATTCTGATAAGCATATTTACGACGTACTTCGGGTTGCATCTGAAAACCAGTCAAATCTCGTAGCAGTGATTGACAGGGAAAACGCCTACTTAGGAGTAATAACAATGGAAGATGCAATTTCTGCCTTCGCAGACAGTCTATCCATCAAGTCTCAAGGGAGTGTATTGATTCTTTCCTTAAATATGACCGATTACCATTTGTCTGAAATATCAAGATTGGTGGAGTCCGAAAACACCAAAATTCTCAGCTCATTCATAACGAATGACCCACTGGACGACAGCAAAATCAAATTAACCCTTAAACTCGATAAACCTGAACTCCGGCACGTAAAAGCAACATTGGAGCGTTTTGGCTATCGGATAATCGACCATTACCAAGAGGAGACGGGAGTTGGAAGTGAGGAAGATCGAATCGGTAACTTGCTGAGATTTTTAGATATTTGAGGTATGAAACGCCTATGTGAAAGGCTTCTCACAAAGGGAAATGTTTATAAGGGCATTCTCCCGATGAAAGATCGGGACAGGCTATGTGACCGCTAAAAAACAATTTTAACCACATGAAAATCGCCTTGCACGGCCTTGCATTGAAAGCCGAATACATAGCTGACATCGAAATACTCTTTCGGGAACTTAAAAAACATCAGATCGAAATTCTGGTTACGGAACCTTTGGACAGGGCATTGAAAATGTCGGGTAATAGAACCTTGAGCTATTGGCTTATTGAAAATCAGGAAGAACTCAAAGCTGTGGACTTTTTGATTTCGATCGGTGGGGATGGTACATTGTTGGATGCTGTCTGCTTGGTAGGAAGTCTTGAAATCCCCATTTTAGGACTAAACACCGGCAGAATGGGCTTTCTCGCCACCGTTGCCACAGATCGGATCAGTGAAGCCATCGAGCACCTTGCCAACGGCAATTTTCAAATTGAATCGCGTTCCCTGATTTCATTACACTCGAGTCGTAAACTTTTCAATGGATTAAATTTCGCCCTGAATGAATTTACCATTCACAAGCGTGACACCTCTTCGATGATTACAGTCCATACCTATATTGACGGGAAGTACCTCAATTCCTATTGGGCAGATGGCTTGATTGTCTCTACACCTACCGGGTCTACAGGCTATTCCTTGAGTTGCGGAGGACCATTGATCACTCCAGGAGCAAAGAGCTTTGTAATCACCCCTGTGAGTCCACACAATTTGAATGTCCGCCCAATTATTGTGTCAGATGAATCCGAAATCAGTTTTGAGATCGAAGGCCGTACCGAAAAGTTCCTGATTTCATTGGATTCAAGATCCACTTCTATTTCTTCCGAAATAAAACTAAGCGTAAAAAAAGAGCTGTTTTCAGCAAAATTGGTCAAATTGCCGCATTATCATTTCTTTGACACCCTGAGACAAAAACTGAATTGGGGTTTTGACATGAGAAACTGAATTTTAGCCGAATAGAGCTTAACATTAATTAACCCGTCAAATACCATAGGGCGTTTTTTAAACGTTAGGTACTTCATAACTTGCATCGTCTTGAAAAAGATCAACTCAAACATTATCAAAAACTTACTTATTTTAATACTTGTTTTGACAGGCTATATTATTCCCGTCAATGCTCAAAAATATGAGATAGGTGGAGGACTTGGCGTAGGAACTTACACCGGAGATATGATAAGGAGAATTGATCCCCGTCAAATTGGACTTCAAGGCACGTTGTTTGGCAAGAGAAATTTTGACAATGTGTGGAGCTTAAGAGTCGCACTTAGTTCTTCGATACTTCAGGCAGAAGACAGCCTAAGGCCAATAGACCCTGCCGCTCGAATAAGGGACGGTCGATTCAGAGGAGGGGTCATCGAAGGCAGTGCCGTGATGGAATTTAATTTCTTGGATTTTCTAAGAAATGATTCCGAATTTAGGTGGTCTCCCTATGCATTCTTTGGATTGGGTTTTTCCCATTTCATAATGAAAGGAAATGTTTACGATTTTGTAGTATCAGAACGGTATAACTTGAGCTCAGTTGTTATACCATTCGGAGGAGGTGTCAAGTACAGATTGAATGATCGTTGGACTTTAGCTGCAGAACTAGGATTTAGGCCTACCATGACAGACTTTCTGGACAAAATTGACAGCACACTTCCGGCTATACCACGCTATCAACAACCTACCGATCCAACAACTGGCCAAACACCACCATATGGGGTAAACTTCGGAAACCCCAACACAAAAGATTGGTACTACTTTCTTGGATTCACACTGAGCTATACTATTGCCAATGTTAAGTGCTATGCCTATTAATTAATTGAGGGCTAGCCCTGATTATTGGAAAAGAAATAGCATTTTTGTTCCTCCAAAAATGTAGGTACCTGACCCATTGGAATGAAGGAAAAATTAGACCCAACAAGAATCCCAAGACATCTTGCAATAATCATGGACGGCAATGGCCGTTGGGCCAAAAAGAAAGGTGCCATGAGAATCTTCGGGCATCGCCACGCAATTCAGGCTGTAAAAGATGCGATCGAAGGAGCTGACTACTTAGGGATAAAATACCTCACCCTGTTTTCATTTTCAACCGAGAATTGGTCCCGCCCTCAAGATGAGGTAAAGGCACTGATGGAATTGCTGGTGAAAACGATTATTGATGAGGTATCACTCATGATGAAAAACAACATCAGATTAAGATCCATTGGAGATGTGGAAAGTCTGCCCAAATCCGCTTACGAGAAACTGGCCGAAGCCCAAAGGCAAACAGAAACTAACACCGGCCTCACGGTTATTTTGGCACTTAGTTATAGTGGACAGTGGGAGCTCACTCAAGCTACCAAACGCATTGCTCAAAAAGTCTCTGAAGGCAAATTGAAACCTGAGGAAATTACGCAACAAACTATCGCTGATCACTTGGAAACGGCCGGAATTCCGGATCCTGAGCTGATGATCAGAACCAGCGGTGAGTATCGACTCAGTAATTTTCTACTTTGGCAACTGGCCTATACCGAACTGTACTTTACACCGGTATTATGGCCTGATTTCAGAGCAGAACACCTCTATGCCGCTGTGGAAGATTATCAGAAGCGTGAAAGAAGATTCGGTAAGACCGGGGAGCAAGTTAAACCTTGAGTAATTGGTGAAATCAAGTCTGGCTGCCTCAGCCAGGCTCGTGTGGCCTTTAAGGTCAAATTATAATTATATGAAAAGAAGTTTATTAATCCTGTTGTGTTTGATATGGTCTGCATCGGCTTATTCCCAGATTCGCCTAGGGCAAAGTCGCTACGCCTCCTCTAAACCTGTTGATATTCTGGAGCTGAACTATGCCAAACCTCAGAAATACAGAATAGCAGAAATCAAAGCGATGGGCCTGACCACGCTGGATGAAAATGCAATCATTTCACTGTCAGGACTAAAAGTTGATGACCGAATAGATGTCCCTGGAGATGCCATCTCAAATGCTTTGAAAAAGCTCTGGAGGCAGGGAATCATCGGGGATGTGAAAATCCTGGTGACAAAAATCGAAGGCGAGGATATTTACTTGTTGCTGGACCTCGCCGAGCGTCCGAGATTTTCACGGGTGGAGTTTAATGGCATCAATAAAACTCAAGAGGGGGAACTCCGCGATAAAGTAAATATTAGAGGTCGCGTCGTCCGCGATGACGTACTCAATACCGCCAAGAGAAACATCGAAAAATATTACCTCGACAAAGGCTACCTGAATACCGATGTCAAAATCTACCAGGACCGGGATACCACACTTCCCAACAGTGTCAAACTTCGATTCGATATCGATATCAATTCCAAAGTCAAAATCAATGAAATCCAATTTTACGGAAATGAGGAAATAGCTGATGGTACGTTGAAGAAAAAATTGAAAAAAACCAAGGAACAGGCACGGGTTGCGATTTTCAAGGATATCCATACCAGAATTGTAGAGGCTGATGCTGAAAGCATCAAAAAAACAATTTTTCATACAGACACCGTCTCAAAAGAACAGACGATAAGCTATATCAACAAAAACTTCAAGCTTAACTTTTTCAGTGGATCAAAATATATCCCCAAAGAATACAGAAACGACAAAGACAATATAATCAGCTTCTATAATAGCCGCGGTTTCCGTGATGCTAAAATCCTGGATGATTCAGTCTACAGTTTCTCAGAAGACAAAATCAACATTGACATCGCGGTTGAAGAAGGCCGAAAATACTATTACCGAAACATTTCATTCACAGGCAATTACATTCATCCGAGGTCAGTTCTTCTTGCGAAACTGGGGATTGAAAAGGGAGAAGTTTACAATAAAGAAAAACTGGATAAGCGTCTGAATTATGATCCCCAAAAGGGAGATGATGTGAGTTCACTGTATCAGGATAATGGATACTTGTTTTTCTCCATTGATCCGGTAGAGATTAATGTAGTCGGGGATTCCATTGACCTGGAAATGCGAATCTTTGAAGGCCCCCAAGTCACCGTAAACAGCGTAAACATCAAAGGCAACGACCGAACTTCTGATCACGTGGTCATGCGGGAAATCCGAATTCTACCTGGTCAAAAGTTTAGTAGAAAGGATTTGGTGAGAACCATCCGTGAACTTTCAACGCTGGGATATTTTGACCCTGAAAAAATCAATCCCGATCTCAAACCAAACTTTGAGGCGGCAACTGTTGATATCACTTTCGAATTGGAAGAAAGACCAAATGATCAAATTGAGCTATCCGGAGGTTGGGGTGGATTCTTTGGGTTTGTCGGTACGGTTGGCTTAGTATTCAACAACTTTTCCATAAAAAATATTGGAAATTTCAGTAAGTGGGATCCGCTTCCGGTAGGGGATGGTCAGAAACTTTCACTCCGAGTACAGGCAAATGGTCAAACTTTCCAAAACTACTCCCTGTCCTTGACTGAGCCTTGGTTTGGCGGCAAAAAACCTAATGCTTTGAGTTTTTCCTTCAACCATTCCATTCAAAGGCAAGTCGATTTCCTCAACCGCAACAATTTTGGTAATTCTTTGGGATTCTTCAAGATTACCGGCGTGACACTTGGACTTGCGAAGCGAGTGACTTGGCCTGATGACTACTTCAGCATTAGCAATTCAGTGCGATTCCAAAACTATGTGTTTGACCAGTTCGGAACATCCTTTGGACTAAGCTATCCTTCGGGAAACTCGAAAAGTGTCACCTTAAACACCACAATAGCAAGAAATAACGTGGACAACACGATCTATCCAAGATTGGGATCCAACATTATTCTTTCTACAGCCTTAACCCCGCCTTATTCTTCGCTCAACAAGAATATCAATGGAGAGTCCACAGATCAGCAAAAATACAACTGGCTGGAATACCATAAATGGATGCTTGATGCTTCGTTCTACACCCCGCTCCTGGGATCTACCAAGTGGGTTGCAAGTGCCAGAGTACACATGGGCTTCCTGGGCTCTTATGGTAACAAAATCGGAATCATTCCTTTGGAGCGATTCGTAATGGGTGGTGACGGGATGACCTTCAATAACTTTGCCTTAGGCCAGGAAATCATTGGACTTAGAGGTTATGAGAACCAATCTATCACACCCGGTAGAGCTACCCGAGGGACGGCCAATCCAGATCCTTATGGCGGGGTAGTCTACAATAAATTCGTCACTGAAATCAGGTTCCTGGTGTCTCCCAATCCCTCTGCCACAATCTTTCTACTTGCTTTCGCTGAAGCCGGAAACAACTGGGGATCCTACAAAGATTACAACCCCTATGATTTGAAAAAATCCGCAGGAATGGGTGCAAGGATATTTATGCCTGCCTTTGGACTGCTGGGTGTAGACTGGGGTTATGGATTTGATCGGATTCCGGGATCTTTGAACCGAAGCGGTCCACAGTTTCACTTTACTATTGGTCAGCAATTCAGATAATCTTGATTTCAGTAGCACGTTTAGTTAATTTATGCAAAAAATAAAGCTTGGTATTAACTCAATAATGACTCACTGAAAACAAGCCAAAGACATGGATAAATCACTGAAAATTGTACTTTTGCTCCTCATTCTGATACAAGGAGGCCCTTTAGCTGCTCAAAAGAGCGGATACATTGACACCGAATACATCCTGAATAAGCATCCGGACTACAAAGTCATACAGGATGTGCTTTTGAAGCTCAGCACAGAATGGAAGAAAGAGGCACAAAGTTTGGATCAGGAGATAAAAGAAATGACCACTCAGCTGAAGGCAGAGGAGGTATTATTGACAGAAGAAATGTACAGGCAAAGGCTTGAAGAAATCAAAGCGAAGCAAAAGGCCTCGCAAGAGTTTAACAATAGAATCTTTGGAATAAACGGGGTGTATTACCAGAAGCAGGCAGAACTGCTGCAGCCCCTGCAGTCTAAGATTTACGAAGCGATCGAACGCGTTTCGAGGCGGAATAACCTGGGCCTTTTGTTTGACAAGGCAGCAGGCCCTTCGGCCATAATCTATACTGATCCAAGACACGACTACTCTGAGTTTGTCCTGGACGAATTGGGAATTGAAGACAACAATTAAATACAAACACCAAATGATGAAAGTTAAAGTTATCCTATCAGCAGTAGCATTGCTATTCGTAGGATTTGCAGCTCAGGCTCAAGATGTAAAAATCGGCTATACGAGTGTGGAATTTATCATGGACATAATGCCTGAAATGGAACAAATCGGTGCAGATATCCAGGATTACCAGACTCAACTGCAAACCAATATCCAAACCAAGGCCGCTGACTTCCAAAGACAGGTCCAGGCCTATCAGCAGGCGGCTCCATCCATGACCGAGCAGGCAAGGACTGCAAAAGAAGCCGAATTGACAAAACTTCAGAATGATCTTCAGAAGTATGAGCAGGATGCCCAGGTATCTTACCAGCGAAAGTTGGGCGAATTGTTGGAGCCCGTACAAACCAAGGTCATCAATGCGATCAATGCTGTGGCCGTTGAAAACAACTACACGCATGTCTTCGCAGAGACAGCAGGTCAGTCTCCGATTTTGCTTTACACCAAAGAAGAAGACAAATTCACTGAGCTGGTGGTGGCAAAACTTGGCCTTAAAATGCCAACGCCTCCGGCAGGAGCTCCCGCCAGAAACTAATTACAAGGATTACCACCGGACTCAATAGAAAATAGTCCAAAGACCAGGGTTGTAGACCAAGCTGTTGGAAGTTATCGAATTGTAGCAAATCAACTAAAATTCCCAAAGGCTGTCTTTTTCGAAAGGCAGCCTTTATTTTGTGTTGCTTAATAGTTTTTGGATCGCCCGTCCCTCGTCTTATTCCAATATCTTGGATCCTAATTCTTGGATCTAGCATCTTGTGTCTAAAATCTCATCTATGTCCAAAAAGAACCCAAAAGACATCATCTCCAAAAGCTAGGACGCTGTGCTAGTGGATTTCTACGCAGATTGGTGTGGCCCTTGCCAAACGATGACTCCAATCCTTGAGGAGGTTTTGGATGAACTTGGCGGTAAAATCAAACTACTTAAACTGAATGTGGATAAACATCCCCAACTTACCCAACAGTTTGCAATCCGGTCGATCCCGCATTACATCCTCTTCAAGCGAGGGAAAATTCTCTGGAGAAAAGGAGGAATCATTACCAAACGGGACCTATTGCATGAGTTGAAGGCTTTTTAGAGTTTAGGATTCCCCGTTTTTTTTCAATAGACACTTTTTGGTTTGAAAATGCCTTTAAATCCTTCATCTTGAATTTTCACCTATCAAAAAAGGCCCAAAAGTTGAGCTAACTGAACGGGCATATAGATTTATGACGGTAATTTCACTGAAAAAACTATTGGTTAACTAACTCAAATCAAGTAATTTAAACCGACCTTAAAATTGATTTAAATAATCCAAGGATCAATTTACCATTGCCTCTCTTTGCCGACAAAATTCCCTACTGGAATTCTTAGAACATTTTATCTGAATAAACCCATTCATGAGTATTGCCATTACAAAAAGGAATAATGTAAAAATTTTCGGAAAAGGTACCCAAGCAATTGTTTTTGCCCATGGTTATGGTTGTGATCAGAAAATGTGGCGAATTATCACTCCAGCTTTTGAAAAAGATTACCGGATTATTTTGTTTGATCATGTTGGCTCCGGCAACTCAGATCAAAGCGCGTACGATTTTGAAAAATACAGTTCGCTCAAAGGATACGCTGAGGACCTTAATGAAATTTTATATTCTCTTGATCTCCAAAAAGTGATTTTTGTGGGACATTCTGTGAGCAGTATGATTGGAGTACTTGCTGCCGCTGATCGGCCCGAACTTTATGAAAAACTGATTTTGATTGGGCCTTCCCCCTGCTACATCAACGATAATGAATATTTCGGTGGCTTCAGCTACAAGGATATAGATGAATTGATAGCAACCTTAGAAAGCAATTATCTGGGCTGGTCAAGCTTTATCGCGCCGGTGATCATCGGAAATCCGGAATTGCCGGAATATTCTGAAGAATTGAAGAATAGCTTTTGTGCTATGAACCCGGACATTGCCAAGCACTTCGCCAAGGTGACCTTTCTTGGAGACAACAGGGAGGATTTATCAAGGGTTTGTACCTCGACTTTGATTATCCAATGTCATCCAGACGTGATCGCTCCTGTCCGGGTTGGAGAATTTGTTCATAAAAAAATACCTGATAGTAAATACGTACTCTTGAATAGCGCCGGTCACTGTCCGCACCTTACCGCTCCCGATCAGGTTATATCGAGCATACGTTCTTACCTAACCACCTAGACCTTGAATACTCAGCCATTCTTGGAAAACGCAGAAGATCTTTACCAAAATGCACCTTTTGGCTATATGACCGTACGCGCCGACGGACTTATTGTAAATGTAAATGCCACATTGCTCAAGTGGTTAGGTTATGAATGGGAGGAAATCCTCCTCCAAAAATCATTTCAGGATTTACTGGATATGGGAGGGAAAATTTATTTTGAAACTCACATGATGCCCATGCTGCTAATGCAGGGTGAAATCTCAGAAATAAATATCGAACTCAAAGGCAAAGCATCTATCAAGCTCCCCACTTTAGTCAATGCAAGTCGCATTCATGATCAATCAGCACTTGAAACCTATTTCAGGTTCTCCATTCTGGATATTACCCAGCGAAAAAGCTATGAATTGGAATTGATCAAAGCAAGGCAAGAAGCCGAACAAACAATTCAACGCCTCAAACAAATCAATGCGGAACTGGAACAATTTGCTTCTATCGCCTCTCATGATCTTCAGGCACCACTTCGTACCATTTCCGGCTTGATCGGATTGTCGGAAAAAAAAGGACATTTTCCTGTAGACAGTGAGGTGACCAAATATTTTTCACTCATAAAAAGAAATGCGCAACGGATGAAATTGATGATCGGCGACCTTCTTGAATATGCCAGAATCGACAGTGAAGAGTTGCCGTTTGAAGAATTCTCCTTGAATGAAGCCTGTGAAATCGGACTGGAGATGATTGACGATCAAGTAAAAGAAAGCAATGCGGTCATCACCATCCCCGAATTGCCGATGGTGATCGGAAATAAGCTTCAATTGGCCCGTCTTTTTCAGAACCTTTTTGGAAATTCCATCAAATACCGATCGGAAAGCGACCCAGTAATACGAGTGGCCTTTGAGGAAAAAAATGATGAAATCAGGGTCTTTGTAAAGGACAATGGGATGGGATTCGAAGAAGATCTAGCCGATCAAGTATTTGGTTTTATGAAACGCCTGCATTCTCATGACAGCATACCCGGAACAGGCATAGGCCTATCTGCCTGCAAGCGGATTCTTGCAATCCATGGCGGGACAATCGGCGCAACATCAGAACCGGGAAAAGGAAGCACCTTCTATTTTACACTTCCCAGATAATCTCCCCTCCATTTTTTTTTAAAAAAAAAGGGGGGTGGGCATACCGACAACCGCCTTGTCTTGTAAATTCAATTTCTCGATTTTTCAACTATTTTTCTTTTACAAAATTATTTTCAAGAACTCACGAAATTGTACTTAATCAAGAAAAAAAAAACTTTATAACTTTATATCCCGAAAAATATTTTTTAAACAAATTCAATATCATCTATTAATCACCTTTAAATCGAATACCTTGTTCAATTGATAAGTACAAAGAAGGTTGAAAATCAAAAAAGTACACCCAAACTATTTACTATGGAAGCTAAAATGACAGATTATAGCAGCCTTTTTTATTTGAGCCCTCTTCCACAATTGGTATATGATGTAAGCACTTTCGAAATTCTGGATGTTAATGAAGCAGCAATCCAGCAATATAGCTTTTCCCGCAATGAATTTTTAAAACTGACGATAAAAGGCCTCTACCCTAAAGAGGAGATTCCAAAATTGGTAGCACCGCATATCGATATTGATTCACAGCATGGGAATATTTACTTCGGGATATCTACCCATCAGAAAAAAAACCATGAAAAAATCAGAATGAAAATCAACGGACATAAAGTTGATTTTCATGGCCAAAAATGCATTTTGGCGATTTGCCTGGACGTTACAGAGGAAGAAAAAAAAACTCAACTCATCAAAGAATCAGAAGAAAGACTAAAAGCAGCTTCGGCCATTGCCAAATTAGGCTATTGGAGATTCGAACTAGAATCTCAGTCTATAACCTGGACAGATGAAGTTTATAAAATTTGGGGAAGACAAAAAGACAGTTTTGAAATCAATTTTGAAAATCTACTCAAAACCATCCATCCTGAGGATCATGAGGCATTTGACCTAGAGAATGATCGTACGATACACTCAGGAGAAAAAAATGTGGATATTATCCACCGGATAATTCTCCCTGACCACAGTATCCGTTGGATCCACGCAATTGGCAGAATGGTAAAGGACAAGCATGGTATTCCTATCGCTTTTGAGGGAACTGTCCAAGACCTCACTGCTCAAAAACTTGAAGAGCAAGAACTTCGACTGCTCGAAAGGGTCATTACCAATACCAAAGATGCACTACTAATTACAGAAGCAGAGCACTTCGACGAACCGGGAAACAGGATCATCTATGTGAATGAGGCCTTTACCAAAATGACTGGCTATACAGCTGAAGAAGTAATTGGAAAAACCCCCCGGATTTTGCAGGGGCCCAATACCAACAAAGAAGAATTGGCAAGGATTGGCAAGGCACTTAGAAACTGGGAGAGTTGTGAGTGCACGGTCATCAATTACAAAAAGAACGGAGAGGAGTTCTGGATCAACTTTTCTAGTTCTCCTGTTGCAAACGAGATGGAATGGTACACCCATTGGATAGCCATAGAACGGGATGTGACCGAGCAAAAGAACAAAGAGCTGGAAAAAGAACTTTTAAATAAAATCAGTTTAAATTTTAGTATTGAAAATGACCTAATAACTTCGGTTAATGAACTTTGCAAAACTGTTAGTTCATATGGCAATTTCGATTTTGTAGAGTTGTGGCTGCCCAATCTTGAAAGAAACCAACTTCAATTAATTGCACATATACCCACCACATCCAATGCCGGAATTTTCGATGAATGGAGTAAAGAAGTCACCTCTTTCAATTTAGCGGAGGAGGCACCGGGAATCGTTTGGCTTAAAAAATCCAGCATATTATGGGAGAATCTTAGTGAAAATGATGCTTTTACCAGAAAAGATGCCGCTAAAAAGGCCGGTATTGAAACGGCATTGACGATCCCTCTAATCTTCAATGAAAAAGTTATTGGCGTTTTAGTGGTTGGTTCACAACAAGAAATAAATTACCTAAAAAAGTATGTAAAAGTATTTGAACAGCTCGAACGATTTATAGGTTCAGAAATAAGCCGTAAGAAACTCGAAAATGACTTACATCACATATACGAATCTATCCCTGAAATCCTGTGCCAGTTAGATTTCCAGGGAAGATTTCTCAGAATGAACAAAGCAGGCTGTAAGGCCCTTGGCTACAGTGAGGAAGAGCTTTTGTGCCATTCCTTCGATGAGTTTGTACATCCCGAGGACAAAGACATCTCCGCCATTGAAGTGATGAAACTGAGTGAGGGAGAAGCCACCTTCAAATTCGAAAACCGGTGCATAACCAAATCAGGTAACATTATTTGGTTAAGCTGGACTTGTAGCCCATCGGTGGAGGATGGATTAATTTACGCTGCGTCAAAAAACATCACTGAGGAAAAGAAACTCAGGGAATTGAATCGTCAGGTCAATTCTATAGCAAAAATTGGCAGCTGGGAGGTAGATTTGTTGCAGGGTAAAGTGTATTGGTCTGAAATGGTTCATGAACTTCACGAAACAGACCCTGAGTCATATATTCCCAATTTGGAGAATGCAATATTGTTTTACAGGGAAGATTTCCGTGAAATGGTTCAGGGCGCTATTGATAAATGCATCCAGTCAGAGGTAACGTTTGATTTTGAAGCCATCTTGGTTACAGCCAAGGGGAAAGAGCGTTGGGTACGTGCCATTGGCAATGCGGAATTTGCAGTTGGAAAATGCCACCGGATCTATGGTAGTTTTCAGGATATTCATAAACGAAAAGCAAATGAAATAACATTACACAATACCCTAAAAACCCTTGAGGCATTTAAAAGTGCATTAGATCAATCTGCGATTATCGCAATTACTGACAAAAATGGTGTAATCACCGAGGTAAATGATAATTTCTGCAAATTATCACAATATTCGGAAATGGAGTTAATTGGTAACACACATCAGTTAATCAATTCCAAACATCATCCAAAGGCATTTTTTAAGGACTTATGGAAAACCATATCATCAGGCAAGGTGTGGAAAGGGGAAATAAAAAACATGGCGAAAGATGGCTCCTATTATTGGGTATATACTTCAATTTTCCCGTTTTTAGATGAAAAAAATATATCCTATCAATATCTGTCCATTAGGTTTGATATAACAAAAATAAAGATTGCTGAAGAACAAGTATTAAGAACGCTGGAAGAAAAAAACAAAATACTGGAAAGTATCGGAGATGCTTTTTTTACGGTTGACAAAAATTGGGTGGTAGGATATTGGAACAAACAATGCGAGAGTTTACTGGGTATCAATAGAGAAGAAATATTAGGTAAAAACATTTGGGAGGAATTCCCGGAGGCTGTATCACTCCCTTCTCACACAAATATTCATCATGTGATGGCTACTGGTGAGTCCATTAATTTTGAAGAATATGACCCTGCATTTGATAAATGGTTTGAAGTAACCGTTTATCCTTCAAAGGAAGGTCTTACTTTTTATTTCAGAGATATAACCCTTCGAAAGCAAGCGGATATCAGCTTAGTTCAAGCCAACGAACGTTTCGAAAAAGTTGCCGAAGCAACCAATGATGCCATTTGGGATTGGAATTTATTAGATAACTCACTTTTCTTGGGAAACGGATTTAAAAGATTATTTGGACATATGGTGGATGTAAATTTAACACCCATCGAAGATTGGACTCAAAACATTCATCCGGATGACCAAGAACAGGTGCTTCAGAGTATTATGGATGCGATAGAAAAACCAAATCAAACCAATTGGATGGCTGAGTACCGTTTTCGGAAAAATGATGGCACATTTGCAAATGTCATTGACAGAGGTGTTGTCATTAGAGATGATGGAGGAAAAGCCATTCGAATGGTTGGGGCTGTGATAGATATTACTGAGCGGAAGAATTATGAAAAGCAGCTTCTCGGGCTGAATAAATCCTTACAGCAACACGCCCACGAACTCGAACTCACCAACGAACAGCTCGAACAGTTTGCCTTTATCGCCTCCCATGACCTGCAGGAGCCGCTGCGGATGATCTCCAGTTTTCTGGATCAACTTAAGCGAAAATATGGCGGACAGCTAGATGACAAAGCACATCAATACATCCATTTCGCCACAGATGGGGCCAAACGGATGAGGCAAATTATCCTTGATTTGCTCGAATATTCCCGGGCTGGAAAACTTGAAGAAAATAGGGTGAAAATCAACTTTGACCAACTGGTAGCTGACTATAAATCCCTGCGGAAGAAAATTATTCACGAAAAATCAGTCGTAATCGACCACTCCCCACTCCCTGTCATTGATGGTTATCGGGCACCATGCACCCAAGTGATTCACTGCCTTTTGGACAACGCAATCAAATATTCCAGAGAAGGAATTGCCCCCCGAATTGAGCTTGGGGTAGAAGTGACCGAAAGCGAATGGGTGTTTTCGGTTCGAGACAACGGAATTGGAATAGCACCGGAATTCTTTGGTAAAATCTTTGTCATTTTCCAGCGCTTGCACAATCGGGATCAGTACGGTGGAAACGGTATCGGCCTGTCGATCGTGAAAAAGCAGGTCGAATCCTGGGGAGGTAAAGTTTGGCTGAGTTCTAAACTTGGAGAAGGTTCTGTATTCTATTTTTCAGTGCCTAAAGTTTAATTTTAGGATAAACTCAAATTGATGGCATAATGGAAATTACTTCTACCTTAATGTACTAATGGGTAAAATAATAACTAGAACCATCCGGAAGAAATTTTCGATATTTTCAAAAAAATTGACCAAAATACAGACCGAAAGGGATTTGGGCTTTAGGTATGTCAAAAATCAGGAAATTACATGAAAATCGAATTTGGGTTGAATCAGACGGAGATTCCGGCTCTACCTTTCTCTTTGTAATCAAATATAAAAATACATGAAATACCCATGAGAAAGGCTTCTCACACAGGGGAATGATTATCCAGGGCATTCCATCTGACCATTAAAAAACAAAATATAAACAGATGAAACCAGCACACATTCTTTTGGTCGAGGATAATGAAGGAGATATTATTTTGACACTTGATGCATTCGAAGAAAGTAAGATCAAGACTAAAATCAGTGTGGTCAAAAATGGCCAGGAGGCTCTGGATTTTTTGTTTCGCCGGGGGGAATATACTAAAGCTGAAAAACCGGATTTGATTTTGTTGGACATCAATATCCCGATATTCAACGGACATGAGGTGCTGAAGCAAATCAAATACCATGATGCCCTTAAAAAAATCCCGGTGATCATGCTGACCACCTCCTCCAGCCAAAAAGATGTAAACCAAGCCTATGAAAACCACAGCAACAGCTATGTGAAAAAACCGCTGGACATGGATGAATTTCTGGAAGCCATCCTCAAAATTGAGGAATTCTGGTTGCAACTTTCCACGTTGCCAGATTGAGCACTACGTAAAAAAAAAGGAAAGATCGCTCCTTCCTTTTTTTGGCTAAATGAATGTGATCACCAGATCAGCACCTCGTCTTTTGCGAATTTGCTCTTTATGTTGTCCTTGAACAGGTTCAAAGCTACAGTGAATTCATGCGTGCTGCCCGGAAGCAGGTAGCTCCTGCCCATCGGAAATTCGTAAAGGTAGCCGATTTTCATCCGCTGAGTCAGAAATCCCACCTGCAAGTTGCTCGCATAGTCGATCCGATGGCCTGCCCCAACCCATACTTTGTCCATCAACAGCGCTTTGATATTCAGCTCCACCACATTGGGCAGATCTTTCCTGCTTCTGAAAAAAGCATTGGTGATGATGGACAGATTGGGGGTGATCGCCTCCCGGAAGCCCGCCTGAATAAACTGCTCGGCCGGGTAGCCTTCCATGAAATTATCTCCACGACTTGCTCCTCCTCCATTGATCCGGTGTACTGCGTACGAAAAGTAGTATTGCCGGTGCGTCAGCGCTATTCCAATATTGGCGTCCAGAAACTGCATGTCCGAGAAGGCACCGTAATACTGTCCCAAAGTCGGATCGTTTTGTTCTTCTGTTGTCATGGCGTTCCCGTCCAAACGTACCGTCTGATAGTTGACTCCCACTCCCAGTCTCAGGTTGTGGTTTTCGGTCAGTCTAACTCGACTGGCGTAACTGATCATCAGTTCATTGTCCCGAAAGGCTCCGTAGGTGTCTTGAAGCAGGTTGACCGAGATCGCATTCTTACCCATCAGGGCAGGATCCATTTCTCCCGAGATTTCCCCAAAGTCAATTTCGGTACTGAAGAAGAAGGTCTTTGGTGCCCCTTCAAATCCTGACCATTGGTTCCGCACAAAGCCCCGCACAGTCGAACCCTCATAGCCGGTCAAACCCGGATTGAAGTAGCTCTGAAAGTGGGAAAACTGGGAGATGTTCTTTCGGGTCTGGCCATAAGAAGTAAGTCCGGAGAAAAGACAAAAAGCAAGGAGCAGAAAATATTTGAAGTTTTGCATGGTTAGTCTGTTTTTGGAAATTTTTGGAGTTTAAAGTGGAACCGGGCATTTTCTGCCTGATCCCCTTTTGATTTAATTTTTCAGAATAGTTAATATCCCTCTTCTCACATTTCCGGTTTCGATCACCTCAATGATCCAGAAATAAGTGCCGACTGGCATTTCTTTGCCCTTGTAAGTCCCATCCCAACGGGTATCCGCATCTTCAGTGTAGAAGAGTCGCTCTCCGTTGCGGTCAAAGACCTGTACCCTCACTCCACGGAAGTAGCGCAGATCCGGCACTCCCCAGGTGTCGTTGATGCCATCTCCGTTTGGAGTGAAACTGTTGAACACTTCCAACTCCAGAATGTCGGTTCGTCCTCTGTTGATTGTAAAGGATTTTTCGATCACATTCCCGTCTCGGTCCGTTACCCGGATCACTACCGAAAACTGGGTTCTTCCCGCAACCTCATCGGCACTGCTCCAGAACAGGATTCCGTTCTTCACCTCAAAGAATTGGTTATCCCCTGCCCCCGGGATTAAGGTAATGACATGTTCCCTGTCTATCGGATCGATCACCGTGAAGCTTCCTATCACCTGGAAGTAATTCTTCGGATCAGGATCAAAGTCATTGTTGCTCAAAATCACATCCTGTGGAGCTGGCTTGGCCAAAACTCTTACCTCTAGCATTGCCCTCAGACCTTCAGGATTCAGAATTCCATCCGGCAGGGTAACCACTCCGGTCAGGAAGTAAGTGCCCCGCTTGAACAGATTCAATGGAGCAAGATTCCAGCTAACCGAAAGCTGTACCACCTGTCCGTCTGCGGTAACCGCAGTCACCTTTGCAGGCAGGGTCGGACTCACAGACCATGGGGTGGTAATCGGGTCAGGATTGGAAATGGCAATCAATTCGGCCGGGATAATTTCAAACTGTGCGGAAACAAACTCCAGCTGATAGTTCTCAGTGGATTTCAATGTACCCAAGCCGATCGCATACTTTCCTACCTGTTCGCCTGCTGCTCTGACAAGATTTCCCGTCAGTACACTCAGGTTATCCGTGCCCTTGAAGCCTGTGGCTACAAATATCAGGGCAGGATCTGCAGAACCGAATATTTTGGTCTGTGGATTGGCCTCGATTTTAAGCGTCGCTTTGTTTATCGTCAACGTCCCGTTTACAAGCGTGATCTCGTAGTTTTCGTCTGATCCGCCAGCTAGTGTGATTGGATAAGTTCCCACATTAGAGCTTGCAAGAGCAGTCGTACTGATGCTTGGCTCGGTTGTCACCTTCGTGTCTCCGTTGACTAAACCTGAATAGCTAAAGGTCAAGACAGGATTCGCGTCGCCGTAAGTTTTCTGCTTGTCATCAGCCCTGATGGTCAAGTCCTTCTTGCCGATGGTCAGCATGCCGCTTACCAGCGTGATGGTGTAGTTCTGATCTTCACCGCCGGTTAAAGTGATTGGATACGTTCCCACATTCGAGCTTTGCGTAGCAGTCGTGCTGATGCTTGGCTCGGTCGTCACCTTCGTGTCTCCGTTGACCAGACCTGTGTAGCTGAAGGTCAGGGCCGGATTCGCTTCGCCGTATGT
>NZ_FMXE01000022.1 GCF_900103735.1 Algoriphagus alkaliphilus | reverse complement strand
AAGGGAACTGTTGGGATAACGCAGTGGCAGAAAACTTCTTTAAGATCATTAAATCAGAGCTGATATACCAGCTCCCACTTCTCAACATCGGACAGACACAGATCGAGATCTTTGAGTTCATCGAAATCTGGTACAACAAAAAAAGAAAACATTCCTACCTGAATTACCTTACTCCAGAGCAGTTCGGAGAAAAAACAAAAACAAAGGCAGCTTAAAGAAAATTGAACTCGAACTAATCAGGTGGATTTTTTTTCTAAATCCACTTGATTAGTTGAGTAGCCCCGCGGCAGGCGACATAAAATCAAATCAAAAACAAGCTTAAAAATATTGTCCAGTTTTTTGTAGCAAATCCAAACAAAATCTCCCAGTTATTGTAAAATCTATTTTACAATAACCTTAAATCCGTCCCCCACATAAAGATCAAAAACAAGATCCCAAGTGCTATCCTATACCAGCCAAAAGCAGTAAATCCGTGATTGGACACGTATTTCAAAAACAATTTCACAGCAATCCAAGCAGCAATGAAAGCAACCACAAAACCAACTCCCAGCATAAGCAGTTGTCCTTCGGTGAAGGTCAATTCAGACTTGAGAAGATCGTATCCGCCAGCGGCCATCATGGTGGGCACAGCCAAAAGGAAAGAAAACTCCGTCGCCTGCTTTTTATCCAAGCCATTGAAAACTCCCCCAATGATTGTCGCAGCTGCTCTGGAAGTACCTGGAACCATAGAAAGACACTGAAAAAGTCCAATGAAAAATGCGCTTTTGTAAGTCATGTCTTCAACCTCATCAAGATCTGACTTCTGATTGACAACTTTTTTGTCGATCAGAATCAAAATAATCCCTCCTAAAATCAGGGAAACGGATACCACAATCGGATTGAATAAATAGGCTTTGATATAGGGATAGGCCAAAAGCCCGACAATAGCGGTTGGCACAAATGCTGCAAAAAGCTTCAGGTAAATGTCTATACTCTTAAAAAATCGCTTGATGTACATCAAGGCAATGGCCAAAATCGCTCCGAGCTGAATGAAAATTTCAAACGTTTTGACAAACTCATCTTCATGAATTCCCATGGCGGCAGAAGCCAAAATCATGTGTCCCGTGGATGAAATGGGCAAAAACTCAGTCAGGCCTTCGACGATGGCGATGATGATGGATTGAAAAAGGGTCATGGAAAATCAGGTTTTTCGATTTGAGAATGAAATCTGTGGGGTAATCGGGATTTTGAAAATGCCAAAGGAAATGAGAGTATTGATGTCCGCAGCCTTTTTCCAAAATTTTGATTGGGCAAAACTAACAATCCAAACTGGAAATCAATACAGTCTACTCGAAGGGGAAAGCAACTTGTATTTCGAAGATGGATTTGTCGGCAGATCGATTCTGAATGTTGCGGCACTTCAAGACACGCTTCAGACCTCATTGGGTCGGGATCGATCCATTGTGATGAATAGAGAAAAAGTAGATCAATTCTCCAAAAAACGAACCATCGGCTCCAACATCACTGAAAGTCGAGGCTATGAAATCACTTTGAAAAACAATAAATCCCAGGCAGTGACTTTGGTTGTCAAAGATCAAATTCCTGTCTCAATAAATTCAAATATAGTCGTCACTCCTGGAGAATTAAGCAGAGGAAACCTGGACACGCAAACAGGAATCGTGACTTTGGAAATCACATTAGCACCTGGAGCTCAGCAAAAACTTGTGCTTCAATATGAGGTCAAGTATCCAAAATCTGAGCGATTGATATTGGATTAGAATTTTTGGATAGAAATCTTTTCTCTGCAGAATTTTCCCAAACTCTTTTATACTTCATATCCTCGATCACCTCGTTCCATAGGAACGTCTAGTTGGTAAAAAAGAAGTCAAGTTAAGGCTTGTTCGTTCCGTAGGAACGTTTGGTAAAATTTACCAAGCGTTCCGATGGAACGCAGCCAAAAGGTTTGATTCATATTTTACCTACCAAATGTCCCTCTGGGACAGGCTCATGAAAATCCAACCGTTCATTTCCATCCTAGAAAGTTACATTTTGAAGTAAAACAGGCTTTTAGCTCGCGTTCAGATTAGGCATTGAAGTAAAAACCCAGATTTACTTGATTTTATTCAGCGTCATTTCCATAAACTTATACCAAGCGTTTCCGGCATTGTATTCTCCGATCTCATGCCATTGAC
This sequence comes from Algoriphagus alkaliphilus, assembly GCF_900103735.1. Lineage (GTDB taxonomy): Bacteria > Bacteroidota > Bacteroidia > Cytophagales > Cyclobacteriaceae > Algoriphagus > Algoriphagus alkaliphilus. The sequence goes on along the minus strand of NZ_FMXE01000022.1, from coordinate 75,867 downwards.
CTTGTTCGTTGATTTGAATGATATAGCGCACCTGGTCAGTAGGATTCCAGATCAATTTACCTCCTTCAAGCTGGGCTGGATAAGTTCCTTTCATTCCGCTTTGCAAAAAGGATGTAAACTCATATTTCCCATCCTCTTCAACTGGTTGGATCAAAGCCAAAGCGTGGTGAACTACCTTTCCTTCAGCTGTTCCGATTCCTTCAATCTGCAAAATCGTCCCACTTAGCTTCATTTCGATGATTTCTTCCTGTTCGAAATTTTGACGAACTCGGTCTTGACCCATCATCCAGCCGCTGCCTTTCCATTCTCCTTGAAGAAAAATAAAGGTGCCATTTTCCGCTGGTTATCGAGATTAAGCTCATACGAGACTTGGGACCAAGCTGGAATCTGAAAAGCCGTTATTAAAAGGATTAGGACCGAGATTATGATTAGATTTTTCATAGTATAAATTGGTTTATATTGTAAACTAAATGAATAAATTTTTTTAAGAAATGTAGTTTTTAAGATTTTCGACATAGTCTTCAAAAGCCCTCACTCCAACTTGTGAAATCCGACATGTTGTAAGGGGTCTTTTTCCCCTAAAAGACTTTTCAATTGAGATGTAACCCGCTTTTTCAAGTTTATCCAATTGGACACTCAGATTCCCGGCAGTTGATTGGGTTTTTTCTTTGAGAAAAGTAAAGTCCGCCTCTTCCAATCCGATCAATAGTGACATGACTGCCAACCTAAGTTGTGAATGAAGAAGTGGATCGAGGGGTTTAAATGTGCTCACGACTTTTGGTTTTTTAAATAATATCCCGGAACTAAATATCCTAGAATCATGGCAATCCCTCCTGCCAAATACTGATCATTGACAGGCAAAAGGAAGGCAATAATAGCTCCGAATGCCAAAATCATCCCTCCCGCTTGAACCATTTTTACACGAATAATGGATCCGGTGGCGAAAACCCCAACGGCGGCCAATAAAAGCATGATCGGATTATGCCGAAAATCCAAGGCTGGCATAAAGGCTAATACAATGCACATGGCTGCAAAAACCCCAATCCATAACTGTCCGAGGAATTGATCCAAATGAGTTTTGATTCGTGATTTTTTTCGATTATTCCATTCATGTGCAAAACTCCAAATGATCGCGGGAACGATCAGCAACCAGATAATATAAGGTTGCTCAAATCCGGCTTTTGCCAATGTAAAATGGCCTAAGTTGCAAAAGGCCACCACCCAGCCCCAAAGGAGCAACTGAAAACTGCCATCCCCTGCAGCCTCTTTTTTGGCTTCCCGAATCATCGAAGTGATCAGAGCCAAGGATTCCTTACTGTTGAGTACTTTTTCCATTTTAAAATTTTTCAATTTCAACGATCAAATATAAATAGGTTTATTCTATAAACCATTCTATATAAATATTTTCCGTAAATTTTACTTCATTTATTAACTTCATCTATCAATTCTCTGAAGCTGATGAAAAACATATTCGATCCTCAAGTCACCTCCGAATTAATATTAAGAGTTAATCAACTCAAACCAGAGTCTCCCGCACTTTGGGGCAAAATGACCGTGGATCAAATGCTCGCCCATTGCTGTGTAGCCTATGAAATGGCTTTTACCAATAAGCACCCAAAGCCAAATACCCTGATGCGCTTTTTGTTGAAGGCTTTTGTGAAAAAAGGAGTGGTGAATGAGGTACCTTACTCAAAAAACATCCGAACTGCTCCTGCCTTTATTATCACGGAAAGAAAGAATTTCGAAGAAGAAAAAGCCAGATTGATCAACAATCTGGAACATACCCTTTCGCTGGGTCGAGATCATTTCGAAGGAAAAGAATCGCTTTCTTTTGGCCCAATGACCGCTCAGGAATGGAATAATCAATTCTACAAGCATCTGGATCATCATCTGACTCAGTTTGGAGTTTAGCCCAAATTCAACTGTTCCTTATTCCTCTAAATAAATTCGGAAATGTTTTGAATTGGAGGTTTGGGAGACTTTTAATTTTCCCGCCTGATTACTGACCAACACCTAATATTATGCAAAAGTCAATTTTCAATATCCTTGCATTTTCGCTTTTCTTCGTGGGTTGCAGTAAGCCAACAGAATCTCAAAATGAATCTGAGGCAATGCCTTCAGAAAACACTGAAACTTCTCAATCGCTTCCTACAGGCGACAATTCCGAGACTTCCCTAGACTGGGCAGGAACCTATTTCAATACATTACCTTGTGCTAGCTGCGAGGGAATCGAAACTTGGGTAACGCTGAATCAGGACGGTACTTTTGAGCTCAAGACAAACTACCTGGGTCTAAACGATGCTCGGGAAGAAATTTTCACCGGCAAATTCTTTTGGGATGAATCGGGTTCCAATGTTACCCTCCAAGGACTAATTGGTGATTATTCGGGCAAATTCAAAGTCGGAGAAGATCAACTTTGGTACTTGAATCAAGCCGGCCACCGAATTGAGGGAGCATTGGCCGATCAGTATATACTCAAAAAAAAGTGAGTTCACTTAAACCGCACAATTTTCCCGTGAGCTTTTGAAGTCATCTCATGCGGAATCCCTTCGGTAATTTCTTTGTAAAGCAGTTCTACCAATTTTTGCTTTAGGAAGCTTCGATTCAAAATAATACTCACTTCCCGGATTGGAGCAGTTCCTGCAAAAGGCCTTAAACGGCTTTTCTCCTCCTGCGAAAGTCCATGAGTTGCCAATTCAGGGAGTAGAGTCACCCCCTGATAGCGATTGACCATATTCCTCAAGCCTTCCAGGGAGCCGCTTTCATAGTGGAAATTCTTATGACCTGCCATACTTTGATCACAGAAACTGATTACCTGATCTCTGAAGCAATGGCCTTGCTGCAAAACCCAAAGCTCTTCCGATTTCAATTGATCACCTCGGATTTCTTTTTCACTCAAAAGCGGGTGATTCTCGGATAGGTACACGTAAAACTTTTCGTAAAACATGGGTTTTTCCACTACGCCTGTCTCATCAAGTGGCGTTACAATAATCCCAAGGTCCAATTCATCATTTTTCAGCTTTTTGACAATCTCTTCAGTGACCATTTCCTGAACTTCAAGCTTTACATTGGGGTATTTTTCCAAAAACTTCCGGATAAACAGATGAAGCAGGTATGGCGCCAAGGTGGGAATGATCGCAAGTTTGATTGTGCCGGAAATATCTCCCTTAAGCTGAGCGACCAGTTCCATGATTCCCTTACTTTCAGACACTACTTTTTTAGCCTGAGCGATGATCTGCACGCCGATCTCTGTGGGAATCACCGGCATTTTGCTTCGGTCAAAGAGAATCACTCCGAGTTCTTTTTCCAGCTTACTCAGTTGCGCGCTCAAGGTGGGCTGAGTCACAAAACAGGACTCGGCAGCATGTCCAAAGTGGCGCTGCTTATCTACCGCAATTAAGTACTCTAGCTGTTGAATGGTCATTTAATTTGATTATAATTAGATTAAAAGGGCCACGTAGCCTGCCTTATCATTCCCTTGTGCAAGAAAACTTTCCCTTGGGCATTTCAATAGAATTTATCTATCAAGATAATCAAAGAATCAGGATAAAGTATTCCATCGCCAATTCAATACATGCCATAATGCACCATTAATCTTCTTCCATGTGGTTTTAAACAAATAAGACTTTAAAAATTTTCCTTCCCTTCCAAAAAAGCCTAATTTATTCCGATTATATCACTGAAAATCAATAACCCAAAAACCTATATCATGAGTGATTCCTCTTTTTCCAGGAGAAAGTTCCTTGGAGCCAGCCTTCTCACCACTGCAGGGCTAGGCCTAATACCAGGTCTGAGCTTTGCCTCTACAGCTTCTCCACTGTTCAACATTGCCAACGAACGCGTTCGATTGGGCTTTATCGGTGTTGGTCGACAAGCTGTGGGCCTTTTAAATAATTTCATGAAAATCCCAGGTGTAGAAGTCGTTGCAGGAGCAGACGTCTACGCCATTAAGCGGGAGCGATTTTCACTTCGCGTTCAGAAGAATCAGAGCGAAGCAGGACAGACTGCCATAGCCCCAAAACTCTACGAAGATTATCGGGAACTTTTGGCCAATCCAGAAGTGGACGCCGTAGTGATTGCAAGTCCCGATCATTGGCATGGCATCATGGCCATTGACGCCTGCAAGGCCAAAAAAGATATTTACCTGGAAAAGCCCTTAACCTTTACGATCAAAGAAGGTCAGGAGCTGGTCAAAGCCGTTCGATCCAATGGAATCGTCCTGGCGGTAGGGAGTATGCAACGCGCTGCAGTCAATTTCCAAACAGCAGCCATGCATGTGCAAAAAGGGCACCTAGGAAAAATCTCCCAGGTTTTAGTCCATGTCGGAGATAATCCTCATCCAAAACCATACGACCTGCCAAAAGAAACTCTTCCTGCCGGACTGAATTGGGAAAAATGGCTGGGACCGATCCCTGCATTGCATTTCAACGATCTGTTAAATCCAGGGATTACGTTAAATCCTGAGAAAAACGAAGCAGCATGGGGCGCTTGGCGCTGGTATAAGGAAACAGGGGGTGGGCTAATGACCGACTGGGGCGCCCATATGATTGATATCGCGCAATGGGGACTCAGCATGGACCGAAACGGACCTGTGGAAGTTGTTCCGGGAATTGGTGATAGGCCCCTGACCTATCGCTATGCCAACGGCATTGAAATGTTGATAACTAAGTTCGATGAGGGCAGACAGGGTGTCAAATTCATGGGGGAAAAAGGCTGGATTAAGGTCTCAAGAGGAAATTATGATACTTCTGTCAAAGAATTGGATTTAGGAAAGGAACCTGAAAACTTCACTTTTGGATCCCATCATGTGGATTTCATCGACTGTATCAGAAAGAGGAAAGACCCCATTGTACCTGTGGAAATCGGACATAGCACCTGCACGGCTTGTACGATTGGAAATATCGCCGCTGAGCTTGGAAAATCCTTGAAATGGGATCCGATTGCGCAAGTCTTTCAGGATAATTGGGAGGCAAATACCAAGCTGCATTACACCTATCAAAACGGATTTACCCTAACCTAAATCCTAACTTATCCACAGTCCTATGAATGCTCAACTTCGAAATACTCTTCTGTCTGGAATTTACTTATCCACAGCCTTCATTTTTTTCCAATGTGGGAAAAATACTGATTCGGCGGGCGGGAAATTTCCGATAAGCTCCGACTCATTTGTGCCAAACCCACGGGTTGTTACTGAAAAACCCATTGCCAAACTGGCGATTGGAGATCAGGCACCGCCTTTTAAACTTCCAGATGTCGAAGGGAAATTTCATTCCTTGGATGATTATGCTGATTTTGAGGTCTTGGTGGTCAATTTCACCTGCAATCACTGCCCTACGGCACAAGCATACGAGGATCGATACATGGCTTTGGTCAGAGAATACGAGGGAAAATCGGTCGCGCTCATCGCTATATCCACTAACAGTCCGATCGCGGTTTTACCGGAAGAATTGGGCTACACTGATTTGGGAGATTATTATGAGGAAATGAAAATCCGGGCTGTGGATAAAGGGTACAACTTTCCTTACTTATATGATGGGGACACCCATGAATTCTCTTTGGCTTACGGTCCAACTGCAACGCCGCACGTGTTTGTCTTTGATAAAAAAAGAAAACTCACCTACTCTGGTCGGATCGATGCTTCAGAGAAGCCTGGTACCGGAAATTCTGAAGATCTCAGAATGGCGATTGAAGCGACTTTGAAAGGCGAAGCACTTCCTGCTGAAAAAGCTCAAACACCGGCATTTGGTTGCTCCATGAAGTGGGCATGGAAAAATGAGTATACCCTCAAAACCAACAAAGACTGGGCGGCAAAAGAAGTGACGATCGAAAAGCTTTCTCCCGCAGGTTTAGCAGATTTGTTGAAAAATGATACCGATGAACTCCTTCTGGTTAATTTCTGGGCGACATGGTGCGGGCCTTGTATCATCGAATACCCGGAGTTTGTGACCATTCAGCGGATGTATGGAGAGCGGGATTTCCAGTTTGTATCGGTGAGTATGGATACCCCCGATCAAGCTGAAAAAGCCTTGAAATTCTTGAAGGGAAAGGCTTCGGCACTTCCTAATTACATAATGGATACCGAAGACAAGTACGCTGTGATCAAAGTTGTGGGTTCAGATTGGGATGGAAGTTTACCAATCACGCTTTTGATCGAACCGGGAGGAAAAGTGGCCTATCGAGTACCCGGTACTATAGACGCATTGAAATTGAAAAAAGCAATTGTGGATCATCCGATGATTGGAAGATATTATTAGGATTTACGAATTTAGGATTACCACCTTTTAGAGACCTTCGAGGTTAAAAAACCTCAAAGGTCTGCCCTACTTACTGAAAACTTAGACTGGAAACTAGGAAATAGGATTGGAAACAAGTAGATTGTATCCAATCCTAATTTTTGTTTTATGGCTAATTCAGAATTTCCTTCAATTGAGCTTTCCCGCTTACTCTACTCCTCGTCCCGGCTTTTAATTCAGCGAATCCAGTTGACATTGAATGAATTTGGCCTGACTTATCCACAATTTTTGGTGCTGTCAATCCTTTGGGAAGAAGACGGGCTGAAAGTTCACCAACTCGGCGAAAAGCTGAATTTGGACTCCGGAACGCTCACCCCGCTTTTAAAAAAACTGGAAAGCCAAAATATACTGAAGCGAAAGCGGGGTGAAGAAGATGAGCGAACGGTAAGCATTCACCTTACTTATCCGGGAAAATCACTTCAATCCAAAACCTTGAGTGCGCTGGCTTTGTTGGATGAGCAAATTCAACTCCAACAACCTGGCGAAGTCCAAATACTTCTACCTATACTGGAGGAGCTTTTGAACAAACTCAAAACACTCAAAACTTAAAATGGAAAAATTAATCGTGGACTACACTGCAATTGCAGTCAACACAGGAGGAAGAAAAGGACATGTGCGAACCGAAGATGGGTTGCTGGATTTTGATGTCACGATGCCGAAGGAAATCGGAGGCGAAGGAGGAAAAACCAATCCTGAACAACTTTTTGCTGCAGGCTATGCCTCCTGCTTTGGAGGTACTTTGGCTGCTACAGCGGGCAAAACGAGTTTGCGAGATTCCGAGATTAAAGCGAAAGTTCATCTCGGACACTATGGACCTGACAGCTTTGGCTTGGCCGTGGATATCGAGGTAAAAATCCCGCATGCTGATTCACTCGAACATGCACAAAAGTTGGCCGACCTTGCCCATGAGCATTGCGTTTATTCAAAAGCCACGAGAGGAAATATTGAAGTGACGGTGAAGGCTGTAGAGTGATTTTGACTTTTGATTAAAACTCTTACGCAAAAAATCGAAAAAATCTAGCCAATTAGAAAGAGGCTGTCTCAAAAATACTGATTGTCACATTGAGTCTGAAATATTTGGTAAACATACAAAAGAGAATGACAGGGTTTAGCATGCCAAAAGCCAATAAAATGTAAGCTTACGTCTGGATTTTGTTCGGCTAGACAAAACATTGATCGGAAGAGCGCGGTGGGAGGATTTGCCAGCGAGCCAGCGTTCAGCCCAGTGCGGTGAGGACCGAGTGTTAAGAATCACTCCAGTGGAGAGATTTAGCGAGGGGCCAGCTTGCAGGGTGGCGCAAATCTTGACCTTTTTCCTCCCCTACACCTGGCTACTAGCTAAAACAGTCCACTGGACTGTTTTTATACGCTAGTTCCTAGGTCAAGCCAAAAGAACGAAGAAAAAAATAGCCTAACCGAAATCCAAAACCATAATTAAAGATCAATGTCTAACGATTTAAATACTCCAAATCGGAATAAAATTCTATAATATTCTTTTATACACAATTAAATACAATCTGTCATCGGTAGCGTAGTCGAAATGTTGGCTCATTTACAGGAAATGGCCTTAGTACTGCCCAACTCTCGTTGGTCAGGTGCTCAGACTGACACCAATAGGCCTTTTGAGACAGCTTTTTTTGCATTTTGCCAAGTTATAATATTCCATTTTATCGAATTCCCTTTGGATCACCATATTTCCCTAACTGGTAATTCCTAAAATCCCAAAACACCTTATCTTCCCCCCTGAAAAAGCATCTTCTACATGAACAAGATTTTACTATCAATTGCTCTGGCACTTCTGGTTTGCTTCGGAGCAAAAGCACAGCTCAAATCCCCCGAGCAATTCCTAGGCTATAAACCCGGGGACCGATTCACTCCTCATCACCGCATGGTCGACTACTTTGAGTATGTCACATCGCAAAATCCCAACATCAAACTGATCCAGTACGGCGAAACCAACGAGAAACGCCCTTTGATTATTGCCATACTATCCAGTCCGGAAAACATGGCAAAATTGGAGCAAATCCGTACAGATAACCTCAAGCGGGCAGGACTGATGGATGGATCTCCAAGCACTGAAATCCCGATCAACTGGATGTCTTTCAATGTTCATGGAAATGAATCCGTGGGGATGGAAGCGGCCATATCCTTTTTTTATACTTTGGCAGATCCGAACAATGCCAAATCTCAGGAGTGGCTGAAAAACCAGATTGTGATCATCGACCCCTGCATCAACCCGGACGGCAGAGATCGCTATTCAAATTGGTATAATCAAAAAATGAACACCACGCTCCAGCCTGATCTTCAGTCTATGGAACACAACGAACCTTGGCCGGGAGGACGTGCCAATCACTACCTATTCGATCTGAACCGAGATTGGGCCTGGCAAGTACAAGTCGAGTCTCAACAACGACTGAAAATCTATCAACAATGGATGCCTCAGCTGCACCTGGATTTCCACGAGCAGGGAATTGACAATCCCTTTTATATGGCTCCGGCAGCAGAACCTTTGCACGAGCAGCTGACCCCGTTCCAGCACGAATTTCAGGATATTTTCGGCAGAAATACAGCCAAATACTTCGATCAAATGGGTCGATTCTACTTCACCAAAGAGCGCTTTGATCTACTGTATCCATCCTATGGCGACACCTATCCGATGTACAGCGGTGCCATCGGAATGACCATCGAGCAGGGAGGAAGCGGACGTGCCGGTATAGGAGGCTACAACTCGGTCGGCGATACAGTTACTTTGAGAAGCCGAATTGAAGGGCATTATACTGCTGCAATGTCAGCTGCAGAAGTGACCAGCCAAAATGCCAAAAGATTGGTTGATGAATTCGCTGCTTATTTCAAAAACAACTCCACCAATCCCAAAGGCAAATACAAAAGCTTCGTAATCAAAGGCGAAAGCAATCCTGCCCAAGTGGCCAAATTGCTGGAGCTTTTGGATAAAAATGGCATCAAATACGGAAGGGCAGGCGCAAAATCCGGACTGAAAGGCTACGAGTACCAAACCGGAAAGACCGGCGTGACATTTTCTACTTCTGAAAAAGACATCATCATCAATGCTTACCAGCCCAGGTCCGTTTTGGCCCAGGTGCTATTCGAACCAAATCCAGTCCTCAACGACTCCATCACCTACGACATCACGAGCTGGGCCATGCCCTATGCCTACGGACTTCAGGGCTACGCATTGGAAACAAGATTAGATGCAGCAGGCGCATATTCAAACCCAACTTTCAGCCCAAATCAGGCGGGAGATACTCCCGTTGCTTACCTTGTCAAATGGCAGGGAACGCGTGATGCTGTATTTTTGGCCAACTTACTCAATCAGAAAATTCGGGTAAAATATGCCGAATTCCCCTTTGAGGTAGAAGGAAAAAACTTCCCAGCCGGATCCCTCATCATCGCCAAAGGCGGAAATGAATATGTGAGCGATTTTGACAAAAAAGTGACTGAAGCAGCCAACAAATTCGGCATTCCCTTGGCCACTAGCCAAACAGGCTATGTAGACAAAGGCAAAGACTTTGGTTCGCCAAATGTCCGTGTGATCAAAGCTCCAAAAGTAGCCTTGGTTGGCGGGCAGGGAACTTCTTCGCTGAGTTATGGAGAGATTTGGCACTTCTTCGAAAAGGATCTCAACTATCCGCTCAGCAACTTGGATGCGGCAGCAATGGGAAGCTATGACCTGAGCAAATATGACGTGATCATCATGCCTTCAACCTTTGGATCTGCACTTAATGGCGCTGCGCAGCAAAAAGTGACCGATTGGGTAAAAGCTGGAGGTAAACTGATTGCGCTGGACGCGGCTTTGAATCTTTTCGCAAATAAGGAAGGCTTTGCTTTGAAGAATTTTGATACGGAAGAAGAGAAAAAAGCCGCTGAAAAAGCTTCAGAAGAATTTGCCAAAAAAGAACGTTTAGAGCCTTACACCGAAGTGGAAAGATTGGGTATTTCCTCCGGAACAGCAGGAGCAATCTATGAAGTGAAAATGGATGAAACGCATCCACTAGGGTATGGAACTGGTGGCAAGTTCTACACACTAAAAAATAATTCCAACAGATTCGCCTACCTCAATGGTGGAGCCAATGCAGGTATCATCGCCGCAAATGATTCCTATCGGACCGGATACATTGGGTATAAGATCAAATCCAAAATGGGCGAATCCTTAGCGATTGGAGCAGAGCGTCAGGGTCGGGGACAGATCGTTTACTTTGTGGACAATCCGATATTCAGAGGATTCTGGGAAAGTGGAAAACTGGTATTAAGCAACGCCATTTTTATGGTAGGACAGTAATTGCTTATCCTTCAACTACAATTGTATCAAACCGGCTGCTGAGAAGTGGCCGGTTTTTTTGGTAAATTGTACCATAACCCCTTGATCTGCTGATTATGATAAAGACAAACATGACCATGGCCACCAATCCCAATTCCCAAAAAGCCATCCCCGGAAATCCAAGCACCGCTGTGGTGAAGGAGGTGAAATTAAGAGAACATGCCACGTCCGATTCGCTCCGTGTTCTCAGCAAAGAGGAATGGGAGTTTTGGAGAAATAACGGTTACGTGGTAATTAAAAATGCCGTTTCGGCAGATCAAGTAGAGCAAACCGCTGCATTCCTTTGGGAATTTGAAGAGAAAAACCCTAAAGACAAAAACACCTGGTACACCGCTCCCCGTGCCGAAATGCAGATGAAAGAATTGGTTGGTACAGGAATGGTGGAAGTCTATAATCATCAGCTGCTTTGGAACAACCGCCAAAGCAAGCGAGTCTACGATGCTTTTGTGGATATCTGGGGAACTGAAAAATTGTGGGTATCCATTGATCGGGCGAATCTCAATTTCCCAATTCGCCCCGGATTCGAGTACAAAGGCTTTATCCATTGGGATTATGATCCGGATACCAAACCTCAAAATGTGCAGGGAGTCCTTGCACTGTCCGATCAGACGGATGAAAATATGGGCGGGTTTCAATGCATTCCCTGGCTTTTCAGGAATTATGACCAATGGAAGCTGACACATCCCGCAGACAGAAATCGCTACCAGCCAGACATCACGGGCTTAGAAGACAAACTGGTAAAAGTAAAAATGGAAGCTGGCGATCTTCTGATTTTTAATAGTTCGCTCCCCCACGGAATTCGGCCCAATCGCTCTGAGGATAAAGTGCGGATCGCACAATATGTGGCCATGGTTCCTGCGCAAGAAGAAGATGAAGCTATCCGTCAATGGCGGGTCAATTCCTGGAAAAACCGCATCGCACCAGAGGGCTATGCTTTTCCCGGAGATCCGAGAAACTGGGAACAGACCCGATACCCAAAAGCGGATTTGACTGAATTGGGGGAAAAGCTTTTGGGCCTGAAAAAATGGTGAAAAAGTGGCGAAACGAAAACCATGATTGTAAGGTGAACCTTTGGAAATCTACTTAAGCACTATTATTCCAAGTTCAAAAGCATTTTTTTGCATTCATTATTTGGCTATCTTTTTCCAGATTTTTGAATAGGCTTAATAATACTCCTTTTCTCTAAATTTTATTTTGAAAAATAGAATGAAAAACATCCTGTCCCTACTGGGACTTGCATTTTTGCTTTTTTCCTGCTCCAAGGAAGGAAAACTTGACGATAATCAGGATCAACTTTCCTTTTCCCCTCCGGAGATCATTGAATTGGTTACACTACCTGATTCTGTCAAGCCCGAATCGCTAAGCTTGAATACTTTTCCGGCACCTCGTGTAATTCGAATACCCAAACAGGCTGGAGGCACTTACACCTATGAAGATGAAGGTGGTGAAAGCCAAACTTTTCAACTCTTGGCACCAAGTAGACAGGACTTGCTGGTACTTAAGAATGAGGCCGGGGAAGTCGTGAAAAAACCGAATGGTAATCCATATCTCTTGGGAGAAGGCGGAATCTCCCAGTTTAGGACTTTTTCTACAGACGATGGGCTGGCATTAGATGCAGTAAATACGGCAATTTTAGACAGCAGAGGTCACCTTTGGTTTGGAACCAACGGAGGTGGAATCAGTCGATACGACGGAAGCGATTTTACGAACTACACTACTTCCCAAGGATTAATTGACAACACTGTCCGAATAATAATGGAAGACAGTAAGGGAAATATTTGGATCGGAACAATCAACGGTGTCAGTAGATTCGATGGATTTTCTTTTAAAAGCTATACCACAGCTGATGGCTTGGCCAATGATTTCGTTTTCGGAATCGCAGAAGATGGCGCAGGCAATTTGTGGTTTGGAACGGGAGGTGGCGGAATCAGCAAATTTGACGGAACCACCTTTACCAATTACACTACCGAACAAGGCTTGGCGGACAATTTTGTGATCGCTGTGACAAAAGATTCAAAGGGCAACCTTTACTTTGGAACCAATGGTGGTGGAATGAGTAGATTCGATGGCAGTACTTTTACTAACTACACAGAATCAGAAGGATTGGCAGGAAACCGGGTAAGAAGTTTTGCTTTGGGTTCTGATGGAACACTTTGGATCGGTACTATAGGTGGAGGGATTAGCCGTTTCGACGGCGTTCGATTTCAAAACTTCACTACAAAAGATGGTCTTGCTGACAATATTGTCCGGGCCATTTTAGAAGATTCAAACGGTAACATTTGGTTCGGCACAGGGAATGGTACCAGCAGATTTGATGGAGAAGAGTTCACTACCTATACACGAGATCAAGGAATGCCAGCCAATAGCATTTTGGCCATTGCCAGCGATAAATCCGGAAAATTATGGTTTGCGACAGATGGAGGCGGCATCTCCAGATTTGATGGTAGTCCGTTTACGAGCTTCACTGTTAATCAAGGCTTGGGTGGCAATATCGTCATGAGTACGCTGGAGGACCGAAATGGAAATTTGTGGTTCGGTACAAACGGTGGTGGAGTTAGTGTTTTTGACGGACTGGGATTTACGACCTATTCGATTTCCCAGGGACTCGGGGGGGATTTTATCTATTCTTTGGTCGAGGATCAAAACGGAGACATTTGGATGGGAACGGCAGGTAGAGGATTTTCTAAATTTGATGGAAAATCCTTCACCACCTATACCTCCGCCCAAGGCCTACCTTCGAATGAAATCCTTTCAATCGTAAAAGATTTAAAAGGAAATCTCTGGTTGGGAACCGAAAATGGACTTAGCAAATTTAACGGAGCAAGTTTTACTAATTTTGGGCCAGAACAAGGACTGGCGGGTTATGCGGTTCTCAAAATTCTAACAGAAGATGCAGATAAAGGAATTTGGATAGCCACTGCTGATGGGGGCCTTAGCTTTTTTGATGGAAAAAAATTTACCAATCTTAGCATTAAACAAGGCTTGGCAGATAATGCGGTACTCAGCCTCGCCAAAGACAGGCAGGGAAATCTTTGGATTGGTACTGGTAATGGTTTGAGCGTACTTCCGGACTCTCTCCGAAAAGCTATTACAGAAAACCAACCTATTGAGCAAAATCCATTTTACACGTTTAGAACAGAAAATGGACTGCCTAATAATGTGATTTTACAGATTGTGCCCATGAGCAATGGAAAAATAGCTATCGGGACCAACTTGGGTATTGCTGTTTTTAATTCACCTTATTCGGTTATTTCCGATTTCTCCCTGGAGAATATCGAAATTTTCAATTCAAATACCGGCTATCCTGTCAAAGACTTGACTGACGGCCAAAACGGGATGTACCAAGACAGCAAGGGAATCCTTTGGGCCGGAACTGGCTCAAATAAAACCGCTTTGGTGAGATTTGACTATGAGGCTTTACTCCGGAATAAGGAGAAACCGGAAATTTTTATCAAGCAGCTTCGGATCAATGAAGAGGAGATCTCTTGGGAATCCCTTCAAGTAAATGAAAATAACATTTCCCGAAAATCATCTGAGCAAAGCATTTTTGGACAAGAATTAACGGCTATCGATCGAGAATCTATTCGTGAGCGGTTTAAAGGGGTGAAATTTAAGGAAACTACTCCATTCTATTCTATTCCTCAAGAACTCGTCCTACCCTACAGGCACAATCATATCAACATTGACTTTGGATCCAATGAACTTGCAAAGCCCTTTTTGGTGGAGTATCAATACATTTTGGAAGGATATGACGAAGAGTGGAGCCCAGTCCTAAAGAAGACCAGTGCAACTTTTGGTAATATTCATGAAGGAGATTACACGTTTTTAGTCAGAGCTAGATTTACAGGATCAGTCGAAGGAACTGCTGGAGACTGGACGGAGCCTTTGGCCTATTCATTCAAAGTGCTTCCTCCGGTGTATCGCACTTGGTGGGCATATCTCACTTACACCTTGATTTTCCTTTCTTTTGCCTATCCTATTCACCGTTATCAGCGGAATAAGGCAATCAAGCAAGAGCAGGATAAGGCAAGGGAACGTGAACTCGAACAAGCCCGGGAAATCGAAAAAGCATACACCAAACTGGAATCCGCACATGAAAACCTGAAGTCCACTCAAGCACAGTTGATTCAACAGGAAAAACTCGCTTCGCTTGGACAGCTGACCGCAGGTATTGCCCACGAGATCAAAAACCCACTCAACTTTGTCAATAATTTCTCAGGACTGAGCTTGGAATTTCTGGAAGAAGTGGAGGAAGAATTAGACAAACTGGAGGAAAGTGAGCCTTTGGAAAATGTCAGAGATCTACTCGGCGATATCAAAATCAACCTGACTAAAATCAAGCACCATGGTGGCCGGGCTGATGGCATAGTCAAATCCATGCTCATGCACTCACGTGGTGGCAGCGGTTCCATGGAGCCTTCCGATGTCAATGAGGTCATCAAAGAGTACGTCAACCTTTCCTTTCACGGGATGCGAGCAAATAAAAATCCAATCAACGTGGAGCTCTCACTTGATTTGGACGAAAGCCTCCCCAAAATCCCACTGAACACAGAGGATTTCAGCAGGGTCATCCTCAATCTGACCAAAAACGCTTTCGATGCAATGCGGGAAAAAATCGCCAAAGCAGGACCTGATTACAAAGCAAAATTGGAAGTCCGCACCAAAAACCTCGGAGATAAAATCCTGATCGAAGTAGAAGACAATGGACCTGGCGTACCGAATGATATTAAGGACAAGTTGCTCATGCCGTTTTTTACCACAAAAAAAGGCACCGAGGGAACAGGGCTCGGGCTTTCGATCACTCATGACATCATCAAGGCACACAATGGCATGCTAGACATCACTACCCAAGTGGGCGAATGGACCAAGTTCAGTATCATTTTACCTAAGTAATCATTTAATTTTCCTCCCATGAAGCCTGTGAGAACTGCGTGAAAAACCCTTCACTTAGATAATTCCAAAAAATTCAGCAGCTTCCGCCCAATTATTCAGGCTAAGAAAATTAAATCCCCCTTTCAAAGCTCACTAGAGGCAATGACCTCCCGACCAGACTCCGGAGCAGAGGCAATTACCTAAACCCCTCATTGATATGCTGAAGTTCTTCTGTTCCGGGGCACAAATCGGATTCCTTTAGCTGATTGAGTGAATTATCCGTGATATTTAGTGTCTGATACAAATCTTTCCAATCTGTATTTACATAAAGTAATCCGGTCAAAATCTCCTCTTTTACTTTGGCATTTTGAAGGGCATTGACTACTGAAATCCGATCCTCCGGATCCCAATCCATACGCAGCTTGTTCAGGTGGATTTTTGACCCATCGTGCATTCCCACCTCTGCGGATGCCCCTTCTGCATAGTTTACCCGAATTTCTTTTTTAACCGGGACAAAATCCAAGGCTGAAGTGGCCTCAATATGTTCCCTTACATAGTCATAGGATTTGGTTGATCCCGGATTGTTGTTGAAGGTGACACAGGGGGAAATCACGTTGATAAATGCAAACCCGGGGTGCTGAATGGCTGCTTTTAACAGCGGAATCAGTTGCTGCTTGTCGCCACTGAAGCTTTGGGCTACAAATGATGCTCCCAACTCGATCGCCATACTTGCCAGATCTATTGCTTCAAAGGGATTGACTGAACCTGATTTATTTTTAGACCCCCGATCAGCTGTAGCAGAATCCTGTCCTTTGGTCAGGCCATAGCATCCATTATTCATTACTACATAGACCATGTTTAGATTTCTCCGGATCACGTGGACAAACTGTCCCATCCCGATCGAAGCCGAATCCCCGTCGCCGGACACCCCAAAATAAACCAGTTCTTTATTTGCCATATTGGCCCCAGTAGCCACAGAGGGCATTCTTCCATGCACGGAGTTGAATCCGTGTGAATTGCCTAGAAAATAAGTTGGCGTTTTGGAAGAACAACCTATACCGGAAATTTTCGCAACAAGATGGGGCTCTATCGACAATTCAAAGCAAGCCTTCACAATGGCTGCACTGATGCTGTCGTGTCCGCACCCGGCACAGAGGGTGGACAGGGATCCTTCGTACTCTTTCAGCGTGTATCCCAACTTGTTTTTGGGAAGCTTTGGATGACTAAACAGTGGCTTTAGATAGCTCATGGTTGGGATTGCTTTCAGTGTTTAAATACGATACGATTTGGCTTTTGATGGCATCCGCAGTAATCGGCATGCCATCGTAATTGAGTACAGGGACCAGTTTTTGGGGATGGCAATTCAGCTCCATGACTATCATTTTGCGCATTTGGGCATCCCTGTTTTGCTCGATAACAAAAATCACACGATGACTTTCAACAAAATCCTCCACTTCTTTTCCAAAAGGGAAAGCCTTTAGCCGCAGGGAGTCTACCTGAATCCCCTCTTCCGACAGAAGATCTCTGGCCTCTTCCGAGGAAAAAGTTGAGGTTCCAAAGTAGAGAATCCCCAGATTGCAGGGGGAAGCAGAATTCTGGATTAGAGCGGGTGGAACCAAGGTCTTCGCCGTGTTCCACTTCAGTGTCAACCTATCCATATTGCGTTTATAAGCTGCCCCGTCTTCGGTGTAGGCCGCATATTCGTCCTTGGAGGTTCCTCTTGTAAAAAATGCTCCTTTGGTGGGGTGCGTGCCGGGATAGGTTCGGTAAGGGATTCCATCTCCATCTGAATCCAGATACCTTCCATACTTCCCGATATTCTCCAAATCCTCCGTCGTTAATACTTTTCCACGCCGGTATTTTCGCTCTTTTTCCCATTCAAAGGGTTCACTGACATGATCGTTCATGCCCAAATCCAGATCTGTCATCACGAAAACCGGAGTTTGGAGCTGCTCGGCCAAATCAAAAGCCTCCGCCGTCATTTCAAAGCATTCTTTGGGACTGGCAGGGAAAAGCAGGATGTGCTTGGTGTCCCCGTGAGAGGCATAGCCCGCTGCAAGAAGATCGGATTGTTGCGTTCGGGTGGGCATACCAGTACTCGGACCTGCCCGCTGCACATCAATCAGTACAGCCGGAACTTCCGCAAAATAACCCAGCCCAAGAAACTCACTCATCAGGGAAACTCCGGGGCCGGAGGTAGCTGTAAAAGCCCGCGCTCCATTCCAATTGGCGCCAATCACCATACCCATAGCCGCCAGTTCATCCTCCGCCTGAATGAAGGCATACTTGTTTTTGCCGTCCTCATCCCGACGATATTTTTCACAGAAACTTTCAAATGCCTCCGCAACTGAGGTGGATGGGGTAATCGGATACCAGGCCATCAGGGTAGCCCCACCGTACACCGCTCCCAATCCGCAGGCCGTGTTTCCGTCAACCAAAATCTTGTTTCCCAGCAAATTCCTTTTTTCCAACCTGAAGAAAAGCGGAAAGTCATAGTTTTTTTCAACGTATTCCATGCCCAGATTTAAAGCTTGAAAATTAGCTTCAATCAATGCTTTTTTCCCTTCAAACTGCTCCGAAATCAATTCCCGAATGGTTTGCTGATCCATATCCAAAAGTCTAACCAAGGCCCCTACATAAATAATGTTTTTGAGCAGTTGCCTTTTTCGGGGATCCTCGAAGGCCTTGGTGGCCATTTCCATCATGGGAATTCCCAAATAATGAATGTCCTCCCTTACATAGTCCGGATTCAGTTTTTTGGTGCTGTCATAGATAAAATACCCACCGGGCTTTACACTTTGCACGTCCTTGGCCATGCTTTGAGGATTGACACTGATCATCAAGTCTATCCCCTCTCTTCGGCCCAGGTATCCTTTTTCACTGACTCTTACCTCATACCAGGTAGGCAATCCCTGGATGTTGGAAGGGAAAATATTCTTGGGAGTAACCGGGATACCCATCCTAAATATGGTTTTGGCAAAAAGATAATTGGCACTGGCTGATCCGGTACCATTTACATTGGCAAAACGTACGATAAAATCATTGATGCGGGTTTTCATTTTTGGATTGCGGGTAAGGAAGCTGGTATCTGATAGGCTTTGGTGACACTGTAGAAGTATTTTTGCATATCCCAAGCAGAAGTCGGACATCGCTCGGCACAGAGTCCGCAATGCAGGCAGACGTCCTCATCTTTGATCATTACCCGTCCGGTTTTTAAGGTATCGGAGACCAGCAGATCCTGAGATTTATTTTCCGCGGGCACCAACAAATTCTGCCGAAGCTCATCCTCCTCCGCGTTTGCGGTGAAGGTGATGCAGGAAGTAGGGCATACATCCATACAGGCATCACACTCAATGCAGCGATCTTCGAAAAATACAGTCTGCGCATCACAATTGAGACAGCGTTGTGCTTCTTTATAGGCAGTTTGAATGTCAAAACCCAGTTCGACCTCTTTCTTCCGGTCTTTGAGTGTGATGGATTTTCTCGCCTGGGGCACTATATACCTGTGGTCAGCGGCTATTTGGCTGTCGTAGCTCCATTCATGGATCCCCATTTTTTGACTGACCAGATTGGTATAGGGAGAGGGCCTGTCCAAAAGGTCTTTCCCCTGACAAAACAAATGAATGGAAACTGCCGCCTGATGCCCATGTGCTACGGCGGTGATGACATTTTCCGGCCCAAAAGCTGCATCTCCACCGAAAAAGACCCTAGACAGGGTGGACTGAAAGGTTTTTCGGTCCACTACAGGCATATCCCATTCGTCAAAGTCCAATCCTAAATCCCGCTCGATCCATGGAAAACTGTTTTGCTGTCCAATGGCCACCAGTACCTCATCCGCTTCAATGAACACCTCCGGTTCATCTGTGGGAATGAGCTCTCTTTTACCTTTTTCATCATAGACAGCTCTCACTTTTTGGAATTTCATCCCAATAAGCTTTCCGTCTTTTACTTCAAAGCTCAACGGCACATGATTGTCAAAAATCTGTATATCCTCGTGCATGGCATCCTCCTTTTCCCAAGGCGATGCTTTCATCTCTTTGAATGGACTCCTGACCACCACTTTGACATCTTTCCCACCAAGCCTCCTGGCAGTTCTGCAGCAATCCATAGCGGTATTTCCCCCTCCCAGCACAATGACCTTGGGGGAAATGGATTTGGTGTGTTCAAACGCCACACTTGCCAACCACTCTATTCCAATATGAATCCCCGCAGCACCTTCTTTTCGTCCCGGCAACTTGGGTAGATCTTTTCCTCTTGGAGCTCCTGTACCCACAAAAACCGCGTCGTAATTCTTAGAAAGCACATCTTTTAGACTACTGACATATGTTAAAAATTGGGTGTGAATTCCCATGTCAAGAATGTAATCCACTTCCTCATTCAGCACAGTCTCCGGTAGTCTAAATGATGGAATCTGACTCCGCATCATCCCACCTCCGGCAATCTGCTCATCGAAGAGGTGGATTTCATAACCCAAAGGAGCCAAATCCCTGGCGACCGTGAGTGAAGCCGGACCCCCGCCGATCAGGGCGATTTTTTTTCCATTGGATGCAAAAGGACCTTGGGGCATTAAGCTTTTTACCTCACCTTTTTGATCTGCGGCAACCCGCTTTAATCTACAGATGGCCACAGGCTCCTCTTCTACGCGCACCCTTCGGCAGGCGGGCTCACAGGGTCGGTCGCATGTTCTACCCAAAATACCGGGGAAAACATTGGACTCCCAATTGATCATGTAGGCTTCGGTATATTTTTCAGCTGCAATCAGTCGGATGTATTCAGGAACAGGAGTATGCGCCGGACAGGCATATTGGCAATCCACCACTTTGTGATAATATTCCGGATCCCGGGTATTGGTAGGCTTCATGGTTGTTTTGGGTTTCGTTTAAATTGAAATCATCAAAATTTAATTAAGGTTATCAATAGATAATTTAAACAATAATTTTGCAAAAAAGCCAGTACATAGTTGAAACACAGGATCTCTATTGCCTCAAAAAAATTCCTGAATACATTCTCCCATTGAAAAGATTCGAAATAGGGCCATCTCTACATTTTACATTCGATCTCCCAGGGTAGCTTAAGTCAAGTTAGGGAGAAGACAAACTTTAGTATTACCACTCCCAAGGGCTTTTCCCTTTTCTTTGAATACAGTCATTTTTTTGTATTTCCCTTACTTAAATATGCGATTTATATCTCCGTCCTCGATTCAAACCTGCTTTATTTCAAAAACTTATCCTAAATTGAGGGTACCACTATTTTTTACTATTCACAAGAGATCTGAGCTTATTTCTTAAGGGTAACCGATTTGCCCTGAAGCGATATTAAACCTGTTCCTACACTACATCTAAGAAGAATTGTTGCCCAGGATGGAACAAAGAATCTGGTAAACTCAGAAATATCCAAGCAAGATTGCCTTGGTATTCAAAGGGATAATTGCGCTCAATTTTAATCTAATCACCTATGAAGGTTTCTTCTCACTTGGCTCATTCGTATAATTTTATTTTTCTTGTTTTTCTCGGCTTGACTTCCTGTGCTAAGGACTCTGACATTCCTTTTCCCGAAAATCCCTCAGGTTTTGAAATCCCCAAAGCCGTTCCTTTCGAATTACCAGAACCAGAACCTGTCAACTGGAAATTCTTTCCTCCCGACAGTGTACCAAAAGGGGTCAAATTCAATCTAAAACTGGAAAGCCTCCCTTACAAGCCATTTTCGGCAAATGAATTCAGACCACTTAAGGCCCCTGCTAAGACAAACTCATTCGAATGGGACAAGCTGGAAACCATTTCTTTTGATTTGGACACCATTCCCGGTAAAGCCATCCCTGTCAAAAAGTTTTTGTTGCCAGCTCCAATTATCTCGGCCGCCTCGGTCCCTTCGGTGTGGCAGGGAGGCACTGCGGCCATTGTCCGATTAGGCCAAACCGAAGGATTGCTCGGAAACAAAGTCTATGCTATGGTCAACGATCCCTACGGGAACATGTGGATTTCTACAGATAGAGGATTAACCAAATACGATGGGTCAGAATTTTTGACCTACAATTTTTTTGGCAGGGCAGATAATGGCTCGGTTGAGATTATTCCCAAGTTGATTTTTGACCAGCAGGGAAGGCTGATCATTTCAAGTATGGTGACAGGTGTTTACCGACTCGATATCACCTTGGGCTTGGTTGAGCATTTTCAAACGGATAAAGGGTACATCCGAATGGAATATGACGATCAGGGAAAACTTTGGGGAGTAAACGGTGGACTTTACCTGATGGATTTGGATGAAAAACTGATCACACAGATAGAAATGAAGTCCGGAGAAAACACCTACACAGCGGTATTTGGTGTCAAAAACGATTCGAAAGGAAATCTTTGGATTGGTCTGGGTCAAAAAATAGGGATCATGGATCCCTCCAGAAAATCCATTCGCCTGATTGGAGACCCGGAGGGTCTTTTTGTAAGGACATCTTACGAATTCACGGAAGACCCAAAGGGGAATATTTGGATTTCAGCCTTTTCCCCAGGAGCCTTTTCAATAAATCTTGAAAGCCAAACCATTCAAAACATGGGACCGGAGCAGGGATATTTTGGACGCACCGCAGATGTGCTTTTGGATGAAAGCAAACGGCTTTGGCTCATTTCCGAGGACACTGTCAGGATCTTGGATCCGGAAACTGGCTTCATGAAAAAACTTGTCACGGGCGCAGTTACCCGAGACAATAATTTCCCCTCCTCTTCTATGGTAGGAAGGGATGGTACTATTTGGTTGGGTACAGATAAGGTTGGGATCCTCCTTCTGAATCCTAAAGGAATGCTTTCGGATTATTTCCGAGTCGAAAACGGAATTGCCAGCAATGATGTATGGGGAATCAATGAAGATTCGAAAGGAAGAATTTGGCTGGGAACCTACAGAGGGCTGAACATCTATGATTCCCAAAAAGAACGGCTCTATCTTTTCCAATTCCCCGGTGATCAGCTAACCAATGATTTCAGACAAATTAATAAAATAGGTGAGGATTTGTTTTTTGTGGGAATGGCAAGAGGCTTCTCCATTTTTGACCTTAAATCCAATACAGCAACAATTTATGACACCCGAATTTCCATGGGAATACCTACCATTTTCATTGGGGAGAAAGCCGCAGATGGTAAAATCTGGATGGGTTCAGGTGCTGGATTAATTGTATTTGATCCTCAAACAAATACTGTCAAACAACTCGGGAAATTTAATGGCCTTACATCGGATATGGCTTTTGTTGTTAAGAAGGATAAAATGGGCCAAATCTGGGTATGTACAGATACCGGAGTTCATTTATTTGACCCAAAGGGTGGTTCACAACGGGTCTTAAACAAAAGCGCCGGATTAATGACGGATTACAATTCCATGCTTTTTGAGACTTCGAAAGGTGAAATCATTCTAGGCGGAGATATGGGATTTTCCATTTTCAACCAAAAAGAAAAAACCATTATGCACGTATCCGGAAAATCAGGAATCAATCCCCCTTCCCTTTATGACATGAATGAGAGCATGGGCAGAATTCAGGTCGGCTCCGAAAACGGAATCATTGTCGTGGAAAGGCCTGATAAAAATTTCGCAAATTCCCTTTGGCGCTTTACGAATTTTGGCAAATCATCCGGACTTCCTTACAACGATCATAATCAGGCGACGTCTTATGTCAGCTCCACAGGTGAAGTTTGGTGGGGTGCTGCACCTATTTTGGTGGTTAATCACCAAGATCCAAGGATCGACAGCATTGCACCGATAGTGCACATTAAGGGCATGAATATCATGGATCAAAATCCGGTTTTTCTAAAACCCTCCTTTTACCAAGCAGGACTTCAGGAAGGCGATACTTTATGGCAGAGTGACTTTTCCAAGGGATGGACGAGGTCAAATCTACCAGCAGACAGCAGCTACCTGGCGCAGAACAAAATTCAATGGAATAGCATCAGCCCAGGTTTTCACCTTCCAATTGGCCTAAAACTACCTTACGATCAGAATTCCTTTAATTTCTCCTTTGTCAATCAGGCTGCCCAAGGCAGGGATCAGATCGTATATCGCTACATTCTCGAAGGTGAGGATGAAGAATGGTCAGATGTAAGCCCGAAACCTGCCTCGCGGATTTATTACAATTTGCTACCTGGAGAGTATACCTTCAGAGTTGCCACACGGGGATTCAACGGGGTCTGGAGTGAACCCGAATCATTGACCTTCACCATTCTGCCTCCTTGGTGGCAGACTTGGTGGGCTTATTTTCTTTTTGCCGCGTTTTTTGGAGGCTTGACTTATGCGATTGTCTATGTGCGTTCCCAATACCTGAAAAAGGAAAACCGGATTTTGGAGGAAAAGGTCAGTCACCGTACCGAGCAACTGAAAAAATCCATTGACGACCTCAAATCCACCCAATCCCAACTGATACAGGCAGAAAAGATGGCCTCACTCGGTGAACTCACCGCTGGCATCGCCCATGAGATTCAGAATCCATTGAATTTTGTCAACAACTTCGCCGAAGTAAGCAGCGAACTCATTGATGAAATGAAGGAGGAACTGGAAAAGGGAAACATGGAAGGCGTGGTGGAAATATCAGACGACCTCAAAGAAAACCTTAAAAAGATTAATCATCACGGCAAACGGGCAGACTCCATTGTAAAAGGCATGCTGGAACACAGTCGGGGCAGTACTACCGACAAAAAACCAACAGACCTCAATGCCCTGGCAGATGAATTTTTACGGTTGAGTTATCACGGATTACGTGCCAAAGACAAAAGTTTTTCAGCTGAATTTGAAACAGAACTTGACCCAAATTTACCGCTGGTAAATGTAGTCGCTCAGGATGTGGGCCGAGTTATTTTGAATCTGATCAATAATGCATTCTATGCCTGTGCTGAGCAGAGTCGAACGTCTTCCGAGGACAGCTTATCATCCTACAAACCAAAAGTATCTGTCCTGACCCGCTTGGTTGAGCTCGCGGGCACTCATGGTGGAGTAGAACTCTGCATCAAAGACAATGGAATAGGAATCCCAAAGGCAATCAAAGACAAAATCTTCCAGCCTTTTTTCACTACCAAGCCCACAGGAAGCGGAACCGGCCTCGGCCTCAGTCTAAGCTACGACATAATCAAGTCGCATGGCGGTGATCTCAGAGTCAAAAGTGAAGAGGGAGAGGGAACCGAAATGATCATCTTTTTACCCATTGAGGACTAATACATGGCATTAACAAACGATCAACTCGCCCTGGCAAGAAGTATTTACGAACTCTACTGGGAAACCTACATCCGAGGAGACTTGAAAACATTCGCTTCCACCCTCGATGAGGATTTTGAAATGATAGGTACTTCTGAAAGTGAAGTTGCTCAAAGCAAAGCGGAAGGCATCGAATTTTACAAGGCACAGATGGCAGAAGTGGTGGGGAAAGTGGAAATGAGAAACCGACAGATCTCAGCAAAACCTTTGAATGATATGGTTTTGGTCAATGAGACATGTGATATCTATGTATGGGGAGAGCCGGAATGGATGTTTTACTCCAAGATCCGAATATCCACCCTCCTTCATGAAACCGCATCCGGCTGGAAAGTCATACAACAACACGGTTCCCTGCCTGATATGCGTGTGCAGGAAGGAGAAACTTTGGCCTTGGAAAAAATCACCAAGGAAAACCTGGAGCTCCGGGATGCGGTCAAGCGGCGAACCATTGAACTGGAAAATAAAAACCGGGAATTGGCCATAGAATCGGCTCTTGAGAAAGTGCGAGCCGTAGCCATGGGTATTAAAAAACCGGAAGATATGCTGGAAGTCTGTCGCATTATTTCCGATCAATTGCAGGATTTTGGAGTCGAAAAAATCAGGAATATTCAGACGGCCATCATCGATGAGGAGAAAGGAATCTATCTCTGTTACCAGTACTTTACCCCTTATGACAAAGAGGCCGTAGAACGTACAGAATATCTCAAAAGCCCTGTAGAACATGGGATGGTCAGGCAGATGATGGCATCGAAGGACGGACATTTCACCGGGACACTTTCAGGAAGAGAACTGGAGGAATTCAGAGAGCACAGAAAAGCAGAAGAACATTTTCCCGACCCAATTTTGGATGAATCAAAAGAAATCAGCCACTGTTTTTTGTCCATAGGTGAGGGGGGGTTAGGCCTGACGCTTTACCAGCCAATGGATACTTCAACATTGGAATTGTTCAAGCGATTCCATCAGGTTTTTTCGCTGGCTTATTCCAGATTTCAAGATATTCAAAAAGCAGAAGCCCGCGCCCGGGAGGTTGAAATCGAACTTGCCTTGGAGCGGGTCAGGGCCCAGACCATGGCGATGCACAGCAGCGAGGATGTAGGGAAATGTGTTGTCAAGGTGTTCGCTGAACTTACCGCTTTGGGCGTTGATGAAGGTACCCGCTTTGGTATCGGCATCTTGAATCCTAACAATGAAAAAAATCAGCTCTGGACTGCCCGAAATGACGGAGAGGAAGTCAACATGCATATTGGCAACCTGGATATGAGCTGGCATCCTCTGCTAAAAAGTGCCCGGGAAGCATGGAAAGCACAGGTTCCTTTTCACAAATACGTGTTGGAGGGAGAGGATTTGCTGGATTACTACCAAATGCTCAATAATGCACCTGACTACAAAATTCAGATTCCTTTAGAAAAACTACCCAAAAAAGAAATCCAACACTGTTTCATTTTCGAGCACGGATTTTTTTATGCCTTCAGTCCCCGTGAATTTCAACCTGAATTGATTCAAATCACAAAAAGATTCAGTTCACTTTTTGAACAAACCTACAGAAGGTATATGGATTTGGTCAAAGCAGAGGCACAAGCACGAGAGGCTGAAATCGAATTGGCTCTCGAGCGGGTAAGGGCAAGAACCATGGCCATGCACCATACGGAAGAGCTCAAAGAGGTCATTCAGGTAATATTCGATCAATTTGTAGGTTTGAATATCCATGTCGAACATGCCGGATTTATTCTGGACTATAAGGAAAAGGAAGACATGAATATCTGGCTGGCAACCCTCCAACAAGGAGTGCCAACTGAGATCACCATTCCCTATTTTGATTCTCCACATTGGAACAGTTTCCTTGGGGCAAAAGCAAAAGGGGCAAATTTCTTTGCCAACCTGCTTTCTTTTGAAGTCAAGAACAAATTCTATCAGGACCTTTTCGAGTGGATTCCGGAATTGACGGAAGAAGCACAGCAAGCCATTTTCAACAAACCGGCACTTGCCATCTCCACGGTATTGTTGGACAATGTGGGATTGTATATCGAACATTATTCAGAGACTCACTTTACACCCGAAGAGAATGCAATTCTGATGCGCTTTGGAAAAGTATTCCAACAGACCTACACCCGCTTCCTGGATTTGCAAAAAGCGGAAGTGCAGGCAAAAGAGGCCCAGATAGAAGCTGCCCTGGAGAAAGTACGTTCCCGCTCTCTAGCCATGCACAAAAGTGGCGAGCTAAATGAAGTGGTCATGGAATTATTCGAAAGACTAAATGACCTTCAGATTCCGGTAACCGCTGTGGGAATCAGCATAAACATACAAGACTCAAAAGATCTGGATAATTATACATGTGGACTGGTTGATAGCGGTATTGCCATCAACAATTACCGTCTACCCTATTTTGATCACAGAATTGCCAATGATTTTTTTGAGGCCCGGGAAAAGCAACTTGATTTTTTTGTTGGCAATTATTCAAAGCAGGAAAAAGACAGTTTCTATGAATATGTAATTAACCATACGGAGTTGAAAAATGAATTGACGGAGGACATAAAGCAATTTATTTTTCAAAGCCCCTCTTACTCTATTTCTGTGGTGACCACAAAAAACACCATGATCACCCTAAATGATTTTGAAGGAAAATCATTGTCGGTTGATGAAATAGATATTTTGAAGCGTTTTGCCAAAGTCTTCGAACAAGCCTACACCCGTTTTCTCGATCTCCAAAAAGCAGAAGCACAGGCAAGGGAGGCACAGATAGAAGCTTCATTGGAAAGAGTAAGAAGCCGAAGTATGGCCATGCACAAGAGCGATGAGCTGCTCCAGGCGGGTGAAATTCTTTTTTTAGAAATGCAAAAGTTGGGTATTGAAAGCCTAACTGCCGGTTATGTATTGATAGATAAGGAAGGAAAAAACGGGTTGAATTATACCCCGCATCCCGGTACCAAAAAACTAATGTCGGTGCCTGTAATCATTCCTCATAATGAAACCAGCCACATGCAACAAGTGGTGGAGCATTGGAAAAAAGGCAATCCTTTTTTCATCATTGAAATGGATGAGGAAGAAACTATCCAACACCAGACTTTTATTGCCGAACGCAGTACCAACTTCCCGCTGACTGCAGCACAACTTATTGCCATTTCACCTTCGAAATTGTTTTTGCATAATTTCTATTTTAAAGAAGGGTATGTATTGATAGTCGGAGGAACAAAATTATCCGGCGAACAAACAGAAATTATGTTGCGCTTCGCCAAGGTGTTTCAACAAACCTATACCCGCTTCCTCGACCTTCAAAAAGCCGAAGCGCAGGCACGAGAATCTCAGATTGAAGCTGCTTTGGAACGAGTTAGATCAAGATCGATGGCCATGCACCAGAGTGAAGAACTCAGGGAAGTTATTCAATTAATGTTTGAGCAATTCCGGTTGTTGAATTTCAACATTGACTCAGCTCAATTTGACCCTAATTATAAGGAGACCGATGACCTCAACCTTTGGACGGCAGTACCCGGTCAACCCTACTCTTTATTGCTGCATATTCCCTACGCTGACATAACTTTATTTAATTCATTGAACGAAGCCAAGAAAAGAGGGCACTCATTTATTACTCAGCATTTATCCTTAGAAGAAAAAAATCAATTTTTTCGACACTTCTTCCAGCATATCAAAGATATTCCTGTAGAAAGACAAAAATTAATTTTTGATGGTCCAGGCATGTACCGGGCTGTAGTCTTTATGGAAAATGTTTCGCTGGCCATCCAAAACTACTCAAACACTCCTTATACAGAGGAAGAAAATGACGTGCTCAAACGGTTTGGTAAAACCTTTGAACAAGTGTATACCCGCTTCCTCGATCTGCAAAAAGCCGAGGCGCAGGCAAGGGAGGCGCAGATAGAAGCGGGATTGGAGAGAGTGCGCGCTAGAACCATGGCCATGCAGCATAGTGATGAATTATCCGAATCAGCATTTGTGCTTTTCCAGCAACTTCAGATTCTAGGATTGGTTCATGAGCGAATCAATATTGGGGTGGTCAAAGAAGAGAGTAAAACAATTGATTTCTGGATCACCGAGCAGGGAGGCAATCAGATCAATACCCGGTTTACTGGCAGAATCGATGAGCATACCACACTTTCCAAGATGTATCAGGGCTGGAAAAACAAACGAAAACTGATGGTTATAGACCAAACAGGTAAGGATTTATCGAATTGGTTGAAATACTTGAAGGAGGAAATCGGGATACCTTTTGATCCTGCATTTTTACATAACCGTCGCGTTCAGACGGTAGGCTTCTTTTCAAAAGGAATGCTGGTCTTGACGACTCCCGAACCTTTGCCGGACGAACATCTACAGCTTCTGGAAAAGTTCGCCGGAGTATTTG
This sequence comes from Algoriphagus alkaliphilus, assembly GCF_900103735.1. GTDB lineage: Bacteria > Bacteroidota > Bacteroidia > Cytophagales > Cyclobacteriaceae > Algoriphagus > Algoriphagus alkaliphilus. The sequence goes on along the minus strand of NZ_FMXE01000022.1, from coordinate 46,793 downwards.
ATCTGACCTACACGCGTTTCAGCGATTTGAAACAAGCCGAAGCGCAGGCTAGAGAGGCACAGATAGAAGCGGCTTTGGAACGAATTCGAGCCAAAGGGGTGGCTATGCATCATTCCGGAGAATTGAAGGACGTGTTAACAGTATTGTTTAACCAATTTGATATTCTGGGTATCAAGCCGGTTCAGGCGCAACTTTCCCTTTTCGATTTGGAAAATAATAAGTTCTCTTTCCGATCAACCGGGAAAGGAGGGCGAGGAAATGTGGGAGAGCAAGTCATTGATATGGATGCCATGGATACCTGGAAAGAAACGATAGATACCTGGAAAGCAAGTAAGCCCAAGTCCATCAGTACCGTCTATTTTCCAAAAGAAATTCTTCCTCAGCTTTGGGCATTGTTTGATGAAGTAAGAAAACAACTTCCGGAAGAAGATATAATAACACAGGAAGATTACCCGGACGGTGTTTATGTCACAGAGGGAAATTTCAATTATGGATACATTGGTTTTTCGCACAGTAGAAAAGCAACTGCCGAAGAAGAGGATATTGTAATCCGTTTTGCCACCGAATTCGGGCGATTGTACCAGCGTTTCCTCGACCTGCAAAAAGCGGAATCACAAGCTCGGGAAGCGCAGATCCAATTGTCACTCGAGCGAATCAGGGCAAAGGCGATGTCCATGCAGCACAGCGATGAACTCAGTGGTTTCCTTACAGTCCTGTTTGAGCAATTTAAGGTGCTCAATTTAAACCCAGTTAACTGCCACCTAAATTTTTTGGATATTGAAAATAATCGAAATATTTTCCGAATTACTGGTAAAAGGGGGGCAGCCTTAATTGCCACTCAAGAAATAGATCTGGATGCCTCACCGCTATGGAAAAAAAGGAAAGAGGATTGGAAAGCCGGACATCCCAATGATGTGGATGTATTGTATGTTCCGTACGAAAACCATCTGGAAATAAATGCAATTTTTGAAGAATTATTGAGCAAACTTCCAAAGGAGGATCGCCCACTTCCAGAAGACTTCCCGGATGGTCTATATGTTATTGATGGATATTGTAGATATGGTTACTTAGGCTATAGTGCAAGCAAACCGCCATCTGATGAGGAAAAGGAGATTACCAGACGTATTGCAAATGAGTTCGGTAACGTGTACCAGCGATTCCTCGACCTTGAAAAAGCAGAGGCCCAAGCCAGAGAGGCCCAGATCCAATTATCACTCGAGCGGATCAGGGCAAAGGCAATGTCCATGCAGCACAGCGATGAACTCAGTGATTTCCTTACAGTCGTTTTTGAGCAATTTCATGTACTCAATCTACGACCTGTAGCCAGTCAACTATCTTTCTTAGATATTGATAACAATCGTAGCATTTTACGATTAACAGGAAAAAATGGGGCAACCTTAATTGCAACTCAGGAAGTAGATCTTGATGCATCACCTTTTTGGAAACAAAAAGTAGAGGACTTTAAATCAGGCCAGCCAAATGATGTAGATGTACTCTTTGTTCCCTACGACAAGCTTCCTGAAATAGTCGAAATTTTAAAAGAAATATTGGCCAAACTACCGGAAGACGAACGCCCTCTACCTGAGGACTACCCAAATGGTCAATATATTGTTGAGGGAACTTTTAAATATGGTTACTTAGGATACAGCACTACAGGACCGCCTTCCGATGAAGAAAAGGAGATTACCAGACGTATTGCAAATGAGTTCGGCAACGTGTACCAGCGCTTCCTCGATCTCCAAAAAGCCGAAGCCCAAGCACGTGAAGCACAGATAGAAGCGGCTTTGGAAAGAGTGCGTGCAAAAACAATGGCTATGCACAAAAGTGAGCAGTTGCCCGAAACAGCCCAAGTGCTATTCGAACAATTTGCTGAATTTGGAAAAATTCCCGACCGAATTGCCATTGGCATCATCAAAGAAGAATTGCAGGTCATTGAATGGTGGGTGACCGACCAAATGGGTAGCCAATTGGCCCGTCATTTTAATTCCTCCATTCTACAAACAACCATTGCACAATTTTTTACTGCCTGGAAGGAAGGCAAAGACAGCATTATGGTTGACCTCTCGGGCGAGGCCTTGAAAGAATGGGTTGCCTTTGTAAGGGATGAAGTGAAGATGCCCATAGATGACTCAAACATGAAGGGGCGAAGAGTGCACCACGGTGCCTTTTTTTCTCATGGATTGTTGCTCATCAGTGCACATGAGATGATGCCCAGTGAGACCATGCAGCTGCTGGTCCGCTTTGCCAAAGTGTTTAGCCAAACCTATACCCGCTTCCTCGATCTTCAAAAAGCCGAAGCTCAGGCCCGGGAAGCGCAGATCGAAGCGGCTTTGGAAAGAGTGCGTAACCGGTCTATGGCCATGCACAAAAGCCAAGAGTTAATCTATGTGGTTCGAGTTCTCGATAAAGAAATAAAGGGATTAGGGATTGAAATCAATGGCACACAAATCTTAACTGATTTTAATAATCTGGAAGAGGGGGTATATAGTTGGTTTACGACAGAAGGGGAGGATTATTTGGAAAAATTTCACGTTCCACTTTTCGAACACACCCTTAACAAACGAATCTCTGAGGCAATCCAGGCTGGGGTGGATTTTTATATGGATAGTTATTCGGGAGCTGAAAAGAACGAATATTTCAAATTGCTATTCAAAAATTCTGATTTTAGAACTATACCGAAAGAAAGACAGGACTTAGCGTATAGTATACCGATATTTATAAGAGCAACTGTCCTATCTAAAAATTCCATTTTAGCTTTTCAACGGTACTTTCCCAAGGAATTTTCGGAGGAAGAAGGAGATATTTTCAAGCGATTCGGCAAAGTCTTTGACCAAGCCTACACCCGCTTTCTCGATCTTCAAAAAGCCGAAGCTCAGGCCCGGGAAGCGCAGATTGAGGTCGGATTGGAAAGAGTGCGGGCTAGAACTATGGCCATGCATAGCAGCGACGATGTAAGCATGGCCACTGCAACTCTCTTTACTGAACTGGAAAAATTAGGAGTTCAAAATCTTCGCGGAGGTATTACAATAATAAGCCCGGATCAAACACAGGAAGTTTGGTCTGTAAACCATTTGCCCGAGGGGATCACCTTAAGAGCTATCGGGAATTTTGATATGCGCTTGCATCCCTTTTGGCATCAACTATTCAAAGCATTTAAAACCAAAGAGGAGTTTCAATATTACTGGCTGGCAGGAAAGGATAAGGCAAATTACATTGCCTTACTAAATACAACACCGCATTATTTAGAGCAGCCTATCACAGATTTTCCGGATGTACATATTCAATCTTACTTCTTTGGTGAGGGAGCAATTTGGACAAATTCTTTACTCCCACATTCAGAGGGTGACAAGCAGATCATGAAAAAATTTGTTTCTGTTTTTTCGTTGACTTTCCGCCGATACCTTGACCTCCAAAAAGCCGAAGCCCAAGCCAGGGAATCGCAGATTCAACTTGCCATGGAGAGAGTGCGCGCAAGAACTATGGCAATGCAACACAGCAGTGAATTGGGAGAAACATCTGCGCTGTTATTTCAGCAGATACAATCCTTAGGTGTGCCACCATGGAGTTGTGGGTTTAATATCTGGGACCAGGGTGATACGGTTTTCACTTCCTACATGGGTAGTCCCGATGGCGCTATTTTGGATGGGCTTAAAATTCCGCTCACGGAAGAAGCTACGTTTATACACTTTCAGGAATCAAGGGACAGGGGCGACAAGCTTTTTGTAGATGTATTGGAGGGAGAAACTCTGGAAGCGCACTACCGGTATTTTCTGTCGCTTCCGGAAATCAAAAAAGCCTTTGAAAAAAGAGCTCAAGCCGGTGACCACCGCCCTACTTTTCAAATAAACCACCTTGCCAATTTTTCGCATGGCAACCTCATGTTCATTACCTATGAGCATTGTCCCCAGGCACATGATATTTTTATTCGCTTCGCCAAAGTCTTTGAGCAGACTTATACCCGTTTCCTGGATCTTCAAAAAGCAGAAGCTCAGGCAAGGGAAGCGCAGATTGAAAATGCATTGGAGAAAGTCCGATCACGAACCATGGCGATGCAGCGCAGCGATGAATTGACAGATGTTGCAGGTCTGTTGTTCAATCAGGTCAGTGCCTTGGGTATTAAAACATGGACCGCCGGCTTTAATGTATGGAGCGAAGACAATAACTCTTATGTGGACTATTTAAGTCTTAACGGAGAAATTTATGGGCCTAATACCGTGCACACAGAAAAGGCTGAGGCATTAAAGGATCTCAGTAATGCCAGGAAAAGCGGGGTAGAATTTGATGTCCTGTATATGGAGGGAGAAAAGATCAAACAATTGCACATGGCACTTGGCGGGGTTGATGAGAAAGAGTATGATAGAATGCTGAAGGATGGGCTCCTCCCGTCTCACGAATATGAACATTTTGTGTTTGGTGCCAAAGTAAGCGTGATGTTTATTACCTATGAACCAGTGCCCGAAGCCCATGATATTTTTAAGCGACTCGGTAAAGTTTTCGAACAGACCTACACCCGCTTCCTTGATCTCCAGAAAGCAGAAGCGCAAGCAAGGGAAGCAAAAATCGAAACTTCTCTGGAAAAAGTCCGATCCCGAACCATGGGTATGCAAAGCAGTGAGGAACTCCCTGAGGTAGCAAATCTCCTTTTTACCGAAGTGCGAGCACTTGGGATTCATGCCTGGAGCTGTGGGTACAATATTCTCGCGGAGGATAAAAAATCAGCTACCTGCTGCATGAGTAGTGAGGGAACCCTGCAAACGCCATTTCAGCTTCGATTATGGGGAGAAAATTCATTCAAAGAAATGGGTGAATTCGTCCTGAGTGATCATACAATGTTGGTTCAGGAACTTGGCGGTAAAGCCTTGGAGGAGCACTATGCATACATGAAATCTTTCCCGGACCTGAAGCCCACTTTTGACGAAATTGACAGGCTTGGGCTTTCACTACCCACCTATCAGATCAACCACCTCTGCAAATTCAACGGTGGATTTATCCTGTTCATCACCTATGAAAAGGTGCCCGAATCACATGCGGTTTTCAAACGCTTCACCAATGTTTTTGACCAAACCTACACCCGTTTTCTGGATTTGAAAAAAGCTGAGGCCCAAGCAAGGGAATCAGAAATAGAAGTAGCTATAGAGAAAGTTCGGTCGCGATCGCTTGCAATGCACAAAAGCGATGAATTAAAAGATGTAGTGTTTTCAGTCTTTGAGCGGCTGCGGGATCTCCAAATTCAAACCGACTCCACCAACATCGTTGTCTATCATGATGAAAGTGCGAAAATGGAGTTTTGGGCGGCTAATGAAATGAACTACTCTATGAAATTTTCTCTTCCAATGACCGGTAGGTTTTATCCTATGGAAGGCATTGAGGCTAGAAAGGCCCAAAAAGCCTATTGTCAACATCTTCCCTTCGAAGAAAAAAACATGTTCTGGAAAGAGCTTTTCAATACGCCAGATTTTCGAAAAGTACCGGAAGCCAGGAAAAACTTTTTGTTGGAAAAAACAGAATGTCTAATTCAGTTGGTTGCTTTTGGAAAGGTTACCGGCATCATGTTAAATCGCCATTTTAATAATCCGTTTAGTGATGCGGAGATTGAAATCGCAGAGCGGTTTGCCAAGGTTTTTGACCAAGCCTACACCCGCTTTCTCGACCTTCAAAAAGCAGAAGCCCAAGCACGGGAAGCTCAAATAGCAAATGCATTGGAAAAAGTCCGATCAAGGTCATTGGCTATGCAAAGTCCAGATGAGTTGATCGAAGTAGCACAGTTGCTCAGGGAAGAAATGGGGGCGTTGGGCGTAGAGGAACTGGAAACCAGCTCGATTTACATTCAAGAGGATCACAGTGGTTCGACGCAATGTTGGTTTACCATTAAGAATCCGGATAACCCTGAAAAAGCGATAACCGACCAAATGACCCTTGACCTTCAGGATACTTGGGTGGGGAGAAAGATGGATGAATTTTTCCACTCCAAAGCAAAACATACTTCCATCCTGATGCAGGGTAAGGAAAGGATTGAATGGATCCGCTACTGTGAAAAAAAATCCGACCTGTTTGGAACCAGCAATTTTTATGGAGAGAAAATTCCCGACCGAACCTATCATTTGTATAAATTTTCCAATGGCTACATCGGTGCCGCTGCTCCCGGTGAGATTTCAGCTGAAAGCTGGGATCTTTTAAAAAGGGCTACGGCAGTATTTTCATTTGCTTATACCCGTTTCAGGGATTTGCAGATGGCCCAATCCAGTGCCCGGGCCGCCATGCGACAGGCTTCATTGGATCGGGTCCGAGCAGATATTTCATCCATGCGAAATGCTGATGACCTCGGCAGAATTACCCCACTGGTATTCAATGAACTGACGACACTGGGTATTCCATTTATCCGATGCGGGGTATTCATTGTGCATGAGAATAAGAGTAACGTGGAGATTTACCTATCCACCCCAGAAGGGAAGTCGCTGGCTGTAATGACACTTCCTTTTTCTGCCAATGAAATGACCTCCAAGTCTGTAGAAGCCTGGAAAAAAGGCGAAGTCTATGTCCAGCATTGGAATCAAACCGATTTTATCAATTGGGGTAAATCCATGCAGGAACAAGGTTATGTCAAGGACCTAAAAACTTATCAGGGCGCTGAAGCAGCGCCAATGTCACTCCACCTGCACTTTGTCCCTTTTACCCAAGGATTGCTTTATGTTGGTTCAACCGAAACTTTGTCAGAAGATCAGATTGATCTGGTAAAAGCCTTGGCCAAATCGTTTGCCATCGCTTATGCCCGATACGAGGATTTTGTCAAGCTGGAACAGGCCAAAGCTGAAGTAGAATCGGCCATGAACGAACTCAAAGCTACCCAATCCCAACTTATCCAGCAGGAAAAACTTGCTTCCCTTGGCCAACTCACAGCAGGGATTGCCCACGAGATCAAGAATCCACTGAACTTTGTCAATAACTTCTCGGAGGTGTCGATTGAACTGGTAGATGAGGCAATTGAGGAAAGAAGCAAAGGCCCCGATGCAAGGGATGAGTCTTTGGTGGATGAAATTCTGGTAGACATTAAGTCTAATCTTCAAAAAGTTCATGAACATGGGTCGCGTGCCAATGGAATAGTGACTTCGATGCTTCAGCATTCACGGGGAGGATCGGGCAAACTAGACCCTACTGATCTTAATGCTTTGGTCAAGGAATATGTCAACCTGAGTTTTCACGGAATGCGTGCAGGAAAAAATCCCATCGATGTCGAAATCGCCTTTGATCTCGATCCCAAAATAAAAGAAGTCCCACTGATCAAGGAGGACTTTATCCGGGTGATTATCAATTTGTGCAATAATGCTTTTGACGCTATGAGGGGAAAGAGGTACGAAGTACAAAGTACCAAGTACGAAGTAGAGGAGGGAAATGATGTAGAATACTTGCCAAAATTGCGAGTGTCTTCAACTCTTGAAAATGGCAGGGTTCGGATATCAATTGAGGATAACGGCCCCGGCATCCCTGACGAGATCAAAGACAAAATCCTGCAGCCTTTCTTCACCACCAAAAAAGGGACGGAAGGTACGGGACTTGGGCTGAGCATTACACATGATATTGTGAAGGCACATGGGGGGGAATTAGAAATAGAGACATCCATCAATAAAGGGACAACTTTTATTATCAAACTAAGCAGATGAACGCCAAATCAATTACAGGAAAAACACCTTCAGACATACAAAAAGCATTGGAGGAAAGCATAAGTGATGCCCGCCAGCCTGATGGGCAGGATTTCAAACCAACCCTTGCCATCATCTTGATAAGCAATATGGACGATGCAGAATCACTCCGCTCTATTTTTGGGAAACAGGGCATTGCAATTTTCGGGGTAACAGCACCTCAAAAATTTTCCGAAGACGGAATTTCAGAAGATGATATCCTGGTGATGCTCCTGGATATAAAACCAGACTACTTCAAAATAGTATTGAACGATTACCAGGGATCATCGGCCTACGAAGCAGGGTATAATGCAGGCATATCCGGAAAAAATGCTTTTGCAAATCCAGGCTTCATCATTTCACCATTGGATTTCAGAGTTTCCAACGATGAACTAATCCGAGGATTGACGGATGCGACAGGCAATGATATTATGATTGCGGGTGGCGTTAGTGGTGATCCGGCTGATTTTTCAGGGGTAGTTTTCACCAATTCTGTATCAAGTACAGGAGGATTACTTGCACTCATCATTGATCAGGACAAAGTTTCCCTATGCGGATTAGCTGTTTCAGGATGGAAACCGGTAGGTACTACCAAAATAATTACCAAAAGTGGAGGTTCCTGGGTTTTCACAATTGATAATGAACCGGCTATGAAGGTCATTCAAAGATATTTAGGCGATGAAATGTTAATTTCAAATTCGAAGGCTACCGGGCTGCCTCCTTCACCAGATCTTGGCTATCCTTTACAATTTGAAAGGGCCTCAGGAAATGCGATAGCGAAACCTGCGCTGTTTTTTAATCCTGCTGATCAATCTATCATGATAGCCGGTGGAGTAAAGGAAGGTGATCATTTCCGTTTTTCTCTGCCACCAGATTTTGATGTGATTGACAAAGTGGTAGAAACCACCAGAATCAGTAAAGAAAAGGAGATGCCGGATGCCGATGCGTTGTTGGTTTTTTCATGTGTAGGAAGATTAGGGACTTTCGGTCCTTTGATATCCACAGAAATAGAAGGATTGGCATCCACCTGGGGCAAGCCCATGATAGGCTATTTCTCCTTGGGTGAATTTGGAAAACTGGATGAAGGCCGCTGTGAATTTCAGGGAACAACAGTAAGCTGGGTGGCCTTGAAAGAAAAATAGTAATTCTAAAAAAACACTGAACCCATGATAGCAAAATCAATCAAAGGCACCTCCTTGGAAGAAATTAAATCCGCTTTGCAACAAAGTATGTCAGATGGGTTTAGTCCCACCCTGGCAATTGCTTTTGTTTCTGTCAAACAAGATCGTCAAGCCATCTGCGAAGTATTGGACGAAGCTGGCCTGGCCATTTTTGGAGCTACTACGAATGGAGGTTTTATGGATGACCAAGTGGTTTTGGGAGAAGCAGCGATCTTGCTATTGGACATGAATCCGGCATATTTCCAAATTTATTTTGAGGAATACCCGCAAAAGAACTACCGTGAAGTGGCTGCAGGTATTGCGAATAAGGCATTGAAGGATTTTTCCAATCCTGCATTTTTAATAACTGGCAGCCATTTGGAAACGGATGCGGAGCAATTGCTTTTTGGGTTTGAAGATGTTATAGGCAAGCAGGTGAATATTTACGGTGGCATGGCAGGAGATGATTTTTCTTTTACCAATCAATTTGTTTTCACTAACACAGAAGAATCTAAAAGAGGGATTATCGTCTTAGCCATTGATGAGAATAAAATAAAAATAAAAGGTAGGGCTACATGCGGTTGGAAAGCAGTGGGTACGGAACGTACTGTCACAAAGAGTGTAGGCAATCATGTGTACACTGTAGATGATATTCCGGTATTGGACCTTACAATCAAGTATGGAGGAATTGAAAATGCCACACCGGATAATGGCGGATTTTCCATCGAGGTGGCTGCTCAATTTCCATTGCAATTGCAACGGGAAGTCGGGGACCCGGTAATGAGGCCAGGCCTGTTGGTAGACTGGAGTGACCATTCCTTTTACTGCAGCGGATCTGTGCCCCAAGGCTCCAAAGTGCGCTTTTCCCTGCCCCCGGATTTTGACGTGATTGATAAAGTAATTAAAGCTTGCGAAGATTTGAAGGCTGAAGAAATGGAGGAAGCAGATGCATTAATTATTTTCAGTTGCGCAGGCAGATTCATTACGCTGGGGCCTTTGATTGGTGATGAAATAGAAGGCATGCGTAACGTGTGGGACGTGCCGATGGTGGGGATGTTCAGCAATGCAGAGCTGGCACGGGCAACCGGGGGAAATCTGGAGATGCATAATCTTACCACCTGCTGTGTGGTGCTAAAAGAAAAATAAATGAACATACACCTCCAGCATATTCTCGACACATTACTTCAGATTGAAGCCATTACTGATGAGCAAAGATCTTCCCTCAATAAAACCCTGAAGGAAGCGGATAAGGAGTTGACCATTTTGGAATTCAAACTGGATCGGACAGAAAAAGTAAAGCGTACCACTGCCATTTTACTCGAAGAAACCATTGAGGAGCTTGAACTGAAAAGGAAAGCTATTGAAGAAACCAATTCCGCTCTTCAACGATCTTTGGAAGACCTCAAAGCTACCCAATCCCAACTTATCCAGCAGGAAAAACTTGCTTCCCTTGGACAGCTCACCGCCGGTATCGCCCATGAGATTCAGAATCCGTTGAATTTTGTGAATAATTTCTCCGAGGTGAACAATGAATTGATTGATGAGCAACTCGAAGAAATCGAAAAGGGCGATTTGGAGGAAATCAAAGAGTTAGCTCTGATTATGAAAGAAAACTCAGAGAAAATCACCCTCCACGGCAAGCGGGCCGATGCCATCGTCAAAGGTATGCTAGAACACTCCAAAACCGGTTCGGGCAAAAAAGAACCCACCAACCTCAATGCACTCGCAGAAGAATTTTCCCGACTGGCCTTCAATTCCTTCCTTGCCAAAAACAAGGACTTCAAAGGAGAATATAAGTTGGAATTGGATCCTGAACTTCCATTGCTAGAAGTGGTGCCCCAAGACATCGGCAAAGTCCTGCTGAATCTTCTCAACAACGCTTTTTACGCCTGTGCTGAGCAAAGAAAAGACCTGTCAGGTTTCGAAAACCTGACAGGTCTAACGCCAACAGTCACCGTCTCCACCAAAAACCTCGGTGACAAAATACAAATCTCTGTCAAAGACAACGGCCCCGGTATCCCCGAGGCCATCAAAGACAAAATCTTCCAGCCTTTCTTCACCACTAAGCCCACTGGACAGGGCACGGGATTGGGATTGAGTTTGAGCTATGATATTATTAAGGCGCATGGGGGGGAAATCCATGTCGAATCCAAGCCGGGAAAGTTAACGACGTTCGAAATTTTATTACTTATGTAAAAACCCGTAACTTTTGAAAATCTGAAAAAGGAAATCGCCGAAATCACTCAATTAAACTTATAATCCCCAGGTTCAAAGCCCGGCCAGGACAGGTACTCGCTGAGCAAACTTATCACTTAAGAAGATAGCCCGCACAACTCCATGATTCTGATCAACGTCATTTCACTTTTCCTTCTTTTTTACCTAAAAAAAAGCAGTGGGACTCAGGAATTTCCTGCACAGCTTAAGCGATACTTTAACTATGGAATGATCGCTGCCGGGGTCTTAATTGGCATTGCAATTATTGATCTTCCTCCCCAGATTCTTTTTCAGTTGCTTTCTTTTGTTCTGGTCGGGGGAATAGTTTATCTAATCTTATTTACTCCTGAGCTCGAATCTCAAAAAACGATGGCCATCACTCCACTTCCGATAGTGGGGGTAGAACTATTAAAATATCTGATCGAAACGATCAGTCCTTCCATTTATAATACCCTCGAAAATTATCTAAATGCCGCGGGTTTTTTTGCACTGATCTGGGCTGTGACGATGTGGCTGAATCACCGCAAGCAGATGAAGGAAATTGAGATCGAACGGATTTTTTTAAAGGAACAAGAGCGCCAACTTAAAGCTACTGCAGAACAGAAATCCCAATTGGAAACCCTGGTCGCCGAGCGTACATCTGAGATTCTCAAACAAAAAGAAGAGCTTCAAGATGCCCTTGACCACCTTCAATCTACGCAAGAGCAATTGATCCAGCAGGAAAAACTCGCCTCATTGGGTCAATTGACTGCCGGAATAGCACATGAAATCAAGAATCCCCTGAATTTTGTCAATAACTTTTCGGAGCTCAGCGTGGACTTTTTAGAAGAAATCGGTGAGGAAATGGCCAAAATATCCGACAGTAAGGAAAAGGAAAATATCCTCGAACTGCTGGAAGATGTCAAATCCAACCTTGTCAAAATCCGGCACCACGGATCTCGGGCAGACAGTATTGTCAAGTCAATGCTGATGCATTCCCGAGGGGGCACAGGGACCATGGATCCTACAGATCTCAATGCGCTGATCAAAGAATATTCAAACTTGGCATTTCATGGAATGCGAGCCAACCCAAATCCGATCAATGTAGATATTCAGCTGGATTTGGATGAAAGCCTTCCCATTATTCATCTTAATGCAGAGGACTTCAGTCGGGTTATCCTGAATCTGGTCAAAAATGCCTTCGATGCCATGCGGGATAAAATCACAGCCCTTGGTAATGATTACAAAGCCAAGATTCAAATCCAGACCAAAGACCAAGGAGATCATATTCTAATCAAAGTGGAAGATAACGGTCCCGGCGTACCGGACGAGATTCGGGATAAGCTCCTGATGCCATTCTTTACCACCAAAAAAGGAACCGAAGGCACTGGCCTTGGACTGAGTATCACGCATGATATCATCAAGTCCCACGAAGGCAAATTGACTATCGAATCAAAAGTCGGAGAATTTACCCGGTTCAGCATACTACTTCCAAAAGTAAAACTTGGGGAAAAATCAACTTAAAAAACTCATTAAATTTTAATTTCTTTCAGCTTGGATCCTAACCTCAGTAAAAACGCACACAACAGAAAAATCCTCCTTCGCCTTTTTGGTGAACTTGGGGAAGAGTTATTAGCTCAAATTCTCGAAAACGGGCAAAGTCTGGAGTTGGAGACAGGAACCTTCTTGTTTCATCAGGGGGACACAGATAATTCGCTCTACATCGTCATTTCCGGAAGATTCCGAGCCTTAGCTAAGCAGGACGACGGTACCCTTCACGCGCTCGGAGACATCGGAGAGGGTGAGCCTATCGGAGAGTTTGCGCTTTTTATGGCCGAGCCCCGATCAGCATCTGTCGTGGCCATCCGAAAGTCGATTGTGTTGAAGATCAAAGAAGCCCAGTACCTGGATATTGTTTCCAAACATCCGGCTTTCTCCAGTAAACTGACCCGATTTGTAGTCAACCGACTCCGTCGAAATGCACTTCAGCAACATTTGGAGACCTCCGCCAAAAATATAGCGGTCATAAATCTCCAGTCGGCAAACGATATTTCAGCTTACACTGAGGCTGTGAAAAAGGAATTTGAATCACTTAATGTAAGGATACAAATCCTTGATCATGATTCCCATGCCAATCTGGAAACCCAGGAAATGTATGATACGCTGGAGGAGCATCCGGGATTAAACTTTTTGGTCTGTAGCGATGCAGATTTAGCTTGGTCCAGGCAATGCATTATTTATGCGGATTTGGTCGTGCTGGCCACAGATTTTTATGGAGCGAGTGAAATTCAGGAAATAGAAAGGCACCTCGATCTCTATTCCCAAAACATTCTCAACAAGAAAATTTACCTCCTGCTGCTGCATCCCGAAAAGGCAAAATTCCCTGAAAACACCCGAAAATGGTTTGTCGACCGGAAAATCGATCTCCACATTCACTACCGGAAAAACCATGGGCCGGATATTCGGCGCTTTGCCAGGATCTTGGCAAACAAAGCCATTGGGCTGGTCCTGGGAGGCGGTGGTGCCAAGGGTTTTGCACATATGGGAGTCATCAAAGCATTGGGCGAAGAAGGTGTGGACATTGACTTTTTAGGCGGAACTAGTGCAGGTGCATTATATGGTTTGACATGCGCATATTGTGACTTTGACCGGGAAAAAATCGACTTCTACAGTAGAGACTCCGCCAATAGTAAGCTTACCACCAACGACTTCACCATCCCGCTGATCTCTTTTATGTCCGGAAAAAAGATGAGCAATTACCTCATAAAAATGATGGGCGAAACTTACTTGGAAGACTTCTGGGTGGGTAGTTACTGTGTTTCGACCAACTACTCCAATGCCACCTCTCGGGTACATGACCGGGGTCTGGCCTGGAAACAGATTGAAGCCAGCATTGCCATTCCGGGGATTTACCCTCCTGTGGTGATCGACAATCAGCTCCATGTAGACGGAGGAGTGGTGGACAATTTGCCCATAGAGACAATGTACAATTATCCGGTCAGACATATCATAGCGATATCGCTTACGCAACTCAAATCGAGGCCCGTGGACTTTGACGAAACGCCCTCGGCAGCTGCGATGCTTTGGGATAAAATTACCGGAAAGAAGAAATTCAGACTCCCGGGCATCACTTCGATCCTGGTCAATTCACTGACGCTAAACAGCCGCCAAAAACAGGAAATGACCAAATCCGGCGTTGCAATCTACCTGGAAATGGAGCTAAAAGGTATTGGGATGATGGACGACAGCCGATGGAAGGAAATTGTCCAAAAAGGCCACGATCAGATGAAAGCGATCTTGGAAAGCCTACCTAAGGAAGAACGATTCTGGCAGCCTCTTGAAAAAAAATCGCTTGAATAAATTGGAATCGCCCGTAACACCCAACTAATCAAGAACTTTTTACTATTTTCAAAGAATAGTCCAATAGAAAACATTTTTATGCAAAAAAAATTATTGGTTTCGGCTTTTCTGGTTTTCCTGCTTTTTGCCTTAAAACCTGTTGGGGTATACGCACAAATAAACGCATCACAGGGGATACCGACAATTACCAATTATTCAGCTACAGATTTCGGGACAGGGGGACAGCAGATTTGGAGCATTGGCCAGGATCAAAAAGGCTATATTCATATCGGTACCAGTATCGGGATGTTGAAGTACAACAGCAAAAATTGGAACCTGTTGATATCTCCGATTAAAGGCTTCAATACCAACGTACGAGCCATGCATAAGGCCAGGTCCGGTGTCTTATACTATGGGTCACTGGGGGATCTTGGTTTTTTGTCAGAAGATAAAGTAGGCAATACGATACAGGTTTCACTTCTTCACCTACTTCCTGCCGAAATTGTTTTCAATGATATCTGGTCCATTCAGGAATTGGATGGAAAGATTTACTTCCAAGCCCGTGAAGCCATTTTTATTTATACTCCCCAAACGGAAACCCAACAGGCATCCATTGAGATATGGAAACCAGATTCCATGTTTATGTATTCCTTTGCAGCAGATGGAATTTTCTACACCCATCAAATGGATCTTGGGCTTTACCGTCAAACGGATGGCATTTTAGAATTAATCCCCGGGAGTGAATTTTTGGGAAAGAACCGGGTTCAGGTACTTCTTCCCTTTACCGCCCCGGGAGAATTCTTGGTGGGAGCATTTTCAGGAGGGCTTTTCCATTTTGACGGAAAAAAATTCACCACCTTCAAAACAGAATTTGACAACCTTATGACCGAGAGAAGTCTCTACAAGGGTATACGGCTGTCGGATGATACGTATGCCCTGGGAATACTTAATCAGGGATTATTTATCATGGATTCGGGAGGCAAAATCATCAGTAAATTCAGTACTAAAAACGGGTTGATTGATGACAGTATCTATTCCCTTTTTCTGGATATAGCAGGTACACTTTGGGTAGGCACAAATAATGGTCTATCCAAAATCGAAATTTCTTCTCCTTTGACTCGATTTGTTTCGGATGAGCATGATCTCGGAAGCCTGCTCTCACTCAATGCCTTGAATGACATATTATATGTCGGAGGCTCGTCCAGTGTGCTCTATTTGGATAAGTCAGATGGAAAAATCAAAAAAGTAAACGGTATTCCCAATTCACAGATTTTTGATCTGAAAATCGATGGCGATCAGATGCTGTCCAGTAATATTGGCATATATGCCATTAAAGGAGGTAATTCTGAATTAGTCCGCGGGACGGAAAATTTCCAGATTCTACGCATACTCGTGTCACAGAAGCATCCGGGCTACGTGTTTCTGAGCGGTTCATTTGGGATCCAGGTACTGAAAAGAACCCTTTCCACCAACAAAGCTTTTCAACTCGAAACTATCGGAGGGTTAAGTCAAATCGAACGGTATATCTATACCCTTGAGGAGGACTCTGAGGGAGATCTTTGGGGGGGAAGCCAGGCTGGTGATCTTTACCAAATTACCTGGTCCAAAACTGCCTCCGGAAATATTGATTTAAACAATTCAACCGTCCGCCAATTCGGCGAAAAGGACGGAATACCGGGCGTGGCAGGAAGAGTATCCAAGGTCAAAGGCAAAATCTATACTTCCGGAATGAATGGTTTTTATCAGTTTGACAAACCAACGAATGCATTTGTCAGAGATA
Organism: Algoriphagus alkaliphilus; assembly: GCF_900103735.1. Lineage (GTDB taxonomy): Bacteria > Bacteroidota > Bacteroidia > Cytophagales > Cyclobacteriaceae > Algoriphagus > Algoriphagus alkaliphilus. The sequence continues at coordinate 30,645 of NZ_FMXE01000022.1, read as the reverse complement.
CCGTTTTTAGTTTTTCTGATGAGGTGGCAGATATCAATTTGGATTCCTATGCCCTACAGGTTGATGATTTGGGAAGAGTACTAATTGATTTCAAAAACGAACGAAAGCTCGCCATACCCAATCCTGATGGCACCTATTCCCTGCAGGACTTCCCTATTAATCTGTTTACAGGACGGGTAATTTCTGCATTTTATTCGGAACCCAACGGTGTAATTTGGTTAGGTTCGGATCAGGGCCTCATCCGAATCGACAATCAAAAATCAGTCAGTACCGACATTCCTTTTCCGGTATATTTCAACCGGATTATTGCCATTTCGGACACATTAAACCATGGAATCCAGAAGGCAGAAGACCCCCGCTTTAAAATGCCCTTTAAGAATAATTCCATCCGGTTTTCTTATGCGGCACCTTTTTATATTCAGGAAAAATTGACCAAATACCAGACATTTTTAGATGGTTTTGATCAGGACTGGGGAAAATGGGAGGATAATTCTTTTCGAGAATTCACCAATCTCCCTCATGGGACATACACCTTTAAAATTCGCGCAAAAAACATCTATAACTCCATTTCGGATGAAATCTCCTACGAATTCATCATTCTTCCACCCTGGTATGCCACTTGGTGGGCTTACCTTCTCTATTTTGTGGGATTTGGACTATTAGTCTTTGGCTTGGTCAAATTTCAATCCGGCCGCCTGGTTGCCATCGAAAAAGAACGAGCAAGACAAAAAGAACTGGAGCATGCCCATGAAATCGAAGAAGCCTACCAAAATCTAAAGTCTACGCAGGAGCAACTGCTTCAGCAGGAAAAACTTGCTTCGCTCGGTCAACTCACTGCAGGTATAGCACACGAAATCAAAAACCCCCTGAACTTTGTCAACAATTTCGCCGATCTCAGCATAGAACTCATCGATGAAATGCGTGATGAACTCGAAAATGATAATAAAACCGAAGCCTTGTCAATTTCTGAGGACATCAAAAGCAACTTGCTTAAAATCCATCAACACGGCACCCGGGCAGATAGCATTGTGAAATCCATGCTCCTTCACAGTCGCGGTGGAAGTGGAAAAATGGAACCCACAGACCTCAATGCCATGATTCAGGAATTTTCCAATCTCGCTTTTCACGGTATGCGTGCAAGCAAAAACCCAATCAATGTGGGCATCGAGCTGAAGTTGGACGAAAGCATCGGTAAAATCCCACTTTACACAGATGACTTCAGCCGCGTGATCCTCAATCTCTGCAACAATGCCTTTGACGCCATGCGAGAAAAAATTGAGATTAAAGAAAACAGCACAAAAAAGTACACTCCTGAGTTAATCATTGTCACCAAAAGCTTAAAGGACGGCGTCGAGCTGATTTTTAATGACAACGGTCCCGGCATTCCGGAAGAAATTCAGGATAAGATTCTCCAGCCTTTCTTTACCACCAAGAAAGGGACAGAAGGCACCGGTCTTGGACTCAGCATTACGCATGACATTGTCAAGCGTCACAGTGGAAACCTGACCATTCACTCCCAAATTGGAGTCGGAACCCAATTCACAATTTTTTTACCAAACCAAAATCCATAAGCTTATGAAGATTCTATTTGTAGACGATGAAAAAGATGTAGAGGCCTTGTTCCGTCAGAAGTTTCGAAAAGAAATCAAATCCGGCGAAATTGAACTGGCTTTTGCCTTTTCTGGCAAGGAGGCCTTAAACGTGCTGGGTGATGAAAATCCCCCAAAATTTGTCTACGTTTTTTCCGATATCAATATGCCGGGCATGAGCGGTTTGGAGCTGCTGGATCAAATAAAAATCCGCTTCCCCAATATCCAGGTCAGTATGATTTCCGCATATGGAGATAGTGAAAACTATGATCGTGCGATGAACTCGGGTGCAAAGGGCTTTTTCACCAAACCGGTGGATTTTGAACGACTGAAAAAGGAAATTGCCGAAATGGTCAAAAATCAGTAAGTAGGATTTTAGAGGATGTCAAATCCAATCTTGGGAAAATCCGGGATCATGGATCTCGGGCAGACAGTATCGTCAAGTCCATGCTGATGCATTCCAGAGGCGGAACTGGCACTGTAGAGGCTACTGATCTCAATGCCTTGATTCAAGAATATTCTAATTTAGCCTTTCACGGAATGCGCGCAAATAAGAATCCTATCAATGTAGAAATCCATTTGGACTTGGACGAAAATCTTGGGTTGATCACTTTAAACGCTGAAGACTTTAGTCGGGTGGTTCTCAATTTGATAAAAAACGCTTTTGATGCTATGCGCGACAAAATAAGTATGGTAGGATCAAATTATAAAGCTAAATTAGAAATCAGAACCAAGAACTTAACCAACAGAGTTTTGGTAGTGGTAGAAGACAATGGACCGGGTGTTCCGGAAGACATACGTGACAAACTTTTAATGCCTTTTTTTACAACCAAGAAAGGTACAGAGGGAACTGGATTAGGACTGAGTATCACCCATGATATTATCAAATCCCATCTAGGCACGTTGGAAATTGAATCGACGGTAGGGGTATTTACCAGATTCACAATAGAATTACCTATTAATAAAACCTAACTTTTTTCGCATGAAAATTTTAATCGTAGATGATGAACAGGATGTAGAAATCATGTTTCTGCAAAAATTCAGAAGAGAAATTAAAAGCAAGCTATTGGAAGTAGAATTTGCTTTTTCGGGACAGGAAGCTTTGGAATATTTGGAACGGTCCGGATCGCCCGATGTCGTGTACGTCTTTTCAGATATCAATATGCCCGGAATGAGCGGACTGGAACTTTTGGAAAATATTAAAAGCCGATTCCCCCATATACAGGTCAGTATGATCTCGGCCTATGGGGACAAGGAAAACTACAACAAAGCCATAAAATCTGGCGCAAAGGGCTTTTTTACCAAACCTGTAGATTTCGAATCCCTCAAAAATGAAATAGCAGAATTGCTTACCGACAAATAGAATGGCAAAAATCCTGGTAGTGGATGATGAGGAAGATTTAGAGATGCTTTTCCGCCAAAAGTACAGACAAAAAATTCGCTCGGGTGAGTACGAAATGTTTTTTGCGCTCAATGGACAGCTTGCTCTTGACACCTTGAGGGAGCACCCTGACATGGACATGATCCTCAGCGATATCAACATGCCCGTGATGGATGGATTGACCCTGCTTTCTAACACCAAGGAACAAAATCCCCTCTTGAAAACCGTGATCATTTCTGCTTACGGGGATATGGAAAATATTCGCAAAGCGATGAATCTGGGTGCTTTTGACTTTGTGACCAAACCCGTTGACTTTCAAGACCTCGAGATCACCGTCGAAAAAACACTCACCTACATCAATCAGATTAAGTCAAATATCAAAGCGATCCGGGAAAATGACATCCTAAAAATGTACGTGGATGAGACGGTATTGAATTTCATGGGGGGCAAGGAGATTGAATCCGCCCTGATGGAAAATGAAACAATAGAAGGAACTGTTGCTTTTGTCGACCTCTGTGGATTTACACGAATCTCCGAAAATGAGAATCCCAATACTGTAGTCACTTTGCTCAATGAATATTTTGACCTGATGGTCCGGGAGATTATTGATGAAAAAGGAAGTGTGGATAAGTTCATCGGAGATGCGGTAATGGCCGTCTACCAAGGACCAAATCATCTGGAAAGAGCCATCACCAGCTGCATTGCTATTCGGGACAAAATGGAGGCAATTCCCGAATATTCGGAAGCAACTCATTTCAAACCACAAGTGTCCATCGGCATCAACTCCGGGGAAATGGTTTCTGGAAATATCGGCTCAAAATCCCTAAAACGTCTGGATTACACTGTGATTGGAGATACGGTCAATGTTGCAGCACGCCTTCAGGCAAAAGCAAACCCAGGGCAGATTCTAATCATGGAACATTGTCAGGCACAGATACCTGACAAATTTGCTTTTAATCGAATAGGGGAAATGGCCTTGAAAAATAAAGCAAATCCAGTCACGGTATATGAAGTGAGCAAGTAGAAACCTTTCTCAGCAAATATGATCTCTCTATTCCGAAAAATCCGCCAATCACTCCTCCAACAGCAAAAAATAACTCAATATCTCGCCTATGCAATCGGCGAGATTTTTTTGGTCGTGATTGGGATTTTGATCGCACTTCAGATCAATACCTGGAATGAGCTTCGCAAAACACGGGTTTATGAACTGAAAATGCTTAAAGAGCTTAAATCAACTTTGGAAAAAGACAGAAGGTATTTTTCTTCACAGATTCCCCGATTAACCAGCAAGCAAAATGCATCAAATCGGCTGTTGCTCATGGTAGAGAACAAAGAAGAAAATCCCGACACACTGAATAAATATTTTTCCAACTTACGATTTGACATCCTTTTTCAGTATAATTCAGGTGCCTATGGATCAATCAAATCAGGTGGAATTGATAAAATTTCCGACGATTCGATTCGGTCCAAAATGGCCGACATCTATGAGTTTTTGATCCCCAGAAGTGAAAAGATTTTTGAGGGGCTAAGTGCCTCAGACGCCATCGAAAAAGAACTTGTAGAGGCACTCACCGAAAGAGTCATCGTCAAATTAGGGAACGGAGAAAAATCCATTCAAAACAGAATAGCTGATCCCAAAGTGATTTACGATGACAGATTTTTACAGTTAATCCAACTGCACAAAAGAAACACAGCTGTCACAAAAAATCGATTAGAAAGCCTTTTCCCCCCAATGGACAACCTTCTTGAACTACTTGATGCAGAGCTTACTAATTCGAAAAAGTAGTTTCACCATTCATTGTCCTTTGAGCACAACTGCTCTTTTAATCAAATTCTCTTTAAAATGTCCGAATACGATCTATTTGGAATGACTTGAGTCTTAATAGTTGTATAAAACCAAACATTCCCAGTAGATTAATTGCCCAAATAAAATCATATGAGAAAAATCACTCATCCTGCATTGCTGCTTGCCCTTGGGGCTTCGGTAAGTTTTGCAGCATTGATTCCAAGAAATAGCAGCTCAATATTCCCAATGGAAATAGCAGCTGGAATCCCCTCCGACAGTGTCAAAAAAGACAGCTTGGAGTATCCAAAATTCAAAGAACTTCCTCTAAAGCCTGAGCGCGAAGTCAAATTTACCACCAAGGAAGGGACATGGATAAGTGTGGATGTGAGTCCTGACGGTAAAACGATCGCTTTTGATCTCATGGGAGACATCTACACTATACCTATGGAAGGCGGCAAAGCGTCGCCGATCACCACAGGAATAGCTTATGAGACTCATCCGAGATTTTCTCCTGATGGAGAAAAAATCCTATTCACATCAGACCGTGCCGGTAATGATAATCTTTGGTACATCGACCTAGTCAAAAAAGACACCGTTCAAGTTACTAAAGACAAAACAGGTGACGTACCCAGTGCGCATTGGACTCCGGACGGGGAATATATTGTCGTATCCAAAGGCCGAAGAATTTCCAAACTTTGGATGTTCCACAAAAATGGCGGAGGAGGAATCCAGTTGAATGAGAATCCGGCGACAATGAAAACCATTGATCCGTTTGTGAGCCCTGATGGAAAGAAAGTCTATTTTTCTCACCGAACAGGCGCATGGAACTACAATGCCACATTGCCTCAATATCAAATCGGGACTTACGATTTCGATAAAGGTGAAATTACCAGCATCACCTCACGGTACGGATCAGCTTTCACCCCCACACTCAGCAAGGACGGAAATTGGATGGCTTATGGTTCCCGTTGGGAAGATAAAACAGGATTGGTTTTACGTAATCTGAAAACTGGCGATGAAAAGTGGCTGGCCTATCCTGTGCAGCGGGATGAGCAAGAATCCATCGCCCCACAGGGAGTTCTGCCGGCAATGGCATTCACCCCGGACAGCAAATTCCTGATTGCGTCATACGGTGGAAAAATCTGGAAGCTTGCCATTGACGGTAGCCCTGCCCAAGAGATTCCTTTCGAAGCAGACGTCAAATTGGCCATGGGGCCAAGACTCTATTTCAATTACGAAATCAAAGATACCACAGCCAAACTTGCCACTCAAATCCGGGATGCCGTCCCTTCTCCCGATGGGAAAAAACTGGCTTTCACAGCCTTGAACAGATTGTATGTTATGAATTACCCGGACGGAAACCCAACCCGGGTGACATCCAATGAATTCACAGAAGCGATGCCGACTTGGAGTCCGGATGGCTCCCAGCTGGTATTCACCACTTGGGATGAAAAGCAAGGGGGTCACCTATACAAAGCCTCTTTTGGAGCGCGAGGAGCAGTGACCAAACTGACAACTGAATCTGCTTTATACATGGTCCCTGCTTGGGGTCCAAATAACAAAATTGTGGTATTCAGGGGATCAAACCGACTGCTTCAGGAGGCTGAAGGTCCGGGTGTGAGCGGTGCTGAAGCAGAGCTGGTGTGGATACCAGCATCAGGAGGTACACTTCGAAAAATCATGAATGCCGGAAACCGAGGCAATGTCCACTTTACCCAGGACACTTCGCGGATTTTCTTAAATGGGCCCGGCGGAGCATTGCTCAGTGTGAAATGGGACGGGACTGACGAGAAAGTCTATGCCAGAATCACTGGGATCACGCCTTTCGGTTCTGCTGCCGATCCTCATGATGATCACGAGCATGTCAGCTTGGAAGAAATCTCCTCTGTAAAATATGTCATGGGTGTACCTCTTTCGACAGCAGATGCGGTTAACTATTGCATGCTGCCGGAAGGATCCAATGCCCGCGAACCTCAGATGACACCTGCGAGTGCAAGTACTATTTTGATGGCTCCAACCGGAAACAAGGCTTTGGCAAAAGTCAACAACAACATTTATGTAGTCACCATCCCGACTGTCGGCAAAGTTCCAAGCATCAATGTGGGAGATCCTGCTTCAAGTAATTTCCCTTCAAGACAACTGACCGAAATCGGGGGAGAATTTCCTGCCTGGGAAGCCAATGGCAAAAAAGTCCATTGGTCTCTTGGCAATGGACACTGGGTATATGATGTCGGTCGCGCGGAATTTGTTGAAGATTCTGTGAAAGCTGCCAAAAAAGCTAAAATACTGGATGATGCAGACAGCGTTTCAACGCTGAAAGCGAAAGGTCCTGATGCCCTGAAACTGGCTGATTCTTTGGCAAAAGCTGAAAAAGAACGAATCAAAGAACTTTTCAAAACCGATAAAGAAAAGGCCAAAGCAGACAGCATTCATAAGGCTGAACTGAAGGAAAAAGAATCCTACAAGCCCGCTGAGCATCAAGTCAAAGTTTATTTTGCGAAGGACACTCCGAGCGGAAGCATACTTTTGAAAAATGCCAGAATCGTGACCATGAAAGGATCGGAAGTCATCGAAAATGGGGACATTTTGATTGAAAAAAATCGAATAAAAGCGGTAGGAGCCACTGGAACTCTGGATGCCGGAAACGCAAAAGTCATCGATGCTTCCGGCAAAACCATCACTCCGGGATTCATCGATACCCATGCTCACATGTGGCCTACTTGGAACCTCCACAAAAACTCGGTGTGGATCTATGCTGCCAATTTAGCTTATGGAGTGACCACCACCCGTGACCCTCAGACTGCTACTACAGACGTATTGACTTATGGCGACATGGTGGAAGCAGGGATGGTTCCCGGACCTAGAGTATATTCCACAGGCCCTGGTGTGGGCTACTGGATGTATAACCTCAAGTCCTTGGATCAGACAAAAAGTGTCCTGAAGCAATACAGCAAATACTACAATACCCAGTACATCAAAATGTACCTAGTGGGTAATCGTCAGCACCGTCAGTGGGTAATCATGGCTGCAAAGGAACAGAAGCTGATGCCGACCACCGAAGGTGGATTGGATTACAAACTCAACATGACGCAGCTATTTGACGGGTACCCCGGTCATGAGCATTCTATTCCTGTGTATCCACTTTATTCTGATGTGACCCGAACGATTGCCGAAAGCAAAATGGCATACACGCCAACTTTGCTGGTTTCCTACGGTGGACCTTGGGCCGAAAACTTCTATTACACTACAGAAAGCCCACTGCACGATCCGAAACTGAATCGCTTTACTCCTTTCAATGAAATAAACTCCAAGGCAAGAAGAAGAGTCGGTGGTCTCGGGGGTTGGTTTGCTCCGGAAGATCATGTTTTCGAAAAGCACGCCAGAGGTGTCAATTCAATTGTAAAACAAGGTGGCTTGGCGGGAATTGGATCACACGGTCAGCTGCAAGGCTTAGGGTATCATTGGGAACTTTGGTCTGTAGCCAGCGGTGACATGAGTAATCTCGATGCGATGCGAGTCGCAACCATTCTCGGAGCAGAATCGCTTGGGCTGGACAAGGAGTTGGGAAGTATCGAGGCAGGAAAGTTGGCCGACTTGGTGATCATGGATAAAAATCCGCTAGAAAACATCCGAAACACCAATACTATCACGCATGTTGTGAAAAACGGTCGGGTGTACGATGGAAATACCCTGGATGAAATCCTACCAACACCCAGGAAACTGGATGTGAGCTCCTGGACGAAAGAGGCACCGAAAGTGACAACAAGCGTGAAAGACTGATTCTGATATTGATTAGCTCAAAAGTAAAAGAGGCTGTCTCAAAAGGCTTCTCGGTGTCAGCCTGAGTACCTGACCAACGAGAGTTGGGCAGTACGAAGGCCATTTCCAGTATATTGGGCTACATTTCGACTACGCTCTATGTGACAATCGGTACTTATGAGACAGCCTCTTTGTTCTAGTTTAATACCAATATCGCAGCATTCAATGCTGTTGCAAAGGTCACCCAAAGCAGATACGGCACCATCAATCCTGAAGCTAGTGGACTAACTTTACGGAACTGAAGGATACAAAGGACAATCGCTACCCAAAGCGGAATGATGACCAACAGACCAAAAAGCGGGGATTGCATTCCAAAAAAAGCCGGGGACCAAAGTGCGTTGAGAATCAATTGTACCGCGTAGAGCTTCAGAATTGGTTTTTTCAGAGGATGATCGCTTTTCCAAATCAGGTAGCAGGCGACTCCCATCAGCACATAAAGCAGTGTCCATACGGGTCCAAATAGCCAGCTCGGCGGATTCCAACTGGGCTTAATGAGCGTCGGAAACCACGTTTGTACCGAAGCAAAAGTGAAAAAAGCTCCCAAGCCTCCGGCTATTTGAGGTAGGGCTATACTAATCAGAAATTTGAGGTAGTTTGGCATATTCAGATAGTTTCGAGCAAAGTCCGAAAAGCTATTGCCTTATCCTTGTAGCGCGATTGCGTCTTAGTCCGAAGTCCGGGTGCATGCTTACTTTCATACTCCATCATCAATTTTAGACTTTCGGTAAAAAACTGAATACAATAATTGGTGGATCCGTCATCCGTATCATGAATTAGCCTGAAAAACTTATGCTCATGAAAAATCCCGGTTTCCATCACTTCTGGGATGTGGGTGCTTTTCATCCATAAAATAAAGTCCTGCTCGATGTCCGGGCTTACGTTTATAGTAATATTGTAGAGGATCATAATCAGTGAATGGGGTTTTATTTACTTTTGTGGCTAACAATTACGAGACTGTAAAGTTAGGAATCCAAATACGAACTGCCGCCTACTCAATCAAATATGCACAAATATGTCCCTTCCCGTGGGGAGCCTCGGATTACCAAACTACTGATAGCCAAGATAATAATTGTTGCGCTTCATTTGGTAGGGATTATTGGTCTCAGCCTACCTGAATATCAGGATTTGTTTTTGAAACTGACCCCTGCACAGTTATTAACCTCCTTGATTTTGATTCTAGCTTTTCATAAAGGCTGGAGCGACGCATTTCCTATCTTTGCAGCAGCGGCTTTTTGGATAGGCTTTGGATCCGAGATAATAGGCATTCATACAGGATATCTCTATGGAGACTATGTCTATGGCCCCACTTTAGGCACAAAACTTTGGGATGTCCCCATAATTATCGGTGTCAATTGGTTTATTCTGAGTTATTTAACCGGCTCCCTTTTTCACAAAATTCCCAATGATTATTATGCTGCTTTTTTGGCTGCAAGTGCAATGACTGCATTGGATTACATCATTGAGCCGGTTGCTGTAGCCCTTGATTTTTGGGCTTGGAAATTTGACGTTATTCCAACAACCAATTATCTGGGCTGGTTAGGCGTTTCCTTTCTGATTCAACTGATTTATCGGAAAGCAAATTTTGAAAAGTCCAATCCAATTGCCGTGTTTCTATTGATGGCTTTGATTATTTTCTTTGCGGTTTTAAACCTTACCTTGGAGGTATAACCAAATTTAATTCAGAAGAATTACCAATTCTCCTAACATATAACACAGATTTGAATTAAAATTTAACAAAACCATTTAAATCAAGTTGTCTCGGTAATGATCACAGCAATAGGATTTATAGCATTAGGATTTGCTGCCATGGAATTTTCAGGTTGGTTTATTCACAAATACCTGATGCATGGACCTCTCTGGATGATTCACAAAACGCATCATCAGCCCTCGAAAACCTTTTTTGAGCTGAATGATCTGTTTTCTGTATTATTTGGAAGTATTGCTTTGATTTTGATCTTCACAGGAGTAGAAAGTTTAGATTACCGATTTTGGATGGGTGTTGGAATCAGTCTCTACGGAGTACTATACTTCGTACTGCACGATGTTCTGGTACACCGAAGGCTGAAATGGTTTGACCGACCAAGAAACACATTCCTAAAGGGAATTTTTAAAGCACATCAGGCGCATCACCGAACCAATCAAAAAGAGGATGCTGTATCTTTTGGTTTGTTTGTAGTACCCAAAAAATTCTTTAAAAACGAAGAAAATTGAGCACGTATTCGATAAAAGATCTGGAACAGTTGTCGGGGATCAAGGCCCACACCCTTCGTATTTGGGAACAACGCTACAATCTGCTTAGCCCTAAGCGGACAGACACCAACATTCGTTTTTATGATGACGATGACCTCAAACTTATTCTCAATGTCGCTTTACTTAATGACAATGGATATAAAATAAGTAAAATCGCATCCATGGACATGGATGAATTGAGGCGGGAGGTAATGAAGCTTACGGACAGGACTCTCACTCACGACGACCAAATCCATGCCTTAACTATCTGTATGATAGAAATGGATGAGGACCGATTTGACAAGGTACTCTCTACCAATATTCTGAAGCTGGGGTTTGAGCAGACCATGATGAATATCATATATCCTTTCATGTCCAAAATCGGCGTATTGTGGCAGACAGGAGCAATCAACCCGGCACATGAGCATTTTATCTCAAATCTTGTACGCCAAAAGTTAATTGTGGCCATTGATGGACAAGTGGCCAATGGTGAAGGCAAAAAATTTCTTTTGTTTCTACCAGAAGGTGAGCTTCATGAAATCTCCCTCTTATTTGCCTCCTATTTGATCAAGAGCAAAGGAAACAAGGTGATTTACCTGGGACAGAATACTCCCAATGAAGATTTAATGACAGTATATAAAATCCATCAGCCAGACTACATGATGACGGTAATCACGACATCTCCCTCTTCTGAACATGCCCAAGATTACCTGCACTCCCTTTCTGCCCGCTTTCCCAAAACTCAAATTTTGATCACGGGTTATCAGGTCATCGGTCACGACCTTGATATGCCGGTCAATGTGAAACTGATGAATTACATTCGAGACATCAAAGATTTTCTTGACGAGATCAATCTTGTCTCTGAAGTGAAATAGTTTAACAAAAATATCATTCGATTAAACAAAGGCGTTTTTACCAAAAAGCGCCTTTTTTGATTCTCAGAAGTCTTTTTGAGGGAATTTAGCTTTGAGGTTTGATTTTTGTTGAAATTTTTTTGAAATAATTCAACATTGCGCTTGTTTTTTGTTTAATCTTTCATAATTTTGATTCAACAAAAACAAACAACCATGACGACTCTAGAATTTAGCTACTCACTTAACAAGCTTTCAAGTTCGTTAAAGCCTTTTGCCATGAAATTGACAAGAGACGTTGACGATGCAAATGACCTTTTGCAGGATACTATGGTGAAAGCATTTACCAACAAGGATAAGTTTACAGAAGGAACCAACCTGAAAGCATGGTTGTATACGATCATGAAAAACACCTTCATCACCAACTATCAGCGAATGGTGAGAAGGGGGACTTTTGTTGACACTACAGATAATCTACATTACATCAATTCCAGTGATTCTTTGATTGAAAATGGTGTCTTCGGAAATTTCACCATGGATGACATTAATGAAGCCATTGACAAACTTGATGATGTTTATAAAACTCCATTTATGATGCATTTCCGCGGATTTAAGTATCATGAAATTGCAGAGAAGCTTCAAATACCGATTGGAACTGTAAAAAATAGGATTCATATTGCCCGTAAACTGCTCAAAGAAGACTTGATCGTTTACAAGCATAAAAATTGATCCGATGAGTAAAAAACAGGTAGTGGTTATTGGATCCGGTTTTGCCGGACTTTCAGCCGCCACACATCTTGCAAATAGTACCGGTTGTTTAGTCACCCTTCTTGAAAAAAACGATTCCCCGGGCGGTCGAGCCAGAAAGTTCGAACACCAGGGGTTTGTTTTTGATATGGGTCCCAGTTGGTATTGGATGCCTGATGTGTTCGAAAACTATTTTGCCCATTTTGGAAAGAAACCATCAGATTATTACGATTTGGTGAGGCTTGATCCATCCTACACAGTAATTTATGCTGAGAATGACCTACTGGATATTCCTGCTGATCTGAAGGAATTCAAAAAAATGCTGGACGAGATCGAACCCGGGGCGGGAGCGCAGTTGGATAAATTTTTGGCTCAGGCAAAATACAAATACCAAGTCGGAATCCATGATTTGGTAAATCGCCCAAGCAGGTCTCTTCTCGAATATGCCTCACCGGGCTTGCTGGTCGATATGATCCGGATGGATATTTTCCAATCCATGTCAAAGCACGTGCGGAAATTCTTTTCCCATGATAAAATCATTCGTCTGATGGAATTTCCGGTGCTTTTTTTGGGAGAAACAGCAGAAAATATCCCAGCACTTTACAGCCTGATGAACTACGCAGACATTGCATTGGGAACTTGGTATCCCAAAAAAGGGATGCATGAAATCATCAAAGGCATGGTAGCTTTAGCAAAAGAGAAAGGAGTAAAAATTCGCTATTCTGCTGAAGTAGACCAAATTGAAATCGAAAACGGACTTGCCAAAAGCGTCCGTTTGAAATCCGGGGAAAAAATCCTTGCTGATGTCGTAGTAGCAGGTGCTGATTACCACCATGTAGACAAACATTTGCTCGACCCCGCTTACAGCAACTATTCCGAGGAATATTGGGATAAACGAGTCATGGCTCCCTCAAGTCTACTGTTTTATCTTGGAATAAATAAGCGATTGAAGAACCTTAGACATCACAATCTTTTCTTTGACGAACCGCTGGGCCCTCATGCAGATGCGATATACAAAAATCCAAGATGGCCTGACAAACCTTTATTTTACGCTTCAGTACCTTCAATTACTGACCCAACAGTCGCTCCAGAGGGTATGGAAAATATGTTCTTGCTGATTCCACTTGCTCCCGATCTCGAAGATTCGGAAGAGATGCGGGAAAAATCCTACCACATTATCATGGATAGACTTGAAAAAATCACAGGGCAGGAAATACGCAGTCATGTAATATACAAGCGCTCCTATGCACACAGCGATTTCAAGTCGGATTACCATGCCTTTAAAGGCAATGCTTACGGACTGGCTAACACTTTACTTCAAACTGCGATCTTAAAACCCGGTCTGAAAAATAAAAAAGTAAGCAATCTGTACTACACCGGACAGCTGACGGTACCGGGCCCCGGTGTCCCCCCATCATTGATTTCCGGGGGAGTTGTGGCGAGAGAAGTGATGAAAGAAAACAATTTGTAGACAAAAAGGTATATTAAAGCAATGGATGCAATTGCGCTATATGACCAAACAACGCTAGAGTGTAGCCGTCTGATTACCCAGCGGTACAGCACTAGTTTTACGCTAGGAATTAAGACCCTGGACAGAAAGTTACACCTGCCTATTTACGCCATTTATGGCTTTGTGAGGTATGCCGATGAAATCGTGGACACTTTTCATAATCAGGACAAACAAGCACTTCTGGAGCGATTTAAGAAAGACACCTATGAATCGATTAAAGCCGGCATCTCACTCAACCCTGTCCTGCATGCATTCCAGTTAATCGTCAACAAATATAAAATCGACCTGGACCTGATCGAGGCATTTCTCCACAGTATGGAAATGGATCTTGATTTCAAATCCTACAACGATTCCAAATACCACGAATACATCTATGGATCGGCCGAGGTGGTCGGCTTGATGTGTCTCAAGGTTTTCTGTGAAGGAGATGTAGCCATGTATGAAAAACTGAAAGACCCAGCCTGTAAGCTCGGCGCTGCTTTTCAGAAAGTAAATTTCCTGCGTGACATAAAAAGTGATTTTGAAGAGCGGGGAAGAGTTTATTTCCCGGGTGTTGATTTTAACCAATTTAATCAGTGTGTAAAAAAGCGCATTGAAGATAATATCCAAAAAGACTTCAATGATTCCTTGATTGGAATAGAGCAGTTGCCGAAAAGTGCCAAATTGGGCGTGAAAGTCGCCTATCTCTACTATCAAAAACTATTTGACAAAATTAAAGGTCTCCCGGCAGAAAAAATTACTCAAACTCGAATCCGAATTCCGAACTCCCAGAAAATATCGCTCTTGGTAGGTACCTATTTCGAATCCAAACTCGGCCTCACGTGATGGAAAAGTACATTTATCTTGGTGTAAACCTATTTGCGATATCTTATCCACTCGCTCGCTCTTTCGAACACCGGGTTAAATTCTCCTCTCACTGGTATGCGCTTTTTCCGGCAATCCTGATCACTGGAGCAGTTTTTCTGAGTTGGGATTATTGGTTTACACAAATGGGCGTTTGGGAGTTCAACCCGAGATACCTGTTGGGAATCTATTTCTTTGACCTTCCACTGGAGGAATGGCTTTTTTTCATCACAGTACCTTTTGCCTGTGTCTTTATATATGAAGTTTTGATTTATTTTTTTCCAAAAGACTATTTCCAACCATTCGCCAAACCTTTTGTCTACGTCGTGATCCCCTTCCTCATTGGTTTGGGTCTTTTTCATCTGGATAAATGGTACACCTCAGTCAATTTCTTGGTAGGTGCCGCAGCACTTTTAGTGCATTTTATGATTTTCAATGATAAGTACTTGGGCAGATTTATGTTCGCTTACCTCGTTCATTTGATTCCTTTGATGCTTTGTAATGGGATATTGACAGGAGGACTGACCGAAGAACCTATTGTGATTTATAATAATGCAGAGAATCTGGGAATCAGGATATGGACCGTACCAATCGAGGACACGATCTATTCCATGACCCTGTTTCTTATGAATATCTCTATTTTCGAAAGTATACGAAGCAAAAAAAACAATTCGGATCCAAAGTAGTTTTAATGTTTATGAAAAATCTTCAGGTTCAAATTGACAATCATTCCGGCTTCTGTTTTGGGGTGGTTTATGCCATAGAAATGGCCGAAGAGATTCTTGAAGAGCAAGGGTACCTTTTTTGTCTTGGGGATATTGTCCATAATGATGAGGAAGTCAACCGACTGACCAGAAAAGGCCTAAAAATCATTGAACATGAAGAACTCTATAGACTGAAAGATGAAAAAGTGCTTATCCGTGCACATGGAGAGCCCCCTTCTACCTACCAATTGGCCATAAAAAATAACCTGACTCTGATCGATGCAAGCTGCCCGGTAGTACTAAAGCTCCAGAATCGAATTAAAAATTCTTTTGACAAGGACGAAACGATCTATATCTATGGTAAACATGGTCATGCAGAAGTGATCGGCCTACTGGGACAAACCAACAATAAGGCAGTGGTCTTTCAGGATATTTCAGAATTGAACATCCCAAATCTGCCAAAAAGTATCACGCTGTATAGTCAGACGACCAAAAGCACCGATAAATTCTACGAAATCAATGACATCCTAAGACAAAACGGCATCACTGTCAACACGAATGATACGATCTGCCGTCAAGTGTCAAACCGGGACAAGGAACTTCGGGATTTTGCCGAAAAGTTTGACAAGATTGTTTTTGTCAGTGGAACCAAATCTTCGAACGGAAAGGTTCTTTACAATGTCTGCAAGGATAAAAATCAAAATACTTATTTTGTTTCCAACGCTGAACAGATTGAGAGTGATTGGTTCAATCCCAACGAAACTGTAGGGATCTGTGGCGCGACCTCCACACCCATGTGGCTAATGGAGCAAGTAAGGGAAAGGATTCTCACCTTTTGATTAAACACAACAAGCCATGAATACGGCCATCACTTCCAAAGGCTTGGATCCCAAAGGTCTTTTGATCGGCTGGGGAATAATCGTTTTATGGGCCATATCACTGGTTTTCCTGCTTTCTTATGAAATCAACTGGAAAAATCCGCTGGTATACCTTGGGATATTGGTTCAAATGCACCTTTACACCGGGCTTTTTATTACCGCACATGATGCAATGCATGGGATAGTTTCTTCCAATAAAAATTGGAACAACCTAACAGGATGGATTGCGGCCATGCTCTTTTCTTACAATTTCTATTGGAGACTATTCCCAAAACATCACGACCATCATCGGTTTGTCGCTACCGACAGAGATCCGGACTATCACGCTTCAGGCAATTTCTTGGTTTGGTATTTTAGTTTTATCAGACAATACATCACCATTTGGCAGTTTCTCCTTATGGCAGTTACATTCAACATACTGAAGCTTTTTCTTCCCACAGAAAACCTAATCGTGTTCTGGATGATCCCCGCAATCCTTTCTACACTTCAGTTATTCTACTTTGGAACCTACCTGCCCCACACGGGTGAAAGTACAAACAGGCACCACTCAAACTCCCAATCAAAAAATCATGTTTGGGCGTTTATTACATGCTATTTTTTCGGATATCATTTCGAACACCATGACTCCCCCTGTACCCCTTGGTGGAGACTATGGAGAGTAAAAGAGCAACAAACGGCGTAATTCCGTTGATTTTTGTAAAATTTTCAAGGAGAAACAAACTATCTGAGTGATTTTTAATTGTACTTCTAAGCCAGCTTTCAAATGACTTTCAGACTGATTTTACTAGTTCTTTTTATTATCCCATTTCAGGTTTTTTCACAGGGAACCATCAAAGGTAAAGTATTCAATCCCGCCAATAATCAACCCGTTGCTTTTGCCAATGTATTGATTTTAAATACTGACTTAGGTGCAATCACCGATGAAAATGGACTTTATGAAATCAAAGCAGTGCCTCCTGGACTTTACAATGTGCGTGCAAGTTTCGTGGGATACAAAACCTCCACAGCTTTCGAAGTCCAAATTACCCTGGCTAGAGCGGTTCAGTTGGATTTTGAACTGGCCGAGTCGGCATCTGATCTCAGCGAGGTAGTCATCAACAGTGATTTTACCCGATCAGAGGAAACTCCACTTTCGGTAAGAAGACTCAACACCAATGAAATCGAGCGCTATCCGGGAGGTAATCGGGATATCTCACGAGTAATCCAAGCTTTGCCTGGAGTCGCGAGTACTCCAAGTTTCCGAAATGATATCCTGATCCGAGGTGGAGCACCAAACGAGAATAAATTCTATGTAGATGAAATCGAAGTACCGGTCATCAATCACTTCTCGACGCAAGGCTCTTCAGGCGGTCCTGTTGGTATTTTAAACGTGAACCTGATCAAAAATCTGGATCTCATCGCAGGAGGATTCCCTGCAAACCGGATGGACGCACTGAGTTCATTTTTCGAAATCCAACTCAAAGACGGTCGCCGGGATAAAATGGCTACCCAAGTAACCGTGGGAGCTTCGGAGTTGACTCTTTCCAATGAAGGCCCTATTTCTGAAAAAACCACCTACTTCCTTTCAGCTAGAAGATCCTACCTGCAGGGATTATTCAGGCTTTTGGGCTTACCTTTTCTCCCGACATTCAATGACTTTCAGCTCAAGACCACAACAAAACTGAACGACAAAACCGAATTGACTTTCATCGGATTGGGCGCGATTGACAATTTTGAATTGAACCAGGATATTCCTGACAAAGAAACGGAGGAGGACCGCGAAAATCGGCTTTACTTACTGGATGTGCTACCTATCCAAACTCAATGGAATTATGTCACCGGACTTAAATTGAAACGTTTCCGTGCAAATGGATTTTGGACTTTTGTACTCAGCCGGAACATGCTAAACAATCAGTCCATCAAATTTGCCGGAAACGACAACAGCTCGGTGGCAAACCTTCTTTTTGACTACAGCTCTCAGGAGTCCGAAAATAAATTCCGGGCTGAAAACAGCCTCTTTGGAAAAGGCTACACGATCAAATACGGGATGAATTATCAATATTCCCGCTATTTCATCCGTAATTTCGACAGGGTTGCACTTGCAAGTTCGGGCGGAGTGATTGATATAGAGTCCACCTCCTTTTTCAGTCAATACGGAATCTTTATTTCAGGAAGTAAAAACTTCTATCAGGATCGCCTTCTGTTGACTGGAGGGGTTCGAATGGATGGAGCGGACTTTTCGGAGACGGCCGCTAATCCCTTCAACCAAATCAGCCCAAGAATTTCAGCATCCTATCAACTCAGACCCAATTTATTTGCAACAGCAAACGCAGGCATTTATTACCAAAAGCCACCCTATACCGTGCTGGGATTTAGAAACAATGAAGGAGAATTGGAAAATAGAGAAAATGATGTTCGGTTCATCCGAAATTCACAACTCATCGCCGGAATTGAATTTCTTGTTCCCGAAAAAAACCGAAGGTTTACTGCCGAAGCGTTTTATAAAAAATATAGTTATTATCCGACTTCGATCCGAAATGGAATCGCTCTTGCCAATTTAGGTGCCGATTTTGGGGTAATTGGAAATGAGCCTGTGATTTCCAATGCAGAAGGAAGGGCGTATGGATTGGAGTTTCTGGCGCAACAGCGTCTCTTCAAAGACTTCTACGGAATTGCAGCTTTGACCTTGGTCAGAAGTGAATTTACCAATTCAAATACCACTGGATTTATACCATCCTCATGGGACAATAAGTTTATTGTGAGTTTGACAGCGGGGAAAAGATTTGATAAAAATTGGGAAATTGGTACTAGATGGAGATTTCTTGGCGGAACACCCTACACCCCATTTAACCTGGAGGAATCCAGCCTGATCAGCAATTGGGAACTGAGAAACTCGGGAATCTTGGATTTCAATCAAATCAATGCCATCCGACTGGATCCTTTCCATCAGTTAGATCTTCGGATCGACAAAAAATACTTTTTCAAGCGATGGAATCTCAACTGGTACCTGGACATCCAAAATCTCTATAATTTCCAAGCGGAGCAGGCACCTCTCCTGATTCCTGTCAGAGCCAGTGATGGAAGTATCTTGGTAGATCCCAATGATCCTTCACGCTATCAATTGAAATTACTGTCCAACACTGCAGGTACTATTTTACCAACTGTTGGGATAATCATTGAATTCTAAGTCAAAGTTCCGAGTTCGGTTAGCAATTTGACAATTCGGTGAGCCTTCGCCTCCTCAGAATTTGCCGTGTAGATATGCTCGATCCATTGCTTTTGAGCTGCATCACTGAGGTTTCGGAAAATCGGGAGTTTACCGGGGTCATCTTCGAGACAGGCTATTAATTCGTCTGGAATGGTGGTGGGTATTTCATCCCGAAAGAGTTTGAATAGGACTTTATCTCCTGCTTTTTTTCCTATGGTTTGTCGGATTGGCTTGGCAATCGGCATAAATAGAAATCCATCGCCCATCGGCATGAGGTGCTTTCCTTCAAATTCAAATCCCTCGATCGTCCCACAGACTTTCAACATTCCAAAAGCCTTTCCCGAGGGCAAAATTGAAATCGGAATTCGAATAAAAGTCCAGCCTCCCTTACCGGGAAATCTTTCCAGAAAAAACTCTCCTTCGATGATTTGTTCCATAAAAAAGCCGTCTGTGTCAGACGGCGAGAGCTATAGATTTATAAACTTTACTTCAATCTCCAACGGACATTTAACCCAAAACCGGCTCTAAACTCGGTCACCTCCACTAAGAACAGATAAGGCCTGAAATCCAATCCTATGGTAATCGGAACTTCAGAAAATGCATATTCGGCCCCAACCTCTGCGGCTGCTCCGAGTCTAAAATTCTCAGAGAGATAAACGGAAGGTCCAAAACCGGCATACCATTGGAAATCCGTATCCGGAATATCAGCATAGATCGGGTTCCAAAGTGCGTCAATTCCCAGACCATTTCCTCCAAAACTAACGTCAGCGTGAATCCTGCTAAATTCACCGAGAGCAAATACCCCGTCAATAGCGACGTTGTTACCATAAAAATCTCCAAATCGAAGACCGATTTCCTGAGCATGAGACTTCACTGAAGCCAAAAGAGAAATGCCCAAAACAAGGGCGAATAGTTTGATTTTTTTCATGTTGATTTTAAAAGTTTGGTGTAAAATTAGCGAAAATTGAGCCAACTTTTCAGACAAAACTACATCAAAAGCTTGCTCATTGAATTTCAGAGCCTATTCTCAACACTTCCCTGACCAGCAAATCCATGTCGCCCATTTGCGTCCGCTGATTTACATTGGCGATCCGCAAAGTGTATTTCCCGTTTAGAATGGTAGAACTCGGCGAGGCAATTCCCTCTTCCTGAAGCCGAAGTAAAATCCCCCGATTTAGCTCCCCAAGCTGATTTTCAGTATAACCCGGTTTGATCATCCGAAAACAGGTAATGCTCATTGAAACGGGTGCCATCAGTTCCAAATCTGGACTCATATTCACTAAATCTGCCAGATATTCTGCCTGCCGATTGTTTTGGGCAATCATTTGGGCATATTTCTCCCTTCCATGCTCTTTGAGCGACATCCAGATTTTTAGTGCTTTGAATCCTCGGGAAAGCTCAAATCCATGATTGTTGATTGAATCCAAGCCCCCTGAAAGACCCCTACTTTCCTGAATCAAATAATTCGGCGTGAGCGCAAAGGAGTCCCGATGTTTTTTGGCATCGCGGATCAGCGTACACCCGACTTCATAAGGCACATAGAGCCACTTGTGGAGGTCAAACGCCAAACTATCGGCCTCCTCGATAGCTTTGAGTCGATCAGCATATTTTGGATCAAGCCTGGCCAGGGCACCATAAGCTCCGTCAACATGAAACCAAAGCCCATATTTTCTTGAAACAGCCAAAAGTTCATCCATCGGATCAATTGCTCCGGTGTTTACCGTGCCCGATGTGCCGACAATGCAGAAAGGCAGCAGCCCTGCTTCGATATCTCCCTGAATTTGAAATTCCAGCTCCTCCACCTTCATTTCAAAGTGATCATTCACCCCGATTTTACGAACAGCAGCTGTTCCCAATCCAATGATTTCAGCGGCCTTTTGTATGCAGGAATGTGTCTCTGTAGAGCAATATAAAACCAACTGCGCTGATGCAGCCTTTAAACCTTGAGTTCTGATTTTTTCATCCCGAAAAGAATTTCTGGCGACGGTCAATGCTGTGATATTGGCCATCGACCCACCACTGACCAAAATCCCGGAGGCCTCTGAAGGAAAATTCATCAGCTCTTTGCACCAATTGACCACCTGCCGATCCACATACATCGCCGAATGCTCGCCAATCGCCACGTTGGGATTCATACCGGAAGCCAGCAAATCCGCCAAGACACCAAGTGGTGTACCCGTTCCCTGAATCCATGCAAAAAAGCGCGGATGAACATTGCCTTTGTTATAGGGGAAAATATTTTGTTTGAACTCTCGATAGACGTCCTCGGGATTTTGGCCTTTCTCGGGAATCGGCTGATCCAAAAACTCCTTCACTTCCTGAGGAATTGGCTTCCAGATTTTTTCATTGCGAATATTTTCCCAGTAGTCAAAGAGATCATCGATCATCCGATGCCCAAGTTGGCGCATGGCGTCCCAGTTCTCCGGGTCGAGTGTAAGGTCCTTTTTTTTAGGTTTTTCAAGCATATAGATTTGTGGTCTTTGCATTCCAAAGATGGGAAATCATGGATTCGCTTGCATGAGAAGATTACTTTTTGAAAATAAAATAGACAGCCAATATCAGAAATACAGCCCCGATGGCATGATTCCATTTGACGGTTTCTGTTTTGAATGCAATCAGCGTGAAAATCATAAAAATGACCAGCGTGATGACTTCCTGCAGCACTTTGAGCTGGACAAGCGAAAAAGGACCTCCATTTCCTGCAAAGCCAATTTTATTGGCCGGCACCTGAAAAATGTATTCAAAAAACGCGATCCCCCAACTAATCAGAATAACTGAAACCAGTCCCAATTTGCTAAACCACTTCCACTCGGCAAATTTCAAATGACCGTACCAAGCCAAAGTCATAAAGGTGTTGGAAAGGACAAGAAGGCCAATGGTAAGAAGTGCTTTCATAAAATAAATGACTAAAACCGCTCAAAAATACGCTGTCTTAATGTTCTGTTTTCAAAAAATCAACTGATACATTGCCTCCAACTTACTCACTTGGAGGATTTGTATCTTAAATTTCTTCAGGTCCAAACCTTTCACTGCATACTTGGACACCATGATTTTCTTGAAGCCCAGTTTTTCCGCTTCTGCGATCCGTTTCCGGCGCAGATTTCTCCAAGTCAATTTTTGGTAGCAACCTAGGTACTCGAAAAGTAGAATCTTAAAATTCAGTCACTTCCTGAACCGTCATTTTGCAAATTGTAAGATGCCAGATTCCTCTTCCTTGTAGGCTAAAATGCAATCACCCACATACTTTGCAAGATTTACAGGAACCGCATTTCCAATAATCTGTTCTAAAGTTGTTTTGTTTAGTCCATTCCAAATAAAAGTTCTTGGAAAGGTTTGGATGTAGGATCTTTCTATTGCAGTTAAGGGTCTCACATGCTCTAATTCTTTTGTAGAATCACCCTCGTGGAATACATAACCGGGAGGAATTGGTCTATTTACACCTCTAATAGTGGGACTCGGCTCGTCAATGCTAAAAATACCTCGTCTAGCGTAGCTTCTGGCATGTCTATAATAGTGCTCCGTGTTTAGTTGGTCGCCCAAATAATCTCTTATAGTCATGCTTTTATTCGCTAGTCTACTGAGAAGTCCATACTTCAAAAAATCAGCATATGAATCTAGACGACCGATTAAAATCATTCGCTTTCTTTTTTGAGGCACTCCACATTTGCTTGCATCTAGCACCATTTCTGTAAAGCTATACCCGGCTTCTTTTAACAAATTCTTGGCTTCGGCAAAAACTCCAGTTTTTTTAATTCTTTCTACATTTTCCATTAAAAACCAATTGGGTAGAACGCCAATTACAATTTTTGCAAAAGAAATAGTTAAATCACCACGGGTTCCATTTTCATTTCGCTTTCCTGCGCTAGAGAAATCTTGACATGGAGGCCCTCCTACGATGATATCAGGACTAAATTGCTTAATGTGATCAACAGCATTCTCAACATCTGTAAGATCAAACTCAAATACAGGATGATCAAAGTTTTGTTGGTAGAGTTTGACTGCAGCACTCCAGTATTCGTATGCAGCCACTACTTCCAAACCTGCGTTTTGCAAGCCCAAAGACAATCCACCACAACCCGAAAATAAATCTACAGCTCTCATTTTTTTCTAGAATAAATCTGGCGAATTGGCCAATACTGCATCAAACCGCCTTTCTGGCGAAAGCAGTGTATGTCCGCCTCCTAATATTATTTTTTTTATTTCTTGTTTTGTTATCCGAGGTTTTAGAAGTTCATCAGATTTCATCAACAAATTTGTTTTTCGGCCTGAAACCGAAAAAGCTTTGTCATTTTTTACTGTATAGGTTAATTTTTGAAAAATATCTTGAGAATCAAAATTCCCTCGAATGTAGAATTCGTTAAGCATAAAAAACAATTGGATTAGTGCTCTAGTTGGGCGATTTACGGGTACAGTTATATCTAATGGAACTTGTGCAGCTTCGGTCATAAATAACTTTGTGAATGCTAAATCGGACCAAACAAACACGTCTAAGCAATTGTCTGCCAAAAGTGGTTTCTTTCCCAGAGTTTTCCAGATAGGTTGAATAATCGCGGGCTTTTGGTTGTCAAGATTGTCTTTAATCAACCAATTCATTATCTCCCAAATCTCTCCAATTTTGGGATTGACTTGAGCAGCTTCAGTATAGCTTGAAATGTTTCCGAATCCATTTTTCCCAAAATATTTCTTCAAATCTTCCCTGTTGTTTTTGTAGATAGAAGCCAAACTACAAGCCAGAAAATGAATTGAAGGCATTCGGATTACAATTTCGCTTCCATATTTTTCCTCTGGTAGGCTATGAGTACTTTCGTCAGGGAGCGTAGTCAACTTCACTTCATATCCCGCTAATATATCAGACGTTTTATGATTCATGAGCATTAAATCGACACTAGGAGGATTATTTAGTGATAGTGTCTGAAATGGTGTGAAGGATGACTCAAAAGAGTAGTATAAATAGTCATCCAATGGGTCTAGCACAAAGAGCTCTTTAGCAGAAATATACTCATTGACAATTGTATTGTCAATCCCCATTTTTAAATAGACGGGTTTAACTCCAATACTTCCCATGTAAGCGATAAGTGCAGCTGGGAATGTGGAATTAAATTTGTTTTTTCCCCAACTATCTGGCTTAGAAATATCTCTATTTGAATGATTTATTCCGAATAATGCTGGTTTTTGATTCATAAAGATCGGCTAGTTGTGGGCGGTTTTTTTATTATTTCGTGATTTGATTATCCGCAATCCTGCCAGTAAGAAAGATTAGGCTATATAAAGTTGCGGATAATCGTCCACAGACGACTGTCAACAGTCCACAGCTCGTTTTTTGGAACTTCAAACCTTATTTTATTTTGCTACTGGCAAGAAAGCGGACATACATATTTCGTGAATATAGGATTTTGAAAAAAGAAAATTGTCTCTCAAAATATCAACTGATACATCTCCTCCAACTTACTCACTTGGAGGATTTGTATCTTAAATTTCTTCAGGTCCAAACCTTTCACTGCATACTTGGACACCATGATTTTCTTGAAGCCCAGTTTCTCCGCTTCAGCGATGCGATTTTCGATCCGGGAAACTGCCCGAATCTCTCCTCCCAATCCAACTTCCCCGGCAAAAGAAATATGCTCGGAAACCGGGGTGTCCTCATAGCTGGAAATCAACGAAGCACAGACTGCCAAATCCAAACCCGGATCATCCACACGCAGTCCTCCTGCTACATTCAGGAACACGTCCTGCTGCCCTAGTTTCATCCCTCCCCGTTTTTCCAATACCGCCAGCAGCATATTCAGTCGCTTGGCATCGTGACCTGTACTGCTTCGCTGTGGTGTACCATAAGTAGCAGGACTGACCAAAGACTGGATCTCAATCAGCAGCGGTCGATTGCCTTCCATCATCGCACCGATGGCTACCCCGTTGAGCACTTCTTCGCGCTGGGTCAGGAGAATTTCGGAGGGATTGGCCACTGACCGGAGGCCTTCCGCCCGCATCTCGTAGATTCCGAGTTCGTGAGTCGAGCCAAATCGGTTTTTGGATGTCCGCAAAATACGATAGGTCAAATGCCGATCTCCCTCAAACTGCAACACCGTGTCCACCATGTGTTCCAGGACTTTTGGCCCCGCAATCGAACCGTCTTTGGTGATATGGCCAATCAAAAAAACCGGAGTACCTGTCTCTTTGGCAAATTTCATCAGCTCTGCAGTACATTCACGAACCTGAGAAACCGACCCGGCAGCAGATTCAACATATTGGCTGTTTAAAGTCTGAATGGAATCAATGACTAACAAATCAGGCTTGAGCACCTCGATCTGCTGAAAAATCTGCTGTGTATTTGTTTCCGATAGCACATAGCAATCCGGATTTTTTGCCTCCATCCGATCTGCCCGCATCTTGATTTGGGCTTCACTTTCTTCACCGGACACGTACAGAATTGTCCTTCCCTTCAGTATCAAAGCGATCTGAAGCATCAGTGTAGACTTTCCGATACCGGGTTCGCCCCCGATCAGGACCAATGATCCCGGCACAATTCCTCCACCCAACACCCGATCGAGCTCGGGGTCTCCGGTGATCCAGCGGGCTTGGGCCTCGTAATTTACTTCGTGGATTTTCTTAGGCGCATTTGCCTTTTTTGTCCCGGCGCCTTGAGGTTTCCAACTTCCTTTTCCTGTTTCCTCCTTTTGGACAATTTCTTCTACGTAAGTATTCCATTCTCCACATGCAGGACAACGGCCGATCCATTTAGGGCTCTGCGCTCCGCAGTTTTGACAGAAAAAGGTGGTTTTTACTTTAGACATGAGTTAAATACGAGGGACGAAATACGAAATACGGTGGAATTGGGTATTTGTGGGCTTCCTTTATCAAAAGTGTTGAGGCCCGTTACAATTTTGAAATCTTCCAATTTTTCAATCTTCCAATTCCTAGTGAGCCTGCAACCAATCCGGTCCCACTCCGACTTCTACTTCCACAGGTACGGCAAGTTTTATTGCGTTGGACATCAGACCGGGAATGTGTTTTTTCAATAACTCAACCTCGTCCTTGTGCGCATCAAAAACCAATTCATCATGTACTTGAAGTATCATTTTTGATTTCAGCTTTTCCTTTTTCATCCATTCATACACATGGATCATGGCGACCTTGATCAGGTCGGCAGCAGAACCCTGCAGCGGAGCATTGATTGCATTTCGCTCGGCAAAGCCACGCATGGTCATATTGCGGCTGTTGATGTCGCGCAAGTAGCGACGGCGTCCAAGGATGGTCTCGACATATTCATTGGTTCGTGCTTTCTCGATAGCTCCATCCATGTATTCCTTCACTGCCGGGAATTCAATGAAATAGGAGTCGATGATTTCCTTGGCCTCACCTCTTGGAATTGACAATCGCTGAGCCAATCCAAAAGGAGAAATGCCGTAGATAATACCAAAATTCGCCGTTTTGGCTTTTCTCCGCATATCAGATGTCACCTCTTCCAAGGGGACTTTGAAGATTTTAGCGGCTGTGGTGGCATGAATGTCACGCCCGTTGCGGAAGGCTTCCAACATGGATTCATCCTGCGAAAAGGCTGCCATCAGCCGAAGTTCAATCTGGGAGTAATCAGCAGAAAGCAATACATGATTTTTATCTCTTGGAACAAATGCCTTTCGGATCTCACGTCCACGGGCTGTCCGGATGGGAATATTTTGGAGATTTGGATTAATGGAGGAAAGTCTTCCTGTAGCTGCGACGAACTGATTGTAGGTCGTGTGAATCCTTCCGGTCTTTGGGTTGATCATGGTCGGCAGGGCATCCACGTAGGTAGATTTCAATTTGACCATCTGTCGGTAATCCAAGATCGCTTCGCAAATAGGATGTTCATTGGCCATTTTGCTGAGAATCTCCTCTCCGGTGGCATACTGACCCGTTTTTGTTTTTTTGGCTTTGGGATCCAGCTTGAGTTTTTCAAAAAGCACATCCCCCAGTTGCTTTGGAGAAGCCAGATTAAACCGAACTCCGGCCAATTCATAGACTTTCTTTTCGATCTCCTGACTTTCTTTTTCCAGCAAAACAGAAAGCTCCGCGAGACTCTCCGTATCGATTCGGACACCTTCAAATTCCATTTCTGTCAAAACCCGAATCAGCGGATTTTCCACGTCATCAAACAAACTTTCCAAACCATTTGCTTTGAGGATCGGATCAAATTTTTCTTTCAGCTTGATTGTGATATCGGCATCCTCTGCGGCGTAGGCTGTCACCTCATCCTCGTCCACGTCCCGCATATTGCCTTGGTTTTTGCCCTTCTTCCCTATCAGTTCGGTGATGGAAACCGGCATGTAATTTAAGTATTGCTGAGCTAACCAATCCATGCTGTGCTTTCCTTCAGGTTCGATGAGGTAGTGAGCCAACATGGTATCGTAGAGCGTTCCTTTGACATCAATCCCATAATTTTTCAGCACAAGCATGTCGTATTTTACATTTTGGCCGATCTTAGTAATCGACTCATTTTCGAAAACTGGGCGAAGAAGCTCCAAGATTTCCTGAGTTTCTGTCTGATTCTCAGAAACAGGAATGTAATAGGCTTCACCGGGGATGTAAGAAAATGACAAGCCTACCAATTCAGCCTGCATCGCATCCAAAGCCGTAGTCTCGGTGTCAAAACAAATCTCCTTTTGCAAAAGCAAGTATTCCACCAGGTCTTTGACTTCTGCTTTGCCCTTGACTTTATGGTAATTGTGGACGTTGGACCAGATCGTGTCCACGACCGGAGGAGAACCAAGTTCCAGCGGTTCCGATTCTTCATCTTCTTCAGAAATTGAACCTACCGGGGATCCTGCTGCAGGGGACCCAAACAAATCCATCTGTGCAGGAGCGTTGAGGGTGGCTTTTTTTGCACTTGGCTCTTTAAAAATCCGTGCAGCGAGTGTTCTGAATTCAAGTTCAGTGAAAATCGCACGTAGTTTATCCTCGTCTATTCCATCATATCTCAAGTCCTCTTCATGGAAATCTACCGGTACGTCGATTTTAATCGTCGCCAATTCTTTGGATAGTAAACCCTGCTGGGCAAAGTTCTCTACGTTTTCCCGTTGTTTCCCTTTAAGCCTATCCACATTGGCGATCAGTCCTTCGACCGTACCATATTCTTTCAGAAGCTTTACGGCCGTCTTTTCGCCGATACCGGGGATACCGGGGATATTATCCACAGCATCTCCCATCAAACCCAGAATGTCCCGAACTCTGTCGACATGATCAATATCCCATTTTTCACATACTTGCTTGGGGCCCATTACATCGACGCCATTTCCCATGAAGGCAGGTTTGTATAAAAAAATATGATCGTCTACGATCTGACCAAAATCTTTGTCAGGAGTCATCATATAGACTGTGAACTGTTCTTTTTCGGCTTTTTTTGCCAAAGTCCCAATAATATCGTCCGCTTCGAAGCCATCCATTTCCAAGATTGGAATACGAAAAGCTCTGACAATTTCCTTTACCCAGGGAATGGAAGCTGTAATATCCTCCGGCTGATCTTGGCGGTTTGCTTTGTAGGGTTCGTACTGTAAATGTCTAAAAGTTGGGGCTTTTGTGTCAAATGCCACCCCAATGTGGGTAGGTTTTTCCTTGTCCAGCACCTCCACCAAGGTATTGGTAAAGCCCAGCATGACTCCTGTATTCAATCCTTTTGAACTGATTCTTGGGTTCTTGCTGAAGGCAAAATGCGCTCTGTAGATCAGGGCCATCGCATCTAATAAAAATAGCTTGTGTGCTTGTTTTTGGGACATTTTTTGTAAGATATTTTAATAATCGGAAGGGCCAAGTTGAGGGTCCTAAGTTACAATTTTTCCGGTAGGGGCTTTTAGGGAATTGTATTATCTCTTGAAACTGTCATCCTTGGAATTCAATTTGTACATTTCAAAATGTCATACCTCAAATCAAATACTATTATGAAAAAGTTACTAGCTGTTTTGGCAATATTTGTCAGTGTTCAATTTGCAAACGCAACACCTGAGAAAAATCCAAAAATTGAGCCTACAGCAGCTCAAAAAGTTCGATTGGCAGAAATGGAAGAAAGACTTGAAGAAATCAAAGCCTTGGATTTTAAATCAATGAGCAAGGATGAAATTAAGTCTATCAGAACCGAAATGAAGGAAATGAAGGCTGAGGCGAAAAGAGCAGGAAATGGTATCTACATCTCTGTAGGTGCTATCATTATCATTTTGCTTATCTTACTTCTTATCTAATAAAAGCAGGCTGTCTTTAATTTCAAGGCAGCCTGTTTTATCTAAATTTTTTCAATCGCTCAGTACCTTTTCATTTTCCGTCTTTTTGTTCGGTCTCATTGAGGTAATTTTTAACCTGAAGACTTCTGAGAAAAATCAGAATTAGGGGAATCAGCCATACCACCTCATTGAAAAACAGGTGAAAAATACTTCGCTTGTTCCAACTCAGCTCAGGAGCGAAACCCAAGGTAAACCAGATTGCAGTGATGATTTTTCCGGTAATGCCGGCTAAAATTAGCCATACCCAGCTCACAGGGTAGAAAGCCGAAACAAAAATTATCAAGCCCACTGCAATTCCGAAGGTGCCAAAATAAGTCGCAGGAAGCGCTTGCAAGTCGGTATTTCCCATCGCCAACCAAAGGAACAATTGAGGCCCAAACCACTTGTAAAAAGCAGACCAAGCGATGGTGTAAATCCCTGCCAAAAGCAGTAATCCTCGGAAATGCATCGGAAAGCTGGGATTTACGGTAGTTTGATCCATGGATGATTTGATTATTTCAGCCGAATTAAACACCTTCAGCCGCTTTAAGTTTGGTATTTAGGGCCTGCTGAAAAACTCAGGCTGCATAAGTTAATAAAGCCAGTCCAGATTCCCTCTTGGACTGGTTTTTTATCTTAAAGACGGTTAGGATTACGTTCAACGTGTTATGAAATGCAGGATTTAACTTCTCCTGTGCTGAAAAACCTAGGCATGCCAGTGCCATCCCGGCCAGTTTGACCAGGTTCAGCACTAGGATGATGGAGGCGATCCACGATTGGCTGGTGTGTTTAAGTCTGGCTCTGATCCGGTTCATCCCGTATGCATTTTTAGCTTGTCCAAACTTCCCTTCGATCGGGTTCCTCTCTCCGGGTCTTACGTGGTTTTCCACTGCCTTGG
>NZ_FMXE01000028.1 GCF_900103735.1 Algoriphagus alkaliphilus | reverse complement strand
CTGCTTAACCAGATCGAAAAGACCCACTTACTCATTCTGGATGACTTTGGCCTGCAGCCTCTCAATGCCGATACTAGGATGGCAGTACTCCAGATTCTGGAGGACCGTTATCAACGTAAAGCAACCCTGATCTCTTCTCAGATACCAGTGGCTCAATGGCATGATTACATCGGTGATCCCACACTGGCAGATGCTATTTTGGATAGATTGCTGACCAACTCCCAAAAAATAGAATTAAAAGGTAAATCACTCAGACACCAGAAATAAAAATCCATCCCTAAATTAGCCAACAGATCCACCGGTAAAGGGGTGGGTCAGTTTAGAGCGAAACACTTGGGTCAGTTTGAGTGAAATAATCACTTGAGTCCTTTTACTGGAAAAGCAGGAGGGATTACAATTCTTTGCAATTCATATACATCCAAAAAACTTTTTAAGTTCTCCTTTTGATAATTGAATGTATAAATTTCATTAGGCATAGATGAATTTGAAAAGATCTTGTTTTTTAACTAATAGAATGCCTTTGAAAATATTCCACCTAATTTCATTCTTGTCACCCCAACTTTTAATTATAAATAAAATCAATCTTCATTTTCAGACTTAGTAAAGGAATGGACCACTTCCCCATCTATGATATCATTTAAATTAATGGTAGGAAGGATCATGCGATTGAATTGCGTATTTTTTGTTTCTGAATGAAGAATCCCTCTAGCAGTACCTATTACGAGAGTCATCATATGGAGAGCTGTAGGTTTGGGAAGCGTTATTTGTTTTGTTTTAGCGTCCAACAATGAATTCCATGAATTTTCCTCAACACTGAAATAGATTGCCACTTCAAGAACCAAAAAAGGGGAGACATCTCCATTGTATTTTATTAGAGCTGAACAACAAACTATTCTTTTTCCAATATCAGGGAAAGAGAAATTAACTCCGAATGAATATCGGAATTTTTCCGCCTTTGAATCATAGGCTTCTGGAAGCATTGCAAATTGAGGTGTTTCAATTTCTTCAATTCTGAACTTAATGTTTTCCATATTAAATTTCTTCTGGCGTGAAACTTTCAGGATTGGCCCAAACTGCTTTTTTTTGGCCGGATTTATCTGATCCAGTTAAAATTGGGATTAGAAATTCTTCGCTTTCAAAATGGAATTCTCTGGAGTTTTTAAATTTTTCAAACTTTTTAAGAGCTCTTCCTATAGCTTGTTGTTTCCATTCCTCATAACTTTTATCTGCAAATGAGGATAGATAAGGAATTCCAATTGAGCCCCCATAAAATCTTGGCTTTTCAAAAGCAAGTGCGACTGTACCTGTACCCAAATCAATCGCGATGGAAGAACTTTTTTGGGACAAATATCCAGCATGAATGCGCTTTTCTCTAGACTCTTGATTAACTGTTTGAATTAATTCAATCTTAAGTGCTGATTCAATTTTTTCTATGGTGCCTAGAGTGAGATTCTCCCGTCCTTTCAGAATTTTACTAATTTGCTGAGGACTAACACCAATCCTATTTCCTAAGTCTGTCTGGGAAATACCGTTGACTTTCATATAGTAGGCCAATTGCGTGGCGATAATCCCGGATTTTCGAGATTCCTGTCGAACAGACTTCCTTTCCTCCGCTTCTATTTTCCACTCGGTATCTTTTTTGGAATTTTTTAGGATGTTTTGGATATGTAGGTTCTTTGTCATGGCATTTGTGATTAACCTTCAATTTTCATCAATAAGTCTGGATCTATGTCCGGATTGATGAATAAGTAGTCATAAACTTTTTTAAGTTTCTCTAATTCAACGGAAAGACCTTCTGAGTCCTCCATTTTTTTTGTCAACTTTATCCCTCCTCCTGAGATAAAATAGATGCCCTCAATTTCAATCGCATAAAATCGAAGCCAGCTATTTTCAAATATTCCATATGCCTTAAATTCATGCTTCTCAGATTCTTTTCTAATCTCTTTGTGCAAAGGGATAAAAATCTTTTCAAGACCTCTGCCAGCTTTTCCATTTGCAAGTCCTAAAATTTCTTCTTCAAATTCTGCAGATTCTTCAATGGTCAAATTCACAGCATTTGGGACTTCGACCAAGTCATAGGGATGACCATTGATCACTTCGTTCCAAAATTCCGATTGAAGCTGTTTTTTGTTTCTTAAGAAGTAATCCGTGAGATAATCTCTATCGGTCCATTGGTTAAGTAATCTCCGAAATTCATTGACCCCTTCATAGCTGGTCTCATCAAAGACAACAGAATAGAGAACGCCATCTAGAATTTCAAATGTATCAATTAACTTCACTTCTACAACTTATAGGTTTAAAAAAATGTTCACAAATCTAACCGATTTTAACAAATCAAACTGCAAAAGCTGATTTTTTCCTTGTTTGCCAGGATTGACTTTTGCCCAAAACGTATCACCGTCTACGAATTTGTGGATTTTGTAAGGACCATGTCTTTCTTGAGCGAGTAAGGAACCAGTCGTGCACAGCAGAAGAAGGTATAATAGAATATGCTTTTTCATTTTTTTAAAAAGTTTAGACTATTAATTTAAGCAAAAAATCACATTTTGAAAGCAATTCACAATGTATGTTTGTGACAGATCGAACAAGGCCGCACTGGGATTTCAATTGGAAACAACGGGATAATTCATGAGTACTTCCTGCAAAGCAAACCAGTTTCTAGCAATAAACCGCGGTGAATTTAATTGGGATGCTTAACTGATTAGATTAATTTCAATTATTGGCGAGTGTCATGTTTAATTGAACATTCTATCCCAAAAAAAATCAAATCAAATTTTCAATTTTCTCCTTATGTGCTTTGGTTAGAACTTTAATTATATTTTTGATTTCCTCCCTTGAAATATCTTCACTATAGTTTTTAAGAATAATTTTTTCTGTATCAATTTCTACCTCATAGGTGTTTTCTTTATTTAGAATGAAGCGAATAAGTGAAATATGTTGAAATTCATTTGAAGTCCCAGATTTAATGTTTCTGAAAATTGTTCTAAATTTTATTTCAGTTGTGCTGTCTTCAATTTTTTCACCAAAACTCTCAAAGCAATTATCACCAGAGTAGGACATGGATTCTTTTCCAATTGAAATGGAAACTGAACTGTAGAAATCTTCAAATTTTTTGGTGTAGACCAAAAACTCCTCCCAGATTTTCCGAATAGTTCCGTTATATATATTTAAGATAACATATTTGGATCGATAAATAGGTACTTTAGATTTGTCTGATGCCTTGAATTTCGCCTTCAATAAAGCAATTTCCTTATCTAAATCATCTTCTTCTTCGATGGATTCTCCTTTTGCTCCTGAGATCATGATTTCCAGAGACCGAGTTAGGTTTGTGGTGATGTATTCGAAAAATGGTTCGATCATCCCTGCATCGGCTTGTTGCAATGCGGAAAAATAATTAAACTTATCATCTGTCTTGATGATCAAAGGTGGGTATCCGAAATGAATTAGAATAAAATTCATCAGGATCCGGGCCATTCTGCCGTTTCCGTCATCAAAGGGATGAATGCGGATAAACTTGTAGTGAAATTCTGCCGCCAAAACGATCGGATTGACATCCGGTTGTTTGCTTTCTGAACGATACCATTCGATCAGATCATGCATTAATGCTGGAGTTTCTTCGGGAGTGGCAAAGCGGAAAATCTCACCAGTTTTTGTTAGTACGTGGTTGGGAACACTTTTGTACTTTCCTACTTGGATCCACCGCTTGGTAGGAAGACCGTCAGGAGTAATAGCATTTACCTCATAGGGTTCTTTAAGTAATAATTGGTGAAGTTCCCTGATAAAGCTTTCTGTAAGGGGATATTCTCCTTTGACCACATCCAGTACCCATTTGATCGCTTTATCGTGGCCAGTAATTTCAAAATGGTCTTTTAGTGGTTTTCCCTGGGCAGTAATTCCAAAAAGTATCAAGGCTTTGGTTTCGCCAAATGTCAAAGAATTTCCCTCCAGGTTATTGGAATGATAATTCCAATCCAATCGGAATTTTTCCATAATAATCTCCTCCCGCTCCTTTGGGATAGGACGCAAGAGATCCAATTCATTTTTTAACGCTATGGCTTTAGTAAGGGAATTCATTATTATTTTTCCTTAAGTACTTTTATAAATTCATCCCTCAATTTTTCAAGTTGCTTTTCAAAAACTTCAATCGTTTCTTTTAAAGGATTGTTGATATTCTCGACATTGGCATTTATACTAGAAGCGTGTACGCCACTATTTTCATAAAAATTAATAGTGTTGTACAGCACCTTTTCTTCACTAAAACCTTTTAGTCCCTCTAGTGTAACCTCTAGTGCATCAGCAATTTGTTGGAGTTTTTCCTCTGAAATATTTTCTGATTGTTCAAGTTTTGAAACCGCTTGTTTGGTTATTCCTCCAAGTCTTTCTCCCAAGTCTGATTGACTTAAGCCTCGCAATTTTCTGATTCGTTCAACTTTTCTTCCTTTATGAAATGATAATTTTTCGAAATTAGTATCCATAGTTATTGATTATTGTTTTTCCTCAAAATTTCGATCTTCTCTTTTTCACTTTCCAATAGTCTTTCATATAACTCTACAACTTTATCGAGTGGGTTAAATACCTGATTTATTCCAGTAGAGTTTTCAGAAATTGGTGAATTGTCAATGTTATTTGAGATATTATATAATGCTGAATGTTCATCGAAATTGTCTAAAAACTCTGGAGTTACTCCGAGGGCATTAGCAATTTGACCGAAAAGTTGGTCATCGATAGTCTCTTGATTTTCAATCCGAGATAACTCTGTTTGAGAAACATTCAGCTGTTTGGCTAAAGAATCCTGCTTAATTCCTTTAAAATTGCGGTATCTCGCTATTTTTCTACCTCTATGCTTTGTCATATTTCAAGTATTTTTGATAAATGTCAACCTTTTTTGCATAAAAATCAACCTAGAATATTTATTTTTTTAAAAATAACACGGCAAATTGTTTTCGCAATGGAAAAATCATTTCTCAAATTTTGTTTTCGAAAAAACCGTCAAGCGCCCTATGAAGGCATTGAGATATTTGAGTTTGAGGATTCTATTTCTGAGTTTGAAATTTTGTTTAAAAGAAAACCTAAAAACCCGATTTAAAACTTAAAACACTTTTTCTCCCTGATTGCCTCCGTACCTACGGGGCTACCACGATTGATCAGGGAGTGACGACAAAGAACCCGATGTATACGGGAAGCTCCTCAAGCCTATTAGATTGCTGCCTTGGAGAAGGCACGGTGGAAATGTTTTATTTCCTTGTTGTACGAAGTACAAAGTACCATGTACCAAGTATTACGATAGTTTGCTGCGGGTCGAGAACAAGACACTTCGTACTTCCCAACTCTCGTTGGTAAGGTGCTCAGTGTGACAAACGCATCGGTCATCGGTCATCCAACACCTGACAAAAAAATGAAAGTACTATTCAACATTACCAATTCCTCAGGATTCCAGGTCTCCTTCAAGCAGATCCAAAAGAATCTGATTAAAAACCCTACCTGATTTTCTTTTTTCCGATTAAGAGGATGCGCAGCCTCGAGCAGTTCGGTTACCACACACTCACGTCAGCAAGCTCTGAATAGCTGGTAGCGCTGACAATTCATTCTATTTCTTAACCTGAAGCTGGCCGTTTGGAGGTCGGGTGGGAGACTTGTGCGCCGTGGCGTAGGTTTGTCTGATTAGAGGCAAGAAGCAAGAGCCAAGAAGCTAGAAATAGCCAATTGTCACTTGCATTGCCTCAATCTCTACCTGAATCCCGCTATGGTCCATGGTCTATTGGCTATGGACTCACAGCCGTGGACTGTCGACCCTTGACCAAAGAACCCCAGCTTCACAACCATTTTCAAAGCATGAACAAACTACTACTCACATGCTTCCTGGCATTGCTATGCCTTGTCGGGAGGTACCTCGTAGCACAGAGCAAAGTTGTGCGATCACCCGGGGCTGAACTTCTTCATAGGTCTGACAGCCCCAATCGGGAGGGACCAATCCTTCCCGATATTTTCCTCAAGGAAACTTATGGAGCAGAAATCTCCAGTCTACCAATCAACAGCAGTGGACCGTGGACTGTTGACGGTGGACCCAAGTACGAGACTGCTTCGCTCCGTTCCTCCGCTCCCGCCACAGCGGGTACTCGCAGTGACGACAATCTACATCGCTCCTCCGAAATCCGAAATCCCAAATCCGAAATCGTACTTCCAACATCGGGA
The DNA here is from genome assembly GCF_900103735.1 of Algoriphagus alkaliphilus. Lineage (GTDB taxonomy): Bacteria > Bacteroidota > Bacteroidia > Cytophagales > Cyclobacteriaceae > Algoriphagus > Algoriphagus alkaliphilus. The sequence continues at coordinate 63,043 of NZ_FMXE01000028.1, read as the reverse complement.
TTTAGTTTAGTTGATAACTCTACTTCCCAAGGGCAGGAGGAAACTCCTTCTGCCCAAATGAGGGAGAGGAGTATCATCGACTCCCTCACTATCGGTGACCAAATCCCATCAGGTATCGAATTCAACTCTATACTAAATCATGAGGGTAACCTAATCCGACTGGATGACTACCGAGGAAAATACCTGATGTTGGTATTCTGGTCTCCTACCTGTTCGGGTAGTATTGGAGCCCTTCCCCGAATCGATCAGTTGACCCAAAAATATACAGATCAGCTTGAGGTAGTGCCGATTACTGTTTTTCCCGAAGAGCGGGTAGCTGAAGTCCTCAAGATATACCCTTCATTTCAAAAGCTCAGCCTGCCAATCGCTACAGATGCTTCTTATTTGAGGGCCCTGTTTCCACACTTCAGAATCCCTCATGTGGTTTTGGTAGATCCGGAAGGAAAAATAAAAGCAATTACCGGAGCGGAGGATGTTACTGAGAAAAATCTGGATATGCTTTTCAGTTCCGGAACAGGAAACTTCAGAACCAAAGTGGACCGAAAGATCCTGCTCAATCCGAATGAAAAGCTTATTTCTGAAAACACCCATCTGGAAAACAAAAACATCTGGCTTCAGTCTGCCTTTACAGGCTATATCCCGGATGTGGGAGGTTCGCTGATTCAAAATTATGAGGGGTTTTCCCATATCAGAATCACCAATATGACCCCCATTTACATGTTTCAACTGGCCTACTCCGAACGGGATTTGGTAGACTACTATGGGGTCAACCGAATCGAGACCAGAGGTTTTGAAAAGGATGAACTGACCAGCGATAAATCCGGTGCCGATGCCCTGGCCTGGATGGAGGAAGGGAATCATGTCTTTGGCTATGAATTGATAGCCCCGCCTTCTTATGATCCCTATCAACTGATGCGCGAGGACCTGAGACGGTATTTTCCCCATATCGAAGTGACCGTGGAAACTCAGTCCAGAAAGGTCTTGGCACTGATCCGGCAGGAGGGTAGGGACTTTCCTCCTTCGGCAGGAAAACCCAGATCATATCAATCCTCTCCTATGGGGGTGAGGATGACCAATTACCCTTTGCAGGGATTTGTCTACCACCTGAATGCGGCCTTTTGGAGAGCAAGTCCAACTCCCATTATAAATCTGACTGGAATAGATTATCCAGTTGATCTTCAGTTGGATGCCCCTTTGGCCAATTATGAGAAGCTGAGATTGGAACTTCAGAAAAATGGGCTCGATCTCATTGAACGGGAGGAGGAAATCAAAATTCTGGTACTTAAAAAAATAGCTCCATTTAAACCCCTCGCACTATGAGATTACTAGTAGCATTATTCACTGTCCTGTTATACACAGGAGCACATGAAATCTGTGGGCAAACCACCTCCCCAGTAAATGGGAGCGTTGTGGACATCGCTTCAGGACAAGCTTTGGCGGGAGCCATGATTACAGCGGAACCAGGGAGAATTACTGTCGTAGCCGACAAAAACGGGGAATTCAATCTGGATCTTAGCCCCGGTTCCTATGTGCTGACCGCTCAGTTTCTAGGCTATGCAACCTTTAAAATTCAGTTAAGAATTCCACTTGAATCAAGTCTTACCCTACAAATGAGCGCATTGGAACTGGGACTCGAAGAAGTGCAAGTTTTGGCGACAGGATACCAGGAAATTCCCAAAAGTAGAGCCTCAGGCTCCTTTGTCTCCGTTGACAGGGAATTGATCACCCGAAGAGTGAGTACCAATCTGATTGACAGACTGGAGGATGTGACTTCGGGATTAATTCTTAACCGGACCGGTGATGTCGGGCGGGATCCCATTTCCATCCGTGGCAGAAGTACGCTGGGGAGATTTTCCCAGCCCTTGATTGTGATCGACAACTTTCCCTATGACGGAAGTTTGGAAGACATTAACCCGAATGACGTGGAATCTATTACCGTTTTGCGCGATGCTGCGGCTGCTTCCATTTGGGGAGCAAGGGCAGGAAACGGGGTAATTGTAATCACCACCAAATCGGGAAAACCGGATCTTCCTACCCGGGTGAGTTTTTCTGCCAATTCCAACTGGGTAGCACCGCCCGATGCCTTTTGGAATCCCCTACTCAGTCCGGAAGATTACATTGACGTGGAACGGATGCTTTTCAATACGGGGTTTTTCAATGCAACAGAAAATAACCCGTCAAGACCCGTCCTGAGTCCTGTTGTGGAAACTTTGATCCTAGCCAGAGACGGTAAAATTTCAGGTGCTGAGGCAAATGGCATAATTGATAACTTCAGTAGGAATGATCTGCGTAGGGATATCAACAAATATCTTTACCAAAATCAGCTAAATCAACAATATAGCCTTGGTATTGCCGGGGGAGGAAAGTCGCATGCCTATCGCGTTGGATTTGGGCTGGACGAAAATCAGGAAAATGTCGTGGGTGATGAGAACAGGAGAATTTCCTTAAATATCAAGAATGACTTTTCACTGATGAATGATCGACTAAAAATTCAAACGGGACTTTATGGCGTAAAGTCCACTAGTACCGGAGCAGGAGTTGACCCGAATTCACTTCAGTTCAATAATGCATCCTACATGTATCCATACGCTCGGCTTGCTGATGATAATGGAACACCATTGGCTGTGGAAAGGGATCTGAGAGCAGGATTTAAAAGTCAGGCTTTGGAAAGCGGGCTTTTGGAATGGACTTATGTGCCACTGGAGGAAATCGGAAGGTCTCCCCAAAAATCCGTTCGCAATGACTGGAGACTTAATTTTGGTGCCAATTATCAAATCCTGAAAGGACTTAGTGCAGCGGTTCAATATCAGTATTGGGAAAACCGTTCATCGAATGAGACAATCTATGCTGAGGAAAGCTTTTTCGTCCGCAATTTGGTGAACTCCTTTACGCAACTGAATGCTACAAACGGCTTGCTGAGTTATCCGATTCCCAAAGGCAGTATTTATGACTGGTCTAACTTCAATTCCGGCAGCCATAATGGAAGAATTCAGCTTGATTATCAAAAAAGCTGGGCTGACAAATGGGATTTGACTATGCTGGGAGGAACCGAGATCAAATCCCTTGCTGCAGTAAATTTAATGGGTAGGTACTATGGGTTCAATCCGGAATTTTACAGTTCACTTCCTGTCAACTATCAAGGGCAGTTTTCCCAATACAACAATCCGTTTTCGGCATCCCTCATTCCAAACAGGGATGGGCAATCCAAAACAACCGACCGCTTTACCTCTGTTTTTGCCAATGCCGCCCTTAGCCACCAAAAGAGATATCTGTTGACACTGAGCGCGCGAAAAGATGCGTCAAACTTATTCGGAGTGGCCGCCAACCAAAAGGGAGTGCCCTTATGGTCCGCAGGATTGGGCTGGACTTTGAGTGATGAGGGTTTCTACAACTGGAATGCTTTGCCTTATGTAAGGTTGAGACTCTCCTACGGCTACAATGGGAATATTGATCGGAGTTTAAGCGCATTTACCACTGCAACTACGGTCACATTTAACCCCATAACCCAGATTCCCTATTCCAGAATCGTAAACCCACCCAATGAAAACCTTCGCTGGGAGCGGATCAAGATCATCAACGGGGGCCTTGACTTTGAAAATAAATCAGGAACCTTGTCCGGTTCCCTGGAGGTCTATAGAAAAGCCGGAATAGATCTGATCGGAATAGCACCATTTGCGCCTTCCACCGGAATTTCCCTGTTTACCGGTAATAATGCTGCCACCAATACGACAGGTTTTGACCTCAACTTGGAGAGTTTCAACCTTAAGGGTACATGGAATTGGTCCGCCGTATTTCTGCTCAGTGGAATCAGGGAAGAAGTTCGGGACTATAAAAATGAAGTACCTGTATTAAACCTTCTTAACAACGGTGCATCGGGATTAGGAGGCACCTATTTCCCTGTAGTGGGCAAACCGCTTTTTGCGATTTATTCCTTACCCTGGGAAGGCTTGAATCCGAACACGGGAGCACCAGTCGGAATTTTGGATGGCGAGCCATCGGAAGATTACAGGGCTATTGTAACCGGAGCAACACTGGACAATATCATTTACCATGGACCTGCAAGACCCTCCTTTTTTGGATCTCTGAGGAATAACCTGACAGTAAGAGGATTCAGCTTATCTGTAAATATCTCTTATCGCTTGGGATATTATTTCAAAAGAACCTCTGTCGAATATGACCCGATACTCTTGGGTAGGGGTGGACACTCCGATTATGCGCTGAGATGGAAAAATCCGGGTGACGAGTTAATTACTCAGGTACCCTCCATGCCTTCTCCAAGGAATACATTGAGAGACTTATTCTATAGAAACAGCTCCGTTCTGGTTGAAAAAGGCGACCATGTCCGCTTACAGGATATCCGTCTTGGCTATCAACTTCCCCAAAACAGAAGCTGGGCCAAAGCATTTCAGCGAGCCGAAATCTTCTTTTACGCGAATAATCTCGCCATGATCTGGAAGGCCACAGATACTGACTGGGATCCGGACTTTGGAACCTTCCGTCCGCTAAGGAGTCTGGCCCTGGGTGTAAATCTGGAGTTTTAATTAACAAAAATCGGGAGTGCCGGAGCTTTCCTCATAAGTAGAGGGGTGGTTCCCTCAGGTTTAATTCAAATCCCGGCATCTGTGCAGCTTTCATCGGCTGCACTCCCTTTCATTTAATCAAACAGCTATGAAAAAATATATCAAATACCCGCTTTTACTCACGACCTTCTTTCTTTTGCTGGGCTGTGAGGAGTTTTTGGAACCCAAGCCTGATCAAAGTTTGGTGGTTCCCAAAACGCTGAATGATGTCCGGGCACTCCTGGACAACACCGTGGTGTTCAATGTCCAAACGGCCATTCCTTATCTGGCTTCTGATGAATTTATATTATCAGACGCAGGTTACGCAGCCCTGGCCACCCCTTATGAGCGTGGGGTTTATCTATGGGAAGATGATCCGTTTGAGGACCAGCCGGTTGCAGATTGGGCAAGAATGTACACCCAGGTATTTTATGCGAATGTGGCATTGGAAATTCTGGATAAATACCATGCAGGAGCTGGGCAGGAAGCAGATCATTTACGGGGCACAGCCCTGTTTCTTCGATCGTATGCTTACCATCAACTCTTGCAGGTATTTACCTTACCGTATCAACGTGAAGGAGGAAATGATTCCAAACTTGGTTTGGTACTCAGAGATGTTTCAGACATAAACGCTCCTGCAAAGCGATCCAATCTGCAGGAAACTTATGATCAGGTGATCAATGATCTGAATCTAGCTTTCGCTTTACTCCCTGAAAATATACTTCCGAAAACCCGACCTACAAAAGCTGCGGCACAGGGACTTTTGGCAAAGGTTCAACTGGATGTATTCGATTTTCAGGGGGCATCCCAAAATGCTGAAAAAACGCTTCAACGCTACACCGGACGATTGGATTTCAATACACTAAATGTCGCTTTGGCCAGGCCATTTCAGCCATTTAATCAGGAAATGATTTTCTATTCAGCTTTATTGACACCCGGTTTTATGCGTTCACCTGAAGGATTTGTGAATTCAAAAATCATGAGTTCCTATGAACAAGGTGACTTACGGAAGCAGGCATACTTTCTTGACAGAGGCCAGAATCGGTTTACCTTTTCCAAATTTTTAACCGGAGCAACCCAGTTTTTTGGCGGGATCAGTGTTGGTGAACTTCAATTAATTGCCGCAGAGGGATTTTACAGAACCGGAAATGAAGTAAAATCATTGAAATATTTGAATGAATTGCTTGAGTTCAGATATAGAAAAGTAAGCTTTAAACCGGTTTTGCTGAGCGGACAGGAATTACTTGACAGGATACTGGAAGAGCGGAAAAAGGAACTCATAGGGAGAGGGATCAGATGGTCTGATTTGCGACGATTGAATCAGTTTGAGGGAAGCAGGATTGCTTTGGAAAAAACTATTAATGGCCAAACCTATAGATTGGAACCCGGATCTCCGAAGTATTCATTTCCGATACCCATTGAGGAAATAGTACAAAGTGGAATCGAGCAAAACCCAAGGAATTGAATAATAAATACCCAAGGCCGATTGGCCTTGGGTAAGTTGGATTACATCTGGGAGAATTCGCCGGTATCAAGGACATTCTTGATACCCGTTGCAGGGTCATCGTTGGAGAATTCCACGATACATTCGACAGACTGCAAGTCACATTCATACTGATTCTGGTTGACGAGATGGGTCACATCCCGGTAGCCATCAGGCGCAGAAAGGTCCGGTGTCCAGATTTTAGTAGCGGTTCGCTCCGCTACTATGTTTGGCAAATTCATACCCATCGCCAGGGTTGCTCCAAGCGCCAATGCGAGGGCGGGGAGCAGTTTAATTATTTTATTCATGATACAATCCCTTTTTTTAACAGATCAAAAAAGGGTAAACCGTTTGGAATTGAATGCCTACTCTGTTCTGGGTTTTCGGCATCGCCCAAAAAGGAATTTATCAGCATTGACCTGCCTCGAATTCAGGTCATTTCGAGGGATAAATTCCAATTGTTAGTTATTAGCCATCATGTGTGCCTGCCTCAGGAAGGCCCAACTTACTGACAGCAAAGTCTAAGTTCCAAGCACGGCCCCTGAGCGAAGTCGAAGGGTTTGCAGCCTTTCCCTTGCAAGTTTTAGGCTGCGGAGCAGTGTTCCACCGCACTGCTCCAATTTTTTCATATCCGACATTCATTATTCAGCGTTCTTCATTCAGTTTTTTTTCTGGTCCTTGGGGACCAACTTGGCGCAAGTTTTCAAACTTGTGCCTACAATAATGCAGTCTTCAGACTTGCCTGCCGCCAGGTAGGTCTATCTACCGCAAGGTAGACTGCCTTGGACTATAGCTCCGACTGATTTTCAATACCTCCTCGGCATCCACATCCCATTATCCACCATACTTCTGCGCCGAGGTATTCGGCCTTTTTTCTTTTTTTACCTTCCGCCGACGTGAGTGTCCGCACTCACGTCCCTAGTTCGGCTCCCGTTATCAGGATGCAATCTCGATCATCCCATTATAGGATTTACAATCCGACTTACCATCCCATTGCGCTGGTATCAGCATCGTTTTCCAAATAAAATTCCTAAACCAGCGCTGGTTCCGGATTACATCCTTTTCCCCGGGTTCACACCCGGGGTTATGAATAATTTGACCCATTCTGGGTCATTACTTTCATAAAGACTTTCAATCCTGAACAATGAACCCTGAACAATTAACAATTGACAAATAATCATTAACTAATTAACTATTTCCGCCGACGTGAGTGTCCGCACTCACGTCCCTAGTTCGGCTCCCGTTATCAGGATGCAATCTCGATCATCCCATTATAGGATTTACAATCCGACTTACCATCCCATTGCGCTGGTATCAGCATCGTTTTCCAAATAAAATTCCTAAACCAGCGCTGGTTCAGGATTACATCCTTTTCCCCGGGTTCACACCCGGGGTTATGAATAATTTGACCCATTCTGGGTCATTACTTTCATAAAGACTTTCAATCCTGAACAATGAACCCTGAACAATTAACAATTGACAAATAATCATTAACTAATTAACTATTAATATCATCGTTCGTCCCCCTTTCCCTCTTCAATTTTCCAATGTTCCAATCTTCCAATGTTCCAATCTTGAAATTCTTGCACTGAGCGGAGTCGAAGTGTTCCAATCTCATCCCAACCACCGCCACCCCAATCAACCCCAGATTCATCCAGAAATGGGCTGCCCAACCCATACTGTCTATAATCCCGGCACAGTTGCAGGGAACCCTCGGAAAAGCTCCCACCCAGATCAGTCCCACATAGGTGATAAATACTGTCAGCAATAAAACACTGCCCAGGTATCCCCACCATCGGGTCACAGAAAAGAGCAGGAGCAGGGCGAGTAGCAACTCCACTCCGGGCACGGCATAGGCCAATACTTCCTCCAATTCATTGGGCATGGGCTGATTGAGAAAAGCTTTCCGGCTGGATTCAAAGCGGATAAACTTTTCAAATCCCGTAAAACCAAATACCAATATCAAAATGGATGATGTTATTCTTTCCGTACCCTTCATGATCTTTCTCCTTTGGATGTATTCCCAAATCTCAATCTTAGCGCTATACTATTCCAAGTCATTTGCACAGACAGTGGATTTACTGTCATAGATAGCCTAAAAAGTATCATAAGCAACTTCCTGCTATAATCCATCTCCTCATTTATGAAGTTTAACTTCCTATATCCAAGGCCCCAAAAACTTTAAGTTTTCTTTTGTTTTTTTATTTTATTAACTATATTCAAACACTTGCAAGCCGTTAGTATAAATTTTCCGGAATAACTGTACCCGGTGGGCACCTCTATTTTTATAGCGTTGTCTTAGTCTAACCTTACCATTTCAAACCTGAACAAAAGAATAATTATCTATGCTCAGGATATTATGATTTTCACCGGTCGTTCCAGATCGTATGCGTATAAGATTTTGAAGCATGTGCGTGAGAGTTTGGGGAAGGCAAAACATCATCTAATTACTATACAGGAATTTGCTGATTTTCATGGTATCCCCGTCAATGAGATAGAGGATTTAATAGTTAAAAAACCCTGAAATCAAAAAGGACCTGCTTCTTGCAGATCCCTTGTTTGGAGTTTTTTCTCCCCCGGAATGACGATCCGGTTTGTGCCTTGGTAAAGGTTTTAAAATTTTAACATACATGTTTTGGGGCTTTAAGCATCACTTCATTTTGCCTTTAAGGAGATGCCTTTTACCCTTGATTAAAAACTTGTGATCGTTGTTGAGCACTCGCTGGTAACACTGGTGGTAAATACCTTTTCACCAGTCTTTCTCAGCTTGCTAAAACGCTTTATTTTATAGTGTTGAAGTGCTCGCTGGCATTCTTGCCATTCTTTAATTGTTAGCATAGGCATTAAATTTTGTGAGTATGAAAACTATTTTCAAACAGCACCTAAATCAAGAAATACTCATGAATAACCATTCTATTCAAATAGAAAGGGCTTTTAATTTCATGAGGGTGAATCCTGTTTTCTTCCTCTGGTTGATTTGGTTTATTTTTCTAGCCTTAGATATTTCCCTACGGTATTTGGGAGCTTTGAAAATTGCACCACACGAAATAATCTTACTTAATTTCGTTGGTGGGGGAGTCGTTAACCATTTTTGGTTTTTCTTTTTTCTTCCCCAAGTTGTTTTCCTGAAAAAATGGAAACTTGTTTTGATTCAACTGGCCATTATTATTAGTATTTATTTCATCATCAAATTATACTTATTGGGATATTGGTCGACAAATGACATCCAGTTGACACCTTTTTTTGTAAATGAGGCAATAAGGCTTCTCCAATTTATTCTATATACCTCAGCTATTTGGGGCTTCTATATCATGGGCATCAGGCAGGAACTACTTAAAAAATTGGAAATTGATCTGATTAAACTTCAGATAGAACATAAGTCCCTCCAACTTAACCCTCATTTCGTGTTGAATATGATTACTCAGTTTTCAGCTTCAATTATGAAAGTATCAAAATCCCTATTCAAAGAATTCAGCCTGTTTACCGAAATCCTTTCCTACAGTTATAAAAATCATCAAAAACAAAATTACTTAGATCAGGAACTTAGAATTCTGGAAAATTACATCGCTTGTCAGAAATATAGGTTTGGAAAAAAACTCCAATTCATAATTTCTAAAAACTTTTCAATTATCGAACCCAACAAATTTCCATTGCCAAAATGGACCTTGATGACCTTTCTTGAAAATGTATTTAAACATGGAAATTGCTATGATTCCAAATGCCCTTGCGCCCTGACTTTAAATATTTTCCCCTGGCAGGATAAAATGCTCTTTACTTTTTCACTGACTAATGCTTTGGAAGATTCCCCACCGGAATTTTCTTCAGAATTTGGTATCGAAGCAGTCTCCCGAATATTGAATTATTATTTCCCTGGTAATGTCCAGCTTTTCCATGGGAAATCTTCCACCGAGTTTAACCTGTTATTGTATATCTGCTATGGAGGATGTATTAAGGATAGGACTCCTCGATGATGAGGAATCCCCTAGAATTTTGCTTTCTGAAATCATTGCTTTAATCCCCGGATATGAAATCTCCTTTTCTACGGACGATCCTTTTTTGACTTTGGAATTAATAAAAAACGGTAAAATAGATATCCTGATTACTGATATTATGATTCCGGGATTTTCTGGTCTTGAACTGTCAAAAAAAATTCTTCACTTGGATATTCCGGTGATTATTTGCTCAGCACACGATCGCTTCGGAGTTGAAAGCTTTAAAGTAAATACAGTTTATTTTATCCTCAAACCCCCAAGCTTCTTTGAAGTATCCTTCGCATTAGAAAAGGCTCGTGCTACATTTATTAAATACAAACCTCTTGCAAATCCAAACTTCGAGGATATTGTCCGGATTAGAGAGTACAATGAATTTAAAATCGCCTTAATTAAACCTACTGAAATCCAATACATTGAACAGAAAGAATCATTCACCTGGATTTTTTTAGAATCAGGTAAAACTATCACGACAAGAGATAAATTTTATAATACTCTGGAAAAAATCGAACGCCCATATATTTTCAGAATCCATCGATCCTTTGCCGTAAACTATCTTAAAATGAGGTATTTAGATCAAGGGTATTGCCACTTTGACAATGGGGTTCGGATTCCAATCGGTAGTACTTATAGAGAAGCGTTTGAAAATTTTCTTCAAAACAAAACGGTCATTTAAAATACCTTAATCTTTTTAGCCCTGGAAAAAATCGCTGCGCCCACCCTTCTATATAATTCAATGTACAACCAGTCCTCAGTTTTTTTTCGCTCTAAAGGAAACATTCGATTGACCTGCATGTGAATATGGTTTTGAAAAACCCACCATTTCCTATCATCTGTTTGATTTGATTTCAACTGTTCAAAGATCAAATCTATATACTGTGTTTTCCAGGATTTTGGCATCCAATACTGAACTGTCTTTTCTGATTTTTCATCCCTTTTTCTGTTTAAACTTCGTTTTTCCTGAAATGAAATCTGCTTTACTCTTTCCTTTAAATAAGAAAAGCTCAGGGAGAATGTTCCTGACCTTTTTAAGACCTCAAACCATAATTCAGCCACTGCCTCAGCCAATTCTTCAAATGGAATTGATAAGCCCCTGAGGCCAAAACTGTAACCAACCATAATTTCCGACTCTAGGTGAAAAAGTTCCTCCGAAATTTTATAACCTTCCCTTCCATATTTTTTTATTTCCGGATAATAAGGTCTTATCTCGAAATCTGTTGAAGCTTGATTGAGTATTTCCAAAATGCTGGAAGTTAAAAGCTTTTTTTCCTCACTCGTAAGTCTTAAGAATCGAATCCTAACCTGAATTATATCCTCATGCGGATACACCAAATAATACCAGACAATACCTTTCTTTACTAATAGTGAAGTGAGCGCTCTGGAAAAAAAGTAGTCGAGAAAATCCAAACATTCATCGGCACCAACTCTTACCAATAAATAAAGGCTGTCTTTATCTTCATACTCGATCGAATTAATAAATCCATCCCAAATTTGATCCTTCCTTTCCCTACTTATTTGGACAACAAATTGTGGATAGATAGTTTGCTTGCTTTTCGATTCAAATTCAGAATTGTTAAACCAGACTGGTTCACTTAATGTAATGCGAGGATGTTTTCTTACCTCGTGCCAAAGAATTTCCATGTCGGTTTCCCTTTTCCAGTCCAAAACCAATTCTCTGTCATATATGCCAAGTAAAATGATTTTCGGTAACCTGTTTTCGGCCATCCAGCTTTTTAGACTAGCTTTTGTGTCGAAAAATCCCCTAAAGACATTCCATTTTTTGGCTTGCAAAATTATTCTACCCCATCTTATTTCAGGGACAAAGCTACTTTCAGAGTTGAAGGCAAATTGATAGGTGAATAGTCTGAATGCTTGCTGATGATCAATTTCCCAAAGCAACCGTATCAATGGATGGCTTATTTCTTTTCCATTCAGTGGATGCGTGACCACAGGGATGACTCGCCTCCCTAATTTCCGGTGGAATAGAAGGAATTTTCCGTTCCTTACCCCTAATTCAAGATCATCAAGTTTAATTGAATTCGGATTCTTCTCGGAAAATGGACTTATAAAAAATTCAAAAAATTGTTTTGTATCACAGATACTTTGGATGGTTTGTGATTCAAATACCTTTAATTCAGCATAGATGATTTCTTCTGACCTATAAATTTTACTTTTAACCTCCTTTTCAAATTCCAATATTTTTGGATCCCGATTAAACCTTCCAAAATATGAAAATGGCCTGTTACACAATAAATTGTCCAATAAAATCCCTCCGGATTTTAACTTTTTGAATACAAATCCTATATCGAATAACTGATCGTCCACTGGACTTTCTTCAATTTTCCCTTTCAAGTCTATTTCCTGGGTACTCCAAAAATCATTGGGCAGACTCAAACTCTTCTGTTTCGTCTCAACTTCATCTCCGGATGATATAAAGTTGCTGTTTAAAAAATCTGAATATTCAAAGAGAAGAGGGAGCGGGACAAACCTATCATCAAACTTTTCCTGAAACCACCTGCTTAATTTTTCCAAATAAGGATTTCTTACCATAGATATTAACTTCCCTGCGCTGGAAATAAATGAATTTAGATCCTGTTCGATACCAGGAGATAAGCTTAGCTTATCCTTAAGGATGATATCTACATATTTTCGGGCTGGTAAGTGATTTTGCAGCCATTTGACCTCTCGGCTTAAAATTCCCAGTTCAATTAATTGCTGCCATAAATCCTTAATTTCCTCAATATTTGTTTCTTTTAACCAAGATTGAAACTTTGAAAAAGTTATTTCCCCCTTTGAGGAGCAATAGTGAATAAGGATTGTGAAAATCCTGTTTTTCGGGATACTTACCATGGCCCACCGCTCTTCCTGAATCAAATAACTTAAAAAATAAAGCCTTCCTATTTTTTCTTTTCCACCTAATGCAATTTTCCACCCTACTGATTCACTTTCAGGCAGTATTTTGACTTTTTGATCCCTTATAATTCGTCTGGAGAAAAGGTCAAGCTGGAACTTTTGGATTGCATTGACTTCTCCGATCCCAACTCCCGAAAAAAACCAAAAGGGGTAGACCTATACCTTCCTCTTACTAAATACTTGTAAACTTTATTCTTAAGAGATGAGGGTAAATCTTGATAGGTATGATCTTTGATTTCGGCAAATAAATGAGGTGAAGCGTTTTCTATCGCAGTTAAAATTGATTTCCAATTATTTTGAACTGCTGACATCGACTCAATGTCAAAATCAAAAAGAGGGACTCGGAATAAGAATTTCATGGCTTTTCTTCCGATTCTAGGATCAGTTCTTCGCTATTTCAATTCTTTTGCATAAACACCCCTTTGAGTCTAATGAATAGCTTGTTTAATGACATGAAGGAATTCTAAAAACAATCCCTGGCAGACACAAGTATCCCGCTGTTCATGCCTCTCTCCGCAGCGGTTCGTCTCTGTCCGCCTCAGGCAGATTCCCACGACCCGCTCTTTGTTCGCTATGCAGTTCCAACAACCTTCCATACCCCCATACCTCCGAACCCCAATCCCTATACAATCCCATAGCAGTCCCTATACAGTCCCATAGATACTTAACCTTTTGGGCACGCTCCAAATACAAGTCAAGTCCACAGATTCCACAGATTCCATAAAATCCACTGTTTACATATTTTTCACAAAATCCTCAGAATCCACAAAATCCATAGAATCTACTTTAGGTTTGAATTTCAGATACTTACCTCCACTTTTCGGCAAGTTTCACGATTAAACAAGCTAAAATATGGCAAGACAATCAAGCTTTCTTAAACTCGAAGGTACCATCGGTGATGTGACCTTCTATAAAGGACGAAATGGCTTCAAAGCCAGACAAAAAGGGGGAGTCTCTAAAAATAAACTCCTTAACGACCCCAGATTCCAGCGAACCAGGGAAAACATGCAGGAATTCTCCCGAGCCGCCAACGCCGCAAAATTCCTCAAAGATGCCTTCCGCGAAATCGTTCTAAAATCCAGTGACGGTTCCCTCCACAACCGGCTTTATTCGGTAGCCATGAAAGTGGTCAAATCCGACATAGTCGGAAATAGGGGAGAACGTACCTTCGAAATGGGTGACTTGCAAATCCTGAAAAACTTTCAGTTCTGCAACCAGTCAACCATTGAAAATACCCTGTTCAAGGAACCAATACTCCTTGATGATCCTAACCAGGTCAGCATCACCATTCCATCACTGATTCCTAGGAAATACCTACGAACAGTCGAAAGAACTACCCATTATCGATTCTCGCTCATCCGGGCAAGCATCAACTTTCTCGATAAAGGGTATACCTCGGAATTGGTGTCCTCAGGGGAGTTGCCAATAAATGACCAAACCACCACGGATTTGGTCCTGTCTCTGCCCAAACCAGTGTTGCCTAATACCCATCACTTCTTTGCGCTGACTCTGGAATACCTCCAGGAATTGGCAAACGGTACCATGTACGACTTGTATGATCTGACTCAGAACCCCGCCAAAATTCTGGTGGTATCCTGACCTGATCATGAAAGTAATACTGGATAGGGAATACTGGCCCACCAGCACGCATGGTACCATCACAATAAATGATAAAGTGATATGCCATACCTTGGAATCCCCTGTTATTCCCGGCTGTCCTAAGGAATCCTGCCTGCCAGAAGGGTCCTACATTCTGGTAAAAGAGGATCAAATGCCCTTTTTGACCTTGCAAAAAACCAACAGAGGACCATTCCTCGGAGTGATTTGCCCACAAGGACAATTTAGGGTTGACCTGCCGCAAACCATCTTACCGATCCATTCAATTAAATCAGAAGGTCAAGGGACTAATCCCCAAAAAGCCTTCTCTAGATTGATACAGGCATTGGGAAAAGCAAAAAGTGCTCAGGAAACCTTTCGTCTGGAGATAAGGAGCTGTCCGGACAAAGCCCTGAACCTGGCCTGTTGCGAAAAAATCGCATGGATGGATTGATGGTCCAGGCAGTGGGTGGAGGAGTCATCGCACTCCTCCTTTCTACCATCGCTTTCTTCCTCAAACTCCTTATTCAGGACGTTAGACAGATGGGTAAAGAATTGGGAAAATTGAAGGAAGTCACCATTCGACTCCAAAGTGAACAAGCCCTGATCAAAACGCTCTTGCAAAACCCTTCATCAGGAACCAAAAGCAAAAAGATCCGGACCTGCGCCTAACCCATTCAATGGTGGATTAATGAACTCTGATCACTGCTAACTGGGTAATGCCCAATGATCACTGGATCCCCCCAATAACCTATAACCAATAACTTAAAACTAAAACGTATGAACATACTCTCAGAAGTAAAAAACCGAGCGATGGCTCCAACCCCTCCTTTCTTTCAGTTTCTGAAGAATGCGGGTTTAATTATCGCAGCTGTCGGAATAGCTGTTATCACAGCACCGGGAGCAGTACCGGCAATCCTCTTGGCCTATGCAGGTCATGCAGTGACGGCAGGAACTATCTTGGTCAGTATATGCCAGCTGACGGTGGATGAATCTCGGTTGGAGGAAAGACTATTGGCCTCCGTAAAGTAAAAATTAACTGATTCAATCTTTCAAAACCCGGATAGGTCTCCTGTCCGGTTTTTTTGTTTCTCCTTTGTCCTGCCCAACTTGGCGCAAGTTTTCAAACTTGTGCCTACGGTAATGCAGTCTTCAGACTTGCCTGCCGCTAGGTAGGTTTAGCTACAGACAGGTAGGCTGCCTTGGTACTAAACTTCGCCGCCATGAGTGCCCGTCCGCCGTGGAGGATCTCCACTCAGGGCTGAATCCACGCTCGATATCCTGCTTCTCTCCCGATATTTCTATCGGGACTGGACTTGAATTCTTTGCGACTTACCGCCTTTGCGAGAAATCCTAACACCGCTCATCTACCATCCTTCAAACTTCCTACTCCTCCTCGGCATCAACCTCCTTTTCCCCATAATACAACTGCGCCGAGGTATTCGGCCTTTTTTCTTTTTTTACCTAGGGTGCCGCTACGCTTTACCCTAGGCTACCGACCTGGCGTACCTACGGCACGCTTTGATTCCAACGATAATTTACCAACCTTATTCTTGACCAAAAGGACCGATTGGCGCAAGTTTTCAAACTTGTGCCTACGATAACGCAGTCTTCAGACTTGCCTGCCGCCAGGTAGGTTTAGCTACAGATAGGTAGACTGCTTTCAATCCAAATAACCCTTCCATTGCGCTGGCAACAACATCCTTTTCCAAAACAAAAACCTGCTTCAGCGCTGGGAACATTAATCCCATATTTTAACCCAGCTTTAAAAAGCTGGGCAATCAAAGGACCTGCTTTTGGCAGTTTTAACTTAGTACAAAACTACTCGCTGTGTTCGGCTTCATTCGTCGAATTTTCTATCAAGTCGCATTTTACATCAACAGATCCCTTGAAAATATTCTACTTAATCGGCAAAGGAAGGGCCCTGCAGGATTTACGGTTTTTGGTCCTGCGGAAAACCGTGAAAAACAGGTTAGCTCTCGAGTGGGCGAGAGAGATCCACCTGTTTTTAGGTTTGGAGCAGATCCAAAAATCCAATCGCCCACAAATAATTGTCAAGCTTCAAACACCACCGATTGGAAGTAAAGACTGGGGCCTGAAGTTTTTGGTTACTTTTTGCGTCAAAAAGTGACGAAGGAAAAAAATATCCAAAGCCATAAATCCTGTCAACGAGGCTACATTCACCGAATTATCAAAATAAACTCCCATTCCATTGCGCTGGCAACAACATCCTTTTCCAAAACAAAAACCTGCTTCAGCGCTGGGAACCTTCATCCCATCTTTTAACCCAGCTTTAAAAAGCTGGGCTATTAAAGCACCAGCCTTCAGCACTAGCTTGGAACTAGATTCATCATTTGAATGAATCGCTTTGGACTCCGGTCTGCCGACCCTTTACCAAAACTCCCAACCTCACCAGGTCGGATGCCGCTTCATCCAATTGTCAACAGAGAATTTACCGGATCCATAAACCAAAAATGTGATCAACAGAACCAGAACGATCACCGAAATCCCAAACTCAAGGTTGTTGGATACCGCTAAAAACCCCTGTTGGATATTCACCAAAAATACCGCCCCTAGCAATATCGGAATCTGAAATGCGATCGCTATCCGCGTGACCAAGCCCATCGCGATCAAAATGCCACCAACCAAATGAGAAAAGGCTACATAATGTGCCAAGCCCAAATTGATAAATTGCAAATCCGCAGTTTTCATGATTGAAAGCAGCGCTTCGGTATTAGAAATAAACAAAATGCCCTTATACAGAATAAAGAGCCCAAGTATTATCCGGACAAAGTCCAACCATTGCGGATGATGGCTGTCTGCCCATCGTTCGATTTTTGTGAAAGTATTCATGGCTTTTTTGGTTTGTTACCCTATTAATTTACAAATAAAAAACTGTAAAAGTCCTGACCTTCAGCAGAATGAAAAAATAACCTGAATATCCGCTCCCTTACCTATATCAAAAATAAATGGTTGAAGTTCTGTTGAACAAGCCAATTGCACTTCCAACCTTCCAACTACTTCTTCAAAACCTCCCGGTAAACCTCCTCCAATTCAGACACCATCCTACGCATAGAGAATTTCTCAATAACTCTTGACCGGGCTGATTTAGCCATTTTCATCCTCGAATCGGCATCCCTTATCATCAGAATACAGTAATCGGCCAGTTTCTTCCACTCATCAATTTCTGTCAAATAACCTTGGACTCCATCCTGTATAACCTCCCCAATCCCCCCGGCACGCGTAGCCACTACAGGCACTTCGCAGGACATCGCCTCCAACATCGCAATCGGCAAACCCTCAAATTCAGAACTGCTCATGTAGATATCCATGATGGACAAGTAGGGTATGACCTGCTTCTGAACCCCTACCCAGTGAAAGTGTTCCTGCATCCCGGATCTTCGGATTTGGTCCAGAATTCTATCTCTCCATTCCCCATCCCCAACCAGCAGAAAATGGGTTTCAGGACATTCCTTCAATATCGCCAAGGCTACTTCCACCCACAGCCAAAGTCTTTTCTGCGACCGAAATACTGCTACTTTCCCGATTACAGGAGCCGTCTCCGGTATCCCTAGCTGAGTTTTTAGTGAAAGATTACTTAAAGGAGTTAAGGTTCCAGACAAACCCTCTTGGCTACCGCGATTTGCCTCGCCTGTGCCGAACCAAGTCGAAGAAAGCTTTTCGTTTCTTGTTTCTTGTGTCTCGCTTTTTTCAAATTGTGTACTAAGGCCTTGATACATGATACTTGCGCCTGGCATCTCGCTTCTTGTTTCTAATCTTCCGCTCGTCATCCTCCTAAACACGTTCGTATTCACTCCATTTTGAATCACTTTGATCTTTAACCTTCCGCCACGCTGATAAGGGTCGAAAAAGGAATTGAGTTGCATCGATAGCGCGACTTCATTGGATACCGCAATGGCAATGTCCTGCTGCTTAAACGTGAAGCGGTTGCCAAAATAGGACACTTTGTTGTACCGGTCCCAGGTATTGTGCTCCGTGTAGACGATGGGGATTTCAATTTGCTTTCCCACAAATCTCGCCAATATCCCGGCCCAGGGTAGATGCGCATGGAGAATGTCAAACCCGTTTTTCTGGATGAAATCCCGAACCTTTTTCACCTGAAAAAACAACCCCAGATTGCTTGAAGGAATCAGGTGAACAATGATCCCCGATGCTTCGAGCTCGTCGACAATGTTGTTCTTTTGATAATAAAAATAGAGGCAGTGAAACTCAAACTTGCTCTGATCATGTACCAGGGCGGTTTCAGGAATCAGTTTTTCCGCACCCCCCCGGCCCAGACTTTTGATCAGGTGGAGAACTTTGATGCGCTTGGGCTTATTTTCTGTCATAGCTTCGTGCTGCAAGTTGCTTCTGCCGTTTGACAATTGCAAAGTCGAACCATCTTATCAAACTCCGGAATCCCACACCCGTGCTGCTCAAAGTCGAAGCATTGGTCTTCCGGATGCCGGGTTTTTCACTTCCCATTTGGCTTCTCAGTTTCCGGTTAGCAGCCCTTCCCTGATAATTGACCATTGATCATTTACAATTCTCTGGATCTCGTACTTCGTATCTCGTACCCCGTACCCCGTACCCCGCACCTCGTATCTTGTACTTCGTGTCTCGTATCTCGTACTTCGTATCTCATATCTCATACCTCATACCTCATACCTCATACCCCGTACCCCGCACCTCATACCTCGTACTTCGTATCTCGTACTTCGTATCTCATACCCCGTACCCCGCACCTCGTATCTCGTACTTCGTATCTCGTACCTTGTACTTCGTACCTCCTGCCTCAAAACACCTCCAAATCCCCCAAACTCCATCCCCAAGGCAAGGCCATTGGAGAGCCATCATCCTGAACTTTTCGCAATGTGACCACAGGGCCAATTTTCATAATTGGGATTAGGCCCATTTCAAGGATTTTTTGATTAGGGTAGTTTAGCCCTGAAAAAGATGAAAACCTTGAGCCCGAAGCTTCAATTCGCTCATTCAGCGTTTTTTGGAAATCTTTTTCCAAAGTCTTGGTAAGCTTTTGGCTGACCAGCAAATCACAGATTCGAAATTCCCGACCCATTTTCCCCTCTTTGATTCGGTAGACCAAGAGGTAGTTTTCTCCGTCACTGAGGAATTGATAGGGGAAAAGTGGATTGTCTCTAAACCTCCAATTTAGGTACCCGGGAACAATTCGTGTTTGGATTGCAGTTCCTTCCCGGGATGAAGTTTCTATTCTTCGGATTAGCTTTGAAATACTATTCCAATCTGATGAGGGCACCTCTTTTTGTTTTCCGGATTTACTGAAATGAAAATTAAGTTTGAGCGGAAGTTTCCCCCATTTTTCCCAATCCATTTTGAGGTATCCCGGCGTGCTTTTAGCATTGGGCGTATTGAAGATCAAATCAAGGCCTTCTTTTTTGATGTCTTCGATCAGTGCCAGTGTGAGATTTTTGAATATGCCTTTTCCCTGATGATCAGGGTGAGTGGCGGTATCGACTGCACGGCAGGCTTTGAGGATTTTCCCTTGATCCAAAAACTCCCACCTCAGGAATGCCCTGACTCCAATCAGTTGACCCTCTTCCTCGGCAACTAAGACTGGAGACTTCCCAAAAGGATTGTAAAGGTGTTTCCACTTCCAAAGCGCTTCAGATTTTGGAATCATACTTTCCCCCAATGAAAGTTTCAGCAGTTCAATAATTTGGGTAATATCCGATTCCGTAGCTTTACGAATGTTCATAGGCTCAATTTAGGGGAAAATGTCATTGCAACCGAACAAGACCTTGCCGGGTTTTCTCCATTGTGGTATTTCCTGAGCCAATCCCGCGCAATAGTAGGATGGAGTAAAGGTTATTTAGTAATAGCCTAATTCAAAAAGTATATTTTGCACAGCATATCCTAGTTCATCATAAGTCCTTACCTGAATCCTTTCTGGCAACATATTGGCTTGAGGATAATCAATTTTACATATCTTTGATTTACTGAGTTCAAATCATTCTAAATGAAGCATCTCTTCTTTTTCGCCTGCATCACTCTTTTGGCATCTTCCTGTATCAGTAATAAGCGGATAACTTATTTACAAAACCTTTCTGACAGTACCGCAATCGCGCTAAATGAGTTTATTCCATTTGCTGAGGTCGACTATACTTACATCTTGCAACCCTTTGACATCGTACAAATTGACTTTGCCAGCGCAGACCCCGAATTGGTAGCAGGATTCACCTTTTTGAATTCCCAGCAAGGTCCGGGTGCCAGAATCGGCATAGGTGGAGGTGGTGGGGGAGGTAGTGACCCGCTCTACATGTCGGGCTACTCCTTGGACAAAGATGGGATGGTCGAAATACCCAAATTGGGCAAAATCAAAATCAGTGGACTTTCCGAAGAGCAGGCAAAAGTGGCCGTGCAGCAGGAAATCAACAAATTTTTCAAGGAGGAAGTATTTGTTAGACTAAGGATGGCAGGCATCCGATACACCACTTTGGGGGAATTTAACAGTGTGGGTGTTCAGATTATTTATAAAAACAGAGCGACTCTTTTTGATGCATTAGCCACAGCAGGCGAAACCAGCCTCTTGGGAAAAAAGAACAAAATGTTTCTCATTCGACAATATGATGGTGGAACAAAAATCCATCAGATTAACCTCAATGACAGGGCTTTGCTCGGAAGCCCCTGGTTTTTTATCCAACCCAATGACATTTTGTATCTCGAACCGATGAAAATCCGTCAAATAGGCACTGCGGATAATTTGACGGCTTCCCTGGCTTTATTTGCTGGGCTCTTTGCTTCCACTCTTTTAATATTTAATTTAGTTTCGAGAGGAATATAAGAAGATGGAGAAACTGGATCTGAGTCAACTCGACAACGAAGAAAAAGCACTGGAGATCAAGTATGTGATCGCCAAGTACATTCGTTATTGGCCTTGGTATGTGCTCTTTACGGTTATTTTTCTCTCTGCAACCTTCCTCTTTCATCGTTACACCGTCGATGAATTTGAAGTTACGGGTTCAATCGTCATCAAAAACAGCAGCACCCCTGAATCCAGGATTCTGGATCGCTCAAATATTTTCAATGCAGGGATAAATCTTGAAAATGATATCCTCCGCCTTCGGTCAAAAAATATGGCCCGAATTGCCATGGATAAACTCCACTTTGATGTCGAATATTTTGCAAAAACCAATATCAAGGACATCGAACTCTATGATCGATCTCCGATACGAATCGAGGTAGATTGGAATCACCTGCAGGTAACTGATGCATCGGTTGAACTGGAAATCCTTTCCGAAACCAATTTCAAACTGCTTCCTGCAGAGTCAGGCTTGATGGACTTCAACTCCGTGCAGGCTGCCGGGGATGAATCAGTGTATAATAAGACTTATACTTTCGGACAAACTATAGAAACCGCAAGGTCCAAGTTTACGGTCTTTTTGGTCAATCCATCCCGAATCGGCGAACTGGTTGTTTTCAGATTTATCAATCCGGCTGTTTTGGAAGAACAGCTGGCCCGGTCAGTACAAATAGTCACGCAAAATGAATATTCTTCTGTATTGAGACTCAGTACTACCACCAAGGTCGTCGAAAAGGGTAGAGACTACATCAACGCCCTGATGCAATCCTACATTGAGTACGATCTCAATGAGAAAAATAAAATCCAGGAAAATACCATTGACTTTATTGAAAGCCAACTTGGGTACTTGGAGGATTCACTCAAGGCCAAAGAAAGAGAACTGCAACGGTTCAAAGTTGACAACAAACTTCTGGATGTTTCGGCTGAGTTTTCCAGCATTCTTTCTAAAATGAATGCCTTGGACGAACGAAATGCTGCCCTGGAATTCCAACTTCAATACTTCGAGGAAATCCGACAGTATATGGAGCGTAAAAGCAGGGACTTTTCGGATGTCGTTGCACCTTCTGTGATTGGTGTCCCTGATCCCTTGCTGAATGGGCTGATCCAAACCTTGGTCACCTTGTCCCAAGAGCGCAGAAAACTTCTGGCCACGGTCAATGAAAATCACCCGGAGGTAATCAAAATCGATGTGCAAATGGAAAAAGTCCAGGATGCACTCTTTGAAAACGTGGTCAATCTCATTGAAAACACAAACAAACAAAAGAAAAGTATTCAGGCTGAAATCAGAGTGTACGATGCTCAGTTTGCAACACTTCCTGAATCCGAATCCAAGTACACCAGTATTTTCAGGGAATTTAAATTGCGGGAGTCGCTCTACACCTATTTGCTCGAGAAAAGGGCAGAGGCTGGTATAGCACGCGCCGCAAACGTCTCTGACAATGCGATTCTGGATTTGGCAAAAAAGGGAACGCTCGTATTTCCAAAGAAAACGCAAAACTATGGTTTGGCCTTGGCCCTCGGGCTATTGTTGCCTTTCGGATTCATCGTGTTGCGGGATATGTTTGACGATAGCATCAAGGATCAGCGCGACTTGAAAAAGCATTTCATGATTCCTCAACTCGGTGTGGTGGGCTACAGCACTAAGGGAACCAACAAGGTGGTCTTGGAACATCCTAAATCTGCGGTTGCGGAATCCTTCAGGTCACTCCGCTCAGCTATATCCTATTTGGCGGCCGGTAAAAACACCAAAAAAATTCTTGTCACCTCCTCTGTTTCGGGTGAAGGAAAAACATTTACCTCCCTCAATTTGGCTTCAGCAATGGCTTTGGGTTCAAAGAAAACAGTGGTGGTTGGTGCTGACTTGAGAAGACCAAAATTGGCCAGTTATTTTGATCATTCAGAAAAGGTGGGATTGTCCACCTATTTGATCGGCAAGGTATCCGCAGAATCGATAATTTTCCCAACACAGCAGGAAAACCTGTTCTTTGTTCCTTCCGGGGTAATTCCTCCCAATCCTGCCGAACTACTTCAGACACCACGGTTAATTGAGTTCTTAAGCTATTTGGACGAACGCTTTGATATCATCGTTTTTGATACCCCTCCCATGGGATTGGTATCAGAGACCATCGATCTGATGCGCTTATTTGATATCAATCTCTATGTGGTCAGGCAAAATTACACCATCAAAGACCACCTGGTAATGATCAACGACTTGTTTAACAACAAGCAGGTCAAAAATGTCTATGGAGTCTTTAACGGAATACTCAATTCAGGCTATCACTACGAAGGCTACAATTACGGCTACGGAAATACCTATCTGTACTCCCAAAATAACAAGTACATGTATAATTACTACGGAGACGACCTGGAGACCAAGAAAAAGAAAATCAAAAAGGCCAGTCCCTTTGATCCCGTCAAAGCGATAAAGAAGGTTTTTAGAATTCGATAAAAAATTCAATCCAAAAACCAACCTGTCCGGTTTTTTGACCTTATTTTGATGAAATGCCCATGATGCAGTATTTACGGGATCACACAGGGGAATGATTATAAAGGGCATTCCATGTGACAGCTAAAAAACAAATTATAAACACATGAAAATAGCCGCTCTCATACCTGCACGTTATTCTTCCACCCGCCTCCCGGCCAAGTTGGTCCAGGACCTCGGGGGGATTTCGGTGATTCAGCGTACTTACTTAAGTACATTTGCTGCAGGCGTTTTTGACGAGGTTTGGGTAGTCACTGATCATAAAGAAATTGAACGGCAGATTCTGGATCTTGGAGGAAATGTCTACTTCAGCAAGAAAAATCATGAAAGCGGTTCGGATCGGATTGCCGAAGCTCTGGAGAAAGTTGATGCACACCTCATTGTCAATGTACAGGGGGATGAACCTTTCCAAGACCCTAAATCCCTGCAGGGTCTGGTTGCCGCTTTCGAAAGACCAAAGGTGAAAATGGCTTCCTTGATGTGCAGGATTTCGGAAGATGAGGCCTACAATCCAAATGCAGTAAAGGTAGTGGTCGATGAAAAGATGAATGCCATCTATTTTTCCCGCTCTCCAATTCCTTTTAATAGGGAAAGATCAGAGGATATTTTTTATTGGAAACATGTCGGAGTATATGCCTATACCCGGGAATTATTGCAGGAATACACGGCTTGGCCTAAAGGCTACCTCGAACAAATCGAGATGCTCGAACAACTTCGATTGGTAGAAAAGGGAGTGAAAATCCGTATGGTCGAAACTACCCATCAGGCCATCGCTATCGACACCAAAGAAGACCTAGACCGGGCAAGGAATTTTCTGAAAAGCATACTTTGATAAGCTAGATACAAGATGCAAGACACAAGACTTTTCCCAATACTTCATCATTCGAAACCTGTCAGCCGCAGGAGGATTCAACAGTAATTATTCATTATAAAAAATTCCTGAAATCACTTTTCTCATTAATCATCAATGCCATTTCTCCCCCTATAGGGGGTCGGGGGGTATCAAAATCACTTTATTAATTCACCGAGGCACTAGGTGCAAGTGGTGAGACTCCTGCTTGCCGACAGGGAAAACCGATGATGCAGAAATTTCCAGCCTTTCCACTTCCCAACCTAGACAACGCGCAGCGGACAACCCTCCCGACTCCTGTGCTGAGCAGCTTGCCCGCTGCGGAGGGAAGTCGAAGAATCCCTGCTTCCAACTTCTCAATATTTTTTTCACATTTTTCCTTGAATCGTTTCATTTGACATAAGAAAAACAATATCTTAAAGTAATCATTGACCACCTTCTTTAAGGTCTTTTTTCATACCCATGCACTTCATTGTCCGGATAGTAGTATCGTGTAATCCTGTGATTTCTTAACGAGATCCATGGAAGCAAACACCCCTGATATTAACCTAGCTATCTTTGTTGGATTACTTCCGGTTATTCTTGCATTTTCCTTTATCATTTTTGTGATTTATCGCTCCCGTAGGGAATCGGATTTCCGGAAAAGGGAAACCGAGCTTAGGCTCTCCAAAGCGGAAGGGGAACTCAAAGCCCTCCGTGCACAGATCAATCCTCACTTCATTTTCAACTGCCTCAATTCCATCCATCATTTCATAAAGTCACATGAACCCAATCAGGCGGGTGATTACCTGATTAAGTTTTCACAGTTGATCCGGTATGTGCTGGAAAGTTCGGCCAAACAATGGGTAAGCCTTCAGGAAGAATTGGAGGCCAATCGAATCTACCTGGACCTCGAAAAACTCCGAACAGGCAATGCATTCACTTATGGGTTCACTTTGTCGGAAGAGCTACAGGCAGAGGAGATTTCTATTCCGCCAATGATGATTCAGCCCTTTTTGGAAAATGCTGTTTGGCATGGGCTAAAGGAGTCAGGTGTGATTGAAGTGTTGTTTTCTATGGAAAATGAAAATCATCTGCGAATCCGAATAAAAGACAATGGAAATGGTCATTCTGAAAAGTCCGATATCGACCTGTCCCGAATAGTCAAAAAGAGCTCCATGGGACTCAACCTGATGGAAGATCGATTTCGCACACTTAACGAACTTCGGGGTTCAAAAGCCGGATTCTATTTCAGAGAGCATACCTCGGAAGGAAAAGAAGTGATCGTAATTATACCTTTTGATAAAGATTGATAATGGCCTATAGAGTATTGATTGTAGAAGACGATGCCCACGCCCGGGAAAACCTGATCCTTCTGATTCAGGGTGTTTCGGATTTGGATCTTGTAGGTATGGCAACCACGATCGGGGAGGCAGATCAGCTGTGTAAAAGTTTAAAGCCGGATCTGGTCTTTTGCGACGTGATGCTTCCACCGGATACAAGTTTTGACTGGCTGATGAAGCTGGAAAAGATCTCCTTCGAACTCATCTTCATTACCTCATTTGAGGAGTTTGCAGTAAAGGCCTTTCGCTTGGCGGCGGTGGATTACCTGATCAAGCCCATCGCACAGGAGGAATTCAACTTGGCTTTGGAGCGTTTTCGCTCCCGCAGGGAAAAAAGCACCGATCAGATTCAGTCACTGCTCAAGAACCTGAGCCTGCCGCGTGAACATGCGAAAATAGCCCTTCCAACCTTGAATGGGTACCTTTTTGTACAGATCAAAGACATCCTGCGCTGCGAATCGGATAATACCTACACCATCTTTTACACAGCGGACAAACGCAAAATCCTGGTTTCCCGCACGCTCAAGGATGTGGAGCAAATGCTGGAAGAGCACCGGTTCTTCCGGGTTCACAATTCCCACCTGATCAATCTGGACTATGTCGCCGAATACTTCAAAGGCGAAGGAGGGCAGGTGAAGCTGACCGACGGTGCGGTAATTGATGTTTCGAGGAGGAGGAAGGAGGAGTTTTTGAATTTGCTGAGGAAATGACCGATGTTGGATGACGGATGACCGATGTGTCATCGCGAGGGTAAGAACGAACGATCTGAAGCGATCTAATTACTGAATTGGAAGATTAGAAGATTGGAAGATTGAAAAATTGTAAAAAAAGTAAGTACCAAAATCGGTTCAAACGGAACCGAAATCAAAGTCTTTCCGACCAAAATCTGATTTTTACTTAGAAAAATTAGTTGAGGTATTGATCTTTGGTCATGTTTTTGGCAAAGGCAGATGAACAGGGTGATCATCGGCTTGGCCTGACCGACGAACCAACCGGTAAAGACTTTTGATCAGGGGTGATTAAGCAAAAGATCCGGCGGTATTTTTTTCGTCATAATTTAAGAAACATAAGTGTTCTCAAACTTTCAAATATTTAATCTAGTGAAGGTATGATGCCGCTTTTGACCAACTCCCCCTTTACCAAAGGGGGTGGGGGGGATTTGAATTGAGCAATCTTATTTTAAATAGTTAATTCAAAAAGTATATGGATTTTAATGAAAAGTTTATTGAACCTATCGGGTATTCACAAGCTGCGGAATATCTTTTGGATATGGTTAAAAGCGAGGTTTTTGTTCAAATGGATGGGTTTATTTCCGGAGTATTTAACGCCAAGCAACTGGAAGAGTGGGTCAGTGAAGATGATGTGAATGGAATCCTTTTCTGGTTTTGTAATACCGGTTCCACCCGAAAACCAATTTTGGCCATCCAAAAAATAAGGGAGGCATATCAGAATAATCCTGCTTGGCTTTCCGGCTTAACGCCTAATCGACCTCCGGTTCATGGGAGAGGGTTGCGCATTGTCAAAGATTTAATCAAAAAAGATTATAGTAGCCAAGCTTCGAAAGCGGATATCCTTAATGATATCCAAAATGAACCTCCGATAAATCCTCAAAATTTTGAATATGTGGGATCTCGAAATGTTAATAACATGAGGAACCAGTTTCGCTCAAATTTTTCAAGTCACGTCAATTATCCCTTTGCATATTTTTCAACCAAGTATGGCAAAGGAAGTCCCTATTTTAAGCAGTTCTTTGCGCAGGGAGAAATTACCCATATTCGATATTATTTAGGATATTCCAACGTGGAGTACTTTAGTGGGCAGAGAATCAGGATAATACTAGCGCCTTGTAAACCAGATGGATCAAATTTGAAAAAAGAAGATTGCTCAGTGGAGCATATAGAAAAATTTAATGAAGTAATGCTCCTCCAATACTCCTGGCCGCCAAGTACATAAATTGAATAATTTTGACACCAGTTCAACTCCAGACATTTTCTTCTCTAGCGATTTGGATACCCTTACTTTTCGCGCTGGTTAAGCTAAAAACAGGCGAAATCAAATTTCGCCTGTTTTTTGTATTTCTGTTATTTGGGGCTTTGGTGGATGGGTTTGGGTTGATTATCTATTATTTTCTGCCACATGATTTATTCAATTATCACGGAATTTTTCAGCTCTTTTACCTCTGGTTTGAAGCCCTGTTCTTTGTCTGGATTTGCTTTTATTTTTTGGAATTCAATAAAAGGAACAAGTGGAGAAATATCCTTTTAATTGGCTTTTCGGGGATGTTTATTACAGAGTTTATTTTGAGAATTGTGATTTCCATTCCAAATAATACATTCTTTGCTTTCATCCATTCCTTTTTTCTAGTGACATCCTCTTTTCTTTCCGCATTCGCTTTGCTTCGAATTGCAGAGAAGAGGGGAGAGATTTTGAGGTATTCCTGGTTTTGGATTCTTTCGGGGATCTTCATTTACTGTTTCAGCTCTTTCTTTGTAGATATGCTTAGCTACACCGCAATCGGAAGAGGAATTTGGTCCATCCGTGTTCTCGCCAACATCATTCAATATGGCTTTTTTGTGGTGGGGCTTTTAAAAATTAACAATGCTCAATGAGCAATTACCAATGGACAATGGTCAATGACCAATGAACAATTATCAATGGGCATTAACAATTATAAATGTACAATTACCAATGTTCAAAGGTCAAGTTACTTGAAAATTATCCCGATGGTTATCGGGATGAGTTTGAAAATTTATCACTGACAAAAGGGTGAGATTCCCCGAATTCTCACTATTAGTCACCAAAATCTAAATCCATCTGGTAAATACCCGTAGCAGAATTGATCTTCATTAAATTTTAAACTTAAATACACCATCGAGTTCACCCCTTAGGTGGGATGATTTATCAGATGCTTGTCCATGAGCAACATCATTTCCGGATTTCCAGCTTTCTCCTCTTTTGGTTTGTAGTACAAATTGCTTCTGGAGACACCCAGCACACTGCATTGCGCTCGAATAGATAAGGTAGCTGAATGAGGTTCGATCAGGTTGATGCGCCCTTTCATATCCCCAGTTTCTTGCAACTTTTTTTTAAAAACTCGTTCTCGACTTTTAGTTTGCCGATCTGAGCGTATAGCCCGTCCACATCTGGGCCTTGTTCTTCTCCATTTTTCATGCCTTTTTCAAAAACACTGGACATGTTTTCAAGAAATTCGCCTTTCCATTTGGAGATGATTACAGGACTCAGCTCAAACTTGAGCCCAAGCTCTGCTAGGGTTTGTTGATTCTTGACTGCTTCTAAGGCTACTTTTGCCTTGAATTCGGGAGTGAATTTTCGTCGTGTTTGCTTCTTCATTTCAGAGTTAAGTTAGGATGTTTTTTTAACCTAACCTCTGGTCTGAATTTTGGGGAGTATTATAAATTTCATCAGGCAAATCCGAACAATCCATACTATTTGTCACAACCACGTCTTAAAAGCAGTAATAGGTTGGGTTAGATATTTTGCAGAAAAGTCGAGATTTGTCAAACTATATAAAATTTATTCGTTTAAAAAATAACATGTCGTCAAAGAAATTAATATTCATCCTGATTTTTGGGTTTCAATCAGGTCTGGCGATTTCTCAAAGTTTGGTCAGAAGGTATTTTGACAAACTTATCAATGATACCTCCGATATAAGCAAGCCGCAGTTTTTGGTGTACCCTACAGTGGCTTATGCACCGGAGACGAGCTGGGAATTAGGGTTTTCTTCGCTTTTGGTGTATTATGCCAAGCGTGACACAACCAATAGGCTCAGTGAAATCAATGGATTTACCTTTTTCACGCTGCAAAGCCAATATGGTTTTTGGTTTGACCATGCTATCTATTCTGACCAAGACAAATGGTTTTTTTTGGGGAGGCTGCGATTTCAAAGTTTTCCACTGAAGTATCACGGGATCGGGATTGATTCACCTAGGGATTACCTTGCCTTGGTAGAAGCCAATCAGATCCTGATCAAAGAGCGGGTGCTTCGGGAACTTCGCCCCAATTTGTATTTCGGTATAGAGGCGGATTTTCAGCGGATGGCCAGCGTTGATTTTATCCCATCCAGTGAAGCTTTCGATTTTCCATTGCCTGTAGGATCTGAGGGGTCGACTAATTTTGGCCTGGGGGTAGGGGTGGTCTATGATGACCGGCACAACGTCCTGAATGTGCGAAACGGGCACTTTGCAGAACTGGCCTTTCTCAACTATTCCTCTGTGCTAAGTACCTATGGATTCAATGCTGTATTGATGGATACACGGATTTTTAGACCTGTCGGTAAAAATGGAGTCTTGGCTTGGCAGGCCATCGGTCAGTTTTACTCAGGCAATGTCCCCTTTAATCATTTGTCTCTGTTGGGTGGGGACAGCATGATGCGGGGGTATTATCTTGGGCGATTCAGAGACCGAAACCAACTGGCCACGCAGCTGGAATTCAGAATGTTGCCACTGCCATTGGGATTTTCCAAAAGAATCGGAGCTGCTGTATTTGCAGGATCTGGAACCGTGTTTCCTGAATTATCGCTGGAATCGATCAATAAAATGGTCTGGTCGGCAGGAGGAGGTTTACGATTTTTACTTTTCCCCAAAAAGGACATCTACACCCGATTTGATGTGGCATTTACCCGGGAAGGATCAGGGTTTTACCTGTTTATCGGGGAAGCTTTTTAAAGAATGCCCCCAGCATTGCTATAGTTTTTGATTGGATCCTTGAAATAGGTGCAAGGACAAGTCCAGTCTTTATATTGATTCTGATCCAATATCTTTACCTAGACCCTGTCGACAGGAGCTTGAATTTCTTTTTGAAAGTCAATTTTTCTTATCCTTCTTTTGATTCCACATACTTTCTGAAGTTGTCCAGTATGGCTTGCCAACCGGCTTGTTGCATTTCAATTGAATGGGTGTTTTCTGGATCAAAAGTTTCATCCACTACAGTTTCATTGCCCTTTTTAGAAAATGATATTTTCACTTCACGTCCATCTGCCATGACGTATTCTATCGATTCATGAAGTTCAATTTTGGTGTAAGTTCCTTCAAAATCAAAACCCATACTCCCGTCTTTGGCAGCCATGTGTGAAAGGAATTTTCCACCCACTTTGAGGTCGTTACTTGCATGTGTCGTATGCCAGTCGTCGGAAGCATGATTCCAATGTGTGATATGCTCAGGGTCGGTCCAGAATTTCCATACTCTTTCCAAAGAGGCATCGATTGCTGCACGCACAGTGATTTTGGTTTTCTTGTCTTTTTCCATTTTTGATGAGTTTGTATTTCAAATATACAGGGTTAATGAAAAGAATATTTACTTTGGATTATTGACAAAAGTGAGTGCTTAATTTTTTTTTAAAAGTTGAATAAGTCTTTAATTGGTATCCATTCCTTTAATGTTCGATTAAAAATTATGTATGTACGGAACTTTGCCAGTAGCTTTTGAATAGACTTAAAATTACCTAAAAAACCAAGAGTTAGGCTTCATCGGACATCGGACACCCTACATCCGGCCCAAATGAGTTATTAAATTTGCTCTGGCAGAATAGCGTGTAATCATATTAAAAATTTCTGTCCATACGTTTACCAAATTATTTCCTCTTTTAAGCTTTCGTGAAGATTGGCTACCATGTTAATTTTTAACATGCCGTAGGCTGAATGAGCCTCTAGTTTTGAGCAATAATTAACCTGCTAAAATCTATGGGATTCAAAACTTTTACACACATGTTATCTGTAATGCTGATGCTTTTCTTCAGCATTTTGCTGCCGCAAAAAGTACTTGCTCAGGCAGTCAATGCGACGATATCGGGAAAATTAACTGATCCAAAAGGTGAAATCCTGATTGGAGCCCAAATCCTCGTCAAAAATGAACTGACAGGATTTACAACTTCCACTGTGACAGGAGTAACGGGCAACTACATTATCTCCCAAATCCCACTCGGAACCAACTACTCGGTTTCCGCAACCTACCTGGGATATGGATCAAAAACCTTGACTGGAATTTCCCTGAATCAGGGGGAAATCATCAAGCTGGACTTTGTAATAAGCGAAGAAGCCCAAGAACTTAATGAGGTCAGTGTCGTCGCAAATTCCATCGCCAATAGCATTGACCGTTTGGGCAGTTCCACAGCTGTGTCAGCAAGGGATATGTCAACCCTTCCCGTAAACGGAAGAAACTTCAATTCTTTGGTTGATCTTTCTCCGGTTTCCAATGGAAACAGTTTACTTGGACAGCTTTTTTCATCCACCAACTATACCATTGATGGTATGACCAATAGAAGTCCATTATCCAGTGGTGCCACCAACAGGGGTCCTTTCTCTATTTCCATGGAAGCAATTAGGGAATTTGAAGTACTCACCAATGACTATGATGTAGCCAATGGGAGAAGTGGGGGAGGTATCATCAGTGCTGTGACCAAAACCGGTACCAACCGGGTTGAAGGTTCTGCATTTTTTTTCAACCGTGCAGATTGGCTGGCGAGCAATTACGATATCCGAGGGAATCCAAGAAATAACGAATTTTCCATTCAACAGTACGGAATCACTTTGGGAGGTCCAATCGTTAAAGACAAACTCCATTATTTCATAGCATATGACGGGCAAAGAGATGCTCAGCCTCTGTTTATTGCGGATTTGCAAACTCCGGAGGATGAGGCCAGGTTCAATGTTTCCCGACAGTCTTTGGATCGGTACCTGCAGATAGCACGAACCAAATATGGCGTGGCAGAGTCACCTCAGACAGGAAGTTTTGACAAACTCAGATATTCCCACACAGCTTTTGCCCGATTAGACTATCAGATCAATTCCAAGAATCTATTGACGGTCAGAAATAACTTTTCCTGGGATCTTAACAGTCAGGGAGTAAATGACAACACGTCAATTAACTTGTACGAAGTGTATGGAGACCATCTTTCAAAGGCCAACAGTTTGATGGCATCGCTTCGTACAGTGCTTTCTCCTAAGCTCACCAACGAACTGAAACTCCAATACCTGTACACTTTGGATGATGGTAGACCGAGTGCTCAACTGCCGAGTGAAAATATCCCAAGAGCAATTGTTCAGAATATCCAATCCAATGTCAATGACAGGATAGTGAACACCAATATTCAAATTGGAGGTCAGCGGTTTTTGCCCGAGCGCTTTGAATCTCATGTTTACCAGATGGTGAATAACCTCTATTACAACAAAGGGAAGACAAATTATACCTTTGGTATGGACTTATTGTTGAACAACCTTTCCTCCTTGGCTACCAGTGAATTCAACGGTCGATTTTTCTTCATAGGTCTGGATAACTTCGACAATCTCCGTCCCTTCCGATACGCAAGAGAAGTGGCATTGACTGATCCTACTGTTGAACAAAATATTTTTGGAGGGGGTATTTATGCCCAGTCCAACACGGATTTGGGTAGAGGTATGAGCTTGGTTTTGGGTTTGAGAGGAGATTATACAGGCTATCAGAATGCTCCTAATTTCAACCAAACAGTATTCAATGAATTGGGTTTGAAAACAGATGTGAAAACAAACTCTTTTCAGATTCAACCCCGGTTCCAATTTACCTGGGATATCAATCAAAAACAGACTGATGTAATTAGAATTGGAGGTGGCGTTTTTGGATCAGCTTTAAACAATTACACCGATGTCAACAACTTGCAGTTTGACGGCACCAAGATCGTGGCAGTGGACATTACCGGTGCAGCCGTGCCTACTCCGAATTTTGTTTCCTACAGAAACGATCCTTCTACTGCTCCAGGAGTAGAGCTTTTAAGTCTGCCGGGTGTCACTCCGCTAACTACGATCAACATGAACAGCGAAGATCTTAAAGTGCCGACTATCTATAAAGGAAACATGATGTACAACAAGATCATCAACAACAGACTTCGTATTGGAGCCAATTTTATAGCCTCTCTTGCGCGCAATAACTACATGTACCTGGATCGAAACATGGTCGATGAGCCGTATTTCCGATTGGCGAATGAAGGAAATCGCGGAGTATATGTTCCGGCGGAAACCATCAGCATAACAAACGGAAACGCCGATTGGACTAGGGGAAGAAAGATTAATCAAATCGGACGTGTATTGGAATTGGTCAGCGAGGGCAGAAACAACACCTACACGGTAGTGTTGGACGGAACTTATCGATATTTCAGAGATGGTCAAATCACTGCCAGCTTCACTTGGAATGACTCCAAGGACAACACCTCCTTCAACGGTAACGTGGCAAACAGCGCCACCCTTTTCCAGGCAGTTATCGATGATCCAAGAGATCTTTCCAGAATGAGCTATTCCAATGGTCAGTTTAGAAACAAGGTGGTACTTTATGGTACAGCACCTACCTTCATGGGAATTACCTTTGGGGTTCGCTATTCTGGAATTGGTGGAACCCGCTATTCTCTCGTGGTCAATGGAAACGTGAACGGAGACTTTGTCAATACCAATGATCTTGCTTTTGTTTTTGATCCAAACACGCCGGGATTGTCTGAATCTGTGGCAACCTCCATGCGGGAAGTTTTGGCAAACCCTAACAATTTAGCGCTGAAGTATTTGGAAAACAGCCTTGGTAAGGTGGCAGAAAGAAATGGTGGAGAAAATGGGTATTTTGGATTTTGGGATGTGAGAGCGGCTAAGAAATTCTACTTCAACAACGCCAAAAGAACTGGTTTGGAGCTCGGTGCCGATATTTTCAACGTAGCTAATATGTTTAACAAGGAATGGGGAACTTCCAAAAATCTCGGTAATCAGTTTTTGATGACACTTCGAAATTTTGATCGTCAAAAACAGGAGTATGTTTATCAAATCAACCCTAATGTGGGTGTTGCCAATCCCGGAGGAACTCCCTTCCAGGTCCAGATCTCAGGAAGATTTTTCTTCTAATTACTCTTAAATATTGGGTCCAGCAATCGAAGAATTGCTGGACTTCTTCGTTTACTCCAATCCAAATAAATAAAAGAGAAATCAATCAAATATTGAATTCTTCACCCTGTCTCTGACTGTCGCTTTAGCACTTGCAATTCCTTGCCTTTTGCAAGCGCAGGAATCCAAGCCTGCCCAGCATGTGGTCTTAATCTCCATTGACGGCTTTCGTCCCGACTTTTACCTGGAAGAAAAATGGCCTGCCCCTAATCTTCAGGAAATGGCAAAAGCAGGAGCAAGATCAATTGGGTGTGACTGGCGTATTTCCATTGGTTACGTATCCCTCTCACACCACGATCATCACGGGACGAACTCCCTTACATCTTGGTATTTAATTACAATGCCCCATTTGAAGCCACCGGCCAAATCGGAAGATGGTTTTGGGAAAGCGAATTGATCAAGGTGCCTACGCTTTGGGATGCAGTAAGAAGAGCCGGATTGAAGAGTGCCAGTTTTATCTGGCCGGTGTCTGTCCACGCGCCGATTGACTACAATCTGCCCGAGTTTTGGAGCTTGGAGGAAGGTTTTGGCAGAATCGAACCCATGCGGGAAAAAGAGACTCCAAAGGGACTTTTGGCCGAAATGGAGCTGAATGTGTTAGGCAAACTCAATGAGCGAACCTTTAATGGAGACTATCTAAACCGGATTAATCGCTTGGGGTGCCGGAATCAGGGAAAATGCAGATATTCAGGAAATGAGTTTGGTAGATGTGGCCGTAGTGGTGGACTACCTTCTGAATCTGAAAATGGATTTGCCGGAAAGCACACTTTACCCGGGAATGAAGAAGTAAGAATTGGTTTGCTGAATTTCAAAAGTCCAATGGATCAAGTACTGCTTCCATTGGGCTTTTTTGTGCTATAATTTCTCAAATTAAGGATGAGCTTTGTTGGAGAAGGTCTGGGGAAGCCAGCAGGAAGATCGCCTTTAAATTTATTTTACCCCTTCGGGGTTTAGATAAAACACATGTCCGACGTTTTCTATAATTATTTCAGCCCCGCCACGGCGGGCAGTCACTTCCGGCTTTTAAATCCCTAAGGGAGGATGACAAGATTATAGCATAAAACGTGATTATTTTTTTTGATGTATGTCCGCTTTCTTACCTGTAGCCTAATAAAA
This sequence comes from Algoriphagus alkaliphilus, assembly GCF_900103735.1. Lineage (GTDB taxonomy): Bacteria > Bacteroidota > Bacteroidia > Cytophagales > Cyclobacteriaceae > Algoriphagus > Algoriphagus alkaliphilus. Next base: position 26,983 of record NZ_FMXE01000028.1, on the reverse strand, counting down.
TAAGGTTTGAAGTTCCAAAATACGAGCTGTGTACTGTTGACAGTCGTCTGTGGACGATTGTCAACCATTTTCCCAGCTCATTTTTTCTAACTGGCAGAATTCCGGACAATCATAATTTTTTTATAACCCCGAAGGGGTAGAATTATTTCTATTGAGAAAGTTAAACGCGATTTCCATGGGGTAGTAAGGGATTTTTGTTCTTAGGATAAATAGTTTAGAAACGCATAGTGGGGAATTAAGCGTGCCTTCCTCGGATTATCATCCCCAAAAAAATTTGATTTAACAGAAAAGAATCCATTCTAAGCACAAAGGGTCGGTTCCGAAAGGCTGGCAGGCACCTTGCAGACTTTCGGTAATCCATTGATTGGAATTCCCGATTAAATCAAAATAAAAGGTTGAAAATCCACATAAAATTCATGGTTAGCCTTCGCTGCAAAATAATTGTGCAGCAGGAGTTGGATAGAATTGGGATCCCTTATTTGTCGGTTAATCTCGGCTCCGTAGAAACGGAAAGCAGTATTCCCTGCGATCAGATGGAGGAGCTAAAGGAAAGTCTAAAACGTGTAGGATTGGAAATTCTTGAGGATAAAAAAAATATCCTGATTGATAAAATCAAGCTCGCCATCAATGAATTGGTCCAATCCCGGGAGGATGCCACAAGGGTTAATTATTCTGATTTCATCAGTGAAAAGCTTGATTACGATTATACCTACCTATCCAATATTTTTTCTGAGGTGGAAGGTATCACGATTCAACAGTACCTCATCGCTCTCAAAATCGAACGGGTGAAGGAATTTCTGCTGTATGATGAATTGTCAATTACGGAGATTTCTGACAGAATGAATTACAGCAGTGTCTCCCACCTTTCCAATCAGTTTAAAAAAGTAACCGGACTGAGTCCCTCCTCTTTTTACCAGTCAAAAAAATAACTAGCTCCACCAAGCCCCTTGCATAGAGAGGGATAAAGCTTGGCTGCCACAGGCAAATACTCCCTAAATAAAAGAGACAATCCCGGCTACCCGGAACTGTCTCATGTTATTGCTTAGGTTGAGTTGATCCCAACTGATCGGCAATCCTTATTTGGCCGGGGTCACATCAATGATGACGGTTCGGTTATAAGCACGTTCCTCAGGAAACTTGTTTTTGAACGGAGAGACTTTTTCATCTTCTCCAAATCCGTTCACCACAAATTTCACATCATTTCTTCCAGCCTTCAACAGGCTTCTTTCCAGAATGCCTTTTACATCATTTGCCCGGGCAAGGGAAAGCCCGAGGTTGTGTGCTTCTTCTCCGATGCTGTCAGTATGACCGTTGATGGTCACTGTACCACCGATTGGAATTTTTGGAGCGACCACTTCTGTTAAGTATTTCTCATAAGAAGCGATAGCCTTGGCATCGTTGAATTCATAGATGACACTATATCTGTTTCCTTCCACACTGGTAGGAGGAGTCCAAAGCACCACTTTTACCGGGGTTTCTTTTCTGATTGTTTGACCCTCTTTAGTCTTACCCACCATGGTTACGGTATAATCGCCTTCGGCTTTCTTTCCCAGGATTGATTCGCCTGCAATACTTACTTTATCCTCAGTGTAAGGGCCGAAATTTTGGATTTTTCCCTGTGCATCTTTGACTTCCAAGGTCCAAGAGCTAAAGGCCTCTTCCGCACCATCGACCTCGAAAGTGACATAACTTTCCTCCGGTGCCAGCAGCGAAACGGGCTTCAGTGGAGCGTCCAATCCACCTTTGAATTCCATCAGCAATTCAGGAGAGCTGCTTTCAATACTCACTAGTCGGTCACCATCGAGCAACAGATCAAGTTCGCGGGTTCCGCCTATACTTCTGGATGGGATCCGAGGCTTGGTCAACCCTTCCGTGACAATTCTTGAAGGATCGATTCCCCAAGTATTTACCAGGTAGGTTTTGACTGATTCGGACATTTTTTTCCCTTCCTGAGCACCTTTCTCCGAAGAGCCAACCAATTTGATATTCGCCGAAGGATTCTTCACCATTCGATCTCCAAGGATATTCAGCACATTGTAATACACCATCAGCTGTCGGTTAGCCCGGCCGGATAGCTCGCTTGGTGCAAATACATCCAATTGATCTGCTTTGAAATCTCTCACCTGACTTTTCCCAAGTGTCACATAACGACTTGGGATGGCAGTTGATCCTGCATCGAAGTACACATAGTTTCGGATCGGAAAAGTCTCGATTATACTGGTTGTTTCCGGATTGTTTTTAGGGGAGTTTACTGCAAACCCAAAGACAGGTTCCACAATCGGGGTAGCCGGAGGTAGCACAGCAACAGGTATTTTGCGTCCTTTTCCGAATTTCAATGCCGCTCCTACCCGAAGTGTAGTCAGTGTCCATGTTTCAGTAGATCTAGGATTCTGACCGAAATAAGGCTGAATTGCTACAAAGGGAGAAAGTACGGTTTGCACTTTGCTGTTTTGGGAAGAAAGCTGAATGTCATGCCCTGCGCCGATCTGCATCGAAATCAGGTTTTCACGGATATTGCTGAATTCGCCGTCAACCGCAGGGGTAGGTGCTTGATCCGGGAAATCCGGGTTGATTCCCAGCTGATAGGTAAATGCCTTGGTTCTGTTAAAAGCAAAGCGCGGACCCGCATAGAGATAAAAGTTATTCTTAAAAGGAGCAAAGCGAAGGCTTGGCTCAATTGTCAGATAGCTTAAATCCGTTGACAAATCGGCTGGACAGTTACAGGGAGTGGTGATCTGGTCAAATGTGCTTTTTCGACTGTCGTATCCCGCCTGGAGCATCATTCCAAAACTAGACTCAGGGCGGTGATATTCGATGACAGGACCCAGAAACAAACCCACGCCGTTACCGTGATTGAATCCCGCTGGGACTGTAAGGTTTGAATTGAGCTGCTGGGTTAGTCCTTGATTAAAATTAAAGTTTGCACCTGCCGCTGCACCAAACTTCCATGCCGGCCTGGTGTACTGTTGGGCCTGTAGCGTGCTTCCTCCCATTAACAATGCCCCTAAAATCAGGGCTTTGACCGGGAGGAAATCAGGGAACAACAAAGTGCGTGATCCCTTGGTTAGATATGTTGTTGATTGCATTTTTTTTGAATTAAGGTTTCTCGATGATGTTTGTATTGGTCATGACCACTGCTCCGTTTATTACCAGCATTCTGCCAACGACTGTGGCATTGGAATTCATGGTGATCGAGGTTAAGGCCAATACATTCCCTTTGAATTTGGTGTTGTCACCAATGGTGGCAGAACTTCCGACTTGCCAGAAAATGTTTGAAGCTTGAGCTCCGCCACTTAGGATGATACTTCCGCCGGCTCCGCCAACAGTAGTAAAGCCTGAGGCAATCTGGAAGATCCACACTGCGTTGGGATCACCCTGAGCATCCAAGGTCAGATCACCTGCCTGAACCAAGAGTGTAGAATTGGATTTATAGATTCCCGGAGCGAGCGTTTTACCACCCTGATCACCCGCTACTGTAACAGGTGCCGGGGAAGTTGCTCCTTCGGCAAACAAATAAGCCTCTGTCAAGTCTTTTTTTGCTTGGATCAGCATTGCTGCTACCCCGGCAGGGGAGGCATCATCGGAAGCATAGATTGCTCCGTTTATGATAGTTGCCGGTGGAAATCCGGTTACAGATGAACGTGCACCGGGTGTGATTCCTACGTCCAGGTTTCGGATCTGGCTGAATCCTGCATTATTACTGATTCCTGTTGCTGCAAAAATCCCAAATCTTCCGGCAGTTTTAAGATCTACGAAATTGGCAGATTGCTGGGAAAGCGTTTGGAAAGTCCAAACATAATCGTTTGCCAAACCTGTACCTGCCAAATTCTGCGCACCTGTAGTGATGGTTGCGGTGTAAGTGACATTTGGCGAAAGCGGATTAATCGGCGAAAAGGATGCAGTGGTACCCGAATAGGTTACGGTTCCTGTTACGGTCGAATTTCCCTGTTTCAGTGTGAACGTTGCACCAGTGATCGAAGCAGGATCCATTACTTGGCTGAAATTGGCTTTGATCACTTTGTTCAATGAAACACCGGTATCATTGTTTGCAGGATCGGTAGAGGTTACAGTTGGTGCTGTAGCAGTTTGTGATACGACAGTTGTGAAGTTCCATACATAATTAGTTGCTAAGGCTATTCCCGTGGTATTCTTGGCTCCTGTGGTAATGGTAGCCGTGTAAACTCCACCCGAGGAAAGCGGACTGTTCGGTGTAAAAGATGCCGTGGACCCTGAATAGGTTACGGTTCCTGTCACGGTCGTATTTCCCTGTTTCAGTGTGAACGTTGCACCAGTGATCGAAGCAGGATCCATTACTTGGCTGAAATTGGCTTTGATCACCTTGTTGAAAGCTATATTTACAGCATTGTTCGTTGGATCGGTAGAAGTTACCGTTGGTACTGCCGCAGATTCAGATACTGCTGTGGTGAAATTCCACACATAATTATTTTCCAAAGCTACCCCAGCCGAACTCTTGCTGCCTGTGGTGATAGTTGCCGTGTACACTAGGCCCGAAGAAAGCGGACTGTTCGGCGTAAAGGATGCGGTGGTGCCTGAATAGGTCACAGTTCCATGTATTACAGTATTTCCTTGTTTCAACAGGAAGGTTGCCCCATTGATGGTGGCGAGATCCATGGTTTGACTGAAATTGGCTTTGATTACTTTGTCAAAACTTACATTCATGGCATTGTTAGTTGGATCTGTAGAAGTTACCAATGGTGCGACAACTGCATCAGGTGCGGCTGTGGTGAAACTCCAAACAAAGTCACTGGTGATCGCTATACCCTGTGGGTTTTTGACTGTCTTGGAAATTGTGGCCGTGTAGGTGGTATTGGGCATTAATGGAATAAACGGTTTGAAGACCGCTGTCAATTCAGCGTAAGTGACTGTGCCCGGCACTGGTGTCATTCCGGTTTTCAAGGTGAAAGAAGCCGTATTGATCGTTCCTCCATCCATCATTTCACTGAAAACCGCGCTGATGGACTTATTTACAGCTACACCTTTTTCTTGGTCTTTCGGATCTACAGAGATTACTGATGGTGCCGCACCCGTATTAAAAGTCCAGGTATATTCGCTGGCGAGTGGAATTCCGTCGGTATTAGCTGCTTCCACAGTAATTGTACCGGTATATGTGGTACTAGGCAACAGGTCAACGGAAGGAGTAAATGTTGCAGTGCTATCCACGTAAGTTACCACACCGGCGATAGCTGTAGTCCCTGCTTTGATGATAAAAGAAGATGCCTTGATTGTCTCAGGTTTCATTTTAGCACTGAATTTGGCTGTGATGGCCTTGTTTAGCGCATTTCCGGTTGACATATTTGCCGGATTGGTAGCAGTCACTGTAGGAGCTGAACCGGTGGTGAAGGTCCATACATAAGGTGCCTGCAATACATTACCCAAAACATCACTCACAATGGGTTCGACCCTTCCTGTAAAAGTTGTGTTAGGGGCAAGAGGAGCATTTGGAGCAAAACTCATGGTGTTGTTTGTGGCATCGTAAGTCAACTTGCCTGGAATATCCATGTCGATTCCTCCTGTTGTATTCATTACTCGCAGGCTGAATGCCTCTGCTTTGATGGTGGCTGGATTCAAAGCCTCATTGAATGTCACAGCGATAATTTTATTCAGCTGCACTCCTGTGGCTTTGTCAGCAGGATTGGTGGATTCCACCTCAGGACAAATTCCGAGCATTTCGTCAAATGTATCCTGACAGCTTCCGAAGATTGTCGTAATCGATAAGGCAACCAAAATGGTCTGCCAAAACCGTTTTTTTGTACTGGATATTTTCATAATTAGTTGAATTTTAAATTTTCAATTATATAGCTGGGTAATCATATTAATAGAATAAATACATCTCCTTTCGGGAAACTAAAAAAGTGGATTGAACTGCTTGACTAGCTAAAAATGAATTTTATAATATAAAATATGTAGCTGGTAATAAAAGTGAGTAAAATACTAATCAGTGCAGTTTTTTAAACTTACGTGGAGTAAAGTTCAGGACACTTATAGCCGAAAAAGTTATATAAAAAAATAAAAGACTTACATAATTCACTGATTTCCCAGCTATCAATAAGTAGCGTAATTCAGGCTCGAAAATTCAATTATTGAAAGCGTTTTGTAATTCAAACATTTTATAAAAATCGTGTAATTCCACTGCCAAATAGAATTTATAAAGACTGCAAAAAAAATGTAATAAGGCTTGAATGCAGCATCTTAAATTCCTTTGGCATTTTTAATGCGTGATAATTTTTCTGGAGTAAGTTTAGGGAGATCTAATAGCGGTTTTTTCAAACCGTTCAGTTCATTGAGGACAATAAGTTGAACATTGCTTCGATCGGAAAAATAATTATCGCAAGGATTTTCTGGAGGATGTACTCAGTCGCAAAACGTCGACTCGCATTACTTTGGATACGGTCTGCCGTGTAAGTCCTGTCAAATCTGCCAAATCCTGAAAGGTGATCAGTTTCAGAAGCGGGTTTGTTTTTCCGCTGGAATCGGTGATCTGATCCTGAAAATAGGGGAGGATTCTTTTAACTTTTTCGGCTGCATCCAAGCTTCTAACTGCATATAGACGGTCTTCTGCACGACACCATCTTCTCACAAGTTCTTTGAAAAACCAGGCCGCAAGCTTTGGGTTATTGTGAATTGTTTCTTTGAAAAAATCTGCATCGTAAGCTCGTAATTCTACCGGTGAAAGTGTTTTTGCGAATTCTGAAAATTGCCCGCCTAGACAATTTAGATTACCAAAAAAGTCCCCGGGTTTTAGAATGTCATAGCAAACTTCTTCCCCTGCGGGCGAATAAGATCCAATCCTCACCGCACCTGATACGATTTCAAAAATCGGGGTGATGCGTTGTGGAGGTTGATAAATCAAATAACCTTTTTCAAAGTGATAAGATTCTACCATTTTCCCGCTTCCTGATAATCCCTCTTCAAGCAAGTAATTAAAAGGCCCATGTTTCATCTGTTTATAATTTGTCTTTTAATTGCCACACCTGCCTGCCGACAGGTGGAATGCCCTAAATAATCTTCCCCTGTGTGAAGCATTTCTTAATGGTATTCCGACATGTGAGATTACTCAATTCTCTTTCTGCTAGAGACAGACCTAACCTTTGGTTGACAGGTCCGATTTCGTAGCTTTTTTCTACAAGTTCAGCGAAAAGCACAAAAAATTTCGCCTTGGTTTCAAAGCTTAACAGGAATATAATTTTGAGGGAATTTTGACTTGATTAACCAACAGCTTTAATCATGTTTCATTAATATTTCCTGAGAAAAGACTCTTTCAAAAAGAGGGAATCGGCTTTTCCTCGAATTTCCAAATCTACTTTTACCCCATCTTGCTGCCATTCTAACTCAATCAACCCGAAGTTTAGCTTTGCGATCAACTCTCCAACCCGATAGGAATTGGGCTCATCCGTATAAGTTTTCCAAGTGTGTGTCAAACCGCTGGAAGTCACGTCAAAGACAGGATGAGTGATGCCCGGGATTTCTGTTTTACTGATTTCGGCAATGTGTCGATCGCCACTTAGCATTATTGCGCCATTGACTTGATAGGTTTCCAAAAGTTGCAGCAGCCGTGCGCGTTCTTTCGGAAAATTTGCCCATTTCTCAAAAGGATGCTCCTTGGATAAAATCTGAATTCCGGAGCCTATAATGGTAATTTTCGCAGTGTTGTTTTTTAGTTCTTGTTCTAACCATTTCCACTGCTCTTCACCGAGGATTGTACCGGTTTCATTTAAAATATATTCCTTGTCCTTCTTTTCCAAGTTGTCACGAAAATACCGTGCATCGAGTAAAATAACTTTCACTTTTCTGTCACCACTTCCATAATTATAGGCCCCGTAAGCACCTTCTTTTTGTCTCAATGGACTATTTTGAGGTATTTCCAAAAAATCATACATCAAGTTGCGGCTTTCTTCTCTATAGGGATATTCTTTGCCGGCGTCATTTTTTCCGTAATCATGGTCATCCCATATTCCGATGATGGGAGTTTTAGCCTTGAGTTTTTTATAACCCAAATTGGTGTTTTGTAATTCGTATTTGGCTTTCAGCAAAGGCATGGAATCAGTATCGCCGTATATATTGTCGCCAAGCCAAATCCAAAGGTCCGGACGGTGTGAGACGATAGGATCCCAGAGGGGCTGTTCGCCATATTCATGATTGCAGGAGCCGAACGCAATGGTCTCAAGGTGTATTCCATTTCCCTCAAATGAGTTTTGTTTGGTAATAGTGGGGCTACAGCCAAGCGTTACAGCGAGCAAAAAAAGCAAAGGTGATCTGCTTAAAATTGATAGGTTTTTCATCTTTGTAGGGATGGGGTTTGCGGATTTTTGTGTGAACTCAAATTTACTCGTTCCCATCACCTGCTAATGTTAAAAATTAACATGATGCCTGAGCTTAACACAATCTTAAAACTAGTTTGGGATTTAGGTTCCAACTCAAAACTATCCTCAGACCAACTTACACTAGTTTAGACTATTGGAAAGTTTGTTGCCTGTTTGGAAGTTATTGGGAATCTTCATTCCAAGGTTTTTATTCATAGCTTTTTTGGAAATAGCCATTTGGAGATAATAAAGCTACCTTCATGAAGTAGTTGAGATTTATTATAAAAGTACGGGATCATGGAAAAGAAAAATACCCCTAAAACAAACGAAGACCCTGTTCTCTCTGAAAAGAAAAATTCAGCCAAATCTCTTTTTCCCATTGTGGCAATCGGCACTTCGGCAGGCGGTCTGGAGGCTTTGGAGCAGTTTTTCAGCAACATGCCTTCAGATACAGGTTTGGCCTTTGTGGTTATTCAGCACCTTGACCCCACTCACGTGGGGATTTTACCGGAGCTGCTGCAGCGGGTTACGCAAATGAAGGTGCAGCAGGCTACTGATGGGCTCTTGGTGAAGCCTGACTGCGTTTATGTCATTCCTCCCAATAAAAGTTTATCCGTCCTGAATGGACATCTTCATCTGCTGGTCCCTGTCGAATCCCGAGGTCTCCGCCTACCCATTGATTTCTTTATGAAATCACTGGCAATTGACCGCCTTCAAAATGGTGTAGGCGTAATCCTGTCCGGCATGGGAAGTGACGGTACGCAGGGGATAAAAGCAATCAAAGAAAAGAATGGATTGGTATTGATTCAGGACCCCCTATCCGCCAAATTCGATGGGATGCCAATCAGTGCTAAGGAAGCGGTAATCGCAGATGTCATAGCTCCGGCTACTGAATTGCCGGGCAGACTTCTGGCCATCCTCAGGCAAACTCCGGAAGCCGGATCCGACAAATCGATTGATGAAAAAAGTAAAAGTCATCTGGACAAAATCATCATTTTACTACGGGAACAATCAGGCCATGATTTTTCGCATTATAAAAAAACCACCTTGCTGCGTCGAATTGAGCGTAGAAAAGGTGTACATCAGATTGACAAAATAAACGCCTACGTCAGATTTCTTCAAGAGAATCCGGCAGAAGTAGAAATTCTCTTTAAAGAATTGCTCATTGGTGTGACCAGTTTCTTCAGAGATCCCGAGGTTTGGGAAAAGCTGAAGGACAGCACGCTGCCGGAGATGATCAAAGAAGCCCCTAATCGGCATGTATTTAGGGCTTGGGTGACGGCTTGTTCTACAGGGGAAGAAGCCTATTCACTCGCGATGATTTTTAAGGAAGTGCTGGAGAAATCCCAAAATGGAAGAGGGCTTTCACTTCAGATATTTGCTACAGACTTGGATAAAGATGCCATAGAAAAGGCACGGTCGGGGATTTATCCGGAAAACATCGCTGCAGAAGTGTCCCCTGAACGACTCGCCCGTTTTTTTACTGTAGAGTCAAGTGGTTATAGAATAAGTAATTCAATTCGGGAGATGGTTGTTTTTGCTCCGCAAAATATCATCAAGGATCCTCCTTTTACCAAGTTGGATATCCTGACTTGCAGGAATATGCTGATCTATATGGAGCCCGACTTACAGAAAAAACTGATTTCGCTGTTTAATTACAGTCTGAATCAGGATGGGATTTTGGTTCTCGGTACGGCAGAAACTCTTGGGAGTTCTACGGAAGGCTTTGGAGAAATTGACAATAAATTAAAAATATATAAGCGCACTTCTGCACTTTCTTCCGCTGAGTTGGCAGATTTTCCAAGTGCTTTCTTTCGCAATAGACATTTCACATCAGAGAAAAAGCTTCCCCAAAAAGCACTCGATAGCATTCAGACGGTAACTGAACAACTCTTACTGCAGCGATTTGCTCCATCGAGTGTATTGGTCAATGATAGGGGAGATATCCTATTTATCACCGGTCGCACCGGAAAGTACCTCGAACCGGCAGCCGGTAAAGCAAACATGAACATCCATGCCATGATACGGGAAGGATTGAATCAGGAAATTTCGGATGCACTGCGAAAAGCCAATAGAGATTTATCTCCGGTATTTATCAAAAATGCTAAAGTCCAAAGTAACGGTGTCGACAATTATGTGGACGTAACGGTACAGCGACTCGATGCCCCGGAAGCGGTCAAAGGATTGACGATCATTGTGTTTTCTGAGTTGAAAACTCCAGTCGAAAAGGCTGTTGGCAAAGGTCGTGTAGGTAAAAGTCGATCCTCTCTTAAAATTAAAGAGTTGGATGAGCAACTGAGAAGAAGCCATGAGGATCTCCAAAGTACCCGGGAAGAAATGCAGACTTCTCAGGAAGAATTGAAATCAACCAATGAGGAACTTCAGTCAACCAATGAAGAATTGCAATCGACAAACGAAGAACTGACCACTTCCAAAGAAGAAATGCAAAGCATGAATGAGGAACTGCAAACGGTAAATATAGAATTGCAGAGTAAAGTAAATGACTTTGTCCGTGCCAATGATGATATGAAAAATCTACTCAACAGTACGGAGATCGCCACACTCTTTCTGGACAAAGAAATCAACATCCGTCGCTTCACTGACAATGCACAAAGCATCGTGAAAATCCGGAAAAGTGACATCGGTCGGCCCTTTACAGACTTGGTGACTGAGTTGGACTACCCCGAATTTGGTCGACACGTCAAAGAAGTGTTGGAATCATTGAAAACTATAGAAAGTTGCACTTCAGCCAAAGATGAGCGATGGTTTAGTATACGGATTATGCCTTATCGTACACTCGAGGATAAAATCGATGGTGTAGTGATCACATTCTCCGATGTCACTGATGCCAAGATTCTGGAAATCAAGCTTAAAGAATTGAATGACAAACTCCGAAAAGACAAGAAGGAGAGAAAGTAAGCGGGTTTAATAGTGACAAGTTCTTGTTTTAGCCAAAACAATATCTACCTTAACGATAATCCTCTTCTCCTAAGTGATTCTTTATTGCTCGCGTTTCAAACAGATGATATTATGGACTACGCTACTAAATCCGAGTTTGATTTACTTCGTAAAAAAGCCGAAGCAATCTTAAAGAATAAAACCCAAAAGCCTAATTCAGCCCTGACTGAAGCCGAACTTTTGAGAGCAGTCCATGAGCTTGAAGTCTTTCAGATCGAATTGGAGCTTCAGAATGAAGAGCTGAAATTGGCGCGTGGGAGAGCTGAATATATCGCTCAAAAATACACCTCCCTTTACGATTTTGCACCGATCGGCTATTTCACACTTTCTGGGGAGGGCATAATACTCGATCTCAATCTCATCGGTTCCAAAATGCTGGGAAAAGAGCGAGCTTTACTTAAGGGAAAATCATTTGCACTGTTTATTCCCGAAAATGGACTTTCCACTTTCAATCTTTTCCTTAAAAAGACTTTTAAAAGCAAAACAAAACAAATGAGCGAAATGCTGGTCTTGGGCTGTGATGAAAAATCCATATTTGCCCAATTGACAGCTATAGTTGAGGAGGAGCATGATGACCACTGCCTTCTGACGATACTGGACATCACCGAACGCAAAAAGGCCGAGTCCGAATTGGAGGAAGTGGTCAAGCAGTTGAATCTTTTGAATTCACAGAAGGACATGTTTTTTTCGATCATTGCACATGATTTAAAGAATCCATTTACGTCTATTATCGGACACAGCGAGTTGTTGATGATGGAAGTGCAAAGCAAAGATTATGAGGCTGTGGAGGAAATTGCAGGGGTTATCCTTAATTCTTCCAAGCGGGCAATGGATCTGCTTTTCAATTTGATGGAATGGGCAAAATCTCAAACAGGAAGGCACGTCTATGATCCGACGCCGTTTTTTTTGAAAGATGTCGTTTCAGAAGTCTTTGCTTTGTTTGACCAAATCGCCGTTCAAAAGCACATTAAGATTAACATGGACATTTCTGAGGAAATTATAATTTCGGCTGACAGAAATATGATTGCCACTGTCATAAGAAATTTGGTTTCCAATGCGCTTAAGTTTGCCATGCCGGGAGGTGAAATTGCCGTGTATACCAAAGCGTCGGCCGATTCATTGACCATTTGTGTAAAGGACAATGGCGTAGGGATGTCCCCAGACGAGATCAAAAAATTGTTTAGCGCGGATACTCCTATTACATCTTTAGGTACAAATAATGAAAAGGGGACAGGCCTTGGATTGATTCTTTGCAAAGAGTTTGTAGAAAAACACCGAGGGAAAATCTGGGCAGAGTCCGAAAAAGATCAAGGATCCACTTTTTATGTTTCACTGCCTAGGTGAGTAGAATTTCAAATATTCTATTCCAGGTATTTCGATACTTTGCCTATAGATCAATCCGAGGATTTATCTTATTTGAATAAGAGAGAAAATGCACTTGATAAATCCCGGGTTTTAATAGGATAAAGGTATTTTTGAGTATGAAGAATTCTAAAAAACTCATTTTTCTGATCGCCTTTCTTTTTCCTGTTTTGGGTTTTTCCCAGCAGGATTTCAAGCTTCATTCCCACAATGATTACCTTCGAAAACTCCCTTTTTGGGAAGCATTTGGTGCTGGTGCCGCATCCATCGAAGTGGATGTGATTTTGCAAAACGACCAATTGATGGTCGCACATGAGGCTGCCAGCATCAAATCCGAACTGACACTTCGCTCGCTTTACTTCGAGCCAATCCAGAAATCGGTAGAACAAGGGATGATCCAAAAGTTTGATTTCCACCTCCTCGTAGATTGCAAAACGGAAGGATACAGTACGCTGGATCAGGTAGTGAAAGATGCGCGAGCTTTTGAAGAAATCCTTTACTCCAATCAAAATCCCGGAGGTTTAAAACTGATTATCTCAGGAAACAGGCCGAAGCCGGAGGATTACACCAAGTATCCTGAATGGGTATTTTTTGATTACCAGAGCAAAACCTTAACATCTGACCTCCCTTGGGAAAGGATCGGGATGGTCAGTTTGAGTTTTAGACAATTTTCGAATTGGAATGGGGAAGGTAGTATGGGCGAAGCGGATAGGGAGAAACTATTGGAGTTCATCCATTTGGTCCATTCGTTCAATAAACCGGTTCGGCTTTGGGCTTCACCGGACAATAATTCCGCATGGAAGGAATTCTACGAAATGGGTGTCGACTACATCAACACTGATCAGCCTATCCACGCCCAAAGCTACCTGAATGTGCTCCTTGGAAAAGATGCCTCCCCAAATCCGGAAATCAAAAAAATCCAAATTAACTAGGTCAGTTAGTTGAAGACAAGAATACTTGCCTTTCCAAATCAAATGTATTTATACCTCTACCGTAAGAATGTTTGGGGATATCTCTTATTTTCACTAAATACAGATGTAAAATCGAAATTATATTTTATGATTATCCGCAATTCTACCAGTTTGCTAAAATTGAAATTGCAAAAAGCGGATAATCGTCGACAGACGACCGTCCACAGTCCACAGCTCGTCTCATCGGACTTCTATCCTTATTTCCTATGGCTACTGGTAAGAAAGCGGATAAACAGATTATATTTTTTGCCTTAACCTACTAAAATGGAGAATAACACAATTTCCCCTCATTTGTTTGATCTTTTAGCTGAAGCGCCCGAGAAAGAATTTGATGAGGTCACGGCACTGGCTTCCACGATCTGCCAAGTTCCTGCATCTCTGATCACTATTCTGAATTCAGAAAAACAGCTTTTCAAATCCCAACATGGCTTAGATCTCAAAGAAATTGCACTTGAGGATTCTTTTTGTAGCCATGCGCTATTAAATCCAAATCAGGTGATGATTATCAGGGATGCTCGAGAAGACCCCCGGTTTAAGGAAAATACTTTAGTCACTCAGATAGGAGTGGTCTTTTATGCCGGAATCCCGCTGACTTCCACTTCGGGAATTCCTTTTGGGGTACTCTGTGTACTGGATTATGAGCTGAGAGAACTCTCTGGTGAAAATCTGAAGTCGCTTCAAATTCTGGCCAATCAAGTCGTGAGAATTTGTGAACTCAAGAAAAACAAACTTGATCTCATCCAAACAGAAAACCGGCTTAAAGAAGAGCGTAAACGACTTTGGAATATCATTGACGCCACCCAAGTAGGAACCTGGGAATGGCATATTACTTCAGACCTGTTGATCTACAGCAGAGGTTGGGCAGAAATGATCGGATATACACTGGAGGAATTGGGTACAATCAACCGGGATACCAGAAATCAATTTGTTCATCCTGAAGATTTAACATCTTCCAATGACATTCTCAACCAATACCTCAATTCCCAAAAGGGACTCTATGAATGTGAGGTGAGAATGAGGCACAAAAAAGGGCATTGGGTGTGGATTCTAGATCGGGGGCAGATCATGAGTTGGGACCAGGAAGGTAAGCCGCTTACGATGTTTGGGACTCACACCGATATCACCGCCCAAGTCACCGCAAGTGAACAATTGTACCTTCGGGAAAAACGGTTCAAAAAGCTCATCGAAAATAGCGATGATGCGATAGCAATACTTGGCCTGGACGGAAAGCCAAGTTATGTGTCAGGCTCCATTCAACGGATATTGGGATATACCGAGGCTGAGGGACTGGAACTGAGTCTGAGCACCTTGGTTCACCCGGATGATCTTGAAGAATTGGTAAATCGAAAGCAACAGGCTTTGGGAAATCCGGGAATTCCGATGAGTGGCACCAATACGCGGGTTCGCCACAAGGATGGAAGTTGGCGGTATCTCGCAACAACGGTCACCAACATGCTGCATGATCCTGTGATTAATGGATTCATTAATAATTTAAAAGATGTAACAGAGGAGGTTTTGGCCAATAATAGGCTGATTCAGCGTGAAAAGGTTTTTAGGATCTTGGCGCAAGAAGGTGCGGATCTGGTTTGTATTTTGGATTTGGAGGGGAATTATCACTACCTAAGCCCCAACTATCCTTCCTATCTTGGACTGTCTGTCGAAGAGCTATTGGGCAAAAATTCTTTTGATTTTATTCACCCCGATGATCAATCCCGAGTTTTGGCTGAATTCTCCAATATCCTGAATCAAAAGCAAGTTAAATCCCGTCCATTTAGATTTAAGCATAAGAAAGACGGTTGGCGCTGGATTCAAAGTGTAGGCACCAATCTCCTTGCTGATCCGGATATTCAGGGAATTGTAATCAATTCGGTCGATGTAACCGAAGTTCTTACCGTCCAACATCAATTGAAGGCAAGCAATGAACGCTTTGAACTGGTTTTAAGAGCAGGTTCTGAAAGTATTTGGGATTTTGATCCTCAAACCAAAAATCTCTTTTTGTCAGCCGGGTTTCGGGAAAATTTTGGAATTGAAATACGTTCTGAAGAGCACAACAATGATTTAATTAATTCATTGATTCACCCCGAAGATCGAGATCAGGTAATTCATGATTTCCGGGTGATTCTTGGTCAAAAGGGAAAGGAAGTGTGGACGCGTGAATTTAGGCTTCGCCAAGGCGATGGACGGTATGCCCAAGTCAAAGACAAGGCGATCCTGTTGAGAGATGAGTCGGGGAATCCGGTGAGAGTAGTTGGAGTACTGAAAGATGTGACACGGGAGCATTTTGACAATAAGTTGGATCAAATCGAAAGAGAGGTAATGCAGGCAAGTATTTCCGAAAATGCCTTGGAAAGAGATTTATTTTTTAAATACCTCAGTGATCTGGAAGTGCTGCTGCCGGGGATGAAGGCTTCAATTATGAGAATTGAAAATTCAAAACTGGCCAACTTTGTATCTCCTTCCCTTGACAAGAAATTGTTGAAAATACTGGAAGGGCTCCCGATTGGTGAAAATCAAGGATCTTGTGGTACTGCAGCTTTTTTAAAACAAAAAGTGATCGTAGAGAATGTATTTCTGGATAAACGATGGGAGAAGTATAGTGACTTAGCTAAGGAATTCTCAATTGGAGCCTGCTGGTCTTTCCCAATAGTTAATTCAGAAGGAAATGTGGTAGCCACATTGGCCAATTATTTTCCACATGCCAAACCAATAGAGGAGAAAGAGCTGCAAGTATTGGAGCGAACATCCACCCTGGTGACGATCCTCATGGCTAAGTTTGGCTACTTGGAGAAAATCAGGCTTAACAATGAGCGCTACGAATTGATCAACAAATCTACCAATGAGGCTATTTTCGACTGGGATGTCGCTCAAAATCGCTTTGCTTGGGGGGAAAGCTTTTTCAGAGTTTTTGGTCATGATTTTTCTCATAAAACATTCACCTTGGACGATTGGGTTGCGATGATGCACCCTGATGATGTGGGGTTAAAAGAGGAGCAATGGCAAGGGTTTTTGAAAGATTCAAGCCAGAATAAATGGACCAATGAGTTTAGGATCAAGAAATCGGACGGTTCCTATGCCTACATAGGAGAAATCGGATACATGATCCGGGACGAAAATGGTACTCCAATTCGAATGATTGGAGCCCTGCGGGACCAAAGTGTTCTTAAAACCGAACAAATCAGCAAGGAGCTTCAACGGGAAGTCACGGAGATTTTCAAGGGTCAGGCTAGCCTTGGGGAGTTACTGACCGAAATAATTCGCCTGCTATCCGATAAGGGAGCCTATGTCGCAGCAGAATTTTGGCTTTCAGGACTTGAGAATTCTCGGTTGATTCTGGCAGCCAATCACTTGAAAATTCCAAGCCATCAAGGTTTCTATGGAGATCCTTTGATTCTCGAGCGGCTTTCCCTTGGAGAAGGACTTCCAGGCAAGGTGTGGAAATCTTCAGAAAATCAATTATGGGAAGAACTGGAGGACCATAGCGAGTTTATTAGAAAAAAAGGGGCAAAAAAGTATGGATATAGATCAGCAATTGGACTTCCCGTAATCTTCGGAGATCAGGTATTGGGTGTATTGATTTTGTTTTCGGATAAAAATCTTGGTCATGATCAAAACAGCATCCTGATTTTGAATGCGCTCAAGGACTTTCTGGGTAAAGAAATCAAACGAAAACAACAGGAAGAGGAGCTTCGGCTTTTCTTTGAGAGTGCACCGGAAATATTGGCTATCGCTTCACCTAACGGGTATTTCACCAAAGTCAATCCGGCATTTTGTAAGTTGTTGGGGTATACGATGGACGAGTTGACACATGTTCCCTTTGAATACTTTTTGCATCCCGATGACATCAAATCTACGGTTCATGAGTTTTCGGAAACCATTACTGCCGATCTAAAGGCGAATAATTTCACGAATAGATACCGGGCCAAGTCAGGCGATTACCGCTATATCTCCTGGAATTCTTCTGATGTTTATGGACAAGACGGCTATGTCTTTGCCTATGGGAGGGATGTGACGGAGTTTAGAAAACTTGAGAATCTATTGGACACGGCTACTAAATTGGCAAAAGTGGGAGGATGGGAAGTGGATCTTACCAAGGATTTACACAGTTGGTCAAAAATCACAAAGGATATTTTTGAAACTTCGGATGATTTTTTACTGAATTTTGAGAAAGCATTTGACTTTTACAGGGAAGATTATAGGCAGTTTGTACAGGAGAAAGTACAAAATGCAATCACATTGGGCGAAAATTTCGATTTTGAAGTTCCCATCATCACAGCCAAAGGAAATGAACGCTGGGTAAGGTCAATCGGTGAAGCAGAATTTGTGGAGGGCACTTGCACCCGGATTTTTGGATCTATCCAGGACATTCACGACCGCAAGCAAGTCGAGGACCGACTCAAAAGTGTCTCGGATAATATTCCCGGGGTAATCTTCCAATATGTTTTAAGAACGGACGGTAGCGATGAACTGCGGTTTGTAAGCCAAGGATCAAAACTGATTTGGAGTTTGGATCCGAGAGATTGTGTTGAGGATATCAGTAAAGTCTGGTCGCAGATTATACCTGCGGGTGATTTGGAACTCCTGCAAAAGTCGATCATGGATTCGGCTACCTCTTTGGATAACTGGAGTTGTGAGTGGAGAAATCTGTCTCCTGATGGCAAAATCAGATGGCATCAGGGAATAGGGACTCCAAGACGCCAATCTGATGGAAGTATCGTGTGGGATTCCTTGATTATGGATATCACCGAACGAAAAGCGTATGAGCAATCCCTTCAGGAACTCAATCAAAGCCTCGAATTTCAAACAAAAGAACTCGCAATTTCCAATTCTGAATTGGAGCAGTTTGCCTATGTAGCATCCCATGACCTTCAGGAACCACTTCGAATGGTGTCCAGTTTCCTTTCGCTGTTGGAAAGAAAATACAAAAATCAACTGGATGAAAAGGCCTTGCAATACATTGATTTTGCCGTAAACGGGGCAGTACGCATGCGACAGATCATTTTGGACTTGTTGGAGTATTCACGTGTGGGAAAACAGAACGCACAGTTGGAATGGGTGCAATTGCCTCATGTAATAGAGGAAATCAAGCAACTTCAACAAAAGCTGATTCAAGAGAAGAAGGCCGAAATTACGTTCCGGGGAATTGAAACCTTGTGGACATTTAGGCCTCGCATTGCACAGATCATTCAGAATCTGATCGGGAATGCGCTCAAGTATTCTAAACCAAATGTGGCTCCAAAAATAAGTATCCTTGCCATCGACTTGCCCCGATGCTGGCAAATATCCGTAAGTGACAATGGCTTAGGTATAAAAGAAGAATATTTTGATAAAATATTTATCCTGTTCCAGCGGCTTCATCGAAAAGAAGAATATGAAGGAACAGGAATTGGGCTGGCCATCGTGAAAAAGATCGTGGAGGGACTTGGAGGGGAAATCTGGGTTGAATCAGAATACCAAAAAGGAAGTATATTTCATTTTACTATAGCTAAATCAATTACCTGATGGGACATATTCATATTCTGTTAGTCGAAGACAATGAGGGTGATATTTTGTTGATGAATGAAGCCTTACTCAAGCGTCCGTCTGTTAAAAAAGTGTCAATTGCTAAAAATGGACAGGATGGAATTGATTTTGTTAATAAAGAAAAAAGCTTTCAGGCGGCTGAAACGCCTGATCTGATCATTTTGGATATCAACCTTCCATTGAAAAATGGATACGAAGTGTTAAAAGCCCTGAAGGGAAGCGAGAAAACGAGAATGATCCCCATTATCGTATTTACCACATCCTCAACTATAAAGGATGTCGACAAAAGCTATGAGGCACTTGCAAATCTGTTTGTCTCCAAGCCGAGTAATATCGAGGAAATTGAGCAGGCAGTTGATAGTCTGGAACGCTTCTGGACAGGGCTGATTAAGCTACACTCCAACCCGGATTAAATTTAATCGGGTACAGCCCCAACCTCCAGGCAGTTTTTTGATTTTATATTTCCGTTCTTCGTTTTAGCTACTTAGAATAAGGATATAAGTTCGAGAAAACAAACTTTTTTCAGTCGACGATTTTCCGCAGACATTTTCTTTGATTTGCTTTTCTCCCAAGTTTAAGGATTGTCATTTGTTTTTTTATATCCTAATTGTAGCGAGCAGCTCGCGAATTCCGTCTTCCTGAAAAGCGTGTTTATGGTATCCTTTTTCAGGTTGGCTTTCGTTTTATTTCTTTGCAGTTGCACTTTGGATGATGGGCAATCAGATTCCCTTGTACCGTTCTTTTATCAAGTAGAAGGTCCAGGGTATAAGTTTACTGTCGATGCACGCGCCTACCGAGAAATAGACTTCAACAGAGGAAGAGCAGCGTTTTGCGGGATTGATACAGAAATCAAAGCGATTAGCAGGCGCAGCAATATGCTTACATTGGAAATTCTGAAACCGAAAAACTGCAATGGGACATACCAATTGCTATGGGATGGTAAATGGCAGGAATCAAATCCAAGAAGTATCCAGATTTATCTAATCAGCGTATTTCCTTCCTGTTCAGCTACAGGAGAGATGGTGTCGGAGACGATAGCGGTTGATTTGGCAAAAGTACTCTCACCAAGTGGGCAGTATGGTCAAACACCCTTTTCGATTTACATTCGTGAACAATGTAATGCCAGAGATTATCACTGCGAAGGCGACTGCGATATGATAAATCGAAGTTGACAAGGAAATAATTAAAAGAAAATATAAAGTCTATTGAATTGGTCTGACCAGGAATTGATTGACGGTTGCAAACGTCGGTCAAAGAAGCATGAGGAATTTTTGTTCAAAAAGTACTATGGCTTTGTCATGGGGATCAGTTTGTCCTATTCCAAAAGCAGGGATTTGGCACAGGAAATCACCAATGACTCTTTTATGAAATGCTTCGATTCATTCGGCAAGATGAATCAAGTACCATCACTCAAGCCTTGGCTCAGGAGAATCACAGTCAACACTGCGATAGATTATTACCGGAAGGACAAACGTCTGCAAAATCACCTCGAAGCAGACGGTGAAACCCCGGTTTATGATGAAGTATATGCCCCGGATCAGCTGGCATTTGAAGATATTCTCAAGCTTCTCCACCAGCTTCCCGAGGATCAGCAATTGATATTCAACCTCTATGAGGTGGAAGGTTATAGTCATAGGGAAGTGGCGGAGCGTCTCGAGATCAGCGAAAGCTCTTCCCGAGTTTACCTGACGCGGGCAAAATCCAAATTGCGTCAGTTGATACAAAAACACATGAAAGAATATGCAGGAAGATAAATCATTTAAATGGTTGGCTGCCAAGCTGCGCAAGCAGCAGGAAGAAAACCCGCTTCCTTATGAATTGGGGGCCTGGGAGGACTTTGAGAAAAGGCGGGCTGCCCTCAGTCCAAAAAGAACCAGATACTGGGTATCCGGTGTTGCCGCTTCACTTATCCTCTTGCTGGTGGCCGGAGGGCTTTGGCTTGGGCAGTTTTCAGATTCCGATGATGCTCAGCTTTCTGATCAGCTTGTGCTTCAGGAGAAATTGCAGTCCGCAGATGCTATTGGACTTGAAAGGCTTCCAAACCCGGATGCAATTCTTGTCGAACCCAATGAGGTGACAGTTTCAGGAGCAAAAGAAAAAATTCTGGCAGAAAATCAGTTTTCTATATCCAGCACTAAAAATAATACTCCGAAAGGATCAAATTCAGCAAACACCAAATCTCCCGTTTTTGGGACCGAATCGACTGTTACCTCAAGTTCCGGTTCAAAATCGAATCCTCCGGCACAGCAGCCAAATCAAATCCAAGCCCTGATTGATCAGTCTAAAACAGCTGAAAAGGAAGCTTTGATCGCTGTAAATGAAAAAGCAGAAATGGAAACGCTGAAGAATGCACTGACTTCCCCTGTGACAGAATTGCCGAAAGAACCACTTATGGCAAAAGAAGAAATAGCCGAGATATTGGAGACGAAAAGCACAAGGAGATTAGCATTGGGCCTTTTTCCGGGGTATGGGGCTTCGCAAAGTAAAACGCAGGCCACCAGTGGCTCAAGTTTAGGCTTGGGTGTAATGGTCGATATGGATATCGCCGGGAAACTGATGATGGGCTCGGGACTGGCGGTCAACTACCTGAATCAGGCAAGTGAAAGTCAAAGCTATGCGCAGGTGGCAGGATTCTCCTCACCGGTCACCGAGCGAAATGAGATAGCCCAAGTGCAGGTGGATATTCCGCTTTATTTCAAATATCCGGTCACTTCCAATCAATCCATTTCTGTGCAGGCAGGATTTTCCAACTTGATCACCTTCAGTCAAGGTGCAGAGCAGCAGTCCTCCTTCACCCGGCAGGTGGCAGTGTTTGATGCCAGTTCGGCCAGCGCGAATTCCTTCACCTTGAGATCCGAATCGGTAAATCAGTCCTCCGTGTTGGATGTTCCGCAAAACCGCTTCTATCCGCTAGCTACGGCCAATTTGGGAGTGAATATCCGCTTGTTTGAATCCAAAAAGACGAGCTATGCAGTCATGCCGTTTTACAATTACCCCCTGCAGGAGATTTCCGGATATGGCGAAAAACTCGGGATTTTCGGAGCCTCATTCAAGGTGACCTTTACGAGCACCGATAAGAAATAAAATATGAGTATCCGCAAAGATGCACCTTGGGTAAAAATCGGCCCAGTAAGTTGCGGATCCTCGTCCACGGTATATGGTCTATGGTCCATAGCTTAGCAAATCTGTCCTCCAATCCAAATTTCAAAGGCTATGTACAGGTTCGCGGAGACAAATAAAATAAAATAAGGAACTAAGCCAGCGATATGCCACCCGAGAGCGATCTTGGGTGGTTTTTTTTGAGGCGGACAGACCTGTCAGGTTTTAAAAACCTGACAGGTCTTGATTGAATATTGCGACAATATATGTCCGAGAAAGTTCTATTTATCGCATAAAATACCCAGTACTGGGTATAGTAATCTTAGTTTGAAGGGCTATCTTGTAAATGAAAGGGGGGGGGTAAAAAAAGCGACCCGATCAGAAATCTGATCGGGCCCCTTTAGATGTTTTCACAACGGAATAATCCTTATTGTGAATTGCTTCAAAATGTTGACACTAATATAGATTTTAAACTTTCAACTTTTCAAGAAATATGAAAAAGATTTTAGGATTGGATTTGGGGAGTACATCAATAGGTTGGGCTTTGGTTTTTGAGGCAGAAAATGAACAAGAAAGATCTGAAATATTAAAACTTGGTGTCAGGGTCATTCCACTTACAACGGATGAGCAAGGCAATTTCGAAAAAGGGAAGGCTATCACTACGAATCAAGATCGAACTTCAAAACGGAGTGCAAGAAGAAATCTTCAGCGCTATAAGCTCCGAAGACAGGAACTCATGAAGACTCTTACAGAATATGGGCTTATCAATAAAGATTCGATACTAGCTGAAGATGGGCCAAACACTACTTTCCAGACTTTGGAATTAAGATCTAGGTCAGCCGTAGAAAGAATTGAAAAAAATGAATTGGCAAGGGTCTTTATTTCTATCAATAAAAAGAGGGGCTACAAGAGCAGTCGGAAAGCAAAAAATGAAGACGAAGGACAGCTGATTGATGGGATGAAAGTGGCAATGGAGCTGAATAGAAAAAAAATTACTCCCGGCCAATTTTCCTTAGAGAGACTTCAACAAGGGAAGAGATTTCTTCCTGATTTTTATCGATCTGATTTGCAAAATGAATTTGATAGGATTTGGGAATTTCAAAGTCAGTATTACCCTGAAATCTTATCAAATAATCTAAAGCAGCAACTAATTGGAAAGAATCAAAAAGCCGTTTGGGCTATTTGTGAAAAACCTTTCAGAATTGTTGGTACCAAAAGAAATACCTCCGGATTCGATAGAAAATTGGAGAACTTTCAATGGAGGGTAGATGCACTTCAAAAGCAATTGAGCCTAGAACAATTGATTGTTGTATTACAGGAAATAAACTCTCAAATAAATAGCTCAAGTGGCTATCTTGGAAGTATAAGTGACCGGAGCAAAGAGCTATTTTTTAATCATCAAACTGTTGGACAGTATTTATTTGAACAAATAAAAGCTGATAGACATACTCGGCTGAAAGGGCAAGTTTTTTACAGAAAAGATTATGAGGATGAATTTGATACAATTTGGAATGTCCAAAGCCAGTTTTATCCCGAGCTTAACCTTGAGCTCAAAGAAATAATAAAAGAAATTATCATTTTTTATCAGCGTAGGTTAAAGTCTCAAAAAGGTCTTATTGGTATTTGTGAATTGGAGGGTAAAAAGATTGAAATGGTCGTGGATGGGAAAACAAAGATTAAACTCATTGGTCCAAAGGTCTGTCCAAAATCTTCTCCATTATTTCAAGAATTCAGGATTTGGCAGAGATTGAATGATCTTGAAGTAATCAGTAAAAAAGACCGGGCTAAAAGAAGATTAGAGCAGGAGGAGAAACAAGTCTTGTTTGAAGAGCTGACTGTAAGAGATAAACTTGCCAAAGCAGAAGTTTTAAAACTCCTTTTTAAAAATCATAAAGAATTGGACTTGAATTTTGAAAAGCTTGATGGGAATCGAACTTCTTTCAAACTTTTTGAAGCATACCGGAAAATCTTAATAGCATCAGGTCATGAGGAGTATGATTTTTCAAAACTCTCTTTCTTTGAAATAAAGTCGTTAGTCTCTTCAATTTTTGAAGGGCTTGGAATATCCATAGAGATCTTGGATTTCAATTCAAATGCAGATGGTGGCGAATTGGAAAAGCAACCAATGATCCAATTGTGGCACTTGCTTTATTCTTATGATGGGGATAATTCTCCTACAGGAAATGAAAGCTTGATCAAGAAGTTGAAAGCAAAATTCGGGTTCGATGAAGATTATGCCAGAATTCTTTCTGCTGTGACTTTTGAGGATGATTATGGAAGCTTAAGCTCAAGGGCGATCAGTAAAATTATACCTCATTTAAAAGATGGAAAGCAGTACGATGAGGCTGTACAGTTGGGTGGGTATAAAAGTCACTCCAATTCAGAAACTAGGGAGGAGAGAGCAAAGAAAGTTCTCAAAACCAAGCTTGAGATACTTCCAAAGAATAGTTTGAGAAATCCGGTTGTAGAAAAAATTCTAAACCAGGCCATCAATGTAGTCAATGCAGTTATTGATGAGTATGGTAAACCCGATGAAATTAGGCTAGAACTAGCGAGAGAGTTAAAAAAGAGCGCAAAGGAGCGGGAGGAGCTAACAAAATCTATTGGCGCCGCAAGTGTTGAGCATGAAAGGATTCGTCAAATACTTGTAAGCGAGTTTGGATTAAGCTATGTCAGTCGAAATGATATAATTCGATATAAGTTATGGAAAGAGACCGATGGAATTTCTGTTTACACTGGAAAAGCGATACAAGCCACGGATCTATTTTCGAAAGAATATGACATAGAACATGTAATTCCAAAGGCGAGGTTGTTTGACGATTCATTCTCAAATAAAACTCTATGCGAGGCTTTTTTGAATAAAGAGAAAAAAGATGAAACTCCCTACGATTTTCTCTCTCGAAAATTAAGTGAGCAAGAGTTTCTGCAATACACAGTTCGTGTTGAAGAATTCTACAAGCAAGGTAAGTTTTCAAAAGGCAAATACAAGAAACTCATGATGAAGGGGAGTGAGATTCCCGATGGATTTATAGATAGAGATCTCCGAAACTCTCAATATATAGCCAAAAAGGCCAAAGAACTTTTGGAGGAAGTTTGTAGAACTGTAAATACCACAACCGGTAGCGTTACAGATAGGCTGAGGGAAGATTGGCAACTAGTTAATGTGATGCAGGAGTTGAATTGGGAAAAATACAGGAAACTGGGGCTAACATATTACGATACCAATAGAGAGGGTAAAAACCTGCCTCGAATTAAAGATTGGACGAAGCGAAATGACCATCGTCACCATGCTATGGATGCCTTGGCAGTTGCATTTACTAAATACAACCATGTACAGTACCTAAATAACCTGAATGCTAGACGGGACGACAATAAAAAAATGGCACCTATAATAAAGGCTATTGAAAATAAGGAGCTATATAGAGATGAGAATAATAAACTAAAATTTAAGCCGCCGATTCCTTTGGATGATTTTAGAGCGGAAACCAAATGGCATTTAGAAAACACTTTGATTTCTTTTAAGGCTAAAAATAAAGTAGTCACACCTCAAAAGAATAAAATCAAGGGAAGCAATAAAATTCAGCAAACCCTTACTCCTAGAGGACAGCTTCATAATGAAAGTATCTATGGTACTATTAAACAGTATAAAACAACCATAAGTAAAATCGGAGGTAATTTTGATCAGGAAACTATTTCTAAGGTATCTAAAAAAGTCTTTCGCGAAGCACTTTTGAAGAGGCTATCCGCATTTGATAATGATCCAAAGAAAGCCTTTACTGGAAAGAATAGCTTAGAGAAAAATCCGATTTACTTGGACAATCTTCAAACCCAAAAAGTACCGGAGAAAGTGAAATTGGTGGAGGTAGAAACAGTTTATACTATTAGAAAATCGATAGATCCAAATTTGAGAGTAGAAAAAATCATTGATACCGGAGTAAAGCGAATTCTTCAGGAGCGGCTAGATCAATTTGGAGGAGATCCTAAAAAAGCCTTTGTCAATTTGGATGAAAATCCGATTTGGTTGAATAAAGAAAAAGGGATTTCAGTAAAAAATATTACAATTTCAGGAGTGAGTAATGCTGTCGCATTACATGATAAAAAAGACAAATTTGGGAATTTAATTTTGGATAAAAATGGAAAAAACCAACCCGTGGATTTTGTCAATACCGGCAATAACCATCATGTGGCCATTTACAGAGATTCCGAGGGTAAGCTGCATGAAAATGTGGTTTCATTCTTCGAGTCTTTGGCAAGAGTAAATGCAGGTCTTCCAATTATTGACAAAACCCTAAATAATTCTGATGGATGGGAGTTCTTATTTTCACTTAAGCAGAACGAATATTTTGTTTTTCCTAATGAACAAACTGGCTTCGATCCCAAAGAATTAGATTTAACAGACCAAAATAATTTTTATTTGATTAGTCCAAACCTATTTAGAGTTCAAAAAATAGGCTCCAAAGATTATGTTTTCAGGCATCATCTTGAAACTACTCTAAATGATTCAAAGGAGTTGGAGGGAATTTTATTCTATAGATTAAGATCAACTGATCGGCTGGGAAAAATACAAAAAGTAAGAATTAATCATCTAGGTAAAATTGTCCAAGTAGGGGATTATTAATTTATGGTATTTGGTCAATCCTATCATATTTACAACCACGCCAATGGCTCAGAAAACATCTTCCGGGAGGATGAGAATTATCGGTTTTTTCTACAGCAGTATGCCAAATATCTCGGAGACGTAGTGGATACCTA
>NZ_FMXE01000060.1 GCF_900103735.1 Algoriphagus alkaliphilus | reverse complement strand
TGCTACAGTACCACAAGGCTTCAGCATTGTATGGTACACCACAGCAGATGGAGATGTGACTACAGAAAGTCCAAGCCTGAGCACAGTAGGAACAATCACCTACTACGCTGCTTCGGTAAATAATGAGACAGAGTGCGAGAGTTTGACAAGAACTCCTGTAACGCTGACAATTCTTGCAGCACCTGCCGCACCGACCAGTCCGGTTAATGTGACGATCTGCGAGGGGGATGCAGAGTCTATCACTGCAAGTGCTACAGTACCACAAGGCTTCAGCATTGTATGGTACACCACAGCAGACGGTGATGTGACCATAGCGAACCCAAGCCTGAGTAGTGTAGGAAGTGTGACTTACTACGCAGCATCAGTGAATAATGAGACTGATTGCGAAAGTCTGACAAGAACTCCGGTTACGTTGACTATCAATGCAGCTCCTGTAGCTCCAACTAGTGGTGGCAACCAAGTTGTATGTGAAACAATTGAGGCTCAAAACCTAGTAGCCTCGGCTACAGCACCAGCTGGATTCAATGTAGTTTGGTATAATTCCCCAGTTGGCGGAAGTGTGGTTGCAAATCCTTCATTAAGTGCAGTTGGAAGTGTTACTTACTATGCCGAGGCTGTAAATATTCAGACAGGATGTTCAAGTTTGACAAGAACCCCTGTTTTATTGTCCATCGTTCAGGGTCCAACCTCGCCAGTTAGCGGAGGAGATCAGGTGGTTTGCGCTTCATTCCCTGTTCAGACATTGACAGCCACTGCTTCAGCTCCTGGAACTCTAGTTTGGTACAATGCAGCTGTAGGTGGAGATGTGGTTGTAAATCCAATTTTGAATACTATTGGATCAATTACTTACTATGCCCAGACTGTGGATGGCAATTGTGCTAGTTTGATTAGAACTCCAGTTACCCTTACAATCTTACCTGCTCCAGTTGCTCCGGTTAGCGGAGGCGATCAGGTTGCTTGCGCAAGTTCAGATGTTCAAAGCTTGACTGCGACAGCAAGTGTTCCTGGAGGATTCAACATTGTTTGGTACAGTGCCTCAGTTGGAGGTTCAGTAGTACAAAATCCTACGCTAAGTTCGGTAGGCTCAGTAACCTACTATGCTGAAGCAGTGAACAGTGAAACGGGCTGCGTGAGCAACAGCAGAACCCCTGTAACGCTGACGATATTTAACTGTGATATTTCAATTACCAAGACTTCGGATGTGAGTACTGTTAACGCTGCGGGAGATGTAATCACCTACACGTTGAGGGTGACCAACAGCGGTAATGTGACGTTGGGTAATGTGACGTTAGTAGATCCATTGACTGGATTGAACCAGACGGTTGGGACATTGATACCGGGAGGCAGTCAGTCCTTGACGACCAGTTACACGGTAACTCAGGGGGACATGGATCGCGGATCGATAGTGAACGTGGCGGTGGTTACGGCTCAGGGACCGGATGAGACGGGAGTAAGTTCGGAGGACGAAGCGTTGGTAAGGGCTGTTCAGAGTGCGGGCATCACGGTAGACATTACGGACAATGATGCGGTAATCACGAAGGCGGGTCAGGAGATAGTGTACACGATCACGGTGACCAACACGGGTAACGTGACTTTGGAGAACGTAACGATTGTGGACAGTAAGACCGGCTTGGTGATCAATATTGGGACGTTGAAGCCAGGAGAGAGCAAGTCGGTGGATACGTCTCCGTATGTGGTGACCCAGGAGGATGTTGACAAGGGCAGTGTGACCAACGAGACGACGGCCACAGGAGAGAGTCCGAGTCAGGGGGATGACAATCCGACAGCCAGTGATGAGGTGACCACGCCGATCACGCAGCTTCCGGGGATTTTGATCGAGAAGAAAGTGGACAAGACTGAGATCCGCGAAGCGGGTGAAGTGGTGGTCTATACGCTGACGGTTAGCAATACGGGTAACGTTGTGCTGAGTGATGTGACGGTAACAGATCCGTTGACAGGCTTTGCCAAGAATATCGGAAGCCTTGCGCCGGGTGCATCGGCGACGCTGGAGACGAGCTATACGGTGACGGTGGAAGATCTGGAAAAGGGAACACTGGTGAACGTGGCTACGGTTAAGGCGAAGACACCATCAGAGGAAGAGATTGAAGACCGGGATGAAGTGACTGTGGGCGTGGGAGCCAATGAGATTATTGCCAACGATGACGACTTTGGATCTTACTTTATCAGCTACGGTGGCCGGATCGGCAATATTCTGGACAACGACCGGTTGAAGGGACAGCGTCCTGATCCTGCGGATGTGGACTTTGAATTCACGGAGCTGGACGGCATTATCGGTTTGCTGATCAATGACAACGGAGAGCTGAGCCTGATTCCGAAGGTGAATGAGATCAGGGACTATACGTTAAAATATATACTCCGGGAAGTGGTGAATCCGTCGAACAGCGACGATGCACGGGTCTTCTTCAGGATACTGAACGATCAGGCGGATCTGAAGGTGACCAAGAGGGCACTGCAGGACAGAGTCTTTGAGGGCGACTTGTTCGACTACGAGTTGGTGGTGAGCAATGTGGGCCAGACCGATGCGACCAACGTGGTGCTGACAGACAACCTTCCTGCGGGAGTGACTTACCAGAGCTTCACGGTGACAGCCAATACGAGCGGATCGACGGTGACAGCGACGGTAAGCGGGAACAATGTAAGTTTCGCCATACCGTTTCTGGGCGCGGGCAAGTCGGTGACGGTCCGAATCCGTGTGAAGGCCGGAGCAGCGGGCAGAGTGGTGAACACCGCGGTGGTGAGTTCGTCAGAAGACGAGTTGACCCCTGATGATAACCGGGCGAGTGCCGAGACGCAGATCGAGCCGTTCAGGATACCGAATGTGATTACTCCAAACGGAGACGGCAAGAATGACAGGTTTGAGATTCAGGGTCTGAGCAAGTATGCGAGCAACAGAATTGTAATCTTCAACAGGTACGGAGACCACGTCCTTGAACGTGACAACTACGGCAACGACTGGGATGCTCCCGGTCAGGTAGCGGGTACGTATTACTATGTGTTGGTTGTGACCGATGCGCAGGGTACTACATCGGAGTTCAAGGGATGGATTCAGGTAATCAAAGAATAATCATAAAGCGCTATGAAATCGAGCATGACCAAAATGTTGGATCCAGAGGTGATCAACAACCCTGCGAGATTCCATGTGGCCGTTGGACAAGCAAAACACAAGCACATGAAAACGACTTTTAAAATCATAGGAATGACCTTTCTGGTGGCGCTGCTCGCCACCGGAGGGACTTTTGGGCAGCAGCTCCCGCAGTTCAGTCAGTATATCTTCAACGGGTTGCACGTCAATCCGGGATATGCGGGCTACAAGGGAGAGCCCTACATCCAGTCTACGTACCGGAGTCAGTGGTTGGATTTTCCCGGAGCGCCCAAGACGTTCACGGTGACTGCGGATCTGAGTGCCAACGAGGGGACGATGGGCTTCGGGTTTTCGCTGTTGTCAGACCAGCAGGGACCGGCTAGTACGACCAGCGGTTTGGTGACGTATGCGTATCGCATCCAGACGGGGAGCAAGAGTTTTCTGGGGATGGGAGCGAGTGTCGGGGTATCGGAATACGTGATGGACGGGGACCGTCTGGATCCGAATGATCCGAACGATCAGTTGATTCCCGGGGGCAGGGTGAACATGTTCACGCCGAACCTGAACACGGGTCTGTTTTTCAACACGGACAAGTTCTATGCGGGCTTCAGTGTGTACAACATGATCGGCAGGAAGGCGCTGGAGAAAGAAGACATGGCACTGGCTTACCATGACTTCCACTACTACCTGACAGCGGGGGCGATGCTGACCCTGTCGGACAATGTGGGCTTTAAGCCGAGTTTTTTGATCAAGCAGGTACAGGGAGCTCGGACCAACTACGACATCAACGGGATGTTTCTGTTTTTCGAGCGGCTGTGGGTTGGGGCATCTTACCGTTCGAATGTGAATGTGTGGGCCGACCAGCTGGATTCAAACCTGTCCAAGCGGAATGCGGTGGCGGGGATCATCGAGATTTTTGCCACAGACAGACTGCGTTTGGGCTATGCGTATGATCAGAGTCTGAACGTGCTTCAGGATTACAGACACAACTCGCACGAGTTTTCGGTAGGCTTCTACATGATACCTCGAACTGCAACTATGAAAAACCAAAGATGGTTCTGATTATGAAAAAGACATTGACGATACTTGGAATTACGGCGGTCCTGTTTTTGGGAGCGGTTTACGGGTCAGAAGCACAGCAGTCGAAGGTTCGCTATGCGGACGATCAGATGGGTCTGATGAACTACCAGCATGCGCTGGACATGTATAAGGAGGCGTATGCAAAGAAGCCCAACTATGAGACGGCCCGAAAGACGGCTTTGGCTCAGGAGAAGGTACGTGATTACGGACAGAGTTATGCGTGGTGGAAGACTGCGGTGGGCTATGAAGAAGCCACGGAAGAGGCCTACACCGCCTTGCTTCGGATGGGGATTTTGACGGACAACTTTGAGGAGGCCAAGTCGATCATCGAAGCGAAGGGTTTGAGTGCCGACAGTCTGGGCGTGTCCCCGGCGAGTATTCCTGTGAGTGCAAGGAAGCTGAAAGTGGAGCCGATGGAAGGGGTAAACTCTTCGGAGGCGGATTTTTCCTACGTGGAAGATGCGAAGGGAATGAAGTATTTTGTATCCGACAGGGGGGGGAGTTTTCCGACCCGTATGCCGGGCATCCGGATAGACGGGCGAAACAAGCTGTTCAGTGAGGAGAAGAGCGATGCCTCTGACAGGAATTATTTTTCGGTGTATCAGCAGGATAAGGACGGGAAGGTGAGTAAGGTGGTATCGAATGTGCCCAATACGATGCATTTTTCGGATCCGAGCTATGGGGCAAGCCAAAACCTGCTGTTTTATTCGGTGACCCGTTCGATCGGCAAGGTGAAGAAGCGGCGGAACATTGTTGTACAGCCGGAGATATATTACAGCAAAGTGGGTCCTGACGGAAGTCTGGAAGGCTTCACGGCGTTTCCCTACAACGATTCGATCGGGTATGCAATGATGCATCCGTTTGTGGACGAGGGAGCAAAGCGCTTGTACTTCAGTTCGGATATGCCTGGCGGCATGGGGGGGTATGACCTGTATTATTCGGAATATGATGAAAACATGGTCTTCGGCACCCCGGTGAATCTGGGTCCGGAGGTGAATACGGGAGGCAATGAGACGCATCCGTTCCGCAAGGACAACCGGTTTTACTTTTCATCCACAGGCCACAAAGGGCTGGGAGGGATGGACATTTTTGAGGCGAATTATACGCCCACAGCGATCAGCGGAGTCCGAAACATGGGCACGCCGGTAAACTCGCTGGGAGATGATTTTGCCTACAGAGAAGGAAAAGACAGGACGGTTTACCTTTCCTCCAACCGGAAAGGCGGGCAGGGACTGGATGATATTTACATGGCCAAGGAGATGTACAAGCAGTTTTTGGCCAGAGTATTGGACTGCAACGGGGCGATCATCACCGAGAGCTACCTGGCGACCTTCCGGGATAAGACCCAAGGGATAATTGTTCCGACTGCCAGAAATGGCAAAGGCGAGTTGACGGCCCAGGTGGAGCCGGAGAGTGACTTTGGCATTACGATTTCCAAGCCGGGCTACTTCCCGCTGACCGATGAGAGCATTACGACCAAGGGTTTTGCGGGAGACACGCTGAAAAGAGAATACAGACTGGTGCCGATCCCGTATCAGCTTCCGGTGCACGTGGACATTGTGTACTACGACCTGGACAAGTTTGCGATCCGCAGAGACGCGATGCCGGCATTGGACAAACTTGCCGAGCTGATGAAGAAGTACAGCTTCCTGGACCTGTTGGTGGCTTCGCATACCGACTCCAGAGCGAGTGACGAATACAACATCACGCTGTCCAACAACCGGGCAAAGGCGGTGACCGAATACCTGGGAGGCAAAGGAATTAACTCGGACCGGGTGAGACTGGAGTGGTTTGGGGAAAGCCAGCTGACCAACGACTGCGGGAACGGCAAGCCGTGTAAGGAGGAGAACCATCAGCTGAACCGAAGATCGGAGTTGGTGCTGGAGGCGTTCCCGGATCCGACCAAGCAATATGACATTCCCCAGGAGCTGAAGGACATGGACTTCTGCGAGCCGGAAGACATTTTTGAAAAGATTCAGGAGGAGATCAACGACATTCCGACGATCTACTTTGACTTTGACAAGGCGATGCTCAGATCGGTGCACAAGACAGAGCTGGAGCGCACGGCGATCATGCTGAAGCGGATGCCCAACCTGATGCTGTACATCGAGGGGCACACCGATCAGCGCGGCGACGGACCATACAATCAGAAGCTGTCCGAGCGCAGAGCACAGGCAGTGAAGGACTACCTGAAAAACAAAGGGGTGGAAGACAACAGACTGGAGTCACAGTGGTTTGGCAAGACCAAGCCGATTCATGACTGCGATCAGGTGACCTGCACCCCGGCGATGCACCAGCTGAACCGCCGCACAGAACTCAGAGTGGGCAAGTCATCCTACGGCTACACCGGCAGACAGAAGAAAGTAGACACGATGTAGAAACTGGATTGACAGCCAACATTACACCACAAAAGCCTCCGGTTCTCCGGAGGCTTTTGTGGTTGTGTGCCCGGCATGGGCGATAGCTCTAGGGTGAAAGTCCCGAACACGCTTGGCAGTAGGGAGTGTTAGCTTAAGACAAGGGGGTCCACTGAGTCCCTTGCTGAGTAACATTATGCTCAATGAACTGGACAAGGAGTTGGAGCGCAGAGGTCACAAGTTTGTACGATACGCAGATGATATGGTCATACTGTGCAAAAGCAAACGGAGTGCAGAGCGGATAATGGAATCGATTATCCGATTCATAGAGGGGAAACTGTTCCTAAAAGTGAACAGGGATAAAAGCCAAACAGCCCCGATATCCAAGATAAAATTCTTGGGTTACTCCTTTTACAAAACCAAAGGGGAAGGGCGACTGCGGGTA
>NZ_FMXE01000065.1 GCF_900103735.1 Algoriphagus alkaliphilus | reverse complement strand
CCGACCTGCGGGGACTGGAAAAAGTCAACGGCGAGTTCGCCCTCATCATGACTGTGTACAACCTCAAGCGCACAATCACCTTGCTTGGCATCGAGGAGCTGACAGAAAAAATCAAGAAGTGGAAGCCAGACTACAAAAAGGCCGCTTTAGCCTTAAAATCAAGCCTTAAAGCACAAATAACAAAGTATTTGACCTATTTTGGCATCAGTACAACGGCAGTGAAACTAAATACAGTTTTGAATAGAATTCAATTTTCAAACCACTCTAACCACCTATACGGCTCAGAAATGGACTTTTTTGGTAAATCGAGAGGTTTTTTCACGGTCTGACGTTACCGGCAAGGCTAAAAAGACAGCGAACAGACAGAAAAAACAGACATTAATCGTAAATTTGACCACAAAAAAGAAATGCAAAAATTCAAATCTCTTGAAATATGTGCAGGTGCAGGCGGACAAGCTATCGGGCTTGAAGAAGCAGGGTTTGAACATTTGGCATTAGTAGAAATCGAACCCTTAGCTTGCCAGACATTAAGAACAAACAGACCTGAATGGAATGTAATTCAAGGGGACCTAAGACGGTTTGATGCTAAAACTTATCAAGGACAAGTTGACCTTTTAGCCGGTGGAGTCCCTTGCCCACCTTTTTCAATTGCAGGTAAACAACTTGGACAGTTTGACGACAGAGATTTATTTCCCGAAGCAATCAGGATAATCAAAGAGTGTAATCCAAAAGCTGTTTTACTCGAAAATGTTCGTGGACTTCTTGACCCAAAATTTGAAGATTACAGGCAAGAAATTATTTCTGAACTTGAACAACTCGGTTACAAGACTGATTGGCAATTACTAAAATCTTCGGACTATGGCGTATCTCAACTTCGGCCAAGAGCAATTTTAGTTGCTATTAAGAATGAATACTTCCAATATTTCAATTGGCCAGAGAAATCTAAAAGAAAACCAATGCCGATTGGCGATTTGCTTTATGAAGAAATGGCAGAATTGGGTTGGGAAAGTGTTGATGAATGGAGAGAACGAGCCAATAAAATTGCTCCCACCCTTGTAGGCGGTTCAAAAAAACACGGTGGTGCAGACTTGGGACCTACAAGAGCAAGAAAGGCTTGGGCAGAATTGGGAGTTGACGGTGGTGGACTTGCTGACAAGCCACCAATAAATGGATTTAAGGGCAATCCAAAATTGACACTTAAAATGACTGCCTTGGTTCAAGGATTTCCAAAAGATTGGGAGTTTGCAGGAAAAAAAACACCTGCATATCGACAAGTTGGAAACGCCTTCCCTGCACCCGTTGCAAAAGCAGTTGGCAAATCAATAATCAAGGCATTAAACTATGGCAAATAAAGCACCTAAAGGAAAAGGCTCAAGAGCCAAACTGAGAGATTTTTTCATTGAGAATGTAGGCAAAATTTTAGACTCTGACACTTTAAGAGAAGTTGCAGGAACAAGTGAATGGGCAAGACGAGTTCGAGAATTAAGAAACGAAGAAGGTTTGAATATTGTAACTCACAATGACAGAAGTGATTTAAAGCCCGGACAATATTTACTCGTTGACAAAAAGCCGCTTCCTGCATTTGAACGTGGAATTTCTAAAGAAACAAGAGCATTTGTATTAGACCGTAACGGGTTTACTTGCCAAATGTGTGGTGCAGCAGCAGGTGAAATCCACCCCTACGATAATGGAAGAAAAACAAGATTGCACATAGGACATATCATTGACAAATCAATGGGTGGCACTGATGAAGCAAACAATTTAAGAGCAATCTGCTCTGTTTGTAATGAAGGTGCATCAAACCTGACTTTAAATAGACCGGACACAATTAAATTAATTGCACAAGTAAGACGAGCACCTGCAAAAGACCAACTTGACGTATTGAAATGGTTAATTCAAAAGTTTCCAAAACAAGCAGACGAACTGACGAAAAAATAGAAGCCCAGCCGGTAACAACTAAGCTTTCGTTGCGTGCGGAGCACGAACAATGAAAGCGCTGTTGCACGAAACCGGTGAGGTTCTTATGGGGATTGAGTCGGAAATTTATGGTTGACAAAGGACTTTTAAGTCTAAAAATCAGGAGCCAGGCACCTTTTCTCTTTCTAAAAATTCATTTTGGTATCATTTATTAGCTCTTCCAGACCCGTTTTGGAAGGGCTTTTTTGTAGTATGGGCCTGCCTTGGCGGCAGACAGGCATAGCTTCGCCAGCCCGATCAAAATCGGGGATTAGAATTGGGTCGGGACAGCAGAAAACACCGCTTTTGGCGGACCCCGTTTAGGCAGTCGCTGAATGCTCACCATGCTTTCCTTCTGGCAGCAAGGGCAATATCTTGGATTGAATATTTGTATCCATCCGATGAACCCCATATTTCAGCCTTAGAGATTTTGGACTAATGTTGCATCATGAAAAAGATCAGCAACGACGATTATTATTCCCTGTTTTGCAGGTGGCAGGCTTCCGGAATCAGCAAAGCTTCATTTGCCGAGGGAGAAGGTATTTCCAGAACGACATTTTATTACTGGTGCAAGAAGTTGAGCCTGGGGCAATCTGCTCCGACCGACCAATCGTCCTTTTCGTTGGTCACCCCCGATGTTGGTTTTCAAAAAGAGCCGGTGGTCAGGATCAGTTATCCTTCGGGAGTGAGTATTGAGTTTTTTGGAAAGGTTGAGATCGATTCTGTCAAAAGACTTCTTTGATGCTTGCCCTATCGAGCTCGACCAGATACTTCATGTATAAAGAGCCAACTGACATGCGGTATGGCATCAATTCGCTGGCAGGTCTGGTGCGCAACAGACTGGGCTTTGATCCCATGAACGGGGATGTCTTTGTTTTTCTGGGCAAGCGGTCCAACCAGATACGCATACTTCAGTGGGACAGGGACGGATTTGCCATGTATATCAAAAAGCTCGAAAGGGGTACTTTTGAACGTCCCGTGCTTACCGGAAACGGCATTACGAGCGGTCAGCTGAGCCTGCTCTTACAGGGGGTAAGACTGGAATCGGTGAGCTACAGAAAGCGCTACGACCCCTTAAAAAGGATGTAAAAAAAAGTGCTTTTTCAGTGCAAAAAGTGCCTCATTTTGCTCAAAAAGCCGTTTTTTAAGCTATCTTTGATCTATGGGAAACAACGGGACGGACTACAAAAAACTGTATGAAGAGTCCCTGTTGACCCTATCGGAAAAAGAAGAAATCCTGATCCAAAAAGAAGAAATAATATCCGATCAGCAGTTCGAACTCGACAAGCTCCGCAAACATCTTTTTGGGTTCAAAAGTGAAAAACGCACAGGTAACACAGGAGACGGCCAACTGGGACTTTTTGAACTCGGTGTCACCAAAGCAGTACAAGAAGCCCTTTCTGAATCCGTGACAGCAAAGCCTGCCCCCGGAAAACGAGCCAAAGGTACCGGGCGGATGACCCTTCCCGAGGAGCTCAGAAGAGAAGACATCGTGATCAAGCCGTCCGAATCTACCGAAAACTGTGTTCAGATCGGTCAGGAAGTTACCGAGGTGCTGGAAGTGATCCCCTCATCCTTCTATGTCAAGCGTTATATCCGTCCCAAGTATGCCAGACCAAACGGTGGGGGCATCATCATCGGGACCCTTCCTGACAGGGTGATAGAAAAAGGAATTCCTTCGGAGTCCGTAGTCGCCCAGATGACAGTTGATAAATATGTCTATGGGATGCCTCTCCACAGACAGATCGATAAATACGCCAAGATGGGTGTACGGATCCCTGCCTCAAGTGCATCGGATTGGATCATGAAAGGCTGGGATCACCTCAGGCCGCTCTGGGAACTGCTCCGGCTGATAGTTGCCAACCAAAAATATCTCCAGGTCGACGAAACACCGATAAAGGTCCTGGACAGGGACCACAAAAACGGTATCCACCAGGGTTACATGTGGCTTTACCATGCCCCGGTGGACAGGCTAGTGCTGTTCGATTACCGAAAAGGCAGGGACCGGTCAGGCCCCAAAGAAATGTTGGCAGACTTCAAAGGCATCATCCAGACGGATGGCTATAAAGTCTATGATTCACTTTATGGGAACCATCCGGATATCCATCTGACTTTCTGTATGGCGCATGCCAGACGGAAGTTTGTGGATGCGGTAAAGGACGATGAAGAACAGGCCAATTATATCCTGGACGAAATCGGAAAGCTCTACCTTCTGGAAACAAAAATGCGGGATGAATCAATGGGCTGGCAGCAGCGGACAGCATTGAGAAAGGAACATGCGGAACCTGTTCTGGAGAACCTCGGAAGATGGCTGGAGGAAAAACAATATAGCTACAGGCCCAAAAGTCCGATGGGCCAGGCCATAGCATATGCCCACAAAAGATGGGCAGGGCTGAGCGCATATGTATTGCACGGGCAGATGGAAATCGACAACAACCTTGTGGAAAATGCAGTACGGCCTCTGGCTGTGGGCAGAAAAGCATATCTGTTTGCCGGATCTCACTAGGCAGCTGAAATGACCGCAGCCATGTATTCATTCATGGCCAGCTGCAAAAAGAATAAAATCAACGAGTTTGATTGGCTCAAGGATGTGTTCGAAAGAATCCAGAGCCATAAACAAAAAGACCTTTATCAACTACTGCCATCAAACTGGCAGGAGTACCGCCCTAAATAAAATCCCGGACTATAACCCGACGGGTTTTGTCGGATGGATACGAATATTTCGAGGACTCTGTTTTCTGGTTCGGGAAGCGGCAGTCCAAGTTCCCGATGAATGATCGGAATCGTTATTTGCTTTGCCGAACTTCCCA
>NZ_FMXE01000017.1 GCF_900103735.1 Algoriphagus alkaliphilus | reverse complement strand
AGACGATGACGTTGATAGGCTGCAGGTGTAAAGTCAGTGATGGCATAGCTGAGCAGTACTAATTGCCCAAAAACTTACGCTACGTTTGTTACAGTTTCTACCAAATATGTTAAAGACATAAGACATTAGACGAAAAGAAGTTAGACAAGAGAAGAGAGATCTTGATACTTGATACGAGCTACTGAAGTCTTCCAATTTAGGCGGCCTAGCGCAGGGGTCCCACCTCTTCCCATCCCGAACAGAGAAGTTAAGCCCTGCAGCGCCGATGGTACTGGGGTTACACCCGGGAGAGTAGGTCGCCGCCACATTATTCAAAAGCCTTTGGAGAAATCCGGAGGCTTTTTTGCGTTTAAACCCTCCATGTTTTGAAGGGAAGAAGCAGGAGCGAAACAGAAATACAAGCCTGCCAGAATTTAGATCGCTCGCATCACGTCAAACTCATCCAAGCTTGATCCGGTCCACTTCTTGGTTTAGGGATGCTTAACGCGCTCTGCTTTAATCAATTTCCTTCATATTATTCAAAAGAATTTGGTGACAATTGATTGTATCTGGATTTAGTTTTTTTGGTTTACTTAATGCTAGCTTTTCTAGTGGAGACGGCAATAAACTATTTTCCGGAATCTTTGAAATTTAAAATCCTGATTTTTATCATAATTCTTAACCACATAAGTCAGGCAACGCTGAAGAATCAAAATTTAGCTTTGGGTATAAATACAACCCATGGAACTAAAATCACCACAAGCCCTGAGATTTGGTTTGCCTGAGGAAATTGTAAAGGAATTTTTCTATGAAAAATTACCTCCGTCTTTTGCCCCGTCAATTCCTGAACTCGGGATTTATAGGCAAGAAGGTGATCCAACGCTGTTTGCCTTAGACTTATTCAAAACGCTTGAATGGTTGCATGATAAAGATTATCCTCGGCCCTTGGGGAATGAAGTATGTGCAATTCCTGTTATGCTTTCCGTTCCTGATTTTTCAACAGAGCATTTATTGTTTCATTTTGATGGATCACCAAACTCTGTGGAATTGATTCGGAAATTCATCGATCTCTTTGGGGATTTGATCAAGGAAAGTAAAGCTACTATCATATCACCCAATTTTATTCCCAAATCCAAAATTCGGGAAGAACGCGAAATTATTCAATTAGTCACTTCCAATACTAAGGAAACCAGTTTTATAAAATTCAACTTTTCCAGGATTGGAGATTTTTGGTCTTATGGAGTTAAGAATGATTGTACACTCCTTGTGACGACCAAAAATTACCAGGCAGAATTAGCCAAAGTACTTTTTCATTTCTACCAAGGAAAAATTTGGAGTAATAAGCTATCCTTTTATCTTTCGGTGTAAGTCATGGCTTTCAATGATTTTAGTCATGTTTTTTCAATCAGGGTCAGGGTAATTTTATAAAAATATTTCAGAATGCATCCAGTATTACCTTCAGAAATCCAATTCAAATGCTACCATTGTGGAGAGAGCTGTGAGCAGGAATTCATTTCAGTTGAAGATAAAAAATTCTGCTGTCAGGGATGTAAACTGGTGTATGAAGTTTTGTCTCAAAACGATCTCTGCGAATATTATGAACTTGAAGCAAATCCTGGAAAGAGTCAAAAAGATAATTCCAGTTTAAAAAATAGATTTGACTACTTAGATGATTTAGACGTTGGACAGAAATTATTGGATTTCAAAAACGACTTAGAAAGTCATATTACTTTTTATATCCCTTTAATTCACTGTGCATCTTGTATATGGCTTTTGGAAAATTTATTCCAAATCAATAAATCTATATTTAGTAGCCGAGTTGATTTTATTAAAAAGAAAGTTCAGGTCAAGTTTCTTCATGATCAAATCAGTTTAAAAGAGGTAGTAAGTCTCCTTTCTACTCTGGGATATGAACCTAAAATTAATCTTTCGGACTTAGATCATAAGTCCAAAAATCCTGTGGATCGCAAGACTCTGACCAAACTGGGAGTGGCAGGTTTTTGCTTTGGAAATATGATGCTATTCAGTATGCCTGAGTATTTTTCTGAAGCAGAACTGCTTGGCGAAGGGTTTAAAAGACTATTTGATTACCTCAATGTAGTCCTTTCGCTTCCGATTGTATTTTATTCAGCAAGTGATTACTACACGTCTGCTTGGAACGCTGTCCGTCAGCGTAAAATCAACATGGATGTCCCCATAGTATTGGGAATTATTGCCTTTTTTCTTTATTCCCTTTGGGAGATTTTTGTTCAGGGAAATGCCGGATACATGGACAGCCTTGGGGGTTTGCTTTTCTTTCTATTGTTAGGTAAAGTTTACCAGCAAAAGACTTTTGCTACGCTTGAATTTGACCGTGATTATAAATCCTATTTTCCAATCGCTGTAACTCGCCTTATACAAGATCGAGAAGAAGTGATTCCACTTTTTAAGCTTCAGGTAGGGGATGTCGTTTTGGTCCGGGATGAAGAATTGATCCCTGCGGATGCTCTGTTATTGAGTGGTCAAGCTGATATCGATTACAGCTTTGTGACAGGGGAAGAAGTACCGATTCCTAAGGGGAAAGGGCAGTTGATTTACGCAGGTGGAAGACAAAAAGGTGAACCCATTTTGTTGACTATTCAGAAATTGCCCTCTCAGGGCTACCTTACGGATTTGTGGAATAATGAATCTTTTGGGAAGTCCAACAAACGTCTTTTGGAGCCTTTGGCAAATCGAATCAGCGGAGTCTTTACCTGGACAGTGCTCAGTATTGCGCTTGTTGCATTTGTTTTCTGGATGGGCAAGGATCTTTCTATTGCGGTGAAAGCCTTTACCACCGTCCTAATTATAGCCTGCCCCTGCGCACTTTCCATGTCGACTCCATTTACCTTGGGCAATACCCTGAGAATATTCGGTAAAGGGAAATTTTACCTTAAAAATGCAGCCGTAGTCGAAAGACTTGCCCTTTTGGATACTGTTGTCTTTGACAAAACGGGAACCTTGACTGATCCTGCAAATGCTTCTATTGAATATTTTGGGGAGCCACTCTCATCTGAAACCAAGTCAATTATCAAAGCAATGGTAGCTCGATCTACACATCCGCTTAGTAATAGAATTAATCTTTTTTTAGGCAAAATTCATCCGGTTCATTTGGAAAAAGTTCAGGAATTGAAAGGGGCCGGATTTTTAGCTGTTTACAAAAACCAAGAATTCCGTCTGGGATCGAAAATCTTCACCGGTGTGAAGGGCGATCATTTTTCAGAAGGCGGAAATCATGTTTTCCTTAATGTGGAAGGAGTCAACTTGGGCTATTTTCATATTCAGTCCGGGTTGAGAAATGGCGCATCTAAGGTGGTAAAAGGACTGGCAGAGATCTATGAACTCCATGTGCTTTCGGGGGATCATGCACATGAAAGGGAGTCTTTGGCCCATCAACTTTCACATGAGCTTAAGTTCAACTTTGAGCAAAGTCCTACAGACAAACTTAACTATCTAAAAGCACTCAATATCAAGGGGAAGAACACATTGATGATAGGAGATGGGCTCAATGATGCGGGGGCACTTCAAGAAAGTCAGGTAGGGATAGCAATTACAGACCGCGTCAGTCATTTTTCTCCTGCAAGCGATGCAATACTCGATGCAGAATCTTTTGACAGAATTCCAAATTTCCTTGCCTTTGCCCGAAATAGCCGATTGATAATCAAAGCCAGTTTTGGACTGAGCTTTTTATATAATATTCTGGGGATCAGTCTTGCCGTTCAGGGACTACTCAGCCCTGTTCTCTGCGCTATTCTAATGCCTCTGAGCAGTATTTCAGTGGTGGTCTTTACGACATTGGCTACCAATTTCATGGGGGTTCGCAAGGGTCTCCTTCACCTAAACTATCGCTAATATGGAAGTCATTTTTATCCTAATTGCAATAAGCCTCATCCTCGCTGTCA
Source organism: Algoriphagus alkaliphilus (assembly GCF_900103735.1). GTDB lineage: Bacteria > Bacteroidota > Bacteroidia > Cytophagales > Cyclobacteriaceae > Algoriphagus > Algoriphagus alkaliphilus. The sequence goes on along the minus strand of NZ_FMXE01000017.1, from coordinate 96,677 downwards.
CGTTTTTATTCCTCTTTTTCAGAGCAATGAAAGACGGGCAGTTTGACGATAGTTACACTCCTTCTATCCGAATTTTATTTGAAAATCAGCCTAAAAAATCAAAAAAAGATCAACCAAAAAAAACCAAGTCCTATGAATGATTCTACTTTGGAACGGTTCCACTATGACAATAAAATTGTCAAGTACTTCAGTGCCGCTACGATTATCTGGGGTCTAGTTGGTATGTTAGTGGGGCTACTCGCCGCCACCCAGCTTTTCCTTCCTGAGGCCAATTTGGGTAATCCCTACACTACATTTGGAAGGATTCGCCCGCTGCATACCAATGCAGTCATCTTCGCTTTTGTGGGAAACGCAATTTTCGCGGGGATTTATTATTCCATGCCAAGGCTGCTCAAAACACCAATGTGGAACTCAATGCTAAGTTGGTTCCATTTTTGGGGCTGGCAATTGATTATTGTCGCCGCTGCCATTACACTGCCTTTGGGTTTGACTACTTCCAAAGAATATGCGGAGTTGGAGTGGCCTATTGATATCGCAATTGCCATTGTTTGGGTAGCATTCGGAGCGAATATGATCGGTACGCTGATCAAGCGTCGTGAGCGACACATGTATGTTGCGATTTGGTTTTACCTAGCTTCTTTTATTACAGTCGCAGTATTGCACATTTTCAACTCCTTCGAGCTGCCAGTTTCATTTATGAAGAGTTACTCCGGCTATGCTGGTGTGCAGGATGCTCTGGTACAGTGGTGGTATGGACACAATGCTGTCGCATTCTTTCTTACGACTCCATTTTTGGGATTGATGTATTACTTCTTGCCAAAAGCTGCGAATCGACCGGTTTATTCATATAAGTTATCAATTGTCCACTTTTGGTCGCTGATCTTCCTCTACATGTGGGCGGGTCCTCACCATTTGCTTTACACAGCGTTGCCAGAGTGGGCCCAGGTATTGGGTACAGTATTTTCAGTGATGCTTATTGCTCCTTCTTGGGGTGGTATGGTCAATGGACTTTTGACATTAAGAGGAGCTTGGGACAAAGTTAGAACCGAACCCGTTTTGAAATTTTTGGTGGTAGCTATTACAGCTTATGGTATGGCCACTTTTGAAGGGCCGATGTTGTCACTTAAAAATGTGAATGCTATAGCCCACTACACAGATTGGATAGTAGGGCACGTGCACATTGGTGGACTTGGCTGGAATGGCTTCCTGACTTTTGGAATGCTGTATTGGATGTGGCCAAGACTTTTCAAAACGACTTTGTACTCTACAAAACTTGCGAATACGCACTTTTGGCTCGGTACACTGGGGATTATTTTCTACGCACTTCCGCTTTATGTTTCAGGCTTGACTCAATTTTTGATGCTGAAAGAATTCAATGAAGCTGGACGATTGGCCTACCCTAACTTCTTGGAAACTGTGATCCAAATTGTGCCGATGTATATACTTCGTGCTTTTGGTGGAGTACTTTACTTAATTGGTGCCATTGTGATGATGTACAATATGTGGAAGACCGCGAAGCAGGGAGTTTTCCAAGAAACAGAAGAAGATCAAGCACCCGCCTTGGCTAAAGCTTATAATCCAAGTGGAGAGTTCTGGCACAGAGCATGGGAAAGAAAGCCAGTATTCTTTACCATTTTGGCTACAATCGCAATTGCCATTGGTGGTGCCATTGAAATCATTCCAACGATTTTGATTAAATCCAATGTGCCGACAATCAGTGCAGTAAAACCTTACACACCACTCGAATTGGAGGGAAGGGACCTTTATATAGCCAACGGTTGCGTGGGCTGCCACTCTCAGATGATCCGACCTTTCAGATCAGAGACCGAACGATACGGAGAATACTCCAAAGCCGGTGAATTCGTCTACGACCGTCCTTTCCTGTGGGGATCCAAGCGGACCGGCCCGGACCTTCATCGAATTGGCGGAAAGTATCCTGACAGCTGGCATTATTACCACATGATTGATCCGAGATCAATGTCCCCTGGTTCTTTGATGCCTCCTTATCCTTGGATGGCTACCAATGAACTGGATAATTCGGATTTACCTGCAAAAATCAGAACCCTTCAAAAACTGGGCGTTCCTTATCCCGAAGGATTTGATCAGGATGCGACTGCTGATTACGATGCCCAAGCAGCCAAAGTGGTGGCCAACCTTAAAGAGGCAGGTGTCGAGGTAGGGCCGAATACTGAAATTGTCGCCTTGATAGCTTATCTACAGCGAATGGGTACAGATATCAAACAATCCTCCGCATCCAACCAATAACCATTGAAGCCATGTATAAAGAAATTCTTAGATCAATCGACAACATAGCGATCTATCCGATCATTTCATTGATCATCTTCTTGCTGTTTTTTGTGGGGATGTTTATCTGGGTGGTGAGAACACCCAAAGACCATATTAAACACATGGAATCTCTCCCTTTTGAAGACCAAGAATCAACCATCAATCAGCCATGAAGAAGCTATTTTCATTACTCGCAATTTTGGGGCTTACGACTTTTCCAGTCTGGGCACAAGCTGAAGAATCAAATTGGTATACCAAATTACAAGCCATGGATTCTGGTCAACTGACGCTTTTGGTGATTTTAGGGATTGTACTAGGCGTTATCGTTCTCTTGTTGATTTTGATGGTTTATCTCATGTCTTTCATAGCGGCAGTGCTTCGCAAGGAAGATCCAAGTTTGGCAAATCAGCCTTCTTGGTGGGATTCCTTCAAGGAACGTTTTGTGACAGGACAAGTGGATGAAGTCGGAGGCAAAGAAGAAAAAGCCAAAATAATGGACGATCACTCCTACGATGGAATTACTGAATTGGATAATTTCATGCCTCCCTGGCTTCAGGGCGTATTTGTGGGGACGGTTATTTTCGCGGTTGTTTATTTCGTCAACTATTCAGTGTTGGGAATTGGACCTACAGGAGTAGAGGAATATGAGGAAGAGTTGCGTATCGAAGCAGTTGCTGCTGAAGTCCGAAAAGCCAATATGGTAGCAGGGATTGATGAGAATACGGTAGTATTTGATGAATCAGCGACAGCCTTGGCCTCAGGAAAGACCATTTTTGACACCAATTGTGCAGCATGTCATGCATCTGACGGTGGTGGTGGTGTTGGGCCAAACCTCACGGATGAGTATTGGATTCATGGTGGATCTATTGCTGATGTTTTCAAAATTATCAAATATGGTGTCGTAGAAAAAGGGATGATTCCTTGGCAAGATCAGCTGAGTCCTGAGCAAATGCAGCAAGTATCTTCTTATATTCTTGCAATGAAAGGCACCTCACCCGCTGTTCCTAAAGAACCTCAGGGCGAGCGATATGTCCCAACTTTTGAAGAGAAAGCACCTTTGACTGACAGCACAGTTGTCGCATCGATAGAGTAAATTTATTACTGCCGGGAGATTTTCTCTCGGCAGTATTTTGCCTAAACTATGGCTAAGAAGAACCAAAACCCACATTTGAACCCGGAAAGGTTCAGGGACGCACTCGCCACTGTCAAAGAAGACGGAAAGCGTTATTGGGTGTATCCCAAAAAGGTTTCCGGCTATTTTTATAGGTATCGGGCCTATCTGTCATGGGTTTTATTGGCGATTTTGTTTGCGGGTCCCTTTATTCAAGTTAACGGCAGGCCATACATGCTTTTCAATATTTTCGAACGAAAGTTCATCATCTTTGGAGCAGCGTTTTGGCCGCAGGATACGCATCTCTTGATCTTCCTACTGTTAATATTCTTTGTGTTCGTGATTTTGTTCACCGTGGTCTTTGGAAGGGTTTGGTGCGGTTGGGCATGCCCCCAAACACTTTTTATGGAGATGGTTTTTCGTAAAATCGAATACCTGATTGAAGGGGATGCCAATCAGCAGCGAACCTTAAATGAGTCACCTTGGAATGGAGAAAAAATAATAAAAAAGGGGCTGAAAATCAGTGTTTTCGCCTTGATATCCTTAATGATAGGGCATTTGGTAATGGCATATTTGATTGGAATTGATCAGGTGAAAGCAATTGTTTCCAAACCTCCCACTGAAAACATGGCCGGGTTTATCGGACTTGTTGCATTTTCAGGAATTTTCATGTTGGTATTTTCCTGGTTTAGGGAACAGGCTTGCTTGGTGGTGTGTCCTTATGGCCGTCTTCAGGGTGTTCTTTTAGATGACAACAGTATTAATGTCTTGTATGATTATGTGCGAGGAGAACCACGGACTCCAATCCGGAAAAATGAAGTGGCACCAGTGCCTAAGGGTGACTGTATCGATTGTGGTCTTTGTGTTCAAGTCTGTCCTACCGGTATTGATATCCGAAATGGAACCCAGATGGAATGTGTCAGTTGTACGGCATGCATCGATGCATGTGATGAGGTGATGATCAAAGTAGATAGACCGGTTGGACTGATTCGTTATGCTTCCGAAAACAGTATTAAACATGGCTTTCAAAAATTGCTAACCGGTAGAGTCAAAGGATATACCGTGGTTCTTTTTGCATTAGTGGCTGCATTTATTGCCCTCATTGCTACCAGAGAGGATTTGGAGGGGACGATAACACGTTTTCCCGGAATGACTTATCAGCAACGGGAAGCTGGTATGGTTTCCAATCTTTATAATATCACTTTGATCAACAAAACCTTTGAACCGAAGCGTGTGGAAATTAAGGCAATGGCTGAGGGGATGAAGGTTGAAATCGTCGGGGCTACGGAATGGGTTTTGGAGCCTCAAACAAAGTTTGAGGGCAGGCTCTTCTTGGTAAGGGATCAATCTTCGGTAAAAATACATCAGGAGAAGGTGATGCTTCAGCTCTTTAATGAAGGTCGGGAATTTGATGAGATTCAAACAAACTTTATGGCACCGGTAGGAGTCAAAAAATAACAGGAACTATGGATTGGGGAAAAGGAATTCTATTGACGATTATTGCCTTCGTTGGCTTCATTTTGACTTTGGTAGTCATTTCAGTAAGGCAGGATGATATCCATCTTGTCACTGAGAATTACTACGAAAAGGAGATCAAATATCAGGATCAGATAGATCGAGAGACTTCAGCTGCAGGATTGGATCGGGAAGTTTTGCATTTTGATTCCCAATCAAAAAGTATGGTTTTGGACCTTCCTGTGGGAGCGAAGGGAAATTTGCAGCTTTTCCGACCATCCGATGCCAGATTGGATCAGGAAATTTCTCTGGACATTCAGGAAGAAGGAAAGACTACTGTGTCTCTTGATAAATTAAAATCGGGATACTGGAAAGTTCAATTGACGTGGACTGAAAATGGCACAGACTTTTATCAGGAAAAGAAAATAAGTCTCTGATGCTTTGGACGGCTATGGTTTTGGGGTTTTTAGGATCATTTCATTGCATTGGAATGTGTGGCCCTATTGCCTTGGCTGTCGGGGGAAACAAGGCACAGACTTTCCTTTGGAACAAAATCATTTACAATTTGGGTCGAAGTTTGACCTACGCTTTTCTGGGTTTGATTATTGGGAGTTTAGGGTTTTCCCTGTCTTTGGCAGGAGTGCAGCAAGGAGTCTCAATCACAATGGGGGTTTTGGTTGTTTTGCTCTCTGTTAGTTATAAAAAAGCAGATCGATTTCTGACAATTCCGGCACTTTCGGGTGTAGTCACTTGGATCAAAAGTCACCTTGCCCGTAACCTCAAATCAGGAAGCAGGCTTGCTTTTTTTGCCACAGGAATAGTTAATGGGCTTTTGCCATGCGGGATGGTTTACATGGCTTTGGTGGTAGCGATGGGGATGCAAAGTCCGCTTTTAGGAGTCACTTACATGTTCTTTTTTGGTATTGGGACTATTCCCATGTTGCTTGGGTTGATGGTGTCCGGAAGTCTTTTACCTGCGATCCGTAGACAGCAAGTCCAAAAGGCTATCCCATATTTAGGGATTTTGATTGGAGTATTAATGGTCTTTCGCGGACTTGGACTCGGGATTCCAGGTTTCAGTCCTGAACTGGCCACTTTTGATTATGGGACACAGCAGGTTGAGATTACCATGTGTCACTAATTAGATAGACTTACTGAAGGAGGCTTTTTGAGCTTTAGAAGCGATCATTCTCATATCAAACTGCATACAAATATTCCTTACCACTGCCATCCCTTCAGCTGTAACCGAAATAGTGCCTTCATTTATCTTGACCAAGCCCTCCTCCTCCATTTCAAAGAGGGATTGCATGTTTTCGATCGGTAACTTCTCCCAAATTGAAAAAGGAACATTAGCCTTTCCTTGGCAGATCAAATCCAGTATCAATTTCCGGGTAACCTTATCTTCTTCTGTTTGAATGTGCCCCTTGATGATAGGGAGTTTGTTTTCCTTCAGAATTTGCTCATAGGATGAGCTGTTTTTTTCATTTTGGGCAAAGCCCAATCCAATATCACTGATACTACTTGATCCCAATCCAATCAGCATTTCTGAAGGAGAGGTGGTGTAGCCCATAAAATTACGGTGCAGGTTACCTGTTCTTTTTGCTATGCAAAGTGGATCATCCGGCAAAGCGAAGTGATCCATTCCCACCTCTTCATAGCCCATTTCGATCAGCATTTCTTTTCCAGCATCATATAGTGCTCTTTTTTCCCGCTCATTTGGAAGGAAGTCTTCAAAGCTTTTTTGGGCTGGAAATGCGGATGGCAAATGTGCATAGCTGTAAAAGGCGATTCGATCAGGCTTTAATTCATACACCCGATCAAAGGTTTCTTTTAGGGTTTCCAAAGTTTGGTGCGGTAATCCATAAATTAAATCGAAATTCACCGAGGTATAGCCGATTTTTCGGGCATTTTCAGTTGCTTCCCTGACTTTTTCAAAAGGTTGAATTCTGTGAATTGCTTTTTGAACAGTCAGATCAAAATCCTGAATCCCATAACTCACTCGTTTAAATCCTAATCGAGCTAATTCCTGCAGATGACCAAAAGTTGTGTTGTTTGGATGTCCTTCAAAGCTGAATTCGTGATCCGGTAAAACTTCGGCTGATTTTAAAATCTTTGAGATCAGAAAATTGAGATTTTGTGCCGAAAAAAAAGTTGGAGTACCTCCGCCCAAGTGAATTCCCGCGATCTTTGGCAAGCCTTCAAAGAGGCCCAAATAATGCGACCATTCTCTGAATACAGCCTTGAGGTATGGGTCTTCGACGTCATGATTCTTTGTGATTCGCTTAGTACATCCACAATAAGTACAAAGGCTTTCGCAAAATGGCAAATGGATATAGAGCGAAAGCCCCTCCTTGCTCCCTGTCATCTTGAAGGCTTTCCTCACCAGATTTTCCCACCCCGATGAACTTAGCTCCTCCTCCCAAAGCGGTACTGTGGGGTAGGAAGTATATCTTGGGACAGGCCGATTATATTTTTGGACAAGTATAGGAGACAATGCCATCGATCAGTATTTTAAGCAAAGGTGTACATAAGCTCTTGGCTTTAAAGTGACCTAAATAATATCTAAACCTGACTTTTATCAGGCTTTTTGAGCCGCCACTTCAGCTAAAATTTATTATCAAAATCCAGAAGATTCTTTTTAAATTTTGACCAAATCATTCGCTCTATGTACAGCGGTTTAAAAAAAATTGGCTTCTTCAGCGCATTGATCCTGCCGGCTTTACTAGTCTCAGGATATTATCTGGGAGGGTTCAATCTTTGGCTGATTCATGGGTTTGTTTTTGTGTTAGTCCCCTTGATGGATTATGTGATTAGTACCGATACTTCAAATGTTCCCAAGGAAGCGATAAGCCGCATGACTAAGGCCTATTTTTACAAACTTGTCACCTTTATTTGGGTCTATGTACAACTTTCAGTTTTGATTTGGGGGTTTTATGTGGTGAGCACAGCCGATTTTGTAGGGTGGGAGTGGTTGGCTTTTACTTCCGGTATGGCCTTGGTCACTGGTGGGATCGGGATTACGGTTGCCCATGAATTGGGGCATAAAGCTGAAAAAAGCGAGCAGATTTACGCACAAATTTTGCTGATGACGGTTTCTTATATGCACTTTTTTATAGAACATAATCGTGGACACCATGTCCGGGTGGCAACCGCAGAGGACCCTGCGACGAGCCGTTTTGGAGAGAATTTCTATTCGTTTTGGCTCAGGTCGGTGAAAGATGGATACCTCAGTGCGTGGGAATTAGAACGAGAGCGACTGTCAAAAAAGGGCTGTCCATTCTTTTCCTGGAGCAATCAAATGATCTGGTTTCAGGTTTTGCCAATTGCATTTGCAGGTTTGGGATTTCTTGTTTTTTCAATGTTACAGAACAGATGGGTATGGGAAGTTCCCGTATTCTTCTTTGCCCAAAGTCTCCTTGCCTTTTCCTTGTTGGAGGCGGTGAATTATCTGGAACATTATGGAATGGAAAGGAAAAAACTGGAAACTGGATTTTACGAAAAAGTGACTCCGCTTCATTCTTGGAATGCCAGCCAAAGAGTCAGTAATTTTCTTTTATTTCAGCTTCAGAGGCATTCTGACCACCATGCTTTTGCATTCAAGCGGTATCAGATCTTGAATCACTACGACGAAAGCCCACAGCTTCCGGCTGGATACTCGGCAATGATCTTGGTGGCTTTTTTTCCCCCACTTTGGTTTTCGTTAATGAATCCCCGCTTAGAAAAATGGAAAGAAATGCGGATTTCCTGATTAATCCAAAAGGAAATTATTGATGAATGTGCTCTTCAAAGCCAGCCAAATAAGGAAAAACAGCATTGCCCAAAAGAGATACACCCGATAATAATCTACAGTCTCTTTGTATCGATTTTCCTGAATCTCTGCTTTTTCCAAAACGTCAATTCGATCAAAAATCTGCTGAAGGGTGTTTCCGTCAGCCGCCCTATAGAATTCTCCGTTTCCGATTCTGGCGATTTCCCGAAGGGTGGTCTCGTCAAGATAACTCTCAACCATCTGAGGCCTTCCAAAAAAATCGGTTCCATAAGGGACCATTCCGTCTTTGCCTACTGCAATAGTGTAGATCTTGATATTGAAAGCGGAGGCGAGTTGGGCCGCAAACAGGGGGTCGACATTGCCCGCATTACTTTCCCCGTCAGAAAGGAGAATCATCACCTTTGAAGGTGTTTCGCTATCCTTCAGGCGATTGGTCCCTGCTGCGATGGCAGAACCAATGGCAGTACCCTTGGGCTCGATCATGTCAAAGGAAATATCCGCAATTAAGGCTGTCAACAGTTCGTAATCATTGGTCAATGGGGCCAAAGAATAGGCTTCTCCTGCGAATATCACCATGCCAATTCGATCTCCGAATCGACCATTTATAAAATCCACAGCTGTGCTTTTGGCTGCTTCAAGCCGATTGGGCCTAAAATCCTGCAAATCCATTGATTCAGAAATATCCAGTACCAAAAGAATATCTATTCCTTCGGTAAACTGCTCTACCCGCTCATTGCTTCGCTGCGGGCGTGCCAATGCGATGACTATGCCCAACAGTGCCAAAAAGAAAAATCCGGTAGGGACGAGTCGCAAATAGGTCCAAGGATTACCTCTGGCCACTCGTTTGGGGAGGGAAAGTTCCAAAACCGGATTTTTCAAAAACTTGATGCCTTTTCGCAAGAGAATCAGGAGTGGAATCATCCAAAGCAAATTCAACAGGATGGGGTTATCCCATTCATAGGTTTTGAAGGTCTCCGGAAGAAACCATGACCAATCAAAAAACTCAGCGACTTGCTTTCTCATTTCTGATTCGGTTTAATTTTTCCTGATACTTAGCTTTGGCCACCTCCAATAAATAATTTGTTGCTTCCCCTGTTTTCGCCTCCTTACCGGCATAAATGATCATATCGATTGACCGAAGTGCCTGGAATATTTCCTTATCGTCGAGGGCCTCTGCTATTTCACTTGAGGTCCATTCTTGAAAAGGGAGATCAGTAATGCTTTCAAGATATCCTTTCCAAAGTCCAACGACCTCATCAGCCAATTCCAAAGCTGGATTTTGAGCCAGTAATCCGGTTAGTTTTTTCCATTTACGCTCAAACTGAATCCACCTGAGTTTTTCGCGGTTTTTCTGGAATAAGGCTTTGATTCGCTTCGCAAAAAGTAAAGCAAGTCCACCAAGTAGGAGAAGTATTCCCGCTGTAATTACTGAAGCAAGTAGCCAGTTGAAAGTGGTTTCAATAGGTTGATAGACATTGTTTTCCTGAAAAACAGGCTGTTCAGGGATTGAGTCGAGCACTAATTTTAGCTTCAGTTCGGCTTCTGTGGAGAAATACGTGACGCTATCGTATCTGCTCAATTCATAGACAGGCAAGGAAAGAAAAATACTGGGATCCAGAGAAAAATTGGAAACATAGTAAATCGCGCTATCCAAGGTTTCACCTTCTCGAGTTTGAGACATGAAAGTTTTCTTTTCCAGTAATACTAAAGGAGAGAAATCAAAGGTGGAATCCGGGAAGATCAACTGAGCGGATTCGGGGTGACGGACTTTTAATACAAAACCTACACGCTCGCCAAGCCTGGCTGAATCCTGAGTGAAATAGCCATCCACTTGCACAGATTGTGCAAAGGATGATACACTTAAGCCCAGAAATAGAAGAAAAACACCGATTCTACCCACGTTTCATTCGTTTGTTTCGGTACTTAAAAAGGTCGATAAGTGGCCCTACGATATCCTGAGTGGTATCCATCGCAAGATAATTGATCTGATTTTTTTTACAGATATCCTTCAGATATTCTCGCTCGGTGGTAAAGGTTTCGGATATTCTTTTTGAAAAACTGCCGAACGCCGTATTTACCCATGTAGTTTTTCCTTTCTCTTTATCATAGATTGGAATTATACCAAGTGAAGGTAAGGCAGATTCTCTAGGGTCGGTAAGTTGAATTGCCACGACGTCATGACGTTCTGCCAAAGCTCGAAAAGGCCGCTCGTAGTCTTGATCTATGAAATCTGAAATGATGATGATGATGCTTCGTTTCTTTATAAGATTCAGGGCAAAGGTAAACATCCCGTGGAGGTTTGTCCTTAAACTATTATTTTGATGGTCAAATATTCCACGGATGATCTTGACCCCTTGCTTACTGCCTTTGGCCGGGAGAATTAGCTTTTCCTGCTCATCTGAATAGGAAATCAGTCCGATTTGGCTTCCTTCATAAACAGCTGCGAGTGTCAATACCCCTGCAATTAATTTTCCCTGATCAATTTTTTTATTTCCTTGCTGCCCGATGTCCTGACTGCCTGAGATATCCAAAAGAAAATAGACGGACTGTTCTTTTTCTTCACGGAAGGTCTTCACAAAGGTCCCGTGACCTTTTGCAGACACTTTCCATTCGATGGTCCTGATATCATCTCCGTACTGATATGGCCGCAAATCGTCAAATTCAAGACCAGATCCTTTGAAAAGAGATTGGTATTCCCCTTGGAGATGGTTGTTGGCCACCTTCCTGATCATTATTTCGTATTTTCTAAGCTTGTTGAACAGCTGATCCATGCCAGAGATTTGAACTGGCTAAGTTAAAGTCTTGAACTGAATTATAAAATTTGAGTTAGGTAATCGGTCAGGTCATTATCAGTTAAAAAAACCTAATTTTAAGCCGTGAAACGAATTCTTACCCTTTTGCTTTTTCTGACGCTCTTGAGTAGTTGTGATCGCTACACTACGCCCGTGGGCATTTTGTCTGAGAATGAGTTGGTCAATGTGCTGATAGATATCCAGTTGACCGAAGGAATTGTAAGTGCACTCCCCATCCCCTATGATTCTTCCCAGATCCTTTATTCGCTGATGGAGAAAGATGTTTTTATTAAACATGGCGTTGAGGATTCGGTTTTCACCAGAAGTCTGCTGTACTACCTGGAGGATGCCAAAAAAATGGACCGAATCTATGCCCGAGTGATCGATTCGCTTGTGGTAAGAGAATCTGTTCCGGAAAAAAAGGAGGATTTATTCTAATGCTTTACCCATCCAATCTCGATCAAAAGATCAATTTTGTCAAAATCAAAGACTTGCTCAAGGCGGAATGCACTTCTTCTTTGGGTCAGGACTATGTTGAAAAGGTTGCTTTTTCCTCAGATTATAACCTCGTCCAGCGGCTTTTAGACCAAACCGAAGAGTTTAGACAGATTCTCATAGCAGGTGAGGTTTTTCCAAACTCCAATTTCACCAATCTTCAGCCTTTTCTTGAAAAAGCCAAGCTGGAAGGAGCTTTTTTGGATCAGGAGGAATTCTACGAAGTAAAGCTTGCGCTTCAAACCCTAAAAGGCTGTGTTACTTTTTTCCAAAATCATGGAGAAAAATATCCAACCCTTAGCGCGCTTTTGGGACTTCTGCTCGATCTGGACATGAATCTCCTCAAAGCTATTGATCTGATCATCGATGAGAAAGGGAAGATTCGTAGCAATGCCAGCAAAGAATTGCAACTGATCAGAACTCAGCTTTTGTATGAGGAAGGAAGGCTGCGAAAAGTAATGGAGCGGATTTTCAAAGAAGCGCGTGCCAAAGGATTAACCCCTGATGATGCCTCCATGACCATACGAAGTGGCCGGATGGTGATTCCTGTGTCTGCTGAAAACAAGCGAAAGCTCAGAGGATTTATCCATGACGAATCGGCCACGGGTCAGACCGTATTCATGGAGCCTGAGGAAGCGCTCGACATCAATAATGAAATCCGTGACCTGGAATACATGGAGCGTCGGGAGATCATCCGGATTTTGACTCGACTCACAGATCAGCTTAGGCCTGCAATTCCAGCTTTGCGCAAGGCAACCAACTTCCTTGGGTTAATGGATTTTATCCGTGCCAAAGCAAAATTTGCCCAAAAGACAGACAGCTGCAGACCTGAATTGGTCAAAGAGCGAATATTGAGTTGGAATCGGGCAAGGCATCCAATCTTGGAGATGGTGCTCAAATCTCAGGGGAAAAAGATCGTTCCCATAGATATCAGGCTGGGTGGTCACGAGCGGCTATTGGTGATATCCGGGCCAAATGCAGGTGGGAAATCCGTCACCTTAAAGACTGTGGCACTGCTTCAATACATGCTGCAGTGTGGACTGTTGATACCGGTTCATCCGGATTCCAAGAGTTCGCTTTTCGATAATTTCTTTATTGATATCGGTGACGAGCAAAATCTGGAAAATGACCTGAGTACATACAGCTCGCACCTGATGAGCATGAAGCATTTTACCCAATTTGCCAATAAGAAAACCTTCCTTTTTATTGACGAATTTGGTACAGGCACAGAGCCCCAATTTGGAGGGGCGATTGCGGAATCAATTTTACTTTCCTTAAATAAACTTGGCGCCTTCGGTGTATTAACCACACACTATGGCAATCTGAAGCAGATTGCCAATAAAAATCAAGGATTAGTCAACGGTGCTATGCGCTACGATGTGGATCGCCTGGAGCCACTTTATCAATTGGAAATCGGAAAGCCAGGCTCTTCATTTGCATTGGAGATTGCTTCTAAAATCGGTCTATCCAAGGAGATTTTAGCCTATGCCAAAGCGAATATTGGAGAAGAGCGGGTGCGTTATGATCGGCTTTTGACCCAATTGGAAAATGAAAAGAACCAATATTCAGGTTTGGTGAAGGAGGTAAAGGAGAAAGATAAGTTGCTTCAGGTTAGGCTGAAAGAATACAATCAGCTGAAGGAAACCCTGGAATTGACTAAGAAGAAATACATCCAGGAGGCCAAGCAGGAGGCGAAATCTTTGTTGGATCAGACTAACAAAAAGATTGAAGCGACTATTAGGGAAATCCGTGAAGGAAATGCCGAAAAAGAAATAACCAAGCAGGTTCGTCAGGAATTGGAAGAATTCAAGCAGGAGGTTAAGCCTGAAAAATTGCTTGTCAAAGATCCTGAAATCGTGGTAATCGGTGGGAAAATCGAGTCAGGAGATTGGGTTAGATTGAAAGACAATGGCGCAGTAGCTCAGGTAGTTGGGATTCGAAACAAGGACGTTGATATCACTATCGGAGATTTGAAGTCCAATGTCAAGCTTTCCAGATTGGAGAAAATCTCAAAAACGGAGGTCAAAAAAGAGCAGAAGGCATTGGCACAGCGGGGGAATTACAATACCAATGCTAAGATGATGGACTACTCCCCAAATCTTGACCTGAGAGGCAAGCGGGGAGAGGAGATCCTATCCTTGATTCAGACATTCATCGATGAGGGGCATATGCTTGGTGTGAAACACTTACGGATCGTTCATGGAAAAGGAGACGGAATTCTGCGTGAAATCACCAGAAATCTACTCAGAGCCATGCCGCCGGTAGGTAAAATGGAAGACGAACACGCCGATCGTGGTGGTGCTGGAGTTACATTGGTGACCTTGAAATAAAAAAGGGAGCTTAGTGGACTCCCTTTCGATTTTTTAGAGTTTATTTTTATTTTTTCTGTATATCCGCTCTCTTACCAGTTGCCATAGGAAATAAGGCTAGAAGTCCGATGAGACGAGCTGTGGACTGTGGACGGTCGTCTGTCGACGATTATCCGCTCTTTTCAAGTTCAATTTTAGCATACTGGTAGAATTGCGGATAATCACATTATTTTTTAATCAAATCAAACACATAATCTCCCGCAATAGCAAACTGTCCGTTAATTCTTGCGCCGGGTGCCGGGATGGAAAATACCAGTTTTAGGTTAGTGCCGGTCTGGGTAAACGACATTTCTCTTGCAGCTGCAGGTTTGGTTCCAGTCAGAGTGATTTTATCAAAGTTGGTTCCTGCAAACGCCCAATTTCCATTGGCATCAAATAGATCATTACTATTTCTTGTGGTGTAGGTTTTGGAAGAACCAGAGTTGAGAATCAGCTCAAAAGTCGAATAGAGGTCTGTAACATTATTTCCTCTTCGGGTAACTCTACCTCCACCGGCAATTCCCCAAGTTTGGGCTCCAGTTCCCGTCAAAGCTTCAGTAGCGATTTGTTCAGGTGTTTTTGGGGGAGTTGGAGTAGGATCATCGCCGCCACAAGACTGTAAACTCACAAACAGTAAAGCCGCAAAGGCCACTTTCCACACGTTTAATTTCATCTGTTTATAATTTGTTTTTGAAAGGCCAAATGGAATCTCGCATGGAGAATAATCATCCCAGTGTGTGATCCCGTAAATACGGGATCATGCTCGATTTCATAAAAACTAAATTTTAATGCTGTAAAATTAAAGATATCAAGCAGAGTTCAAAGGTTAATTTTTTACTTAAAATCTTCCAAAGCAAGTTTTTGTAAACAAAACTCATATTCTCGGGGCTCATTGGAGCATATAACGAGAATTCTGTCATTTTGGAAATTTTTAATCAAGTCAGTGTACCAGGAAATCCCCTTTTTATCAAGATTGGAGGTCGGTTCATCCAACAAAACAAGCGGCACGTCTGAAAATAAAGCAATTCCCAATTTAAGTCGTTGCTTCATGCCTGAAGAAAATTGGGAAACAGGCTTTGTTGCATGCTGATCGAGGTAAAGTATCTCAATCAATTCTTTGGGTTGGACCTGTTTGAAAGGACGCTTGAATTTAAAATGAAAGTCAATTAGTTCGATGAGCCTGAACTCCTCAGGTAACTCCAGGTAAGGTGCTGAAATTGAGAGATAGTTATACCATTCTGATTCGGGAATAAGATTTCCCTCAGATTCAAAAGTGATATTTCCGGATGAAAAAGGGATTGCTCCGGAAAGGCATTTAAGCAAAGTTGACTTTCCCGATCCATTACCCCCGGTTATTGCAAGAGAATCTCCCTTCTTGAGTTGAAGGCTTAAATTTTTAAAAATCCATTCGTATTCAAAGCGCTTAGAAGCCTCATGCAACTGGATTTTCATAGGATTAACATTTGTTTTTTAAAGGCCAAACCTGCCTTAGGCAGGCAGGCTCGATTTCACCATATCAATTGATATAGCCTTTCATTACTCCTCGTTCTGAGGATCGGATAAAGTTTAGGATTTCATCTCGTTCCTTGGTTGCAGGCAGGTTGACTTCGATCTCTTCAAGAGCCCGGCTGTTGTTGAGACTATTGAGGAAAAGGTAGCGGTAGACTTCCTGGATGTGTGAGATGGTTTCGCTGGAAAACCCACGTCGTCTCATTCCCAAAGAATTGACCCCTGCATAAGAAAGAGGTTCCCGAGCAGCTTTGGTGAATGGCGGAACATCTTTTCTGACCAATGAACCTCCCGAGATCATGGCATGCATTCCAACTTTTACAAATTGGTGTACCGCGCTGGATCCTCCAATGATTGCCCAGTCGTCTATCGATACGTGCCCGGCGATTTGAACGGAGTTTGCAATGATCACATTACTTCCGATGACACAGTCGTGGGCTATGTGTACATAGGCCATCAAAAGACAATTATTCCCGATGATGGTGGTTTGTTTGTCCACAGTGCCACGACTGATGGTGACACACTCTCTAATGGTGGTGTTGTCTCCGATGACGACTGTAGAATCTTCCCCCTGAAACTTCAGATCCTGTGGGACACCTGCAATCACTGCTCCTGGGAAAACACGACAGTTTTTACCGATTCTAGCTCCCGGATAAATAGTTACATTAGAACCAATCCATGAATTTTCACCGATGATCACATCCTCATGGATCATAGTAAAGGGATCTACTTGAACATTCCCCCCAAGTGTTGCGCCGGGATGAATAGAAGACATGCTGCTGATCATGATTCTTTTCGAGTTATACTGGCAGTCATCACAGCTTCACAGACGAGTGTATTTCCAACGTAGGCTTCGCCTTTCATCTTTGCTATTCCTCTGCGGATTGGTGCCAAAAGTTCACATTTAAAAACTAAGGTATCGCCTGGCAATACCATTTTTCTGAATTTGCAATTTTCTATTCCAAGAAAGTAAGTCCAGTAATTTTCCGGATCATCGACTGTACTCAAGACCAAAATACCTCCGGTTTGAGCCATTGCCTCAACTTGGAGTACTCCCGGCATTACAGGATTGCCGGGAAAGTGTCCCATGAAAAATGGTTCGTTCATTGTTACATTTTTCACTCCGGCCACCACATTTTCATCCAGATAGATAATTTTATCAATTAATTGAAATGGGTACCGGTGTGGTAGGATATTGCTGATCTGATTGATATCCATTACCGGAGGGAGCTTTGGATCGTAATGTGGAATATGGGAGGCTCCGGCTTTTTCCATAGCTCTTTTTAGCTTTTTGGCAAAGGCCACATTCGCGGCATGCCCTGGGCGGGCAGCCAGAATTTGTGCTTTAAGCGGCCTTCCAACCAAGGCTAGATCCCCAACGACATCAAGTAATTTGTGACGGGCAGGCTCATTTCTGTATCTCAAGTCTACATTATTTAGAATCCCTTCCTTCTTGACCTCTACGGATTGCTTATTGAACATTTTGGCCAGATTGGCCAATTCATCCTTTTCTACGACCCGATCGACTACCACTATTGCGTTATTCAGATCTCCGCCTTTGATCAAGTTGGAGTTATACAGCATTTCAAGTTCATGAAGAAAGCAGAAGGTTCGGCAGGAGGCGATTTCGGATCTAAACTGGCTGATGTCTGTGATGGAGGCATGCTGACTTCCCAGTACGGGGGAATTGTAATCCACCATCACAGTCACGCGATAATTATCAGTGGGGAGAGCTACCATTTCCACTTCGCGAGCGACATCTTTATATTGGATACTTTCTTGAACTTCAAAAAATCTTCTGAGGGCATTCTGTTCTTCAAAACCGGCATCTTCCAAAACCTCAATAAACTGGATCGAGGATCCATCCATAATCGGAGGCTCTGGACCATCCAACTGGATCATCACGTTATCAATCTCAAGTCCTACCAATGCTGCCAAGACATGCTCCACGGTATAAACTCTTGCACCGTTTTGTTCTAAAGTAGTACCACGGGAAACATCCACAACCAAATCGCAATCTGCGTCCACTGTTGGTCTCCCTTCGAGGTCGATCCGCTGAAATTTGATGCCATGATTTGGGGGGGCGGGTTGGAAAGTCATGTTGGAAACTACCCCGGTGTGAAGTCCAACCCCGGAAAGTTCCACCTGTCTCTTAATGGTATGTTGTTTTACTTTCATATGATTATAATTTGCCCTTCAGAGGGCATATGGAATCTCGCACGGTTGACAATCATCCTAGTTAGTGACTTATTAGCGATGCTCGATTTCATGATTTTTTTTCCTTTCGGAATTTCAAAGCTTCAAAATTAGCCCTTTTTTTCCAGTTCTTTGATTCGCTTCTCCAGGCCGTCCAGATTTTTGAAAAGTGCATAGGATCTCAAAAAATCTTTTAGGTCCATGGACATATATCCAAAGAGTGTCTGACCAGATTTTTTAATGGACTTACTGATGCCTGTGTTGGCTCCTATAGTAGTATGATCTGCAATTTTAATGTGTCCTACAATTCCTGCTTTTCCTGCGATAACACAGTTTTTTCCGATTTCAGTTGAGCCGGAAATACCCGTTTGAGCTGCAATGACCGTATTTTCGCCGATGATCACGTTATGTGCTATATGTACTTGATTGTCTATTTTAACCCCTTTGCGGATAATAGTCGAGCCCATAGTGGCGCAATCGATGGTGGTGTTTGAGCCAATCCTTACATCGTCTTCCAATATTACGTTACCGATTTGAGGGATTGCTTTGAATGTGCCGTCTGGCTGTGGTGCAAAGCCGAATCCATCGGCTCCGATTACAGCTCCGGGTAGGATTTCACAATTGTTACCGATTTGCGTATCGGTATTGATTTTGACTCCGGAATGAATGATGCAATTATCACCCATTTTTACATTGTTACCGATGAATGCTTGGGGATGGATTTTTACGTTTTGGCCCAGTTGGCAATTTTTCCCGATGTAAGAAAATGCCCCCCGGTAACAATTTTCTCCGATTACACTGGAAGGATGGATGAAGCTGGGTTCTTCTACGCCCACTACCATGGCTTTGGTGAATTGTGTGTATGCTTCCAACAGCTTAGTAAATCCCGCATAGGCATCTTTTACCCGTATGAGTGTAGTTTTATATGATTTTGTGGGAATAAAATCCTCTGAGACAATGACTGCGGTTGAATCGGTCTCGTACAGAAAGTACTCGTATTTCTCATTGGCTAGAAAACTGATCCCTCCCGATTTGCCATCTTGGATTTTGTCAAGCCGGTTTACCGTTTGATTTTCATCTCCTTCTGCTTTTCCTTCTAAAAGTGCGGCAAGTTGGCCTACTGTGAATTCCATAACTAGCTAACGAGTTTATTTGGTTAAAATTAGGTTTTTAGCCTTACATATGTAGTGTTTCTCCACGATCTTACTCATTACTTTGATATTCGGTAAATCTGCTGCCAAAGCCACGTCCATTACCTTTCCTTTTTTGGTCAAAATATTAATTCGATCGGTAGCCAAATAGCCATAGTTGCTCACTTTTCCCGAACAAAAAAAGTAATCGATGTCGATCGCAGGTATCTGAAGCTTTTTGAGCGTTTTAACTTTCATTTCTTCAAGTTCAGCACTTGAAAATGGCTCGTTGACCAAATTAATCTTGAAAAGATTTCGAGTCAAAAACATCTGAGAAATATTGCGAAGCACGTAGTCTTCGTGGCTTTTCCAAAGTTTGATTGCACCCCAGATATCAAAATCATCCAAACTCAAAAAGCTTTCTAGGATTCTTCGGTCATTTCTGAAGTCTTGGAGTTCGAAGTTATTTTTGAGGAAAAATTCAAACTCCTCAGTCACAGTAAATTTTATTCCGGCTTGAGCGAGATTCTTTGCTCTTTGAATGAGATTGATAAGCATTTTTTCTGCACTGACAGTCGTTTTGTGAAGGTAGACCTGCCAATACATTAATCTACGGGCACTCAGGAAATTTTCAATGGAGTAAATCCCTTTTTCCTCGATTACCAACTGTCCGTCCTTGACAGCCATCATTTTGATGATTCGATCTGCCCCGATTGTACCTTCCGAAACTCCCGTAAAGAAACAATCGCGTTGAAGGTAGTCCAATCGATCAATATCCAATTGGCTGGACACCAATTGATTCAGGAATTTCCGATCATATTGATTCTTAAAAATTCGTAAAGCGAGCGCTAATTGACCTCCTAATTGTTCATTTAGGAGTTCAATAGTCATAAGCGATAGCGCTTCATGGGGAATTCCTTTGAGGAGACTGGATTCGAGCGCATGAGAAAACGGCCCGTGTCCGATATCATGAAGTAAAATTGCAATCAAGGCAGCTTCATATTCCTGATCGGATATTTCCGTGCCTTTAATTCGTAGATTGTCCAGCGTAATGCTCATCAGATGCATCGCGCCTATGGCATGGTGGAATCGTGTATGGAGCGCACCGGGATAGACAAAGTCTGTCAAACCCAACTGTCTGATCCGGCGTAATCTCTGGAAGTAAGGATGGTCAATGATTGTGAAAATTAACTCACTCGGGATGGTAATGAATCCATAAACTGGATCATTAATTATTTTCTGGCTTTTCAATCAGCACTCATTTGATTGACTCAAAAGTAATTATAATTTTAAAAGAAAGGGAAATACACATGTCTCAAAAATTCAATATCCTCTGGGCCGATGATGAAATCGATCTGCTTAAACCCCACATTCTTTTTTTGGAGCAAAAAGGCTATGCGATCACTACAGTGAATTCGGGTGTAGATGCGATAGAACAGGTTGAAGAGCGGAACTTTGATGTGATTTTTTTGGATGAAATGATGCCGGGAATGACGGGATTGGAAACCCTTCAGCAGATCAAGCAGATTAAGCCGCAGATTCCGGTGGTGATGATCACCAAAAGTGAAGAAGAGCACATCATGGACGACGCGATAGGCGGCAAAATTGCTGACTATCTGATCAAACCGCTCAATCCAAGTCAGATTTGGCTTTCGGTAAAGAAAATCCTTCAGAACAAACAACTGATCGACACCAAGACAACTCAGAATTATCAGCAGGAATTCATGCAAATCAGTATGGCTTTAGGAGATGCACAGGATCACAGAGACTGGGCTGACCTATACCGGAAGCTGATTTTTTGGGAATTACAGATTGATTCTACAGAAAACAAGAACATGCTGGAGGTCCTGGATAATCAAAAATCCGAGGCCAATACCTCTTTTGCCAGATTTGTCAAAGACAATTATTTGGATTGGATGGAGGAAAAAAACACCGATAAACCCCTGCTTTCCCACCGGGTTTTGAAGGAGAAAGTATTTCCGGTTTTGAAAGACAAAAAACCTTTGTTCCTCATCGTGATAGATAACCTCCGCTTGGATCAGTGGGAAGTTTTGGAGCATCTGCTGAATCCATATTTCAATGTCCAGGAAAAGGAGACTTATTACAGTATTTTACCCACCACCACTGCCTTTGCCAGAAATGCATTATTCAGTGGTATGATGCCATTGGATATGGCGCGATTTTATCCGTCGCTTTGGGAAGATGAAGATTCTGATGAAGGGAAAAATAAATTCGAAGAAGATTGGATTCGGATCAATCTGGACAAAAACCGTCTTCCGATAAAGTTTACCTACAACAAAATCATTCAGACCCAGCAGGGGAAGGCAGTTTTGGATCAATTCCACACCTTCCTACAGAATGATCTGAATATTCTGGTTTACAACTTTGTAGACATGGTGTCTCATGCCCGAACTGACATGAAAATGATCCGTGAACTGGCTCCGGATGAGTCGGCCTATCGCTCACTTACCCGAAGTTGGTTTGAGCATTCCTCACTATTCGATTTATTCAAAAAAATCCAAAGTGCGGGAGCGGATGTCATTGTCACTACTGACCACGGTACCAAAAAAGTAAACAAACCCTATCGAATCATCGGAGACAAAAATGTGACGACCAATCTCCGTTACAAGCAGGGGAAAAACCTGAATTTTGAGCACGGAAAGGTATTTGAAATTAAAAAACCTGAGGATGCAAAGTTGCCGCGATTGAATGTTTCTTCCTCGTATGTTTTTGCAGTGGAGGATTATTTTTTCGCCTATCCAAACAACTATAATTATTATGTCAATTATTATAAGGACACTTTTCAGCATGGTGGTATATCTTTGGAGGAAATGATTGTGCCAATTGTGCACCTGACAGCCAAACGATAAAATACCATTGATTACCGTCCAATACCGACTCGATCAGATTCAAGATGCTGCACGTCAAATTATTGCATTTGCGGGTAGTGAAAAGATCTGGGTTTTTCAGGGCCAAATGGGTGCTGGAAAGACGACCATGATCAAGGCGCTTTCAAAAGAAATGGGCGTGCACGATCAGGTAAGCAGCCCGACCTTTGGGATCGTCAACGAATATGATGCCTCCTCAGGAATCAAAATTTATCATTTTGATTTTTATAGATTGGATGATCCTACCGAGGCATTGGATATCGGAATAGAAGAGTATTTTTATAGTGGCGATTATTGCTGGATTGAATGGGCTGAAAAAATCGCCCAATTTCTCCCCAATGAATTTTTGCTCATTAGGATAATCTCGGATTCTGTACTAGACAGAACCATCACCCTTCAACATGCCCAAGATGTCAACTGAATTAAGCGAACTCACTTCTGTTAGTCTGATTGCTAAAGAATCACCTTTGCAGGTGAAAAAAGGTGCCAAGCCACTTCATGTAGGAATTCCCAAGGAAATTTCTTCACAGGAAAAGCGGGTTGTACTAACTCCGGAAGCTGTTGGATTGCTGAGTAATAATGATATTCAGGTAATAGTGGAGACCGGGGCAGGCCTAAGTGCCAAGTTTAAGGACCAGGATTATTCAGATGCAGGGGCAAAAATCGCTTATTCCCGTAAGGAAGTTCTGTCGGCAGATGTAGTCCTGAAAGTTGACCCTTTGAGTGTGGCGGAGATTGCTGAAATGTCTCCTGGCTGCTGTTTGATTTCTGCGTTACAATTGGAAAAGCATGATGCCGAGTTTATTAAAGCACTCAATGAAAAAAAGATTACTGCAGTAGCTTTTGAATATCTCGAAGACAAAGTTGGGGGAATGCCAGTAGTCAGAGCCATGGCAGAAATTGCCGGAAGTACCGTTATGCTCATTGCTTCAGAATACCTGTCCAGCGTTAATGAAGGTAAGGGAATGATTCTGGGAGGTGTGACGGGTGTTCCACCTACTCAGGTTGTCATTATTGGTGCGGGTACTGTAGCCGAATATGCTGCCCGAACTGCCATTGGTTTGGGAGCAAACATCAAAGTATTTGACAACCATATTTACAAGCTTAGACGAATCAAGCAGCTTTTGGGTCAGCAGATTTATACCTCTACTATTGATAATTTCAGTTTAGGTCAGGCACTCTCAGAAGCCGATGTAGTGATTGGTGCCTTACGCGCGGAAAAAGGAAGAAATAAGATTGTGGTTACCGAGGAAATGGTTGCCAATATGATTCATGGAAGTATAATCATCGATGTAGGAATTGACCAAGGGGGATGTATAGAGACAGCCCGAATGACCACTCATGATGATCCGGTTTACAAAATGCATGACGTTATCCACTACTGCGTACCCAACATCGCTTCCCGGGTGGCAAGAACGGCCTCTTATTCGCTGAGTAATATTTTCACTCCACTTATTCTACAAATGGCCGATTTGGGTGGGGCAGAAGAAATGATTTTCAACTACAAGTGGTTCCTGCGTGGAGTCTATACCTATCGAGGCAGTCTTACAAATGCGTTTTTAGCACGAAAGTTTGGATTAAATCACAAGGAACTACAGCTGCTGCTGGCTGCCAGATATTGATATCAGGAAAGTAAATTCTGGCGAAGAAGAAATTCCAGTTGCTCATTTGCCTTCAGCAATGCATTGGTTAGTCTTTGGTTTTCCCTTCTGAGCGAGTAGACTTCGAATGCGTTTTTGATCACGGTCCTAAGGTAATCTTCTTCCCAAGGTTTGGTAAGGTAGTGGTAGACTTGGCCTTTGTTGATAGCGTCGATTACGGCTTGAACGTCTGTGTATCCGGTAAGGAGAACACGGATTGGTTGTGGATAAAAAGGAATAATGCTTTCCAAAAATTCAACACCCGTTTTTTCGGGCATTCTTTGATCAGTGATTATGATGTCAATCTCCTCTTTTTCAAGTATTTCGGTGCCTTCCTTGGCGGAGATTGCAAGAAATATTTTGTAATCCCTTCTGAAAGTAGCCTTAAACGCCTGAAGATTATTTTCCTCATCGTCGACGTACAGAATTCTAATTTTTTCTTCTTGCTGCGTGCTCATCAAATCCAATATTGCGATAAATCAGGTTAAAATTACTCTTTTTTCCAACTAATGAAACAAACCGACTTTATGGCTTTCTCATTTTGGGGAAAAGTTGGAAACAATCCGGTAAATAAATTGACTACTAAAAAGTTTTACATATGCCTTAATAAATTATATTTACCGAGGTTCATCACCCCGAGTCAATATGCTTACTTATTCCAAATTTGATCTGGGAGATCAGGTTTACCCCGTATTATATAATCCTTCTGATCAATCAGATTTGGAGAAAATCCAAAATCTAAAGGCCAATTCGTTTATTTACGTGGTAGATGAAATTGACAGCCAAGTTTCAGATTTAATAAAATCTCAATCTCCCGAATACCAATTCAGTAAAGAAGAGCTTCGAGAGCGGGTTAGAGATTTTTTCAGGGATAAGGATAAAGAGCGATTTGGAAATTGGGTTTATTATCCTTGGAAATACACCCTTGTACACCTATTACCGGAAAAAGATTTTATTAGGGTTAGGACTGTACGTAATAATTTCAAAATTACTCCTTCTGAGCAACAGGAATTAGGCGATAAAAAAGTCGGAATAGTCGGTTTATCAGTAGGCCAAAGTATTGCTCTCGCAATGGCCTTAGAGCGTAGCTGTGGAGAAATGCGTTTAGCTGATTTTGATATACTGGAGTTGAGTAATCTTAATCGTTTAAAAGCTGGAGTTACTAGCCTAGGAATAGAAAAAGTAGTGATTGCTGCACGGGAAATTTCGGAAATAGATCCCTATTTGAAAGTTACGCTGTTTCGGGAGGGTATTAATGAAGATAATATTGGGGATTTTTTAACCGCAAATGGGAAGCTTGATTTGCTTGTGGATGAGTGTGATAGCCTAGATATTAAAGTATTAATTAGGGAAAGGGCCAAGTTAGAGCAAATTCCTGTGATGATGGATACCTCGGATCGTGGAATGCTGGATATTGAGCGATTTGATGTAGAACCAAAAAGGAAGATTTTCCATGGAATGTTGGAAGGGATTACAAAAGACGAATTGGCTAACCTTTCTAATAAAGAAAGAGTCGCCATAGTTTTAAAGATAACAGGTTTAGAAACGCTCTCCCTACGAATGAAAGCCTCGCTCCTAGAAATAGGTTCTTCAATTACTTCTTGGCCTCAATTGGCTTCAGGTGTTTTTTTAGGAGGTGCTTCCGTTGCCCATGTCGGCAGGAGGTTACTTTTGGGAGACAATGTGCCGTCCGGGAGATTTTATGTTGATTTTGATGAGATCATCAAAATTGATCAAGTTGAAGAAATTGAGGTCCAGCCAAAAAAATTAAGTGTTTCGACATTTTCAAAAAAGTTTTTGAAAATGCTCCCTGATAATATCCTGCAGTCTGGCTATATTCTTTCTTTAGAGGAACTCAAATTGATTCTTTCATTTGCGAACATGGCTCCTTCTGGTGGCAATATTCAACCATGGATTTGGGTATTTGATTCCAAAGGAATTCTTCATCTTTTTCATGACAAAGAAAGAAGTCATTCGATGCTTGATTTCAAGGGTTCCGGATCCTTGATAGCCTTTGGAGCAGCGTTGGAAAATTTGAGATTGATAACTGCAAAAGAAGGAATTGAAGTAGAATTTATTGATCAAATTCAGGAATTTGAGCAAGACTTGATTTGCTCTATTCGCTTTATTGCTAAATTCAAGTTCCCAATTTCAGTCCCATATTTGGAATTAGCAGACGGGATTTCCTTGCGATGTACCAATAGAAAAAATAACAGCAGACAACTACTTCCCTTGGAACAATTGGTGGAATTAGCGGCTTTCGCAGAAAATGAAGGGCTTTCAATTAAGTTTACAGAGGATAAAAATGATATAGAAAGTCTTTCTGAAATAGTTGGCGGAATGGATAGGATGCGGTTTTTCCATGAAGAGGGTTTGATGGATTTTATCAAAGAAGTCAGGTGGACTGAAAAAGATGCCATTCAAACAAAAGATGGAATTGATATTGAAACTTTGGAGCTATCCGGAACGGAAAAAGCAGCAATGGGTTTGCTTAAAGATCCCAGAACAGTTAAATTCTTTCGAAAATTTCTAATGGGATACGGACTCACCAAAATCTCTAAAGATACCATGTGTTCTTCTTCTTGTATAATGGTGCTACAGGGGGATGACTTTTCCTCTAAATCGTACTTAGAAGGGGGAAGGGTATTACAAAGAATTTGGATCAAAGCCAATATGTTAGGCATTAGCTTTCAGCCAGTCACGGCTATGTTGTTTATCTTTCATAGGGTTTCTCAAGAAGCTAACCATGGGTTTTCGAAGGAAGAAGAGAAAGAAATTATAAAATTGAAAACTAAATTCGATAACATATTTAAAAAAAATGCTGAAAAGCAGGATTTATTTATGTTTAGGTTAAATGTAGCAGGTGAACCAAGTGTTAGAGCTTACCGTCGAGATGTTGAAGACACCTTAATTCTAATTTAATAATGTTTAAGTTCAAGGCGTTTCGAGCGATAGATGAACCAGGGCGATGTGAGAAATTTGTTAAAGGACATGCGGATGTATTGAAGCAGTATGGTGTTACAAAAGTTACATCCTCTAATAATGATTGGATTTTAAATCCCTTTGTCTATGTCGTTACTGTTGAATTGGAAGATACAGGTGAAGTAGTGAGTGGTCTAAGGATTCATATTGCCCACCCAGATTACCCTCTGCCAATGGAAATGGCGGTATCACAGGTTGATCACAAAATTTTCGATCTTGTAAAAGGGTATTCTATTAAAGGGACGGGAGAAGTTTCTGGATTGTGGAATTCCAAATCGATATCAGGGTATGGTGTCGGCGCTGTCTTGTTGATCCGTGCAGGAATTGCTATAGTCACACAACTAAAATTAGGCTCTTTATTGGCCTTGGTAGCGGAATATACTTTAAAGCCTTCGCTTCAAAAAGGATTTGAGATAGAAGAGGGTATTGGTAATTCAGGAACATTTTTTTATCCAAAACTGGATTTGGTTGCTACTTCCATAGTTATGAAGGATCCAGATAGACTTCCGAATGCTGATCCAAATGAGCGTAAAATAATTCAAGATTTAAGAAATAATTTGCAATGTGTTAAAACAGAAGTAGGACCAAAGGGAGAGTTTTTAGTGGAGTATGATTTATTACTTTTAAATCCTGATTGGAGAAAAGATGTATAAAATTATAATTTTATTATTTGGGTTAATACTGTCCTTTTCAAAGGAATCCTTTGCTCAAGAGAATTTGTCTAAGCTTGATTGTTTCACCTACTTAATGGAGGAAAAAGAAATTGGGGTGGATAGAATTATTGATAGAGTAAACTTTTTTTCGAGTAATAATTGCTACAACTTTAATTTTGGTATAAACAACAAGGTGGTTTGGATTAAAATCGAGTCAAAGAAATTTGATTCTTATTCCAATCCTTTACTTGTATTGAACTCTTCCTCATTGGATTATGTCTATTTGTATCCTGTACAAAATGGTGAAGTAGGTAATTACCAAGTGAGTGGTAGGTTGACAGGGATTGAAAAAAGGCACTTTCAGTCTCATAAAATTGTGTTTCAATTAACTCCCCAAGAATTGGCGTCAGATTTTTTGCTTTTAAAAATTGATAATACAGATAAAAAGATTTTTCTAGCATATATAGTTGAAGATGAGGAATTTAAATCAATCATAGATTTTGAGAATATTTTCTTTGGGTTATTGACTGGGATTTTTATTGGTTTATTCTTCTATAACTTATTTTTATATTTTTCTGTTAGAGATAAGATTTATTTGGTCTATGTACTTCATACTGTTTTGGTTTGGTTTGCCCAAGCCTCCATTCTAGGCTTTACTCAAGTCTTAATTTGGCCTGAGTGGGATTGGATGAACATAAGATCAGTTGTTATATTTTCTTCCCTAGTAAGTATTGTTGGGATTTGGTTTTTACGAATTTTCTTACTTACCAAGCATTATGTGCCAAAATTGGATTTTGGTTTTAACATCATATATTTTGTTTACTTTTTCATTTTGGTTAATGCTTTTATTTTTTCCACCACGCTGAGTTATCAGGTTATTTTGGTCACGCAGTCAATTGTAGTATTATATGTGTTGTTTGTAGCATGGGCTACGCTTAGGTTAGGCTACCGCCCTGCCCGCTATTACCTTTTGGCTTGGTCTGTTTTTATGATTGGGATCTTCCTTTTTGTGTTTAGCGAAATGGGTATTATTCCTACCAATAATCTGACGGCTTACATTATGCCTTTTGGGTCTGCCCTTGAAGTAGTATTGCTTTCTTTTGCATTGGCTGATAAAATCAATATTCTTAAAAAAGAAAAAGAAGACGAGCAAGCTGAAAAACTTCAGATTCTCAATCAAAATGAACAGCTGATCCGGGAGCAAAATAATATGCTTGAACAAAAGGTGAGAATCAGGACAGATGAGTTAGAGCATGCGCTCCGTACGCTTCAAAATACCCAAAGCCAACTTGTAAACCAGGAAAAAATGGCATCTTTAGGCCAATTAACCGCAGGTATAGCTCACGAGATCAACAATCCGATAAATTTCGTCAGCTCTAACATTACTCCGCTTAGACGTGACATTAAAGATATCATGGAAATCGTCGAGTTTTATAGGAGCTCCGGTCAGCGGGAATTTACCGAAAACACCAAAAAAGAAGCCAAACAACTAGAAGAAGATCTTGAACTTGACTACGTCTTGGAAGAAGTGGAACAACTGCTCAAAGGCATGGATGACGGGGCCAAGCGGACTGTTGAAATTGTCAAGGGACTTCGGATTTTCTCACGAGTAGATGAGCAAGATGTGAAAAAAGTTGATCTTCATGACGGAATAAACAGTACAATAATTCTTTTGAATAGTACAATCCCAAGTAAAATCAGAATAATCAGAGAATTTGGCGAACTTCCACTGGTTGAATGCCTTGCCGGTAAGATCAATCAGGTGTTTATGAATATCCTCAACAATGCCGTCCATGCTTTGTCAGATAATTTGGATAATATTAGCGATCCAAAGATAACTGTTCGTACTAAGCCCTTCGCGGATCATGTAATTGTTGAAATTGAGGATAATGGTCCAGGGATGCCTGAAAAAGTGAAGCAACGAATTTTCGAACCTTTTTTTACAACAAAGGCTGTCGGGAAAGGTACAGGTTTGGGTCTTTCCATAGTTTATTCTATTATTGAAAATCACAAAGGAACTCTGGAGGTAGTGACCGAGGAAGGCCAGGGGACAACTTTTATTATTTCTCTTCCGATTTACCAAAATGTCCCAAAGAATGAATGATAAAATTCATGTGCTCTATATTGACGATGAGGATAATAATCTAAAGTCGTTCCGGGCTACCCTGCGTAAGGACTTCAAGATTTTTACAGCAATAGATGCTGAAGAGGGTCTTCGAATCGTCAAAGATGAAGAAATTCATGTAGTCATTGCTGATCAACGGATGCCTGGCTTGACTGGTACCGAGTTTTTTGAGCAGATGATCAAAATCAATCCTGATCCTATTCGGATACTCTTAACAGGCTATTCTGATATAGCGAGTGTCATCGATGCGATCAATAAAGGTGAGGTCTATCGATTTATTGACAAGCCTTGGAATATTGAGCAGATTAAAAATTCCATCAAAAATGCGGCTGATATTTTCTTCATGAGGCGTGAATTGAAGGAAAAAAGCATTAAACTCCAGAAGCTTCATTCTGAGATGAATCAATTCGTTTACAGTTTGTCACATGAGCTTCGGGGGCCCCTGATGAGTATTTCGGGTATTTCCAAGTTGGCAAAATTAGAAATTAGTGATCCCAACGCCTTGGAATATTTTGAAATGATCGATACAGCTACGGTCAAACTCGATGATTTTATTTATAAAATGTTGGACTTTTATCGGTCTACCAAGATTGATCATAAGATCACTGAAATCCACTTTCAGGATATAGTCAATCAGCAGATGGAAGCCTATCGCGAAAAATTCGACCTTAGACATTTTAAAATTGAGATTCAGGTTAATCAGCAATCACCTTTTTTCTCCGATGAGGCTAAAATTCGTGTAATCCTAAATAACCTTTTTAGCAATGCAGTTCAATTTCAAAAAGATCAAGGTGGTCAAAAGTGGATTAGCCTCACCATTGATGTGATGGAGGAAGAGGCCATCATCGTTTTGGAGGATAATGGAATTGGTATCGAAGAACGCTTCCGAGAGGAAGTTTTTAACCTATTTACCAGAGCTACTCAAAAGAACGTAGGTACCGGTCTAGGATTGTACATGGTCAAGGAATCTGTAGAGCAAATGGGAGGGAAAATTCATTTGAATTCGGAAATTAACGAAGGCACAACTATTACAGTCACACTTCCTACCTTGAATAAAGGGAAATTTTAAAAGTAAAAAATTGCTTCGGGCTTGTATCTTTGCCTCGGCAATTGGCCATTTTTTATTAAAATCCAAAAAAATATGATTAACCCTTGGCATGATGTCAACATCGGGAAAGATGCCCCTGAATATGTAATGGGCGTAATTGAAATCCCAAAAGGATCAAAAGGAAAGTATGAACTCGACAAGAAAACAGGCATGTTGATGCTTGATCGGGTGTTGTTTTCTGCTGTCCATTATCCTGCTAATTATGGTTTTATTCCACAAACCTTTTGTGAAGACCATGACCCCTTGGACATCTTGATTATTTCGCAGATAGACATACCTTCCATGACTCTCGTTCCGGCCAAAGTCATCGGAGTCATGCGAATGGTAGACGGTGGAGAAGCAGATGATAAAATTATTGCAGTTGCAGCTGGGGATCAGTCTGTCAATTACATCAATGATATTGACGAATTGCCGCCTCATTTGATGAAAGAAGTTCACAGATTCTTTGAAGATTACAAAAAGCTGGAAAACAAAGAAGTAAAAGTAGAGGATTTCTTGGGTAAGGAGGATGCCATGCGAATCATCCGTGAAGGTATTGAACTCTACGACAAGAATTTTAGAACCAGAAAATAATCCAAAGCCTGAGCGATCAGGCTTTTTTGTTTTTGATCATCTGCTTTATTGCTTTTTTCTTCAGATAGTTGATCAATTCGGTATACGATTCATGCTCATGATTGGAGACTGAGATTGAATTTTTATCTGTAAATGAAATGGTCACCTGTTTGAATTCTTTTTTGTTTGCTACGACTACTTCTTCCTCCCAAAGCAGAATCTCATTAATTGGATAAACTTTGGTCATTCCTTTAAGCGGCAACTTGATGATAATGTGGTCCTTTCCGGCTGTAATAAATCTCCATCCTGCCATCATTTTGACCAAAAGCATCAATAATACTAAGGTGATCAGGGAGCAGGCTACCAAATAAAACCAAAGCGCGAAGCTGCCTGTGTAGGCAAAATCTCTCAATAACAAGATCAAGCCGATCAAAAGCACCAACAAAATGAGCGTGAGCGAAATGTATGTGGATATTTTTGGCTTAATGGCTACCATGAATTCGTTGTAGTTCGAGGAGTTTGTGTCGGGCAAAAGTCTCTAATTCCTTGAAGAAAGCGAAAAAAATTACCTCAAATTCTGCTTCTTTTTCCAGCAAGACTTCCGGGGCTTCATTCATCTTCGAATCAAAAGTTGTTCTTCGGCTGAGTCCATTGAGCGCTTTTTGAATCCCCTCAATTTCACAATAGTGATACAACCAATTCTGGCTTTTCATCCAGAAAAACATATTTTTAAACGAGTCAGGAAGAAGATTCAAATGTTGATCGATTGTTTGATAGGTTTGATTTGCAAAGCTTTCCAGCGGAATTCCCGAATACCTTTCCCAGTTTTTTCCCAAGAAATAGTCAAAGAAAATATCGGTAATCACTGTCGAATAATGCCTAAATCTTGGCCTGAGATAGCTTTGCCCTGCCTTGACCAATGGGTGAGAATCTGTAAAAGTATCGATCTCCCGATGGAGCAATATTCCAATCAGAATTTCTTTATCATACCGTTGTATTTCTTTTCCCTTAATAAAATCAGCTGCCAAATTGCCCACCAGGATTCCAACATGGCCGAAAGACAGGTAAGCGTGTGCAAGAAAGTTCATATTAATTCTACAAAAGGTAAACCGGCTGACTTTTGCTTAGTTTGTATTCTAAATTACCAATAGATGCCGAATATCCTCGAAGAACTCAAGCATGGTCTCCAACTTCTCAAACTTGAGTGGTCCGAAGACCTTGCCAATTACAAAAAGAAATTTCTGAATACCTCTATCGCGGATAAGAAAAAAGAAGGAATTACATGGCACCCAATCCTGCTCAAAAAGCATAAAATAGGGATGGGTGAGCGGCTTCTAGTCGAAGTGGAGCGGATGGATTCCAATTATCCCTCGTCATTCTCGTCCGGTAAATCAGTCACCTTTTTTTCAACACACGAAGGCTGTCAAGGCTCGGAAAATAGAGTTAATGGTGTCGTCAATCAAGTAAAAAAAGATTCCATGGTGGTAACACTTCAGGCGGATGAGATCCCCGATTGGATGCAGGATTCCAGATTGGGTGTGGATTTGCTTTTTGATGAGGCGAGCTATCGGGAAATGGAATCCGCGCTGAAAAAGGTGATCAAGGGAGAAAATATCCGTCTCGTTGAACTTCGGGATATCGCACTTGGGGAAATGAAACCAAGGGTCAAAGAAATGTCGGAGTTTGATCTGCCCGGTTTGAATTTTTCTCAAAATCTAGCCTGTCACAAAATCGCTGCCGCTCAGGATTTCGCCATTGTTCATGGTCCTCCCGGTACGGGTAAAACCACCACATTAATAGCTGCCATTCGACAGGCAGTGGAGATGAGACTGAGTATACTAGTCACTGCACCAAGCAATGCAGCAGTGGATCTGCTGGTTGAAAAACTGGTGGATTCAGGGGTTTCCACCCTTCGGCTTGGGCATCCGGCGCGGGTTGAGGAAAAGATCCTGAATCAGACTCTGGATGCAAAAATAGCTTTTCATGAAAGTTTTCGCGATCTGAAAAAACTCCGGAAAGAAACCGAGTCCTGCCTCAAAATAGCCAAGCAATACCGACGAAACTTTGGGCCTGAGGAACGAGCCCAGCGCAAATTGATGTATCGGGAGATCTCACGTATCCGTGAGGCTGCCAGTCACCTGGAGGATTACATTCGATCGGATATTTTTCAGCGAACACAGGTTTTTGCCTGTACCCTGGTTGGAGCATCTTCTTCCAATCTGAGAGGAATGCTTTTTGACGTGGTATTTATTGATGAGGCTGCGCAAGGATTGGAAGCTGCGACTTGGATACCGATTTTGAAAGCAAAAAAGGTGGTTTTTGCCGGTGATCATTGCCAACTGCCCCCGACTATCAAGTCCTATGAAGCCGCAAAAGCAGGACTTTCAGTTACCCTTTTCGAAAAAATCATTCATCGACAGCCGATAACTGCCACCATGCTGGAAGTCCAATACCGAATGCCAGCTGCCATCATGGGGTTTTCAAATGAATGGTTTTACAAAGGAAAGCTTCAGGCTGCCGAAAACACGTTGTCACATGCACTTGGAGAGGATGAGCCAGTTTTGGAATGGATCGATACGGCAGGTTCAGGGTACACAGATCAGCAAGAGGCGGAGAGTCTCAGTACCTTCAATCCGGACGAAGCGAGGTTTGCATGTACTTACCTGAATGATACCATGAAACGAATCGGTTTTGCCAAGTTTCGTCAGGAAAACTGGACCATTGGCTTGATCGCGCCTTATTCTGCACAAGTGAGGATGATCAGGCACTTGATCTTTGAGACTTTCGAGTATCCGAATCTAAAAGCCTTTGCGGACTGGATTACCATTGATACCGTAGATGGTTTTCAGGGGCAAGAGAGGGATTTGATGCTGATCTCACTCACACGATCCAATGAAAAAGGAGAGATTGGGTTTCTTTCTGATGAGCGAAGAATGAACGTTGCTCTGACCCGAGCAAAGCGGAAATTAATCTTGATCGGTGACAGCAGCACCTTGGCTAATCATCCCTTTTTCGATTCGCTCTTGGGCTATTTTGAGGAAAAAGGGGCGTATCGGAGCGTGTATGAGTTTTTGTGAGGTAAGGAAGTATGGATGTTTGGAAGTAAGGAGGAATGGGAGCAGGTGGTTGGAAAGTGGTTCTGTCGTTAGAAGTTCAATTGGACGCTACTCCCCCTTTATTCCGGGATTTTGGTTTGCAATATTACGCTTTGTCAAAGGGGGTAAGGGGGATTTTAGCAGTTAGTTTTAGGGATTGTTGTTAAGATTCCTCCTCATTTTTCCCAAAATTCTCCGACTCCAACAACAACACCCGCTTTCCCATTTTCTTTTGTATCACTTTGAAGTGATGCAATTCCTCAGGAGTGATGAGCGAAATAGCTTCTCCGGTCGCTCCGGCACGACCAGTTCGGCCGATGCGATGGATGTAATCTTTGGGTGAGCGGGGCAATTCGTAATTGATCACCAAGGGCAGAAACTGAATGTCAATACCCCGAGCAGCTAGATCTGTTGCCACCAATACTCGGGACTTGCCGGATTTGAATCGTGCCAATGCCTCGGTTCGTGCTCCCTGACTTTTGTCTCCATGGAAAGCCACTGCTTCAATCCCGTTTTTACTGAGCTTCGTTGCCACATTATCAGCCGTTCGAATAGATGAAGCAAACACCAAAATCTGACTCCAGTGGCCGGAATTGATTAATTGGCGGAGAAAAGGACCCTTGTTTTCAGGACTGACCCGATAGGCTTTTTGATCAATCAAATCAGGGGTGAAATTGTCCCCTTCCACCTGAATTCTGACAGGATCCTTGAGTAGTTTTTGGATCAATACATCGACTTCATTATCTGTGGTGGCCGAAAAAAGGATGTTTTGTCTCCGACTTGGCAAAAGCTCCAGAATATGCTCCACTTCTTCGCGAAAACCCATATTCAGCACTTTGTCAGCTTCGTCCAGCACCAGCGTGTGTATTCTGGAAATACCCAAAGCATTCCTGCCAAGCAAGTCAATCAAGCGTCCGGGAGTGGCAATCAGGATCTCCACACCATGAAGATTCATCATTTGAGGATTGATCGAGACACCGCCAAACACTGCCATGGATTTGATTTTTCGCGGCAAAAAGCGGCTGAAATTTTCAG
Source organism: Algoriphagus alkaliphilus (assembly GCF_900103735.1). Classification (GTDB taxonomy): domain Bacteria; phylum Bacteroidota; class Bacteroidia; order Cytophagales; family Cyclobacteriaceae; genus Algoriphagus; species Algoriphagus alkaliphilus. Next base: position 61,508 of record NZ_FMXE01000017.1, on the reverse strand, counting down.
TCACCTCTGCGACCTGTACCGCAAGTTCACGGGTCGGAACAATCACCAAAACCGGAATAAAACGCTCCCTTGGGGCTTCTTTTGGAAGCAATCGCTGAAGAATCGGTAGAATGTAAGCTGCTGTTTTTCCCGAGCCTGTGGGAGCTAGTCCAAGGATGTCTTTTTGCTGAAGTATTGCAGGAATGGCATCAATCTGTATGGGATAGGGGCTTTCATATTTTGCACGTTCGATTGAGCTAAGCAGATCTTTTGACAGTCCTAAGTCGGAAAAATTCATAGGTGTTATTTTGTGGTTATCCGTAATTATGTCAGTTGGTCCTATTGCCTTGATCATCGTTTGTCCGATTTTGGATGACCCCCGCCTGTCGGCAGGGCAGGGATGACCGAAGTAGGCCAAATTTCAGAGTTTGAGGATTTTTTATTAGTTATTAAAATTACTGGTAAAAAGCGGAAATGCTGGTACTATGTTTCTGCAAAGTTAGGAGAAGTCCGCAAATGGCTTCCTTTTTCCTGTCTAGTGAACCAAACTTTGCCCTTGCAAATTTGAATGCTTCCATTTGATGATTTGATCTTGTAAATCAGAAGAATAAAAACCAAATTGAAAATGCTCCTGAATGCGTTGGATTCTTTCTTCCTCATTTGCTCAAACCCAAAATACCTGATTGACTATGTTTCGAAGTGCCCTGTTGACTTGTGCGGTTGGTGTGTTGCTTTGTTTTTCCTGTAAAGAGTCCGGACCTCTTCCGGAAACAACCGATAGTCCTGCCCGGACTGCAGAGGAGGAATTGAAAACTTTTCAAATTGAATCCGGATTTGAAGTTCAGTTAGTGGCTTCAGAACCGTTAGTCGAATCTCCTGTAATCATTCAGTTTGACGAAGACGGACGGCTTTGGGTGGTAGAAATGCGCGGCTACATGAGTGATATTGAAGGTTCGGAGGAGAAGCAACCTGTTGGTTCTGTCGCAATCCTGGAGGATACCGACGGCGATGGGCTGATGGACAAGCGGACGGTGTATCTGGATTCTCTGATTATGCCGAGAGCCTTGGGTCTGTTCAAAAACGGAGCCTTGATAGCAGAGAATAATAAGCTATGGATCACCCAAGACCTCGATGGAGACTGGAAAGCGGATTCCAAAATTTTACTGGATTCGACCTATTCGGCTAATGGAATTCCCGAGCATTCCGACAATGGTTTTGTGCGGAATTCCGACAATTGGTATTATAGTGCCAAGTCACGTCTTCGGTATCGATTTCAAGACGGGACTTGGATTCGCGACACTACCGAGTTTCGTGGACAATGGGGAATTTCTCAGGATGATCAGGGTCGTTTGATTTACAATTACAACTGGTCCCAACTTCACGGCGATCTTGTGCCAGCCAATTATTTATCCCGAAATAAAAACCACAAGCCTTCCACCGGCATAGACCATGGCCTGACAATCGATCGAAAGGTATTTCCCATCCGATCCAATCCCGCCGTAAACAGAGGGTATATTCCCGGTACGCTGGATTCTGCCGGTCGTCTTATTGAATTTACTTCAGCCTGTGCACCGACGGTCTATCGCAGTCAGCTTTTCCCCAAGGAATATTATGGGAATATCTTCGTGCTAGAAAATGCCGGAAATCTTGTCAAGCGGAATGTGGTGACCGAAAAAGGAGTTTTTCTGGAGGCACATGACCCCAATCCAGGCATTGAATTTTTTGCTTCCACCGATGAGCGATTCCGTCCGGTGCATGCTGCGGTTGGGCCGGATGGCGGTTTTTACCTTGCCGATATGTACCAGGGAATCGTGCAGCATGGCTCTTATATGACTCCCTATCTGAAGGAGCAAACCTTAAAGCGCGGTTTGGATTCGCCTGGCCATATGGGGCGAATTTGGAGAGTTGTACCGAAAGGGTTTGCTTCCAAACAGATTCCAAAGCTTTCTCAAGCAAGCATTCAGGACTTAGTCCGATACCTTTCCCACCAAGACGGCTGGTTTAGGGATATGGCACAGCGGCTTTTGGTAGAAAAAAATGATCCCAATGCTGTAGGGCCTCTAGAAGATCTGGTGAAAAACGGAAAATCTGAGTTAGGGCGATTTCATGCACTTTGGACATTGGAAGGAATGGGGAAAGTTAATCCTGCGCTTTTGCTCGAAGTATCGAAAAATGGGGATGACCTGCTCAAAACTACAGCGCTTAGACAATTAGAAAATTCAGCTGTGAATGATCCCGGGATTTTGCGCCGACTGGAAGCTGTCGCAGTTGATCTGGCAGGCAAAGCTTCCGATAAAGTTGCGCTACAATTGGCGCTGAGTTCGGAGATTTTTTCACACGAAGCCAAAACCGATTTATTAAGCCAAATCATCGAGAACTATGGTCATTTAGCCTTGATACGGGATGCCGCTATGAGTAGTCTGGAGGATGAAGAGTATCATTTTTTACAAAAACTGATGGCTAATAAAACCTGGACAGAGGCCAATCCTGATCGGGAAGTTTTCCTGGAAATGCTCACCTCAGCCATCATAACTAACAGCGAGCCGTCAGAGATTAGTGGACTTTTGGCTATTTCGGATTCAAAGGAAATGGGATGGAAGGAATCTGTCATCCTTGCAGGTATGGCTATTCAGGCAGGGGATATTGATAAACCCGGCCTGGTGGTATTACAAAGCGAACCTTCCATATTCAAACGGAATGATTTGCCCATTGATCAGAATAGAACGGCAATGCTGAAGCGACTTTTCTCCTGGCCTGGCTATCAGCCTTCCGCAAAAGTAATTTCCACCGGGAATCTGGATGAAAAAGCCATGAAGCAATTTGCCGACGGACGCCAGAAGTATTTGGTCTCCTGTGCAGGATGCCATGGAAACAACGGAAAAGGTGCCGCTCGAATGGGGCCGCCCTTGGCAGGTTCTGAGTGGGTGGTTGGAGACGAGGTTCGGCTTTCGCTGATTATGCTTCATGGATTGGAAGGCCCAATCGAAGTGGCCGGGAAAAAATACGATGCACCGGAGATTTTGCCGGTAATGCCTTCCCATTCGACGATGGATGATGCGGTAATTGCCTCTATTCTTACCTACATTCGAAATGAATGGGGCAATGAAGCTCCACCTGTCACCGGTAGGACTGTAGGTTCCACCCGGCACCTGAATCAGGGCAGGGTGTATCCTTGGTCTGCTGCAGAACTCAATAAGCACATGGAAGCGCTCATAGCAAATTCCAAACCCTAACCAAAAATGTCCCAGTCAATGAAGTCCATTGTTAGCAATAAAGAATTTTCCTCCGGTAGGAGGGAGTTTTTGAGAAAATCAGGACTAGCCGCGGCTGCCATGGCTTTTCCATTTTCGGCTTTGCCAGAAAGCTTAAAAGGCGTGCCGATGGGAGTTGTGGTCCATTCCTATGGGATTCGCTATGGTTCCAAAGTGGAAAGCACCAAGTATCCCGGATTCCAAGATGCACTGGATTTCATGCGGCATTGTCATTCCATAGGTGCTGGAGGGATTCAGACGACAGTAAGTGGTTGGGCGGAAGACTTCGCCAGAAAAGTCCGGGATGAGCGTGAGAATTTAGGAATGTATTTGGAGGGTAGCATCGGTCTTCCTAAAAATGCAGCTGATATTTCGAGGTTTGAAAAAGAGGTGCTTTTGGCCAAAGAGGCAGGGGTAAGTATTTTGAGGACCGTTTGTCTAAGCGGTCGACGCTATGAAAATTTCAAGTTGAAACAGGAGTGGAATGAATTCAAAATAAACTCAACGAAGGCACTTCAGCTGGCGGAACCGATTGCCCGAAAACACCAAGTGAAGCTAGCTGTGGAGAATCATAAGGATTGGACAGCTGCCGAACTCGCTCATCTCATTCAAAGCTTTGGCAGCGAATGGGTGGGAGTGACCTTGGACTTTGGGAATAATGTGTCCCTGCTCGAAGAACCGATGCAAGTGATCCGGACCTTGGCTCCTTTTGCGTTTTCCACCCATGTGAAAGATATGGGAGTAAAAGCATACTCGGATGGATTTCTGCTATCTGAGGTGCCACTGGGGACTGGAATTGTAGATTTAAAAGAAGCTGTAACCTTGTGCCAAAAGTATAATCCTGCCGTGACTTTCAGTCTGGAAATGATTACCCGAGATCCTTTGCAAATCCCCTGTTTGGAAGAAAGCTATTGGACAACCTTTGAAAATCCATCCGCACAGGATCTGGCAAAAATCCTGAGGTTGGTACGTGACGAACCTTATCCCGGGGCACTTCCTGAAGTCAAAAACCTGAACCCCGAAGAAAAACTTGCTTTCGAAGAGGAGAATGTGGTCAAATGCCTTGCCTTTTCGAAAAGTGAACTCCTGTAGAAATTCAATGTAAGTTGTGAGAAGTAAGTGGTGAGTAGGAGCCATGGACTTTACTAACTACTTACGACTTACTCTTTACCATATATGTATGTCCGCTTTCTTGCCAGTAGCAAAATAAAATAAGGTTTGAAGTTCCAAAAAACGAGCTGTGGACTGTTGACAGTCGTCTGTGGACGATTATCCGCAACTTTATATAGCCTAATCTTTCTTACTGGCAGGATTGCGGATAATCAAAATACCATATTTACAAATTCAAAAAACAAAACCATGTCCCAATTCGACCTCTCCCAACTTCCCGGAATCGCTCTTTTTTCACTCAAAGGTAAATCTGCCATTATCACCGGAGGCACCAAAGGCCTAGGGTTAGCTATGGCTGCCGGACTGGCCTCAGCTGGTGCCAATGTAATGCTGGTCAGCCGCAAAGCTTCTGATGGTGATGCTGCTGCCGCTGAGATTGCCGAGAAATATGGTGTCAAAGCGATGACTTTTGCAGGTGATGTCGTGGATAAACTCGCTATGGAAGCAATGGCAAAAACTGCGTTCGAGGCTTTTGGATCAATCGACATCCTGATTAATTCAGCAGGAATCAATATCCGTGGTGCAATCGATGAGTTGAGCTATGAAGACTTCACCAAAGTAATGGACGTAAATGTCACCGGAACCTGGTTGGCCAATCGTGCAGTGACTCCCTATATGAAGGAGAATAACAAAGGCGCAATCATCAATCTTGCGAGTACATTAGGCTTGGTGGGGCTTTCTAACCGAACCCCTTATGCTTCGAGCAAGGGAGCGGTGGTGCAGATGACCCGGGCTTTGGCTTTGGAATTGGCACCATGGAATATAACCGTAAATGCGATTTGCCCGGGGCCATTTTTGACTGAGATGAATCTTCCGATAGCGGATACAGAGGAAGGGAAAAAGTTCGTAGTTGGTGCGACTGCCTTGGGTCGTTGGGGCGAACTGAAAGAAATTCAGGGCGCTGCGATTTTCTTGGCTTCGGATGCGGGGACTTACCTCGTTGGATCGATGCTGACTGTGGATGGGGGCTGGACGGCGAGATAAAGTAAGAAGTATGAGGTGAGAAATCTCAAATGATTACTGGAAAATCTCTGCAGATTAGAAGTTCACCTTCTAATCTGCAAGTCTAAGTTTTTAAGAGTTCTTAGTGGTTTTGGATTATTCAAAACAAGAAATATCGAATATCGAACGCTTAACCTTCCGCCGGAAGTCAGGCATTGAATAATGAATTTAAGACTCCACATTGTCATCGGTCATCGGTCAACAATAAAAATCGAATGATAAAGCGGGGTCCACACATCAGTCATCCGACACCCGACATTTATCCTACCACCAAACTCAGCACATAAACCAGCGTAATGGATGTCACTCCAGCGATCAGAGTACCTAGACTGTGCGATAGATTTCCCTGCTTAGTTGTCATACCAGAGAGTTGTGTCACTACCCAAAAGCCGCTGTCATTTGCATGAGAAATTGCCAATGCACCTGCACCGATGGCCACTGTCGAGAAGACTTTCATGATCTCCGAATCTAATCCCAGCGGCCCCAAAATCGGAGCAATGATCGATGCAGTGGTAATCATAGCTACAGTGGTAGAACCTTGTGCGGTTTTCAGTCCAAAAGCAATGAGGAAAGGCAGGAAAATACCCCAATTCGCATCGCTCATGGTGGAGGTGACCAGATCCCCCACGCCGGAGTTTTGGAGCATTTTTCCAAAAACCGCTCCAGCACCGGTGATTAAAATGACAGGAGCGGCAAGTAAGATCGCTTCTCCAATCCAACCTGAAGACGAGAGGAGTTTTCTGTCAAATTTTTTGGGAAGAGTAAAGGATAAAATTGCTCCGATCAGCAAAGCAATTACCGGAGTTCCCAAAAATTGAATAGCCTTAATAAAATTGCCTTCACCAAGAGGTTTGGAAGGATAATTGGCTATTGAGGCCAGTATGATTAAGGTCAATGGAATCAATACAGGTAGTAATGAAGAAAAAAAGCTGGGTCTGTCCTTTCTGTCTAGTTCTTTTTCATTGGCAACTAATACGGGCCTTAAAGGGATTTTGGTAACCCAATTTTGGACAAAAAAGTATAGCGGAATGAGGGTCACTAGCGAAACCAATCCCCCATAAAAGATCACTTGACCTAGGTCCGCACCTAAAATTCCGGCTGTAGCAATTGGTCCTGGAGTCGGGGGTACCAAAGAATGACTTGCCATCGCGCCTAAGGAAACTGCCACGATGGTTGCGGCATAAGAAATAGTGCTTTTAGCGGAAAGTGATTTGGCAATCGGATTCAACATGATGATGGTGCTGTCCCCAAATACTGGGATAGACAAAATCCAGCCGCTGAGGATTAAAGAAAGGTTGACCGACTTTTCTCCTACCCATTTCAACACCTTTTCGGCTATTACCATAGCGCCACCTGTTTTTTCAAGAAATGTCCCTAAAATCACGCCCAACAAGATCAAAAGCCCCACGCTGCCCATGACTCCTCCAAACCCTTCTGAAATTGACTTGACAATCAAATCTGTTGGCATGCCCATCATCAAGCCATAGATGATAGCACCTACAAAAAGTGCCAAGAAGGGGTGTATGTCAAACTTGATGATCGCAATCAAAATCAAGGCAAGAGCTACCAGTATAATTAGAAGTGTAAACATTTTGAGGGTTTTGTTACTTGAAAAAGAGAAATTAGGTATAATCCTTATACTCTGACATAAAAATTAAAGAAAAATGCAGAAAACCCAACCGTTTTAGAGATTTATAGGATAAATGGTTCTTTCACTCCATTCCTATTGGTTTCAGACCTGCCAGGTTTTTGAAAACCTGGCAGGTCTTCGTCCCTAAATGTCACCTCTCTATTGGCGCTCAATGTACATCACAGCAGAATCCTCAATGTATTTAGCTGGATTATAAGAGGCGTAAAACTTATTTTTCAGAGTTTTCAGGGAATTGTTTAGCCCGTTGATTTGGGTGGTGAATTCTGCGGGGAATCGGGTACTGTCTGAATATACCGAGATGATGTTTTCATATTGATCCATGTTGACCAGCATTCGGGAAGTAAGCTGTCCAAACCGGAGTCGGAGTGACTGAACCTTGAACATGTAGGTTTCCACCTGACCCAGCCATTTCCCTTTGGTACTTTGAGAGCTTTCGAGTAGGGTGATTTTATCGGAAATCGCCCTTCTGCATTCATTTTTGAAGGTTTCCCGGTCTATATCCAAAGTGGCATTCATGTATTTTCTTTTATACTCCAGCATACTGATGCCATAGTAGTTCATTTGGTCTTCGAGCAGGGCGGCATTCTCTTTTTGAAGCTGTTCAAGTTCCTTGTTGATTTGTGCCCATTCGTGATCGATGATTGCTTTTTGATTTTCAAACTGACTGGTGACATTCAGGAGTTTGAGCATGGCAGGAGTTTTTTCGCTCAGGTCTTTTTCCTTCTTGCCGATCGATGTTATCAAAGCAGTAATTCCGGAAGAGGCAGTAGCTACCATAGTTCCGTAGAGGGGTACATTGCTTCCAACCGCGCTTATCAAATTCAATGAACTGTTGATCACTTCCATCATTTGATCGTCTTTTCCCTGTCGGTTGTACCAGTTGTCGTAGTCTTTTTTCCAGGCGTTGAAGGTGTTGTAATTCTGGATTTTACCAATGTTTCCCAGTTGGGTGTAAAAGGTCTGTGAGGAAACAAACAGGTCAAGCGGTTGAATGTCCCGTTGTATGCTGAGTAACTCTGTGAATGCAAGTTGCCCGTTGAGATTGATTTTCGTTTTGGGACCTTCTTCGAGGAATTTCAGTCTGTTGTCCAAGGCTATTTGAAGTTTTTCGAGGTCATTGATTTTTTCCTTGTCAGTTTGAGTGCGATTATCTGCTGCGGCAAGCTTATCCGTCAGGCGATTGACTTCTTCTTCGTTTCGCTTCAGCTTCTCATTAAGTTCTTTTAACTGGTTGTCACGCTCGGTTTTGATCTGCTCGGATATGGAGGTAGTATCTACTCCCTGTCCGAAAACTGGAAAAGAGCCGGCGATAATGCCTATGACAAGTATGGAAAATGCCTTTTTATACATTGTAAGTGAGGAAATTTTGGCTTCAGGTTTAAAATCTAATTGTGATGGTTACCCAATACAATATCTATGCGAATTTTTAATACTTGGGTAAAAGTCCGATTTCCATTAATTTCATTTGTCAGAACAAAATATTGTTCAGAAAAGCCTTTAAATCACCTTTTCAACAAGCCCAAACGATGCGATCTCCAATCTTGCTTTCATTCTTTTCCATTTTGGTATTATTGGCTTGTCAGCCAAAGACAAATTCAAAGGCGCAATTTGTGATTTTACCAAGTCCAACAACTTTCACCATCAGCGGAGAGTCAAAATTGAAGGGGCCAGATTTGGAATCCGGTTTCCAAAGTGCCAAAAATCATTTTACAACAGGTAAACTCCTGTCTGAATTTCAGGATAAAATTTTTGCATTTACGCTCGATTCTGGAATGCAGCTACCAACGGAAGGCTATTCTCTTTCGATTACTGAGCAAAAAATAGAAATTAATGCATCAACAAATGCCGGACTTTGGTATGGACTGATGACTTTGGGTCAGTTGCTTGAAGATGCAAAAGACCAAAATGCTTTCCTTCCCCTATGTAGTATTGCTGATGAACCCGCATTAGCTTACCGTGCCGTTCATCTGGATGTGAAGCACCATTTGGAGAAAAAAGAATTCTACTTCGAACTGATGGATCGCTTTGCTGCGCAAAAGATCAATGCGGTGATTGTGGAAATCGAAGATAAGCTGAAATATGAACTTCAGCCAAAAGTCGGGGCCTCGGATGCTTTTTCAATTGAAGACTGGAAAGCGATCAGTGACTATGCCATGGCGAGAAATATCCGGATCAGTCCATTGGTTCAGGGCTTGGGACATGCTTCATTTATCCTGAAACACAAGGGGTACGAACCATTGCGTGATGATCCGAAAAGCGATTGGGCTTTTAACCCCCTGAATGAGGAAACTTACAAAGTACAGTTTGACCTCTATGAAGATGCACTGAGGGCATTTCCTTATGCCAATTACCTCCATGTCGGAGGTGATGAAGTACATACTACGGGAAGAAGCAGTGGAAAATCTCCCTTGGAACTCCAATTGATCTGGCTTAATAGGGTAAGCGAATATGCTGCGAAAAAAGGTCTGACTCCAATCTTCTGGGATGATATGCCTTTACAAAATGCCGGCGTATATCGTTCCATTTATGATAGTAAACTTTCGGCTGTGCAAGTAGACAGCATTTGGGATGTTAATGAACCCAATTTGAATAAATACATTGACATGTTTCCCAAAAACTGTGTGTACATGCGCTGGAACTATGACATGCCGGAATCTCCGGGAAATATAAGGGCGATCAAATGGTTTTCGGATAATGGGTTTAATGTCATGGGTGCCACTGCAGGACAAACGCGCTGGAATCTCATGCCACTGGACCAAAGTAACACCAACAACATTCGGGATTTTGCTTTGATCTCTATTCGGAACAAGGCTGATGGCTTGTTACTGACGCTATGGGATGATGATTCTCCACATTTCGAGTTGTATCAGCGAGGGATTTCCATTTTTGCTGAATACACCTGGGCAGGGGAAAAAAGATCTAGCGATGAACTCCATCAGGCTTATCGTCACAGAGCGTATGGGCCTGCATTGGCATCTGCAGAATATGAATTTATCAATTCACTGGAAGGATCTGTGGCGGATTGGAAAAATCTGCTGTTGGATATCAAAAAAGATCGAAATCGACTCCGAAAACTGGAAAATCCAATTGATCAGGCAGTAATTCCCTTTCCCAATTTGGATTCTGCGGGGGCTTGGAGCCAAAAATACCAAGACAAAATTGCCAAAGCTGAGGCAAGCAGGCTTCAGGTCGATGAAGTTTTACGGCAAATCCAATCGGCAAAAAAATCCGCTCTTCGCAATACGTATCAACTTGAAGTATATGAGCAGGTGGCTCAGGTGGTTCAGTTTTCCAATCGGGCTATTTTGACGCTGGCAGAATTGGACGAGCCAAGTGGAGAGAAGCGAACTCAGGCTCAGGCCAAACTGGCTGGAATGGAAGAGGAGTGGGCTTCTATCCAATCCAAAGTGGAAGAAGTTTATGGCAAAACTCGACAATTGAATAAACCTGCCGACTACATTTTGGATCAGGACCACCATGTACACTTAGCCAATCAGGCCCTGAAGTTTTCTGATTGGCAGTTTTATGTGGAGGGCTTGTTTTTGGAGAAAGTGAAGGGATTGGAGTAGATGTCAATTTTACTTTAAAGACCTGCTAGGTTTTGAAACCTGGCAGGTCTACGGGTTCCTCGGGATTTGCAATCCCGAGGTAGTGTTATAGGATTTTCAATCCGACTTATCAATATGGGAATTACAAATTCCCCAACAGGGCTTCAGGATTGCAAATCCTGAAGAACACAGGATTTCTAATCCGATTTTTTTCTTTAACTTAAATTGATTTTAACTTAATCTTTTTCATTATGGCTTTTGAGTATTCTATCAAAGATCAAGGAGCTGTTCACTTTGTAACATTTACCGTAAGAAGATGGGTTGATGTTTTTACAAGATCGACTTATTGTGATCTATTTATCGACAGTCTGAGATATTGTCAAGAAAAGAAGGGATTGGAAATTTTTGCTTGGGTTATTATGAGTAACCATTCCCATTTAATTCTAAGGGCTAAAAATGAAAACTTAAGTGACATCATCAGGGACTTTAAAAAGTATACTGCCAAAATAATATTCAAGGCAATCTGTGATAATCCTCTTGAAAGCAGAAAGCATTGGTTAAAGATGTTACTGACTTTTGAAGAAAAAATTTGGTTTTGGGAAGAAGGATATCATGGAGAGGAAATTTATACTCTTAAATTTTTCGAGCAGAAATTAAATTACATTCATTTGAATCCTGTCAGGGCTAATATTGTGGAGAAAGAGGAAGAATATCTCCATAGCAGTGCGGGTGACTTATTTGGGACACGAAAAGGTAGATTAGAATTAAGCCAATTTGGATAATTCCTTATAATTTCATTTGTGTTACTCGGGACGTTCCTCGGGATTTGCAATTCCGAGGTAGTGTTATAGGATTTCAAATCCGTCTACTAACAATGGGATTACAAATCCCCAAACAGTGCTTCAGGTTTGCAAATCCTGAAGAACGGCGAACCTCGGGATTCCAAATCCCGAGGATTTGTTATAGGATTTTCAATCCGACTTAATCATAAGGAATATTGGATTTTAAATCCCTAAGGTGTTTGCCTAGTTTATGAGCATCAAAAAAGACCGGAAATATTCCCTTCCGAATCGATGTCGACATTTTCGGATGAGGGAGTTCCGGGCAGTCCAGGCATGCGCAACATATCTCCAGCGATCGGAATGATGAATCCAGCACCGGCTGCAATTTCAAACTCCCGAATTTTGATATCAAAATTTTCCGGCCGCCCGATTTTCTTCTCATCATCGCTCAGACTTTTCTGAGTTTTAGCGATGCAAATCGGAAGATTTCCAAAGCCTAATTCCTCAAAACGGTTGAGTTGTGCTTTGGCAGGATTGGTCAAAATAACATTCCTAGTGCCATAAATGGTCCGGCATACTTTTTCGATTTTGGTAAGAATCGGATCAGACAATTCATAAGTTGGATTAAATTCTGCCAGAGTTTCTTCAGCAGCTTCCGCGACCAAGTGGGCTAAGTCTATACAGCCTTCACCACCTTTGGCCCAACCGAAGCTCAAGGCTGCCCGCACCCCCAAGTGTTTGCAGTGATTGAGCAAGCTATCCAGCTCAGCTTCCGTATCGGTGGTGAATGCATTGATGGAGACGACAACAGGCAAGCCAAAACTCTTCAAACTTTCGATATGTCTTTCAAGGTTTGCAAAGCCTTTTTCCAAAGTCGCAACATCCTCCTGGGTCAATTCCGCCAAGGGTTTTCCCCCATGGTACTTGAGCGCGCGGATCGTGGCTACCAATACCACTGCCTTCGGAGAGATTCCTGCTTCCCGGCACTTGATGTTGAAAAATTTCTCTGCTCCGAGGTCTGAGCCAAATCCTGCTTCTGTTACCACAAAATCACTTAAACTCATCCCGGTTTTGGTCGCGAGAATCGAATTGGTACCCTGAGCGATATTTGCAAATGGTCCACCGTGTAGGATGGCAGGATTATTCTCCAGTGTTTGAACGAGGTTGGGTTTGATTGCTTCTTTCATCAAAGTTGCCATCGCCCCTTCTGCATGCAAGTCATGTGCAAAAACCGGACTGCCATCGAATTTATCGCCCAGATAGATCCTCCCGAATCTGGCTTTGAGATCATCGAGACTTTTGCTCATGCAGAGGATTGCCATCACTTCACTTGCAGCTGTGATATTGAAACCGGTTTCTCGTAGTATTCCCCCCGAATTACCGCCCAAGCCAGTGATAATATTGCGCAGCGCCCGGTCATTCATATCCATCGCACGCTTCCAGAGGACCTTACGTGGATCGATATTCAGACTTCTCTTTTTACTTTGAATGTTATTGTCAATTAGTGCCGAAAGCAGGTTGTTTGCCTTTTCGATTGCATGGAAATCCCCGGTAAAATGGAGGTTGATGTCCTCCATCGGTATGACCTGACTCCAACCCCCGCCCGCTGCTCCTCCTTTCATTCCAAACACCGGTCCGAGACTTGGTTCACGCAATACAGCTGTGGTCTTTTTTCCGATTTTATTCATCGCATCTACCAAGCCAATCGTGGTAGTGGTTTTTCCTTCCCCTGCGGGAGTCGGTGAAATGGCGGTGACCAATATCAGACTACCTTGGGCAATCCTGGATTCATCAATTAAATGGGAAGGGAGTTTAGCTTTGTACTTTCCATAATACTCAAGGTCATCTTCGGCAATATTCAGTTTGGAGCCTATTTCTTTAATATGGAGTGGTTTTACGCAAGTGGCGATTTGAAGGTCAGTCATTGGGTTTAAATCGGAAATTTGGGGTGATTGTTTTGTGGAACGAAAATAGCATTGTTAGGCAGGTTCCTTAGGTTATTTTTCCTTACAATCGAATGTGGGGCAAGTTCATTTTTGAATTCATGCTGGGACACTACAGGACCTCTGGATCATAAATCTTTAAGAAATGCTACTCATTAAAAAAAGGGCGCATTTCTTCATGGATTTCCCCACGGAGCTTTTTCAGCTTTTCTGCGTATTCCTCGAGTTTCTTTTCCTGTTCGGTCTTGGGCACCCAAGGCTTCACTTTTTTGGGTTCGCCATTTTCATCCACAGCCACAAAAATGATGATGCAATGCGTCTTTTTCTCAAACTTCTTCTGGGAAAAAGCCCTCGAATATACTTCCACCATGATGTGTACGCTGGAGCTTCCGGTCAAAATCACCTGACAGTCGATTTTGATCAATTCGCCAATGCTGATGGGCTTGTAAAAACGAATGCCACCCACATAGACCGTCACGCAGTAACTTTCTGCCCAGGTTCTTGCGCAGGTATAGGCCGCCTGATCGATCCATTTCATCACGGAGCCTCCATGAACTTTCCCCCCGAAATTGACATCTCCGGGTTCGCTGATAAACTGAAATGTGGTTTTGTGTAATGGCATGGCTAAGAAGATTGGAATAGGTCGAAAATAAAGGTTTTAATTCGAATTGGATTCTTTTACGACGATTTCCATTCCTTCCGCTCCCGCGTAGAAGACTACAATCTCTGCTGGGATGTCTCCGTTATTTTTTCCATAATGAATCGTATTCACCACTTCAATGATGGGATCTCCGGCCTTCATTTCAAGTACATTTCCTTTGACATCCACTACAGTCAACTCGCCGGTTAGCAGGATTCCGGCATTGATAACAGGATGATAATGGTGAGGCAATTCTGAGTGTGGAGGTATTGTCACTTTGACAATGGAAATTTTTGGCTTTCCGCTTGGATAGGCAGGCAAAGAGTCTCCATTCCAGGCAAGATAAGATTCGGTGAGAAGCTCTGAACTTGGTTGGTCAGGTATGGGCTCTTTACTTTGACAAGAAAAGGCCACCAAAGAAAGAATGGACAAAAGCAACGTTCTGTAGTTGATCATAAAGCATTAAGGATGTACCTGACAGGCCTCAAGCACATTGCCGTCAGGATCAAAAAACTGGAAATAGGTAACAAAGGAATCGGTGATCAGCTCGGTGGTTTTTACTCCCTTTTGAATAAGTTCAGTTCTGGATTGCCCGGCATTCTCAGTCCTAAATATTGGGTAGGAGGCGGTTTTTGAATTGATGATAATGGGCTCGTCAGTTTGCCAAAGCGTGACACTGGTGACACTCCCTGTATCAAGTACGATCAACCGCATTTCCGGATTTTCATAGACTGGATTTAAGCCAAGTTTTTCTTTGAACCACGCCCCGGATTTTTGAAAATCACTCACCCGCAAAATGATGGTATCGATTCCATGAAACATAATTTTTAGATTTTATTAGCTGATCAAAATTAATAAAACCAAAGTGGTGATAATCATTGTCCCGTACCCAAGCAGGAGATTTTTTCGAAGAGCTCTACTTCCCGCATAGATTCCAATGCCCATTTTCACCAGGGTGTTTGAAATTGCCGCAAGCAAAATAGCATTGAATCCTATTCCCAAATCCAGTTTGATTCCGGTCAGTTTGGAAATGGAAATTGTAATCGCGTCGATGTCTGAGAAACCTGCCACAGCACTGGAAATCAAAGTTCCGCTGTCGCCCAGATTCTCATTTGCGTAGCTTACCACGAGCAAAATCAAACTGTAAATCAATCCAAACACAATGGCTCCTTTCAAGTCAAGAGGCTTAGAGGGAGGCATTTCGTTTGCTTCTATTTTTTTGGACTGATGCCTTAGATAAATGTATAGCGTAATCCCGATGGCGGATAAAAGGATGAGGCCTATGGCTGGGAGCAGTCGATTAAACAGTACTTGGTTGAAGATAAATGTCCAAATCAATACTCGCACAAACATGATCGACGAAGCTGCTAAGATGGCAGTAGCACAACTAGAGGACAGATTTTCATTTTCCCTGCTTTTATTGGCATAGATCCAGGTCACTGCGGTACTCGAAACAAGCCCTCCGACAATTCCCCCCAATAAGATGCCTTTATTTGCACCAAGAAATTTGGTTAAAATATACCCGACCAAGCCGAGTCCTGAGGTAAGAAGTATAACCCATCCAATCTCCCGTGGATTTAATACCTCGTATGGACCGTAAGTCTCATCGGGCAAAAACGGGAAAATCAACAAGGCAATGACAACAAAGCGGATGAAATCGTACATCTCCTCCGCTGTGATCATTCCCACGATCGCATTAATCCGAAACTTTGAGGAAAGTACCACCACAATCACAACGGTGATCATCAGACTGATTTCGATCAGACCGATGAATGTCATCGAACCCAATACAAATGCCAACAAAGAACTGAATTCGGTGGTGGAACCACGGTCGCCTTGGTTTGCCGAAATCCAATAAGTAGCCGAAACAAGCAAACTGACCCCGATAAAAAGTGCTACATAGATCCATGGAGAAAAGAGGTAATAAAACAGAGCTGCGATGAATCCCAATAAAACCAAAAAGATAAAGGTTCGAATGCCCGCGAATCCATGGGAATTCTCCTTTATGGCTCTGAATTGACGCTCCAGACCAATCACCGATCCGATTCCGATGGCAATTACCAAGCGGATGAGAAATTCTTCCTTTGAAATAGAAAAGCCTTGTTGGTCAATCAGCAGTTGGTCCAAGTTGAGATTGTTTTTGAAAAAGATCGGAATCTAGTCTTCTTCCATATAAAATTGAGCTTCTAAAAAAACCTTTTGGGCTTGATCACCTTCTCCGAAATGATTTAGGGAAGTTAGCATACCTCCGATTCTCAATTTGCGCTCGGGGAGCGATTCTTTTTCGTTGTCATGCGCCACCATCACTACCGCGCCACTTTCCTCGGAGCACATTTCATAGACTTCGTAGGAATTCTCAATCGGAACTATCGAAAAACCCGTCACTGCCCCAACTACCACGGGAACCATGATAGTGGCCCCAAGTGAGATGGATGAACTGACTTTCTTTGGTGTACCCACCAAGGTGCAGCTGATACCGGGTTTGCCCAGTTCGAGCAGTTGATCCAAGCTCAAATGTACAGGGCGATATTTTTCGTAAAATTCAAAAAGCTCCGAATTCAATCGTGCCAAGATCCGCTCCCGCGACTTATTGTCCAAGCGGGAAATTGACATCATCAAATAAAGAATTATGGCTTGTTTGTCATGGGTTACTCCTGCCACTTTTCCCAGCTCGGCAGGTGAGACGACACCATCATGTGCATGACTGAACAGGTTAAAAAATTTCCCTCCGTTGTCAAAAGACTCAATTGCCTCGTGATAGGATGTGTATGGGATGATCTGTTTCATAATATGCGGAATTTAGAATAAAGGCTTATCAAATATTCGGAAATAATGGAAAAGAAGCAAATAATATGATGCTGATGAAGAAAACTGATTCAGGGTTATTCTTGGGATTAAAAATACCACACTTTTACCTGAAAGTTGGAAACAAAAAGGAGGCCGTGGCCCCCTTTTGTCAGTTTAGATTTTTTCTGAAAAATGCAATGGTCTTTTCCCATGCCTGTTTGGCGGCGGCCTCATCGAACCGCGGCGTGGTGTTGTTGTGAAATCCGTGATTGACACCTGGGTAGTTGATCATTTCATATTTTTTATTGTTTGCTTTGAGTGCTTCCTCATATGCTGCCCAGCCTGCATTGACCCGTTCATCAAGTTCAGCATAGATAACCAAAAGCGGTGCATTGATCTTTGGCACATCTTCAAGGGCAGGCTGACCTCCGTAGAAAGGAACAGCCGCTCCTAAATCAGGGATTTTCACAGCCATCATATTGGCAATCCATCCTCCAAAGCAGAAACCTACCACGCCGACGTTTCCATCGCAATCAGGATGATTTTTGAGGTATTCGTAAGCCGCAATAAAATCCTCCAACATCGAGTTTCGGTCCAGTTTGGACTGCATGGCACGACCTTCGTCGTCATTTCCGGGGTAGCCACCCAATGGTGTCAAAGCATCCGGAGCGATGGAGATAAATCCGTCCACAGCGCAGCGTCTTCCTACGTCTTCGATGTAGGGGTTAAGTCCACGGTTTTCATGTGCCACCACGATGCCAGGGAATTTTCCTTTTCCGGCGGGCTTGGAAAGTAAACCTTTCATTTGCCCTCCGCCTTTGGGTGAGTCATACATGACATAGTCGGAGCTTTGCAAGCGTTCATCTGTAGGCTCCACAGTACGGGTATTAATGTAATCCGGCATCATTGCGCTCATCAGAGCCGCGAGCGTGATCCCGCCTACGGCATAGACTGAAAGCTTTTCCATAAAAGTCCTTCGGTCAAGTTTGTTGTGGCAATAATAGTCGTAGAGGTCAAAAGCTTCCTGAGGGATGTCCTCTTTACGGAGTTGTTCCATGGTTTTCTGGTTTTATAAGTGAGTATAAGTTATTCAATATCAAGGTGGAAAAAATGATTTTTTTCTTGGTCCTTGGAATTATGGGTTGAGCGGATATTTTTTGATAAAAAGGAGGCGGTCCTGTTTAATTCAGCCAATGAAGCCCACTTTACCGGACTGAGTACTTTGACTAGTGAAAAGACTGAAAGTTCAAAATTTGGGAAAAATTTCTCAATCCTGATCGAAAGCATACTATAAGGATAAAGCTGTCGAAGCCTAAAAATCGAGTCCAACCCTTCATGGCAAGTTGGGAAGATTGCAAACAAACACGCAGTCGACATCCTCAAATGAGGCTACCGGCAATGGCAAAATTGGAATCGGTGGGATAAGTGAATTGAATTAAGACTCCCGCAGAATTTTCTCCATTTTTCTCCCTTTTGCCAGTTCATCCACCAACTTATCCAGATACCGCACTTGTTTGGTCAGGGGAGTTTCAATTTCTTCTATGCGATAACCGCAGATCGCTCCGGTAATCAGATGCGCGTTTGGGTTCAAATTTGCAGCACCAAAGAAGGTTTCAAAAGTTGCTTTTTGGCTAATCAGTTCCTGCAGTTTCTGGTCATCAAAACCCGTGAGCCAAGTTATGACCTGATGTAATTCCGCCTTTGTCCGACCTTTTCTTTCCACTTTGTTGACATAGTGCGGGTAGACCGAGGCAAAAGTCATTTTTGCCATTCGCGCATCGTGTTCGGGTGAAGTATTCATGAATAAGTAGTAGGCGTGGAGACTGATTCAGATCGAGTTGAATTTAGGCCGAAAAAAGGAATTTCTATGCTGTTGGCCTAAACTTCAACTGCAAGCCCTGCAGGAAATTGCGAAGAATTTGATCCTTGCATTCCCGGTATTGGGCTTGGCTTGGTTTTCGGAAAAAAGCACTCAATTCATGCTTGCTGAGTTTGAATCCCCTCAAACCGAAAACTTCCAGCATATCCTCATCCTTCATGTCGAGGGCGATTTTCAGCTTTCTCAGGATAGCATTGTTGTCCAGCGTTTTCTCTGCAACCGGGGTGGAGTCATCTTTTGGACCGCGTTTCAGGATGATCAGCCCATTGAGAAAAGCAGCCAAGTCCTTGTCTTGGAGCTTGGCAAATTCGGGCTCGTCCTCTTTTTTGAGCCAATGGTTGACCTCCTCCGCAAAAACAGATTTTCCCCCCAAATTGAAAATTTCGGCCATTTTGTGATCATGGTAGTGAAAGGTATAGCGAAGGGTTCGGAGGACGTCGTTGTTGCTCATAGGTACAAATATCTTTTATTTTCACCGCTGAGGAGCAAATCATGCGAGGATTTTTTAACCGCTAAGAACACGAAGGTTCGCAAAGAATAGATTTTTTACAAGAGTTGAACTACTCAGAAATGCCTTTCTTGAAAACCACATAGTCACATAGAAATCATAGCGAAAGACCTTGAGTAATGATAAACTATGCGCCTCCTATGTTACTATGTGGTGATTTTTTTAATAGCTAAGACCGCTAATCAACCCTGATTTTCTAAAAACCATTAGCGCTTTTTTTAAAATTATCTTTGCGTTCCTTGCGCCCCTGCGGTGAATAAATACGACCTTTGAACCAGTTAAATTTCTGCGCGCTTGTCAACCAAAGTCCTTTTCATCACCCCGCCTTTTACCCAACTCAATACGCCTTATCCGGCGACTGCTTACATCAAGGGTTTTCTGAATACCATCCAGGTACCTTCCCGTCAAGCGGATCTTGGAATAGAAGTGATTCTGAGACTTTTTTCCAAAAAGGGGCTGAATCAAGTTTTTGAAATTGCAGGTGAAAAAGTCGAGGAGCTATCAGAGAATTCCGCTCGAATTCTGAGGATGAAAGCTTCCTACTTGCAGACAATCGGGACGGTGATTGATTTTCTTCAGGACAAAAATCCGACGCTTGCCTATCACATTTCTGAAGGCAATTTTCTGCCCGAAGCCAGCCGTTTTGAACAGTTGGACGATCTGGAGTGGGCATTTGGGACACTGGGAGTGCGGGACAAAGCACGGTACTTGGCGACGCTTTACCTCGAAGATATCGGCGATTTGATCACTGAGGCGGTTGATCCACATTTTGGATTCAGTCGCTATGCCGAGCGACTAGGCATGTCGGCCAAGACTTTTGACGAAATGGATGAGGCATTGAACCAACCTCTGAGTTTGATCGATTCGATGTTGCTTGAGCTTTTGGAAGAGAAAATTCAGACCTTCCAACCCGAGTCGGTGGCCTTTTCTGTCCCATTTCCGGGCAATCTCTATGGAGCACTTAAATGCGGACAATACCTCCAACAAAACCATCCCATCATCAACATCTGGATGGGTGGAGGCTACCCTAATACAGAACTTCGTTCTCTGAAAGAACCCAGGGTTTTCGATTACATCGACTTCATCACTTTGGATGATGGCGAGGCTCCGATTCAGCTTTTGCTGGATTATTTGGATGGGAAAAGATTGCTGAATGAGCTGAAACGAACCTTTGTCCGAATAGATGGCGAAGTTAAATTCCTCAACAATTCAGCAGTAAAAGACCTCCCCCAGCGGGAAGTGGGTACGCCGGATTACAGCGACTTGAAGCTGCGGGAGTACCTCTCGGTAATCGAAGTGGCCAATCCCATGCACCGCCTGTGGAGCGACGGGCGTTGGAATAAGTTGACCCTGGCGCATGGTTGCTACTGGGGCAAATGCACCTTTTGTGATATTTCGCTCGATTACATCGGCCGCTATGAACCGATTAATGCGTCCATTCTATGCGATCGGATAGAAGAAATCATGGCTCAAACCGGTACAAATGGATTTCATTTCGTGGATGAGGCAGCACCTCCTGCGTTGATGCGGGATTTGGCGATTGAGATTTTGAGACGGGGTTTGGTCGTCGTATGGTGGACGAATATCCGCTTTGAGAGTAGTTTTACCGCTGATCTTTGCCGTTTGCTTCGTGCCTCAGGCTGCATTGCAGTTTCCGGTGGCTTGGAGGTCGCTTCTGATCGGCTTTTGGCACTGATCAAAAAAGGGGTAACAGTGGCCCAAGTCGCTCAGGTGACGAATCATTTTACCCAATCGGGTATTATGGTACATGCTTATCTGATGTACGGCTATCCAACACAGACTGCGCAGGAGACGATCGACTCCATGGAAATGGTGCGGCAGCTGTTTGAGGCTGGCGTGTTGCAATCGGGTTTTTGGCATCGTTTTGCTATGACTGCACACAGTCCTGTGGGATTGGATCCCAAGGCTTTTGGGGTGAAGCGCACCGATTTGGGGGAAGGTGCTTTTGCCAACAACGAGCTGGATTTTGAAGATCCGGTTGGAGTGGATCATGCACTTTTTTCTGAGGGACTGCGAAAATCCCTGTTCAATTACATGCATGGAGTTGGCTTTGATATTCCGCTTAAAGAATGGTTTGATATCAAAATCCCGCAAACCACCATCCCCAAAAACTACATCGAAAAGCAGGTTCAGGGAGAAGATTTCCCGGCCTTCAAAGACCAAAACCGCATCATCTGGATCGGCGCTCAACCGGAACTGATGGAGGCAGAGGAAGGGTTTTGTGAACTGATTTTCTCCGGAAAAAAAGAGGACTTCGCTGTCGAGCTCCCGATTGAGTTGGGAGAGTGGGTGTGTTGGCTTTTGGCCAAAGTCAGCTACGAACAGCCGCTGAATACTTTGAAACCTATCCGTGAACACTACGAGACCGAATTGGGAGATTTTGAGCAAATGCTCGAATCCGAGGTTTGGGAGATCCTCCGAGAGCATGGGTTGTTGGTTTTTTAGAATAAAAATACCTTTCATTTATTCATGATTCTTTTCGGGTTAATCCAATAGCAGTTTTTGTTTCGTTTCTTTTAAACTTATCTGCTATTCTTGGATTTAGTAAATACATCTAATTCTTTTATGCAATTCATTATCCGTTTGGTTATTCTTGGCCTTTGCTTTTCCACTCCTGGATGCGCATTCAAATCCGTGAATCGAAGCAAAAACATTTCCTACTTGCAGTCGAATTCAGAAATAAATCTGCCGGAAAAGCAGCTTAATATTTTTGCCCCCAGAAAAGCTGAAAATCTTCCTGTTCTGATCTTCTATTATGGTGGAAGTTGGAAAAGCGGTAAAAAGGAGATGTATAGCTTTTTAGGAAATAGATTGGCGAGAAGGGGAGTGGTAGCTGTAATTGTGGATTATCCTTTGAATCCCACGTTTAAAGTTCCGGCTATGGAAACAGCAGCAACTCAGGCAGTAATTTGGACATCAGAAAACATCCAAAAATATGGTGGGAATCCCAAACAGCTTTTTGTTTCCGGACATTCTGCCGGAGGGCATTTGGCCGCCTTGGTAGCAGTGAAGAATTCCGATTTTGAAAGTTTGGGGAAAGAAAACCCACTAAAAGGTGCTGTTTTAATCGACCCGGCGGGTTTGGATATGTACACCTATCTCGTGGAAACCAAAGACGGGGAAGGGCGCAAATATCTGAATGCGTTTACCGAAGATCCTGAGATTTGGAAGCAGTCTTCACCGATATTCCATTTGGGGCCTGGGCAGATTTCGATGTTGATTTTGGAGGGAGAAGAAACCTATCCTAGTATTCAGGCGGGAAGAGGGAGATTTATGAAAGTGGTGGAGGAAAAAAATCTGGACGTCAAGTTGGAAATCTATCCCCAAAAAAAGCACATCCCTATGATTACGCAGTTCTTTTGGACTTGGAGTCGGGGATATGATGATCTTCTGGGGTTTATTAAGAAGTGGAAATAATAAAGAAGTAGTGGCAACACATTACATATTTGAATTACTAAAAGTTGGTCAAACACCAACTTTTTTTTATTTTTGTTAACGGCTATTCCAATATGGTAATTCTTTACTTAAACCGTCTGATAAAATTTTCCAAAAAGCATTCTGATTCAGGAAAAAGCTTGTCTACATGGAAGGCGGTTGTAGAAAATGCCAATTGGAAAAAAAACCAAGATATATTGGAGAGTTTTCCTACAGCTAAAATCATAAAAGGGAATAGAGCGAGGTTTAAAATTGTTGGAAATAAATATCGAATAATTATTGAAGTAGATTTCGAAGATGAGTTGGTAGAAATTCGTTTTATAGGTACTCATTCAGAGTATGATCAAATTGATGCAACTACAATCTAATTGCCTTTTAAAAATGGAAATCAAAAATAACTGGTATCTCCTTGAGAATGAAGCTGATTTTGAATTGGCTAAAGACCGATATGAAGACATAAAGACCTCAGTTAAAGGCTCAAAAGAGCATAAGGAAAAAATGCTTTTGGTGCATTTGATGTCAGAATATGAAAATAAGTTGTGGGATTTGCCTGAGGTTGATCCCATTGAAATTATTAAAATCAGAATGCAGGATTTCGGTTATAATGCAGCGACTTTGGCCAAAGAATATGGAGATAAGGGGACAGTAAGTAAGGTTTTGAATTACAAGCAATCTCTTTCGCTTTCCATGATTAGAAAATTCAGCCAACTTCTTAAAATACCTGCTGAATGGTTGATTAAAGAATATCCTTTAAAAAAGGCTGTTTGAATGCTCGATTTAAAGTTGATTCTATGTTGTAATGCGAACAGGTATTGTAGATCCATAGAATTCCTTCCTGCAAACTGGGACTTCAAACTGATCACTTAAAATTAACCACCCTACCATCTTCCATCTCTATCGTTCGGTCCGTGCCGGCGGCAAATTCCGCGTCATGTGTGACAATAAGCATAGTTTGTCCAAAGTCCTTTGCCAACTCCCGGAATTTATTGTACACAATATCCGAATTCTTCTTGTCCAGATTCCCGGTCGGTTCGTCGCCCATGATCAGTAGCGGATCGTTGATCAAAGCTCTTGCAATGGCCACCCGTTGTTTTTGACCACCGGAAAGTTGATTGGCCTTTTTTCGTGCATGATCCTGCATATCAAAGATTCGCAACTTTTCCATCGCCTGGTGTTCGAGTTGGTCCCTGGAGTATTTTCCTAGTTTCAGTCCCGGGATCATCACATTTTCCAAAACTGAAAACTCATTCAGCAAATAATGAAACTGAAATACGAAACCGATTTTTTCATTTCTAAGCTGAGAAAGGTAATTGGATGATTTTCCTGATATCCGCTCACCATCCATGAATAATTCGCCCTTGTAATCGGTATCCATCGTGGATAAAATATACAAGAGCGTGGATTTGCCACAACCGGATTTTCCTACTACTGATACAAATTCCCCACGATTGATCTGGAAACTCACATTTCGCAAGACCTGCGTTTCAGTGGGATTGTAGAAAAACTTATCAACGTTTTTCGTCTCAAGAACGACTTTGGATTGATCTTTCATTTTCCTCTGATAATTTCTACCGGGTCTACGCTGCTTGCTTTTCTGGCAGGAAAAAATCCTGCGAAATAGGTGGTGATCAAACTAAAGATCCCGCCGATTAGGTAATATTTTAAATTGTAATCCACGGGGAATGTTTTGATAGTGGGTAGGGCCGCCGTTTCAAAAGGAATCTGATCGATGACTAGGCAGGCCAAAAAGCCAAAAATCAAGCCAAACACCCCTCCGATGATGCCAATGGTAAGGGCGATGGTGATAAAAATCCGGTTGACATCTTGACTGCTAAACCCTATAGCCTTGAGGATGGCAATGGTGTCGAGTTTTTCGAAGATCATCATATTCAGGATATTGTAAATCCCAAAACCAGAAACGACTAGCAAAGTAATGCCCACGGCATAGCTGATTAATGTTCGGATGTTTGTCCCTGTTTCAAATTGGGCATTGACTGTCTGGATATCGTCTGCATCTATCCCGAACACATTCCCAAACTCCTTAGCCAAAGGAGGGGCAAGACTTAGGTCCTTCAGCTTCACCTGAATATCAGTGATGTAGGCAGGGGGTTCGCCGAGCATTTTTTGCACTGTCGCGATTGATGCAAAGCTGTTGACATTGTCAAAATCCCCAAGTCCGGACTGATAATATCCGGCTACTTTCAGTTGAACCCTGTTACCCTGCGCAGTGGTGATTTGAATTACATCGCCGATGTCCGCAAGCATGCGATCAGCAGCGCCTTTGCCTAGGATAATGGAATTTGTTTGATTGAGATCGGCAAAATTTCCGCTGGTCACATAGTCGGTGAAAGCGAAAAGTTCGGCCTCTTTATCCACATCTATCCCGCTGACAATCCCGGTGAGATCGATAGTACCGACATTGAAAAAAACCTGTGCCGAGATTTTGGGGCTCACACCCAACACCCTGGAGTCCTCTTCCAAGGTCCTGATAATTGCCTCGCTATTGTGAATAGCCAAGCGGCTGGTGCTGGGCTTGATTGATCGGATGATGTTTAGCGAATTTTCAAAAGTGGAACCTTGGTCGATGGGTTGATTGGGATTGGGCCGGATTTCGTTGTAAAATCGAATATGGGGGGTGCGATTCAGCACCAATCCATCGAGCATCGCATTCAGTCCATTCATAAATCCAAGCAAAGCCACAAACATGGTGATGCTGAACATCACCCCCGTGGCGGCAATCAGTGTTTGCTTCATTCGCGCAAACATCAAGGCTCGGGCGATCTCAAAGATCAAGGACCATTTCATTATTTTCTAGGAAGTATTAGTGGAGTTTTTTCATCAACGCCTTCCAAGATTTCGGCAAATTGATACGTCTTGATTCCAACTTTTACCGGAATCGTATCGCCGTTTTCAGTGATCACCTGATTATCCAGCCAAAGGTAGCTTCTAGGGATAACCAGCGTTTCGGCTTTTATCTGAGTCACAATATTTGCTTCCAGCGTCAGATTAGGGTAGAGCCGGGGAGGTGCTTTGGTGAAAACGGCCTCAATCGTGAAACTCTTACTTAGCGAATTCATGATCGGATAGATTCGGGTGACTTTGGCTTCGAAAACCTGATCCTTAAAACTGTCCATGGTGACCATCACAATTTGGCCTAGTTCAACTTTGGAAATATCATATTCATCGACCTGCAATTCCAAAAGAAATTCTCCCGCACTTCCAATCACCGCTAATGGAGTTTGTGGACTGACCATTTCTCCTTTTTCCTTCAAAACAGAATACACTACACCATCGATTTTGCTGGTAAGTAAGTATTCGCCAAGCAGGACGTCGCTGATGGCGAGATTTTTTGAGGCACTCCTTGAGTTGAATTCGATTTCCCGCTTCAAATCCAGGTAACGTAGCAAAGCCGATTCGTAGGAGGTTTTTGAGTTTTGAAAATTAAGGGCACGTTGCTCTAATTCTACTGCTGTACCAATTCCCTTTGCCCAAAGGCTCGTTTGCCGAACGAGCAGAAGGGAGTCGTTTTGTTTTTTGCTTTTTGCCAGATTGATGGTCAACTCCAGATCTTGAATGCGACTTTGGTTGGATTGCAGGTCTGCAAAATTTCGGGAAAGTTGCGCATTATCCCTGCCAAGTTTTTCTCGTTCGCTGAAAACTTTCAATATGGGGGTGCCGGCTTTTACGGTGTCGCCTTCCCGAACAAAGATTTCTTCAATCGGCCCGGTAGCTAAGGTAAAAGCTTCGTATTGACCTTTTGCTTTGACCAGGCCTGAAGCATAGACCGATTCAGTCAGTGATTTTTTTTCCGGCAGGATAGTTTTTTCATCCGACTTTCCGCAAGAAATGATACTCATTGATAGTAAAATCAGTATTTGAAAATCACCAAATCCCGAAAATGAAAAACAAATTTTTCGCATACGAATTGAAGCATGAGGAAATTCAAAGTAAACAATTTCTTCTCCCGAAAGAACTGAGAAAAATCAGTCCACGGTGGTTTTTTATCGGCTACCTGATTTAGCTGCGGTGAAGTTAGACTCATGCGAGCGCTGATGTTACAGAATAGGTGTCTCGTGGTGGGAAATGAAAGGATCTATTGCCTGTGTCAGAAAACTGACTGTCGGGACTACTTACCGAAACCTTCATCTTTTCTCTCATTACTCGATCGCCTGATAAACCATTTGCCGGAACTTGTTTTCGTAATACGAACTGAAAGGTGCGACCTGTGTCATAAATATCGCGACCATGTCTTCCTTTGGATCTATAAAGAAGTAGGTGCAATAGGCACCACTCCAATAGAATGTGCCCTCCGATCCCAAAGCCTTGGTATCTGCCAAATTATCCACCACAGCAAAGCCAAATCCAAAACCCTTTCCCGGATCCTGAAAAAGATCCTTACTCTGGTTTATTGACATCAATTCCACAGTTTTCGAACTTAGATATCTTTTTCCATCCAATTCTCCGCCATTGAGCATCATACGGGCAAAAAGTGAATAATCGTGTGCAGTGGAAAATAGTGCATTAGCACCGGCAAAGACTGTATTTCCCGAGGTGGGAGTTTGCCTTGGAGCTTTGATCAGCTTACCGTCTTCATCAAAGGCATGCAGTACAGTCATTCGCTTAGTTTGCGCTTCTGTGAGATTGTAGCCTGTATCCTTCATTCCCAAGGGATTAAAAAGTCGTTGCTGTAGGAATTCAGCAGTTGTCTGACCGGAAAAGACTTCAATCAGTCGCGCAAGGATGTCCGGTGAAGCCGAATAGTACCATTGCTCACCCGGCTGACCGTAGAGTGGGAGTTTAGCGTAAGCAGCTACACGAGATGCGATATCTTTGTATTGGGTTTGATAAAGACCACGAATCACTTCTTCGTCCACTTTGGAGCTTCCCAATCCATGTGAAAATCCAGCCGTGTGACTCATCAGTTGGGCGATGGTAATGGGCGACTTGACAGGCTCCAAACCTCCTTCAGAACCCAATTTTACGTCTTTTGCAACCATGGCATCCTTGAATTCCGGAAGATACTTGTGAAGCGGATCGTTGAGGAAGAAGTGCCCTTCCTCATACAGCATCATGAAAGCCGCGGTAATGATGGGCTTGGTCATCGACTGGATGTAGTAGATTTGATCTGTCTTCGCTGGAGTTTTTCCGGAAAAATCATTGTAGCCCAAAGCCGATTCGTGGACTTTTTCGCCATTTTTATATACTAGCGTGACGACTCCCGGTAATCTGCCCTCTTCGATTTCTTTTTGAAAATAGGCATCGTATCGATCGAGACGGTCTTTGGAAAGGCCGGTTTGTGCCAGTCCTGAACAAACCAAGACTAGTGACAGAAGGATGGTGGAAAAGGTTTTTTGGATCATTTTGATTGAATATGGTCGGCATACTTCTAAATTTAATCAAAAACTAGCTGATCCATGTCACACCTCGAAACCTCCTTTACCACTTACGACGGACTGAAACTTTACCTCCAAGCTTGGATGCCTGAAAAACCAAAGGCTGGAATGCTGCTCGTTCATGGTTTGGGAGAGCATAGCGGCCGGTATGGGCATATCGTTGAAAAGCTGAATGAATTGGGTGTGGCAGTTTTTACTTTTGATGGAAGAGGACATGGAAAATCAGTAGAAGGAAAGCCAACAGCCTACTTTGATTCTTATGAAGATTACCTGAAGGACATCGATGCACTTTTTGGTAAAGTCAAAGCCTATTTGCCCGGCCTTCCTGCTTTTCTTTATGGGCACAGTATGGGTGGAGGATTGGTGGCGGCTTATATACTGAAATTTAAGCCTGAAGCCAAAGGTGTGATTCTAAGTTCGCCGGCAATAAAAGAGGCGGAAGGGACATCCTACTTCTTGATCACAATTTCCGGTCTAATCAATCGCCTTTTACCCAAGCTTAAAGTCCTCAAATTGGACATTTTGGGAATTTCCCGGATTCCCGAGGAAGTGGAAAAATATAAAAAAGATCCCTTGATCTATCAGGAAAATATCCCGGCTAGGACAGGCTATGAGCTCTACCAAATGATGCAGTTTATTCAGCAGAAAGCAGGTGAATTAGGTCTTCCTTTTCTATTGATTCACGGAGAAGCAGATCGACTCACCAATCCAAAAGGATCGGAATTATTATTTGAAAAGGCTAAGTCAGCCG
Organism: Algoriphagus alkaliphilus; assembly: GCF_900103735.1. Lineage (GTDB taxonomy): Bacteria > Bacteroidota > Bacteroidia > Cytophagales > Cyclobacteriaceae > Algoriphagus > Algoriphagus alkaliphilus. The sequence goes on along the minus strand of NZ_FMXE01000017.1, from coordinate 32,768 downwards.
ATAAAACCCTCAAGATTTTTCCCGGAGGCTATCATGAATTGGTCAATGATTCTGATCGGGAGGAAGTGATGCAGGTGATTGTGGATTGGGTGGGGGAAAGGATTTGAATCGAGAAGTTTTTACCACAAAGGCCGCAAAGGAAAATAAGAGAACACTAAGATTTTTCACCCTGAGGATGCTATGTAGCGCGAAAATTCTTAGCCAAATGCCTACCTGCCCAAAGGTTGTCAGAGAAAAAGGATTTAGAATTTTAGCTTGGATACAAAGTGATTAATATTAAAAAAGTGGCTCCAACTCAATTGTCGTGACAGTGTAACGACAATTTGAAAATCCGGAAACTCTTCGGCAAATTGAATCATTCTGCGGACATTTTTTTCCGTGAAATTACGGCCATAGTTTGCTTCTAGTTGGGCAGATATAGTGGCTACGATTTGCTTTCCATATGCGGCTCGTTCATTGTTTAGGATTTCATTACTGATCCGATTGCCAACATTCCAAAACAAAAGCGTCAACGCACTATTAGCTACTTTTGCTATTTGTTTCTGACTCTGTTCGATCATTTCCGACAAATCCTGGAATAGATCAACGTTATGCAAGTTTTGGGTTTTCTTGGTCATAGTTCAGGTCATTTCTATTGTCTTCATTTAGGTTTTCTCGCCCAAGTGAGTCTCCGCACTCACTTGAATTTTATTTAGTAAGCAAATCGAATAGTAATTAAAGCTCTCCCAAAAGTCCCTTCACATCCAACTGCCTCGTGTACATAGTGAGGTCTCCATTTTCATCCAAAGGCCAGTCTACTTTTGGTCGATCCCAATACAGTTCCACCCCGTTTTCATCGGGATCATCCAAATATAGCGCTTCCGAAACGCCATGGTCAGCAGCACCGGTGAGTGGATAATTGGCTTCAGTGATCCGTTTAAAGATCACAGCTAGATCTTTTCGTGTTGGGAAAAGAATGGCAGTATGAAAGAGTCCAGGGGCATTTTTCGGTGCCGGTTTCCCCCCTTTGCTTTGCCAGGTATTCAATCCGATGTGGTGATGATAGCCTCCCGCAGAGATGAAGGCGGCATCTTTGCCATACATCAATACGAGCTCAAATCCCAGCAATCCACAATAGAAATCCAGCGATCGCTGGATGTCTGTGACTTTTAGGTGTACATGCCCGATTCGGGTAGCGGCGGGGATAGTGTATATTTCCATGTTCTTATTTCTTCATCATTCAACATTCATCATTCGATATTCATTATTACTTCATTTTCTCGCCCAAGTGAGTGTCCCCACTCACTTGAATTCAAATTATTTTTAAGTAAACCGTGAGTGGGGACACTCACGGTGGCTGAACAACCAAACTCTTCCAAAAGCCTCGTAAATCGTATTTCGAAAACCGTAAATCCAAATCACCATCTCGGCCTAATCCCCGGTGCGGTTGGGAATCTTAAGCTTTTGTAATATTCCAGATCACCTTCGGGCTGTTCGATTTCCTCCGGAAAAGGGCGCTTCGCAAAAGTCTGGAAATAAAGTAAGCAGGAATTTCTCCACCATTCGGCCTCTGAGACCTGAACGGCCAACAATTGCCTCACATGATCAAATCGCTCAGGATCGATCTCAGATTCCAAAGAAGACCAAGATTCCTTCATTTTTCTCGCGGTTTTTACACCCTGATCGTAATGAAGGCCGATTTCCTCCCAAAGTGTTTTTCCTGATTTCATCTCAAAATCCCAAGGAAGATGATGAAACCAAAGCAAATATTTCTCCGGTATTTGATTCGGATCAGCATACGCGTTCACCAGTTCGGGAGCATATTGGCCCAAGGCATCACTGCCACTTGCTGTGCGGTCAAAACCGATTCCCATACTATCCGCCTGATGATAATAGAGCGCTGTCCAGTCCGGTCTTCCGCCCGTCACCCAAGGTCCCGGACCGTAATGATGATCCCAGCCCATGATATGGTGAAGCCCTAAGGGCATCATGTAATTGACGGCTGCTTCATGCGATCCGAGTAGAATTTCATTGATTTTTGATAAAACTTCCGGTTTTTGACCAAAGGTCATTTTTATCCATTCATCTGCAATTTGGGCTGAGGTCAAGGAGTGATCCCATGCCTGTCGTCCAAATGCATACCAGTTGGCCTGTCCGAAAAGATGCCCGGTCCAATTGCGGTCGGTTCCGATATTGGATACGCCCGCCATCAGTGTCAGCTTTTGTCCGGAGTCGCTTCCATCGATGATACCAGCCACAGTGGAGGCAGAGGTAGGGCGGTAGGTTCTGCTGCGCAAAACTTCTTCCCACATCGGAGCAAGGAAGACCAATTGGGTAGCTTGTCCGAGGTATTCCTGAGTGATTTGAAACTCAATCCCGAGATTGGTACTCTTGACAGCTCCAAAGAGCGGATGAAAAGGTTCACGTGGCATGAAATCTATCGCTCCATTTTTCACTTGTATGATCACGTTCTCCCGGAATTTACCATCCAAAGGTTCGAATTCGAGATTGGCATGTTTGTGCCGGTCCTCATCCAACTCATGTGAATAGACGAAAGCTCTCCAAATCAAGATGCCATCATGTGGAGCCAAAGCGTCGGCCAGGACATTTGCACCTTCGGCATGATTTCGTTGGTATTCATGTGGGCCGGGTTGACCCTCAGAATTAGCTTTGACGAGGTAACCCCCAAAGTCGGGGATAAAGGAGTACATCTCGTCTGTTTTATTTTTCCAAAAAGCGATTACCTCCGGATCGAGTGGATCGGCGGTTTTTAATCCTCCGATTTCGATCGGAGCAGAAAAGCGCGCGGTAAGGAAAACCTTAATGCCATAAGGTCTGAAAATGTCTGCCAAAACTTTCGCCTTTTTCATGAAATCAGTGGTGAGAATCCTGGCATTTGCATTGACATTGGTGAGCGACACGGCGTTGATTCCGATGCTTGCATTTGCCCGTGCATAGTCGATGTAGCGGGGATCGATATAGCCTGGAAGCTTGTGCCAATCCCAAATCGAGAAACCTGCATACCCTCTCTCCACTGTCCGATCCAGATTGTCCCAATGGTTGAGCATACGAAGCCTAACTTTTGGACTGTCTGATTTTTGGAGGCGGGGATCAAAAGCTCCGGTTTGAATGGTTTTCAACCAATCAAAGACACCATAGAGGACACCGATAGGTCGGTTTCCCACGATGGTGAAATAGGTTTTTCCCTGAAAATCGATTGGCCCCATCCAAAATCCATCTTCGCCCAAATCCCGGATGTCAACCTGTTGCTGCAATCCGAGTACTTGCGAAAGCTGTTCCCGTGTTCCCAACCAAACCTTGGATTGAGCCAATCTTTCCTTTGAATAAATCGGCGTTTTTCCCAGCATCTTTTGACCTGCTATATCCAGTTCCTTTCGGATGACATCGTAAGTTGGGCTTTCGCCAAAGAAAAAAAATCCGGAGAAAAGCGGATCGATCTGAGTCTTTAGTTGTGGATTTTCCACCGGACTGTAATCCAGCCAAAGTCCATAGCCATCTTTGGCACTGGTGTCAAAGAATAGCAGACAACAAATGAAACTACTCAGCAAGGTTTTCATGGGCTTAAATATTTGAGAATTTGAAAATGACCAAAAATGCAAGAAATTCCAATTTGAGCTCCGCAATGGATTTCTGACAACTGCCGTCACTTCAGCCCAAACTTGTGTCGAAATCCCCTTGGCTTTCCTATCTTCGAAGCCTAACTTTTTCCCATGGATCATAAACCCTTCATCATCTACAAATCCTCGGCCGGCTCGGGTAAGACCTACACGCTGACCTTGGAATACCTCAAACTTGCATTGGCAAATCCCGGAGCATTTCGGCAGATTCTCGCGGTGACTTTTACCAATAAAGCTACCGCGGAAATGAAGGAGCGGATTCTCAAAGAGCTGAATCGTCTCCGAACGACAGTCATTCCGGGTGATAAGATGGATGACGAACTGATGAAAGTGCTTCGAGTAGATGAAGTTGGATTGATGGCGAGCGCTTCACAGACCTTGACAGCGATTCTGCATGATTATGGGCATTTTTCGGTCAGCACGATTGACAGTTTCTTTCAGAAAGTGGTGCGGGCATTTGCCAGGGAAATGGATCTCAACGCCAAGTTTGAGGTTGAGTTGGATCAGCAAGCGGTGCTCGATCGCGTAGTGGATCGCGTGGTGATGCTGGTGATGGAGGATGAATTTCTCCACAAGTGGCTGGTAGACTACGCCTCTGATCAGATCCAAAACGGCAAATCCTGGGATATTCGACGGAATATTCGCGAGTTGGGAGGGCAGATTTTTCAGGAGGACTTCAAGCGGTATTCCGCTGATATTCGAAGTTTTTTAAAGGAAAAAGAAAACATTTCGCGACTTCAGGTTTTTGCACGGGAACGGAGGGCCGAACTGATCAAAATCGCCGAGGCGATCAATCTGAAAGCCAATGAAATCCGAGCTGGTTTAGGTTTGGAATGGAGCGACTACAACCGTGGATTTCTTAGCAGATTTGATAAACTGGGTAAAAAAGAAACTCCGATTTCTGATTTTTCAGATGCCCTTCTGGCCAAAGCAGCAAGTCCGGAAGCTTGGGCTACAAAGACAAGTCCTAAAAGGGACTTGATTGAGCAATCATACTACGCCGGATTGGGAGAACTTTTGGGAAAAGTAGAGCAGCTGACTTACCAGTGGAACACCTTGTTGACGATCTCCAAAAACATCTACGTGTATGGTATTTTCAGAAATCTCCTGGAGGAACTGACCCTCATCAAGGATGAAGAAAGCATTTTACTGATTTCCGATGCCAATGAGTTTCTCAAGGAAATCACCAAAGAAAATGACGCTCCTTTCATCTATGAAAAAGTCGGAAATCAGTACCGAAACTATCTGATTGACGAATTTCAGGACACTTCCGGATTCCAATGGGCAAGCTTCAAGCCGCTGCTAGAAAACTCCCTTTCGCAGGGTAACACCAATCTTTTGGTAGGGGATGTGAAGCAGTCGATCTATCGCTGGAGAGGCGGAGAGATGAAGTTACTTTTGGAGCAAGTGGAGCAAGAGATGGGTGTTTTTGGGATTCAACATGAAAATCTGGAAACCAATTTTCGAAGTCTGCCAACTATCATTGACTTTAATAATGCGCTTTTTAAACGGCTTCCGGCCTCCTTTGAAGCGACACTTCAGGATCAGTACGGAGTGGCTGATCCATCGATTCTTTCGCGCGCATATTCGGACGTAAATCAGAAGATTTCGCCAAAAAAGGCAAGTTCTGAATTTCGGGGTAAGGTGAAAATTGAGTTTTTGGCCTCGGGTAAGGAAGAAGAGGAGGAGGGAAATTTTTCCGAGCGGGTGCTGGATAAGCTTCCGGCCATGGTGTGCGAACTTCAGGACCACGGCTACAGCTTACGCGATATTGCATTTTTGGTACGCACCAAAGCGGAAGGGGAAGCCATCGCAGATATTCTGATGCGGGAAGGGGCGAGGAATATTGATTCTGCCTATCGCTTCGATGTGCTTTCTGATGAATCGATGTACCTGAGCAAATCTGCGGCTGTCAAAGCCCTGGTGGCGGGATTGAAATACCTCCAATATCCCGACGATGTGGTACAGTTTAAGACCATGTGGTACTATAGGGCAGTGTTGCAGGGAGAACCTGTCAACCACGAGCTTTTGGCCTTGGATCAAATTCCGGATTACTTGAGGGAAAAGATGGAGTCTTTTCGGCAGCGCGAGACGCTTTTGCTCCAGCTTCCATTGATGGAAGCCTTGGAGGAGTTGATATCCGCCTTGGATTTGATGGAAAATGGACTGGAAAAAGCCTATATCTCAGGTTTCAAGGAGGCCGTCTATGACTTCACAGCATCCAATCGCTCTGATCTCGCGGGGTTTCTGGATTGGTGGGAGGATAATCAATCCAAACGCACCGTTAAGATTCCGGAAGGTCATGATGCCATGCGGATTTTGACCATTCACAAGTCTAAGGGATTGCAGTTTAAAGTGGTGCTGATGCCGTTTTTGAAATGGACAATCTTTGATGTGACCAAGGGAAATGTGGTTTGGTCGCCTTTTGAGGACAAAGACCATAATCTCGCAGCCATCATTCCGCTCACGCTCAATAGCAACCTATCCAAATCTGACTTCCATGAGACCTATTCCGAAGAAGCGATTTTGGCATATTTGGACAGCTTGAATATGATTTATGTGGCGCTGACGCGGGCTGAGGATGTTTTTTGGGGATTTGTTCCCTACAAGGAAAAGATCGGCTCACTCAATATATTGGAGGTTCATTTGCAGCAGATTCTTCAAAATGGAATAGAAACCGGGGAAGGATTGAGCCTTTCGGAGTATTTTGATTCCGAAACCAAAATCTTTGAATTGGGTGATTGGCCAAAAGTGAAGCCGGAGAAACCCCCAGTGCTTACTGTACCGGAGTTGCGCTGGGCCTATCAAAACTGGACTGAGCTTTTGAAAGTGAAGAAGTATGCAGTGGACTTTTCCCAGGAAGGAATGGAACAGCGCAAAAAACGCAACTTCGGCTTGCTTGTCCACGAAATTTTGGAAAAATCCATCGATTTGGAAGCTGCAAAGTCCATTTTGCAGTCCTTTTACTTCGAAGGAAGACTCAGCGAATCTGAAAAATCAGAGGTTGAAACACAGTTGATTGGACTTTTCAAAAATTCACTTTTTTCATCTTGGTTTGTCGGTGAAGGCATTCTGCTCGCAGAACAGGGAATATTACTTCCCAGAGGAAAGCAAAAACGTCCCGATCGAATTATCCTGAGGGAAAGTGAATCTGTCATTGTCGATTTCAAAACGGGTGAGGAAATGGAGCACTATAGAAACCAAGTGCGGGAATATATGGAATTGGTGAAAAAACTAACCCAAAAGCCTGCCAAAGGCTTTTTATGCTATTTGGAAACTGGAAAAATCGAAGAAGTCCATGCATAGTTTTCTAAAAAATACTGCAAAGGAGATTCTTGAAAAACACGAAAATCTTCAAAACCTCAGTATCGTCCTTCCCAACCGAAGAGCCGGTTTATTCTTTACACAGCATTTGGGAACTTTGATCTCCGAACCGACTTGGATGCCGGAGGTGAAGACGATTGAGGATATATTTTATCAGTATGCGGGTCAGCGTCCTGCCGATGACTTGACCCTGATCTTTGAGGTGTATCGGGTTTATCGGGATTTACATCCGAATCCGGAAGATTTTGACCGTTTTTTCTTTTGGGGAGAAATGATCCTCAAAGATTTCAACGACGTGGATCAATTTATGGCAGATGCCAAACGATTGTATCATCAGTTGGCTGAATTCAAGGAATTTGAGTCCGATCAGAGTTTTTTGACTGAAGGTCAGGTGGAGTTGATTCAGCAGTTTTGGAATTCCTTCATTCGGCAGGATCGCATGCATCAGGAGAAGTTTTTGAAGTTCTGGGAATTGCTCAATCCACTTTATCAGTCATTTCAGGCTTCCTTGGATGTATCGGGTTTGGCCTATTCGGGAAAGCTTTACCGCAAAGTAGTCGAGGCGCTCGATCAACTCGAAAAGCCGGAAAAACATACGATTTTCATCGGTTTCAATGCATTTACCGGCACTGAAGAGAAACTGATCAAGCATTTTATCTCCAGGTTTGGGGCTGAAATTTTCTGGGATTTGGATGGCTATTACCTTAATGACAAAAATCAGGAAGCCGGACTTTTCTTCCGTGAATACCAAAGAGACAAGGTTTTGGGGCCTACATTTCCCGAAATAATTCCGACGCAGATTCAAAGCCGAAACGCTAAAATCCATACGTATGCCACGCCGCTCAAAACAAATCAAGCAAATCTGGTCGGGACGATTTTGGAGCAGGTGAAAGGCGAAGAAAACTGGGAAGAGACCGTGGTGATTCTGCCGGATGAGCAGATGCTATTTCCGATACTTCATTCCCTTCCTGATCAGATTGATAAAGTCAACGTCACGATGGGCTATCCTGTCAAAAATGCACCTGTGTATGCCTTCTTGGAGGCCGTCCTGGAGATGCAGCGATTTATTAAAATAGAAGACGGAAAGGTGCTTTTCTATCATCAGGCAGTCAGAAATCTGCTTTCATCCATTTACTTGAAAACTGCCAATCCGAAGTTTTGTGAAGATTTGCTGTTGGACATTCAGGCGAAAAATCAGATTCATATTTCGCAGGAAAATCTCCAAAAGGGTGGTGAATTTTTCGCGCTGATATTTCAAAAGCTCGAAAGCGATCAGTTGTTTGCCTATCTGTCCAAGTTGATGGAGGATTTGGCCGAACGACTGAAAGAAGAACCTTTGCAGCGGAGTTACCTGTATCAATGCTTTAAGCAACTGACCCGATTGCGGGAGGTTTTTGCGAAGCAGGATTCATTGCGTGTCAATCGGGAGTTTTTCATCCGGCTTTTCCGTCAGGTTTTCAGAGAGGTGAAGTTGCCATTTGAAGGGGAACCGCTACAGGGGCTGCAGGTGATGGGGGTGTTGGAGACTAGAAACCTAGATTTCCGGCGGGTAATCATCTGCAATATGAATGAGAGCAGTTTTCCGCCTTCAGCCGGATTGAATTCTATGATTCCGTTCAATATTCGCCGGGCGTTTGGATTGCCTGTACAGGAGCAAAACGACGCGATCTATGCCTACACTTTTTACCGACTGCTTCACTCTGCAGAGGAGGTGCATATGATTTACACTACGGCAGCCGATCAGGGGAAAGCCGGAGAAAGGAGCCGCTACATCCAACAGATGATGGTGGAAATGGGCTTGGAGATCAGGGAGGAGGTGATTTTTGTTCCAATCGACCAAAAGTCTCCGGAAGAAATCATCATTCCAAAAGTGCCAGAGGTTTTGGGACTTTTGGATAGGTATCTAATCCGACCCGACGGCACATCCGAAACTGCCTTTTCGCCCTCAGCACTGAGTGTTTACCTCGATTGTCGTCTCAAGTTTTACCTCCAATACCTTGCAGAACTAAAAGAAAAAGATGAGGTCAGCGAAGACATCGATGCAGGGGTTTTTGGGAATTTGGCGCATTATAGCATGGAAAATCTCTATCAAGGCTTTATGGAGCGAAAGAAAAGGGATGTGCTGGAACCGGGAGATTTTAAGGATTTGCGGCATCTTTGGGTGTTTCCTGCCATTGAACAGGCAGTTCGTACGCATTATCACCTAGAAGATGCGGCTGAAACCAAGCTAAACGGGCAAATGGCTATCGCGCGTGATGTACTCCAAAAATACATCAACCGGATTTTGGAAATTGATGCCGCTTCTGCTCCTTTCCGTTTGGTTTCTTTGGAAAAGGCTAAAAAATATCAGGCTAAACTACTGATTCAGACTTCGAAGGGCAGCGGTGAGATTGCCTTACGGGGAATTATTGACCGAGTTGATGAATTGAATGGAGCGATTCGACTGATAGATTACAAATCGGGAGGCGATAAAAAGGAGTTTCCGGATATTCCATCGCTTTTCGACCGAGAAAACAAAAAGCGAAACAAAGCAGCGATGCAGACCATGTTTTACGGACTGCTTTATCAAGCGACTTATCCTGAGAATACGGCGGTACTCAAACCGGCTATTTTCAATTTACGGGAGCTATTTTCGGATGATTTCAATCCGTATTTGCAGTTGAAGCAAGCCTATAAAACCGGAATTGAGCTAAATGATTACCGTGATTATCAGGAAGCGTATGAGGAAGGATTGAAGGGGCTATTGGAAGAGATGTACGATCCGGAAGTTCCATTTTCTCAAACGGATGACGTGGAGAAGTGTAAGTATTGTCCTTACAAGGAGATGTGTGGAAGGTAGGGGGCAGTAGGCAGTCTCAGTAGGCGGAGAGGAAAGGTAGTAGGGTCACCCTGAGTCTTAAATATTCTGCGAACATACAAAATGGAAATGACAGGGTTTTGCACACCAAGTAAGTCAATAAATGTAAAACCACGTTTGATTTAACCTGCGTAAACAAAACATCGATCGGAAGGGCGCGGTAGGAGGATTTGCCCCTGCCTGCAGCAGGCAGGAGCGAGCCAGCGTTCGGCCTAGTGCGGTGGGAGCTTTGGCAAATCTTGACCTTTTGGTTCTTTTGGGTTAAGCCAAAAGAACGAAGAAAACGAATAACCTAACCTAAACTTAAAACCAGAATTAACTGGTTCATCGCGAGAAATCACACTTCATGATCTCGGAATATAATTTTGAATAATTAGAAAAAAAAATTTAACACAATCTGTCATCGGTAGCGGAGTCGAAGGGTTTTGTAAGTGGTAAAAGTGAGAACTAAGCAGTGATAGTAGGCAGGTGCTCCGCCTGTCAAATTCTGACCACTGCGATTGAAAGCTGATCACTGCAAACTGCCCCTGCCTACTGAAAACCTTTTTTAGTCACCTTGGGATAAACCTCAGGCAAGGTCATCAATGCCGCTGAACCGTACCATTCCTTCAAATCCATTTTCAAAACTCCGGCAATGATTGCAGGGTCGGTTTCAGTCAGTGCTTTGGCTTCTTCTAAGGTTTGAACGTCAAAGATGTAGATTCCTCGCAAGTCATCATTTCCCATAAATGGTCCTGCAACGATCAATTTTCCCATTTCAGCCATTTTGCCAATGTTGGCCATATGTCCGGCTTGGATTTCGGATCGCTGTTGAGCAGTGAAATCATTGACCTTATCACCTCTGAACAAGAAGGCCATCACATATTTTCGCATGCCATACTCATCGGCACCGAGTTTTTGCGCCAGAGCTTCATCGTAAGCATCTTGAGCGAAAGCTGATCCGCAAAAGGTCAGGATCAGCAGAATAGGGAAGATTAGTGTTTTCATGGATTTTTGGTCTAGTCTATGATAAGTGCTACGGTATCTGATTTTGTTCTGATTTTCAGCCAATCCTGTAGCTTTTTAATTTCGGCACCTTGGGGTTTTGGCTGAAAGGATGCATAGGCCGAAATCAGCGTGTCGGTTTTGTTTTTTTCCAAATCCGTAAAAATCGACCTTCCCAGACTGAATTTTTTCAAATTGGGATGATGGATTACAGCCTCATTGGCTACCTCTCTACTGAGGGGCCGGATCTGGGCATCTTCCGAAAGCTCACGTTCTAACAGGGCGATTTTTCGGTCTTTGTCAATAATTAGCCCCTCATTTCGCTCATAAAGATCCTTGAGAATATCGTTCCTCAGGACATTGATGTCAGTGTCCTTGCTGCCGCTTTGATTGATGACAAGCTCAGTTTCGTTGAGCCCCATTGCCGTGATTTTATTTTTTAAAACTTCAATTTCTTCCTCGGAAACCAAATCTCCGATCAGACTGATCTTAATCATCCGACTGGTGTTGGTGTATTCATAGGAGGTATTCAAAACTTGAATTCGGGGAAATTGCATTTCAATCGCGACAAACTGCCTCGCTTGCTCGTTCCAAATAGTTTTTTTGACAATACCGTAGGCCAAATAAACACTGGGTATCAAGTTCAGAGTCGTAAAAATTGTGATGTAGGTTTGCACTCGCTTTTCCTGGGTAGCGTCCAAAAAATGCTTTTTGGGATAGCCCATAAAACGCACAATCAGGTAGGTCGATAAGCTGATGAAAACAGAGTTTATGAAAATCAAATAGAAGGCCCCAAAGAAGTAAAGTAGGTTGCCCGAGGCTAGTCCATAACCAGCCGTGCAGAGTGGCGGCATCAAAGCAGTGGCGATAGCCACACCCGGAATTGAATTGCTTTTCTCCTTTTTATTCTGTTTTTTTTCGGCTCTTGAGTTAGTTCAGGCATGCACTAAAATTAGCTTTTTTTCCATAAGTGGATCTTCTTTTAGGTGAGATCCGGAAAAATATTTACAAGAATAAGTGGGGGAGGAGGGGCCTGAGGTAATGTTAAATCCGGAATTATTCTGAAATAATTACTTCTTTAAAAAGTTTAATTAAATAAATTCAAGCAGGTGATTTACAGGCAATATAAGTGTGATTTTGATCCATCATAATTTGCTGAACCTAAAAAATTTAGACTAGGCTAAAAAACATGAATCCATTTAGTCTTGTACAAGATTGGGCAATCAAAAAGACTGATTCAAATTTTAAACCTCCATCCAACCATTTATTTTTTTCGTTTCTTTGATTATGAATAAAATGATTCTCCTTACAACTAATCACATATTTTTCTAGTCATGAATGAATTTCCAAGAAGGAAAATTTTAGTATTGGACGATGATAAAATCCAGCATCTCCTGTTTCGAAAAAGAGTAGGGCTTCTTAAAAGTGAAGTGGATTTGTTTTTTTTTGAAGATGCTGTTTCGGCCTTAAATTTTATCCAAAGTACTCCGCCGGATGTCGTTATTTCAGATATCAATTTGAATAAGATGGATGGCTGGCAATTTTTGGAAGAGATCTATAGGGGTGATTTCAAGGGAAAATTTTACCTGCTTTCCGGATCCATTTATCCAAATGACCGTCATCGTGCAAATGACGATTCTCGGATATCAGGGTTTTTTGAAAAGCCAATTCAAGAATCTGATTTAATTTTCATCCTTGGCATGTAGCTTGTTTCATTTATTGCTTTTAAGAAAAATACGTAATTTCGGAAATCAGATAATTAAATATGGCTGAAGAACCAGATGATCGCAAGCCTTTGCTTTCAAAGAAAATTGATAAGTTTTTTACAGGACTTGCAGATGCTTGGAATTTTGTAAAGCGATTCTTTCAGGAGGTCTTATTTCCACCCTATGAGTTTAAGGAAGTAATCCATCAGTGCTATAGAATTGGGGTAGAATCCCTTCCGCTGATTTCACTCACTGGGTTCATTGTAGGGGTAGTATTTACGAATCAATCGCGTCCATCACTTTCTGAATTTGGGGCAGCATCCTGGCTTCCCTCCTTGATCTCGATTGCTGTAGTCCGTGCCATGGGTCCATTGGTCACAGCGCTGATTGCCGCGGGTAAAGTAGGTTCAAGTATTGGTGCCGAAATCGGTTCCATGAAGGTAACCGAGCAAATCGACGCAATGGAAGTTTCCGCCACTAATCCTTTCAAATTTCTGGTCGTAACACGCGTCCTAGCCACCACATTCATGATTCCCTTGTTGGTGATGTACACTGATTTTGTGGCCCTGATGGGATCATTTCTAAGTGTCAATAAGAATGAACTGGTAAGTATGTCTACCTTTTTTGTTCAGGTCTTTGAATCCCTCACATTTTTGGATATCACCTCCTCCATTTTCAAATCCATTCTGTTTGGATTTACGATTGGAATAGTGGGATGCTACAAGGGATATAACTCATCCAAAGGAACAGAAGGAGTGGGTCGAGCAGCAAATGCTGCCGTGGTAATGGCGATGTTTTTGATCTTCATTGAGGAATTGCTAGTACTTCAAATTGTCAATGCCATCAGAGGATCTTAAGCTATGAACCAGCAAGAAAAAGTAGTAGAAATTAAAGACCTAAGAAAATCTTTCGGAGATCTGAAGGTGTTACAAGGTGTTGATTTGGATTTATTCAATGAAGAAATATTAGTGGTTTTGGGAAAATCAGGATCTGGAAAATCGGTTTTGATCAAAATCATGGTTGGATTATTGACCCAAGATTCAGGAAGCATGAAAGTGTTTGGGCAAGAAATTGCCCAATTGAAAAAGAAACCTCTCAATGCTATGCGGCTGAGGATTGGTTTTTCATTTCAAAGTTCTGCCCTGTATGATAGTATGACAGTCCGGGAAAACATGGAATTCCCTTTGGTGAGAAATGAGAAAAACCTGAGTCGAAAGGAAATTGATCGACGAATAGAAGAACTTCTCGATAGTGTGGGGCTTCCGCAGACCATTAACCAATTACCATCCGAACTTTCAGGAGGTCAAAAGAAACGGATCGGGGTAGCGCGAACGCTGATTCTCAATCCCGAGATCATGCTGTATGATGAACCCACGGCAGGTCTTGATCCGATTACGTGTGGAGATATTAATAATCTCATACTTGACGTAAGAGAACAATACAAGACTTCTTCCATTGTCATTACCCACGATTTAACCTGTGCCAAGCAGACGGGCGACCGAATGGCAGTATTATTGGACGGTCAGTTCAAATCGGTTGGAACCTTTGACGAAGTATTCCCAAATGCGGATGATGCACGTGTCAAATCATTTTACGATTATAATTTTATAAACTCATGAGAGGCGAAAATAAACGAACAGTAATAGTAGGAATTTTTGTATTTCTAGGAATAGCAATCTTAGTAGCAGGGGTCTTGACACTAGGTAGTCAGCAGAAGAAATTTGTAAAGGCCATACACCTCAAAACAGTATTTGACGACATCGGGGGTCTGCAGACCGGAAATAATATCTGGTTTTCCGGTGTGAAAATCGGTACTGTCAGGAAAATCAACTTCTACGGAGACTCTCAGGTTGAAGTGGAAATGAATGTGGAAAAATCTGTCTCTGATTTTATCCGAAAAAATGCAAAAGCTACGATCAGTTCAGATGGTTTGATCGGCAATAAGATTATCGTCATCTATGGAGGAAGCACAGACTCTCCCGCAGTGGAAGATGGAGACAGGCTTCAGTCTGTTATGCCATTAGACACAGATAAAATGATGGAAACACTCCAAGAAAATAACAAAAATCTGGTAGCAATCACCACAGATCTAAAAGTGTTGACAGGGAAAATTGCAAATGGAGAAGGAATCGTCGGTTCAGTGATGACTGACTCTACATTGGCCAAAAACTTCAAATCAATTGTGGTAAATCTTGATAGAGCTTCTTCAAACAGCTTAAAGGTGATCAGTGAATTGAACAGCTTCACTGCCAAACTCAATACTAAAGGGAATTTATTCAACGATCTGGCTACGGATACTTCAATCGCTCCGGATCTCAAAGCAAGCATGGAAAGTCTCAAAGCCACCACAGCAAACTCTGCAGAATTGACCCAAAAGCTTTCAGAGATCACGGATAAATTAAATTCCTCGGACAATTCCATGGGAATGCTGCTGAATGATCGTGCATTTGCCGAGTCTTTGCGCAGTACGATGGAAAACACCGACTCTGCCACTTACAAACTGAGCAAAGGATTGGAGGCGCTGGAATATACCTGGCCTTTCAACAGAGGATTTAAGCGTAAAGCCAAGGCAGAAGAAAAAGCTGCTTCAGATAACTAAGGTTCAAAACCGATCAGAAATGATCGGTTTTTTTTTTGTGGTAAATTCTGATCCTAAGAGGGGAACTTCATCTGTTTAGATTTTAACTGTTTTCATTTTTGCCATTGCTGATTTTTTCATTGGCTTCCTTTTTTTCCTCCGGAGAAGCTTTTCTCGGTCCGTCGATTTTTGCTTTGCCAAAGTGGCTTTCAATTCAATCGGAAAATGATCTGATCCAATCGACTTGAGCACATGGATCTTGGATAATCCAACTCCCTGTTGTATTGATAGACATTTCCTGCGATTAGGTGAATACCTTTTTCAGTATCATAGGGTTCTTTTTGAACCATTTTTTTTCCAAGAATTGAATAGGTCCAAACTAAAAAAAC
This sequence comes from Algoriphagus alkaliphilus, assembly GCF_900103735.1. GTDB lineage: Bacteria > Bacteroidota > Bacteroidia > Cytophagales > Cyclobacteriaceae > Algoriphagus > Algoriphagus alkaliphilus. The sequence goes on along the minus strand of NZ_FMXE01000017.1, from coordinate 17,313 downwards.
CAGATAGCTCATACTGACAAAAATACCGGCAGCCCAATACCAAAATCCAGCATCCTCACGACCCAAAAGTATCCAAAAGATTATCAGCGTAGCAAAAACAGATAGTTTTTTGAAACGTGGGTAATCAAACACCCGAACCCACCAATAATCAAGTTTGATCAATGGAATCCAGGTGAAAGCAAAAAAGAGCGAAATGAAAATTTTCAGGATAAGCAGTACCACAAAAATGAGTCAGGTTGTAGGGTAAAGAAATAGGAATTCGAATGAAAATCAATGGAATAAATCGTAATCCCTTCAATTGGTTGTTTTGGTCAAATTGTTCCTAGGACTTTAATACTTATTGCTTTGTTGTAATTAGACTTAATTTCCGAAGCAACTTGCGTATTAGTAACTCATTTTTTTGGATCCCGTGATTTAACTTTTACTCATATTCTGAGAGCGAAAAAAAAATCCCTCGAAAGGATTTCACCTTCATTCCCCGATATAAATCTTATTTTTGTCCTTCATTCCTATTATTCAAAATTTCATGAATGCAATTAATCCAACGACTACGCCTGCCTGGTCAAGACTACTTGAATTAGTAGAAAAACATAAAAATCACTCCATCGCTTCACATTTTGATTATCCTGGACGATTTGAAGAGTTCAGCATTCACTTTGAGGATATCCTTGTGGATTTTTCAAAAAACAGGATCTCTGATGGAATTCTCCATGCCTTAATGGATTTAGCCCGGGAAACAAATATTCGGAAGGCAATAGAGGATATGTTTACAGGTGTACCAATCAACCAAACCGAAAACAGAGCTGTGCTTCATACTGCCTTGAGAAACCGAAATGGTCATTCGGTGTATGTGGATGGAAAGGACGTGATGCCGGATATTAAGGCTGTTTTGGAGCAAATGAAAACTTTCGCCAATCTGGTCCACGGAGGCAGATGGCTTGGCTACACCGGAAGACCGATCACATCTCTGGTCAATATCGGTATCGGTGGATCTGACTTGGGGCCGGTGATGGTGACTGAGGCATTGAAGCCATTCCAAAACCCGAAATTTGACATCTATTTTGTGTCCAATGTCGACGGTACCCATATCGCTGAAACTTTAAAGAAGGTTGACCCCGAAACCACCCTTTTCTTCATCGCCTCCAAAACCTTTACCACTCAGGAAACGATGACTAACGCCCATACAGCAAGGGAATGGTTTATTGGGAAAGCAAAAGATGAAGCTGCTGTTGCAAAGCATTTCGTAGCACTCTCCACAAATGCCAAATCAGTGGAAGCTTTCGGTATTGATCCTGCCAATATGTTTGCTTTTTGGGATTGGGTAGGAGGCAGGTACTCCCTTTGGTCAGCTATCGGTTTACCGATTGCCTGCGTGATCGGATTTGATAATTTTGAAAAACTTTTGGACGGGGCTCATTCCATGGATGAGCATTTCCGTCATTCGGCCTTTGAGCGGAATATCCCTGTGGTACTGGCGATGATCGGTATTTGGAATACCAATTTCCTTGGCGCAAATTCAGAGGCGATTTTGCCCTATGACCAATACATGCATCGCTTTGCGGCCTATTTCCAGCAGGGAAATATGGAAAGCAACGGGAAATATGTGACTCGTGAAGGTAAAAAAGTAAACTATAGTACCGGCCCGATTATTTGGGGAGAGCCAGGTACTAACGGTCAGCATGCCTTCTATCAGTTGATCCATCAGGGGACACACCTGATTCCTTGTGATTTCATCGCGCCGGCGATTTCTCATAACCCAATCGGAGATCATCACATGAAATTGCTTTCCAACTTCTTTGCGCAGACAGAAGCCTTGATGAATGGGAAGTCCTTGGAAGAGGTAACTGCCGAAATGAGAAAGTCTGGAAAATCAGAGGAAGAAATTGAAAAAATCGCTCCTCACCGCGTTTTTGAAGGAAATCGGCCGACCAACTCCATTTTGTTGAAAGAAATCAATCCCTATACCCTGGGGCAGTTGATTGCGATGTATGAGCACAAAATCTTTGTCCAGGGTGTTGTTTGGAATATTTTCAGCTTTGATCAGTGGGGAGTGGAACTGGGAAAAGTGCTGGCAAATGGAATTCTTCCCGAACTCGCAGGTGAGAATGAAATCACCTCCCACGACAGCTCGACCAATGGGCTGATCAATGCCTACAAACAAATGCGAAAAGGCTAAGGGGTAAAAATCCCTGCCAAATCTACTTTAAATAACCTCGGGGGAACAGTCAGTCCACTAAAACTGATTCGTTCCCCCGAAATCGTTAATTCCATTTGTGAGTCAATCACAACTCCTTCTGCTTGACTTAGACCTGCCGGACTTCCCAAAAAGAATTGATTTCCCTGTCCTGAAAGTGTAGCTCCGGAGATAGCAGCAAAAGACCAAAGAAATACCCTTGAGCTGATTCCCAGGTTTTCGTAGCCGAGAAGCACTACATTTTTCCCGTCCGGACTTATATCAGCCCCCGAGATCAGTCCCTTGGAATCAAAGCTGCCTTGCAGGCTTGCGACCTGTTTGCCCGGATTTGGTGCGAGTGTATAATGTTTTGTTCTTCCATCTCCCCTGTTTTTGGAGAAAAGGTGAAGTTGATTTTCTCTGAAAATCATGGCTTCGCAGTCAAAGTTGTGATTGGCGTTGCTTCCCGAAAAATCACTCTGATCCGGATAGCTGAATTCGATCACTTCCGCGATTACTTCGGTCTGATTCAGAAGGGAGACGATGGGGATTTTCAGGACTTTCAGGTCGGTTCGGTTTCCTATATTATTTCCAAAATCTCCGATAAAAAAATGACTTGTACTGGCTGCCAAATCCTCCCAATCCACATTGGAAGCGTTGTTGACTTTGATGGTTCGGATCAAGGCTCCGGTTTGCGGATTCAATTCCTGGATCTCGGCCGAATTTCCTCCGTCATTGATCGAAAACAGCCTGCCATTGACCCATTGTAGCCCAGAAGTCTCATTGAATGGCGCGGCGAGATCCATAATCCGATACGGAAATAGCACCGACGGATATCCGTTGGGCTCAAGTATCAGACGCTCCGCTGAAATGATAAAATTGGAAGGCTGGAAAACATCCTGCGCTTCGGAAGCTTGATTTGCGATTTGGAATTGTTGCTGAGAAAAGCTTTTGGAAGGCTTGACTATTCGGAATGATTTCCCGTTGGTAAGCGCAAGCTCTGTTTTTAGCAATAAATCCCCCTTTACATAAGTATAGTAAAAGTCATTCGTGCTAGAAAGTGTCCCGGCTTGGGGGTTTATTATTTTTGGTGCAGCCGCAAGATTTGATTTTGAAAAGGTAAAAAGGCCAAATTCTGATTTACCATTCAATAATAAAGACTCAGTAGAAGCGTCAACACTGATCTGTCCGGAAACGGTGACTGGTAGTGTTGATGAAACACTCTCGGAAGTGGAGGTGCCAAGGTATTGATAGCTGCCATAGGGCAACTCGATGGTATAAGGCTTACTGAAATCATTTGGATTCAGAGAAATTTCGAAAGATTGTCCGCTGCCTGCTTCGGTAAAAGTCAGTTGGACTTGGTTGCTGAATACATGCTTCCAGGTGAAGTTGGCCTGAGTTCTTCCTGAGGGCTTAGAGCCGTCCTGCAGTTCCATTCCTGTAATGCTTACTTTGCCTATGGCCTTAGCGGGTTTTTCTTTTTCCCCGCAGGAAAACATTACTATCAATACAATCGAAAAAATGGAGGTTATAATTTTCATTTCGGAAGTTGAATAAGTTAAAACTGCGCAATGGCCTGAATTTAGGAGATTATGAGTCGTTTTGAGCCGAATAATTTTTCGCGACAGCTGAAATTCAAGGGATTATTAAAATCAAAACTACTGCCTAAAAAACAAATTCCTTATACATCCTGTTGCAATCGCAAAAGTTTTAGAAATGAAATCCTGCAAGATGTAAACGTTGCGTATCGGGATGTTAATCATTCCACGTGCCGACGGTCAAGATTGACCTTTAAAAAACAACTTACAATCCTATGAAAGAACTATTAGAAGTGGTCCGTACGAATGAAAATGGAATCAGGAATGTAGAAATAGAAGTTCAGAAGGATGGAAAAATCCTGATCCCAGATGCCATTTTTGTAAGATTTGAAGGAAATTGGGTTAAAGTGAAATACGATGATATCCTATGGCTCAAAGGTGATGGGAATTACACAACATTGGTTGCCAGTCACTCCGTGTTTTCAGTTCGAAATATTCTGAAAGATTTCGAAATAGCACTTCCCTCTGATCGATTTATGCGGATTCACAAAAGCTATATTGTCCAGATATCTGAGATAAATGCAATCAATACCAAGGAAATAAAAGTTGCCAAGGACCTCGTGCCAGTGGGTAGAACGTATTACCACGATTTGGTAAATGGAATTCAAAAACTAGGAAGTCACCCGTATGAAATCCAAAGTAAACTGCTATCCCCGTAGCTGAGGAAGCGGTAATCAGATTCCATTGCCTCCTTGTACACCCTTTTCCAATCTTCTCCAAGAATAGTGGCAATCAACAAAATCAGGGTTGATCCCGGTTGATGAAAATTGGTGATCAATCCTTCAATCATCCGGTAGCGATAGCCGGGGAATATGAAAATCTCTGTACTTCCCAAAATACTTTCCAGCCCATTTTTTTCCATGAACTCCACTATCGCATGCAAGGATTCAGATTTTGTCGGAACTGCTGTCCGAGGTTGATAGGCAAATAGTTTTTCAATCAATAAGTCCTCGCCTTTTCCTTCCAAAAGCTTCACCCCATACCAAAACAGGCTTTCTAAAGTTCTCACTGAGGTCGTTCCTACAGCTACAGTATTTCCTTTTTGGGCAAGCAGCAGCTCAATAGTTTCCCGACTTACCTGTATCTGTTCGCTGTGCATGGGGTGTTCCACTACATTTTCAGCTTTGATTGGCTGGAAAGTCCCCGCACTCACGTGGAGCGTGACTTGCGCCTCCCGGATTCCTTTTGCCCTTAATTTCTGAAAAACTTCTTCTGTGAAATGCAGTCCCGCGGTCGGTGCTGCCACAGCGCCTTCCTTTTTTGAATAGACCGTCTGATAGCGGGATTTGTCGGCTTCGTTGGGTTTTCGGTTGAGGTAGGGGGGCAATGGAACTTCACCGCTGGCCTCGACCAGATCGACAAAAGCGATCTCAGGATCATCCCATGAGAATTCAACGGCTTTGGTTTCACGGTTAATCAACTTCGCCGAAAGGACGACTTTCCGATCATTAACCTGCACTTGTCCCTGGAGGATTTCTCCGTCTTTCCACTTCTTTGCATTCCCGATCATGGTTTCCCATGTGACAGGATAGTTGGCGAGCATGATTTCAGGGATTACCGTGGTAGGCGAAATGGGCTGAAGTAGGAAAATTTCAATTTTTGCACCTGTTTCCCGCAGGAAAATCAACCTTGCCGGAATTACTTTGGTGTCATTATACACCAAAAGTGTATCGGAAGTAAGTAACTCAGGAAGATCATAGAAATGAAGATGCTTGATATTTCCTTTCAGAAAATGTAAAAGCTTCGAAGCATCCCGCTTTTCAAGCGGAAATTTAGCGATGCGTTCATCAGGCAGTGTATATTCGTACTCACTCAGGTCGATCTTGGGAATCTCCATTTCTTGCTAGTTTTCGGGCGTAAATATAGGTTTCAATCAGCCATTATTTCGGATTTTCGCATAGTAATCCATGGTAAATACAGTTCAGCTTCAGTTTTCATACATCAAGCGCACCCTAGTTTTTAGATTTGATGCCGGGACTTCACGGGGAGTCTTGAATACTCGGGATGTGTATTGGGTCAAAACCTTTGATCCCAAAAACCCCGAAATCTCAGGTTGGGGGGAGGCGGCACCCTTGGTCGAGTTGAGTCCGGATTTTAGAGAGGATTTTGAACCCGTTTTGGGAAAAATCCTTCAGGAGATGAATCAGGAAATTTGGGAATCAGACCCCCAGGCGGTGCTTTTGAAGCTGAAAGCCCTGATTCCATTTGAGCTTCCGTCGATCCGATTTGGCTTGGAAACAGCAATTTTGGACTGGTTGAATGGCGGCGAGAAACGAATTTTCCTCAATGATTTTTTTGATGCGCTAAAACCAATTCCGATCAATGGCTTGATCTGGATGGGTGATCGGGAGTTTATGCTGGAGCAGATTGACCAGAAGTTAAGCGAGGGATTTATCTGCATTAAGATGAAAATCGGAGCAATTGATTTCGGTCAGGAAATAGCACTTCTGGATTATATACGTTCCCGATTTTCACCTGAAAAAATCACCTTGCGCCTCGATGCAAACGGCGCTTTTTCACCAAATGATGCCCTGGAAAAGCTGAAAAAACTAGCTGAATTCCATGTTCAAAGCATCGAGCAACCCATTCCAGCCGGAAATTGGGCTGAAATGAAAAAACTCTGTGAGCTCACACCATTGGCGATTGCTCTGGATGAGGAACTGATCGGAATAAAAGATAAAGAACAGCTCCTTGAGCAGATTCAACCCCAACATATTATTTTGAAGCCTACCCTGATCGGGGGAATTTTGGAAACTCAAGCCTGGATTCAGCTTGCGCAAGAACGAAATATCGGTTGGTGGATGACTTCGGCGTTGGAAAGCAATATTGGGCTAAATGCCATTTCGCAGTTGGCCTCAATTTATGATTCAAGCATTCCGCAGGGATTAGGCACTGGTAAACTGTACCACAACAATCTCGAATCTCCGCTGGAGGTGCGCTCAGGATTTATCCGATACAATCCTGAAATAGTCTGGGAAAGTCCAGAATAATCGCCTTGGTCTGTGTCTCCACAGACCAAAAGAATAATCGCCTTGGTCTGTGTCTCCACAGACCAAAACCAAGAACAAAAACTTTAGCTTTTTCTCTGTGCCCTCAAAAAGTATTGAAAATAAGGCAGGGATTGAAGATCTTTTCAATCGTAAGCCCTGAATTATTAACTCTCTTTTCCTTTGCGGTAAAAAAAAGACATCTATTTCAAAGGCAGTCTGAAGACCTTGAACCATTAGTTTGAAAGATTAATCATCCAGTCTAAAAAGATAAACCGGTTTATTAACTGCTGCTTTCCAGAGCGTTTGGGTGAGCTTTCCGGTAAATGAATCCCGTTCAAAAATCACAATGTCATTGCTCGCCTGATGAGCAACCAGGAGGAATTTTCCATCGGCAGTCAAATTGAAATTGCGGGGCATCAGCCCTCCGGATGAGATATTTTGAACAGGCACATATTCTCCCGAAGGTCTTTTTCCAAAAACAGAAATCGTATTCGCGTCACCTCGATTGGAGACGTATACTTGTTTTCCGTCAGGAGAAAGTCGGATTTCAGCAGCACCTACTTTGCCTTCAAATCCCTCAGCAAGTAAGGATAGCCGTTGTTTTGGAGTCAGTATTCCATTTTCGTAAGCAAATACGTCCAAAGAAGCAGTCATTTCTTCGACAACCAACACCTCTTTTCCATCTGCCGAAAAGGTCAAATGCCTTGGTCCATCACCCGGAGTGACAGGGAATTCACCCGAAAGTCTTAAAGGCTCTGCCAGTGAATCGTCGAAGTCATACACATAGATTTTGTCGGTACCCAAGTCAGCCACCAAGACCTGCTTTCCGGCCGGATCGAAAGTCGTACTATGGACGTGGGGTTTTTCCTGTCGCTGAGGGTTCACACTTTTTCCTTTATGTTGAATTGTCTGCGCATGTTCCAGCATTCCGTCCGATGACACTTTGAATACGCTCAAGCTTCCTCCCGTGTAATTTCCTAAGATCACATAATCCTCATTGGGAGAAATCGAAATATGGCAAGGGTGATCCCCTCCTGATTTTTTTTGATCGATCAAAGTCAGTGAATTGTCTTCGGGATTTCTTGCAAAACTCAGCACCTGCCCACCCGGCGTGCCTGATTCTTCCTCTAGGGAAAAGACCCGTTTTCCATCCTTTGAAGCGATGACAAATGATGGATTGGCGATACCACCGGCGATGGTCTCTACCCTCAGGATATTTTCTGAAGGAGAAAAATAGAGGTGATTGATTCCTTGAATCGGAGAGTCAGTGTAGGTTCCGATCAGGAATTCATAACTTAAGGGTGTAGGGGTGGAGGCAATCACTTCAGTTTCTTGTTTTGGGGAGGAGCAGGCCGCTAAAAGTAAAGCGGCACATAGCGTCTTGATGGAGTTCATGCCTTGAAATTAGAAATAATTTTGGCTTTTGTTTTTTTCTTTTTTAGCGATAAATCAGAATAAAAACTGTCAAAAAGTAAAAGATTATGCTAAATATTTGTTGAAATTTTAAATTTTTCTCCAAAAAATAGAAAATTCACTAATTTGCAATACCTATAAACCCCCTACCCTGGATGTTTCAAGTTTATGATACCCAAGTCGCCAAGCGATTTACGATTTACAACAGCCTTTTTTTAGATCTTCCTTTTGACGATATCTACGTCACGGGCACATTGCTTCCATTTCTGGGCAAGGCCTGCGAAAAAGGTTTTGCCGAAGGCAAATCACCCCGAGAGATTATCGATCGATTTTTTGAGGAGATGATGCCTGAGGAAAAAGGAAAAGCCCAGACCGATTTTCTTTTTCAAATGATTCAATATGTGGAGCGACAGGTGGTTTTATTTGACTCCATCGAGGATGCTGCCTACGAAAAAATCAATGATATCTCCGGTAAGGGCTCAGTCAAAGCACTGATCAGCAGAGTAGAAAGCGATCGGAAAAAAGAAGAATTGATCGAGAAGTTGAAAACCTTTTCAATCAGACTTACGCTTACTGCTCATCCCACACAATTTTACCCCGGAAATGTCCTTGGAATTATCACAGACCTCGAGAAGGCAATCCGTACAGATGATTTGGAAAGCATCAATTTACTCCTTCAGCAATTAGGCAAGACCGGCTTTATCAACCGCGAAAAGCCGACTCCATTTGATGAGGCGATCAGTTTGATCTGGTATCTGGAAAATGTGTTTTACCATAGCATTCCTGACATCATCATCCGCCTGCTCAACGGACTGGGTCAGCCGCTTCATACTTGGGAAAATCCCGCTATCCTTAAAGTTGGGTTTTGGCCGGGCGGTGATCGGGATGGAAATCCATTTGTGACCCATGAGACTACGATTCAAGTAGCTGACCGATTGAAAAAATGGCTCATGCGCTGTTATTATCGGGATTTACGCAAGCTCAGAAAGCGATTGACTTTCAAGCATGTGGAAGAGCATATTGTGAAAGCTGAGCGGGGAATTTACTTCACATTGTTTGAAAATAAGGAGGTTTACGCTTCCAAAGAGGATCTTTTGGCGGTTCTTTTTGATGCAAGAGAAGCCTTGGTCAAGTATCACGACGGATTGTTTTTGGATCTTTTGGATCAATTTATCCTCAAGGTTAGAATTTTTGGATTTCACTTCGCCTACATGGATTTGAGACAAGACAGTCGAAAGCATGATGGGCTTTGGGAAGAAGTTTTCAGCCTTCAAGGAAAAGAGTTTATTGGTTCTGAATCCGAGCTGATTGAAAAAGTGATGAAGACAAAATCTCTCCCTTCCCTTGATCAATACCAAGAGCCATTTCATAAGGAAATGCTGCAGTCTATAGGAACAGTCAACGCAGTACAGAAAACAAACGGTGAGGATGGCCTTCATCGCTATATTATTTCCAATTGCCAATCCGTGCTTCACATTTTGGAGGTATACCAGTTGGCCAAGCTAACCTTGAGGAAGAAAGTTGGGGAATTGCCTCTGGATATTGTCCCACTATTTGAAACCATCGATGACCTGAAAATGGCTCCGGAGATTATGTCCAAGCTCTATCAAATGCCGGAATACAAGACCCATTTGACTAGCCGAAATTCCAAGCAAAATATCATGCTGGGCTTCTCTGACGGAACCAAAGACGGGGGGTATTTAAAAGCAAATTGGTCTATACTCGTTGCCAAGGAGGAACTCACCCGAGTGTCCAGAGAAAATGGCATCGAAGTCGTGTTCTTTGACGGCCGGGGCGGTCCTGTGGCACGAGGGGGTGGGAATCTGCATAATTTCTATGCTTCGCTTGGGGAAAAGGTCGAAAATTCCGAGATCCAAGTGACGATTCAAGGCCAAACGATTTCATCCAACTACGGAAAGCAAGCCTCCTGTATTTACAATTTTGAGCAGTTGCTAAGCGCAGGAGTGGAAAGTCACCTGTATCCTAATTTTGAAAAATCCCTAAATGAGGAGCAACGTGCTTTAATTGATAAGCTGGCCAATATCGGCTACGGTAAGTATAAGGACCTGAAAAGTCACCCGAAGTTTGTGCCTTATTTGGAGCATGTAGCGCCGTTGAAATTTTTCGGTATGACCAATATTGGCTCAAGACCCTTGAAAAGAGGGAAAGACTCAGGACTTAGATTCGAAGACCTGAGAGCGATTCCTTTTGTAGGTTCCTGGGCACAGATGAAGCAGAATATTCCGGGATTTTATGGAGTGGGGACAGCCATCTCGGCTTTGGAAAAAGAAGGTGGAATGGATGAATTGAAGAAACTTTACCAGGATAGTCTTTTTTTCAGAACCCTATTGAGTAACTCCATGCAGTCCCTCAAAAAGTGCTTTTACCCTGCGACTGCCTATTTGAAAGACAATCCGGAGTACAGTGAGTTTTGGCAGTTGCTTTTCCAGGAATTTGAATGTTCGGTAGAGAAACTGAAGGAAATCGCAGAAATGGAGGAGTTGATGGATGATAACCTGGTATCGAAGACTTCCATCGAAATCCGTGAGCGCATCGTTTTACCTTTGATCACCATTCAGCAATATGCGATTCAAACGATCCTTGAAAATGGAGGCTCGACAGAGATTCTGGATAAACTTATCCTGCGAACCATGTTTGGGATCATCAACGCCACTCGGAACGCAGCGTAATCTATTCTTAACATCAATAAGAGGCTGTCTCATAAGTACCGAATGTCACATTGAGCGAAGTCGAAATGTAGTCCACCTTCCTAGGAATGGCCTTCGACTCCGCTCAGGCTGACACCGGAACTCTTTATGAGACGGCCTCTTTCTTTTTTCTCTACCGTCTGTTGTTTCTTGTTTCTAGTCTTCGCTCTTGATATTAACATCTTGATAAATAATACTTAACACCGGTCTTCAGTCTCCAATCTTGATACTTATGTCTTGATACTTGATACTTTAAAATGTCTCATTAATGTTCAGATAAAAGCCGGAATTTCCCTTTTGGCCAAAGCCATAATCGGCAGCGATGGTAGTTCGGTTTTTCTTGTTGATCATCACCCGAAGTCCCATGCCGTAGCCGGGATTGATTTTGTTGAAGAGGGATTCATTGCTGGTTTTGCTGCTGAAGCTCGCTGCATTGACAAAGACAGTTCCTCCAAACGTCTCCTTGTTCTGCTGAAGCGGAAAGCGCCACTCAGCTTCGGAATACACCATATTTTCTCCGCGGAATCTACCCTGTGCATAGCCTCGACCTGACCTACCAAACATGTCCCAGGTGATCGAGGGCAGAATCATGTAGGGCACATTTCCCGAAACCACAAAATTCCCAAATCCCCAAAGCGCAATCAGATTCCGTTTGCGCCGCTCACTCAGATTGATGTAGTGCCGATAATCCAGCATCAACAATGAGGAAGGTTGGTCTGAACCTAAAAACGAGGGGTTGATTTTGTATTGAACCCATGCAAAGTTCTTTTCATAAGGCGAAACTGCGATGTCCCGATTTTCCATGACCATGTTTAGGCCGATTCCCGACAACGTGTAGCGGTCAATGTCAAAGCCTTTCGAAATGTTGTAGGCATCATGTGTGAAAAATGGGCTGTTTATCGGCCCATCCTCATTGAAGCTTTGAATCTTGGAATGAACATCAAGATGATAGCCTGCCCCAATATAAAATTTAGAATCCCCGATTCGTTTTAGGACAGTTTCATAAAACCGAACCAGGCTAAAATCCATTCCTTGTTTTCCCCATAAAACATTGCCTTGTGAAGGGTCAAAATCCGTTCCGTTCGGCGCACTGCTGCCCAGACCGTATGTAAATTGAGAAGTGACAAAATACCTCCAGTCACCTATAAATATCAGTTTGTTTTCATCGGAGAAAATATTGCTTCTGGAGCTGAAAATCCATTGTTTTTTGGTGGTGTATAGAAAATTACCTACCAGGTTGGACATCTTGGTCGTCTTGGGATCGCCCATGTACCAGGTTGCGGAGGGGGCAAGGCCAAAAAGCCAACCGTTTGCCGGATTGGAACCGATGGCCGGAAGCGGGACTATCTTGAATTGGTTGATCTTATTCGGTTGATAAACGATCGAGTCTGACTGGGCAGAAACCTTTAGGGTGATTGTTAAAAAGAGTCCAAGGAGTAGGCCTGATTTCATAGACTGAGATAAGTTTTGGGAGAGTCTCAATAAAAATAATCCAAGCTAAGGTTAAGAGAGGATTTTCTTTTGTAATTATTGCAAAAGCTGAAAAAATATTATGTGTATCCGCACTGATGCACGTGGACTAGATTTGGGGTATTTTGTATGCGGATACACGTCCACAGACGACTGTCAACAGTCCACAGCACATTCAATTGGAACTTAATTCTACCTTTATTTGGGTACGTGCAGCTAACCGAATACACATAAAAAATATATTGCAAATAGGCGCAATTCAAAATTGGTATAAAAAAACAGTAGGTGATTTAAGTAATGGGTAAGTTCTTCGGCAATCTCGTTACTTGTCGTGTTTAATAAATTTTCAAAATCTTTAAACATATCCAGGGGTACTTGGTTCTACCTCAAACATCTTCAACAAACAGAAAAATGAGAAAATTGAGAATCTTGTCTTTGGCAGTAGCTTCATTCGCTACAGTTTTCGCAGTAAGCTGCAGCAGCGAGCCAAAAGCGGAAGTAACGGAAGAAACCATGGAGGTAGTAGAGACTGCTCCGGTTGAAGCACCAAAAACAGTAGTGGACATCGCAGTTGGATCTCCTGATCACACTACGCTTGTAGCTGCTGTAACTGCAGCAGGCCTTGTTGAGACTTTGAGCGGTCCAGGACCATTTACCATTTTTGCACCCACCAATGCAGCTTTCGCCGCACTGCCTGCCGGAACTGTAGAAAACCTAGTGAAGCCAGAAAATAAAGATCAATTGACTTCCATCTTGACTTACCATGTAGTAGCAGGTAATGTGATGGCAGCTGATCTTACAGATGGACAGAAAGTAACGACATTGAATGGTCAGGAACTTACTGTATCTATTGCAAACGGTGTAGTAAAAATCAATGGCGCAACAGTAGTTGCGGCTGATTTGGCAGGCAGCAATGGTGTGATCCACGTTGTTGACGGAGTGATCTTGCCCAAGTAAATTTTTGGATTAGGTTGAATGTAAAAAGGTCGGCTCCGAGAGTCGACTTTTTTTTTATAATATTCCAAAAAGTATAATTCTTCTTTAGTTGTCCAGCTTTTCCCGATGCAGGAAATCAATACAACCCCTTGTGAGGTGATAGTTGTCCTTCATTTTTTGAAATTTGTAATTCCCCTTTTTTAAGAATAGGAAATTGGCAGTTCCCAATTCCTAAGGGATATCCCAAGACCTTTAGCCCAAATTAGAATCTTGGAAGATTGGGTTTCATCCTATACTTGAAAAATCCCCGACATTTTCCGTCCATATCCAGAAAATCGCTTTTCGTTTTCAGGTAAACTAATATCTTTAGGGAATGAGATTACTCGATGCTTCAATTGGTTCAAGTTTTCAAACTTGGACCTCTTTCGCCGAAGTGAGTGTCCTCACTCACTTCAAATAAATAACACCACCCTTTTTTCATGGCCCTTTTCCAAAGTTCAGTCCTTAAGAAATATCTCGCCGCTCAGGAACATGCACCGATGCATGCCGCTTTTGTAGCGTACCTGACCTACTTCCACGATCCCATGCGTCGGGCAAATATCCGCGCTTCCAAGGAAGAACAGTTTCAGGAGGGATTTCTTAGAGAGCTGTTTGTCAATATCCTCGGCTACACGATCAATCCAGACCCGGATTACAACCTGACCACCGAACTCAAAAACATCAAGGACAGCAAGAAAACCGACGGCGCCATCCTCAAAGACGGCAAAGCACTCGCCGTGATCGAACTTAAGGGCACCGATACCAAGGATCTGGAAAAGATCCGGGATCAGGCCTTCAATTACAAAAACAATCAGCCCGACTGCGTCTATGTAATCACGAGCAACTTCGAAAAGCTGCGCTTCTACATTCACAATGCGGTCGATTTCATTGAGTTTTCGATTCTGCACATGCAGCAGGACGAGTTTCGGCTGATGTGGCTACTTCTGCAAAAGGACAACCTCCTTAAGGGAATCCCCGCGCAGATCAAAGCCGAATCCCTGCTCGTCGAAGAGCAAGTCACCAAAAAACTCTATTCCGACTACTCCGCCTTCAAGCAACAACTCTGGCAGGACATGGTCGCCCAAAATACCGGCCTCGACGAACTCCTGCTCTATAAGAAAAGCCAAAAGCTCCTCGACCGCTTTCTCTTTATTTTCTTTGCCGAGGATAAAGGACTGCTTCCTCCCAATTCCATCTCTGAGATCATCAAGCAGTGGGAGACTTTGGAGCAACTGGATTCGTATGTGCCGCTCTACGATCGATTCAAGCTCTATTTTGGCTTTATGAACACGGGTCGGCCTGCAAAAAAGGACAAGGCCGAGATCCACGCTTACAACGGCGGACTCTTCGCGCCCGATCCCTTGCTGGACAGTCTCAAGATCTCCGATGCGCTGCTTAAGACTCACGTCTCCAAACTCACCGAGTACGACTTCGAGTCTGAGGTGGACACCAATATCCTCGGGCATATCTTCGAGCACAGTCTCAACGACATCGAGAATGTCCGCGCCTCGCTGGAAGGCACGGCGGTGGACAAAAGCAAAACCAAGCGAAAGAAAGACGGGGTATTCTACACGCCCAAATACATCACCAAGTACATCGTGGACAATACGGTCGGCAAACTCTGCACCGAGAAAAAGGCCGAACTGTCACTCGTGGATGAGGAATTCAATAAATACAACAGCTACAAAACCAAAGAAGCGGAAAAAAAACGAAAGACAGAACTCAAGCAAAAGCTGGACACCTACCGAAACTGGCTCCTACAGCTTACCGTCTGCGATCCAGCCTGTGGATCTGGAGCTTTCCTCAACCAAGTGCTGGAATTTCTGATCGCCGAGCATCGCTACGTGGACGAACTCGAAGCCCAACTCTTCGACTCGCCGCTGATCCTACCCAACGTGGAAAACCACATTCTCGAAAACAACATCTTCGGAGTCGATATCAACGAAGAATCCGTGGAGATCGCCCGACTCAGTTTATGGCTACGTACGGCGCAAAAAGGAAGAAAACTCAGCACCCTCAGCTCCAATATCAAAGTAGGCAACTCCCTGATCGATGACCCCGAAGTAGCCGGAGACTTAGCCTTCAACTGGCAAGCCCAATTTCCAAAAGTCTTTGCCAAAGGAGGGTTTGATGTGGTGGTGGGAAATCCGCCTTATGTAAATGTAGAATTGATGCCATCAAATGAAAAGGAGTTTTATAAGAAGAGTTTTAAGACCTTCTTTAAAAGAACTGATTTATTTAGTCTATTCATAGAAATGGCAACACTTAAACTTACTAAAAATGGGAGAATTTCATTTATTATCCCTTCAATTGTTTTAAATAATCTTTCGTATAGGTTAATAAGAAATTTAATTTTAGAGAATAAATATTTAGAAGAGGTTTGCTATACAGGAAATAAAGTGTTCCATGATGCTATTGTTGATACAACTATTCTAATTCTTAATAAGGAATCTAAAATTGATTCCATTATATTAAAAAATTCTTTGGATTTTTTTAATCCAAAAATTCAAAAAGTTGAACTTGATTTTTTTCTTAAATATGATAACAATATTAGTGTGGGAAATTCAGAATCGAATGACTTAACTGATAAACTATTTGATGAATCCTTTTTGATTTCAGAAGATTATTTTATGATTTTTCAAGGAGTGGTTACAGGAAACAATGAAGCCTATATTTTTGAAACCAAAGAAGACGCCATAAATAAAGGAATAGATTCTAGTCTTCTTTATCCAATGTGTCATGGTAGAGACATCAGTAAGTGGATTGTTGAAAATAAAAGGTTTTTGGCTTATTTAAATCCTGATATTGATTTAAAGGACTATCCTAATACATTAACTTGGATAATAAATTTCAAAGAAGAACTAAGCAAAAGAAGAGAAGTGGAGAATGGAGTAATACCTTGGTATTCATTGCAATGGCCAAGAGATAAAGCTTCTTTTCTTAAGGTGCCAAAAATAATGATTCAAAATACAAGAAATGAAAGGCTGCAGCCAAGGATTGTTGCAACTATAGATGAAGAAGGTCTCTTCGGGACTCAAGGTTTAAATTTTATAATTCAGAAAAAAGATATAGATGTGTATTTTTTATTAGGATTATTAAACTCAAAACTTCTTAATTATCTATTTTCAACTCGATTTCTAAATCTTGCAATTAAGGCTGATTATTTAAAGAAAATAAAGTTTCCTAAAGAAATAATAGATTCTGGTATAAATATTAAAGCAAAGGATTTGTCTAAGAAATCAGCCGATATATTTCAAATAGAGTCCAACTTTGTTTTTCATTTATCCTCAAAATATTCACTGGATAAGGTAACCAACAGACTCCGAAACTGGCCATCCTTAGATTTCAAGGGATTCTTGGGAGAGTTGACCAAGGCCAAGGTCAAGTTTAGTCTCGGAGAAGAAGCCGAGTGGATGGCCTATTTCATTGAACAAAAGACCAAAGCCCTCGCCCTCCAATCCGACATCACCCGCCTCGACCGCCAAATCGACGCCTTGGTGTATGAGTTGTATGGATTGACCGAAGAGGAGATTAGGATAGTGGAGGGGGGTGAGGGATGAAAAAGAAAAACCTTATCCCCCTCTCGGCGTAGTCTATGTCATTCTGCTTTGAGGTTCCGTTGCCGCTAAGCGTAGATTGCATCTACGCTTTCATATCCTTCGGAATTTGTAATTCCTTTTCCTTCCAAGTTCAACACCTTCGGGGTTGTTCAACTCCTTTCTTATGTTCTTTTTTTCCTAGGTTTCACCTAGGGCTATTCAAAAGTTTGACCACTCGGTGGTCATTGGTTTGGACCATCCGTATTGTTCAATTTTCCGACCCCTGACAAGGGGTCAAACTTCTAAATAGCCACGGGTGAAACCCGTGGATAATCAAATGACGTCACAATTCCGACGACCCCGAAGTTGGTCGAACTAATCCTGAAACAGATTGTCAAAATCATCCAAATTCCCATGTTAGGAGTAGAATGTTTGAATAAGCGTAGA
>NZ_FMXE01000037.1 GCF_900103735.1 Algoriphagus alkaliphilus | reverse complement strand
GTTTTACATTTATAACAGTAAATATACTATTATAAAATCATAAAAAATATGGGCTATAAAGTTAAAATTCAAAGAGTTGAAAGAGGAAAAACCAGTTCCTATTATATCAATTTTCCTGCGGCTCTGGCAGAGTCTTGTGATATAGAAAAAGCAGAAGAATTGGAATGGGAGATAGAGGACAGGAATACCTTTGTTTTGAAAAGGGTAATTAAAAAAGAATCATTTCTGAAGAAGAAGGCTAAAAAATAAGAGAGGAACTATCTCTCTAATAGGGGTATAAGCCTTAAGTTAACGCCAATGCCCTCTGGGGTTATCCTTTCTGATAAACACCACTAAATCTATAATCCTTTCATCCCTTCGGGATTTAAAAGCCAGAATGGCTGGAATTATTATAGAATAGTTTGAGAATGCATGCAATAAAACCCCGCAAGGGGTGATATGGGTTTTAAAAACGATTTCCTTGGTTTAAAGGGATTTTAAAACAGAATATTATGGAGAAAAAAATTATAAAAAATTGATTATGAACACTTTTCCCAAGGAAACTTACATCGAAAGAAGGAACCAACTGAAGAAGAAAATGGGCTCAGGCCTGCTTCTTTTTCTTGGAAATGAAGAAAGCAGCGTCAACTTCAAAGACAACTGGTATCCGTTCAGGCAGGACAGTACCTTCCTTTATTTCTTTGGTTTGAATATGCCTGGACTCGCTGCAGTGATCGACATTGAACGGGATGTGGAGATCATTTTCGGGGACAATCTGACGGCTATGGCCGCAGGCAGGCTCGATTTCATGGATTGATAACTTGAAAGCGGCTTTCGCCCATGGGTGTCTTTTCGTACGCTGCCACAAGAAATTCCCGAAAATCCTCAGAAAAGTAAGGCTCCTGTGGGGAAAGTTTGACTTTTTCATTGAGCTGATCTGAGAAAAAGAAAACCAGGGTTTTGCCATATTTTGTATGGGGCTGAGCGTCGGCAAAATCCTTCATCCAGACTAAATCTGAATCCAAAACCCGAATTGCGTAAATCCGGAGTACTGGCCCGGTATTATTTTCATTTCGATAGAATCCGATTTCTTCATATTTTCCTTCGAATTGTTGCAATCCAGGCTGTGAGAGGCTGGAACTTACGATCTGAAACAGGATAATCAGTACCACTGCTCCGATCAAATAGAAAATCAGTTTATTCCTTTTCAAAAACTTTGGCGGGTTTACGGGGTTTAGACCTTAATTTAGCCCAAAATTCTGACAATGACTTTCGAGTACGTCAAGGCGCTTCATATCATTTTCGTAGTCACTTGGTTTGCAGGGCTTTTCTATATCGTCCGCTTATTTATCTACCAAACTGAGGCCCTTCAAAAACCTGAACTGGAACGAAACATCCTAAAACCCCAGCTTGACCTGATGTCAAGCAGGCTTTGGTATATCATTACTTGGCCCTCTGCTGTTTTGACACTGATATTTGGAACTTGGGTTTTGATGTATCGATGGGACTACATGGAGCTGGGATTCATGCATGCCAAATTGGGCTTTGTGGTTTTGTTATACATCTACCATGCTTTTTGTCATGTGCTGTTCAGGGAACTTCAAAGCGGGAAAGCAAGATGGACATCTACCCAACTCCGCATTTGGAACGAAGCTTCTACAATTTTGCTTTTTGCCATAGTATTCCTGATCGTCCTTAAGAGCACAATTAGCATGGTTTGGGGCATTTTGGGTTTGATAGGATTGTCCCTGACGCTCATGCTAGGAATACGGCTCTACAAAAAATATAGACTCAAAAAAGAAAAATGAACAGAACCTATATACTGCTGGGATTACTTGTGATTTTAGGATTTTCCTGTCAGCCGGCTTCCGAGAAAACTGCCTCGGCTGAGCTTCCGATCCTGGGTGAGCGCTACGCGGATGATAATCAGGACACCGTTTATCATAGAATTGCGGACTTTGCTTTTGTCAACCAAATGGGCGATACCATCTCCAATGAGGATGTTGAAGATAAAATCTATGTCGCAGATTTCTTTTTCACCTCCTGCCCTACGATTTGCCCGATTATGAAAAAGGAGATGCTCAGAGTGTATGAGAAATATAAGGATCAACCGAACTTTATGATTCTCAGCCATTCCATTGACCCGACACACGACACACAAGCAGTTTTGAAAGATTATGCCGAGAAGCTGGGTGTAGAAGATGCTTCTACCTGGAATTTCCTGACAGGAGAACAGGAAAGGATCTACGAAATCGGTCAAACCAGCTACCTCACGACAGCAATGGCAGATCAGCAGGAACCTGGAGGATTCCTTCACAGCGGAGCCTTCCTTTTGATTGATGGAAAAGGTCGGATTCGGGGCGTGTATGACGGAACCAAATCAGATCAGGTAGACCAACTGATCTCTGACATTCCAAAATTGCTCAAGCAATGAAAAAACTTGCAGGCCTTGCAATCATTTTCCTGGCTTTTTCATGTGCCCCCAAATCGAGTGACGAGACCAATACTTTGGCTCAAATCAGTGATCCGGAAGTAATGAAATTCGCTATTCCCGGCAAAAAACTCTATGAAAACTACTGCGGGAACTGCCATCAAGCCGATGGAAAAGGTCTTGGGAAACTAATTCCACCTCTTCGGGATGCTGACTATTTCAAAGCGAGTGTACACCGAACAGTCTGGATCATCCGCCATGGTCAAAAAGGTGAAATCATGGTAAATGGTGAAAAATACAATCAGGCAATGCCTGCAAACCCAAATCTAAAACCTTTGGAAATTGCGCAGATAAGCACCTACTTGTATAATATCTGGGGAATGAACGAAGGCGTGATTGTTTCCTCAGATGTGGAAAAATATTTGAAAAACGCCCCTGAAAACTATTGATCCTGTAAAAGTGAGTCGGCTTTGGTAAGCGCAGCCTTCATCAGTCGGTTGACTTCACTCACAGATTTCATCTGAGCTTCCAGATAGAACTTCACCTCCTCCGGTGTACGCGCTCCATCTTCAGTTTCATATTGCCGCATCCAAACAAACATCTCCTCGTAGGCATGATCCAACTCGACGGCCAAATCTTTCATTTGCTGAACCTTTTCGGGATCTACCGGATCCATTGCCGCCCATTCTCCGGCTTTTTGCAATGCTTTTTTCTCGAAGGATTTGAGCTGCCCCATCTTTGGCATTACCTCATCATGGACTGCGATGACCTCAGATCTTCTGACAGCATTCAATTCTTTTTGGTTGGGTCCGCAGGACTGCACTACGGCTACCAGACTAAAAACCAAACAAATACGTGCTAATTTCATTAAAATGATCTTTTGATGTTCCAAGGTACAATTTAATCTTGTAATAATTAAAGATATGGCTCAAAATGAGATCTTAACATAATTAGTATTTTTGATGTTAATTTTAAGCATTAATAGAACTGAAGATGAAACCATTTTGCTTTGCTGACGGGAAAATCATCCCGACCGAATCTGCCACAATCCATCCGATGGATTTGGGATTAATACGTGGGTATGGAATATTTGATTTCTTCCGCACGGTCAATCAATCCCCACTTTTCCTGGAGCATTATCTGGACAGATTTATTACTTCTGCCGAAAAAACCTTCCTTCCTTTGCCCTACAGTCGTGAGCAGCTACGAGAAATCATTTCGGTTTTGATCGAAAAAAATGATCTGACAAATGGGGGTTTGCGGATGGTTTTGAGCGGAGGAGTTTCGGAAAATCATTTTTCCCCCGCCGAAGGCAAGCTCTTTATCTTTGCAGAATCACTTTCGCTGCCTTCTGAGGAAAAGTATCAAAATGGAATAAAATTACTCAGCCTGGAATATGTGAGGGCAATTGCCGATATCAAAACTACCAATTATACGCTTCCGGTATGGCATAGCGTCAATTGGAAGAGGCTTGGTGCCGAGGACGTACTTTACCACTGGAACGGCTGGGTAAGTGAAAGCTCAAGAAGTAATTTCTTCATCGTGAAAAATGGGGTACTCCACACGCCGGACCAGCACATCCTCTTGGGAATCACAAGAAAACAAATTCTGGGAATTGCAAAAAATGTGGTAATCAGACCAATATCCCTCGAAGAAGTTTGGGAAGCGGACGAGGCATTTATCAGCAGCACGACAAAAATTCTACTTCCTGTGACACAGCTGGATGAGCGAAAAATAGGCTCCGGGAGACCGGGTCCGGTAACGCTGGATATTTTGGAAAAATTCAGAAAATTGGAAAGGGAAACAGTGGCCTAAACCAAAAAAAAAAGCTCCTCTTGGGAGCTTTTACTTTTTATTCCATTATCAATCTGGCATCCTTGAGGATATACATCAGCTTTTCGGGATCACTTGCGTTTAAGGTAAGCTTACCACGCACTTTGACCCGCTTGGATGTATATTTGATCGGACTGGCCATCATCACTTCCATGACTGTCTCAGGGCCTCCTGAACCGCAGAAAAAACACTCCGCCAAAGGAAGACTCGAAAGGATAATATGCTCTGGCTTAAACATCCCTTCAAAAGGAATAATATAACCATCTGCCTCCACTTCTTTTCCTTCCAGTTTCTTGATTTCGTCCGAGAAAACCGGAACATACAATTCACCGAATTTATCTTCGCTGATTTTGTAAGTAACAGCAGCTAGACTCTTCCAAACCCCCTGAGCATAAGCCCCTGCGGACACGAAACTGAAAAACAGGACTGCCGCCAGAATAAAACTCGACTTTTTCATAATTCAATTTTCTATTATTTCTGCTAATTACGCCTTTGTAAGCTGCTTTGCAATGCTTGTTTGATAAGCTGACCAAGCAGGAATGATGGATGCCAGCACACCTACTCCTAACGCATAAGCCATGATCCAAAGTTCTTGTTTTAAGAAAATCCATGGCTGAAGTGCAGCAACCACATTTTGATCACTTTGGCTGACCAGCAACCAAAGGAATGAATGGCCCAAAGCAATGCCCAAAACTGCGCCCAGGAAAGTCAGCATCAATCCTTCCAAAAAAATCAAAGCAAGCAATTGCGCTCGCGAGGCCCCAATCGCTCTCAGAATTGCCAAGTCATACTTCCGCTCTTTCAGCGAATTATATAAGGCAATAAAAATCCCAAGCCCAGCGATCACTATCAACACTACCGCCAAACCTTGCAGAAGACTGATGCCCACACCCAATAATTCAAATAACCTCGACATTTCAAATGAAGGAGATGCTGCTTGCATGGAAGTTCCGGAATTTATCATTCGCGGCAATTGAACTGCCGCGATGGGGTTACGGTATTGAAGCAACAGTGTGGTCACTTCCCGATCCTGATCAGAAATGGGAAAGCCGGTTTTGGATACCTCCGCATGAAATTTTGCATGTTCATCTGAATCATGATTTTCGGTGGTATCATGCCCTTCAGAGTCATGATCCCGGTCTTCGTGCGCTTCTTTATCACTTGCTTCTGCCAATGCGCTGCTTTCCGGTTCAACAGCTGCAGGCTCTTCATCATGAGTGTACCAAACCGATTCAATACTGGTCAAAATCAAACGGTCCACCACATTTCCTCGCGGCGCAAGGATTCCTGAAACCACGAAATTATGTTCATCGTGGTCATGACTTCCTTCACTGATCCCATGGCTTGAGGTGAATTCATCCCCGATTTTCAAGTTTAATTTTGCAGCAATTTCAGAACCGATCACTACTTCAAAAGGCACTTCCCAAGGCTTTCCTTCGGCAAAATCAACACCATAGAGTTCGAGATAATCGTGATTGGTTCCCACGATTCTGAATCCCTGAAAATTATCCCCCAGCGCCAGTGGAATGATTTTTTTCACCAGCCGATTTCGGGAGAGTCGCTGTGCTTCTTCCATTTTGATATTTCCCGTGGGAAAATCGATATGGTATACTGAGGAAAGAATCAGCTGCAGCGGACTCCCTTTTGCACCAACTACCAAATCGATTCCTGCCGCATCCTGATTCATCTTTTTCTCAAACTGGTCCTGAATCAACAGCAACACCGTAATGATCGCCAAGCCCAAGGCAAGGAGAAAGACATTCAATCCTGTAGAAAGCGGCCGAAACGTCAGATATTTCCAGCTGATCTTAAATAGATTCATGAGGCTAAGACTTCGATAAAATGAGGAATATGATTTTTCACCCGCTGATCATGTGTAACGATAATGAGTGCCGCTCCGATTTTCTGAGCTTGTGATTTCAGCAGCCGGATGACTTTCTCGGTATTTTCATCATCGAGACTGGAGGTAGGTTCATCAGCCAAAATCAACTTTGGATTGGTAACCAAAGCCCTGGCAATGGATACACGCTGCGCCTCTCCTTCACTCAAGGTCAAAACAGAAGTGTTTGCCTTGTCACCTATTCCCAACTCGGTAAGTAATTGGATAATATCCTGCCCCTTTTTTTTACTGAAAAAATGCGCCAATTCAAGATTCTGACGGACATTTAAGGCAGCAATCAAATGTGGCTTTTGAAAGACAATGCCAATGTTTTTTCCACGAAACAAATCCAGCTTTTGACCTGAGAGTGCTGAAAGTTTTACTCCATCAAGGATCACTTCTCCGCTCTTGGGATTTAGAAGTCCGGCTAACAGGTTGAGAAGCGTGGTCTTCCCACTTCCGGATTTTCCGAGGACCAGGAGTGCTTCTCCTGAATCCACCCTGATTTCAGGAAATGAAATTAAATCTTGGCCCGGATGGGCATACTGTAGGGAATTCGCTTTCAATAACATACTTTATTTCACGGGTATTTTGATCTGGAAAGTGGTTCCTTTGTTTACTTCACTTTCAAAAGTAATCTCTCCCTGCAAGACGTCCAGACATTTTTTCACTATCGAAAGACCCAGTCCAGAACCTTCTATAATCCCCACATTACCGGCACGGAAAAAGCGTTCAAAAAGTTTACCTTGCTCTGACTCGGGAATTCCAATCCCCTTATCCGAAACGATCGCCTGAAGTTTGTTCTCGCTGTATGCAATCTTAAATTCGACCTCCTTACCATCTTTGGAATACTTCACAGCATTGGATAGGAGATTTTCAAAAACCTGATAAAGTAATTCCGGATCAGAGGTGATGGTTTTTGGCATTTCCCCGATATCTGATTTGATTTTCACGTCATTATCGATCCCTGCTTTGACCGTGTCCAAAAGCTCCTTTACAAAAGCACCTGAAAAAATCTTTTTTGGTTTAAACTCCAATTTGTTTTCATCGGCTTTTCCAAAGAAGAGTACACTGGTCAAAAGGTTATTTAATGCTCTGACCGAATGCTCGATCTTAAATGCGTGCTTTGTGATTTTTTGCTTAAAAGGATGATCTTTTTCAGCATAAATCTGCAATAGCTGTGCAGAACTGAGAATCGAGGTTAGCGGTGTTTTAAATCCGTGCGACACATTAAGGACAATTCTGGATTTCAGCTCATTGATCTCCCGCTCTTTCTCAAGAGCTCTGGTAAGTTCCTTATTGGCCTCATAGAGTTCGAAGGTTCGCTGCTTTACTTTTTCTTCAAGTTCATTGTTAAGATTTTGAAGCTCTTTTTCCTTTCGGTCTTTGAAGATGGCCAGTTCAATCACCATGTTCAATTCCCGAATATTAAATGGCTTGATCACATAGGCACTTGGGTTGGTACCGACTACCTTGTTGAGCGTTTCCGCATCGGAGCTTGCACTGAGGTACACTACCGGAATATCATATTTTTCATTGATAATTTCGGTCGTTTTTATGCCATCGAGCTCTCCTGCCAGATTGATATCCATCATCACGATATCGGCCAAACTTTCCTCCAAAATTTCAAGGGCCTTTTCTCCGGTATCGGCAATTCCGATGATTTCGTGAGAATTTTTCTCTAAAGCTCGCTGCAGTAGAAGTGCCGAAACTGAATCGTCTTCAACTATGAGAATTTTCAATGTAAACATGGTGGACTCTGGAATAAAAGGTGGTATTGGGTTTTTGAAATTACAAAAATTACGCTTCGGGCAATGGGATTTCGACGATGACTCTGGTTCCTGAGTTTTTTATGCTTTGAATATCAATCTTTCCGTCGAGTAACTGCACCAGATTTTTTGTGATACTCAAGCCAAGGCCGGTGCCCTCAAAAAGGCGATCATGACCTTTACTTTCCTGCTCAAAAGGATCAAACATTTTACTCTGGAAATTTTCTGACATCCCAACTCCTGTATCGGTGACTTCCAAAATAAGTTGTTTGTCCTTCTTCTCGCATTCCACTGTGATCAGCCCTTTTTCGGTGTATTTGATTGAATTACTGACAATATTATTCAAGATCATCTCCATAAATCGCCGGTCAATTTTTGCATGAAAAGCGGGAGAAAGGAATCTAAAAGCAAAGTGGAGTCCTTTTCGATCTGCAGCTGCCTGGAGGGGTCTCATCACAGTTTCAACAAAGTTTTTCACATCAGTTTCTGCATATTCAATCGGGAATTTGTTTGCCTCCATTTTGGCCAAGTCCAACAGCGAGTTAATTGTCCCCAGTAATCTTTCGCCGCTTTGTAAGATGATATCCAGTTGGGAAACCAACTGCAAATCTTCTTTTTTGGTCATGATGATATGCTCCGCCCCCCCTATGATCCCATTAAGTGGTGTTCTGATCTCGTGGCTGATATTGGACAGCAGACTTGACTTAAACCGATTGGCTTGTTCGGCCTTTTCCTTTGCCTCCTTAAGTTTGTTTTGAACATTCTTTTGAGCAGAGATATCTTTGAAAACCGAAAGCACCAGACTTTTCCCTTCTTTATCCTGATCCAACATTACAGAAAACACCTCCATCTCCAAAGGTCCTGGCTTCCAATCTAGCTGCGCTTCAACAGAAATGCCTTGCCCGGGAGAATTTCTTGCACGA
Source organism: Algoriphagus alkaliphilus (assembly GCF_900103735.1). Taxonomy (GTDB): domain Bacteria; phylum Bacteroidota; class Bacteroidia; order Cytophagales; family Cyclobacteriaceae; genus Algoriphagus; species Algoriphagus alkaliphilus. The sequence goes on along the minus strand of NZ_FMXE01000037.1, from coordinate 35,623 downwards.
TTGAGAAGGGTGTCCAAATAAAAATTCAGTGAAGTTTTGGAATTGAAAAGAACAGCTAGGGGTTGGTTTTCCAATTTTTTGATTTCAGTGCCCATCATTCTTGCAAAAGCCGGATTTACTGTCAGGATTCGTTCATTCTCAAAGGTGAGTATCATCCCATCCTGAGAGCTGTTCCACACATTTTTAAACTGTTGCTCGGCGATGACTTTGCTTTTGTTTTCCCTTTCTACAGCCGATTGAAGTATCCCGAGATTCTGGAGCTGTTTGAAAAATGTGTTAATCAGAATTCCCAAGGCTACCAAAAACAACACAGCAAATACTATAAACCAGGGCCGAAGGTAAAATGGACTTAAAATCTCAAATTCTTTAGACCTGAAGGTATCGGAAAACTCAAGTCCATTGTAGGAGGTTTTAAACTCCAGTCTGTAGCTGCCCGAAGGGAGATTGGAGAAGAACAGTTGATTGGACCGGGGGTCTTTCACAATTTCCCAGGGTGTCTGTTCATCACCTCTTATCAGTCGATGATGAACCCAAAGCTCCTTGGATTCATTGAATCCCGGCGCGAAAAATTCTACCTCAAGGGAGTTTTGGTCATAAGGCACTTTAAATTCTTCTGAGTTTAAAATCTCCCTATTTCCAAGTTTCATGGATTTCACAAATGCTTTAGGTGCCCCATAGGCAAAAAATTTTTCTTCAGGAAAATAAATTGAAAGTCCTTTCATCGTGCCGATCAAAACTCTTCCCGAAGCCGCCTCAATCAGTGCGCCCCTGTTGACTTCATTTCCTATTAGCCCATTGGATTCATCGTACTGGATGATCTTATCCTCTCCAATAACAACGACTCCATTGTCAGTCCCTGCCCAAATTTTACCAGTCTTATCTTTCATCAGGGTGTAAATAGGCCTGGTGATCGAACTCCCCGCATAAATAAAAAAACCCACATATCCCTCTCTATAGATTTTCAGACCGAATTCGGTTCCCAAGAGAATGCTTCCATCTTCCATTTCCAGAAAATCATATCCTTCGGCTAGGAAATAGCGTGGGGTTTCGATTATCGGGTACTGATTTTCTAATCTACTGGCTCGGAGGACCACCAATTTCCCGTTAGAAAGCTTTCCTGATTTTCGAAAATGCGGCGCTACATCCCCAAGCAATTTCAAAATCTCCGAAGTCAGTTCTTTTTCAAAAAATCCAGAATTAGGAGCGGAAATAGAGGAAATAAAAACACGCTTGGGAGATGTGATCAACAAACTATCTCCGACGGCCTGTACAGACGAAACATTAAGTCCCTCAGGTATTGGTAAAAAACTCACTCGCTTATAATTCGGCACAATTTTACCCAAACCTTTGAAATTGGCCGATACCCAAATCACTCCATTTTTGTCTTTCGAGAAATTTATAATTCTTTCATTGGGAGTCTGCGGGCCATCTTTCCCCTGATAAAGTGTCTCCACATCGAACCTGCTCATCTTTTGGATTCCATTGTTGAAGCCAAATAGAAATTCTCCCGGACTACTTTCTATACTTGCCGTAAACTCCTCTGCAAGGAAGACATCCATGTCAATTCCATAGTTTTGAAAAACCTGAGAATTATTTACTCCAATACCCCGACTTGTTCCTACCCAAAGTAAGCCTTCCCTGTCGATAAAAGCAGTTTGAATATAGACCGCTCGAAAAAGACTGGACAAATCAATCAAAACCGACCTTTTTCCTGTATGATTATACTTTTTGAGATGGGAATTATAGTGGTAGAAAACGTTTTCTCCCGAAAAAACCAATGAAAAATAGTCCTCCTCAACGAAATTGATGGTTGAAAAGTCCTGATCAATTATTTCAGTTGGAAATTCAGCAGCGGGTCCACTTGCCAAATAATCTTTACCCAAAAAATAATACGTTCCGCTTGGAGATTTCTTGATCAAAACCGGAGAGGATGGAAGAGGAACCCCTCGAAACTGGTATGGGAATAATTCACCGCTCTTAAGCTCAAATGTTCCATTTTTAAAAATCAGTATAATCTTATCTGCCACTTCAGACACAGCTAATAAGTGTCCGGTAGCAGAGATGTCTCTACTTATTTTCCTTTCGATTCGCTCTCCGTTCTTCCAGGCCACCAAATCTCTCCCGGTTTCGAGGAAAAATAATTTTTCAGTGCTTTTTCCAATGCTGAAAAGATGGATTTTGGAAGAAAAATAAGATTTTAGACTATCGGAAAATTGGAATTCCGACCATGCATCATGTTTCCTTTCCAACACTGTTGGAAACCCACTAGCATTGTAAATCCATAAAATTCCATCCTCGTCCTTCAACAGCCCAATTTTATAGACAAACCTCCTGATAAGCGTATCCGGCAATTCGTAAGTCTCGATTCCATCGGAATAAACCACTCCCCGACCAGTCGAAAACCACATCCGCCCAAGCGTATCCTGTTCGACCTGTAGAACATTCTGGACATTGAGCCTGACTCCCCGGGGCTGTGTGTTGAATTTGAAATTTTGCGCAGCAAGAAACCCTTGGACTAGGAAAAGACTTACAGTCAAAAGTACGGCTGGCAGATGGCGCAAAAGCATGAAACGAAAATAGGAAATCAAGCATGACTCTGCGGTGTCACACAGAGGAATGATTATCTGTCATGCGAAGATTCCCTGTCCGTCGACAGGCGGGCATGTGGCCATTAAAGTACAAATTATAAACACATGAAATGCCCATGAGAAAAGATTCTCACACAGGGGAGTAATTATTTTGGGCATTCCATATGGCATTTAAAAAACAAATTATAATCATATGAAAAGATTCCGGTCACCAAATTACATGGAGATTGTTTCGCTTTTCTTTTGTTGGCGGGTGGTTTCTCTTAATTTTGTGACAAACTTAAAAAATCGAAGCATGAGTGTACTAGTCAATAAAAATTCCAAAGTGATCGTACAGGGATTCACTGGGTCTGAGGGCTCTTTCCACGCACAGCAAATGATCGAATACGGAACCAACGTAGTCGGTGGTGTGACTCCCGGCAAAGGTGGATCGGTACATTTGGAAAGACCTGTTTTCAATTCAGTGGAAGAGGCAGTTCAAAAGACAGGTGCTGATGTTTCCATTATTTTTGTACCCCCTGCATTTGCTGCAGATGCAATTATGGAAGCAGCCGATGCTGGTATCAAAGTAATCATCACCATTACAGAAGGAATTCCGGTGGCAGATATGATGGTTGCAAAGCCATACATCAAACAAAGAGGCTGTGTATTGATCGGGCCAAACTGCCCTGGCGTGATCACTCCGGGCGAGGCGAAAGTGGGTATTATGCCTGGCTTCGTCTTCAAAGCTGGCCGTATAGGCATCGTTTCCAAATCAGGAACCCTGACCTATGAAGCGGCAGATCAAGTGGCAAAAGCTGGTCTTGGCGTATCCACTGCTATTGGTATCGGTGGTGACCCAATCATTGGAACTTCCACCAAACAAGCTGTAGAAATGCTCATGAATGATCCTGAGACTGACGCGATTGTCATGATTGGGGAGATTGGCGGAAACTACGAAGCAGAAGCTTCAAAGTGGATTCGGGAAAATGGCAACAAAAAGCCGGTTGTAGGATTCATTGCCGGACAGACAGCACCTCCGGGTCGCAGAATGGGGCACGCCGGTGCAATCATCGGAGGAGCGGATGATACCGCTGCTGCCAAAATCAGAATCATGCGAGAAAACGGAATCCATGTAGCGGAGTCGCCTGCAGAAATTGGTGCCGTGATGGCAAAGGTTTTGGGCGTTAACGTTTAAAAAAAAGGTAAAGCGAGTTTTTAAACTTGGAAAATAAAATCAGAAACCGCCTCGGATTGAAAAATTCGGGGCGGCATTATTTTTTCCCAGCTGAAAAGCTATTCACTTTTTGTATTTTCAGTCCATGCACATGAATGGATCCTTTATTTCAGACCAGTTCTATTCCAAAAATGTCCGAGATCTTCACCCCCGACATTTGAGAATGGCGCGGCATAGTGACCCAGTTTATGAATGTGCAGCGTTGATGGCAAGTGAAAAAGTGAGTTGCCTTTTTATAGGCAATTCCCCACAGGAGATTGTCGGCTACATCACAGACATTACCCTTCGGGATCGATTATTGGCTGCACAGCTTCCTTCTGATATTCCTGTTTCACAGATTATGGAACATGACATGGTTAGCATTCATCCCGACGCAAGTCTGGTTGAAGCCTTGATCCTGATGTTTCAGACAAAATCCCGGTATCTCCTGGTGCGGGAAGGGGATGAATTTATAGGTTGGATCAGCAGGACTAAAATCCTTACTGAGCAAAGCCAGGGACCGTTCATGTTTATCCAGTCTGTCAAAGAGGCCAGACAAATCCCCGAACTCCGTGAAAAATGGGCCCGAATGCCTGAGATTATTCATCTTCTCAATACACGGGGGATGAAAGCTGGGCTGATCAATCAGATCATTACCACGGTAGCTGACACCATCACCCAACGGGTCATTGAGCGGGTGATTAAAGTAATCGGACCCGCCCCAGCCAAGTTTGTCTTTATTGTGTTCGGAAGCGAAGGCCGTGGGGAGCTCACTTTAAAAACTGACCAAGACAATGCGATCATATATGAGGACAAGGCCAATGAACATCGGGAAGAAGTACGTGCCTATTTTCTGGATTTTGCCACTCGGGTTTCCACTGCACTGGATCAAATAGGGATCGTCTTTTGCGAGGGAGACCTCATGGCCATGAACCCCAAATGGACGCATTCGCTCTCTCATTGGAAGCGAAATTATGACGAATGGATTTCGGATGCCTCGCAGGAGACTGCCATGAATTACGCTACATTTTTTGACTGCCGGGCTATCTATGGAGCGTTTCCACTTTTGGAGGAATTAAAGGAATACATGGGAAATCTCCTAGAGAAAGCCCCCGAACGGTTTTTTATCAATCTGGGTCACAATGCACTCCAATATGAACCTCCTCTGACATTTTTCAGAAAAATAAAAGCCGAAGAAATCGATGGTGAAAAGCAACTCAATCTCAAGCAAACCATGCGACCAATCGTCGATCTGGCACGGGTGTATGCATTGAAGCATCGGATTTTTGACACCAATACAACGAAGAGAATCGATGGATTAAAGGAAAAAGGAGTGTTTTCTGCAAAAGAAGCACTTGAACTTACCCAAGCATTCGATTATCTGATGAGTTTAAGACTGGAAAATCAAACGCTTTCGATTTTGGACCAGAACCGAAAACCAAAAAACTACTTAAAGATCAAAGCGCTTACAAAAGTACAGCAAGTAACCCTCATTGAGATTTTTAAAGTTATCGAAGAATTCCAGGCCAGAATCAAGTTATCCTTCACCCGTAGTCTATAATTTCTCGCTTCAAAAAATACTTTTATAAATTTTTTATAAAAGTTGTTTTTTATTCATCAAAGTTTTTTAATTTTGAATCATAGAATAAATTGCTGTTCAGATCATTAAAGTCTGCGAAAATTTTGGTGAAATATTCCTTGTCAAATTTTTATTTGGCAAAGAATTCTTTGACTGCGACAGAAAATTTGGCACCCAACAAGATTCAAAACATTAAACCTTACACCCACTAAACTGACCCATCAGTATGCTAAGTAAGTATCCCCTCTCCGAAGTAGAAAAGGCTTTTTTGGCCGAATCCGGAGTAGAAAAAATCTCGACCCTGATTCCTTACCTGACAGTAGACAATTTTCCAAAGCTAGGCTTACTTACCGCATGCCGTTTTTTGGAATGGGCAGCTGCAAATCCCGAAGGTGTGATCAGTTTGCCAACCGGAAAAACCCCGGAGTTTTTTATCAAGTGGACTCAATTCTTACTTGAAAACTGGGAGAGTAAAAAAGGGAAGGATGTCCGTGAAAAATACGGACTTGGGAACATCAAAAAGCCGGTCTTGAAAGATTTGACCTTCGTGCAGATTGATGAATTCTACCCCATCTCTTCCAAACAGCACAATAGCTTCTACGACTACGTCAATAAGTTCTACATCAACGGCTTTGGGCTTTCGAAAGAAAAAGCCATCCTGATCAATTCCGATGAGATCCCATTGGCAAACGGACTCCATTTCAAGGAAGTTTTTCCCGATCTGAAAGTGGACCTTTCGCTGAGATTTCGCGACCCGATTAATGAGTTGGAAAAGCTGCAGCAGCAATCCATCTATATGATCGATCAGTGGTGTGGAGAATACGAGCAACGAATCCGGGACAAAGGCGGCATCGGCTTTTTCTTGGGAGGTATAGGGCCTGACGGCCACATAGCCTTCAACACCCGTGGGTCACATCTATTCTCGGTGACCCGACTGACCGACACCAACTTTGAAACCCAAGCTGTGGCTGCAGGCGATTTGGGTGGAATCGAGGTCTCATCCAATCGTCTGGTCATCACCATCGGCCTAGACACGATCGTGTACAACCCTGAGGCGGTAGGAATCATCATCGCAGCCGGAGAGGCTAAAGCAGGTATCGTCCGCGACTCGCTGGAGACAAAAATGAACAACGTCTACCCTGCCACAGTCCTTCAAAAGCTGAAAAATGGCCGCTTTTATCTTACCAAAGGTGCAGCCGTAAAGCTCACCGACTCTATGGACGCTTACTTTCAAAAGGGTGAATGGACTTTTGAAAAAACCGAACGGGCAGTCATCGAGCTTTGTAAAAAATTGAATAAATACGGTCACCGAATCAAAATTGAGGATTTGAAAGCCGATAATTACACCAGACTTATTCCGGGGCTTTCTGAAGACACAGTCAATCAAGTCATGCGAAGCACTGAAGCCAAACTTACCAAAGGGCTGGAACAGGAAAGCAATGAAATTCTTCTTCACACCGGACCTCACCACGATGACATTTCCCTCGGCATTCTTCCGCACATCACCAATCAACTGAGCGAACCTACCAACGAGGCGCATTTTTCGGTGCTCACATCGGGTTTTACAGCAGTGACCAATACGTTTGTGATTGATACGCTTCAGCATACCAAAAAACTTTTGGACGAAGGGAAAATCCAAATGGTCAATTTTGAAGACTTTTTTGATGTAGGCTACAGCCTGAAGACTGACAAAGACGTCTACCACTTCCTGACTAACGTTGCTTCAGAAAATCCTGATGCCCGTAAACGTGGCCTTTGCCACAGGGTGGTGAGAGCGATTGTCATCGTCTACGGAGTGAAAAACAAAAGCCAGCTTCGAGAGACTATTAACGAGGTGATCAGCATACTTAGAAATTCCTACGACGGGGAGAAAAACCCATCGAAAATCCAAAAGCTCAAAGGAATGATCCGGGAGTTTGAAGAAGAATTGGTATGGGCTCATTTTGGTGTTCAGGTAAAAAATGTACACCACCTCCGACTCGGCTTTTATACAGGTGATATCTTCACCGAACAACCCGACAAAACCCGCGATGTAGAACCGATCGTGGAAATGTTTCGAAAAATTAAACCCACCAAGATTAGTTTAACACTCGATCCTGAAGGTTCAGGACCCGACACACATTACAAAGTACTTCAGGCAACGGCCGAAGCTGTCAAAAAATGGGGAGAAGAGCACGATACCAGTAACCTGAGAATCCTGGGATACAGAAACGTCTGGTTCAAATTTGAGCCGCACGAGGCCAATGTGATAGTACCCGTTTCTCTTGGCGACATGTCGGTGATGGAGGATTCCTTCTCCAATTGCTACCTGAGTCAAGTCAACGCCTCTTTCCCAAGTTACTCGCACAATGGCAAGTTTAGCACAGTAGCCAAGCGTACCTGGGTGGGACAATTGAATGACATCCAGTTACTGCTGGGCAAAAACTACTTCTACCTGCATGAGCGGGCAAAAGTAAGAGCCAGTCACGGTCTGATCTTTTTCAGAGATATGAATGTGGATGAGTTTTTGGCCACTGCCAGAGAACTGGAAAAATCCATTGAAGGAATGCTATAAGTCAGTCTCAGGTCTCAAAACTAATTTTGAAAGCAGCCGGGAATTTTCCGGCGGCTTTCTGCCTTAAACCTATTCATCAACCAAACAATAGCCCAAAGCGAATGGAAAAAGCCATTTTAGGATTAGATATCGGCGGCACCGGCATCAAAGGCGGCATCTTGATCAAAGGACATCTGGAAGACATTCGCTCAATTCCCACTCCCGCTTTAGAAAGTAAGGAGTTTATCCTTGAAACGATTGCTGACTTTATAGATACCTATTCCCATTATGATTTTGTAGGCATTGGGATCGGCATACCCGGACTTGTAGACACACTGGAAGGTATTGTTTTGGGTTTGGCTAATATTCCTTCCTTTCAGCATGTGGAATTAAAAAAATTCCTGACTACGCGTTTTTTGAAGCCTGTCTTTGTCAACAATGACGCAAACTGCTTTGCGATAGGTGTCCACAAATATGGAGTGGGGAAGCCTTTCAAAAACCTGGTGGGCATCACTTTGGGAACCGGCACCGGCGGGGGAATTGTCATCAATGGACACCTTTATTCCGGACTCTTCTCTGCGGCTGGAGAATGGTGCAGTGCACCCTATCTAGACCACAACTATGAGTATTATTGTTCCGGGAAATTTTTCCAAAATTTCTACCACAGCAAACCAAAAGCTTTGGCTAAACTAGCTTTGGCCGGTGATCCCGTAGCCTTACAGGCATTTGATGAATTTGGTCAGCATTTAGGCGAATTGTTTAAGATAATCATGTATTCCCTGGCTCCGGAAGCCATCGTGTTGGGTGGTTCGATCAGGAAAACGTATCCTTTGTTCAAAAAATCTCTTCTGAAAACCTTGGAAACTTTTGCCTATCCATCGGTATTGGGAAATCTGAAAATTCTGATCTCTGAACTTGACGAGACTGCGATTCACGGTGCCGTAGCACTGGTAGACGTGGAAGAGGATATGGTTACAGCATAAAAGATAAAAGTTGGTTTAACAAGTCAAAAAGGCGGTTTCTCGGGAGACCGCTTTTTTCGTTACTGTTGGATCTTTTTCCTATAAATAAATAGAACTGGGTTTTCCTCTAATTGGGGCATCAACTTCGTCAGATAATCTAGATAAGGATTTGACTCCTCAGAAGTCCCCAAAGCTGCATAAATATCATTTGGAAAAAGATTGATTATCATTTCATTCGCATGATAATTTATCGGGAACAAACCAGGGAGGTTTTTCACCAATCCATCTAAATCGTTCATAAAATTTTTAACAACTTTAGCTGTCTTATCGGTTTTGTTAAAAGCCAAAATATTAATTCTATCTCCAACGTGAAAATTAATTAAAACCAAAGAACCAAGGTCCAGCACCTGGTCACCTACATTTAACAAACTCCTTTCTCGAATTTCGCTGTAAACTTTACCCATATGAATTTTTGGCTTTTCATTATCCCATGGAAGAGCCTCTGGCGAAAAAACTTGATCCTCCGGGAGGTTAAACGCATACACTTGGACATCGTCAGGAGTAATAGCATATAAATTTTTGGATAGGACCTCTTTGAAATAGGTTACTCCGCCAGTTCCGGGATAAAAAAACTGGTGTTTGTTACCAGCCTCCATTATAAAGTTGTTCTCAGCTAGTTTAAATGGAACTTCAACAAATTTTAAATTGTGATCTAAATATTGCAAATCCACTGCAAGATCATCAGGTGTGGGTTTAGCAATTAAAAATCCATTTTGATAGGTAATCAAGTCTGCGAAATTTTCACCCAAGACAAATTTATTTTCAAAAAGGAAATTCCCTTTTTGGTCGAAGGCTAAAATCTTTCCCAGTGAAAGGTCTGTAATAAAAATAGTAGTCTCATCTTTCGAGATAAAAAAATTAGATACCCTAAGGTACTCACTTGGTCCTCCGCCAGTCCCAGAAAAATAATTCAGCAAACGTCCTTGATAGTCGAATACAAATAAAGATTCAGCTATCGTTCGGTCAAGCACATAGATGAATTCATCAGTAGTGATCACCTTGGATACTTCGCCAATCAAGGAATTTGGCGTAACCTCCAGTGGAACAATCAGGGTAGTATCAAAAAAATCAGAGAAGCTTAAATCTATATTTCCCTGAGGATTGACAGGTATTTGGTAGATTTGTTCTACACCGTTATTTTTATTTCTCTCACAAGAGAAGAATGACCCAAAAAGTAAAATAAACAAGTAAAGTGAATTTTTCATGTCAAAAATATGTAAAAGAGCCCTAGTAATAAGGGCTCTTGGAGTTTTATCAACAAGGTGGCTCAGTTTCGTCCATACATGCACACATTGATCCTGCATGGAATTCACATACTGACCAAGTCTGGAAATAACTACCACAAAATTTTATCTTATCAACCTGTTTATAATGCAAAGTATACTCAGGGCAAGACATTGTCTGCGCTTGTACATTTGACGTGTTTTGAATCAAAAAGATTGACCCAAAAATCAGGGAACAACATATTCCCCATTTGATCATTTTACTTTTCATGTTTTTTGAAGTTTAAAGTTTCTTAAAGAAAAAAAAAAAAAAACGATAAGAACCAATCATTTCATAAAAAATCAGAAAAATTCTTCGTGAATTCAAAGTTTAATTCGACATGTACTTCAACTACCATTCTATCAAAATTTTCTATCCCGATGAATAACATTTTAAATTCTAATTTGCGCAAAACTGTTGTTCCATGCCCAATTCCACCCTCAAAGTCGCCCTTGCCCAAATCGCTCCCATTTGGCTCGATAAAGCCGCCACCTTGGAAAAGGTCAAAAAATCAATTAAAGAAGCTGCGGAAAATGGTGCTGAGCTCATTGTATTTGGTGAAGGTCTAGTCCCCGGCTATCCCTGGTGGCTGTCGATCACTCATTCTGCGGCTTGGGACAACCGAATCCAAAAAGAAATTCACGCCCACTATGCCAGAAATGCAGTTCAAATCGAATCAGGTGACCTAAATGAAGTCCAAAAATTAGCCGCAGCGCATCAGATTGCAGTCTATCTGGGAATCATCGAGCGACCCATTGACCGTGGCGGACACAGTTTGTATTGTTCCTTGGTGTACATCAATCAGCAGGGCGAAATCTGCTCCGTCCACCGTAAACTCCAACCCACCTACGACGAGCGACTAACCTGGTCACCAGGAGACGGACACGGACTTCAGGTTCATCCACTCAAAGAGTTTACTGTCGGGGGATTGAACTGCTGGGAAAACTGGATGCCCCTTGCCAGAACAGCCCTTTACGGATTGGGAGAAAATCTCCACATCGCAGTGTGGCCCGGAGCGGTAAGGAACACTGAAAACATCACCCGAATGATCGCGCAGGAAGGTCGATCCTTCGTGATTTCCGTCTCTAGTCTGATGCGAAAGAGTGACTTTCCAACCAATACGCCTCATCTGGACGTGATTTTGGAAAACTGCCCAGAAACACTCGGAAATGGCGGCAGCTGCATCGCAGGACCGGACGGAAGTTGGATTTTAGAGCCTGTGGCAGATCGTGAAGAAATCGTTTATCAGATTTTAGACTTCAATCGTATCTTGGAAGAGCGGCAAAACTTTGATCCTGTGGGACATTATTCCCGACCGGATGTATTGCAGTTAAAAGTAAATCGAGAGCGTCAAACTAGTGTGCATTATGAATAAATCTAACTAGTTACACTTTTTTAGTAATTTGATCAGCTCACAATTATCCCCAACTTTGAGACTTTAAATTTCAAGTTCACTATGAATAAATTTGGATTCGGATTTCTTATCGCCCTGATTTTATTTGCTGGGTTTTGGTTTTTCTACAATGGCCAGCAAGAGCGTGAGGAGCTGCGAGCCAGTTCGGAATTGATCCAAAAACAAGTCCAGCAAGTCGGGAAATTAATCGTCACTGAAGGCTATTATTCAAAGGTTTTCACCTTCAAAAACTCCCAAAATCTCTTTTTGAACCTATGGACTTCAGATAAAAAAGCGCTGGTCATCGTTAATGCAAAGGCCACTGTGGAATATGATCTTCGGCAGCTGGAGACAGAAATCGACGAGCCAAACAAAACTTTAATTCTGAAAAAAATCCCGGAGCCCGTCTTGAATATTTATCCGGAAATCGAATACTACGACGTGACGCAGGATTATTTTAATTCCTTCGAGGCTAAGGATTACAACAAAATCAAAAACTCCGTTACAGCCCAAATCAGAACCCAAATTGAAAAATCAGATCTGATGGAAAACTCACGGGAAAGGTTGATGGTGGAATTGACCAACCTCTTTGTCCTGACCAAATCCATGGGATGGACACTGATGTATCAAGGAGAAATTATTGAAGATCGTGAGCAACTGGAGCTGATTAAAAGGTAGGATTATTGTCAGATGTCGGTTGTCTGATGACCGATGTTGGGGGATTTCTTCAACATTCGAAATTCATCATTCGATATTCGAAATTTAAAGTTGGAAGACCGGAGACGGAAGATCATTTCGACATTTGATAAGAAAGAAATCTTTGGAAATTAGCGATATTAGTTTTGTTAAAACCCTAGAAAAAAAAATCCCACGAAGCTTCCTCCGCGGGACAATAAATCCGAAATCAACAATCCGAAATCCGAAATCGTTAAGTTCCTTTCCTCCTCGCCGTGGTTTGTGTCTCCACAAACCACTCAAAATCACAAACCTCTCCCTGAAACCGCCAGCGGAATATCCGTTAAGTCCTGAACTTTGATCGATTTACCCTGTTCAATGGATTTTCGGGCCGCAATTCCGACCAGACAGGACATTGCCCCGTCCCTGCTTCCCGCTGATTGCCTCCAGGGATCTGCCGCATTGGTATCCAGGAATAGCTTATCCTTGAGTCTGGTATCCCCTCCACCATGTCCTCCACCGCCCTGAGGCACCGTGATGGTGTAGCGCTCTCCGAAGTTTTTCACAAGCACAAGTTCATCTTCGTTCTTTTCATCCCAAGGCTGACTTTCCTTGATCCAGGCTTCCAACCGCCCTTTGGTTCCGTTGAAGGCAATTCGATAGCCTTCGTAAGGAGAATAAGTAGTCAGGGAATAGCTCACCTGAACCTTATTTTTATACTTAATTTGAACAGCCATCTTGTCATAAATGTCTATCTCCTCCCGGAAAACACAGCCATCCCGATGATAGCCGTCATACTTTTCATTGTCTACATAGAGCTTGGTCAGGTGCTCACTCTTGGTGATGTCCCAGTGAAAATCACACTTGGAAGCATGGGGACAGCCCCGGCAAGTTGTAGAGCGGAATGGGCCATTTTTCCCATAAAACTCCAGCTCACCAAATGCATGAACCTCCTCAGGGTCAGAATCCAACCACCAATTGAGCAGATCAAAGTGGTGGGTAGACTTATGGACTAAAAGCGTACCGCCAAATTCCCGCTTCCCATGCCACCTGCGGAAATAATCCCCACCATGAGAAGTATCCAGGTACCAATGAAAATCCACAGAAGTGATCGTACCGATCTCTCCTGCCCGAAGCAATTCATAGAGTTTTTGGCGATGCGGAGAATAGCGGTAATTGAAGGTGACGATGAGTTTTTTACCCGACTTGCGCTCTGCATCCAGTATGGCTTTGATCTTCACCTCATCAGTGGTCATTGGTTTTTCAGAAATTACGTTCATGCCCGCTAAAAGCCCCTTGACAATAAACTCATGGTGATTACTGTCCATAGTGGTCACGATGAGCACATCAGGTTTAGTCTTGGAAAGCATTTCATCCGCATTCGCGAAAAGCGGGCAATTCAAACCCATATATGTCTGACCATACCTTAGGCGGCCTTCATTCCTATCTGAAAGCCCGACAAATTCGACCTGATCTTTGTAAGCACGAATGACATCTCTGCCCCACATCGCCAAGCCTCTTACTCCAGTCCCGACCATGGCAAGTTTCATTTTTTGTCCGGGGCGGTCAAACTTACTCAATGCCTCAGCAACGGGATGGATAAAAAACGAGCCTGCAAGCGCAGCCCCTGACTTGGCAATAAAATCCCTCCTAGATTGATTTTCTGTTTTATTCATGGTTCTTTGGGTTGATTCGGTTTTATGATTTGGAAGTTAGGGAAAACTTAAAAACGGCACATTGAAAATTACGGAATCGATTTTTATTCAGGATTAATGGAATTAAGGAGAAAAGGAGAATTGAATTACTCTAATTTTAAACCATGAATACCAAAAGTATGGAGCGAAGTATTTCTATCAGTGGACTTTTCCGTATCAGCAGACCGGTCAACCTGCTGATGGTAGCTTTCGCTCAGTTGATGACTGCTTATTTTTTGGTGGAAACAACTCCTGTAGGGCTTCCTGTATTACAAGATTTCCGATTATACCTGCTTGTGCTTTCCACGGTTATGATCACCGCTGCCGGCTACATGATCAATGACTATTATGATGTCAAAATAGACTATGTCAATCGTCCTCATGAGGTAGTAGTAGGAAAAAGTATCAAACGCCGAATGGTCATTTTCCTCCACACCATTCTCAATTTCAGCGCCATCGGGCTTGGCTATCTGGTCTCACCCAGAATTGCGGTTGTCAATTTTATTGCTGCATTTCTTCTCTGGCTTTACAGCAACAGACTAAAAAGAGAGCCTTTTATAGGGAATTTAACCGTGGCTTTTCTCACAGGTCTTTCCATTTATTTGGTAGCTTATTTTTACCAAAAATCAGAATTACTGGTATTGACCTATTCAATCTTTGCATTTTTCCTAAATCTGATCCGTGAAATTATCAAAGATATCGAAGACCGCCCCGGCGATCGGAAACATGGCTGTCGTACACTTCCCATTGTGATTGGCTTTCGTAGAACTAAACAGGTGATTTTCTTGATTGCCTTTGCGTTTGTCTGCTCCATTTTGATAGTTACCTTCAAAATCAACAACCCTGTTCTGTTCGTTTATTTCGGTGTTTTGGGGATTGTATTTATGTGGTTTATGCGAAAAATCTATCTGGCCGACCGCAAGGACCACTTCAAGCAACTTAGTATTATTTCCAAAATCCTGATGCTGGTGGGTACACTGAGTATGGGGTTTTTGTAAGTACGATTTACGAAATACGATTTACGAGGTGCTGAGTAGAGTTTGGCCATATACCTAAACTCTGAATCTTAAAGCAGACAAAAAAATCAATTTTCCAATTTTCCAATTTTCCAATTTTCCAATTTTCCAATTTTCCAATTTTCCAATTATTTAACCCTTTTGCCAAAAAAACTCTAGCTAATACCTAACTTTCATGCAAAATTCTCAACAAATGCTGGAAAGCAAGGTATTGGTAATAAAAATCGGCTCGAATGTCCTCACTCAGTCCAATGGGTTACCTGACTTGGACAGAATGAAACATTTGGTGAATCAGATCCAAGGACTGATTTCCGCTGGCAAGAAAGTCGTGCTGGTAAGTTCAGGCGCTGTGGCTTTTGGTCGGCAGTCTATTCCATTACCGGAGAAGCTCAACCCGGTATTCAAAAAACAGATTTGGGCCTCCACCGGACAAATTCGCCTGATCAATCAATACCAACAGTTTTTTGGCAGTCTAAATCAGCACATCGCTCAGATTCTCGTCACCAAAGAGGATTTTCGCGACAGAAAGCATTTCCTTAACATGAAAAACTGTATCGAAGCACTGCTTCAGCAGGGGATATTGCCCATCATCAATGAAAATGATACAGTGACCATCACCGAGCTGATGTTTACCGACAATGATGAATTGGCCAGTCTGACAGCGGCTATGATCAATGCGGATACACTGATGTTGCTGACCAATGTGGACGGGATATATACCGGAAACCCATCAGATCCAGGTTCTGAACTCGTCGAAAAAGTAGTATTCTCGATGCCGGAAGTTTCAAATTACATTTCAGCTACCAAGTCTTCCTTTGGGCGCGGAGGCATGCTGACCAAATACACCATGGCTAAAAAGTCCGCCGATTTGGGGATTCAGGTCATCATTGCCAATGGGAAGCGCGATGGAGTTTTGGATGAATTCACTACAAAATCCCTCCGCTGCACCTGGTTTGAACCTCAAAAAGTGAAACATGCACCCAAGAAATGGCTGGCACATGGGGCGCAATATTACAAAGGCGAAATCACCGTCAACGCGGGCGCAAAAAACTCGCTGACTTCATCCGTAATCCGAAGTCTTTTGCCCGTTGGCATCACCAAAATCGAGGGTGATTTCTCCAAAGGGGATATCCTGCTGATCCGTGATGAAAATGGAATCAAAATCGGCTTGGGACGGGCAGAATATGCTTCCAAACCTGCATTGGAACGGATGGGAGAGAAAAACCAAAAACCACTGATTCATTACGATTACCTCTATCTTTTCGACCATGAATGAATTTTCCACCCTTTTTGAGCAAGTCCAAAAGAGCAGCCGACGACTGACCGGAATCAGCGATTCTTTGGTCAACTCGGTTTTGGAAGACTTGGCGACCTTTGCAGAGCGTGAGACACTTTTTCTCCTCATGGAAAACAAAAAAGACCTCGAGCGGATGGAAATTATCAATCCGATGTACGACAGACTTTTGCTGACCGAAGCCAGAATCAAAGGAATTGCGGCTGAAATCAGACAAGTGATGGAATTGCCAAGTCCGCTTCATCATGTATTGGAAGAGAAAAAACTCGAAAATGGACTGCAGTTACGGAAAATCACAGTACCGCTCGGGGTAATTGGCATTATCTACGAAGCACGACCCAATGTAACGTTCGATGTATTTACCCTAGCTTTGAAGTCCGGCAATGGATTGGTCTTAAAAGGGGGTTCGGATGCGGACTTTTCAAACCGCGCCATTTTGAGTCTGATTCATCGAGCTTTGGAAAAGCACGGGTTGCCCGTCTCGGCTTTCCAACTTCTACCTCCGGATCGAGCAGCTACCAAAGCGCTGCTGGAAGCGGTTGGTTTTGTGGATGTGATCATTCCTCGAGGTTCGCAGGGCCTGATCAATTTTGTGCGAGAAAATGCCAAAGTACCGGTGATTGAAACAGGCGCTGGAATTGTCCATACTTTTGTCGATGAGTCTGCTGATCTGGCAAAAGCCAAAAAGATCATTCACAATGCCAAAACCCGACGTCCGAGCGTCTGCAATTCACTGGACTGTCTGATCATCCACGAGGAGCTGTTGGACCAATTGGGTGAATTGGTACATCCACTGATGCTGGACAATGTAAAAATCTTTGCTGACGACAAGGCTTTTGCCCATCTCCAGCGGCATGAATTGATCCAAAAAGCAGATGAAAGCCACTTTGGAACGGAATTTCTCAGTCTGAAAATGTCAATCAAGACGGTGAAAAATCTTGATGAGGCATTAGACCATATCGCCGCCTATTCCTCCAAACATTCCGAAGCGATCATTTCTGAAACGCCGGAACATATCGAGCGATTTCTACTGGAAGTCGATGCGGCGGCGGTTTATGCCAATGCTTCAACAGCTTTCACAGACGGAAATCAGTTTGGTCTGGGTGCAGAAATCGGCATCAGCACCCAAAAGCTCCATGCTCGCGGACCGATGGCGCTCCGAGAACTCACTAGCTACAAATGGGTGGTGCGGGGAAATGGACAGATTAGGTAGTTTGATCTTCTTAGAGTCTAATTGTTCTGAACTCAGAACAAATTTTACTGATTTCTGTCGTCTGGCCAAGACAAAAATTGGAAACAAAAAGACCCAAGGTGCCAAAACTCACATTTCTTATCCTTTAATTCTCACTATTTTGCGCAAAAACAAATCAATGCAAAAGGCCCTCCTTCTACTCTCCGCTGGCATTATGGCATTTTCTTCCTGTGATTCCAAGAAAGAAAACACGCAGACAGCTACTTCCTCAGAGTTGACTAAAGTCAGCGTGATCAACCTCAATCCTAGTGAATTTCAGCAGAAAAGCACAAGCGGAATCGTCATAGACGTCCGCACAGCTGAGGAAATCGCCGAAGGCAAAATCGCAGGAGCCTTGGAACTAGACTATTTCCTCCCAAGTTTTCAATCCCAAGTCGAGAAACTGTCAAAGGATGAGGAAATTTATATTTACTGCGCAGTCGGAGCAAGAAGCAGAGAAGCTGCCGAAATGCTGATTCAACAAGGATTCACCAAAGTGTATCATCTCAGCGGGGGAATTCAGGCTTGGGCACAAAAAGGATTGCCGATCGTGCAGGAATAATACAGCAAATCGGCAATCCTAATTCATCTTTCTATTGTCAGATAAGTCCTGACTTTAGGCCTTTTTCACAAGCGGAGATACTGTCTTACCGATCAGCTCGATAGACTCACTGAGCTGTTCGTGACTTAATCCGGCATTATCCATCTGGAAAGTAAAGCGATCAATTCCTCCCAAGGACTCGCTGTGTCGAAGAATCTTTTCAGCAACCTCATCAGGTTCACCAACTAAATACGCGCCTCTTCTGGAGTTTTGAGCTTCGAAATGACCTCTTGTCACCGGCGGCCAACCTCGTTCTTTTCCGATTCGAGTGAAGGTTTCGGCATAGCCTGGGTAATAAGTTTCAACAGCATCTTCATGGGATTTTCCGACAAATCCAAGTGAATGTAAGCCGACTTTCAGTTTCTCTTTGGGATGACCTGCCTTTTCTCCAGCCTCCCGATAGAGGTCGATCAAAGGCCGAAAACGATGGGTTTCCCCACCGATCACCGCAACCATCAGCGGAAGGCCAAGCGATCCTGCTCTCACAAATGAACCAGGAGTCCCGCCAACTCCCAACCAAATCGGAAGTTGCTTCTGGAGTGGTCTCGGGTAGATCGCCTGATTGTTTAGCGTTGGTCGGAATTTTCCACTCCAGTTGACCACTTCATTTTCATTGATCTGAAGGAGCAAACCCAATTTTTCGGCGAAAAGCTTGTCGTAGTCTTCCAATCGAAGGCCGAAAAGCGGGAATGCTTCCGTAAAAGAGCCTCTGCCCACTACCATTTCGGCCCGTCCTTTGGAAACCAAGTCCAGCGTGGCAAATTCTTGAAAAATCCTAACAGGATCTGCGGCACTCAGGACGGTGACCGCACTGGTGAGTTTGATTTTGCTCGTTTGTGCAGCGGCAGCGGCCAAAATGATGGCTGTGGCCGAATCCAGAAACTCTTTGCGATGATGCTCACCGATACCGAAGACATCCAAACCGACTTCATCTGCCAACTTAATCCTGGCAAGCAAAGCTGTGATTGCTTCCTGCGCAGTTCCTTTGATTTTGCCATTTCCATCTGTGGGGAATGCGGCAAAACTGTCAATTCCAATTTCCATGGAGTAATTCCTTTCTTTTTGATTACCCTGTAAACTCCATGTGCCGGCAAAAAATTCAAAACAAATTGCCGGCTCGTTCAATTTGAGTACCGTATGGTTTGATGTCCTTTCTATTTAGAGTTTTTAGGGAGATCTGCATGAATGCGAAATCAGTTTATTTTTAGATTCCGATCTGTGAGGACACAGACCGGGGCAACAGAAAAATAATCCTCCTACTTTTAGCCTATGGACAAAGAAATATTGGTCGATTTAGTGACTAAAACCATGCCTTTTGGGAAATACAAAGGCAGGCTACTTTGTGATATTCCAGAGGATTATCTCGTTTGGCTCCATCGAAAAGGCTTTCCCGAGGGGAAACTCGGCATGTGGCTGAGCACACTTTATGAAATCCGTCTGAATGGGCTTGAAGGGATTTTGGCTGAGTTGAAAAGGCGATATGGGAAAGTCTAAACTTAAAATCCTCTCTACTCCACCCGCTGAATCTCATATTTTTCACTCACTCCATTTTCATTGATTCCCTCAATGGTGAAGTAGTAGGTTTTAGTACGATCCATGGTTTTTAGCCAATATTCATTATTACCCATGACCATGATCGTGTTGTATAATTTGTCAGGCGCCACGCCATAAGATATATGGTAAGCGTAGGCGTCAGGCATCGGAGACCACTTAATGAAGGCACTTCGCTTGTCTTTCTCCGTACGGAAAACCATAAACTGCTTGACTTTTTCTGGTTTTGCACCGCCTCCATTTCCGAAAACACGGAATCCACTGATAGCAAATTTACCTGTAGGCATGTGAATGTTTTCCAGTTTGAGATAGCGGGTCTTGACCGGATTTTTCAATTCCACATACTCATGGGGAACGTCCCTTAGATTTTTACTTTTGTCCACCAAGACTTGCCATTTTTTCCCATCCAAGGAATGATAAAGGATGTATTGATGGTACTGATCCGTTCTTTTTCCCAATCTGTCATCGGCAACATCCTGATCGGCATAGTTGATTTGCACCGCATGGACCGTGCTGACTTGTCCCAAATCCGTCTGAATCCATTCGCCCTTATCACCCGAAGTCGCACTCCAGTAGGTTTTCAGATCCTCATCATTTGCTTTGTTGGCGGAAAATCCACCCAAGGTCGATGACACAGCCATGGGTTTTTCATAATTCAGCAGCATCCAACCTGTGAATTGCCCGGCTTTTTCCGTATCGGGAAGGAAATGCGGATAATCCCCAAAAGCCAGATTGCTCCACATCACATCGTCCTTATCAAATCCCGCAGGCCAGATTCCAAGCCTACGCTCAAAGGTGTTTTTCACCGAGATCATGATCGTGCTGATGTGCCAGTATTTTCCCTGATTGTCTTTAAAGGTACTGCCATGGCCCGCACCGCGCGCAAAGCCTCCCAACTTCATGCTGAGCGGATCAGACTGCGGAGTAAAAGGCCCCAAAGGTGTCGGACCCACGACCACTCCATCTGAATAGCCGCTGAATTCGGTCCCCGGTGCGCCATATTGCAGGTAGTATTTCCCATTGTGCTTGGTCACATGGGCCCCTTCCATAAAAGGATCCAAGAAAGTATTGTCCATGTGCTCGCCAAAGCGCTGCCAACCGTATTTGTCCGGTTCGAGCAGGTACATTTCCTTTCGTGTTCCGATCGGTGCCAAGGTCTTGCGGTCAAGTTCGACTCCATACAGCGGGTAACGGTTGGAGCTACCATTGTACATGTATAGCCGGCCATCATCATCGGTGAAAAAGTCTGGGTCCCAACCCCCGATTTCAAACTTTTCAACAAGTGGTTTCCATTCGTTTGCTTTGGGGTTGGTACTCATCCAAATGGTGAAATCCTTCTCATAAGTCGAACCCATGACCAGAACCGTGTCGCCGACGATCCCGACTGCCGGAGCGCAAAGCTCGTCGTAAACCTTATTCCATGGTCGAAGAAAAAGTCTGGAATGAAACTCCCAATTGTACATGTCTTCACTGGTCCAATAGCCCCATTGATTAGTGGAAAAAAGGATATAAGTACCCTTGAAATTCACAATCACCGGATCGGCAGTGGCTCGATGTCTTCCCCATTCTGAAAAGTTGGGAATGGGCGTATACCCATAGTCCAGATTGACGGGATTGCAGTAAGTCTGCTGCTGGGAGAAAGTCGGCGAAACGAATAAAAAAGCCCATAAAATGAGCAGGTATTTTGGGTGCATGGCTGTGTTATTTAGAAAGAAAAACGGTCTTCCCACTTGCGGCGCTTTCTTTGGCTGCCTGAAGGATTTCCATCACAATCATATTGTTTTCCAAACTGTAGGGATCAAAAGGGGAAAGTTTGAGCTTGCCTCTGACGACGGCTTTCAGAACCGAAAAAGGATCGTCAAAAGGTGCTTTTCGGGAATCCAATTCAAATTTTTCCTCCCTAAATCCATCGTATCCCTGAGCCATTCTAATCCGGAGTGATTTGGCGTTATCAGCGAAAATTGCTCCGGTAAGACCGTGGATTTCCATGTCCTTCCGACCGATTGGCCAGTTCCACGATGCTTCGATGATCGTCTGCGAATTGGGATAGGTAACAATAATCGTTGCCTCGTCATCTACTTTGGGGTTGTCGGCGGGGTTGAGTTGCTGGGTAATCGCGGTAACCGAAATCGGGCGCTGTCCCTGAAGCAACCAAGTGCTCAAGTTGGCCCCGTAGCATCCAAAATCCATCAGCGCCCCAGCCCCATTCAGGTGTGGATCAGTCAGCCATTCGAGAAACTCGGGTCCGACACCGATTTTCTTTGGACCACGATGCCCATCCCGAACCACAATTTTACGCGCGTCGCCGATTTGCCCGGCAAGGAAAAGCTCATGGGCCTTTTCATTGGTGGCATACCAGGAAGTCTCGTAGTTGGTGATCAGGTGGATTTTGTGCAGTTCCGCAAGGGCTTTCATTTCCAAAGCATGCTCCAAACTGACGGCTAAGGGCTTTTCCACCATGACATGAATCCCTTTCGGCGCACAGTGCTGCACGATTTCCAGATGAGCGAATGTAGTCCCAAAACCTGTCACCACTTCCGGTTTGGTCTTTTCCAGCATTTCTTCCAGCGTATCGAAAACCAAATCCATCGAAAGCCCATGCTGTTTCATGTAGCACTCAGCCAATTCCCGATTGGGCTCGGCGATTCCCACGATTTCAATATCGGATCGCTTGTTCGCAGTGAAAACCCAACCCACATGCCCGTGATTCAAGCCCGCCACACCGATTTTCAGCGGTTGGTCTTGCGCTTCTGTTTGGTAGATGGTTAAAAAAAAGAACAGGAGGAGAAATAGGGGCTTCATAATGTGAAATTTAGCTAAAATTGAGGATTGTGCTTAGGACTTTTTGATGAGCAGAAAACCGGGAAATTGTGAGGTTATTTTGACTTTAATGATTCAAAAACCTGCATACTTACCAAGTAAATATTTTTATCACTAACTATGCCCTAATTACCCTTGAGTAATAGATCCTTCGGTCTCCGGTCTTCCTTCCTATTAACCAAAGTAAATTAGCTCACCGGTATGATTAAGAAAAATACCTTACACCCCTCCCCTTTTCCCCAATTCTACCACCCGAAGGTTTTGAATTTTTCCAGCCTCCAATTCAAAAAGCAACATCGTCCGCATGATATGAAATCCATGCCTTCCCATCGCACCGGGATTCATGTACAGGCAGTTGACCGAAGAATCAAACTCCACCTTGCAGATGTGCGAATGCCCGCAAATAAATAACTGCGCCGCCGACTCCTTGATTCTTTTTTTCACTCCAGTTGCATAGCGTGGAGGTTTTCCTCCGATATGAGTCATGAGCACTTTCACACCTGCCAATTCAAACTCCTGCCATTCGGGGTAGGTTTCTTGAATCGACTGATCGTCAATATTTCCAAAAACTGCACGAACAGACTTTCCTTTTGGCAAAGCTGCCATCACTTCCAAGCTACCAATGTCTCCCGCATGCCAAATCTCATCCACATCCTGTAGATATGTTAAAGTTTTGTGATCAATGTAACTGTGTGAGTCTGAAATCAAAGCGATCTTTGTACACATTTTGAAACGAAATGGAGTAAATTTTCTGTTCAATATGGCAGTCCTTATTCACTAATTCAACAAATACCAATGCAAACCAAATTAGTAATTCTATTCGCCTTCTTGATTTTGGGAATTACAGCACAAGCCCAAACTGTGGAAATGGATTCGATCAATGTCATTTCAATTGCGGAATTCGAGAAAATGTCTCCCAAGAAGAAGAATAAAGTAATTGACATTAGAACTCCCGAAGAAGTGGCAGAAGGACATTTACCCGGGTCATTTAACATTAATTTCCTTGGAGAAACCTTCAGTCAGGAAATCGAAGCGCTCAACAAAAATAAAACCTATCTACTTTATTGTCGCTCTGGAGCAAGAACTCGAAAAGCTGCTGATCGGATGCAAAAAGCCGGCTTTAAAAAAGTCTACATGCTGGAAGGCGGAATCACCGCATGGAATGATGCCGGAAAAACAATAGAAAAATGAAGTTGATTCAATCCATTAATCCATGGACCGGAGAGGTGACTAAGGAATTTAAATTCTTGACATTCCAAGAAATGGATTTTAAAATTGATTTGGCTTCAAAATCTTTCGAGAACTGGAAGAGTACGTCCATTTTGGAACGCGCAAGGCTGATGAAAAGAGCAGGAAAAATTCTGCGAAAAAACAAAGAAGAATACGCCCGAATTATTAGTTTGGAAATGGGCAAAATCCTTCGGGAGTCTAGGTCAGAAATCGAAAAATGCGTCTTGGCTTGTGATTACTACGCTGAAAATGCGGAGAAATTCCTTTCTGCTGAAAAAAATCAACCTTCCTGATGGCAAGAAGGCCAAAATCATACATCAACCATTGGGAGCAATCCTGGCAGTGATGCCGTGGAATTTCCCGTTTTGGCAAGTTTTCCGTTTTGGTGCGCCGACCTTGATGGCTGGAAATGTGGGAATTCTCAAGCATGCTTCCAATGTGCCGCAATGTGCCATAGCGGTCGAGTCTGCTTTTCGCGAAGCGGGCTTCCCAGAAGGTGTTTTCCAAAGCCTTTTGATTGATTCCAAAGCCACTTTGACACTTCTGGAAGATGATCGCATCAAGGCAGTATCCCTCACCGGAAGCGAAAAAGCCGGGGCTGCAGTTGCCTCCACTGCCGGCAAAAATATAAAAAAATCACTGTTGGAACTTGGAGGCAGCGATCCTTTTATAGTGTTGGCAGATGCTGATATTCCAAAAGCTGCCGAAATTGCAGTCCAAGCTCGGATGGTTAATTTTGGGCAAAGTTGCATTTCCGCCAAGCGATTTATCATTGAAGAGTCGGCTTATGATGAATTTTTGAAATTATTTCAGGAAAGATTGAGCAATATGAAAGTGGGAAACCCCATGGACGAATCCTCAGATTTTGCCTGCATGGCAAGACCCGATCTGGCTTCTGAGTTGTATGAACAAGTACAGCAATCCGTGGAAAAAGGCGCAAAAATCCTTTTCGGAGGCCAAAAACCCAAAGCAGGAAGTGCCGAATTCAGCCCGACGATCCTCGCAGACATTCCAGCAAATTCTCCGGCATATTCCGAGGAGCTTTTTGGGCCTGTTGCAAGCTTCTTTAAAGTCAAAAACACCGCTGATGCGATCAGAATAGCCAATGACACAACGTTTGGGCTTGGGGCATCCATCTGGACAAGCGACCTGGAAAGAGGTGAAAAACTTGCTGCCGAAATTGAAAGTGGAGCCGTTTTTCTCAATTCAATGGTGGCATCCCAACCTGCGCTTCCTTTTGGAGGAATTAAGAAATCAGGATTTGGACGGGAACTGGGGCGTCAGGGGATTTTGGAGTTCGTCAATTCCAAAACCGTTTATCTGGGTTAGAAACCTTATGGGATAAAGGTAGGGACAACCTTTGCTTTTGCCCGATTCCTTTCTATTTTTACGAGCCAAAATTTTATCATTACAGATGAGAGAAATACAATTTCGGGAAGCTTTGAGAGAAGCGATGTCCGAGGAAATGAGACGGGACAAAACCGTTTTTTTGATGGGTGAGGAAGTAGCCGAGTACAACGGGGCCTACAAAGTATCTCAAGGAATGCTGGATGAATTCGGTCCCGAGCGGGTCGTGGATACTCCAATTGCTGAATTGGGATTTGCAGGACTGGGTGTAGGTGCTGCGATGAACGGACTGAAACCGATCATTGAATTCATGACCTTCAATTTCTCCCTGGTAGCGATCGATCAGATCATCAACTCTGCTGCCAAAATGTACGCGATGTCAGGAGGAGCCTACTCCGTTCCGATCGTCTTCAGAGGACCAACCGGAAATGCAGGACAATTAGGAGCTACACACTCTTCCAACTTCGAAAATTGGTTTGCCAATACCCCTGGCTTGAAAGTCATCGTCCCTTCTAATCCATATGATGCCAAAGGACTGATGAAAGCAGCTATCCGTGATCCGGATCCAGTCATTTTCATGGAATCTGAGGTCATGTATTCTGACAAGGGAGAAGTGCCTGAGGGCGAATATCTGCTTCCGATCGGTGTAGCTGACATCAAACGAAAAGGAAAAGATGTAACCTTGATTTCCTTTGGAAAAATGATGAAAGTAGCCTTGGAAGCTGCTGAAGAAATGGCAAAAGAAGGAGTAGAATGTGAAGTTATTGACCTGAGAACAGTCCGCCCAATCGATTATGCCACTTGCCTTGAGTCTGTAAAAAAGACCAATCGGGTAGTAATCGTCGAAGAAGCTAATCCGCTTGCGGCAATTTCATCAGAACTGACTTATCATTTTCAGCGCTATGCTTTTGATTACCTTGACGCTCCGGTGATCCGGGTAAATTCTATGGACATTCCTTTGAGCTATAGCCCAAGCTATATTGAAGCTACTCTTCCGAATGTAAAGCGTACCATTGATGCAATTAAAAAAGTAACCTATAAGTCTTAATACACCCTTAAAAACAAAAAAAGCCCGATTCAATTTTGAGTCGGGTTTTTTTATTCCACCTAATTCTATCTAATGGAGATTAGACTTAGAAATTTTAAGTTGGTTTATTCTTCATAATAAAAAAGCCCGGACTTATGAGTCCGGGTTTTCTGTTACCCAATCTATCTAATAAAGTCTTTGTTCTTACTTCTAATCAAAGTTTGCTGAATGAGGCTGTCCAACTATTGCTGTGTGTCACATTAAGTCTTAAATATTCTGCGAACATACAAAATGGAAATGACAGGGAGCAGTTCTCTAGAAATGATTAAATCAGAATAAAATATGGAAATTTCAATATTTTCAAAATACTATAAACACTGTCATTGGTAGCGCCGGCCTGTCCGGTAGGCAGGAAATCGAAATGTGTATTAGCTGTAAATGGCTTTCGACTCCTGTCACACTGACCCTTCAGACCTTTTGAGACAACTTCATTTATCTGTTTCGCACAGGGGCAGCAGCACCTTGTTCTTGTCCTCCATCTCCCCCGCCATCTTTCAAGTCATCATTGCTGATTGACTTTCTTCTTTTAGGACGCTGATCCATGGAAAGTTTGCCAATTCTATAGCTGAAATTCACTTTGAAATTCATGTTTCTGGTGGCATTCAAGCTGTTTTGGATGATCGTAGGAGTGACAATTTCATTTCTCACGATAAATTCTTTCGCCAGGAAGTTTTCCACTCCGAAACCGATACTTCCTCTTTTCTCGGCAAACTGCTTGTTCATGCTCAACCCATACACTGCAAATCCGCCTGAGGTCCCCTGAAGCTGTACCTGTCGGCCTCTTGCGAAAGAGAACAACTGTACTTGCCAGCTCTTAGGAAGGGTGTAGTTACCGAAGATTCGTCCACTGATCACGAAACCTTCATTACTTGCGGCAAACTGTGGATCAGTAAGTCCATTATCCAACATGGCATAGTACATGTCAAACCCACCATTTAAGGAGAATTTATTGTTGATATTCACATTGGCGAAAATGTTAGCTCCTACAGTTTGTTCCTGACCGATGTTATCATAGGTGGTAGATATTATTCCACCTTCCTGTACGTTTCTTAAAGCCTGTATAGATCCGGTTGTATTTCTGAAGAAAGTGGTGAAATTCAACGTCGAACCTTTGATGAATGTGCTGTATCCCAACTCGTAGTTATCTGTGAACTCAGGATCAAGTTCAGGATTACCCTGCGAAATTTGCAGTGGATTGGAGGCCTCAATGTTAGGATTCAAAAATCTCAGGGAAGGCCTCTGAATTCTTCTGTTGTATGCGGCTTTGATCATGTTTCCGTTTTTCAATCTTCGGGAAGCATTTAAGCTCGGTACCCATGTTCCATAAGCAGGAATAACTGCCTGAAATTCAGTCCTGAAGTCGGCATTTATCGTGGTGTATTCATATCTGATGCCTGGCTTCAAGGTGTAATTTTCCAAGAAAGCGAAGGTATAAGACACATAACCCGCTGTTACATTTTGATCGTAGCTGAAGTCGTTGTTTCTGGAAGGGTTCGGATCAATAATAAATTCTCCAGTTGGGCCATCTGCTTCAAAGTAAGCAAAGTCTGAATAGGCTTTTCTCAGGATATTTTTTGCTCCGTATTCCAGGATTTGATTTCCTTTTTCATCCAAAGGAGTGACATAATCCAATTGAATCGTGAATTCCTCGTTTCTGCTTGGGTTATCGTTTTTCAATCTGGAATCAATGGTGCTGAAATCCTCAGTGAAAAGCGTATTGATGAAAGAATTTTCACGGTTGTTTATGCTGTAAAGCGTCAACAAACTCAGTTCTCTTCCTTTTTTCTCAAATGATCTGGTGTAGTTCAAACTCACGTCCACCGAATTGCTAAAATCTTTTGTATCGGTACTTCTCAGTCGATTGCTGATCAGAACATTGTTTCTGAAATTTTCTGTCACGAAGTTGGTTTGCTCATTGTTTGAATTTCTCAATCCGAAATTGATCGCTCCAGTTATGAAGTTGTATTGGTTGATATCATAGTCAACTCCAAAATTATATCTTCCGAAAATTTCTCTCCTTTCCGTATCCGCAGACTGAATGACGTTGGAGATGGTATTGTCCGGATTGGTGATGATTTGCTCGTTCTCAAATCTTCCCAGCAAGTTATAGCCCGCACGTCCAAAACCGCCTAAGCTAAAACCCACTTTCCCTTTTCTTGCGCTGCCCTGAAGACCAAGGTTAGAACCCCTCAAGCCAAAGCCGGAGTTAACATTCAAGGTTATTCCCTGTAGGTTGTTCTTTTTAGTGATGATATTGATTACTCCTGAAGTTCCCTCTGCATCAAATCTTGCGGATGGAGAAGTGATCACTTCTACTGCTTTGATTTCGTCAGCAGGAATTTGTCTCAAGGCATCTGCGATGGATGAAGCTGCGATGGCGGAAGGTCTATTGTCAATCAACACCAGTATATTGGAACTTCCTCTCATGGACACGTTTCCGTCCAGATCGACAGAAAGCATGGGTACTCTTCTCAACACATCCGTGGCATCACCACCTGCGGTAGTTTTGTCATTTTCAGCTTTGTAAATTGTTCTGTCTACTCGCTCTTCGATCAAATCACGCTGTCCCTCGACAGTAACTTCCTGCAAAGCTAGGCCTTCGTCGGTCATACCGATTTCGCCGAGGTTGATGTCAGTATCGGCAGAATTGATATTGATGGTGCGCTTCACTGTCTCATATCCCAAAAAACTAATTTGAAGTTCATAGGTACCCACAGAAAAACCTGTGATGAAGAAAACTCCTTCTCCGTCAGCCACAGCTCCGGAAGTACTGAGGTCAGTGCCAGCTTTGTAAAGCGCTGCAGTGGCATAACCAATTGACTCACCTGTCTTGAGATTTTTTGCTACACCAATGATTCGTGCAGGCTCTTTTCTTTCTCCAGCCTGCTGTGCAAAAGAAACAGAGGTTCCGAAAAATGTAATTGCGATAATTAGATTGAGTAATTTTTTCATGTGTAGGTTATTTTTCTCAAAGGCCACATGGAATCTCGCTTTTATGATTTTTAGCCCAATTTGTGATTGAATGGTCATGCTCGATTTCAAAGTGTTGTTTTCCAAAAGGGACTTCCGCCTTTTGATACCCCAAAGTTGAGGGCAATGTTTTGTCCTAAAAAATGTAATAGACCAGCAGGAACTCTTCATCGACAAATACCAGCAAATCCAAGACGAACTTCGATAAATTCACGATTTAAGGCTTTATCCGCTCAATAGGGCTTTCCATAGGTCAAATCGCAGTTTTGGTAGATTGTATTTGAGGGATAGAAGTAATTTGTTTTAGTTTGGATACTGAAAATCAACCATATGCTATCATTCACCCCTAAAAAAAGGCTCTCGGTTTTAGTACACATCCTCGGCTGGTTAATGCTGTGTATTGTATTATTATTGCTCTCTCCGCTCTCCTGGCGGATGGGAGAAATCCAATTGCCCGTCCAATTCTGGTGGAAACAGGTATTTCTTGTTGTCCTGCTGATATCAGTTTTCTATACAAACGCATCCTTTACAGTACCCAAAATCCTCCTTCAGGGAAAAAACTACCTCTTCCTCTTGATCGTGATTCTAGGAGGTGTGTTTTTTTATGGACTGATTATCTACTTTGAACAGTTTACGCTTTACTCTGAGAAAATGCACGTTGTATTCAGCCCTGACAAGCCCTTCGATCCGAACAGAAAAAGATGGCTCCCCGGGGACGTATTCCAGATGTCGCTCTATTTGGTCTCTATCGGATTGAGTACCTCCTTGGCTTTGGTACAGAAATGGCAAAAAGATGAAACACTCAGAAGAGAACTCGACCGGCAGCGCATCAATACCGAGCTCTCCTACCTCAAGGCTCAAATTAATCCTCACTTCTTCTTCAATACACTTAATAATATCTACGCACTCACCAATCTGGATGTGAAAAAGGCGCAGGAAGCCCTCCTGAAGCTTTCCAGAATGATGCGCTACGTACTCTATGAAAATCAGAAGAATGAAACCCTTCTGAGCAAAGAAGTAAAGTTCATTGAAGATTACATCGAGTTGATGAAAATGAGAATGACTGAAAAAGTCAAGCTTAAAGTCGAAATCGAAATTCCCAAACATGATTTGATCATCGCACCGATGTTAATTTTGCCATTTCTGGAAAATTGCTTCAAGCACGGAGTCAGTTCACAGCATGAAAGTGAAATTCTGATCAAACTGGAAGTAATGGGAGACACTGTGTTTTTCGAAACCAGAAACCGCATTTTCCCTGTCAATCCGGATAGTCCGGAAGCCCATGAAAACGGTATCGGACTGGCAAATACTCAACGTCGTCTAAGTCTAATCTATCCGGATAAACACCGATTGAAGTTTGGAAAAGATGATTCCAAAATGGAGTATTGGGTTAACCTGACAATCAATCTCGCATGACTATAAAATGTGTCGCCATAGACGATGAACCCTTGGCTCTGGAGTTACTGAGCAAATTCATTGGCCAAACAGCCTTCTTGCAGCTGGAAGGAAAGTTTTCCAACGCCATTGAAGCTTTGGGTTTTATCAACCAAAATGAGGTTCATCTCATTTTCATGGATATCCAAATGCCAGATCTCTCGGGAATGGAGCTTGCCCGAATCCTTGATGGAAAAAAAAACTCTGAAAAAACCCGCATTATTTTCTGCACTGCCTACAATCAGTTTGCCATCGAAGGCTATAAAGTAGAAGCGCTGGACTACCTGCTCAAACCCTACAGCTACGAGGAATTTCTGGCGGCGGCTACCAAAGCTTACCAGTATTTTGATCGGATTCAGCAGGCTCCTGTGGCTAAAATTGCCGAGCCCGTTGCCCAGCAGGATTTCATTTTTTTGAAAGTTGAATACCAACTCGTCAAAGTGATGCTCAAAGATATCACCCATGTAGAAGCCTACAAGGATTATGTCAAAGTGCACCTGAAGTCCAAGCCCAACCCGCTACTTTCATTGACCAGTATGAAAAATATGGAGGAATTACTTCCTTCGGAAAAGTTTATGCGTGTACACCGTTCTTTCATTGTGGCCTTGGATCACATTGACTCAGTATCCAAGAATGTCATCCAAACCGGAGATCATCAAATCGCTGTAGGGGACAATTACAAAGACCAATTTTTGGAGTTTCTGAGTAAGTGGATGAGTTGAGTCAGTGATCAGTAGGCAGTCTCAGTTTTCAGTTTTATAAAAAGTAAGTAGTTAGTAGTAAGAGGTAAATCCGACTAACAACTTACTACTCACTCTTTACTACTTACCAAAACACTGACCACTCCAAACTGATCACTATCTTTATCCCATGACCGATTCCCAAAAAAACTTCATGCTGCAGGCAATTGATCTGGCAAAAAAAGGAATGCTTGCCGGAAATGGCGGACCATTTGGATGCATCATTGTTAAGGATGGAATAATCGTCGGCCAAGGTTCTAACATGGTCCTGAAAACCAAAGATCCTACCGCACATGCCGAAGTGGTAGCCATCCGTGATGCCTGCAAAACGCTCGATAACTTTCAGCTGGAAGGCTGTGAAGTCTACACTTCCTGCGAACCTTGTCCTATGTGTCTCGGCGCAATATTTTGGGCGCGACCTGCGAAAGTTTTTTATGCCTGCACCAAAAATGACGCGGCCGAGGCCGGATTTGATGATGACTTTATCTATCAGGAAATCGAGGTAAAACCTGCGGACCGCAAAATCCCCATGATCTCACTGCTTCGTGAGGAGAGTCTGATGGCATTTGAGCTTTGGAAAGAAAAAGGGGATAAGACGCTTTATTAGAGATTAGAAGCAAGACTTTAGAAACAAGACCTTAAATTCTAGATGCAAGACTTTAGACAATAGACTTTAGACAATAGAAATCAAGATATCCATGTCCCAGCGGGACATCTGGTTGGTAACTTACAAACCGATGACCTAGCCCGCGTTCCAGCGGAACGCATCGTGACATGTGCTTGTAACTTGTATGTTTTTCACCAAACGTTCCTACGGAACGATCCCATCGTCCGATTACACCTTTAACTACCAACCAACCGTTCCGCTGGAACGAGGTTCTGATGAATACCTTTCATTGCACATTAACCAATCTATCTCTTCCATTCCCACCAAAAATTTTGATTTGTTATGATCGTCATTTGACAACCCTTGTCCCAGCGGGACATCTGATCGGTAACCTAAACCTAGGATGAAAAGCCCGCGTTCCAGCGGAACGCATCGTGACATGTGCTTGTAACTTGTATGTTTTTCACCAAACGTTCCTACGGAACGATCCCATCGTCCGATTACACCTTTAACTACCAACCAACCGTTCCGCTGGAACGAGGTTCTGATGAATACCTTTCATTGCACATTAACCAATCTATCTCTTCCATTCCCACTAAAATTTTTGTTTTTTTATGATCGTCATTTGACAACCCTTGTCCCAGCGGGACATCTGATCGGTAACCTAAACCTAGGATGAAAAGCCCGCGTTCCAGCGGAACGCTTGGTGTTATTTGAGATCTTCAAAAATGTACTTTTCCTCCCAATCCACTTCAAATGCTTTCAAAAATGATTTATACTCCTCAAGAAAGGTTTTTTTGCGATGATGCTCCTCTTGATTGATGATATATCTTATAACATTTGGAAGTTGGCTTTTCGCATATGAAAATGCTCCAAAACCATCCTGCCATTGGAACTTTCCTTCGCAAAAGTTATTCTCATTTATCCATTTACTTGTTTCCGATTTAATATTTTGGACTAAAGCAGAAAGTGCCTGTTCAGGTCTTAATCCGATCAGCATATGAATATGATCAGGCATGGAATTGATTTGGAGCATTTTATGATTATTTTTCTGGATCATCCCAGTAAAATATTGGTGTAACCTTTCCTTCCAAGTTGAATTTATTAAAGCCTTTCTAAACTTGACTGCAAAGATTAAATGGATGTGGATTTGAGTGTAAGTATTTGCCATAGCTGAAAAATTTTATTTCCTTAATTTATTGGTTTTAGAAAAAATCACCAAACGTTCCTACGGAACGAATCCTACCTACGATTACACCTTAAACTACCGACCAGTCGTTCCGCTGGAACGATGGATCAGGAATCGTGGATTTTGGCTGCAAAATGAGCGAGTTCAGATTCTAACGATCCGATTAAAATTCGCTTTCAATACTGATCCAAATCCGAACCAGATAGCTTGTCAGAAGCAAAATCTACGGGTAAAAATCCCATCTTACCTGCGACACATGTCCCAGCGGGACATCACGTAGGCAACCAAAACTCCCGACAAACACCTCCGCGTTCCAGCGGAACGCATGGTGACTTATCTCTTGAACATAGCTGTTTTTCACCAAACGTTCCTACGGAACGAATTCCATAACCTCAAACTTATTTCTACCGACCAAGCGTTCCGATGGAACGAGAACGAATGGAAGTAAAATACGTCTCACAGAATTTCAAAGCCACACCTATTCCCTAGAAAACTTAGTTGGAATTTTTTAATTCTTTTGAAATGGCTTCGATCTCTTGTAATAAAAAAACCCGACCATTTCCGATCGGGTTGTTTAAATCCGAAATCCCTTTATCTTCTTCCTCCACCCGGAGGCATCATGCGACTCATGGCCTGCTTGGCCCCGCCCATTTTGTTCATCTGCTTCATCAGTTTGCGCATGTCGTCAAACTGCTTCATGAGATTGTTTACCTCCACGATTGTCCTTCCTGAACCATCGGCTATTCGCTTTCTTCTGCGTCCATCAATGATGTCAGGTTGCTGACGCTCTTTTGGAGTCATGCTGCGGATGATGGCTTCGATCGGCTTGAAGCTATCATCATCGATATCCAAACCTTTCATGGCTTTGCCCATTCCCGGGATCATGCCCATGAGGTCTTTGATATTTCCCATCTTCTTCACCTGCTCGAGCTGGGAAAGGAAGTCATCGAAATTGAAGTTGTTTTGACGGATTTTGGCATTGATTCGCTTGGCTTCATCCTCGTCGAAAGATTGCTGCGCACGCTCAACCAAGGAAATCACATCACCCATTCCGAGGATCCGCTGAGCCATTCGATCCGGATGGAAGACATCCAGATTTTCCATTTTTTCGCCAGTGGAAATAAACTTGATCGGCTTATTTACTACGTGTCGAATCGAAATCGCAGCACCACCTCGGGTATCACCATCGAGTTTGGTCAGGACGACTCCGTCAAAATTCAGTCGCTCGTCAAAGGTCTTTGCCGTATTTACCGCATCCTGACCCGTCATCGAATCGACCACAAAAAGTGTCTCAGAAGGATTGAGTGCTTTTTTCAGCTCTTCAATCTCCTTCATCATTTGATCATCCACTGCCAGACGACCCGCGGTATCGACGACTACCGTCTTTTTGCCGGTTTTCTTAGCATAGGCGATCGCATTTGTAGCGATCTGAAGCGCATTTTTATTTTCAGGCTCGGCATAAACCTCCACTCCAATCTGCTCACCCAATACTTTCAGCTGATCGATCGCAGCAGGTCGGTAAATATCGCAAGCCACTAAGAGAACTTGTCTACCTTGTCTTTTCAGCAAGCTCCCAAGTTTCCCGGTGAAGGTCGTCTTACCCGAACCCTGAAGACCGGCAATCAAAATCACGGCAGGATCACCGCTCAGCTTGATGTCCACTTTGGATCCACCCATCAGCTTGGTAAGCTCCTCTTGGGTGATTTTTACCAGAAGCTGGCCCGGAGAAACGGAAATCAAAACGTCCCGGCCCAAGGCTTCGGTTCGGATCGTATCAGTGACTTCTTTGGCTACTTTAAAGTTAACGTCGGCATCGATCAGGGCTCTTCTGATTTCCTTTACGGTGGATGCGACGTTGATTTCGGTGATTTTACCCGTCCCCTTCAGCGTTTTGAAAGCCCGGTCAAGCTTTAAACTTAAATTATCAAACATTCGATTCTGCTTCTATTTGGAGCAAAAGTAACGAATTTAAGGGTTTTTGGGAAGGTGAATTTGCGGGAATTAGGCGGGAAGACCGGAGACATAAGAAAAAAATGGTTGTCTGATGTCCGATGACCGATGTCCGATGCCTAGTTGAGCACAATACTCGACGTAACTATGGATTTGAAGGCTTAAAAAAAGTAAGGAAATAGGAAAATAAAATACAGAAGGTTTGATTCAAAAAAATCTGTGCATATCTGTGTCATCTGTGAGAGAGAGATTACCAAGTCGAGTAGGTAAGGGGAATTTCACCCCAAACCTCTCACAGCACCGTGCGTGATAGTCTCTCCGCCGCGGCGGACGCTTCCAAAGTCAGGTCCCCTACTTTTTACCAAGAGTTGGTGGTACAAGTTGCCAATGTGCGAATAGATTTGGCTTTCCCCGGTAAACTGTTACCAGCCACCTGATAGCCTTTCTTTTACCCATTCTCCGTTTCTGAGCCATCTTCCATTCTATCAATTTTCTGTTCAGCCAATACCACAATCCTACCGTAGTCCATTTATGGAACTTGCAGTAATAATTGATCCAGCCCTTTATCATCACATTGATAGCGGATGACAGGCCTTGGATATTGCCTCGGTATT
>NZ_FMXE01000015.1 GCF_900103735.1 Algoriphagus alkaliphilus | reverse complement strand
ATCAATGTGATGATAAAGGGCTGGATCAATTATTACTGCAAGTTCCATAAATGGACTACGGTAGGATTGTGGTATTGGCTGAACAGAAAATTGATAGAATGGAAGATGGCTCAGAAACGGAGAATGGGTAAAAGAAAGGCTATCAGGTGGCTGGTAACAGTTTACCGGGGAAAGCCAAATCTATTCGCACATTGGCAACTTGTACCACCAACTCTTGGTAAAAAGTAGGGGACCTGACTTTGGAAGCGTCCGCCGCGGCGGAGAGACTATCACGCATGGTGCTGTGAGAGGTTTGGGGTGAAATTCCCCTTACCTACTCGACTTGTAAATACAAAAAGGCCAGTCTCCCGGCCTTCTCCATTCTTAGTTCCCTTGTTTTCCTACTTTTTACCCACCAAAATCAAGTCTTCCTGTGGCGTAATCAGATATTCTGCTCCGGTATCAGTGACCACAGCCATCTCTTCCACAGAGATGGTTTTCTCGGTACCATCGGCTTGCTTCCAGCAGTGAAATCCGTCAAAGGCGAAGGTCATCCCTTTTTTCAAAAGCTTTTGGGCGGCGGGCCTTGGAGTAGGAATTCTTGCTCCACCAAGATTTGGTCCCACATCGTGTGCGACATAGCCGACAGGGTGCCCGGTACTCCAGGGTACATACAGCGAGCCGTTGGCATCCATCAGGTCGCGCTGCGCCCGATCCACATCTTCACCTTTAACTCCGGGCTTCATCGCCGCCAATGCAATTCGGCTTCCGGCCTTTCCAAAGTCCCAATATTGCTGAATAGCTGCAGGAGCTTTGGTTTCCCCATCTTTCAGTACGTAGGCAAAACGCTGAATGTCGCTGACCCAAATCCCGTAAAGTTTGACACCAAAATCAGTCTGAATTACATCTCCAGGCATAATGACCTTGTCCGTGGCATGTGAATGTCCCCGATCGGGACCTGAGTTGACATTTGGGTTTTGGTCGGGATGCCAAGCATCGGCCACTCCGTATTCCGCCATTTTTGCTTTGAGGAATTTGGCCACGTCTGCGTCAGTAGTCTTACCAGGTTGGATCATTGCATAGGCCTCGACTTGGAAATCTGCCGCCAATTGCGCTGCTTTTTTCAGGATTTCCACTTCCTCCGGAAGTTTGATTGACAGCCACTCGTAAACCAAATCCTCTGAGGATATCAGTTTGGAGGCATCTTTTCCCATCAATCTAGCCAAATCCAGATACTGACTATGCGTAAGACCGTCTGCCATCTCATTACTTTCAGAGGAGTTAATTGCCACTTTGGAGAACCCTGTTTTTTTGATGAATTCTACCGCTTTGGCCACGGCTGATTCTCCTCTCGGCACTCGCTCGACCTTTTCATGGATATCCAGGTCATCCAGGGCAGTAGCCTCACCTTCTGGTGAAAAAACCAGGGAATGAAAACCGCTTTGATCATTATAAAAAAGAAATGCCGCTGTTCCGCTTGCATTTTCTCCACCGACGTGGGTAGCAATGGGATCATTGTAATTTTCACGGCAGATGACCAGCCATAAATCGACTCCGGCATTTTTTAAGGCTTCGGGAAGGAGCTGATTGATCCGTTTTTTTCGGATTTCCGGCCAGGGATTTTCTCCCCAATAGGCGGCGGGATTGATTTTTTCAGTTTCAAGAGCTGCTTTTTCAGCAGGTTGGCAAGCCCAAATTAAGGCTAGCAATCCAAAAAGGAAGAGTGGGTTTTTCATTGTTAAAATTAAATATATGGTGAAAATAATCAGGATTTTTTCCCTGCAAAACCCGACTCCTGAAAATGCAACATGTTAACATTCAGGAATACAAATGGAAAAAAGGAGTAATTTGAACAAAACAAGGCAGTAGTCGTGTTAAAAGTCAAAATCCAGTAGCAGAAATAGCTGAAAATGAAAATAGGAATTGTTTGTTACCCTACTTTTGGGGGCAGTGGCGTAGTCGCCACAGAACTTGGCAAAGGCTTGGCAAAAGTCGGCCATGAGGTTCATTTCATCACTTACAAGCAACCGATGCGGCTTGATTTTTTCAGTGAAAATTTATTCTATCATGAAGTAGATATCAAAAGCTACCCGCTGTTTGAGCATGCTCCTTACGAACTTGCGCTTGCCAGCAAAATGGTCAGTGTGGTAAAATATGAAAATTTGGATTTGCTCCATGTGCATTATGCCATACCTCATGCTTCGGCGGCCTATATGGCCAAGCAGATACTGAAGACAGAGGGGATTCAGATTCCGGTAGTGACTACGCTGCATGGAACAGATATCACGCTAGTGGGCAAAGACCCAAGTTATGAGCCTGTCGTTACTTTTTCTATCAATCAATCGGATGGGGTAACAGCGGTATCAGAGGACTTGAGAAAAGAAACCTATGAGTACTTTGATATCAAAAGAGACATAGAAGTCATCCCAAATTTTATTGACTTGGAGCGCTTCAAACGCCAGCGGAAGGATCACTTTAAAATGGCGATTTGTCCACAGGGTGAAAAATTACTTGTTCATACTTCCAATTTTCGAAAGGTAAAGCGCGTAGAGGATGTGATTCAGGTGTTTTATGAGGTGAGAAAGACCATTCCCGTCAAATTACTTTTGGTAGGGGATGGACCGGAGCGAGATCGTATGGAGCGACTTTGCCGAACACTCGGGACTTGTGACGATATCCGCTTTTTAGGAAAGCTTGATGCCGTTGAAGAGGTCCTTTCTGTAGCCGATTTGTTTTTGATGCCTTCGGAAAAAGAGAGCTTTGGACTTGCCGCATTGGAGGCAATGGCCTGTGAGGTGCCGGTTTTATCTTCCAATGCCGGTGGTATTCCGGAATTGAACCTGGATGGGGTGACGGGATTTTGCTGTAACGTGGGCGATGTCGAAGACATGACTCTAA
Source organism: Algoriphagus alkaliphilus (assembly GCF_900103735.1). GTDB lineage: Bacteria > Bacteroidota > Bacteroidia > Cytophagales > Cyclobacteriaceae > Algoriphagus > Algoriphagus alkaliphilus. Next base: position 108,554 of record NZ_FMXE01000015.1, on the reverse strand, counting down.
AAGCCAAGATTATTTTGGCGGATGAAAATCTTCAAGGTTTCAAAGAGCGGGCACTTGCAAGAGCCAAGGTTTTTGATATAGACCAGATTCTCCCTCTATATGTTGCTTATTATGAGAAAACTATAGCTTCAACCTTGACGGAAGTCTGAGATTTATTGATATAAATCAGCTTCAAAAATATTTACACAAAGCTCAAAAACCTTATCTTTACGGCTGAGTTAAGCCCATGAACGGTAATTAATTCATTTGCTTTCTTAACTTATTATTTATCTATGAAAAAGATTGGAAGATTGGAAAAGCCTGACAATTTTGGTTCGGCCCATATGTTTTCTAGTCCGATTCTGGAAAGACTTTCCAGAACCCACATCATGGTGCCGATCACCTTATTTATGTCAATTGCTTCGGTATCCTTTTATTATGCCTTGACTACTACGGAGATTGGATTGGGAATTGGTTTATTGGTGATGTTTTTGGGAATGTTTGCATTCACTTTCGTGGAATACATGATGCACAAGCATTTCTTTCACATGGAACCGGATACTCCCTTGAAAGATAAGCTGCAGTATTCAGTGCATGGTGTTCACCACGACTATCCGAGGGACAAGGATCGATTGGCCATGCCGCCCTTTGTCAGCGCTGCCTATGCTGCGATTTTATATTTGATCTTCAATTTGATTATGGGGGAGTATTCCCTGTATTTTCTACCCGGATTTCTGATCGGATATACTGCGTATTTGAGTGTCCACTTTATTGTACACCGCTTCAATCCCCCTAAGAATTTCCTGAAAATACTTTGGGTAAATCATGCAATTCACCATTACAAAGATCCCGATACTTCCTTTGGCGTAAGTTCACCACTTTGGGATTACTTGTTGGGCACCTTGCCCAAAAAAGATTAAAAAAAGCCTCCTACGGGAGGTTTTTTGTTGGGGGTTGCCACTAAGTCGCCAAGCCGCAAAGAAGTTTAAAATCTAAAATTCTGTAGTACTTCGACATTCATAATTTAGCATTCGATATTCGACATTTTTTAAAAAATCAGATTTTAGAAATTTTAAATTTGAACTCTATATATGTTACAAAAAACAAGTAACCCAATAACTTGTAACTAAGACTTACCGTCTTTGAGTCGTAGTGGCAAAAATAAATTATGCGAACAGTATCAATCATTGGTCTAGGTTGGATAGGTGAACCTTTAGGCATTCAATTGAAGGAAAAAGGTTTCCAAGTCTTGGGATCTACCACTTCTGCCGAAAAGCAGGAGAACCTTTCCAAAAGTGGACTCAAGGCGATCCGGTTTTCCTTAAATCCCCATCCCGAAGGAATCGGCTTCAATTCCCTCTTTCAGGCTGAGATCCTGGTAGTCAATATTCCTCCGAGGATCCGTTCGGGAAATGGAGAATTCCACCTGGAGCAACTCAAATACCTCAGAAGTCTGCTTGATAATTCGCCTATTAAGAGGGTGATTTTTGTCTCCAGCACAGGTATTTATCCTGATTCCCTGTCTGAGGAAGCGTATTCCGAGGAATTTCCAATGACTTTAGAAAACGCAGGGAATGACATTCTTTTCCGATCGGAGCAGCTGATGGAAAAAGGGCGAAGTTATGATTTGACGATTGTCCGATTTGGTGGTTTGATGGGAAATGATCGGATTCCGGGGAAGTATTTTTCAGGAAGGGAAAATGTAGCGGGTCATACCCGGGTCAACTTTATCCATCAGAATGATGCAGTGGGAATTTTGGCTTGGGTGATTGAAAAAGAGCTCTGGAATCAAACTTTCAATGGAGTAGCTCCGATTCATCCCCTGCGGAGGGAGATTTATGAAAAAAATGCTGTGGAATTCGGGATTGATCCTCCAACCAGTTATCAAAACGAACCGGAAGGTTTAGATCGCTTGATTGATTCCAGTAAGATTTTGGAGACGGGATTTGAGTTTGAGTTTCAGGATCCATTGGGTTTTAAATACAGTTGAAACACAGTTGAAATACAATTGAAACAAAGCACCCTTCGGGCGCGAAATATTTCTGTCAATAGCTCCTCAGGTCTAGTATCTTCATAGGGGGCTATTACTACTATTTCCCCCGACGAAGGAGGGCTTATTTCCATAGTATTTCGCAAAACTTATTTCCTTTTTATTTCGCGAAGCATATCTCTTTCTATCTCGCGTAGCATGTCTCTATAAAATTCTGTCATCTTGTCACTTTTTCACTCTTGGAACAGGCATTGATACCCTGCACACGTAACTATTTTGTAATCTTTAAACCGACTTATACCCATGCAGGAAAAAGGCACGATCTCGATCCATACCGAGAACATTTTCCCGATTATCAAGAAATTCCTATACTCCGACCATGAGATTTTCCTTCGGGAACTCGTCTCCAACGCGGTAGATGCGACCCAAAAAATCAAGCGACTCGCGACATTAGGTCAGTACACCGGCGAACTGGGTGATGTGACTGTCGAAGTGGCTTTTGATGAGAAAAAGAAAACCATCACCATCTCCGACAAAGGTCTCGGAATGACTGCCGAGGAGATCAAAAAGTACATCAACCAGATTGCTTTCTCCGGTGCCACCGAATTCGTCGAGAAATTCAAAGATGCCAAAGATGCCAATGAGATCATCGGTAAGTTTGGTTTGGGTTTCTACTCCGCATTCATGGTCGCCAAAAACGTGGAAATCCACACGCTTTCCTATCAGGATGGCGCAGAACCTGCCATTTGGACTTGCGACGGCAGCACCGAGTTTGAGATCAAAAAGGGCAAAAAGAAAACCCGTGGTACAGACATTATCCTGCACATCAACGAGGATTCCGAAGAGTTCCTCGACAAGTGGAAGCTTCAGGGAATCTTAGATAAATACGCAAAATTCCTTCCCGTACCGATCAAGTTCGGAACCAAATCCGAGTCTGTAGAAGACGGCATCGATGACAAAGGTGAGAAAAAGTGGAAGTCTGTCGAAGTGGACAACATCATCAATACGACTGCGCCACTTTGGACCAAGTCGCCAAGCGATTTGAAGGACGAGGATTACCTCGCATTCTACAAGAGCCTCTATCCAATGGGTGAGGATCCGCTTTTCTGGATTCACCTGAATGTGGATTATCCTTTCAACTTGACCGGAGTGTTGTATTTCCCGAAGGTCAAAAACGAATTCGAGCTTCAGCGCAATAAAATCAAACTTTTCAGCCGTCAGGTATTTATCACAGATGAGGTGAAGGACATCGTTCCTGAATTCCTGATGCTGCTTCATGGGGTGATTGATTCTCCGGACATTCCGCTTAACGTATCCCGAAGCTTCTTGCAAGCTGATGGTAACGTGAAGAAAATTAACAACTACATCACCAAAAAGGTAGCTGACAAACTTTCTGAACTGTACAAAAAAGACAGAAAAGCCTACGAAGCCAAGTGGAGCGATATCGGACTCTTCGTGAAGTACGGGATGATCTCCGAAGATAAATTCTACGAAAAAGGCAAGGAGTTTACGCTGCTTAAAAATACAAAAGACGAATACTTCACCTTGGACGAATACCGTGAAAAGGTAAAGGCTATCCAAACTGACAAAAACGAGCAGACGATTTTCTTGTACGCCACTGACCTGAATAAGCAGGATGGATTTATCCAGTCTGCTGAGAAGAAAGGCTTTGATGTCTTGGTATTGGATTCGCCGATTGACAGTCACTTTATCCAGCATTTGGAGACTAAGTTGGAAAAGACCCAACTCAAGAGAGTGGATGCCGATGTGGTCGAGAAATTGATTCAAACGGATTCTACCTACGCCAATCTCCTCACCGAAGATCAAAGCAAAGTGGTGAAGGAGCTCTTCGAAAAGGCGATCAATAATAAAAACTACACCGTGGAGGTAGAAGGCCTTAGTCCGGAAGAGATGCCTGTCACCATCACCATGGAAGAGTGGATGCGTCGGATGAAGGATATGGCGCAGAACGGAGGCGGACCGATGAGCTTCTATGGCAGTCTGCCTGACAGCTACAAAGTCGCCATCAACGGAAATCACCCCATGGTAGACAAAGTACTAAAGGCCGAGTCTGAAGAAGAAAAAGAGCGATTGGCCAAGCAGGCTTTTGACTTGGCATTACTTTCCCAAGGCTTATTGACCGGTAAAGATCTGACTGCCTTCGTTAAGCGAAGTGTGGAGATGATTTGATATGAGAGACCTTTGGGGTTTCCAAAAACCCCGAAGGTCTTTTTTCACCCTGACACTTCGACTCCGCTCAGTGTGACTAGAGTCGAAGGGTTTTATTTGGAAACCTTCGAGGTTTCTAAAACCTCAAAGGTTTTTATCCCAATCCCCGGCATAAGTCGGGGATTTTTCAATTCCCCACCCCCGTACTAGGCTATTTGGAGAAATCCTGTATTTTTGATCATGCTTTCCAAAAAGACCAAGTACGCCCTTCATGCCCTAACTTACCTCGGCAAGCACCGTGAAACTAAAACTGTCCTGATTCAGGATATCGCGGAGGAGCATGGGATTTCGCATAAGTTCCTAGAAAATATCCTCCTCGAACTCCGGAAGGCCGGCTACCTTGGCAGCAAAAAAGGAAAAGGCGGGGGGTATTATCTGATCAAAGAACCCAAAGATATTCCCCTTTCCAAAGTTATTCGACTATTGGATGGACCCATTGCTTTGCTTCCCTGTGTCAGTCTCAACTATTATGAACCCTGTGCCGAATGCAAGGATGAAGCTCATTGCGGTATCAATAAGGTTATGATTCAAGTCCGAGACGAGACACTTAAAATATTGGAAAACAAGACTTTACAGGATATTCTAGACGGCGAATAAAATTTTTTTATCATTAAGTCTATAATTTTTATAGGGTTTATATACTTTTGTCTCTCCCTTCGTATATAACTTCATGATTTCAGACCAATTCGCCAAGAGGCTTTTTTTCTCCAAACCCGGAAAAGACAGCAATGCCAAAAGTTTGCTCAAGTCAATTTCCTGGAGGATTGTGGGTATCATGGATAAGATAGTCATATCCTTTATCATAACCGGTCAACTGGTAATGGCGGTATCCATAGGTTCCGTTGAAGTGGTCACCAAAATATTGTTGTACTACGTGCACGAACGGGTATGGGAGAATGCAACTAAAGAAAAAATCAATGAGCCAGCAACAGAACTTGTCAGATCTTGAAGCGAAGCTTAGCGCACTTTCAGCGGAAGAAGGCCTGGCATTGATTGCCGACCTCTTTCCGGGGAAAGTCGTGTTTTCTACCTCCTTGGGTCAGGAAGATCAGGTGATTACACAATTGATTGCTTCGCAAAACTTACCGATTCAGATTTTTTCTCTGGATACTGGGCGGCTGTTTCCTGAGACTTTGGAGCTTCTTTCGAGAACAGAAAGCAAATACAAAACCCGTATCAAAGTCTATTATCCCGAGACTTCTTCCGTGGAAAAATTGGTGGATGAGATAGGAATCAATGGGTTTTATGACTCGGTAGAAAATAGAAAATCTTGTTGCTTTGTCAGAAAAGTGGAACCGTTGAAGCGAGCCTTGGCGGGGAATCAAGTGTGGATTACTGGACTCAGAGCCGAACAGAGCGCCAATCGGAGCGATATGAAGCACATCGAGTGGGACGAAGGAAATCAGATCATCAAGTACAATCCGCTATTGAACTGGACTTTTGATCAGATGATTGGGTATATCAACGAACATCGAATTCCATATAATCCGCTACACGATCAGGGATTTGTCAGCATTGGATGCGCTCCCTGTACCCGGGCAATTCTCCCCGGCGAAGACGCCCGCGCCGGCCGTTGGTGGTGGGAAGACTCGAAAAAGGAGTGTGGGCTGCATAGTAGGTGAGAAGCAAGAAGCTAGATACAAGAACCAAGACTAAAATCTTCATCATTCGACATTCGAGGTTCGACATTCGATATTGAAAAATTGGAGGATTTGTGAAAATTGAAAATAAGAGAATAGAAGAAATAACGAACAGCGAATGCTGAATAACGAATGTTGAAGGCAGCGTAAATCGTAAATCAAAAATCGTAATTCCCTATGTCAAACCTATTCATACCTAATCCCAAAGAAGCAGAATCGATCCACATCCTGAGAGAAGTGGCGGCGCAATTTGAGCGTCCGGTTTTGCTTTTTTCGGGAGGAAAAGACTCCATCACCCTGGTGAGATTGGCTCAAAAGGCTTTTTTTCCAGCAAAGATTCCTTTTCCACTCCTGCATGTTGATACTGGCCACAATTTCCCGGAAACCATCGAGTTTCGGGACAAATTGGTTGCCGAATTGGGTCTGGAACTGATTGTCAGAAACGTCCAAGATTCCATCGATCAGGGTAAAGTGCGTGAGGAGCGCGGCCGCTATGCGAGCCGGAATACCCTTCAAACAACCACATTGCTTGATGCCATCGAAGAATTTAAGTTTGACGCTTGTATCGGTGGAGCAAGAAGAGACGAAGAGAAAGCCAGAGCCAAAGAGCGTGTTTTTTCTGTGCGGGATGACTTCGGTCAGTGGGACGAAAAGAATCAGCGTCCGGAGCTTTTCGATATGCTGAATGGAAAAATCCACGTCGGGCAGAACGTTCGCGTTTTCCCGATTTCCAACTGGACTGAACTCGACGTGTGGGAGTATATCAAAACTGAAAATATCGAGATTCCTTCGATCTACTTTGCGCATAAGCGTGAGGTATTCTTCCGTGACGGAATGATCTGGACTGCCAACGAGCATGTTTACAGAGAGCAAACAGAGTTGGTTGAAGAGAAAATGGTCCGCTTCAGAACCGTTGGGGATATGACCTGTACTGCCGCTGTGCTTTCAGAAGCTATCACATTGGATGATGTAGTGGCCGAAATTCGGGACTCGACGATTTCAGAGCGAGGTGCGAGAATTGATGATAAGCGTTCCGAAGCAGCGATGGAGACGAGGAAGAAGGTTGGATACTTTTGATAGACACAAGATACTAGACACAAGAAGCAAGAGAATTTCCCGATTGGCTGTGCTACTTCTCTAGAAGCAGCATTTCAGAATTAAAAGTTGTGCTTCCGAAGAAGCAGGACAACAAGAAGTTCTGCTTTCGGGAAAGCAGTAAATCGAAAAACGAATTGGCCGTAGACTGTGGTCCGTCGACCGTTGACAAAGAATTAAACTATGGATATACAAGGCAGAAAACTCATAAAAATCGCCACTGCAGGCTCAGTTGATGACGGTAAAAGCACGCTGATCGGGCGGTTGCTATACGATACAAAGTCCCTCACTACTGACAAAATCGAAGCCATCGAACGCAGTTCCAGGCAACGCGGCTACGATTATCTGGATTTTTCATTGGCAACTGACGGATTGGTTGCTGAACGAGAGCAAGGAATAACAATTGACGTTGCTCATATTTATTTCAATACTGAAAAAACCAATTTCATTGTAGCGGATACGCCCGGCCATGTGGAGTACACCCGAAATATGGTGACCGGTGCTTCGACTTCGAATGTTGCGATCATTCTGATTGACGCTCGCAAGGGTGTCATTGAGCAGACCTACCGACATTTCTTTATTGCTAACCTGCTTCGCATTTCACATGTGGTAGTAGCGATTAATAAAATGGATTTGGTCGGATATGACGAGGATATTTATCTGAAAATCAAAGCTGATTTTGATGCGCTTGTGGAGAAAAGTGATTTCCATCAGGAGCAAATTACATTTATTCCGGTCTCAGCATTGAAGGGTGAAAACATCGCCCGAAAATCCGAACACATGCCTTGGTACCTCGGAAATACACTTTTGGATCATTTGGAGATTCTCGAACCTGAGGATTTGCAGGAAAGTACCGTAGCGAGATTTCCTATTCAATATGTGATTCGACCAAAAACAGAAGCATACCATGATTTCAGGGGTTTCTCTGGTAAACTCTACGGAGGAAGTCTGAAAGTTGGGGATGCTGTGACTGTGCTTCCATCCGGAAATGAATCCACGATCAAAAGCATTCATTTCTTCGATCAGGAATTGGAGGAAGCGGCTCCCGGATCATCGATTGCCATCACCTTGACGACAGAAGTGGATTGCAGCCGTGGGGATATGATTGTGAAAAGTGGTTTTGTGCCTAAAAGTGAGAAAATACTTTCCGCCACCATTTGCCAAGTGAATAGCAAAGCTTTGAAAGTTGGAGGTAAGTACATTCTTCAGCACGGTATCAACCGGGTATTGGCAAAAGTCGATCAGATTGAAAGCCGAATTCATACCGATTTTACTGGAACTGAGGAAGCAGATCAGCTCAAGTTGAATGATATCGGGCGTGTTCATTTCCGTCTGAGCAAACCGATCCACTTTGATTCCTATCATGACAATAAGTCGAACGGAAGCTTTATTCTGATCGATGAGGGAAGCTATGATACGGTTTCTGTTGGGTTTATTGAATAGTATCTAGATATCAGTATCAAGTATCAAGTACCCGAACTTCGATGTTCAATATTCGATGTTCGGTGTTCAATATTAAAAAAACAGCAGTAGCATTTAAAAAAAACTGAAATGCCATGAGTGGAGACACTCACGACGGCATTCAAGACTTCGCTATTCATTATTCGATGTTCGACATTCGATATTTAAAAATAATGAACACTGAATGCTGAATATTGAACTCCGAAGATTGAAATACGAATGAAGAATCGATTTAATTAAAAAGCACTATCCCTATAGGGAAAACCTATCGTAACCATGCAAAGCTTCAGAACCGAACTGGAAAATCCGATTGTAGAACGAGATATCCTGGAATTGGAACGAAAAATCGCCCTTTTCCGCGAGGGAAAAATCGATGAGGAAAAATTTCGCAGTCTGCGTCTTGCCCGTGGTGTCTATGGACAGCGGCAGCAAGGCGTACAGATGATCCGCATCAAATTGCCTTATGGGCGGGTAACATCCTCTCAATTGCGAAGAATCTGCAAGGTTTCGGAGGAGTATTCCACAGGAAGACTTCACATCACCACACGTCAGGACATTCAGATTCACTACGTGAGTTTGGATCGGACTCCTGAGCTGTGGGCCGAATTGGAGCGGGATGATGTCACCTTGCGAGAAGCCTGTGGGAATACGGTTCGAAATGTCACAGCATCCGAACTGGCAGGAATTGATCCCAAAGAGCCTTTTGACGTGACTCCTTATGCGGATGCCACTTTCCGATACTTTTTGAGAAATCCGGTTTGCCAGGAAATGGGCCGTAAGTTCAAAATGTCCTTTTCTTCTTCGGATGAAGACATTGCCTTGAGTTATTTGCATGATTTGGGCTTTATCCCAAAAGTGAAAACCGTAGATGGGAAAGAGGTTAGGGGGTTTAAAGTTCTCCTCGGAGGTGGTTTGGGTTCTCAGCCCCGACATGCGGATATGATTTCTGAGTTTGTGGAAACGGATCAGATCATCCCGTTTACTGAGGCGGTGCTCCGGATCTTTGACCGGCATGGAGAGCGGGCCAGAAGAAACAAGGCCAGAATGAAGTTTTTGGTCAAAGACCTGGGAGTTGAGGCATTTTTGGATTTGGTGGAAAAAGAGCGAAAGGCACTGCCTTTTTCAAGTTTCCCGCTGGATTTTGAAGACTATGAATCGGGAAAAACCCTTCCCAATCCCGAAAGTCCGACCCTCGAAAAAGAACCCGGATTGGATTTCGAGCTTTGGAAACTGACCAATGTACTGCCACAAAAGCAGAAAGGCTATGTAGCCATCGGAGTGAAAGTGCCGCTTGGTGATTTTTACATCGATCAGGCGAGAGCCTTGGCAGATTTGGTGGAAAAATATGCGAATAACGAAGTGCGGTTTACCCTTCGTCAAAACTTCCTGATCCGGGATGTGCGTGAAGACCTAGTTCCTTTTTTCTATCAGGAACTTCAGAAAATCGGCCTTGGACAGCGCGGTTATAATACTCTTGGTGACATTACGGCTTGCCCAGGTACAGATACCTGTAATCTTGGAATCGCAAGCTCTACAGGTATTGCTGTCGAGCTTGAGAAAGTCATTCTCGAGGAATATCCCCAATACCTTCAAAATCAGGATTTGGTGATCAAAATCTCGGGTTGCATGAACGCTTGTGGACAGCACAACATGGCGCATATCGGATTTCAGGGCATGTCTATGAAATCTGGGAAAACCGTTGTGCCTGCACTCCAAGTGCTCCTTGGCGGAGGAAATTTGGGTGATGGAAACGGACGTTTTGCTGATAAGGTGACCAAAGTTCCAAGTCGTCGAGGGCCTCAGGCTTTGAGAGTTTTGTTGGATGATTTTGAGAAAAATGCCGGAGGGATTGATTTCCTAAATTATTATGATCGGCAGGGTCAAATGTATTTCTATGAATTGCTAAAGGAACTCAGTGATGCATCGACAGTGACAGTTTCCGACTCTGTGGATTGGGGACACAATGAGGCCTATGAAGTGGCGGTTGGTGTGGGTGAATGCGCTGGAGTCGTGATCGACTTGGTGGCTACTTTGCTCCTAGAAGCTTTGGAAAAACTCGAACTCGGCAAAGAGGCTTTGGAGCAGGGCCGTTGGTCAGACAGCATTTACCACCATTATGCAGGACTGATCAATGCCGCAAAAGCATTGTTGCTCAGTGAAGATACCAGCACGAATAGCTATGCGAATATCATTTCCCTTTTCGATGAGAAATTTGTCGAAACTGGCAAAATCAATATGGAAGGCACTTTCGCAGAGAAAGTTTATCAGATCAATCAGTACGAACCGACTGAAGAATTTGCCAAAGCTTATGCAAAACAGGCCATGGAAGTTTATAGCCTGCTAAAAACATATCGTGAGGAGGAAGTGGAAGCATGAGAACTACCATCAATCCAAAAGTAACGCTCGTCGGCGCCGGTCCGGGAGATCCTGAACTGATCACTTTGAAGGCAATCTTGGCTTTGAACACCGCAGATGTGGTGCTCTATGATGCTTTGATCGATCCGGTTTTGCTCAAGCATGCGCCGGATACTGCCTTAAAAATCTTTGTTGGCAAGCGCGTAGGAAAACACTCAACTCCTCAGGAAGACACGAATCAACTTTGCGTCAGTTTGGCAAAAAAGCATGGACACGTTGTGAGACTTAAAGGTGGAGATCCCTTTGTCTTCGGTCGGGGTGCAGAAGAAATTGAATACATCGAGGCGTTTGGGATACCCACTGCTTTGGTTCCGGGAATTACTTCGGCAATTGCAGTTCCGGCTTCGGCGGGGATTCCCGTGACCAAACGTGGTGTGTCCGAAAGTTTTTGGGTAGTAACAGGAACAACTTCTTCGGGAGAATTATCACGTGATTTGGCTTTGGCCGCACGATCAACAGCTACGGTTGTGATCTTGATGGGCACCAAAAAGCTGGCTGAAATCGTGAAGGTTTACCAGCAATTTGGAAAGTCAGACCTTCCAATCGCAATTATTCAAAGCGGAACCACTTCTGAAGAAAAGATTGTGGCCGGGTATATTTCCGACATTGAGCACAAAGCAAAAGAAGCCCAAGCCGAGGCTCCAGCGATAATAATTGTTGGGGAAGTTGTCAAAGAAAGTGTGAAATTGGCGGAGGTGTATAGAGTGGTCAGTAGGCAGTCACAGTTTGCAGTAACCAGAAATCAATTGTAATTGGCAATCCATAAGCGTCGAAAATCGTGTCAGGCTGAGCGGAGTCGAAGCCATATGAGGCAATATTTTCCGATAAATGAAATCTAGTTGAGCTTCCTAACCCTACCACATTCCAACCTTACAACCTTACAACTTTCTCAAATCTTGTATCTAATGTCTTGCTTCTAATAAAATGAACCATCTCTACCCCATTTTCCTCAAAGTCCATGAACTCAATGTCCTGCTGGTCGGAGGAGGTTTTGTGGCTACGGAAAAGTTGGAATTTCTATTGAAATCTAGCCCAGAAGCACAAGTGACTGTGGTTTCAAAGGAATTCAGACCGGAGTTTTTGGAAGTGGCGGCAAAAGCCGATACGGTAACTTTGATTGAGGATCTTTATCACGAAAAGTATCTTGGCGGGAAACATCTTGTGATTGGAGCTACCGACAACAAGGCTGTAAACCGACAGATCCGAGACGAAGCAAAGGAGCGCTTTTTATTAGTCAACATTGCGGATACACCTGAATTGTGCGATTTCTATCTAGGTGGAATCGTAACCAAAGGCAACCTGAAAATCGCCATCAGCACCAATGGCAAATCCCCAACCACAGCCAAACGACTGCGGCAACTGTTGGAAGAAGTGCTTCCTGAGGAAATCGATGACCTGCTGCTCAATCTGAATGCATATCGGGAGACTTTAAAGGGAGATTTTGAATTTAAAGTGAAGGCAATGAATGAGATTACTGAGGGATTGGTGAGGAAAGACACAAGAAATTAGACACGAGACGCTAGACGCTAGACAAAGTGAGCTTGCCTGATTTTGGTTGTCACATTATTGTCTTGTGTCAGTTAAAAGCCAAAAATCACATCTTATGTGCGGATTATGTGATTTTTTTCACATTTTTGTAGGGTAAAATGTGATTTTATGTTTTTCGAACGTGAAGTAACTTTCCAATTGAAAGCTTGGACAAGCAGGCCAAAGCCAAAGCCATTACTCCTGAAAGGTGCCAGACAGGTCGGTAAAACTTCGATTTTGAAATGGTTTGGGAAAAAGGAATACGAAAAGACTGCCTATTTTAATTTTGATCGGCAACCTGATCTCAAGCAATTTTTTGAATTGACAAAGGACCCTAAACGAATTATCCAAAATCTTTCTTTGGTGGTTGGATTTTCAATTGAGCCAAGAAACACACTTATTATTTTTGATGAAATCCAAGAATGCAAAGAGGCTTTAAATTCACTTAAATATTTTGAGGAATCAGATGAGGCTTACCATGTGATTGGGGCTGGATCCTTACTTGGAGTTACTCTGGGGAATTATTCTTCGTTTCCTGTAGGCAAAGTCGAGTTTTTGGAAATTCATCCATTAACTTTTTTGGAATTTCTAAACCAAAAAGATCCAGAAATGGCAGAATTTATTCGGGGAATTGAAAAGGTGGAACCACTACTCGATTATTTTGTCAATCGAATTTCGGAAAGCTTTAGGCTGTTCATGATTTCTGGTGGAATGCCTGAACCTGCTCGAGAAATTGCCGAAAATGGTGATTTGAGTCGTGTGGAAGAGCTTTTGGATAATATCAATCAGGCTTATCAGTTGGATTTTTCCAAGCATGTTCCATCAAAGGATATCCAAAAAATAGCGTATATCTGGGATTCTATACCTTCTCAATTGGCTAAAGAAAATAAAAAATTTCTTTATCAAGTGGTGAAGCCCGGAGCAAGAGCCAGGGAGTATGAAGATGCTTTAACTTGGTTAATTCAGGCAGGCCTGGTTCAAAAAGTTTCTAGAATCAATAAGGCTGCGATTCCCTTACCGGCTTATTTGGATTTATCGGCTTTTAAAATCTATCTTTTGGATGTCGGATTGTTAAGGAAAAAGGCTGGGTTAGATGCAAAAATGATCCTCAATCCAAATGATTTATTCTCAGAATTTAAAGGTGCTTTAGCTGAAAATTACATCCTTCAATCTCTTTTAGCGCAATTTGACAATGCTCCTGTCTATTGGACTTCTAACGGAAGAGCAGAATTGGATTTTTTATTACAACATGAGGGGGAATTGATTCCCATTGAGGTTAAGTCGGCTGAGAATATTCGGGGAAAAAGTCTGTCGGTGTACGGGGAAGAAAATAATCCGAAAGTTAAAATTAGATTTTCAATGAGAAACCTGATCCAGCAAGAAGGCTTGATCAATATTCCTTTGTTTTTGGTAGATCGGACGAAGTACTTTTTGGATTTTGTTTTGAAAGTGTAAAACAATCGAATCAAGAAGCTAAAGAAATGAAACAAGATAAAACCAATCCATTTTTTCAGTTTGCTCCTGAAATTTTAGCGATTAGTTACCATTGTAAGTATTCCGGTTTAAGTCCTGATTGCAATTTTTTATTTCCCCCAGTTCCCGTATTTTTGGACTTCCTTTGAAAACGCATCAATAAACTAGCTATATGGCCTATTTATTCACCTCAGAGTCAGTGTCTGAGGGTCATCCTGACAAAATCGCTGACCAAATTTCCGACGCGCTGATTGATAATTTTTTAGCCTTCGACCCCAACTCTAAAGTAGCTTGTGAAACTCTCGTGACCACCGGACAGGTTTTTTTGGCGGGCGAAGTCAAATCTGATATTTACCTTGACGTGCAAAAGATAGCCCGTGATGTCATCAACCGTATCGGTTATACCAAAAGCGAGTACATGTTTGAAGGCAACTCCTGTGGAGTTCTCTCTGCGATTCATGAGCAGTCCGCTGACATCAATCAGGGTGTGGAGCGTAAGAATCCTGAGGAGCAGGGCGCAGGTGACCAAGGGATGATGTTCGGCTACGCAACCAGCGAAACCGAAAACTACATGCCGCTTGCCTTGGATCTTTCCCACATGATCCTCAAAGAATTGGCGGCGTTGCGTAGAGAAAACAAGGACATCACTTATCTCAGACCTGATTCCAAGTCTCAAGTGACCATCGAATACAGCGACGATAATGTGCCTCAGCGAATCGATGCGATCGTGGTGTCTACTCAACATGACGACTTCGATGAGGAGGAAACCATGCTGGCAAAAATCAAATCCGATATCATCAATATCCTCATTCCTAGAGTGAAAGCTCAATTGAAGCCGGAACTTCAGAAGTTATTCACGGATGAGATCGTTTACCACATCAACCCAACCGGTAAGTTTGTGATCGGTGGTCCTCACGGGGATACCGGGTTGACCGGTAGAAAAATCATCGTTGATACTTACGGTGGCAAAGGCGCACACGGTGGAGGAGCTTTCTCCGGAAAAGATCCATCGAAAGTTGACCGATCTGCGGCTTATGCAACGCGTCACATCGCCAAAAATATGGTTGCAGCAGGCGTGGCTGACGAAATCTTGGTGCAGGTATCCTATGCCATCGGAGTTGCAAAGCCAATGGGAATCTACATCAATACTTATGGTACTGCCAAAGTAGAATTGAGTGATGGTGAAATTGCCAGAAAAGTGGAGGCTATTTTCGACATGCGCCCTTATGCCATTGAGCAGCGATTGAAGCTGAGAAATCCGATCTATGAAGAAACAGCCGCATACGGCCACATGGGCAGGAAAAATGAAGTAGTGAAAAAGACCTTTTACTCTCCATACAGAGAAGCTATCGTCAAAGAAGTGGAGCTTTTCACTTGGGAAAAGCTTGATTTCGTAGATCAAGTAAAGGCTGCCTTCGGGATTTAAGTCGAATTTTAGCGGATATAATATTAAGCCCCGAAGCGATTCGGGGCTTTTTGCTTCCATACCTTTTGGGGAAAATTCTGAATCAACCAAAAGTGAAATCCATAGAAGCTTGACGAAGGTTCTTACCCTTCAATTTACCGAAGGTGTTCAGCGATTTTATTCTGAATGACTTTTTGTACTTTCTCCCAAGTTTGGCCTTTGAGGCTGACTGGATTTTCATCCTCATCTGCATCCTGAAAGTACACCATGACCTGCGGAATCGAGATTAGTAGATTTTGAGTGCTATACTTTGCTTTATGATTTCTGACAAAATCACTCACGGTGTAGTGTTTCAGGAGTTCGGCAATATCCCAGAAGTCTTTCTTTTTCCCCCGGCCCAAAATCGCTTGAATTTTCATAGCCATAATGTCTTGATCTGAAAAGAAGCGAATTCCATCGATCGTTTCTATCGGTCCAATCAATGGGTGAGGGTGTCGGACGATATCGACTTTGACTCCATCGATAAAACAGAAAATACCAAACAATGGAGGGCTAGTTCTAATTTCTAGTCGACTTCCAAAATGTCTATTTAATTCGCTTATTAAACTTTCGTTTTCGAATTTTTCAAAGGAAAATAAATCTAAATCAATCGAAAGACGATGACCATACTTTAGAGAAAGGGCTGTTCCACCAACCAGACCAAAATACTCAAGGAATGGAAGTGTGAAAAGCTCTATTAATAGGGAAAGAGTTCTGGATTCAACTGTCTGAGTTTGTAGCATCGGAAATCTTTAAGAGGTCTGTCAATTACGGCTGCGGCTAAATACATAGTCATAACTGATAAAAATTTAGCATTCAGCAGAACTTCCGCCACCAGTTCGTCTCCATAGTACCTTCTGCAGTTGCGGATGTCGGGTACATCCCCCCGCTCGAAAACCCGCTCGATGACAAACTTGTATTTTTTGTCATAGTCGAGATTTTCAAAATCCACATCCCAAAAGATGCGCTTGTGAAATACAGGCTTTTCTTTTTGCTCCATCACCTAGGTCATTTGATCAAATTTAGGATTTTCAAAACAAAAGCCCCGAATTTCTTCGGAGCTTTTAGCTTATTTGATTACGACTGAAATGGTGTTGTCATCCGGTAGTCGGTCGATCAGTTTGTTGTAGGGATCGATCCCTGCTTTGACAGGTTCGCCCTTGACTTTGATTGAGATGGTGGATTGCCCCGGTTTGATTTTGTGCTTTTGGATATACAATGGATTCACACGGGTTCGTCCATTTTCATCCTTGTCCTCTCCTGCAAAAACTCCAATATCGATGTAATCTGATTCGTATTGGGCATTTTCTTCCTTACCAGTTTCATCTGCGTAGAGCTTTTGTGATTTGACTTTTAGCGTGATTTCATATTCGCCTCCTGTGATCCGCTTTGCCTGAACTTCCTCAGCTTTGTTGTCATAAAGTGTGATTTTGTTCCAAGTGTCGTCGAGATAATACTTCAGACTGTCAGGAGTTACTGCATCAAGATGCCGATAGAGGTCATAGCTTCCGGGGAATGGAGGAGTTTCTTTCAGTCCAAATTCCTGATTGAAAGCATATAAAGCTGAATTCATCGCATCTTGCCCTATCAGATCTTGAAGTCCGTAGAGTATCAAACTTCCTTTATAATACCATTGGTAAGGCCGGTTACAGTTGATAAAAGTGTTTTCCTTTTTTCCTTCATTGGATCTTCCAGACAGGTAGCGATCGAGTTCCTCCTTGAGGAATCGCTTCATGTTATCCTTGCCATACCTTCGTTCGGTCAAGATAAGAGCAGAGTATTCCGCCAAAGCTTCCGATATCAAATTGGATCCTCGGGTATAATTCGGTGTAATCTGATGACCCCACCACTGATGGGCTAGTTCGTGGGCAGTCACATAGTACACATAGTCAAAATCATCCGGACTTTTGAAATTGGCCACCCAGCCAAAACTTTCCGCAAATGGAACGGTGTTAGGGAATGATTGCGCAAAGGTGGAATACCTGGGGAACTCCAACAATCTCATTTGGCGGAATTGAAAGTCTCCATAGATCTCAGAGAAGTGGGTAATTCCGTCCTGATACGCTCCCATAAAGCGATCCAAGTTGTATTTATGCTTGGGATCGTGAAAGATTTCGAGATCCACTTTCTGTCCGCTAGGCAGATAGGCCACATCTCGCAACACCTCAAATTTCGCTGAAACGAATGTGAAAAAGGCCTGAATCGGCGTATCCTGAATGTAATGGAAATAGCGCCTTCCGTTTTCTTCCCATTCTCTTTGGAGGTAGCCTGGTGCCACAGCGATTTGACTTGGAATTGTACTGACTACCGCTTCGAATTGGATAAAATCCGCATCGTCCGCAAAAAGCAACGTCTGCTGTCCATAAGGATCCCGATGTTCGGGCAGATCTTCCGGCTTGGGAGGAAGTCCGTATTTTTTACGGTCTTCATCACTGTTCATTTCAGAACTGGCAGAATATCCGATTTCCGGAATTCCACCACTGAAGAACGTCCCATTGTAGATGAGTTCTTGACCATATCCGGAATTTGGAAAGCCAGAATTGGTTTTTTCACTGATGATGACAAAGTC
Source organism: Algoriphagus alkaliphilus (assembly GCF_900103735.1). Taxonomy (GTDB): domain Bacteria; phylum Bacteroidota; class Bacteroidia; order Cytophagales; family Cyclobacteriaceae; genus Algoriphagus; species Algoriphagus alkaliphilus. The sequence continues at coordinate 90,732 of NZ_FMXE01000015.1, read as the reverse complement.
CAGTGTGTCGCCAGGCATCATAGTCTGAGGCAATGCAGTGATTTTATACCATTCCCGCTCTGGCTTTTTGCCAAAAAGCTGAAACTTTCTTGCTTTGTATTCCAATGGAAAGCGATAAGGAAGTGTGTCGGCACCAAGCAATACCTTAAAATCAGTCAAGCTTGTACTGTTGAAGTGGATGGAATCAATCGGGCTATCTGTTTTATTGACCATCTGAACCTGCGCTTCAAAGAAGGCATTTCGCTCCATGGGGAATAGATCCGCCTTGATGTTGACTTTGGTAGCTTTTGGTTGAGGAATTCGGTCATATTTTTTCAATTGTAGCTCATAAGCCACTGACCTCTCTTTCCCTTCATCAGAAGTTAGATAGCCGTTTTCATAGACTACCGAATTATATATATAAGCCCCCGTAAGCAGCGCGATAGCTAAAAATGCGAAGGATAACTTTGGTGCAGGATTTCCCAATCTGGACTTTGCGGTCTTAATTCTGCTTTTCCAAGAATCTTCGATCCCACGGCTGAAGAAAATACTAAAGAACAAAACGAGGAAAATTCCCCAAGCCGTCCAATAAATATTGAACCAGATCAAAGGATCTGCGAAATGCCCAAAGCCGTTCATATCGCTCCAGGTGTATCCCGGCTTGTAACTGAAAAAGAAGAGATTGAAGTCGTAATTGGCGAAATTTCTCAGAATGATCATGACTACCCAAATGCCGATCGCAGCTGCATGTCCTGCGAACTTGTTGTTGACGACCAAGTGAACCGCAAAAACAAGCATCACCATCTGAATAAAGTCCGGAAGAGAAATCAGATAACTGTCAATCAGATAAACCGGGATATTGTATTCAAAATAGCCTTTGAAAGTCTGAACTAAAATCCCCACGATGATTGGTAGTGTGGTCAAGACCAAACAGATGAAGGCCATTCCGAAAAATTTCGAGGCGATCACCACTCCGTCTTTGACCGGAAAAGTATCATTGATCACCGAATAGCCCGTGGACTTGTCGCGGTGCAGAGCCTCTCCTGTGAAAAATACGATGATGATGAATACAAACAGCAAATAATCATAGCCTTTGTATTCCATCAAAAAGGAAGTGGAGGGGAAATTCGAAACACTGTAAATCGTATTTCCAATCCAGAAGTCCAGTACAAGAAAGATCATTCCTCCCAGTAAAATTGAGCGGAAGTACACATCTTTCAGGACATTCTGAACCTCGATTTTGGTCAAGGTTATAAAACTCTTCCACTGATAATCAGCTGTGAAGTCTGGCATTACTCGCTTAAGCAAACCGACAGGAGCTGTCTCATTGTCAGTTTTTGCAGAAAGTTTCTTTTGAACAGTTTGGAAGAAATAAGTAAAACTGAACCTGAAATAGGAAGAGACAAAGAAAAAGAGCCCGACAGAAACCCAAATGACTCTATTCCAAAGTAAATTTCCAGTCACAGAAAGCAGGAAACTGTTTTGCTCAAAAGGTGTCAAATACCGCGTCTGAATATCAAATGAATTTAATGCAAATGGATCAAGAAGCTGAACCAAATCTTTGTTTTCGATATCCTGTGCCAGGAAATTAGATAGCAGATATGCAATGAAAATGACAATGCCCCCGGAGTAAATAGATCGGATATTTCGGGTGAAAATAATCAGAGCGAAGAAAAGTGAACCTGCTAGCCAAAGGTTTGGGACGACCAGTGTAAGCCAGGGATGGAGGTAATTAATCAGGGAGTTTGGCCCATAGCGATCTGCATCTGTTCCAAAGAGGGGGCCGAGCAAACTTCCCAAATAAATTCCAAGCAATGGTCCCAGAGAAATAAACAAGAGCACGACAAATGACCCCCAAAACCGACCCATGAAATAGCCGAACTTACCAATCGGGTAGCTGAACAGGAAATTTCCGGTCTTATGCTCCAAGTCGCGGTAAAGCGGTACGCCCATCACGGCTGAAGCAATCAAAATCCCAAAAAGAGATACCAAAACCAAAAGATTGGCAATGACAATAGGGGAGTTGTGGTAGACTTTTTCCGATGCGGGGGTATTTCCAAACCCTATCAGTAGCAAGGGAACAACCAATAGCATGGCGAAGTAAATCCAGGTAGCCGGACGGCTGAACCTGTATTTCAGCTCAAATAAAAAGATGTCCTTAAACATAGACGTCGATTAGATAGTAATGGGATCAACCTTTTTGGAAATATAACTGAAGTACACATCCTCCAGATCTGCTGGAGTTGGCATAAATCCATTTCCCGGGTCTTCATCACTTTCAATTCGCAAACTCAGCTTTCCCTCGATCAACTTGGTCGAGATTACCTGATGGTCTTTTCGGTATTTTTCGAGATCGCTTTTCTCGATCGCTTTTCGGTAGATTTTTCCCTGAACAATAGAAAGCCCTTCCTTGGGTTTGCCTTGCATCAGTACTTCGCCCATGCAGATGATGGCCATATTCGAGCAAAGGGTATTTACGTCCTCGACGATGTGAGTAGAGAGAATGACAATGGTATTTTCGCCGATTTCTGAGAGCAGGTTATAAAATCGGTTACGTTCTGATGGATCTAAACCAGCCGTAGGTTCATCCACGATGATCAAAGAAGGATTGCCAACCAAAGCCTGCGCAATCCCAAATCGCTGACGCATCCCGCCGGAGAAAGTACCGAGGCCTTTTTTGCGGTCTTTGAAAAGATTTACTTTTTGTAATAGTGAAGCCACAAGTTCTTTGCGGTCGGACTTTTTCCCGATTCCTTTCATCTGTGCGATGTGGTCGAGCATCGTTTCCGCATTGATTCGGGGATAAAGCCCGAAGTCCTGTGGCAAATAGCCCAATCGTTCACGAACGGCTTGTTTGTCTTTCAGGACATCGATTCCATTCAGTGTGATTGTGCCAAAGTCAGCATCCTGAAGTGTGGCAATGGTACGCATCAGGGTGGATTTACCGGCACCGTTTGGTCCGAGTAGCCCAAACATACCCTGAGGGACTGTGAGAGAAATATCGTTTAGTGCTTTTACTCCATTTGAATAGGTTTTGGAGAGGTTTTTAATGACTAATTCCATAGATAAAAGGGTTAAAGGATCAGATTGAAGAAAGAATATCAGGAAAAGCAAATCAAAGTGGTTTCCAGTTTTTGTATTTTGAATATAAGGAATTGGTTTTAAAGACTTTCCTGTAAAATGGATAATCGCAGGCTACTAGCTTTAGATGCTGATTTTTGGCCAATGGTCACGGCTTTTTAGAAATATATTCTAGACTAAGCGTAAAATCGAAAACCCATTTCTAACAACATAGTCACATAGAAAAGCATAGAGGAAAAGCATATCCCCCAAATATAAATTGCATATCTTTTCCCGTGAGGTGAGCCACCAAGTACTGTGGCTTAAATGTTCCTTTTTTTAACCTTAAAAAAATAATTTCCAGAAAAAACTTATTGAATTATAAGCTATGTGTCTATGTGGTAATTTTTTTTTGACAAAGGTTTTGCCATTGGAATGATTTGAGTTTTCTAAAGTGCCATAATATTATATGTTTTCTGTATATCCGCTTTCTTACCAGTAGCCATAGGAAATAAGGATAGAAGTCCGATGAGACGAGCTGTGGACTGTGGACGGTCGTCTGTCGACGATTATCCGCTTTTTGCAATTTCAATTTTAGCAAACTGGTAGAATTGCGGATAATCATAATATGTTTATATTCAGTCACTTTCCGGTTTAAGAAAAATGAAAAAAATAGTGCCTTTATTATTCCTTCTTTTTTGTTCGTTTTTGGCAGAGGCCACAGAGCTAGTCAATCTCATCACCACTTATCAGGCGGATCGGGGAGCACTTTCCAGATTGTACACCAATCGGCTTTCCACAGAGTATTTCGCCCGAATGGAATCTTTCAATCAGGATTATTTGAAAAGCCTTCAAGCTCACAACTATGATGCGCTTTCGGAAGACGGCAAGATCGATTATGTACTTTTTCGCAATTACCTGGAAAAGGAATTGGCAACCTTAGACTTGGAGAAGCGGGCTTTTTCTGAAGTTCAGGCCGTGATTGCTTTCGGCAAGCCTTTGGAGGATTTTGTGACTGCTCGCCGAAGAGCTAAACAACCCAACGCCCAGGAATTGGCGGACACCTGGAATCAGGTTTCCAAATCAGTTGATACTCAATTGAAAGCTTTATCCAATTCAGCAAAATATGATTCATGGCAAAAAGCGGACTTAGCGGCATCTGCTGTGGAAAGTCTAAATCGAGTGACCAAAGAAGCCTACGATTTTTACTTCGACTATGATCCTGAATTCACCTGGTGGATGCCTGAGCCTTGGAAAAAACTGGATGCAAGTATGAAAGCGTATGCCAAAGGACTGCGCGAACACTACACCAATTCAGTCAAAGACGATGGAAGCGGAATCATCGGAAAACCGATTGGCAGAGAGGCTTTGGAAAAGCAATTGGCATTCGAAATGATCGCGTATTCTCCGGTGGAATTGATTGCAGAAGCAGAAAAGCAGTTTGCTTGGTGTGAAAAAGAAATGCTCAAAGCTTCCAATGAACTTGGTTTTGGAAATGATTGGAAAGCGGCTTTGGAGATGGTGAAAAACACTTACTTGCCAGCCGGAGCTTGGCCGGAGGAAGTGGCGAGATTGGGAGAAGAAGCAATCGAAATCATGGAGAAAAATGACTGGATTACTGTGCCTGAATTGGCCAAAGAAACCTGGAGAACGACCATGATTTCTGCCGAACGGCAGCGGGTAAGTCCGTTCTTCTTGGGCGGTGAAGTGATTCAGATTTCCTACCCAACTTCCGAAATGAGCCATGAGGAGAAAATGATGTCCATGCGTGGAAACAACCCGCATTTTTCCCGAGCTACAGTACAGCACGAATTGATCCCCGGTCATCATTTGCAGCAGTTTATGAATCAGCGGGTGATGACGCATCGCAGAATGTTTGGCACACCCTTTTGGACAGAAGGCTGGGCACTGTACTGGGAGTTTGTGCTGTGGGATCGGGACTTTCCTCGGGATGGCAAGGACAAAGTGGGCATGCTCTTCTGGAGAATGCACCGCTGTGCACGGATTATTTTCTCCCTGAATTATCACCTGGGCAAAATGACTCCGCAGCAGTGCATTGATCTGTTGGTGGATAAAGTGGGACACGAAGTGGCCAATGCCGAGGCAGAGGTCAGACGTTCATTTGAAGGAAGCTACGGGCCACTTTACCAGATCGCTTATATGATCGGAGCTTTGGAAATCTATTCCCTGAGAGCTGAAATGGTGGATGGCGGTAAGATGGCTGAAAAGGAGTTTCACGACCTGATCATGTCCCAAAATGCGATGCCGATCGAGATTCTGAGAGCGAAAGTTACGGGCAAGCCACTGGATAAGGACCATAAGACGAGCTGGAGGTTTTTGGATTGAAACAGCTTTGAAGAAAAAAACGTAAATTCGACTAGTTCTCAATTTTAAATGGTAATCCTGTGAACGCAGAAAAACTCAAGCTGAATCTTATCCAACGAGTGATGAAGATTGAAAAAACCGCAACCTTGGAAAGGATTGAGGATTTAATGATCCAAGAAGAAATGGAGGCAAGATTCCAAGAATCTTTGGAGGATATTAAAGAAGGGAGGGTTCATTCATTGGAAGAATTTAAACATATGAATGAAAAATGGTGGAAGGAACGAGATATGAAATAATATTCACACGGTCGGCCATTTTAAGGTACCAAAATGAAGTTTATCCGTATCTAAATTCAAACTTTAGTCGAAATCGAGTTTTCGAGATTGACTTTGAAATTTTTGAGAAAGTTGAAACGCTACAATATCAACCGCATCGTAGTTCAAGGGAGAAGACTTTTGTCGAGGATCCAAAAAAAGTAAGGTTTTTGCTATTTCGAGCTTCTAGAAATTTTGAACTTAAGATTTTGTTTTTTGTAGATGAATTAACTCAAAAAGTTACTGTCACCGATTTTTTCCCAACCAAAATGAATCCCACTAGGATGAAATCATAAAAAAAAGGAGGCCGAAAATCAGCCTCCTTTTCTGTTTAAACTTAACCATTATGAAGATTTAATTTTCTGTAGGGGACTCGTCTTTTTTGTCTTTCAGTGTAAAAATAATAACTCCGTTTTTACCTTTTTCTCCAAAGCGAATCGAAGCTGTTTCACCTTTTAGGACTTCAAGGCTTTCTATGTTTTTTGGATCAACACTTTGTACATCAAACAATTGTTCAAAAGATCCATTTTTGTTTTTTATATAGTAAATTGGATTGGTATTCTCCTTATCCGGGTCTGGCTGAAAGTAAATTTTACCTCCATCTGGGAAAATTGTTACATCACCCTCAGGGCTTACTTTGCTGGTAAAAACTCCGTGACTGGTTCCTTTCACTGAGGCAATTCCTTTGACATTTGGACCCGTTCCCACTCTATATTTTGGGCTAGTGGATTGAAGAGTTGGGGAAATGTTTGAAGGTATATTAGTAGTACCGTAAACTGTCCACTTTTTTGAAGAATTTAAAGTTGCTTGTTGATTCTCAGTCAGCTCATTTTTAATCGCTACCAATGTGGAAAGCTGCTTTTTCTTCAGTTGATTTTCCAGATTCAGGACTAGGTCCATTTGCTTGGAAACGGCCGTCGGATCAGGTTTGGTTTGAGCCAAGAGCTTTTTAAGCTTTGCAGTTTCGGCGTCCAAATCCCATTTCAGCGTGCTGAAATCAGCGGCGTTTGTGCTGTGGATTTTTTTGATTTTATTTGCCTGATCATCGGTCAAGGAGATTTTATCTCTGTTTTTCATGACTAGGTCAGCAGAGTATAGGTATTCCTGAAACATGTCTTGCGCATTGGCAAGACTTGCAGTTAGGAAAAAGAGCAGGAAAAGGGTTCGTTTTATCATAATTTTTCAGTTTATCAGGTTTGTGTTTTAATAATAAGTTGGTTTAGTTTTCTTCGGTCTACGGTCTTCCATCTACATCAGTATTCGGCTAATAATGATGAAGTCGGCGACTCCCAAGTTTCTAAATAAGTTTTCTCTTCAATGAGAATTTGTTGCTCTTGATTTACATCTTGCTTCAGTGTGATGATGATCACATCTACAGGCGCTTCGGGACTGCTCTCTTGCTTCGGGAATAGGAAAAATCCTAGCAGCAGTGAAGCAGCAATTCCCAACGGAATCCACCAATTAATAGTCCTTGCCTCTGCCACTTCCGGAAAGTCCGGAGTTGGGATTTCAAGGTCTTTTTCCTTCATCTCCTGAAAGAAAAGAAGTAATTCTTTTTCTGATTCGTCTCGTATCATTTCTCTATTCTTATTTTTTCAATCCACTCTTTCAATCTCTTTTTTCCACGCTCGTAATGCGTTCGCACGGTGCCGATGTGCAGCTGTAGTACCTCGGCCGTCTGTTCCAGGGTCATACCGTGGTAGAAAATCATCAGCATCACTTCTTGCTGCATTTTTGGAAGTCTGCGGATGAGTGCCTCGTAATTGACCTCGTCCGATTCAGCTTCTTCCCAAGCTACCTCAACCTCATTTTCCAGGCTTTCCCATTTCCCCGCCTTCCGCAACTCATCTATTGCAGTAAATCGGATAATGGAAAACAGCCAGGTTTTTGCATTTCGGTCCTCTCTCAACTTAGCTTTTCCTTCCAGAATTTTCAGAAATACCAGTTGGATCACATCCTTGGCCGACTCTCCGTCAAATCCACAGCATTGTCTTGCCCATAGGTAGGCTTCTCGATGGTGCTGTCGGAGTAAAGTTTCGAGCTGGTTTCGGTTCATTTACACTACTTAATCGAAGAAGTGGGGGATTTATATGACAAGGGTTCCAAAAAAAAGTTGGAAGGTTGTAAAGTTGAAAGGTTGTAAGGTTGTGGCAACTTTGCAACTTTACCACATTACAACTTTGCAACTCCTCCATGTGGCCTCAACTTATCCGCCGATTCCGACATTACCTCAAGCTTGAGCGATCGCTCAGCGAAAATTCCATCGAGGCATACACCCGGGATGTGGAGAAGTTGGCAGCTTTTGCAGAAAAAGAATTTGTGGGAAAAAGTCCTTTGGAAATGGAGTTGGAGCATCTTCGCAGATTTGTCAATGCCTTGGCGGCTTTGGAGATTTCGGCTTTTTCCCAAGCACGGATTATCTCCGGCATCAAAGCTTTCTACCGCTTTCTGATGTATGAGGACAAAATCAAAGAAGATCCTGCCCAACTTCTTGAAGCCCCCAAACTTGGCAGAAAACTTCCTGACACTTTAAGTTTTCAGGAGATCGAACTTTTACTGGAAGCAATTCCACTTGGCGAGTCAGAAGGCCATCGCAACCGGGCCATGCTGGAGATGCTCTACAGTTCCGGCTTACGGGTCAGTGAGTTGGTAGAACTGAAAAAGAGCCAGGTATTTACCGAAATAGGATTTCTCAAAGTGGTGGGAAAAGGAAATAAGGAACGCTTGGTCCCTGTTGGGAAGGATGCCTTAAAGTATCTCAGGATCTATCAGGAGGAAGTCCGGGTACATCAAACTCCTACAAAGGGTCATGAGGAGTTTGTCTTCTTAAATCGCCGCGGCCAAAAACTGACCCGGGTGATGGTTTTTCTGATTATTAAAAAGACGGCTGAGCAAGCCGGAATCAAAAAGAACATCAGCCCGCATACGTTCCGGCACTCCTTTGCCACTCATTTGATCGAAGGAGGAGCTGATTTGAGAGCCGTACAGGAAATGCTCGGTCATGAAAGCATCACCACGACGGAGATTTACACGCACCTAGATCGGGATTACCTGAGGCAGGTGCTAACAGATTTTCACCCGAGAAAGTGAGCAGATTTCGGACTTTGGATATCGGATTTCGGATTTTTTGAAAAACCTAAATCACCTATAATCGTCTTTGGTTAATTAAAATCTCATTGATGAAAAAGCTGATTATCCTTCTACTTTCCCTTTTATTTTTAGCCTCCTGCACCAATTCCAAAATCTACACTACTCGTAGTTGCACCGTCTGTCTCAATCCAGAAGATGGTATTTTGTTACTGCCTCTAGCTTGGGAACCGAGTTTCCGGCAACTCAGCGTTGCTCAGAAAAACCAACTTGAGCGGCAGATTCTTTCTGACTTAAAAGCAAAAGGATATGATCGAATTGAGCTTTATGACCAACTCGATTATGAGTTACTCAAAGCCGGAATCCAGGACTTAAACGATCCGTTCCAACGAGCTAAAATCCAATTTGAACTAGGCTATTCCTACCTTTTGGGCCTTTCATTAGGGTCCACTCGGGAAGGAGAAGGTTGGTCCTATCAGACCGAACAAGAAGCTTTTGCACTTGATCCGGTTCCTGATATGGAAGTGAGTGCAATACTTAGGATTGCTCTTATTGAAGTTTCTTCAGGAGAAATCGTCTCAGACAATACAGTAGTTTCCAAAAATTCAGGCTTCAGCAAACCCGACAAAGATGGAGGCTTGGATTATTGGAATTTTGCGACTATTTCAGGAGTAATTCAAAAAGGTGTAGCAAAGGGAGTCGACTTCCTTACTAAACAATGTGCTTGTTCGGTCAACTGAAAATCAAGAATCCAAACAAGAACACCTCAAAATCAAATTCGGATCAGGGCAATTCCTCTGATAGAATTCCAACTCTTTCTCAGCTGCTACACCCGGATAATCTCCCCAATTTTCTCCCAAATCCCACATCAATTGAAAATGCAAATGTGGAGGCCAATCCCCGTTCTCTGGAAAAGGGCCGACGTGACAAAGCTTTTCTCCTGCCTTAATTTTTCTACCTACTTCCAGCTTTTCTAAGTCTTTTTGAAAAAGATGTCCATAGAGTGAAAAGAGCTTTTTCCCATCAAGCTCATGCTCCAAAATGATCGTTGGTCCATAATTTCCAAATCCGGCATTGTCCTGAAAACTGTGAATCATTCCGTCTATCGGAGCGAATACGGGAGCGCCTGCTTCGGTCCAAATGTCAACACCCAGATGAATGTTTCTAAACGCTGCTGCTGTCGCAAAGACTTCACTTCTCCGGTAGATTGCCCGTTTTTCAAGGTAGCCTCCGATTCCGTATTTTTTGTTTTTCTGCCTCAGCTGATTGAATACGTACTGATTAAAAACTTCAGTTTTTGAAAGATCGACTGGTTTCAATTCATGATTCCCCTCTGTAAAATCAAGTTTTAGGGTGTTTTCAAAAGAAAGGCTTTCTCCCATTATCGCGTAGAAATCGAATTTATTCAAGTTCATAAGGCCAAAAATAGGGTGTAAGGCGAAAGAACTAAGTATAAAGACATAAGATTTTAGACAGGCTTTTTAAAAATTTATCCTACTGGTTTCAAAATTTTCATGAACTCCTTTTAACTTTCTGATATAAGCTCTAAGACTTTTTAAGTCAAATTTTTATAGTTATTATTTCTTTAATCAATGTCTTGAGTCTTGTTTCTTATGTCTTAATTCTGTTATTCCCTTTCCCCTTCCGATTATTTTTCTAATTTTGCGCCAATTTGGACGTAAGTATTCTCTCTCCCTATCCCACCTCGAAATGCCAAAAGACAGTAGCATCAAGCACGTTCTCATCATCGGTTCAGGTCCCATCGTCATCGGTCAAGCTTGCGAATTCGACTATGCAGGCTCTCAGGCGGCACGTTCACTTCGCGAAGAAGGCATCATTGTCACACTGATCAATTCCAATCCGGCCACGATCATGACCGACCCGGTTACCGCTGACAATGTGTATCTGCTTCCATTGGATAAGAATTCCATCAAAAAAATCCTGACAGCTCATCCCGACATTGATGCTGTACTTCCTACTATGGGCGGTCAGACAGCTTTGAATCTTGCCATTGACTGCGATAAAGCAGGTATTTGGGACAAATTTGGAGTCAAGATGATCGGTGTGGATATCGCTGCGATTGATACCGCCGAAAATCGAGAAAAATTCAAAGCGCTGATGGAAGAAATTGGCGTTGGAGTTTGCCTAGGTGATACTGCCACCTCTTTCCTTCAAGGCAAAGAAATCGCTCAGGAGATTGGTTTTCCATTGATTATCCGTGCTTCCTATACTCTTGGTGGTGCTGGTGGTGCTTTTGTGGAGAAAGAGGAAGACTTCGAAAAATACCTAGTTGCAGGACTTCAGGCTTCTCCGGTTCATGAGGTGCTGATCGAGCAAAGCATCATGGGTTGGAAAGAGTACGAGCTCGAAGTGATGCGGGACAATATCGGGAACATGATCGTGATCTGTTCCATCGAAAATTTTGACCCTTGTGGCGTACATACAGGAGATTCGATCACTGTCGCTCCGGCATTGACTTTACCGGATACGGTTTATCAACGCATGAGAAATTATGCGATCACCATGATGAACAGTATCGGGAATTTTGCCGGTGGCTGTAACGTGCAGTTTGCCGTGAGTCCCGATAATCAGACCATCATCGGTATCGAGATCAACCCACGCGTATCGAGATCTTCTGCTCTGGCTTCCAAAGCTACCGGATACCCAATAGCCAAAGTCGCTGCAAAGCTTGCCATCGGATACAATCTGGACGAGTTGAGCAACTCAATAACCAAGACTACCTCTGCATTTTTTGAGCCTACGATCGACTATGTGATCGTAAAGATCCCGCGATGGAACTTTGACAAGTTCAAAGGGTCTGACAGAAAGCTTGGATTATCCATGAAGTCTGTCGGGGAAGTGATGGGCATCGGGCGAAACTTCCAAGAAGCCTTACAAAAAGCCTGTCAGTCACTTGAGATCAAGCGAAACGGACTGGGTGCTGATGGCAAAGAGCTAAAAGACCAGGATAAAATCCTCTACTCCTTGGCCAATCCAAGTTGGGACAGACTATTTCATGTTTATGATGCCTTTAAGCTTGGAATTTCTTTCCGCACGATCCACGATCTTACGAAAATAGACAAGTGGTTCCTTCGACAGATTGAGGAGTTGATTCATTTTGAGAATGAGGTTTCAAAATATAAAATTGATACCATTCCATTTGAGGTAATGGATCAGGCCAAAAAGAAAGGCTATGCAGATCGTCAGATTGCACATTTGTTGGATTGCCTTGAAAGCGAGGTTTTCAACAAGCGATATGATGAAATGGGAATCAAGCGCGTGTACAAAATTGTAGATACCTGTGCGGCTGAATTTGAAGCCAAGACACCCTATTATTACTCGACCTTCGGTGAAGAAAATGAATCTGTAAGATCGGATAAGAAAAAAGTGGTGGTTTTGGGCTCCGGTCCAAATCGTGTCGGTCAAGGCATCGAGTTTGACTACTCTTGCGTGCATGGAGTTTTGGCAGCCAAAGAATGCGGCTATGAGACCATCATGATCAACTGCAACCCGGAAACTGTTTCCACGGACTTTGATATCGCAGATAAACTTTACTTTGAGCCGGTATTCTGGGAGCACATTTACGAGATAATCCTACATGAAAACCCGGTAGGCGTCATCGTTCAGCTTGGAGGTCAGACTGCCTTGAAACTGGCGGAAAAGCTGGATAAGTACGGAATCAAGATCATAGGAACCAGCTTCGAAGCATTGGATCTGGCTGAAGACAGAGGCCGATTCTCTAGGCTCTTGAAAGATCTGAATGTCCCTTATCCGGAGTTTGGCACGATTCACAATACCGACGAGGCATTGGAACTTTGCAAGACGATCGGATTCCCCCTTTTGGTTCGTCCAAGCTATGTATTGGGAGGACAGGGAATGAAGATTGTGATCAACGAGAAAGAGCTCGAACAGCATGTAGTCAATGTCTTAAGAGATATACCAAATAATGAGATTCTGCTCGATCATTTTCTTGAAAATGCAATTGAAGCAGAAGCTGATGCGATTTGTGATGGAGAAAATGTCTACATCATCGGTGTCATGCAGCACATTGAGCCTGCAGGTATTCACTCAGGCGATTCTTACGCAGTATTACCTCCATACAATTTGGGCGACTTAGTGATGCGGCAAATCGAGGTTCATACCAAGAAAATTGCCTTGGCTTTGAAAACAGTAGGCTTGATCAATATCCAATTTGCGATTAAAAATGACAAGGTGTACATCATTGAAGCCAATCCAAGAGCTTCCCGTACCGTACCATTTATCTGCAAAGCCTATCAGGAACCTTATGTCAATTATGCCGTAAAGGTGATGCTGGGGGAGAAAAAGGTGACCGACTTTGAATTCAAACCTGTGAAAAAAGGTTATGCCATCAAGGAACCCGTGTTCTCTTTTCATAAATTCCCGAATGTAAATAAGGAGTTGGGGCCTGAAATGAAATCAACCGGAGAGGCGATTTATTTTATTGATGACTTGATGGATGATTATTTCTTGAAAATCTATGCAGAGCGAAACCTCTACTTAAGCAGATAAAATCGGAAAAAATTAATGGGTGGACTATTAAAATTTGTAATTATTCTTCTTGGCGTGGGTTGGCTTTTGGGCCAACTCATCCGCTATTTCCTTCGCACCAAGCTTGCAAAATTTGCGAGGCAAGTCAATGAAGCCGCAATGGAAGAAAGACGCGCTCAGCAGCAAGCTTCAAGATCCAAGAATTCGGTGAATGTGGATTTCATTCCTCGTGAGGAAATCGAAAAACGAAAAAAAGACATCGAAGGCGGAGAATACGTCGATTTTGAAGAAGTGAAGGAATAATCCTTCACTTTTTTTATTTTTTGGTCAAATGATCAGCCCCTAATTACCTCCATAAACAATCAGTTTTAACCTCTTTTAGAGAATCCATCCGCACTATTATTTCTAACTCTCCTTTCTTCTAGTATCTTCGCCAAAAAATAAGTTGATTGCCAATGCGAATATTTTTATTAACAATCTCCCTGAGTTTTTTTTCGCTAAGCCTTTTTGCTCAAAAAATCTCAATCAGTGGTACAGTAAAAGATGGTGATACAGGTGAAACCCTAATTGGAGTTAATATTTTTGATAAGAAAAACCAAAAAGGTGCCATCACAAATAATTATGGGTTTTTCAGTTACTCCTCATTTGAAAAAGAAGTAGAGTTGGTTTTCAGCTATGTGGGCTATGAGCCTGAATTGCTATCTCTGAAACTGCAAAAAGATACACTCATAACCGTGGAGTTGAGGCCTTCAGGTCTACTCAAGGAAGTAGTCATAGAGGGAGAGCGATCAGATCCCATTCAGGAGAGTACACAGATGGGAGCCATTAATATTCCTCTTCGTGAAATCAAAAACCTACCCGCGCTGATGGGTGAGGTAGATATTTTCAAAGTAATCCAACTCCTTCCTGGTGTGCAGTCTGGATCTGAGGGTACATCAGGCTTGTATGTAAGAGGAGGAAGCCCAGATCAAAATTTGATATTGTTGGATGGTGTACCTGTCTATAATGCTTCACATTTATTCGGTTTCTTTTCGGTTTTCAATGACGGAGCTATCAACAATGTGGAGCTGATCAAAGGTGGATTTCCTGCCAGATTTGGGGGGCGGCTTTCGTCGGTAATCGATATTTCCATGAAAGAAGGAAATATGAAGGAATTCAAAGGAGAAGGAAGTATTGGGTTGATTGCTTCGAAAATCACGCTTGAAGGCCCTATCAAAAAGGATAAAACTTCTTTCTTGTTTTCCGGAAGGAGAACTTACTTGGATATGATTGCGAGGCCTATAATCCGAAAATCGACCGGGGGGAATGAAGATGTCGGGTACTTCTTTTATGATCTCAATGCCAAAGTGAATCACATTTTTGACAAGAAAAATCGCCTTTATCTCAGTTATTATGGAGGACAGGATGTCGGCTATTCGAAATACAAAAATACTTGGAATAGAACTGACGGAGTGAATGTGAGCGAGGAAGAAGCCGGCTTGGGTTGGGGAAACAACATTGCAGCGGTACGATGGAATCACATCTTTAATCAGCGATTATTTGCCAATTTCACAGGTACGTTTACCCAATACAAATTCAGGGTTTTCTCTGATTACGAGAGTAGTTTTATTCCAAGTCAAGGTGGAGAACCTCAACAAGAATTCTATTCTTCAGATTATTTCTCGGGGATTCGTGATGTCGCTGTAAAAGCGGACTTTGACTTTATTCCAAACCCAGCGCACTACATCCGCTGGGGCGGAATGTGGATCAATCATCGATTCACTCCGGGAGTATTTGCTTCCAAAGAGAATCAAAGGCCTGAAGTCAGAGAAGGAGGAACTCCATCTGATAGCCAAGAAATGTCCCTCTACCTGGAAGATGATTTTTCAGTTGGAGATCGATTCAAGTTCAATGTTGGGGTACATTTTTCAGGTTTTTTGGCAGATGTGAAGACTTATACTTTTCTGCAGCCACGCTTTACTGCTCGATATTTATTGGATCCCAATTCCTCGATTAAGGTTTCATACGTACAGATGGCCCAGTTTATCCATTTGCTGACCAATGCAGGACTTGGCTTGCCAACTGATCTTTGGGTGCCTTCAACCGATCGAATTGGTCCACAGGAAAGCTGGCAGGTAGCAGCGGGTTATTTCAGGAAGTTGGGATATGGACTTGAGTTAAGTGTGGAGGGTTACTACAAGGATATGCAGGGTGTCATCGAATATCAGGACGGTGCTTCATTTCTGAATACCACTTCTGATTGGCAGGATAAGGTGTCATCAGGAGAAGGCAGAAGCTATGGGCTGGAAGTGCTTTTGCAAAAGAAAATAGGAAAAACCACTGGCTGGGTTGGCTATACTTTATCCAAAACAGAGCGCAGATTTGATGACATCAATTTTGGGGATTGGTTTCCATTTCGATACGACCGAAGACATGACATCAGTGTAACGGCAGTTCATCAATTGTCAGATCGGATTGATCTATCAGGAACCTGGGTTTTTGGAACCGGTAATTTTATCACGGTACCTACCCAGCGCTACCAACATGCTACAAGTGTTATAGTTGATGGTTTTACGCGCTTTGGCGGCCTGTACGTAGATTACTTCGAGTCTAGGAATAATTTCCAGATGAGAAGCTACCACAGAATGGATTTGGGAATCAATTTTCATAAAGAAAAAAAATGGGGCAAGCGCACCTGGAATGTGTCTATTTATAATGTCTACAGCAGGTTGAATCCATTCTTTATGGATATCAGCTACAATTATGACTTACAGAGGAATCAATTGAGGCAATTCAGCTTGTTCCCGATTGTGCCTTCAGCCTCTTACCGATTTACATTTTAATGATGACGAATAGAATTAAAAGCAGCATACCATTAGTACTTCTTCTCTCGATCATTTGGGGATGTGAGCGGTTTTTGGAAGTGGAACTACCCGGACAGGAACCTCGATTGGTGATGAATTCGCTTCTTGAAAACTCAGATACGATTCGTGTTTACCTGACGAAAAGTAGAGGGATTTTGGAAGGAAGAGAATACGATGGTTTCGAATATGTGAAGGGTGGAAAAGTATTCCTTAAAAACGAATCTGGAGCCATTTTTCCATTTGCTTTTATAGACAAAAGTAATCCAATTGAATCTTTCGCTTATTACTATTTGGCAGGGTATGACTTTAAGGATAATGAACGATATGAAATTCTTGCAGAAAGTGAGGGGTTTAAACCAATAAGTGGGGAGGTTCAATTTCCCGAACCAATAGCGATCAAAGAAATATCTTATCGAAACTTAGGTCCAGTTGAGTCTTTTACAAGCCAAGATTTGCTTGAGTTTACCGTGAAATTTGATGACCTGCCTGGGAAGAATTTTTATGAATTGAAAGGGCGATTTTATGGGCCTAGTACCACTCAAGCGAATAGTTTTTACTCAGGAGATCTTTACCCAAGGCCGGTTAATCCTGCTTACCAACGTGATTCATGGACTTACAGTGGTTTATTATTCGATGACGTTTTGCTTTCCGGAAAGGATTCGGAGATAGTGTTTAGATCTACTTTCCCTAGAGATTATGACTTAGAGGTGACAATTAATCTTTCGCATGTTTCCGAGTCATATTATCGATATGAAGAGACCGTGGGACTTCAGAACTATAATAGGGGAGATTTTCTGTCACAGCCTGTCTTGGTCTACACTAATATTAAAAATGGAATGGGGATTTTGAAAGCACGAAATACTGACACAAAAATCTTGAAAATCCTCTTGGAGGAGTGATCAACTTCACTTTTTTAATTTTTTCAAAAAGTAGTCTGGTGATCGAGTCACAATTTTCCCGTCGATTTGGGTTACAATTTTCTGTCCCAACTTTTTCTTCATTTTAAGAAAATCCTCCTCAGAATTGAGAACAGCATTTTTGATTTTGTCTGCCAATATGTTGATTTCAGCTTCACTCATAGGATAAAGATTTTAGTAAATTAAATTTTTCCTGATGGAAAATTCGTAAGCCATTTTTCTCCTCTGCAATTAATTCTGGTGTTGTATTTGAATTATCGAATATGGCTAAGTAATCAACTTTTTGGGAAAAGAGTTTAAAAAGGTTTTGAATTCCTCTAGAATATCTCCTTATAACTACCTCTTTTGGAATACTATGGCCACCCTCTCTTACTCTAGTTTTGACTCTTTCAATTGCCAAAGCTGGCGATTGTAACCAAAAGAAAACTAAAGAAACAAAATAACCTTTTTGATGAGCCTTTTCAATAAACCCTAAATAAGACTTCGTAGCTAGTGTCGTCTCAAATGCAAAATCCTCACCTTTCTCAATTAATTCTTGCATTCGTGAAAGCATGATTCTGCCTGCTTCCAGTGCAACTTTTTCTGGTTGGAAAGGAGAAATCCCCCGTGCGATTTCATCTGCATTGACAAATTCCCTGCAATTCAATAGTTCAGGAAGAATTCTAAATGAAGCAGTAGTTTTTCCTGCCCCATTGCACCCTGCTATGATGAAAAGTCGCTTTTGCATGATATATGAAATTCATGAAAATTTCCGAATTCTACTAATTAACTCTCCTACACCAAAATACCTTATATCCGCTTCCGGTTTTAGTTCCTATTAAAAAGTCCTCTCCTCCGTCTTTTAAGCCCAATTTTTTCTTCAGGTCTTCCGCTCCTGTGACATAGTTGCGGCAAATAATATTGACTTTACCTGATGGGAAAAGGGATTTCATTTCCTGCTTTTTGGGTGAAATCTCTTGGATGATTTGGAAAACCCGACCTGGAATTTCATCGGGAATTGAATCTCCAGTGTAGAGATGGCTGTTTTTCTCCAACTTTCGAAGTCCAAATCGCTCTCCGAAAAGGCTGAATGCTCCGGCTTTTAGGATTCCAGTTAAAGGTTCTACCAAGTATTTTTCTGCTTCTCCAAACTTGGATATCGCGTTTTCTTCCGCTTTCGGCACAAATTCAAACGCGGGGAAATTACTTTCCAAATCCACAACCTCTATCTTTCTCTCTGCTCCATCTTTACCTTTTTCCCAAAAAAGTAAAATCTCCTTTACCTCATTTTTTACCGATACGACGGTTATTTTTTGAATGTCCGGCAATTCGCTCCAAGCCTGAGTCAAGTCCAGCATGGGGGAAACCTTTAGCAAAATCTGGTGAGCTTTCTGTTTCAATACTGACCAAACACTGACCACATCCGGTTCGCAGTCCTGCAACCTGTAGAGCTTTTGATTTCCAGTTCCTCTTCGCGCCGGATCTGCATAAATCAGGTCAAAATGAAGTTTGGTGTTTTTTAGAAATTCCAATCCATCTCCTTCATAAAATTCAAATTTACTGATCACACCCTCCAAGGGTTTCGAACCCTTGGAGGGTTCCAACTGCTCCAGATTGTGCTTCGAAATCTGGAAAAGCTCAGGTTGTCTTTCACAGTAGATGGCCTTCTCAAAACAATGACTTAAATAATGACTATCCACACCAAAGCCACCAGTCAAGTCGATCATTAATGACCCAGAACGGTTTTTAGCTTTGTGCTTGGCGG
The DNA here is from genome assembly GCF_900103735.1 of Algoriphagus alkaliphilus. Taxonomy (GTDB): domain Bacteria; phylum Bacteroidota; class Bacteroidia; order Cytophagales; family Cyclobacteriaceae; genus Algoriphagus; species Algoriphagus alkaliphilus. Next base: position 71,954 of record NZ_FMXE01000015.1, on the reverse strand, counting down.
TAATTTCTGATGAACTTTGCTCCAAGGAGATGGAAGCAGGGAAAATTATAGCAGGATTTGAAATCCACTCTGGAAGTTTTTTGGCAGCTTTTTGTCTGGCAGAAATTTGCTGTACGGCGGCCTTTAGCTCAAAATTGACTTTTCCCTGATATTTAAAAAGCAAAAGTGCAGGATCTCCACTGAGATGATCCTGCACAAATTGTCTGAATTCAGCGCTATTTACCTCGCTGAGGTTCATTATACTAATCCTTTTTCTACTAAATATTCAGCTATCTGTACGGCATTGGTTGCTGCGCCCTTTCTTAAGTTGTCAGCCACAATCCACATGTTTAATGTATTGGCCTGAGATTCGTCTCTTCTGAGTCGCCCTACAAATACCTCGTCTTTTTTATGTGCTGTGATCGGCATGGGGTAAATGAAGTTGGCAGGGTCGTCCTGTACAATGACTCCAGGTGCCGATTCCAGAAGACTTCTTACTTCCACCAGGTCAAAATCTTCCTTGAATTCCACATTCACTGCTTCGGAGTGTCCTCCCATAGTTGGTACTCTAACCGTGGTTGCAGTTACTTTAATAGTATCATCAGAGAAAATCTTTTTGGTCTCATTGATCATCTTCATTTCTTCCTTGGTATAGCCATTGGGTTGGAACACATCAATGTGAGGAAGGACGTTCATGTCAATCTTATGGGGATACACCATGTCTGGAGTTCTTCCTTCACGCTCAGCCATCATCTGATCCACAGCAGCTTTTCCGGTACCTGTCACCGACTGATAGGTGGAGACCACTATTCGCTTGATGCCGTAACGCTGACGCAATGGCTCCAATGCCAGTACCATCTGAATGGTAGAGCAATTTGGGTTTGCAATGATTTTATCTGTGGCAGTGATTTCCTTTGAGTTGATTTCGGGAACAACCAGTTTCTTACTTGGGTCCATCCTCCATGCCGAAGAGTTGTCGATAACGAAAGTACCCACTTCTGCAAATTTTGGAGCCCACTCCAGGGAAGTGCTTCCGCCGGCAGAGAAGATGGCTATTTCAGGTTTGGCTGCCACTGCCTCGGCCAGACCGATCACCGTGTGTTTTTTACTTTTATACTCGATCTGTTTTCCTACAGAGCGCTCAGAGGCGACTAATAGCAGTTCGTCATAAGGGAAGTTGTGCTCAGCGAGCACTTCGAGGATTTCGGTGCCAACCAGTCCGGTTGCACCTACTACAGCCAGTTTCATAAGATTATAATTTGATTTTTAAAGGCCTTATGGAATCTCGCTCAGTTAAATCATCCAAGTGTTAGTTGGACCTTGCTCGATTTCATAGGTTTATAATTGAATTTGGATTGCAAAAGTAAGGACTACACGTTCATTTTCAGGATTGTGCTCAAATATTTTTGATTGATTTTCAAAAGGTCTAAGGAAATTAAGAGACTGATTTTATATATTTAGGTAGTGCATTTTAAACTATTTTTTATGGAAAAACACTTTTTGGAAAAGCTACTAATCATCATTCCCATTTTTTTTGAACTGGGGAACCCCATTCTGTTTGCCCAAAAGCAAGATTTTGAAAGCAGCTTTCAACCCTCAAGTTATCCTGAGGAATTTCTGCCAAATTGGTATGGGAATGAGGTCAGAGCCACTTCTGCCAGAATTTTTCAGGTTTCAAACCAAGGGCGAAATGGGAGTAAAGGCCTAGCCGTTCAGCCCATCAGCACTTTTGATGGAAGGATTTGGATCAAGCTGACACCTGGACAGTTTGAAAATCCCGAACTTTTATTTTTCGCAAAAACCATTCAAAACGGAAGTGGAAATCGTCCTGCTTTGGTTTTTTATTCTTGGGGCAGAAAATTGGATGGAGAGTTTTCTGAACCGATACAAATTGGAAATAACACCGAGTTTCCAAATTCAAACCAGGAATTCAGAAGATATAATATTACCCTTCCGTTCCAATTCAAAAGTGAGGAAGAGGTCTTTTTGAGTTTGGATATCAGATATGGGCCTGGGTCAGGAAGTGCTGCCCGATGGATTATGGATGATTTTGTATTTGGCGATATCGTAAGAGATGAATCTTCCCCCAGAGTCATTTCAGCAAAAGGCTATGATTCAAATTCTGTGTTTATTCAGTTTTCTGAGCGGGTCGATCCTGTTTTCTCTATTTTTTCGATAGCGTATGAACTTGAGGATGAAAATCCGATTTCTGTTCAGTTGAAAAGTGATTCCCTTGTGATTGCGACATTTGAAAGGAAGCTAGAATCAGCTAAATTCTATGGATTGTCAATTCGTCAGATCCCGGATTTGGAAGGTAATTTTCTGCAAGACACCACGGTCACTTTTACCTTTTTTGATCCCACAGACATCGCAGTTAAAGCACTGGTGATCAATGAACTGATGCCTGCACCTCGGGCAGATCAGGATTTGCCCAATGTTGAATATATCGAATTGTTTCATGCAGGTGATCACGAGTTCCGGATTGAGGGGCTTAAACTTTCCAATTCCCGATCAATTGCTGTATTAAGAGAATATTGGATAAACCCAGGAGAGTATTTGATTTTGGCTCCAGAAAATCAGGCAGCACAATTAGCATCTTTCGGGAAGGTTTTATCAATAAAAAGTTGGCCTACTCTTCTTAATTCCGGGGATCAGGTGTTTTTAAGTAGTGCTACCGGGATGTTCATTGATCGAATTTCCTATTCCACATCCACCTGGGGAGGGAACGTTTTTGCGAATGGAGGGTACAGTTTGGAAGTACCCAATCCTTTTTTCCTTTGTGACAATTCTGCTTTTCTAACTCCTTCGATCGATAAGTTTAGAGGTACACCGGGAATTCAAAACTCAATTTTTGATCCTAAAACTGAGTTGGTTTACCTGAAAATAGAATCTGCCTTTTTCGTGGATTCGAAAGAGATTTTGGTAGTTTTTTCAAGCCCTATACTACCCAATCTTGACAAAGAAAACATATCAATTACACCATCTTTACAGATTGACACCTTGCTAGTTGACTCAAACACTGATATCAGGTTGGTTCTTGGTTCGACTGCCAAAATAAATCAAGTATACAAACTCGTTGCGACTGGTTTGAAGGATTGTTTTGGAAACGAAACGGGCGAACTGTCCATCAATCTTGTTTTGCCTGAAATCCCCGAAAAGGGAGAATTGATCATCAATGAAGTTCTTTTTGATCCGAGGACAGGGGACCCGAAGTTTGTGGAAGTGAAAAATACCACTGAAAAATACCTTAATCTTGAAAATCTGGCTTTGGCTAATATAAATTCAACCGGGGTCCCTGACCAACTAAGAGTATTTGGTAAACAGGGAATGGTTTTGGTGCCGAAAGGGTATTTGGCGATTACTACAGCTACTCAAGCTTTAAAATCAGCATATCCCAAATCCATCCAAGGCAATTTTCTTCAAATCCCTACTCTTCCAAGTTATCCGATAGCCGGTGGTACCGTGGTTTTACTTTTTTCGGGTGGAGAAATTGCTGAAACGTTTAAATATGACAGGAAACTTCATCATCCACTGTTAAGAGATACCAAAGGTGTCTCTCTGGAGCGAATTTCAGAACAATCTCCCACAACTCTTTCGTCAAACTGGCAGTCAGCTTCCGGAAATGAGGATTACGCCACTCCTGGGAGGAAAAATTCTCAAGCACTGGATATTGAATTTGAGGCTGAAATAATCCAGATTGATCCTGATGTTTTTGATCCGGAGGGAAGTAGCGGACCGGCTATCACAAGTATTCGCTATCAATTGGACATGAGCGGATGGGTAGGAACTTTTAAAATTTATTCCGCTGCGGGGCAGCTGATTCAGACCTTAGCCCAAAACCAAATTTTAGGCACAAATGGGATGTTCACTTGGACAGGTACAGATTCAACAGGAAAGTTGGTCAGAGCAGGATATTATGTTTTGGTCGCTGAACTTTATGAACTCGGTGGTAAAACTAAAGTCTTTAAAAAGACAATTGTTGTTGCTACACGACTTTAATTTGATTTTTTTTCGGTTTGAAATACAATTTTCACTATTTTCAAGTAACCTTAACTATAACCCATGGATCGCGGCCTAATTACAATTGCCCTACAAGAAATAGTTCTTCGTGACGGGAAAGACCTTCAAGAGGCACAACAGTACTTGAGAATGAAATATCGAATTGACGTAGAACATGAAGTTCTGAAGAGAAGATTGGAAAAAATGCTCCAAACCGAGAAAGCTGTCGCATGACAGCTTTTTTTATGTAGAATATCTATTCCTGGTATCTCCCATTTTTTTTATTGATTTGGATGAAACCAAATCCGATTGGATCTAATCAGCTGATAATGAAATAGTAGCGTGTTTTATATTTGAGAATGTGATTTTTGTGTTTTGTCTTTTCAAATTCTAGGATTTTTTAAGTTTTGCAATTATCAAAGTCCAACGTACTTTAGGGAACCATTCGTTCGCAAATCCGTCCCAGTACTGTCATTTTAAGTATAATTAATTATGAGCAAGGAAGAAAAAACCGCATATTCTCAGGAAGAACTTAAAGAATTCGAAGTTATTATCCATCAGAAACTCGCCAGTGCAAAAGAAGAACTCACTTCGTTAAAAGAGAGTTTGAGCAAAAAGAATGACACTGGGACAGATTATACAGCTTCGACATCTAAACTTTTGGAAGACGGTGCAGACACGTTGGAAAGAGAAAATTTGAGCCAGCTTGCCGCCAGGCAGCAGAAATTTGTCATCAATCTTGAAAATGCACTTATCCGAATCAAAAACGGGACATACGGGGTGTGTGTGGATACTGGAAAGTTGATCTCTAAAGAAAGGTTGAAAGCTGTGCCGCATACCATGCATTCAATTGAGGCGAAACTTGCAAAAAAGTAAAGGTGGATTTTCTCAATCGCCATATTGAGGCCTTGATTTTCTGTGCACCTGAGCCAATTGCGGCTTCAGAGATTTCAAAATGCCTCTCTGAAATGTTTGCTAGCGAGATCCCATTAGACCATATCGAATCGGCACTTATTGAGCTTGGAAATAAGTATAATCAAGAAGAATTTTCCTTTGCTTTGGAGCATTTGGGTGGAGGATATCAATTTTTGACAAAACCAGCTTATCAGCCAAGTATAAGTATTCTTTTGCGTCAGCAATCGCAAAAAAGATTGTCGACAGCTCAATTAGAAACTTTGTCCATCATTGCTTACAAGCAGCCGGTAACAAAGGGGGAGATTGAACAAATCAGGGGAGTAAATAGTGATTATTCCGTTCAGAAGCTTTTAGAAAAAGAGCTCGTTGAAATCAAAGGGAAATCCGAGGGTGTGGGTAAACCATTGATTTATGGTACTTCTAATAAATTCATGGAGTATTTTGGGATCAATTCTATTCAGGAATTACCTCTGCCTAAAGATTTTTCACAATCTGACAATCAGATTGGTGAAGAGCGGGACTAGTACCTTAAATTGGTTTCACTTTTGCCAGCCTCGAAACAAGGAATTTTCTTCCGGATTCAATCTCTTCACATAAAACCCGAGTTCTTCGTGTTTCACCTTTTTTAAATTTCCTTCCAGAAAGCAAAAACTCCTTGCCAGGCAAAAGATCAGACAGAAAGACCTGATCGGAAATAAATTCGTTTGGCAAGTCATATTTACTCATTTCCTTCATCAGGAATAAATCACGGGATGAACTTGCCGCCGGACTTTGCATGTGATGTCTCAGCGGAATCAAAATATCTTTTGGGAAAACAGAATCATTCAGGATTGGCCACATTAAGTTTTGAAACTCTTTCTTCCACTCAATTCCATGCGGAGAATGTGCATTTCCATGTTTTTCAAAAGTGCGTAAATGCGCGACTTCATGAACATAAGTCAATAAAAATTGAAACCGATTGAGATCTGAGTTGATTGTAATAGTTTGGATTTTCCGGTCTTTTCGATATCGGAAATCCCCGAGTTTCGAAGATCTTGGTTTTTGGACTTTAAATGAAAAAGGAGTGTTTTGCCATAGGTCTAAGCAGTAAGAAATTGCAGAAAGTGGAAGGTGCATTTCCAAAATATTTTTTAGCTGATCTATTGGCTTCATTGCCCTAAAATAAAAAAAGAGTCCCGATTTCGGGACTCTTAATTTTTTCCTTTTTCGGAAATGATTACAGAGCTGGAGTAGCAGCAGTAGAATCAGAAGCAGCAGCAGCAGAATCAGCTGGAGCCTCTTCGATTACTGGAGTTTCTTCAACAACTACAGTCTCTTCAACTGTAACTTCTTCAGTTGTCTTGTTACCGCAAGAAGCAGTAGCGATCAAACCAGCGATTGCGAAAATTGCAAATACCTTTTTCATTTTTTGTAGTTTTCTTAATTACGGAGCAAAGGTACTAGTATTATTTACAATTGTGCAAGTGCCATTCAAATATTTATTATTTGTTTTTGTAAACAATTTTTACAGGAACTCCCTCGAAATTAAAGTTTTCCCTTAATCGATTTTCCAAATATCGTGTATAGGGTTCTTTGATGTATTGTGGGAGGTTACAGAAAAAGGCAAACACTGGGTTTTTGGTAGGTAATTGAGTTACATATTTGATCTTAATGTATTTCCCTTTCCATGCAGGAGGTGGATATTTCTCAATTTCCTGAAGTAAAATGTCGTTCAATTTAGAAGTGGCAATTCTTCGGGTTTTATTTTCATACACTTTAGTAGCCAATTCAATTGCTTGAAAAATCCGTTGTTTTTCAACGACGGAAGTGAATATAATCGGAATCCATTTGTTTTCACCGAGGCGATCCACCATATCATCCTTGATTTTTCCCATGGTTTTATGATCTTTTTCAATCAAATCCCATTTATTCACCATGATCATTACTCCTTTATTGTTTTTGATCGCAAGGCTGATCAAATTGATGTCTTGGGCCTCAAGTCCTCTTGTGGCATCTATCATGACAATGACCACATCAGACTCTTCCAAGGTTCGCAAGGATCGCATCACCGAGTAAAACTCGACATCCTCTTTTACTTTGGCTTTTTTCCGGATCCCTGCAGTGTCAGTGATAATAAAATCTTGTCCGAAAAGCTTGTATCGTGTGTGAATGGCATCGCGAGTCGTTCCGGCTTCATCAGTCACAATAGAGCGCTCATGTCCCAGTAAGGCATTCAGGAAAGAAGATTTACCCACATTTGGCCTGCCCAAAATGGAAATTTTAGGAATTCCAGCGTCTGGATCTTCAATTCCTTCATCTACGAACTGCTTGACGACTTCATCCAGAAGTTCACCAGTGCCACTTCCGCTTGCTGAAGCAATAGGGAAAATTTCAAAATCACTGATTCCCAGCGAATAAAATTCATGCACAGTCATCGCTTTTTCGCGGTTGTCAGCCTTGTTTGCCACGATGAAAAGAGGCTTTTTAGTGCCTCTAAGCTCATTCGCAAAAGCGGTATCAAGATCCGTTAGCCCATCAATACAGTCCACCACAAAAAGGATTACGTCTGCTTCCTCGATTGCTAGTTTAACCTGTTTACGGATTTCAGCCTCAAATACATCCTCAGATCCGGTCACGTATCCGCCGGTATCAATTACTGAGAAAAACTTCCCTGACCACTGGGCATGTCCATAGTGACGATCACGAGTGACACCACTCATGTTGTCTTCGATTGCCTTTCGCTCTTCTACCAAGCGGTTAAAAAGTGTGGATTTACCAACATTGGGCCGTCCTACTATTGCTACAATATTTGCCATAATTATGATGGGTCGTACCCGAATTTTTTAAGTTTCAATTTGTTTTTTCTCCAGTCCTGCTCCACCTTCACAAATGTTTCTAGGAAGACCTTTTTACCAAAAAATTTCTCCAATTCCAGTCTGGACTCTATTCCTACTTTTTTCAACATTTTACCCTTGTCACCAATAAGAATACCTTTTTGACTATCCCGCTCACAGAAAATGGTAGCGCGTATTTTGATGATTGTCTCCTCTTCGTAGAAGTCTTCAATTGCGACTTCAGTACTGTAGGGGATTTCTTTTTTGTAGTTGGTGAAAATCTTTTCCCGAATGATCTCGGAGGCAAAGAACCGCTCCGGCCGGTCAGTTAGTTCCTCTTTGTTATAAAATGGTGGATGTATTGGCAGTCTGTCCAGGATTTCCTGTAGAATACGTTCTGTATTAAATTTTTCTAATGCCGAAATCGGGATCACCGTTTCAGATTTGATTCTAGATGTCCAATAAGCGGTAACTTCGTCCAGTTGGCCTTCTTTTGCGAGGTCGATTTTGTTGATGACCAAAAGAACTGGAACCCCCGAAGCGTTGATTTTGGTAATTATATCTTCGATTTCTTCCTCTGTTTCGTAGAGATCAGTCACAAAAACAATCACATCTGCATCTTCTAATGATAGGTTGACAAAGCTCATCATATTTTTATGCAGCTCGTATTTTGGTTTGAGCATACCTGGTGTATCGGAAAAAACAATCTGATATTCGTCGGTATTTATCAATCCTAAAATTCGATGTCTAGTCGTTTGAGCTTTGGATGAAATAATCGAAAGTCGCTCACCCACAAGGATATTCATGAGCGTGGACTTGCCTACATTGGGTTTGCCGACAATATTTACGAATCCGGCTTTATGAGTAGGAGAGAGCATTTTTATATTTTTTTTGCAAAGGTACTTGATTTTGGAGAGTTTGTCCTTACCTTTGCATCACAATATCGCGGGATGGAGCAGTTGGTAGCTCGTCGGGCTCATAACCCGAAGGTCACAGGTTCGAGTCCTGTTCCCGCTACTCAGAACCCCTTATACTTAACGTATGAGGTTTTTTTTTTCATTTTGGGGACGGAATTGGGGACGGTTTTAGATAAAAAGTATTTTTTTAGATCCAGCGGACGCAAAAAAAAAGCCCGGAACTATGCCGGGTTTACTTTTTAATAGCTGAATTTAAAAGGACCGCTTTAAGAAAAAAAGATTTGGTTTGGGTCTGACGCCTCCAAAGATCAAAGCTTTTGTAATTCCGAGTTCCTTCAATGCTAAGGCCCGGTGGTTTCCGTCTATCATTGATCTTGAATAGGGGTCAAAAATCAAGGATGGATACCATTGGTTTATTTTAAAGGATCAGTCTGAATATCTGGGGAGGTAAATTTTCATCCATAGATAATGGAGAGTCGAAACAGGAAGAATTCGACATTGGATACGCCTCTGAACTGCGCTCTGAAAGCTTTTATTTTTGCATTGAATGACTCGGCCGAAGCGTTTGTACTTCTGTTTTCGAAGAAGTTGAGGATGGTTTCGTAGTGATTTTGGATGGTTCTGGACACGGTGTTGAAGGATTTGAATCCTGCCCGTTTCACCTCGTTGTACCAGTGAGCCAGTTTGGTGAATGCAACTCCCTTGATTTTACTGGTCTGGTAGATTCTGGCCAGAGACCTGGATAGTTTATAGGCTTTTTCCAGATCAGGATAGCGATGGAAAAGTATCTCTGCGCGGAGTGCTTGCGATGGGGTCCAAGAATCCTCTGCCTTGAAAAGCAGGTATCTACTCCTTGCTAACAGTTGTTTTTCCGTGTCTCCGTTTTCGAGTTTGTTAGGAATAAATGTCTTGTCACATTCCTTGCGCAGTTCCATTTCTTTGTTTTCCTGATGGACGGGGTACTTGAAATCGACAACAATCCCGTCGAGAACAAAATCAGGCCCGTAGCCCTGGGACGGAAAAACTACCTGTTCGCAAGATCGCACAATGCGGCTCAGCGGGCAGCAATGATCTTTTCCTTTTTTGCCATGTGTAAAACCGAAGAAGTCAACCCGCAGCACTGGCTCAAGTACGTCTTCGACAATATCATGGACACAAACATCCAGAAAATCCACGATCTCCTGCCCAAAAATTATAAACTGTCTCTACTGAAAAATAAGACAGATTAAAGACGCGGTTGCCCGCGTGGATACTTTTCTTTTGTTGAGACTATTTTTTGTAGAAATCTGGAAACAGAACCCCCTGTAGGCTTTTTGCAGGTGGTTTTTCATGGTTTTCAAAGGGTTTGTCGAGCCATTTTTGGAGTTCAATTTTGACAAAGATATTCAGTCGGATAAATGCGACCAGATTGGACAGGTGCCACCCAAATTTAGCCGTAGCTTGCTTCTATTCCTAAGCCATCAGATGATGATGCAATTATTTCTTTAATCAGTTGTAGCTCATCTCGATTTTTCATCTTCAATCCCATTTGTATCTCGACAATAATATTGTAAAAATGACGCAATAAAAAGAAAAGTGTCGCGATAATTGACGAAAAACTAATAATCACGTCAATTTTGTCTTAAAAGTAGGTGTAGTTTAGAGTTTCATTGATTTTAGGTTGCGAAAAGATCAAAACTTTGTTTTTTTGATAGAAAGAGGCTAATTGAGGGAAGGAACCCTAAAAAATGGGAGGGTATGAGAATTTAGGTAATAATGGATAACCAAATCGAAATCTATCAAGGAACCGACGGACAGACTCAAATAGAAGTGAAATTTGAACAGGAGACGGTCTGGTTGAATCAAAGGCAAATGGCGGATCTTTTTGAAAAAGATTCAGATACCATTAGTTTGCACTTGAGGAATATCTACAAGGAAAAAGAGTTGGATGAAAGTTCAACTACCGAGGAATCCTCGGTAGTTCAACAAGAGGGCAGGCGAATGGTTAGAAGGAAAGTGAAGTTCTATAACCTGGATGCAATTATTTCAGTCGGTTATAGAGTGAATTCCAAGCGAGGGATTCAATTCCGCCAGTGGGCAACAAAGCGACTTAAGGACTACCTTGTTCAAGGCTATGCCATCAATGAAAAAAGACTTGCTCAAAAACAGCAGGAAATCCAGACTCTCAAAGATGGAATTAGAATCCTCAGTAGAGTAATCGAAGAAAAAGCTGATAATCAGAATACAGAATGGTTAAATCACTTCGCCAAAGGTCTTGAACTACTGGATGATTATGATCATGAGAACCTTGATAATAAGGGTCTGACCAAAAGGCAAGCGAATTATCCAAGTCTCAAGGATTACCAAAATGTAATTGCCTCCATGAGATCCGAATTTGAATCTGGTGTCTTTGGCAAAGAAAAGGATGGAAGTTTCGAAAGTGCAATAGGACAGATCAGTAAAGGTTTTGGTAATGAAGACTTTTACCCGACCATAGAAGAAAAATCGGCAACGCTTCTCTATTTGATTATCAAGAATCATGGGTTTGTGGATGGAAATAAACGGATAGCGGCAGCGTGTTTCCTTTTCTTTTTGCAGCAAAATGGTCTGCTTCAAAATCAGAATGGTGAACTAATTATCACCAATGATGCATTGGCCAGCTTGACCCTGTTTATCGCTTCAAGCAAACCCGAAGAAATGGATACAGTGAAGAAGTTGGTGATTAGTGTTTTAAACAGGAATCTATCTTAGGAAAATCCTTATTGAGAAGTGGGATCTTCCATTGATTTCGGTTTGACGAGTCCTGATTCTCGAATTGCATCTATCCGAAATACCAAAATTAAATTGTGCACACAGTGTGTGCATAAAGTGACAGGTAAAGTGGAAATTCAATCGGTGGTTGGTCTTGAACTAAAGAAAGATAGTAAGACAGCAAAAAGAAAAAGAAATTCTTCTTCGCTCGTACAGTTCGTACGCTTCGTACCTCTCGTACAATACGAATTGTTCGAGGATTGAAATTCGATTCTCAAAAAGCATTTAGTATGAAGTTGATGGTATTCTGTTTGGACTTCTTGGATAAGCTTTGACAGTTCCTTTTTGGGTAGCCTTTGACTTTACAATTTTGGGGTCCTGACTTAATCAGGTTTCCTTAAGGAGTTAACATTGATATGCTTACCTACACCGCATGTTTTATTAGTTGCAGTGTACTTTAAGGCTAAATTAATTTTTCTTTCAAAAATCTCTAATTTTTTTCTATAAATATTCTGACTTGATTTAGGATTATAATTATAAAATGGGGTTAAAAATTTATTCTTAATGATTTTTTCTTGCACAGAGTTTTTTTTCAAAAAAAAGTGAAAAAATGAAGATTTTGGGAAAAATCTAAGCAAAAAAATGCAGTTCAGATCTCTCGAAAATTCATTTTGTGACAGAATAAAATTCTGAATAATAAATATTTTCCAGAATAAAAATACCCTATATTGGGTATTTTTTATTTTATAGTTTTTGTCTAATTTTTGACCACGGAACAGTTAACCTTTTATTTTATGAATAAGTTTTTTACCGCCGGGATTTTATTTTCCATGTATGTGTTTCTGCAACCGAGTCAACTTTTTGCCCAGTTGCCGGGGGATGTAGCCTCCCAGATTGAAAAAATCACTCCCAAATCGGCACAGAATTCCCCCAATGCAGCTGGAATTCAGAAGTATGGGGATTTTAATGTGAATTTGTATACAGGAATTCCGGATATCAGCATCCCGATTTTTGAGATTGATGCTGGGTCGATCAAAGTGCCTATTGTTTTAACTTACCATGCAGGAGGAATCCGGTATACTGATAAATCCTCCTAGGTGGGACTGGGTTGGTCCATTCAGGCAGGCGGGCAGGTGACCCGAACAGTTAACGGCAAAGCTGATGAATCCAATTTTCTGTCCATAACCAATGACTATAGCGTAGACCCGTTTAATTTTTGTGCAAATTTTAACTACAAAGAACTTACTGCGACAGGGACCAATGACCGTGAACCTGATCTGTTTTCTTACAATTATCCCGGAGCCAGTGGACGATTTGTATTGAGGCAGAATGGGCAACCGCCTTTGCTATTTCCGGAAAGCGCCATAAAGCTGACCAAAGGATCAGATTTTTTTGATATCACGGATACCCAGGGATTGATGTATCGCTTTGGAGCTGACTGGGCTGGTCTGAATGGACATCGGGAGTTGTTGAGTAGTTCTTCTGGTTCAATCAATACATCAGCTATTTCGACCTGGTACCTACAAGAAATCAAGACCCAAAATTCTGATGATTATGTGACTTTTAAATATCAGGATTTGGGGACTATTACTACCTCTGAGATTGAAACAAATATCACCTTAATGGACCAATGCAACACAGCCGATGCAGTCCTGCTTCCTTGTAATTCCTATAGTCCTGTCACCACATTTGTTTCTACGACTAGTTCAATTTCCCAATTGGCATTGGATGAAATTTATTTTAAAACCGGTAAGGTAAAGTTTGTATTGGGAGCTGCAAGAACCGATTTGCCCGGAAGTCCCAATGTGGAGCGATTAAGTAAAATTGAAATTTACTCCAAGCTCAACGGCCAATATTTTTTGGAAAAGACTTTTGTCCTGCTCAATTCAGGCAATTTTAAACTGGCTTCCAATAATGGTGATGCCCGCTTAAAATTAGATGGCATTGAGGTCAGAGACGGCTCTAATACCCTAATCAATAAATACAGTTTTTCCTATCAGACAACTACTTTCTCCTGGGATGCAGTCCAGGGTTCTTATCGAAGAGACCTCTTTGGTTTTTACAATGGGAAATCAGCCAATACCAATCTGGTTCCGCAGGAAACTGTACAATACCAGGCAAATAGCGGAACAGGATTGACGACCATTTCCATCGGTGGAGCAGACAGAAATACCGATACTACATTTTACAAAGAGGGGGTGCTTAAGAGGATCACCTTTCCAACTGGTGGGTATACCGAATTTGAATTTGAACCGCATAAGTATGCTGATGCCGGTGTTACCAAATACGGTTCTGGACTCAGAATAAAGAAAATCACCAAGAATGACGGACAAAATACCTACAGTACGCTATACCGATACGGAAACAATGACGACGGATTTGGTCATAAAAACTTTGATGTCAGAAATTTCCATTTTTTAACAACCCAATATAAACGGGATGTGGTTTCTGGCACGCCTAATCAAAGGCAGTTTAGGGTTAGATCCTGGGTATCCAATTCAGTTGTTGGACCTGGGTTTGATGATAGTCCGATAGTTTACACCAGGGTATCAGAATATGCGAACGGGACCACATCCAACGGTAAAACCATCTACGAATTTGATAACAATTCATTGATACCGGATGGAGTTTTTACGGTTCAATATTCCAATAAAACCTGGAGAAACAGAAAAAGCTGGGAAAGGGGAAAACTTACCAAAGTTCTCAAATATGATAACCTCAATGCCTTGAAAGAGGTGGTGACCAAAGCATACACCAAGTATAAAGGACAGACCTTAAATATCGGACAGGCAGGAGCTCAGGTAATCATAGGGGAGGAAGTCGGTGGATTTTTCTACTATTGTCCGGGTACAGGGGGAGGATACCCATACGATGGCCACCGATACATGATTGCCACGCTTACCCAGGACGTTGGGGTGTATTTGGAGACTTCCTCTAAGCAGACGCTTTATTACGGTTCGGATTCAGTAGAAAATCTGACTACCCGTGACTTTCACCCGACATACCTTAAAACAAGCTATGAGGAAAGCAGCACCTTTCCCAATCCGCAATCGGTACGTAATGTTACCCGGTATAATTACGACATAGTCAATGTAAGTACTACCTACACAGGCTATCCTGAAGCCCTTCGTCAATTGCTTTTGAAAAATATCCTAGCACCTGTAGAACAATATACCCAAGTGCGGGAGGCTTCCAAATCCAATGTGATTGTAGCAGGTCAGGTGACTGATTATAGTCTAATTTCCGGTACTACCTGGTATATGCCTTCCCAAGCTTACTTTTTGGAAACTGCTTCTCCAATTCTTACAACGGCATATTCCGTAGTTGCAACCTCCGGGACCAGTTCCCTGACACGGGACACCAGGTATAAGCTCAGGATGTCTATGACCGGCTACGACTCCCGGGGAAATCTGATTCAATACAGCCTTTCTGATGGCAGCACCCATTCCATGCTTTATGGGTATGAGGGAGAATATGTAGTAGCAGAAGCGAGTAATACCACTGTTGGTAATATCGCCTTCACTTCTTTTGAGACCTCAGAAAAAGGAGGGTGGACCTATGCAGGAGTAGAGTCTTCAGTCATGTCAGGTGAAGCCAAATCAGGGAGCAAGGTCTATTTGCTCAACAATGGTCAGATCACCAAGTCTGGATTAGGTGCCTATAAACTGAGTTTTTGGATAAGGAGGAATTCAGGGACAGCAGGAACCCTGGCGATTAACGGCACTGCTTACACAGGAACGATTGACAATACCTGGCGACTGGTAGAAATTAGCGGGTCAGGCAGTGTGACCATCAGCGGGTCTGGGACAATTGTGGATGAGTTGAGGGTGCATCCGACGATGAGCCAAATGACCACCTACACCCACCGTCCTTTGGTAGGGATAAGGTCCCAGTTGGATCCTAGAAACCAAGGGATGTTCTACCAATATGATCCTTTTGGAAGGTTAGAAACGGTAACCAATGATCTGGGTCATGTTTTGAAGCATTACGAATACACCTACATCAGCTATTAATACGATCTGCCATGAGATATTTAGTCCTACTTATACTGATCAGCTTTTCCCTTACTGGTTTTGCCCAAGAACCTACTCAAGTGGATACACTTTCCAAAGGAGAGCAAAAAATGTTGGGCATTTGGAAACTTGATCTTCCCAATCAAAAAGTTGAAGGACCTTCTGCGAAAAAATTCAAATCTGATGAAGAAGGGCAAATAGAAGAAAAGAAATTCTGGAAGAAGAACGAATCCTGGATTTGCCACCTCAGGGAAGATAAAACCTATCTAAAGGCATGGGTGGAAAATGGCACTCTTCAGGAAGAAGAAGGGACTTGGTCCTTTGATGAATCTGTGATGGTATTAGTTCTGGTTTTTAAAGAGGAATCCAATACCTATGAGATCACCTACCGGGAAAAGGGGCAATTGTGGAAGCCTTTGAGGAAGGAAAAAGAAGAATTTAATGTATTGTTTGTTAAACGTCTAGGCTCATGAAATCATTTTTTACCCTAATTTTTGTTGTAGGTCTTACTGCTACGAGCTATGCTCAGGTAGTGTCCTCTTCTGCCTGCACGACAGTGATTCCCTCTGCGGCATCGGAGACCCTTACTTCCAGTAATTCGGTAAACTTGACCGCAAGTGTCGCCCCTTCCGGGTTTACTTATCGATGGTATGATACTGACGGCGTGTCCTTGATGTCCAGCAGCCAGATTTTCAGTACTCCGATTATTACAACTTCCCGGCTGTTTTATTTGGCGTATTATCACACGTCCACCGGTTGCCTCACGACCAAGGTGCCTGTTTGGGTATATTTTTATCCGGAAAATCTCAACTGGGTCAGGGAATTCAGTTCACGGGATACGCTCACAAACGCCTATTCGCTTCGTAGCTCTGCTCAAAAGGTATCTTATAAATCGACCAACTACCACGACGGATTGGGAAGGACTGTTCAAACTGTCCAACTCTCAGCTTCATCGGATGGATCGGATGTGATCGGAACCCTCGCCTTCGATGCCTTTGGTAGGCAGTATAGGGACTATTTGCCTTTCCCAAATAACGATTCGGGGACCAAAGGAAAATTCCGAACCAATGCAGCTTCCCTTAACTCCACCTACTACACTACCGCATACACTGACTCGAAAGGATATGCAGACAAAACGTTTGAATCCTCTCCCTTAAATCGGGTGATCAAACAAGGGGTCCCCGGAACCGCCTGGACGGGTAAGGATATTCAAATCAACGAGTTGACCAATACGGCAACCGAAGAGGTACGGATCTGGACCTTGGATGGATCCGGGTTACCCATTACCTCCGCAAATTTTGCCACAGGAACCCTGACCAAAACAGAGGTCTTGGATGAAGATCTTCGACGGGTAATTGAATACAAAGATAAATTGGGAAGATTGATTTTGAAAAAAGTCCAGGAATCAACAAGCCCTGGAATTTCCCATACAGGCTGGCTTTGCACGTATTATGTGTATGATACTTTTGGCCGCTTGCGGGTAGTAATGCCTCCCAAGGCAGTTTTTGAAATCATTACCAATAGCCAAAGTTCAACTGCTACTACCATCCGGGACGGGTTGTATTACCTCTATACCTACGATGAACGAGGCCGGCAAATCACTAAGAAACTACCGGACAAAGGCACCGAAGAACTGGTCTATGATCTTCAGGATCGTCTGGTGGCTTATCGGGATGCTAATCTGGCAGGTCTGGGCAAGTGGCTTTACACCAAGTATGATGCTTTGGGAAGGGAAGTAATGACCGGATTGGTGACCAATTCTTCCACTAGAGCTGCCCTCCAGTCGACTGTCAATACCTTGGGGAATAACAATGCGGTGATCAATGCAACTTCAGGAAAAACGGGTACCACCAACGCCGGAGGATTCCCTAGAGCCCTAGACGGGGGAGAGGGAGAAGTACTAATAGTTAACTATTTTGACCATTACAGCTTCAGAAAGGGGACGCTGACGTATTCCAAGCCCAATTCTTCCTATCACGATCAGACGACCAAAACTCACGGATTGCTGACAGGAAAATTGGTTCGGAATCTGGACAACAATACCCTGTATGAAACAGCCATTTATTACGATGATTTGGGCCGCTTGATCCAAACCTTTGAGGATCATCATCTAGGCGGAACGATCCGGGCCTCTTCCCGATTTGATTTTGAAAACAAGCCAATCGAAACTATTTCCCAACTTACTACCCCGGGAAGCCAGACCATAACCAAGAACTATACCTATAACAATGCGGGCCTATTGACCTCCATTACCCATAAAATCAATTCAGACCCTGCGGTCACCTTGGTTAACTTCCAGTATGACCAACTCGGACAACTGACAAATAAAACCTTCCCGGTGGCTGCCAATGCAGCGATGAATTATACCTACAATATCAGAGGCTGGCTGAAACGAATCAACAATCCTCAGGTAAGCAATGCCACAGTCAAAGTGTTTGCTCAGGAATTGTTTTATGAATCGGGAGGCACCACTCCCCAATACAACGGAAATATTTCAAAAGCAGAGTGGCGAGGCCAAGACGATACCAAGCGTGTTTATAACTATTTCTATGATGCTAACAACCGGATCAAGGATGCACTCTACACCGTACCAGATTACAGTTGGCAGAATGGACGATTCAATATCGGCTATGTCAACTACGATCCAAATGGAAATATTACCACACTTCAACGTGTAAATCAGCAAACGGCTAGTATTTGGGCTTTGGTGGATAATCTTGCCTACAGCTATGGGACGCATAGCAATAAGCTAACCTATGTCTATGATTACCAAACTAATCCAACCTACCTGGCCAAAGACTACAAAAACTTAGGCACCAGCACCTACAATTACGATGCTAACGGGAACCTATTGGGGAATAATGATCAATACAGCGTGGTGATTACTTACAATCACCTCAATCTTCCCAAGTCCATCATATTCTCAGGTACAGGAAGAAGCCTCACGTATTGGTATAATGCAGAGGGAGTGAAGGTGAGACAGGTGAATGTAGAAGGGGCTACTACTACCACCTTGGATTATTTGGGTGAATTCGTGTTTGAAAAAATCAATTCGGGAGCCAATACCCTGTCCTATATCATGCATGAGGAAGGCCGGGCGACCTTTGAGAATTCAGCGTTTCAATACGAGTTTTTCATCAAAGACCATCTGGGCAATGTCCGTCAGGTAGTTCGTGCGCCACAGTCCGCGCTGAGAATAGCGACCATGGAGCCGGAAAAGGCGGAAGAGGAAGAGGAGCTATTTGACAATATCCGCGAATCCAGACAGGGAGCCTCCGAGCACAACAAGACTCCGGGCGGCTATGCCACTGCCTGGCTGAATGCCGATCGTGGAAGGGTACTTGGTCCCTCTCGTAGCCAAGAGGTCCAACAGGGAGACAGTGTGGAGATCGGGGTTTTTGGAAAGTATGTCGATCCTAAAAAAGTCAAGCTAAGCCCGGCCAGTTTCGTTCGTACAGGATTGGACCAAAAAATAATCAGTACCCTTGGTGAGTATGGTCAGAATCTGGCTGCTTCTCCCAACGAAATCGCCATTGCCAATGTGATTGCCTTGGTAATATCAGAAATCCAGCAAAAACCTGCCCCCGAGGCTTATATGGGCTATTCGCTTTATGATGCAGACAGTAATCTGTATGAACAAGGAAAGGTCATACTATCCAAAAAAGCCCGAAACAAGCATGAGGAACTGATTCAAAAACTGGCGATCAAAAAAGATGGCTATATCGAAACCTACTTAGTCAATGAAACGGCTGAAAACGTCTGGTTTGACCAGTTCAGGATCATGAGTACAGGTCCGCTGATCGTGCAAGAGACGCATTATGATCCCTGGGGAGTGGACCTCTCGGGACTAGGTTATCAATATGGAGGAATCAAAACAAATCCGTATTTATACAACGGCAAAGAGCTGACCAGCGGATTGGGCGTGATCATGTACGATTACGGAGCAAGATTCTATATTCCTGCGATTGGGAGATGGTTTGTTGTTGACCCGTTGGCGGAGAAGGCTAGAAGACATAGTCCGTATAACTACGCCCTGAATAACCCGATGCGTTTTATCGATCCAGACGGGATGGAGGCATATTCTGTGATGGGGACACCAGTTATAACAGGGGAAAGGGAACCTGAGGATCCCTTAGTCAAAAGTGTTGTTAATGGTGAAGAAAGTGATCCAGGATTGTGCCAGAATTGCTCCTCCCTTCCTGAAGTTGTTGTTACCGGAGAGCGAATTAATGATAATCGACAAGAGGGAATCAAGATTAATGGGTATTGGGGAGCAAGTACATCTTCATTAAGTGATCTTGGAATAATTCAGCAGCAGCCAATTGGAGGAACTGTCCCTTTTCTTCCAGGCGGGATTGGTGGCTGGGGGAATATTAAGAATTTCTTTAGTGCAATTAGGAATTTTAGAAGTTTTTTCAATTTTGGTAAAAATGCAATATCAGCGAATCGTTTACATCATATTTTTGGAAAATCAGAGCATGCCCTAGAAAGTTTGGTGAAAAAGTTTGGTTCAGAAGCTAAGGCTTACAACGCAGTTCAAAAAGCGGCTGATCTTGCCTTAAAAACAGGAAAATTAACTCCAAACGCAAATGGAGTTTTACCGTCAGGTAATTTGGGGAATATAATTGATGTAGGAGGTATGAATGTAAGATTAATTGGGGGAAGAGCTGAAAATGGAAAAGTAATTATTTCGTCATTTAGTAGAAAAGGACTTTAGTATGGAAGAATTAAATAGACTTGAGAAGGAAATTCTGAATAGGCTTTCAAAGCAATACCCAAGCTTAACTTTCCATATACCATTCCTTAAGGTTAAAAGCAGAGAATTAACTGGAGTTGGAATGTATATTAATTTTGTTTACAATCAAAGTGTTGTAAAAGAGTTAGATTCGGATATTAAAAATACCTCATTAAGTACAAATGAGACCATTGTATTAGATGGCTTAAATAATGGCTTATGTTATGAGCTTGATATTTCTGGCGGGAAAGTGAATTTTATAGAACTGGTTACTTTTGGGGAAGAATGGGACGGAATTATTACAGAAAAATTCATATTTAAGTAAGATTTTTTCAGAATAAGGAATGATTTAGGTTTATAAATTATAAATGGATCAAAAGTAGAAACACATTACTTTTTTAACTCTACTACTGGTCTATATGTAAATTCGTTTTTATATAACATTAGGGCTTTCGGATTAACCGAGCAATAAATTATATTCATTTTGTTAAAAAAATTGAGAGATTAAATGTTTTATTTTGTGGGTAGATAAGTTTAATA
The DNA here is from genome assembly GCF_900103735.1 of Algoriphagus alkaliphilus. Lineage (GTDB taxonomy): Bacteria > Bacteroidota > Bacteroidia > Cytophagales > Cyclobacteriaceae > Algoriphagus > Algoriphagus alkaliphilus. The sequence goes on along the minus strand of NZ_FMXE01000015.1, from coordinate 51,313 downwards.
ATAGTCTTTTATGAAAAAAATAGTTTTAGTTATATTAACTGAGGTAACCATTTAATTTCATATCTTTATCTATCATCAGACACAGAAAATGGACATTTATAAAGGACAGAGCCTCATAGAGTTTACTCAACGCTTCAAAACCGAAGAAGATTGTAAAAAATACCTGAGTGAACTGAAGTGGGATAAGGGATTTACATGCAGGAAGTGCGGCCACAAGGGCAGTCAAATCCGCAAAGACTTTTCCAGAACCTGCAACAAGTGCAGTGATACCGAAAGCCCCAGTGCAGACACCTTGTTCCACAAAGTCAAATTTGGTCTTTTGAAGGCGTTTTACTGCAAAAAACGATGAAGTTGACCCCTTGCTGACGATTTAAACTGACCCCCGGCTGGTGATGCAAACTGACCCCCGGTTGGTGATGTAAATTGACCCCCTTGGGAAGTTATTTTTTTGGAATGGAATAGGAGACTTTTTAGGCCTGTTGGATGTGTGTACAACTTCACATTCTCCATGGCCAATCGCCCCCTTACCATGAACAAGATCCGACAAATTTTACGAGGTCATTTTGAAGGCCATGGCTCCAAGCAGCTCAGTAAACTGACAGGAGTCTCCCGAAACACCATCAAGTCCTACCTGAAAAGGTTTCAGCAGACAGGCATGCTCTTCGAAGAGGCAAACCAGCTCTCCGATGAGGGCCTTGCCGAGCTGATCCTCGGCCCTCCTTCTCCCTTGCTTAAAAGTGGCAGGCTGGAAGTTCTGCTTCCGTTGTTACCGGGAATCGTCAAGCAACTCCGCAAAAAAGGAATGACCCGCCAGCGTCTCTGGGAAGAGTACCGGCTGAAGCATCCTGACGGTTTTCAGTCCAGCCAGTTCCGCAAATATATCCGTGAATACGTGGGCAGACAGCGCCTGACGATGCATTTTGAGCATCCGGCAGGAGAAAAAGTATTCATCGACTATGCGGGCAAAAAACTCCATGTGACCGATCCGGATACCGGAGAGTATGTGCCTGTAGAAGTGTTTGTAGCCACACTTGGCTGCAGTCAATACACCTATGTAGAAGCCACTTTTACCCAAAAGAAACCCGACTTTATCGGAAGCTGCAGGCGGATGCTGGAATTCTTTGGCGGCGTGCCCCGGGTTATTGTCCCGGACAATCTCAAGTCTGCGGTCACCAAAGGGAGCAAGTATTCTCCTGTCCTGAACGAGACCTTTGAGATCTTTGCTGAGCATTACAATACCACTATCCTTCCTGCAAGACCGCGGCAGCCCAGAGAAAAGTCGCTGGTCGAAGGTGCGGTCAGACTGGTTTATCAGCGGATTTATGTCGAGCTGCAAGGGAAGGTGTTTTTTTTCCTGGAAAGCCTCAACGAAGCACTTGTGCCCTTGGTAAACAACTACAATGACTACGCCCTTCGTGGCCAGGAAAGCCGCAGGGAACAGTTTGAAACACTGGAGCGCAACAGTCTGCTGGCATTGCCGGAACTCCCTTATCAGCTGATGGAGGTCAAAGTATGCACGGTGATGAAAAACACACACATCCGTCTGGGAGAGGACAAACACTATTACAGCGTCCCCCATCAGTATATGGGAAAGAAAGTCAAGGTTCTGTTCAACGATGACCGGGTAGAGATCTTCTACCAATACCATCCTATAGCCAAGCATAAACGCGACAAAAGAAAACACAAGTACACGACCCTTCGGGATCATCTGGCCGGAAACCACAAGTATGTTTCTGGATGGAGTTATGAGTTTTTTGTGGATGAGGGCAACAAGATCGGCAAGGAAGTAGGCACATTCCTAGCCAGTCTGATGGAGTCCATTCCCCACCGGGAGCAGGGCTATAAATCCTGTTCCGGCATCCTTCATCTTGCCCGCAAAGTGGGAACGCAACGGATCACCGGAGCCTGTAAAAGAGCTTCAGAATATGGGGTTTACACCTATCCAATGATTGAGCAGATCCTTTCCAAAAATCTGGATGCAATCAGTTTTTCCGATGAGCAGCTGGATGAATCCTCCCAGATGCCCAAACACCACAACATCCGTGGCAACAAGTACTTCAGTTAAACCAAATACCAATTCCAATGATCCAACAAACACTTGAAAAGATGAAAAAGATGAAGCTGTATGGCATGTCACGCAGCTTCAGTCACGCCACAGAATCCGATTCTATGGCATCCTTGACTCCGGATGAATTAATCGCCCTGCTCGTTGAAAACGAGTGGGACGACCGGCAAAACCGCAGAATGGAAAGCAGTCTTCGCGGAGCACGGTTCCGCTACAAGGCCACCGTCGAGGAGCTGGATTTTCGGCCCGGAAGGGAGCTGGACAAAAACCAGCTCCTGCGCCTTGCAGACGGAGGCTATATCAAAAAAGGAGAAAACATTCTGATGACAGGCAGTACAGGCACAGGCAAAAGTTACCTTGCCTGTGCCTTGGGCAACCAAGCCTGCAGCAAAGGATACAAAGTCCTGTATGCAAATACGACCCGATTGCTTACCCAGCTGAAAATGGCCAAGGCTGATGGTTCTTCCATCAAGGAGATGCTCAAACTGGAAAAACTCGATGTGCTGATCCTGGATGACTTCGGAATACAGCCCTTGGATATCCAGAGCAGGATGTTGTTAATGGAAATAATCGAAGACCGACATGGCAAAAAGTCAACCATCATCACCTCCCAGTTGCCGGTCAGTACATGGTATGAAATCATCGGGGACCAGACGATTGCAGACTCTATTTTGGACAGAATAGTCCACGATGCTCACCGGATCGAACTAAAGGGAGAATCCCTTCGGAAACAACGAAAAATCGAACCCGAAAACCGCTAACTTTAAGCTGATGTAAGTCCTCTATTCCTGAACAAAAAAATCACTTAACTCTGGGGGGTCATTTTGCAGCGCTGATAGGGGGTCATTTTGATCGCTATATGCAACATAGTCTTATTCTTTGAAATTCATCTTAATACTTTACGGTTTTGAATCAAAGTCGTTCTGTTTTTTTGTTTAAATAAGTAAAGATGTTTTTATATAAATATTTGGTTTATAGCGGCCTTCCAATCCTATTTTAAGAATCCCATGTTTTTTTCCAAGCAGAAAACTCAGAGGGTTTTATTCGATACCGGACAAAGTTCCCTTCATGTAATCCTAGAAGTTCGGTTTCTACTACCTCTGTGAATCTTGATCGATCTGGTTCTGGTAATTTTTTGACTTCAGATTTTATTGCTTGGGATGCAGCTTCTTTATCCATTGCATTCCTCACGATTTGGCTGACTATCGCTCGTATTTCTTCTCGGTATTTCATTCGGAAAGGATCTGGCTCCCCAAGGGATTGGCGAATGGCCGCATACCTTAAGGCTGACCGCTCATAAGCCCACAAAAAAACATCTTTGAATAACTCGATACGGTTTAATTCATATATGCCAAGCATTCCTTTGACATAGCTTTCTTCCGGCACATCTATAAATGAAAGTGGAGCAAGGTTATGTCTGTTTAACGGAATATTGGCAGCCAATCTGGATACTCGTTTATTAACATCATCAAATGGTTGGAGATAGGGCAACTGAACCAGTACAAAAAAAGCCTGCTCAAATGGATTTTGGATTTGGCTTGCTTTTGCCAGGATTAGATCAAAGGATTCTTCAATGAGTTGTGGAATCCCTAGAGGAGTAAATACTGAATTGGTGATTCCTACGCCAAAAGTCCTAAGCCTTCCTGATGCAGCCGGATTTGGTAGCAGGTTGTTCGACAGCAAAGCATGAAGATTGAGAAAGGTATAGCGATTGAAGCCTACCTCACCAGACGATTCCACCAAAAACTCAATGGCTTCTTTATGGTTGAGAATCATCTGCGTTTCCATCGGAGACTTGTTCGAGGGGGTTTTTCCGTTATGGATAAGCAACTCCGTATCCAGAAGGGAATAGGTGTTGCCTTCCAGTCTACTTGAATTCCATGAAAGGTCGATCAACAATCGATTCAAAATCTCTCTGGCATAGGTTCCGGCAGGTTGTTCTTCATTCCTTGTTTTTCCCCATTCTGCCAGTTTTTGTTTTTCTTCTTTGCTGAGGTAGCTGTCGATATTGGGACGGTAATTTTCCAAAAAATCCCGTTCGTAACCGACAGGTTTTCTTTGCGCTTCAGTACGGGAGACCAAGGCCCAAACGTCTTTCCCTTCTTGTGAAAGAGGGAGAGTCATTGAAGAGTCGTCCTTTGTTGCAATCTTGGATTGAGAAGCAGCTGTATCCTTAAAAAAATATCGGGTTGCATGAGACCCTCCTTCGGTATAAATGAGGTTGTCTTCTTTGAGTTTCTTTAATCTTCTCTGTAGGGTTCGTCTTTCAATAGAAGAAGAGAGTGATTCATTCAACTCTTCGAGACTTGCGCCATTGGAGAATGACCTCAAAGCAAGTAAAATATCATCGAGCTCATTTTTCATGTTCATAATCCTACACCCTTTATTCGACAATGATAGCAATTAATTGTCGCAAAAATAATTTTACGACAAAAACGTGTCGCGAAAGTGAAAGATTGTCGTGAAATGTAAAAGATGGTAGCAGATAAAGCCCATCAAGGTAAACTACCGAATTTTGCACACAACGTGTGCATAAAATGAAAGATTAAGGCAAAACAATAAGATGGTGTCGGTAATTATAATATTTGGCTCAAACAGCAAAAAGAAAAATGCTTCACTCGTACAGTTCGTACGCTTCGTACCTCTCGTACCATACGAATTGTTCGAGGATCGAAATTCGAAATCATTCAAATCGGTTAAATTTCCAATGCCTGAAATTTGGCTAACCGACGGAACATTCAAAATTCGATTGTTTGATTCCGGCAAATGCCCAAGAGAAGTCTTTAGATTTTCAGCCCTAAACAACAAAAAGAAAGAATCTTCCAAGATTCTGGCCTTTAGAATACCTCATAAATCTTAGTTTTGGAAAGAATCCTACAGTATGATTAAAATAAATTCAAATGGATTTAAATTTTTTCCGCCAAAATGAGTCTGTCCCCCTATTTGTCCTCCATAGTTGATAATAATCTGTAAATCAATGTTTTAAAATAGTCCTGTTCCCGCTACTTCGAAGGATACCAGTCGGTATCCTTTTTTTTATTCTCAATTCCGGATTCGATGCGATTCCGATTTTTCAAAATGATCGAATAAAAAGTTTCCTCTAAGGCGTTTACAACTACGTCTGATTTAATAAGTAGAGTTAAAGGCTTAAATCACCAATGTTTTATAAGTGATTGTAAAAAATGCCTATGCTTGAAATTCCGGGTTGCCACAATTTTTAAATCGCAAGATTCCTGAAAACCTTCTTCACCATTATTTCTTCTCCTCTTTGGCATAAAATGCAGCCATTGCTTCCCAATCCTCATCCGAACAAAGAGGAATGTAGTTTATTCTGAATTTCTGAAGTTTCTCCTGACGGTTTTTTAGAATTAAGTCGCGCTTAAAATGCGCTTTTTGGGGATTGAGTTTTACTAAAGCGGATTTTATTTCTGAGTTCAATCTCATTTTCTTTCTATTAAAAAGTAAGGTGTTCGAATTGCCCTTGGAAATTTCTTTCAGATTTTTTTCGTCGGGTTTATTGGATCCCGAAAAACTCATTGAGTTATTTTTTTCAACTTCATTCACTTTTGATCCCTGCTGTTCCATCCAATCTGTTGGTCCTTGAAATTTTATTGAGACTAAGGTAGCTATCTAAGTTTTCTTAAAAATACCCAGTACTGGGTATTTTTTAAATTTTACCATCTAACTAAAACAGATATACGGAACTGATAAGAAACCAGATTCAGAATAGTTTCTTCTTTTTCAAAAAACTATCAACAGCGAACTTTCCCGCCCCAAATGCCAATATTCCCAAGAAGACACATACATAAAGTAAGGGGAGTTCTTTCTTTCCAAATGGGTCATTCCAATGCGCATAAAAAGCAGCAGTCAACATTGTAAGAATTAAAGGAATTGTAGCAAGACGGGTCTTGAATCCTATCATTACCAAAACTGCGCAGATTACCTCCGCAAAAATCGCCATTCCCAGGGAAATCTCTGGTCCCAAACCAAAGGGATCGGCGAATTTGACTGGTCCCTCACCAAAAAATCGCCCAATTTTCGGGATTCCGTGGGTGAGCATCATCGCACCCGCGCCAATCCTAATAGCCAACAATGCCAGATCTTTCAAAACTGCGTTTTTCATGTTTTCAAGTTTCATTGCTACAAACCTAAGCTAAATTGGAAATCAGTGAAAGCGTTTTTACGGAACAAATGAATACGAGGGATTATTTGGAAATCTGGCCTGAAACCATTCTGTCTTTTCCATTTAGATCCTGGATTACTCTGACTTTATCATATCCCGATTCAGAAAGAAGGTCAGCAATATTTCTTCCGTATCGCTCATTGATTTCAAAGTAGATTTTCCCGAATGGTTTGAGGAGTTTCATTCCTGTTTCAGCTATCTTTTTGTAAAAGATCAAAGGATCTCCATCTGAAACAAAAAGCGCGAGATGCGGCTCAAAATCAAGCACATTTTGATGCATTAACTTTTTTTCTTCAATTGGGATGTAGGGAGGATTACTAACCAAAATATCCAACCCGGTTGGTTTTGGGGTTTCTAGTAAGATATCACATTTGGAGAGGGTCACATCTGCTTTCAGTTTTTTCGCATTGAATGTGGCAATCTCTAAGGCCTCCTCTGAAATATCCACTCCAAAAACTTCCGGTTCCTGCATCTCCAAAGCCAATGTAATCGGAATGCATCCTGATCCTGTACCGATATCCAGAATTCGAAGATTTGGTCGGGGGTTTTCTTTGATAATCAAGTGAACCAGCTCTTCGGTTTCGTTTCTTGGGATCAAAGTAGCCGGACTCACCTTAAATTCCCGTCCGTAAAAAGGTCCATGTCCCAAAATATACTGAATCGGTTCGCCGGCTTTAAGACGCTCAAAATCATTTTTCAGAGGTCCTGGTAAATCCTTTTCTTCTAAAAAGCGCATTATGTCAACTCGCCTCATTCCCAGGTGATGCTCTAGGAGCCAATTCACTAAAGTTTCCGCTTCAATTGGATTATACTGATTTAATTGAGTTGACAAATTTTTGACAAGTTGTAGGTAGGAAAGTGACATTTTCAAAGGTAATCAGGGGAATCGTTTTGTCTGAATATTAGCTGACATTCTGATCGAAATCTATTCCTCGACATTTCCCCTTACCTTTGTGGGGAGAATTTCCTTTCATGAAGCTACATAACAACACCATCCGCGGCGTACATACCGCACTTCAAGCCATCTTCGAAGAAGGCCAATACGCTGATAAAGTCATCGAGCGAACCCTCAAATCCAATCCAAAATGGGGTGCCAGGGATCGTTCTTTTATCGCCGAAACTACCTACGAAATGGTTCGTTGGTGGAGGCTGATTGGTCATTTGAGCCCTTCCAAAGATTATTGGGATCTGTTTGGCACGTATTGGCTGATGCAGGGAAATCAGCTGCCGGAATGGGAGGAATTTGCCAGAATCAACCCAGACAAGTTGAAGGGCAAATATGAGTCAATCGAAGATCCTGCCATGCTGGAGTCTATCCCGGAGTGGCTCCATAAGTTGGGAAAAAGTGAGCTTGGAGAGAAATGGGAATCTGAAATCCATTCGCTAAATGAAGAAGCCGAAGTAGTACTCCGTGTAAATACGCTGAAAACTACACGAGAGCGACTCAAAAATCAACTCGCCGCAGATGGCATTAATACTTACATCCTCAAAGGATATCCTGATGCCTTGGTTTTAGAGGAAAGAGAAAACGTTTTTCGTCACCCCGCCTTCAAGGAAGGACTTTTTGAGGTTCAAGACGCGAGTTCTCAATTGGTAGCTGCGGCATTGGCCGTGGAGCCGGGGATGAGGGTGATTGATGCCTGTGCAGGGGCCGGAGGGAAGGCACTTCATTTGGCTGCCTTGATGGAAAACAAAGGAAAAATCTTGGCCATGGATGTGGAAGATTGGAAGCTTCAGCAAACTAAACTTCGGGCACGAAGAGATGGGGTCTCGATCATTGAACCCAAAGCTATCGAAGGTACAAAGACCATCAAGCGCCTAAAAGAATCAGCAGATAGACTGTTACTTGATGTTCCTTGCTCGGGGCTCGGAGTACTCAGAAGGAATCCCGATACAAAGTGGAAACTAAGCATGGATTCCATCCAAAAAGTGCGGGAAACCCAACAGGAGATCCTTCAAAGTTACCAGTCAATGCTCAAACCCGGAGGTCAAATGGTTTATGCTACCTGTAGTATTCTCCCTTCGGAAAACGAACTTCAAGTCAAGAAATTCTTAGAAAGCGAAGCAGGAAAGAACTTTGAATTGATCGAAGATCAAAAAGTATTGGCCCAGGAAAGCGGATTTGATGGATTTTACATTGCAAGGTTGCTGAAAAAAACCACTGCCGATTAAAGTTTATTTCCATAATGGTTTCAAAATCAGCTTCATGTTTTTAATTTCAGTAAAAAAACTGAAATGAACCTGGAGCTGATTTTTTCAATTGTCAATACCACGGCATTCATTTGCTGGATATTTCTGTTTGTGCTTTATCATAAGCGTTGGGTTTTCCGAACGCTATTTTCGTTTGTTTTTACGGCGATGGCCTTGGTATACCTTTTTTATATTCTAAAAGGATTGTCGGGAGGTGGAGGGGGTGGATTTGATACGTTAGCAAATGTCAAGTTGCTCTTTACTAAAGATGAGGCGGTTCTTGCAGGTTGGATTCATTACCTCGTTTTCGATCTTTTTGTGGGCATGTGGATTTGTCATGATGCAGATATCAGGGGAATCAACCGATGGATACTTTTACCCTGCTTACTGTTGACATTCATGCTTGGTCCCGTGGGTCTTCTGCTTTACATCCTAATTCGAATGATTTATTTGAAAAAATTCCCTCAGGATCCCTATGCTTAAAGCCTTTTACCTTGAATTAAATCTAAGAAACCCCTTTTTAGCAAAATCCGGAATGTTTTGCTTTTTACTGGCGGCGATGCTGGTATTCTTTCCATTAGTCGATCCGAGAGTACTACAAGGTGTAAATGTCTGGATAAAGCCATTGAAGTTTTTCGTTTCTGTAGGTATCTTTTTTTGGACAATGGCTTGGATGATGGCTCATTTGAATGAATCAGAGAAAGTAAAAAAGATAAGTCTTTGGATTTTTATTTTGATGGTCATCGAGTTGACTTTGATTACTTATCAGGCCGCACAGGGCAAACTTTCCCACTTCAACATCAGCTCATTTTGGGATATCATGATTTTTCAGACGATGGGTGTAGCAATTCTGTTGAATTCATTGGTAGTGCTTTGGTTTTTCATCCTTTTCAGAAAAGTGAGTCATTTGCCATCAGGCTATGCCTTGGCAATCCGAATTGGTCTGATTATATTCTTGATAGCAGGATTTGAAGGATTTGTGATGGCAGGAAGGCTGGGCCATACCGTTGGCGCCACTGACGGACAGGATGGTATTTTTCTTTTGGGTTGGGCCAAAGCCTACGGAGATTTGCGTGTTTTTCACTTTCTGGGTTTACATGCCCTCCAAATTCTGCCGCTATTGGCTTGGTTTTTCTGGAAAGACCACGCTAAAATCTCTGGAATAGTAGGCTTCGTTTATTTTATACTAAGCTCAGCCACGCTTTGGTTGGCAATTCAAGGAAAAGGAATTTGGCCCTTTTAAATTATTGATTTCCAAAGCTTCTTTCAAAAAGAGTAACATTTACCTCGGTTTTCAATATTAATTTTGTTTTGGGCTGGGATGGCATTACTTTTTGTGTGTAACTTTGACGGGCAAATAGGGTTACCTACAACCAATATTTGCCATGAATACAAATTCCTCGAAGTTTCTTTACGAAGCACTCACCTACGATGACGTGCTTCTTGTTCCGGGTTATTCCGAAGTGCTCCCTCGCGAGACTAATACTTCGACCCAACTTACCAAAAAAATCAGATTGAATATTCCTCTGGTATCCGCCGCAATGGATACCGTAACTGAAGCCGAACTCGCAATTGCGATTGCGCTGGAAGGTGGACTTGGATTCATTCATAAAAATATGTCAATCGAAAAGCAGGCCGCTCAAGTACGCAAAGTAAAGCGATCACAAGCGGGTATGATTCTCGATCCTATTACGCTTCATATCGATTCCAAAGTTCGTGATGCGGAGACCATCATGCGAGAATATCACATTGGAGGCATCCCAGTGGTGGATGGTGATAAAGTGCTGAAAGGGATCATTACCAATAGAGATCTTCGTTTTATCAAAGATCAAAACCGTCTGATTCGTGATATCATGACGAGGGAAAATTTGATAACAGCAAAGTCAGGGATTTCCCTGGAACAAGCTGAGGAAATTCTTCAGGAATATAAAATTGAAAAGCTTCCAATCGTTGATGAGGAGTACAAACTTTCGGGTTTGATTACTTACAAGGATATTCTCAAAAGAAGAGACAAGCCTTATGCCTGCAAAGACGAATACGGTCGTCTTCGAGTGGGTGCGGCCGTCGGCGTAACAGCCGATATCGTAGACCGCGTGGAAGCGTTAAGAAATGCAGGTGTAGATGTGGTTTCCATTGATACAGCCCATGGACATTCCAAAGGAGTAATTGAAACCTGCAAAAGGATAAAGGCTGCTTTTCCTGATTTGGAAGTGATTGTGGGGAATATTGCAACTCCCGAAGCGGCAATTGCCTTGGCAGATGCAGGTGCAGATGCCGTGAAAGTTGGTGTTGGCCCAGGTTCGATTTGTACTACTCGCATCATTGCCGGAGTGGGAGTGCCACAACTTTCGGCAGTATTTGAATGTGCTGAAGCCTTGAAAGACCGTGGAGTCCCTGTGATTGCTGACGGAGGGATTCGCTATTCAGGAGATTTGGTCAAAGCAATAGCCGCTGGGGGAAGTTCCATCATGATCGGATCACTTTTGGCTGGAACTGAGGAAGCTCCTGGAGAAATGATCATTTTCGAAGGAAGAAAATTCAAATCTTACCGCGGGATGGGTTCTTTGGAGGCAATGGAGTCCGGTTCCAAAGACCGGTATTTCCAGGATGCTGAAGACAACATCAAAAAATTGGTACCAGAAGGAATCGTGGGTCGTGTTCCTTATAAAGGACTCGTGTCTGAAGTCTTGTATCAGCTAGTCGGTGGCCTGCAAGCCGGAATGGGTTATTGTGGCACTAAAACTATCAAAGACCTTCAGGACAACGGTAAATTTGTCAAAATCACTACTGCGGGTGTAAAGGAATCTCATCCGCACGATGTGAGTGTGACGAGGGAAGCGCCAAATTATAGTTTGAAATCTTAATTTAAAAAAAGGCCAATTCCATTTAGGATTTGGCCTTTTAGGATTTTAATGTAGGTTATTTTTGAAATTGCTGAAAAAATCCGAATCCTATCCTTCATCCATTCACCTCAAAACTTACGTCCCATTCATCCACGATCTTCACAGTTTTGGAAAATTCTTTATGAAAGGGATTGATTAGCAGATTATGTTCTTGAGGATAACTGGAAATAGGGATTCTAATTGAAGGGATTTTCAACAAAGGAGATATCATTCCTTTTGCCCAGGTTGTACCAAACTCCTGCGTGGATCTTGAATACGGCCTGTTTTTCCAGTCAGCCGGAAGAAAATCAGCATCCAATTCAGGGATTTCCCCAGTCATTTCCATGATGACTAATTTCCATTTGCTTTGGGTCACGACCGGTCCCTTGATGCTGAGCAATTCCAGGAAATTGAGCGAACTCATCGCACAGGCATAGATCATCGGGGTGCCAAATTGATTCCATCGACCCGGTCCAATTCCGTAACCCAGACTGTCTCTTCCCAGTAAGTTTTCGATCAGCCGAAAATACCGCATGTCATAGGATATTTCCCCATGAGATCGCCTCCAATGCCTGATCCACCAAAGAAATCTGATAGGGATTTTTGAGGAGATGAGCGGGTTTTTGATCGCCCAGTGCGGTATTTGGAGTGTGAAGCCATTGGGAAAGCAACTCCTCCGTACCGAAAATCCGAATACCCTTGGCTATAATCTGATCCATCTCTAATAGATTTTTGGTGAGTGACTTACTGAGCTTTCGGTCTTCCTTTTTCCAGCGGAAAAGCGTACTTGGATCTACCTCCATCACCTCCGCAATGTCGCTGGTGGTGAAATCCAAATAGTCAAAAAACTGCCCCGTCTCATGGAAATCCAAAACTGCCCCATAAGGCACTCTGCTTTCATTTACTATAGCCGGTGAAGCCTGAAAAAAATGATAGGGCCGAATCCCGGTCTCAATTACTTCAGGATTGTCTGCCGAAAATCGAATCTTCCAAGTCTGGCTCATTGCTAAATTATTATGACCTCCAGAAAGTTACAAATAAAATTCCTATTTGCAATTTCTAATACTCCTTTTTGCAATATTTTTTACTTTTCCATTTTGGCTTTGATGTCTTTTAGGATAGATGCTGCGTGGACGATACTGTTTTCGATAAAAAATTCCCGTGTGTTCAATCCGCCACAAACAACTCCTGCCAAATAAACACCCGGAACATTGGACTCTTGATTGGTCTGATCGTAGCAGGGTTGTCGTTTTTCGTCCAGACTCATTTCAACGCCCAATTGATCGAGAAGCGAAAAATTAGGTTTGTAGCCTGTCATTGCCAACACCCAGTCATTTTCTAAGGTGACTTCACCCTCAGGGCTTTCTATGACGACTTCGTGCAGGCGTATTTCCTTGACTTTGGATCGTGTAAACGCCTTGATAGATCCCTCTTTTATCCTATTCAGAATATCCGGGCGAACCCAATACTTTACATTTTCGTCCACCTCATCTCCTAGCAACACCATACTGACTTCGGCACCTTTTCTCCAGGTTTCCAAGGCCGCATCTACAGCAGAATTTGCCCCACCTACGACCAATACCTTTTGATTGATAAAAGGCCAAGGCTCTTTGTAATAGTGAAGTACCTTTGGAAGGTCTTCTCCGGGAATGTTCATCAGGTTTGGCAAATCATAAAACCCCGTTGCCAATACGAGCTTTTTCGAATCATATTCCCCTTTGGAAGTGCTGACATGGAAAACATCATCTTGTTTGTATAAGGTTTGAACTGCCTCGTATAAGTTTACCTTGAGTTTGAAATGAAAGAAAATCCTTCTGTAATATTCCAAAGCTTCCGTTCGGGTAGGTTTTACACCTACCGACATGAATGGAATATCGGCCATCTCCAATCGATCTGAAGTGGAGAAAAAAGTCATGTTGACTGGATAGTTGTAAATCGAATTAGTCAAAGCTCCCTTTTCCAAAATCAGATAATCCAAACCAGCCTTTTGAGCCTCAATACCGCAAGCAAGGCCTATTGGACCGCCGCCGATGATGATCAAGTCAAGTAACTTTTCCATAATATTTTACTTTGTAGTAGTCGTAAAGCTGATATGTCGATCTGAAAATATAGAAGGATTCCAATTAAAAGTTCGTTCCGTGATTTTTGTTTCACCGCGCCAATTTTTTAAAACGGCTGTGGCTGAAACTGTACCGTAATTAGGCTGGATTCGGATCAATTGTGAAGAAAGTCCAACTTCCATCTGTTCAGGAACTCCTGTGTTAGGCAAGGTTTCAATCGAGTAAGTTTCATCGGATTTCAGGATTTGGAGTAGATATTCGGCGGAGATTTCGGTTGAAAGAACCCTTGCCAATTGACTTTTGGCTAAGTCTACTTTTGGCCAGGGATCATTGATCAAGCCATTGCTTAATCCATGAATCCCGGGTTGAATTTCCTGAATATCTTCAGCGTAATTGCTGAGATAAAATAGCTTTTCGCTATCTCCAACCAGCAAATTAAAGCCTTCGTATCGGTCTTTTTCTTTGAAAACTTCCCTGAGGTAAGTTTCGGGCTCCAAGTTTCCCTCAAGATAAGTTTCCACAAGCTTACCCCTGCTTACTTCCCCTTTCTTAGGTTTGGAGAAATCCCTGTAATTCGTCAAAAGAGACCATTTCCCGTTGGGATGAAAACCCATCCAAGTTCCTCCCCCACGGAGATCTTTGCCTGCGATCAATCCACTATTCCAAGAATGAAGTTCAGCAGTTGGTCGGTCAAAAAATTCATCCCGGTTGGCACTGATGACAAGTGGAAACTCATCATGATTTTTCCAGGAAATGGCTACTAGACACATACTTTAAAGGTAAATAAAAGGGGCTGGTTTTCGGACAGCCCCCAATGGTGAATTAATCAACTTTTGCCTCTTGGAGACTTGGATAGTCTGTAAAGCCTTTTTCTCCAACTGTATAAAATGTGCGCTGATCCCATTCAGCAAGGCTTGCGTTTTCGGCAAATCGCTCTGGCAAATCTGGATTTGAAATAAATGGTTTGCCAAAAGCAACTGCATCCGCATCGCCAGCCTCTATCACACGGTTTCCGCTTTCCTGATCGAATCCACTGTTGATGACCAAAGTTCCTTTAAATATCGGACGATATCGTTTGGCGATATTTTTCTCAGCAAAGGGGACTTCGCTCACGTCGGTGAATGGCTCAGAAAGATGCAGATAGGCTAGGTTGTAATCATTTAGTTTTTTGATGATGTAATCGAAAGTCGGGATAGTATCCTCATCCATAGTCATACCAAACACTCCGTGTAGGGAAGGATTCAGTCTTAGTCCAATTCTCTTTTCAGGCATCACTTCTATGATCGCTTCAATCACCTCAAATAGAATCCGGGCTCTGTTTTCGATGCTTCCACCATATTCATCGGTCCGATGATTGGAGGTGCCATTGAAAAATTGGTGAAACAAATAGCCGTTGGAGGAATGAATTTCTACTCCGTCAAATCCAGCTTCCATCGCATTTTTTGCCGCATTTTTGAAGTCAGCAATTGTCTGCTTGATTTCTGCTAAAGTCATGGCCTTAGCAGCAACTGTTTCTTTGAAGCCTTCAGGTGTGTAGGATTTTGAATGAGGATTGGTAGCTGATGCTGAAAGCGGTAATTCCCCATTATGAAAATCCGGGTGTGACATCCTGCCTACATGCCAAAGCTGAATGAAAATATGCCCACCCTCCTCATGGACCGCTTTTGTGACACTCTTCCAAGCCTCGGTTTGGGCTTCAGAATAAATTCCCGGAGTATTGATATACCCGACTGCTTGAGGCGATACTTGAGATCCTTCCGTTATAATAAGGCCTGCCGTGGCTCGCTGTCTGTAATAATCATCGTGAAGTTCAAAAACCTTTTTCGCTGGGTTGGCTGCCCTGCTTCTGGTCATTGGAGCCATCCAGACTCGATTTCTCAGTGTTAAATCGCCTACTTTGATCGGCTGTAAAAGTGGTTGATCGGTACTTTTCATACTAGTTGGTTAATCGTTTAAATTAGATGTATATACAATTAAAATTCATACTTGATAGTTCCGATGAAAGGAAAAAAATAAATTGACTTCACCTTACCTAGATAGCAATGAACCCAAATTTAATTTTGATTACTGGTGCCGGAAGTGGCATTGGTCTACATCTGGCAGCAGCTCTTTTTGATAGGGGGTTCACGTTGCTTTTGGTTGACTTGAGCACACCTGCGATTGAAAAAAAGTTTAATGGGAGTTCAGCAGTCCATGTTATGACAGGGGATATTTCAAAAGCAGAAACTTGGAACCATGCCATTAACCATGCTAAAAATTTGGGCCAGCCGATCTCACATTTAATCAATTGTGTGGGAGTTATTCGGCCGGGATTTGTAGCTGATTATGCCTTGGCTGATATTGATTTTCATCTCGATGTCAATACTAAAGGAACCATCCTGGATACTTCGATCATCGGAAAAGAAATGAAATTTCAGGAGTTTGGACATATTATTAATATTGCCTCTTTAGCTGGAATCGCTCCTGTTTCAGGCTTGAGTTTGTACACCGCCTCCAAATTTGCCGTACGAGGCTTTTCATTGGCTGCGGCTGCGGAGTTTCGTGATTTTGGAATCTTTGTTTCCGTAGTTTGTCCTGATTTGGTGGATACCCCGATGCTTACCACGCAATTGGATTATCCCGAAGAATCTAAATTATCATTCAGCGGCCCAAAAAAGGTGTTAAGACCAGAGGACATCACTCGTGTTATATTGGAGTTGATGGAAAATCCGCGTGTTCAGGTCTGTATTCCCGAGTCTAGAGGTTTCCTTGCAAAAATCGCTGGAGCATGGCCAATGATCGGAGAGCTTTTTCGCAAATCACTGGAGGCAAAAGGCCAAGAAGCCATTCAGAAATTAAAGTAATTAGCTGGAAAAAAGCCTTAACATTTTTTAATACGATAAAAATCGTACCTATTTTTGAAAATACGAATTCCTTCGTATATCTTTGGTACGAAAGTAATCGTAGACGATCTTATGAATAAACCAACTGAATCAGAATTGGAAATTTTGTCCCTACTCTGGGAAATGAAAGAAGCCAGTGTGCGCCAAATCCATGAGCGATTGGCGGAGACTAAGGATACGGGCTACACCACCACCCTGAAGACCATGCAGATCATGTATGCCAAAGGAATGGTAACCCGGGATGAAGAAAACAGATCGCATATTTACCGGCCTAAAACCAATCAACAGGAAACACAAAATTCCCTTTTGAAAAGCTTGATGAGCACTGCCTTCGGAGGTTCATCAAAGGCATTGGTCATGCAAGCCTTGGGGCAGGACAATCCTTCCAAGGATGAAATTGATGAAATCAGAGCATTTCTCGATCAACTTGAAAACAGTTAACAATGAGACTTTTAAATGACTGGATATCAGAAAATCTGCTGAATGCCTTGGGATGGACTTTGGTGCATTCCGTTTGGCAGCTCATTTTAATTGCGGCAGCTCTTTGGATTTTGTTGAAAATTGCTCACCGGGCAAAACCTTCCACTAAGTATGGACTTGCGGTAGGGGCTTTGGCCTTAGCGTTTGTAGTTTCAATGCTGACATTCGCATATCAATATGAGGCACAGCCCAGCGTTGCCACACATATAGCAGCGAGTGGGGATCTTCAGATCTTCTTCGGTAATTCGGCAATACTTTTGAGTGAATCGAAGTTTGAGTCAGGAATCCGGCTGGCTACTGATGGGATTGAGCAAAACATATTCTTGCTGGTTAACTTCTGGTTTTTAGGAGTGCTTTTATTTCTTTTCAGACTTGTCAATAGTTTCTCAGAAATACGGAGTTTAAGAAAATCCTCTTCTTCGGTGGTTGATTTTCAGATTCAACGGGTTGCTTACCGTTTAGCAAACAAAATGGGTGTGAGTAGAGCGGTCCAACTGAAAATTAGCTCAGTGTGTATTTCTCCCCTCACCTTTGGAACTTTCAAACCTATTATTCTGCTCCCTGCAGGATTGCTGTTTCAGCTTTCACCTGCCCAGCTCGAAGCAATTATTGCACATGAATTGGCGCATGTGAAGCGCAATGATTACCTCGCCAACTTGCTTCTTTCGGTCATGGAAGTCTTGTTCTTCTTTCATCCTTGTTATTGGTGGATCAACAATACTGTAAAAGAACTCCGTGAAAATGCCGCAGATGACCTAGTCTTGAAATCTGGAATTGATCCCAAAAATCTAGCAACCAGCTTGGCGGAAGTCATCAATTTTGCACAGCAAAATCCACCCGAGTTGGCACTTGCCGCAGGCAAAAAAAGAAATCCAACACTTCAGCGAATCAAGCGGATACTAGGTTATCCCGCTCAAAACTATCCTCAAAACCCTATTATTTCTATCCCTATGTTACTTACCTTATTTCTCAGCGTCGGACTGATGGCAAGTGCCCAACAGGACGCTCCAAAGCAAACTAGCCTGGTGGCTCCCAAAGCCCCGATTGTAGCTATTGAACCGACGTTTCCGGCCCCAGATGCGCAGGATACGATCAGAAATTCATCCGAGCCGAAATCTCCTGCCCCTAAGTCAGGCATCGAAAAGAATCGCATGGTAATCACTGATGACAATGGAAATAGATATCAGATCGTCGGAGATCTGTTGATTTCAGGAGGGGATACTGTCGTGCTTAGCCCCAATGCCAAATCGTCCTTGGAAAGATTCAAGGCTTTCAATGCTGAAAACATGCCTCATTTGGATTTGCCGATGGCGCCCGTGTTTCCGGTAGATATGGCCATGGCCCCGATTCCTGCCTTTGACTTTGGGGCTAGCATGCCTGTGATGGCTACTTTTCCTCCGATTCCTCCATTGGATATGGCTGCATTTCCAATGCCGGCCATGGATTTCGTAATGCCGTCCATGCCTGCCATGGATGCAGACTTTGGTTTTCCATTCGCTGAACATTTTGCTCCTCATGTCTTTGGTACTGACACTACGAAAATGAGCAAAGCGGAAAAAGAAAAGTGGGCCAAGGAATGGGCAAAAAAGGCAGAAATCGCCGCCAAAGAATGGGAGAAAAATTCAGAAGAATGGGCTGCCAAATTTGAAAAGGAATTTCAGCCCAAACTCAAAGAATTTGAAATCAAAATGAAAGAATGGGAGGCAGCAAATGGCCCTAGGATGAAGGAATTCGAACAGAAGATGGCAGCGTGGCAAGCTGCACACGAGCCTAAGTTGAAAGAATTTGAGGCCAAGATGAACGAATGGCATAAAGCCAATAAGCCCAAAATGATGGATCTCGAACTAAAAATGAAAGAATGGGAAGCCGCTCAAAAACCAAAAATGGAGGAGTTCCAACGAAAGATGGAAATATGGCAAAAGGAGCATCAGGCCAAGCTTCAGGAATTTCAAAAACTGATACAACAAGAACTCAAAAAAGATGACAATAAATAATTAATTGTGTGTTAATGCTTAGATAAAGACCTGTCCTTTGGGCAGGTCTTTTTTATTTTTTCGCCTGGGAATTCGCCCACTTTTTGATTTCTCAATGAAATTTATGGGAAATTCACCCACTTAATTGAAATCTCTGAAGTCAATTCCTTTTTTGAGATGCTCTTATTGCCGTAAAACGGCCTTTTTTACTTGAATATGGGGGTTTTAGGGACACTTTGTGGAGGAGCTTAACGCCTTGACTATCAATAAAAATTTCTTCGATTTTTTTGAAAAAACATTGGCTTGGATGAAACTTTTGTCTACTTTTAATTCAAAGTGGTAAAAAGTGGGGGAAAGTGGTAGAATGTGAAGTTCATTTTGCTACTTTTGTTTTTACTTAAAACTCATCAAATAGAAGAGTCAGGATATGTTCAATTGTCGATATGATTGTAAGCTGGATCCCAAAGGACGTCTGGTTTTGCCTTCCAAAATAAAGGGGGCAATACCGGAGGCCAATGGGAGTGCGCTTATGCTTCAAATGGCAGCTGACAAATGTCTTAAACTCTATCCGATGGTTGAGTTTCGAAAACTGGAAAGTCAGGTAAATGCGCTTTCGGATCACAATGAAGAGACTCGCAGATTGAAGCGATCTTTTTTCACTCGTATCACTGAGGTAGAACTGGACAGCGCTGGTCGCTTTTTGATTCCAAAAGCCTTTCAGGAGTACGCAGGTCTCGATAAGGATGTGATTCTGGTTGGAGTGGGTAGCAAAATTGAAATGTGGAGTGCGGATCGGTATAAGGACTTTGTAATCGAAGACGATATCGAAATGTCACAACAGATGGAAAAATATCTCTTCTGAAGCTATGACATCCGCTAATTATCATATCCCAGTGATGCTCGCCCAATGCACTGAAGGCTTGGCTATTGACCCTAACGGGATCTATGTCGATGTGACATTTGGAGGCGGAGGGCATTCTCGAGAAATCCTGAAGCAATTGGACAAAGGTCATCTTTATGGATTTGACCAAGACATTGATGCATTGGCCAATGCGCCACAGGATGAGCGGTTCACTTTTGTGCAGGCCAATTTCCGGGATATTAAAAGATACTTGAGGCTGTACGGGGTAAAGAAAGTCGACGGAATACTCGCTGACTTGGGGATCTCCTCGCATCAGATAGATGTGCCGGGACGCGGTTTTTCGACCAGATTCAGTGGCGAACTCGATATGCGAATGAATCAATCCGCTGATCTGAGTGCCAAGGAGGTTTTGAATACCTACGATGAAGGAAAGCTTCACAAGATTCTGGGAATCTATGGAGAAGTAAAAAACGCAAAAACTTTGGCGCAGGCTATCGTGTCCGAACGAGTCCAGACACCTTTTGAAACGACGGAAGGATTTACTGCTTTTCTGAAAAAATATGCTCCCCGTGGCAAAGACTTCAAATATTACGCACAGGTTTTTCAGGCCTTAAGGATTGAAGTCAACGATGAAATGGGGGCTTTGGAGGAAATGTTGCTTAGCGCAGTGGTGCTACTGAAGCCTGAGGGCAGGCTGGTAGTGATGAGCTATCACAGTCTGGAAGACAGGCTCGTCAAAAACCTGATTGCCAAAGGCAAATTCCAAGGAGAGGTAGAGAAGGATTTTTACGGAAATCTCATCAGGCCCCTGGAGCCGGTTAGTAGGGGATCAGTCGTAGCAGACGAGGCAGAAGTAGCCGCAAATCCAAGAGCAAGGAGTGCCAAATTGAGAATAGCGAAAAAGACAGGGAAATGAGTCAGAATACCTTTAAGAAGAAACTAAAGGCTGGGAATGCTCCAAAAAAAGCAGGCCCGGGGAAGACGATTTTCACTTGGATGGAAGATAAGTTGGACGTTAAAGGGATCCTAGGAGAAGGGGTACCTGTACAGCTTGTACCTCCTGTGGGTTTTCTGGTATTGCTTGCGCTGATCTACATTTTCAGCAATCATAGAGCTGAAAGTATGGTTCGGAAAATCGAAAAAGCCCAGCAGGAAGTAGAAGACCTTCGGGCTGATGTCACCACGCTGGAGGCAGAATATATGCAAAGCAGCATGCAGTCAGAAGTGGCTAAGCGAGTGGCTAAGCTTGAAATTTATGAATTGAATCAACCACCGATCAAAATCGAGGTAAAAAAGTGAATATAAAACGCTCCATAGTGCTCCGAGTGAGGGTGATTTTCATCCTGGTTGCTTTGGCTGCCTGCGCGATCCCATACAAGATCGCCGTGGTGCAGGTAAGGGAGGGAGAGAAATGGAGGGCAAAAGCCGAGCAAGTCAACTTCCAATACCGGGAAGTGCCAGCCACACGGGGAAACATTTATGCCACAGACGGGAGCCTCTTGGCTACCAGCTTACCCTTTTATCGGGTAGCGATAGACCCGACGATGGCAAAAGATGCCCGATTCAAAGCAGGCATCGATTCCCTATCAAGAAAATTATCCGCCTACTATAAAGACAAGTCTGCAACCGCATACAAGCGGATGATTCAAGATGCGCGAGGGGACAAAAAGCGCTACCTAATTCTCAACAGAAAGCAGATTGGCTATCAGGATATGCAAAAAATGACCGCATGGCCGATTTTCAGAGAAGGCCGATTGGGTGGTGGAGTGATTTTCGAAAAAGTAGAAAAGCGATACAGACCTTTTAATTCATTGGCAAGCCGAACTGTCGGCTTTTTGAATGAAGACGATTACGGTGCAGGAATCGAATACAGCTTCAATAATTACCTCAAAGGAAAAGACGGAAAAGCCTTGTTTCAAAGACTGGCGGGAGGAATTTGGAAGCCTGTTTTTGATGCGGAAGACATTAAGCCTGACAATGGCCTAGATGTGTTCACCACCCTGGATGTAAACATTCAGGATGTAGCGGAGACTGCGCTGAGGAGACAACTGACTGACCGAAATGCAGCTTTTGGCTCCGTGATTGTGATGGAAGTAAAGACAGGCCACATCAAGGCAATGTCCAATTTGCAACGCAACAAGAGTGGCCTTGGGTATTCCGAAAGTTACAATTATGCAGTAGGGGATATCGGAAATACCGAGCCTGGATCGACTTTCAAGTTGGTCTCGATGTTGGCGCTTTTGGAAGAAAACAAAATCAGTCTGAATGAGACAATCGAAACCGGAAACGGTGCGCACAGATTCTACAATCAGACGATGTATGATGCCAAAAATGGCGGTTATGGCACAATCACCATTCGGGAAGCCTTCGAAAAATCGTCCAATGTGGCGATTTCAAAGCTGGTAGATATGCACTTTGGATCCAGTCCATCCAAGTTTATGGCTTACATGGATAAAGCAGGTATTGCCCAGCAATTCGATCTGCAGCTTACAGGGGAAGGAAAACCATTTTTCAAAAAGCCGGGGTCAAAAACCTGGTACGGGACCTCGCTTCCGTGGATTTCCATAGGATATGAATCCAAGGTTAATCCCATCCATACCTTGGCACTTTACAACGCAGTGGCAAATAACGGAGTCATGATGAAGCCGCTGTTTGTAAAAGCAGTAGGTAGAGGCAATACATTGATGGAGAAGTTTGAGCCTCAGGTTTTGAGAAAGCAAATCGCCTCTGAAAAAACGATAAAGCATCTTCAGGAGCTTTTGGAAGGGGTGGTGTTGAGAGGCACAGCAAGAAACATCCTGAACGATAACTATAAAATCGCAGGAAAAACCGGGACAGCCCAGAAAATCGTCAACGGGAAATATACCGAAACCTACTACACCAGCTTTGCGGGGTATTTTCCTGCTGATCGACCCAAGTACAGCATGATCATCGTGATCGATAGTCCAAAAGGTATTGCTGCATATGGGGGCGATGTATCTGCTCCGGTTTTCAAAGAAATTGCAGACCGAATCTATGCTTTGGACATGGAATTGAATCCGGTGGATCAATCCAAAATTTTCCAGGCTGAAAATCAAATCAGCAAAATGCCCTATGTCACTGCCGGAAAAGGGGAGGAGCTTCAGGGGATTTTTGATGAATTGGGTATCAAAGTGAAAAGCCCAAGCACTGAGGATTGGGTGAAAGCTTCCCTGATCTCTGAAAATTTTGATTTGAGAATCAATGAGACTGGAAAGCCGACTGTGCCGGATGTCTCTGGCATGCCACTCCGAGATGCACTTTTTGTCCTGGAAAATAAGGGGCTTAAGGTGAACTACAGTGGCAAAGGTCGTGTGGTGGAGCAATCGCTTGCTCCGGGCACACAGCTTAGCCCAAATGCAACAATCAACTTGGTATTAGGATGAAAGTACTCAAGGACATATTGTATAAAGTATCACTGACCTCGACCATTGGAGACATGGAGATTCGGGTGAGCAGTATTGTCTTTGACAGTAGAAATGTGATGGCAAGAAGTGCTTTCGTTGCTATTGCGGGAACTCAGGTAGACGGGCACGAATTCATTGCCACTGCCCAAAAAAAAGGGGCAACTGTCATCATCTGTGAAAAACTTCCTGAGGAAATCACTGAGGGAATAACCTATGTCCAGGTGGTGAATTCCGCGAAAGCATTGGGGATCATCGCCTCTAACTTTTTTGATAATCCTTCGCAAAAAATCAAGGTTGTCGGAGTAACGGGCACCAACGGAAAAACCACTACCGTGACTCTATTGCATCAGCTGTTTGTTGCGATGGGCTACAGCACGGGATTGCTTTCTACAGTAGAAAATAAGATCAACGAGGAAGTCATCCCGGCTACCCATACTACACCGGATGCGGTCAGTGTGCAGGCCTTGCTTCGCAAAATGGTAGATGAAGGCTGTACGCATTGCTTCATGGAGGCAAGTTCACATGCAATTGTTCAGGAGCGGATCGCGGGATTAAAGCTCGCAGGAGCTGTTTTCACCAATATCACCCACGACCATCTCGACTATCACGGGACCTTTGATGAATACATCAAAGCCAAGAAAAAGCTGTTTGATGAGCTTCCGAAGGATGCTTTTGCACTGGTAAACGGAGATGACAGACGTGGCTCCGTCATGCTTCAAAACTGTAAGGCGGCACACCGCACTTTTGCATTGAAGACTTCAGCAGATTTTAAGGCAAAAATTATTTCGAATACACTCGAAGGACTCGAGCTGGATATCAACGGCAAACAGATCTGGTTCCGGATGATCGGAGCATTTAACGCTTACAATTTGCTTGGGGCCTTAGGTGTTGCCTCGCTTTTGGGAGAGGATGAGGATGAAGTCCTTCGTGCGCTGTCGGCCATCAGAGGGGCAAAAGGGAGATTTGACAGAATATCCATCGGCGGGATCATCGCAATTGTAGATTATGCCCATACGCCGGATGCGCTGGACAATGTCCTGAAAACCATCAACGGTGTGCGCACCGGAAACGAACAACTGATCACCGTGGTCGGATGTGGAGGAAATCGGGACAAAACCAAACGTCCCATTATGGCCAAGTTGGCGGTAAGCGAAAGCAATAAGGCCATTTTCACCTCAGACAATCCCCGTTTCGAAGATCCTATGGCGATACTTCGGGAAATGCAGGCAGGAGTTGGGCTTTCAGAGATCCGAAAAACCCTGACTATTGAAGATCGACGAGAAGCGATCAAAACAGCCGTGATGCTTTCCAAAAAAGGAGATATCATCCTGATTGCGGGAAAGGGACACGAAGATTATCAGGAAATCCAAGGAGTAAAATACCACTTTGACGATGCGGAAGTCGTGACTGAGATTCTAGAACAATTGACGAGAAACTGATATGTTATACCCCATTTTTGACTACTTAGATCGAGTATTGGACATTCCGGGAACGGGAGTGTTTCGCTACATCTCGTTCCGTGCGGGTATGGCAGCGGTTTTTTCACTGATCATCACCATCACATTTGGTGAAGCCATCATCAACTGGATCCGGAGAAAGCAAATCGGAGAAACTGTCCGTGATTTGGGATTGGAAGGCCAGGCGCAGAAGAAAGGAACCCCTACCATGGGTGGTTTGATGATGATCGCTGCAATCCTGATTCCAACCCTCCTGTTTGCGAATCTGAACAATGTCTACATTATTCTTTTACTGATTTCCACGGTTTGGCTGGGATTGATTGGGTTTTTGGATGATTACATCAAAGTATTTCGCAAAAACAAAGATGGACTTAAAGGCCGATTCAAGATCATCGGTCAGATCGGAATCGGAATTATCGTAGGGGCTACGCTCTATTATAATGATGATGTCGTTATCCGTAAGTTTTCCACTCCGGTTTCCATCGAGGAAGGGATTGTGGAGACCCCATCATTTCAGGATGTAAAAGCGCTACGGACTACCATTCCTTTTGTTAAAAACAACGAGTTGGACTATGAGCGTGTACTTGGGTTCATGGGAGAGTCCATGGTTCCGGTTCTATACATTTTGGTTGCGATTTTCATCATTACAGCTGTTTCTAACGGTGCGAATATCACCGATGGAATCGACGGTTTGGCTGCAGGAACTTCCGCAATCATAGGCCTGGCGATTGCGATTTTCGCATACCTGAGCGGTAACGCTATTTTCTCCCAATACCTCGGCATCATGTACATCCCCAATTCCGGGGAGCTCGTGATTTTTTCTGCGGCTTTTATCGGCGCATGTATTGGATTCCTTTGGTACAATGCCTATCCGGCGCAGGTTTTCATGGGCGATACAGGCTCATTGATGCTCGGAGGAGTGATTGCGGTTTTGGCTTTGACGCTTCGCAAAGAGCTTTTGATCCCGATCACCTGTGGAATATTCTTGATCGAAAGTGTGAGTGTCATGCTCCAAGTGGGCTATTTCAAATACACCCGAAAAAAATACGGTGAAGGACGCAGGATTTTCTTGATGTCTCCACTTCACCATCATTACCAAAAGAAAGGAATACCTGAGGCGAAGATTGTGACCCGCTTCTGGATCATCGGCATTCTGCTGGCGGTAATTTCTTTAGCCACTTTGAAACTACGCTAATTAAATGAAATCAAGCATGATCCAAAGCGACACACAGAGGGATGCCCCGAGCTATCGGGGAATCCGTGCGGGATTCCATGTGGCCGCTAAAAAACAAATTATTAACACATGAAGCAAATAGCCATCCTCGGAGCCGGAGAAAGCGGATTGGGAGCAGCACTGCTCGCCAAGCGGGAAGGCTATGGGGTTTGGGTATCTGATTCAGGAATTATAGCAGCCGAGCGGAAAAATGCACTTCTGGATGCAGGTATCGACTTTGAGGAAGGTGGTCATGACGAGTCAAAAGTTCTTTCCTGCGATCTGATAATCAAAAGCCCCGGTATTCCGACCAAGTCTCCTTTGGTGAAAAAGGCGATGAATGAAGGGATTCCGGTCGTAGATGAGCTGGAATTTGCCTATAGATACAGTGCGGGGAAAGTGATTGCCATCACCGGAACAAACGGGAAAACAACTACCACACTTTTGACCTTTCACTTACTCAAAGAAGCAGGCTATGATGTCGGATTGGCAGGAAATGTAGGTCAAAGTTGGGCAGGTCAGCTGGTCAATCAGGACCACGACTGGTGGGTAATTGAGGCTTCAAGCTTTCAGATTGACGGTTTCCAGTGCTTTAAACCGACCATCGGGATATTGACCAATATCACTCCGGATCATTTGGATCGCTACGAATACCAAATAGACAACTACATCTTTTCCAAAATGAGCTTGTTCAAAAACATGACTCTGCGCGAAAAGGGAATTGCATTTCTAGAGGATCCCTTGACAAAGAAAGGCTTGGAGCTGAAAAAGCTCAAGACCGATTTCCATTGGATTTCCTTATCCGAGAAGCCGGGCAAGGGTGGGTACAGCGATGGGAAAACACTGGAGCTTGCTGCAAATGGAAATTCCGCGAGTATTTCTGTTTCGGAACTTTCCATACAAGGGAAACATAATATTCTGAATGCACTGTGTGCCGGGACGGCTGCACTAATGGCAGGATTGACCGAACCTCAATTAATCCAAGGCTATAAAACATTCAAAAATGCGCCGCATCGCATGGAGCTAGTCCGGGAAATGGACGGGGTTCGCTTTGTCAATGACAGCAAAGGAACCAATGTCGAGGCGACCTATTACGCGCTGGGAAGCTACGTCGAGCCCTTGATCTGGATTGCAGGTGGGGTGGACAAAGGAAATGATTATTCCATCCTGAATGACTTGGTGGATAATGGAAAAGTAAAAGTTCTGATTTGCCTGGGAACAGACAATGAAAAGCTAAAGAAGGCTTTTGTGGGGATCATTTCCACAATCAAAGAAACCCAGGATATAAGTGAAGCTGTGGCTTGGGGTCAGGAATTGGCTGAAAAGGGAGAAGTGGTTTTGCTTTCTCCGGCATGTGCCAGCTTTGATTTATTCAAAAATTATGAAGATCGCGGTGATCGGTTTCGCTCAGCGGTTTTAGGATTAAAAGAAAAACAGAAAGCATGATTACGCTGAAGGCATGGATAGACGAGCAGTTTAAGGGCGATCCCATCATCTGGGCGATCGTGATTTTGCTGTCTCTGTTCAGCATCTTGGTCGTGTATTCTGCCACAGGTACTTTGGCATACAAGACCGCCGGAGGAAATACTGAATTGTATTTGCTCAGACATTCCTTTTTAGTAATCGTCTCCTTGTTTGTGATGTGGTTGGCGCATAAGATGCCCTACAAGAAGTACGCGCTTTATGCCCGGCTATTCATGTATTTATCCATCCCACTTCTGGCATTTACCTACCTTTTCGGATCCAATATCAACGATGCCAATCGCTGGATTACAATTCCTGTGATCAATCAGGCGTTCCAGCCTTCGGATTTGGCAAAGCTTTCTCTAATCGCTGCCTTGGCGGCCATGCTTGCCAAGAGTCAAAATAACATCAAAGACTTTACCGGGACTTTCTTGCCTATTATCCTGGCCATCGGGGTGATTTGTGCGCTGATTGGTATGGCCAATATGTCTACGGCGATTCTTCTTTTGGCTACCTGCCTGTTGATCATGTTTATCGGCAGGGTTCCATTGAAATATTTGCTTTTGGTCGTCATGGTGGGAGTAATGGGTTTGACCATAGCAGTTTTTGCAGGACAGCGTGGGGAAACCTTTTATTCCCGTATCGAAGCCTTCTGGGAGTCAAAAAATGACGACAGCAAGATTCCTTTTCAAGCCGAGCAATCCTACATCGCAATCGCTACAGGCGGAGTCACCGGTAAAGGCCCCGGAAACAGCGAACAGCGCAATTCACTGCCTCACCCGTACTCAGATTTTATCTACGCCATCATCATTGAAGAATACGGAATGGTAGGAGGGGCAACCGTGCTATTCCTTTACCTCGCTCTCCTGTATCGGGGGATGCGGATTGTAGCTAATTCCAACAAAGCCTTCGGAGGTTTGCTTTCCGCAGGATTAAGTTTCGCCCTGGTCATTCAGGCTTTGGTCAATATGGCCGTAGCCGTGGGATTGGGCCCGATTACAGGCTTGCCTCTTCCACTCCTTAGTATGGGTGGGACGTCCTTGGTTTTCACAGGAACCGCACTTGGGATCATTCTGAGTGTGAGTCGCGGAGATCACTCGGATGAAGTGGTGGCAGTGCCCGAAGTACGAAATCGATTAAAAACAGCATAAACCCAAAAAGCCATTAGCACTCAGACGACATATCGAATTCTCATCAGCGGTGGAGGCACCGGCGGGCATATCTATCCTGCCATCGCCATTGCCAACGCATGGAAGGAAAAACATCCTGCCAGTGAGATTCTTTTCGTGGGGGCTTTGGGAAAAATGGAAATGCAAAAAATCCCTGAAGCAGGATATGAAATCAAGGGTCTGCCAATAGCGGGACTTCAGCGAAGCCTGACTTTGGACAATCTTAGCTTCCCTTTCAAGCTTGTCAAAAGCCTTCGTGCTGCTTACCAAATCGTGCAGGATTTCAGGCCTGATGCAGTAGTAGGTGTTGGTGGCTATGCAAGCGGACCGGTACTTTATGCTGCGCAAAATAAAAGAATTCCAACCTTGGTGCAGGAGCAAAATTCCTATGCGGGATTGACCAATAAGCTTTTGGCCAAAAAGGCAAATGCAATTTGTGTGGCATACCCGAACATGGAGAAGTTTTTCCCTTCCCGTAAAATTAAAATTACCGGGAATCCTGTCAGAAAAGATATTCTCGACTTGTCCGGCAAAAAAGAAATCGGGCTGGAGCATTTCGGGCTGGCAGCGGACCGCAAGACGGTTTTGGTTGTGGGAGGTTCCTTGGGAGCAAGAACCCTTAATCAGGCGGTTTTGAAGGACATGCATAAGCTGGAAGAATCCGGCTACCAGGTTCTCTGGCAGTGCGGGAAATTTTATTTCAAGGAAATGTTGGCCACACTTGAAAACGCGGATCTAAAGCATGTCCATCTAAGGGAGTTTATCCGCGAAATGGACCTGGCTTATGCAGTTGCAGACCTCATTGTGTCCAGAGCTGGAGCCCTTTCTGTTTCGGAGCTTAGCCTTGTGGGCAAGCCTGTGATTTTCATTCCCTCTCCCAATGTGGCGGAAGATCACCAAACCAAAAACGCCATGGCCTTTGTCAATCATCAGGCGGCGGTGCTGCTGAAAGATGCCGAAGCAATCGGGCAATTGAAAAGCAAAATTGATGCACTGATGCAAGACGGAAATCTAGTCGAAGCATTGGGGAAAAATATTAGGAAGTTGGCCAAGCCGGATGCGGCAAATGCCATTGTAATTGAGTTGGAAAAACTGGTCAAATGACATTCAAAGGAATAAATAGCGTCTACTTCCTCGGAATCGGGGGCATCGGCATGAGTGCCTTGGCCCGATGGTTCCGACATGAAGGATATCCTGTGGCAGGGTATGACAAGACTCCTTCGCCTTTGACTGAGGAGCTGGAAAAGGAAGGCATGGTGATCAGTTTCAAGGATTCTGCAGCGGATATTCCGATTGAATTTACCTCCAATCCGGATGAGGTTTTGGTTGTCTGGACCCCTGCTATCCCAAAGAATAGTGTGCTGTTAAATTTCTTCCAGGCTCATTACCAATTAAAGAAGCGATCCGAAGTTCTTGGGATGATTACCAAGGATTTTTATACCATAGCAGTAGCGGGAACTCACGGTAAGACCAGCACCTCTTCCCTGATCGCTCATTTGCTGAAATCGGCAGGCAAACCTGTCGCTGCATTCCTAGGAGGGATTACTCAGAATTACAACAGCAACTTGATTTTGCCGGGCAAATCAAAAGTAGCAACACTTGTCGTGGTCGAGGCAGATGAATTTGACCGCTCCTTCCTGAAGCTTCATCCAAACGAGGCAGTGGTCACGAGTGCAGACGCGGATCATCTGGACATCTACGGCGATGAGGCCACGATATTGGATGGTTTCCGTGACTTCATCAAGTTGGTAGATAAAAAGGGTAAACTCTACATCCAATCCCATGCATGGTATCGCTTGGGAGAGAACATGGGGATCAGTGCAGGGATTAGAGAATATGGATTGAGGTCCTCTGGAATTCATGCCGATAATATCATCGCTAAACCGGGAATTTTCCTCTTTGATTACATGGGGACCAAAGCACAAATCAAAGGATTGGAACTTCACATTCCGGGTTTTCACAATGTGGAAAATGCTTTGGTTGCCATAGCCATCGCAATTGATCATGGTGTAAGTGAGAAGCAGATACGGCAAGGTATCAAGTCATTCAAAGGCGTAAAACGTCGGTTTGAGATACATTCCACCGTGCCGGGACATATTTTTATCGATGACTATGCGCATCATCCCGAGGAAATCAAAGCTTGCCTGAGCTCTGTGCGGGCTATGTACCCTACACAGCGACTCACGGTGATTTTCCAGCCTCATCTGTTTACACGGACAAGAGACTTTGCGGCAGGATTTTCTGAAAGCCTGTCGTTGGCAGATGAAGTGGTGCTGCTGGACATTTACCCAGCCCGGGAACTTCCCATTGAAGGAGTGACTTCTGCGATGCTTTTGAATGGAATTCAGACGGGTAAAAAGACGCTGATGAATAAAGAACAGGTAATGGACTACCTGCTGGAATCCCGTCCCGAAGTCCTGGTGACTATGGGTGCGGGAGATATTGATCGATTGGTTCCGGGTATAGCGGCCTGGATGGATTCAAGAACCAAACAGGGTGAGGCATGAATAAGGCAAAACTTAAAAAAGCGCTTGGATTGGTGACCCTTTGTCTGGTTTTGGTCGGATTCATCGGGTTTGTGGAAAAGCAAAATCAGCTCAAAGTCTATCAGGGATTTGAAGTAGACCTCAAGGCTGTCAGCGGAGTCTATTTTGTAGAGGAGAAAGAAATTGAAGCAATAGTAATGTCTGCATTTCCTGAGCTGAAATCGGGACTTCCGATGGGGGAAGTTCCTTTGGCAGCGATTGAGAAAAGACTTTCAGGACATCCATTTATCAAATCGGTGGAAACATCTGTCGGGCAAAAAGGAATCCTAAAAATGACTATCCATCAGCACGAGCCCATCGCTAGAATTGCCAGACCGATGGCAGCCGACGGATATATCACTACGGAGGGATTGATCATCCCCACCTCACCTACTTATACCAGTCGGGTGCTGATTTTGGAAGGTGCTTTTGCAGAGCAATTGATGGATCAGGGAAGTGTTGATTCGATGCCTGAATTGATGTCCTTGATCCGGTTTGTCACTGAAGATGAGTTTTGGAGTGCTCAGGTGAGTGAGTTGGAGATTAATAAGAAGGACGACATCCGATTGCATCAGCAAGTTGGGAAGCAAGTGATCGAGTTTGGAGATGCGCACGACATCGAGAGCAAATTCAGACGGATCGAAGTGCTGTATAAAGAGATTTTACCAAGAAAAGGCTGGAATGCTTACGAGCGGATCAGCGTGAAATTTAAAAATCAAATTGTTTGTGAATAAAGCTTGGATATGGAAAACGACAAATTAATCGTAGGTCTGGACATTGGGACGACCAAAATCTGCGCGATCATCGGACGCAAGAATGAGTTTGGGAAACTCGAAGTCCTAGGCATGGGCAAGGCAGTCTCTGATGGAGTAGATCGCGGCATCGTAACCAATATCGAGAAGACTGTACATGCGATCCAGAAAGCCGTGGAGGATTGCTCCAATATGGCCGATGTGAATATCGCAGAGGTTATCGTCGGAATCGCCGGACAGCACATCCAAAGCAAAATCATGCATGGGAGCATCATGCGCCAGCCTACTGAGGATGAGATTACGGTGGAAGACGTGCAGCGACTTTCCGCTGATATGCACAACATCGTCGTGCCTCCGGGAAACAGCATTATCCATGTGATGCCGCAGGATTACACGGTGGACTACGAAGGTGGAATCAAAGATCCTGTAGGAATGGCGGGTACACGTCTTGAGGCAGATTTCCATATCATCACCGCCCAGACTACTGCTATTCACAATATCAACAAGTGTGTGAAAAAGGCTTCTCTTGAATCCAAACAACTGATTTTGGAACCCCTTGCCAGCTCACTTTCAGTATTGAGCGACGATGAAAAGGAAGCAGGCGTATGTCTGGTTGACATCGGAGGCGGCACCACTGACATTGCCATTTTCTATGAAAATATAATCCGTCACACTGCGGTAATCCCACTTGGAGGAAACATCATCACTGCCGATATCAAGGAAGGCTGCATGCTGATGCAAAATCAGGCAGAATTGCTCAAAACCCGCTTTGGTAAAGCAATAGCGGAAGAAGCCAATCCGAACGAAATCGTATCCATACCGGGACTTAGAAACAGGCCACCAAAGGAAATTTCCATCCGGAACCTGGCTTCAATTATCCAGGCAAGAATGGAGGAAATCATCGAAATCGTCCAAAACGAAATCATGCAAAGTGGCTACTATAAAAAATTGGCTGGAGGTATAGTAATCACCGGTGGAGGTTCACAGTTGCAGTGCATTTCCCAGCTGTTTGAATACATGACCGGACTGGATTCCAGAATCGGATTTCCAAACGAGCATCTCGGCAAGTCAGTGATTGAAGATGTGAAAAGTCCGATGTATGCCACATCAGTGGGCTTGGTATTAGCCGGGTTCAAGGCTTTGGACAATCGCGAGGAAGGCTATCTGAAAAGAAAAGCCAACTCCGGAATCAAGCCCATTATCGTGGTGAAAAGAGAGGCAATTGCCAATAATTTCTTCAAAGGAATTACTGATCGCTTGAAAACTATGATCTCCGATGACATCGGGGAAGAATACTAATAACTAGGGCTTATGATTGAGGAGGTAATCCGCCTTGCAGATTACTTCCTTCTTAACCCTCTTCCATTATGAAACACAACAACCATAACTATTCACCAAATCAAAAAATATGTCAGATAGCATGAAAGATTACAGATTTGACCTCCCGAGAAATCAAAAGTCGATTATCAAGGTAATTGGCGTAGGAGGCGGCGGCAGCAATGCCGTAAACCACATGTACGCACAGGGAATTAAGGACGTGGAGTTTGTCGTGGTCAACACGGACGCACAGGCTTTGAAATCGTCCCCCGTTCCATTGAGAC
The DNA here is from genome assembly GCF_900103735.1 of Algoriphagus alkaliphilus. Lineage (GTDB taxonomy): Bacteria > Bacteroidota > Bacteroidia > Cytophagales > Cyclobacteriaceae > Algoriphagus > Algoriphagus alkaliphilus. The sequence goes on along the minus strand of NZ_FMXE01000015.1, from coordinate 18,130 downwards.
TGCAGCTTGGTGCAAACCTGACAGAAGGTCTGGGTGCAGGTGCCAATCCGGAGCAAGGACGAAACGCTGCCCTTGAGTCTCAAGAGGAGATCCGCGAGTTACTTGCGGATAATACCAAAATGGTATTCATCACTGCAGGAATGGGCGGTGGTACAGGCACAGGTGCAGCGCCGATTGTAGCCAAAATCGCCAAAGAACTCAATATCCTGACCGTGGGTATCGTGACTGCTCCCTTCATGTTTGAGGGGAAAAAGAAAATGGCTGTAGCTCAGGCAGGCATTGAATCGCTAAGAGAAAACTGCGACACTGTATTGGTGATTCTCAATGACAAACTGCGTGAAATCTACGGTAACCTGGCTATCCGCACTGCATTCAGCAAGGCAGACGATATCCTGACTACCGCAGCGAAATCAATCGCCGAAATCATTACAATCCATCAGGATGTCAACGTCGACTTTGAGGATGTGAAGACTGTCATGAAGGAGGCCGGAGCGGCAGTGATGGGATCCTCCACTGAAGAAGGTGAAGGTCGTGCGATCCGCGCAGCCGGAGCTGCTATTTCTTCTCCATTGCTCAATAATGTGGATATCAAAGGCGCTCAAAAAATACTTCTTTCCATCATGTCTGGTGAAGATGAGGAACTTTCTATGGACGAACTCAGCGAAATCACTGAATACATCCAAGAAAAAGCCGGTGACAATGCTGAACTAATCTTCGGTCAGGGTATCGATCCGGAACTTGGCAAAGCTATCCGTGTGACGGTCATCGCTACTGGTTTTGAAATGGATAAACTCTCTGAAAAGCGTAGAAACAGAGAATTTTCTGCTCCGGTTTCAGCATTCGCAAATCCAATTGCCAACACGCCTGTAGCAAATCCCGAGATAGTGAAGACTGTCATCAACCTGGATTCAGGCAAAAGCCAAAAAGTAAAAGAGGAGCCGATTTCTGGTGGGGCAACTTTCACTTTCAATCTGCCAAAAGCACCTGCTGCTGCGCCGCTGAAGCCGGTTGAAGAAGAAATGGAAGAGTTTGTTTTCCGGGTAAATCCAATTCAGGAAGACCATGAGGAAATTACTCAGGAAGTGAAGTCCGAAAAGATTGTTTTCAAATTGGAAGATGATTCTGAGAAGCAGTCTGAAGTCCTTCCTAAGGAATCAGAGCCAGTTCCACAGCTATTTGCAAATGATTACTACGAGCAGATGAAGCAGAAGGCAATCCAGCGTGCACATGAGCGATTTGAAAAACTGAAAGGTAACCGGGCGTTCAATCCAAGTCCTGAGGAACTGAAAGAAAAAATGAACGTGCCGGCATATCAGCGCAAGAATGTGGTACTGAATGAACCACAGCACAGTTCAGAGTCTGAGACAAGCAAGTACAATCTGAGCGACGAGAACGAGATTCTCGGCAACAACAGATTCCTGCATGATAATGTGGATTAATTCCTAAAATTCAAGCAGCATGTCTGCCTGGGTTTGCAGCAGTTCTACATACAGCCTGTTGGTGAGCAGGTTATCTGACATATTTTGCTCGATTTTGGCAAGCTTCGGCTTGAGAGCAAGGACATGCATACCCAGATAATGGAAGATGTCGGTAAGGTGGCTCAAAGCGATGCCACCCCCGCCAACTCCAGATGAAATTCCAACCAATGCACATTTTTTATTCCGAAAAGTGTTCGGATAGGTCATTCCGTCTATGAATGATTTGAGAATTCCCGGAAAAGAACCGTTGTACTCCGGTACGATGAAAACAAACTTTGTCCCGGCATTAACCCGGCCTTGAAAGGCATTATAGCCATCGTTTTTCCCATTATTTTCATAAAGTGCTGTAGCAATAAAGTCTGCCGGCAAATGCTCCAGCTCCAAGATTTCGGATGCTGCACCTTTTTCAAGTAGAATCGATTGGTAAAATTCAGCTATGACCTTGGAAACTGAATTTTTACGGTTTGTGCCAACGATAATTTTAACCATAAGGAGATTTTTATGTTTCCTATACAAGCAAGTAGGTTGAAAAGTTCTAAGCCTGGACCAAAATCCTATCTTTGCCCGTAAATCTTCCAAAAAAAACATGGACTACCTCAATCAAATTCAAGACGCTGTTTCATTTATCCAAAAGCTACACCCATCGGAAGTTCCGATAGGAATTATTTTAGGTACTGGTCTGGGAAGTCTCGGAAATCAGATTGAAGTCGAACTTGAAATAGATTACAAAGACATTCCTCATTTCCCTGTTTCCACAGTGGAAAGCCATTCTGGGAAGTTAATTTTTGGTGCCCTTTCAGGTAAAAAAGTAATGGCAATGAAAGGGAGGTTTCATTACTACGAGGGCTATTCGATGAAAGAAGTGACTTTTCCGGTGCGGGTAATGAAAAAACTGGGTGTAGGCACTTTGTTGGTCTCCAATGCCTGCGGCGGGCTAAATCCTGCGCAGGAAGTCGGAGACGTGATGCTTATCACCGATCACATCAACCTGTTTTCGGATAATCCACTACGCGGCAAAAATTACGATGAATTAGGCCCGAGATTTCCTGATATGAGCGATGCCTATTCGCATGAATTGATCGAAAAAGCGCTCAAAATTGCTGAAAAAAATGGGGTCAAACTTCATCTTGGCGTTTATGCAGGAGTGGAAGGGCCCAACCTGGAAACCCCTGCTGAATACAAATATTTACGAATTATTGGAGGCGATGCGGTGGGCATGAGTACTGTTCCCGAGGTGTTGGTTGCACGGCATTCCGGAATGGAAGTATTCGGGATATCAGCGATTACCGATATGGGTATTGAGGGTAGAATCCATAAAGTAGATATCGCCTATGTACTCGCTGCCGCAGCCAAGGCCGAACCAGTCATGGGGATGATTTTGAAAGAATTGGTCGCCGTCATTTAATTCGTTTGCGGAAATTAAAACTAAGAATCCTGCTTCACCAGAGATTGGATTCTTAGTTTCTATTGATGACGATGTGATTTTGAAGTAACCGGATTTTTAGCTTTTATCCATTTTTACGCCGTGGTACTTTCACACTTCCAGAGCCTCTATTCTTTTTTAGTTTTGTAGCGAAAGGATTTTTGGCCCGTTTACAATAAAAGGACCTGTGCTTTTCGGTAAATTTGGTTTCTTGAACTTGTTATGATAAGATTTTACGTTAGTTCACTTTTTCTCATTTTGATTTTTTGTTTTCCGACTTTCGGACAGACAGATTCGCTTCGTTTTTCTTTTGGAAAAATAGAAGGCCCCCATCCCGGTACCTATATTTTAACAGGTAAAGTCACTTCAAAAGATGGTGCTAAGCCAATTGAAGGGGTAGGTGTACATGTTGACGGAGTTTTTACCGGCGTAAGTACAGATCGATTTGGGACGTATTACTTGACTATTACTCCCGGAGATCATCGTGTAGCCTTTCGGCATATTTCCAACGTTCCGGTTTTTACCAGGATTTTGCTTTATGAAAACGCCGTTGTTAGTGTGCAAATGGTTGAAAAAGCATTCGAACTTGATGGTGTGGTAGTCCTGTCCGAAGAGCCTGATCGAAATGTGAGAAATCCAATCACGGGAGTCACCAAACTGACGACCACTGAACTGAGAGCTATTCCTGCATTTCTGGGTGAAGCAGATATTTTCAAGGGGCTCCAGCTTCTACCCGGCGTGAGTTCTGTAGGTGAAGGGACCTCCGGAATTAATGTCCGTGGGGCCAAGGCAGATCAAAATCTCTTGCTGATGAATGAAGTATTGGTCTTAAGTTCCAATCATGCTCTTGGATTTCTGTCAGGCTTCAATACTGATGTGACAGAGAATTTCACGCTTTACAAAGGAAATCTACCGGCTAACTTTGGAGGAAGAGCAGGTTCTGCACTGAATATCCTGATGAGGCCCGGAAGCAGTGAAAGCTGGCAGGGCCAAGTCGGGTTTGGAACATCCAATGGCAAAGTATTAATCGAAGGACCGGTTGTAAAAGACAAGGTATCGGTGATTTTTGGTGGTAGAGTTTCGAACGTGAACTGGCTCCTTGGACAGGTGCGGGACTTGGATATTCAGAATAGTAGGCTGAATTTTTATGACGGCTACCTAGGATTGAACTGGGATCTGGGCAAGGGGCATCTGCTTGAAGCCAACACGCTGGTGACAGCCGACGACTTTCAGTTTTCGGATCAATTTGGATACGAATGGGCAAACCGGATCAGTTCGCTGAGATATAAAGGGATTTTAGGAGAAAATATTTCCATCACCGGTTTATTGGCTGACGGCAACTTTGATAATGCTTTTTTTGACCCTGAAGGTGTCGATGCTGCCAAAGTGAAGAATGGGATGCGCTACCGGCAAGGAAAAGTGTCTGGCACTTGGGCTAATGATAAACTTGCGTTAACAGGTGGTTTGGAAGGGATTTATTATCAGGGAAAACCAGAGCGAATTTCTCCATTTGACGAATTCTCCGCCATTCAGGAAGAGCAAGTTGGGAAAGAGCGGGGAATGGAACTATCCGGATTTTTGTCTTTGGAATATGAGCTGGGAGAAAATACCGGATTTGTCGGAGGCTTGAGGTATTCAGGTTATTCCCAATTGGGTGCGGATACAGTGTATCAGTACAATCCGAACGGGCCGATCAGTGAAAGTAATATCACAGGTGAAACTCCATTTCCTTCCGGGAAAATTAAGTCGTATTCGGGTTTTGAACCCAGATTTTCACTCAGACAAAATCTGAATGCTACACTGTCTGTGAAGGCCAGTTATGCGAGACTCTTTCAGTACATTCAGTCTGTGTCCAATACGTTTGGACCAACTCCGATAGACCTTTGGCAATTGAGCACAAGCTACATCCCACCGCAGCGCTCGGATAATTTCTCCCTTGGGATCTTTAAAAATGCGAAAGACAACAGCTGGGAATATTCCATTGACGCCTTTTACAGGACAAGTGTCAACCAAGTGGAATACCGGGATTTTGCGCAGATATTTCTAAATCCGCACATGGAGACTGAATTGGTTTTTGGAAAGGGGGAGGCCTATGGTGCTGAGTTTCTGATCAAGAAAAACCTTGGCGTGGCGACAGGATGGTTGGCTTATACGTATTCCCGTTCTTTTTTTACTTCCCAAAGTGAGTTTAGCGAAGAGCAAATCAATAGGAATGAGCGTTTCCCTTCGAACTATGACAAACCGCACGAGGTCAATTTTATCCTTAGCCGTAAGATGTACCCGAGAGGGCTTTTCAACTTCTCGGTCAATTATGCCACCGGCCGTCCGGTCAGTGCAGTGAGTGCATCGTACATCCTGAATGGTGGGCTTGTAGTGCCGGATTATTCCAATAGAAATCAATATCGAATTCCAGATTACTTCCGGGTGGACGTTTCTTACACAATCGAAAAAGTATTCTCCAAGAAAGGAGACAGTTTGAATTTCAGTATTTACAATCTTTTTGGAAGGAAAAATGCGTATTCGGTTTTTTGGCAAAAAGATGAAGATTCGAAGCAGTTGAGACCTTATCGTCTGGCAATATTGGGATCAATTTTTCCTTCGATTACTTACAGCATTAAATGGGGAGGGAAACAATGAAAAAGTTGAAAATTTTAGGCGTATTGATTGTATTCCTTAGCCTTAATTCCTGTGTGGAGCAGATTGAATTTGAGTTGGAAAAATTAGAACGGGAACGATTGATCGTATCGGGCATATTGACCAATCTGAATGAACCACAGGTTGTTTTTCTATCAGAGACGACTTCCAAAGCCAGAAAGCCGCTACTTGCAGACGAAGAAAACAGGATTTTTACATTAAATGATTTGCCAAGGCCTTTGCAGGGTGCAAGGGTAACCTTAGTGGATGCCAGTCAGGGGAGACCATGGGTCTATCAAGAAACCGAGCCCGGCAAGTATGAGCTATCTGACTACCTGGGGACTGGGTCAAATTCAGAATTATATCTGGAGATACGAGTAGGAGATCGGGTATATCGCTCTAGACCTCAAAAAATTCCTGAGGTAATCGGATCGGATGAATTGAGTTTTTCATTTGAGCGGACCCGGTTGAAGGATAATCCTGATGCGGCTCAGGTATTGATTAAGACAGCGGTGACCTTGCCGGATCAAGTTGGGGATTATTACTTGCGTTGGGCAGTGGATGAGGCATATTTTTGGGATTTGACCTTTTTTCCAAATCCGTTTAATACGCCTCCGCCTCCCTGTATCGTATTTGGTTTTCCCGACCCTGAGCGAATCACACTGATCAATGGGGACCTTCTCAATAAACCGGGAGGGAAAAGCACGCAAATCGTCGCCAAGCGACTGGTTGATCAGTCCTTTCTCAGCAGGCATTATTTCACAGTCCGACAATTGAGTATTTCAAAAAATACCTACGAATATTGGAGAAGGGTGAGAGAATTGGTTAATAATACAGGCTCTGTATTTGATTCTCCACCGGCTTCGATTCAGGGAAATCTATATAATGTCAACAATCCAGATGAAGTAGTTCTAGGGTATTTTGAAGTGGCAAGGGCCAAGGTTTCGAGAATCTATACCACATTTGCGGATGTCCCTTTCTTTTTGGGAAAAAGCTGCGAATATATTCCTAGCAAGCGGCTAGACCAATATCTGCCAACCTGTTTAAACTGCAACGCATTTCCGAACAGTCAAATGGAGTATCCCGAGTGGTGGTTTGATGATTAAGGGATTGGAATATTGAAAGATTTAAAAATTGAAATATTTAGGATCCTTGGCTAAGCCTGCTTTATTGACTCACTTGTTTTTGAGAAAAAATTTACCCCTCCCAATTGCTTCAGGAGGGGTTTTCTATGGGCTATGGTCTATCAGCTAGGGTTTTATTTACTTTTTCATACCCATATAATCCACCACAAAGTAGCTCATTGCCCGTACGCCCAGCACAAATCCGGCTTCGTCGATGTAGAAATCAGGTGTATGGTGGGAGGGTGTAGTCAGTGGATCTCCCCCTTTTTTCATGCCCCCTAAGAATATAAAGAAACCCGGTTTTTCTTTTTGGAAGAAACTGAAGTCCTCTGATCCCGTCACCGGGTCCATGGAAATCACATTCCCGATTCCTGCTGCGGCATTGAGGGAAGGCAGCATTTTATCCGTGAGCTCAGGTGGATTTACAGTTGAAGGATATAGTTTTCCGATTTTCACGTCTGCTTTGGCTCCTGCACTTTTAGCGATGTTGGTAATTATTTCGTGGATCCTTTGATGGACAAGTGTCTGTTGTTCTTCACCAAAGGTTCGGATAGTGCCAATCATTTCGACTTTTTCCGGAATGATGTTGTGGCGGATTCCTCCATGAATAGCGCCAACGGTCACCACTGCCGGATTTTCTGCGATATTGACATTTCTGGAAAGAATAGTTTGGAGTCCTAGAATAGCCTGGGCGGAAGTTACTATGGGGTCTACACCAGACCAGGGAGATGCACCGTGGGCCTGGGTACCGGTAATAGTTACCTCCAGATTATCCACTCCTGCCATAAAAGGTCCAGACCGATAGCCGATTTTTCCAGCCTCTATCGCTGCCCAAATGTGTAGCCCAAAGATGGCATCTACATCGGTCATCACTCCTTCTTCCACCATTTGCTTGGCACCGAAAGTGGTCACTCCCGGTTCGTAGATTCCTTCCTCTGCAGGTTGAAAGATAAATTTGACCGAGCCTTCCAATTGATTTTTCATTCCTGCCAAAACTTCCGCCACTCCCATCAAAATGGCCACATGGGAATCGTGTCCACATGCATGCATTATTCCTGTTTCCTGCCCATTGTATGTCCCGGTATTTACGGATCGGAAGGGGAGATCATTTCGCTCTGCCACAGGAAGTGCGTCCATATCTGCACGGAGTGCAACCATCGGCCCGGGCTTGCCACCTCTGAGGATCCCTACCACACCGGTGACAGCTACATTTTCGGTGACCTCCATTCCCAAGGACCGCAGATGATCAGCGACAATTTTGGCGGTGCGGAATTCCTGATTGCCTAATTCAGGATGTTTGTGAAAATCTCTTCGCCAGTCGATGACTTTGGATTCAATTTTATCCGCTGATTTATCAATTTTTGCGTGCAAACTAGACTGTCCGAAGCTGCCTGCAGAAATCAGGAAGCTTAACATAAGGAGCTTTTTCAATTTTTTTATTTAATAGTGTTTTATTTATGGAACTAGAATTTTTCCACCTCGCGAATCACTTCAGCAGGGGTTTTCTATGGACTATGGTCTATCAACTATGGTCTATTTCACTTTTTCATCCCCATATAATCCACAACAAAGTAGCTCATTACGCGCATTCCCAATACGAATCCACCTTCGTCGATGTAGAAATCAGGCGTATGATGCGAAGGAGTTTTGGTCGGGTCGCCGCCTTTTTTCATTCCTCCCAGGGAAATAAACAATCCCGGCTTTTCACGTTGGAAAAAGCTAAAATCTTCGGCTCCGGTGATCAGTGGATTGATAATTACATTACCAGCCCCTGCAGCAGCCAAAATTGTAGACTCCATTTGCTTGGTCAGTACAGGATCATTGACGGTGGCAGGGTAAAGTTTGGTGATGTTGACATCGGCTTTTCCACCGGCACTCAAGGCAATGTTAGTGGCGATTTCTGTAATCCTTTTGTGTACGAGATTTTGCTGCTCATCGCCAAACGTTCGGATCGTGCCGATCATTTCGACTTTTTCAGGAATTATATTGTGGCGAATTCCACCATGGATGGCTCCAACAGTAACAATTGCAGGCGCTGCTGTGATGTTTACATTCCTTGAAATAATGGTTTGAAGTCCATTTATGATTTGTGCTGAGGTGACGATAGGATCCACTCCGGACCAAGGAGAAGCTCCGTGGGCCTGAGTGCCATGTACCGTGATTTCGAGATTATCCACGCCTGCCAGGGCTGGTCCCGATCGATAGCCTATCTTCCCAACTTCCATCTGCGAACCGATATGCAACCCGAAAACCGCATCCACGTCCTTCATTACCCCTTCTTCTACCATTTGCTTGGCACCCCAGGAGGTCACACCTTCCTGATAGATCCCTTCTTCTGCAGGTTGGAAAAGAAATTTCACCGTACCCTGAAGTTCATTTTTCATTTCTGCCAATACTTCGGCCACGCCCATTAAAATCGCCACGTGTGTGTCATGTCCACAAGCATGCATGACGCCTGTTTCTTGACCGTTGTAAATGGTGGTGACTGTAGATTTGAAGGGTAAATCTGCTCGCTCAGTGACAGGAAGTGCATCCATGTCTGCACGAAGTGCCACGGTTGGACCTGGTTTTCCTCCTTTCAGAATACCTACCACGCCAGTGACAGCAACACCTTCCTGAACTTCAATTCCCAATGCGCGAAGGTGATCAGCCACTTTTTTAGCAGTTCGAAATTCGCTGTTTCCGAGTTCGGGATTTTGGTGAATGTCGCGTCTCCACTCGATGACTTTAGCTTCAATGGAAGCAGCTTTTTTATCAATTTCCGGACGAAGCTTGGTTTGGCCAAATGCCGTTCCGCTGATTAAAATCAGGGCTAGCGTAAGTTTTTTCATAATTTAATAAGTTTGATGGTATGGATCGTGGCTATTTGATTGGGTGAAAATAAAGATAGAAGTTTTACAAAGCTTTCCCTATTGGGATTAAATCTCTGATTGGAGAACTTTTCATTCAATTAATCCTTTACTCTACAAAAGAACAGGATATGGAATTGAAAGATAAAATTGCAGTCGTCACCGGAGTCAGTAAAGGTGTAGGACTTGAAGTAGTAAAACAATTATTGGAAAAAGGGACTGTTGTAGCAGGCTGGGGTAGAACGGCTCCTGATTTGAAGCATGCCAATTTCCACTTTTTCGTTTGCGATGTCGCTGTGGAAGAACAAGTTGAAAAAGCATTCTTGGCAACTGTTGAGAAGCTGGGATCCGATATTCGCATTCTGGTCAATAATGCCGGGTTTGGTGTGGCAGGGAAATTTGAAGATATGTCCTCGGATGACTGGAAATCGATGTTTGATACCAATGTGCATGGGATTTTCTATGTCAGCAAGCGATTGGTTCCTGCCATGAAAGCGGCTGATGAGGGGCATATTCTCAATGTAGCCTCCATTGCAGGATTGAATGGTGTGGCCAATTTTGCTGGATATGTAGGGACCAAACATGCGGTCAGAGGAATCTCACATTCGATGTACATGGAGTTGCGCGACTTCGGAATCAAGGTTTCGACCTTCTATCCCGGCTCTATCCAAACCAACTTTTTTGACAAAATAGAAGGAACGACGACGAATGAAAACATGATGCGTCCAGAAGATGTCGCTCAGACAATCGTTCAGACATTGGAGACGCATCCAAATTATTTTGTGGCAGATGTGGAATGCAGACCGTTGAGACCGAAAGGGAAGAAGTGAAATCAAATTCATGAAAGCGGTGTTATTGGAGACTTTAAATTCCAATAACACCTCACTTGTTAGAACTTTTTTTTAACCGCACAGGCTGCGCTAAGAAGAGGGAAAAGGCAGTATTAATCTCTACATGAATTTCATTGGTCTTGGCCAAATCAATCCTTTTCAAGGACACAAAGTATAAAAGCTAAAGCTTTTTTAAGCTACCCGGCAAACTCATGTTAATTCAATAAAATTTTTCAATAAAAGTGTAAAAATATTTTAATTAATTTTTTAGGCAAAAACAAAACTAAATTCTGAATTCATATTAAATTATTAGGGGGGGGGTAGAATAATATTTCGTTAAATTTAGTTTTATGTATTTTTTGAATTTATCCAAGAATAAACTGGCTTAAACAATTTTTGGAATTTAGAATTCTCTTTTAGTTATTCGATTAATTAAGGTTTAATTTTTACCTGAACGGATTTTTATGAGGATTTTAGGATTGATCGCGGGGTATGCGGTTACATTTTTATTGACAGGGTGGTTGCAGTTGCGAAGTACAGTAGTCTCCCATCGACATGAGCAGGGTAGTTCTTACAGCCTTGTTGAATTGAGTTGGTCGAGATCTTTACCAAGTAACACAAAGGACGTTCGGCCTTCCAACGACACAACAGGTTATTTTTCCTCTTGGCATTTACTGCCTGTTGGGCTGGTTCGCTATCCTGATTTTGGAACTTTTGATTTTTTAAAAAATGGAGACTAAAATATTCCCTTCCGCCATTTTAAATAACTCCGTCGAGGTATACGATTCACAGATCCGAATCCGATCCAAAGTGATTTATCTGATCGCACTTGGACTTATTCTCTTGGCACTAGCTTCTCTTCCTTTGATTGTAGTGGATGTAGCCGTTCAAACCAGAGGAACCTTTCAGTCAAGTATCCAAAGAAACCCTATCCAAATCCCCACGGGAGGAAGATTGGAGTCATGGAACCTTTCCGAAAATCAGGAGGTGAAGCAGGGAGAAGTCCTTGCTGTCATCAGAGGAGAGCAGCTCAATCTGGAAATGAAAGCCTTGAAAGAGCGGCTAGACTTACTTCAGGATTTTATTCAGGATTTGAATTTGTTGATCAACCATCCATCTCATGAGGAAGGCTATAACCCAAGATTGAAATCCAATCTCTATCAAGCTTCCTTGTATGAATATCAGTCCCAACTTCTCAATCAAGAAACCTTGGTAAAGAAATTGGATCGGGACTTTCAACGGGCAAAGATCCTCTTCGAGAGCAAATCGATCGCTTTTGCAGAATTTGATGAAGTTCAGGTCCAATATCAGCAGGCAAGTACGCAGCTGGAACTACTCAAAAAGCAACGCCTCAATCAATGGGGGCAGGAACTCGTCAACCATAGCACTGAACGAGATCGCATCATCAGTCAACTCGAAGTTTCTCAGGAACAAATGGATCAGTTTAAGGTCATTGCCGGTACTTCAGGGACGCTGATGAATGTCCAGAATTTGAATGCCGGTGATTTTGTCTATCACAATCAAAAGTTGGCAGAGATTTCACCTGATTCCGAACTTATGGCGGTGACTTACATCTCTCCCGCCGATATTGCTTTTTTGAAAATTGGTCAGGAGGTCAAATTCCAAGTGGATGCTTACAATTACAATCAGTGGGGAGTCGCTACGGGCAAAGTGGTCGAAATAGCCAATGACCTTGCCCTGATTTCGGAAAAGGAAGCAGGCTTTTTGGTGACCTGCAAATTGGATTCTTTGACACTAAAGCTGCCCAGTGGACAAAGTGGAGAGATCCGTAAAGGGATGACCTTCAATGCCCGCTTTGTCGTAGCGAGGCGATCACTTTTCCAGCTACTATATGATAAAGTAGATAACTGGCTAAATCCATCGATGGCTAAATCGGCTTAATTTTTTTGACCCATGAGCATCAAAACCAAACAACGAGATATTACCGACTGTGGGGCAGCATGCCTTGCTTCCGTAGCCGCTTTTTACAAACTGGAATTGCCCGTGGCAAAGATCCGACAGATGGCATCCACGGATCAAAAAGGAACCAATGTCCTGGGATTGATCGAGGCAGCTACCAAAATGGGCTTTTCGGCCAAAGGGGTCCGCGGGGAATTCGATGCCTTGATGGATGTCCCCATGCCCGTCATCGCCCATGTCATTGTGAAAAAAGTCCTGCATCACTATGTCGTCTTGTACAAAGTCACCGACAAGCAGGTGGAATACATGGATCCGGGTGATGGACAGATCCACAAGGTGACTCCTGATGCCTTCAAGGAAATGTGGACGGGGGTTTTGGTGCTGCTGATGCCCAATGAGGAGTTTCAGGCGTTAAGCCAAAAAGTGGGCACCTGGACAAGGTTCTGGTTTTTGGTTCGTCCACACCGTGGAGTCATGATCCAATCCCTACTTGGGGCAGTGATCTACACTGTTTTGGGACTCTCTACCTCGATCTATGTGCAGAAGATTATTGATCATGTATTTATAGGTAGAAACACTAATTTGCTCAACCTGCTTTCGGTAGCGATGATAGTGCTCTTGGTTTTTCAGCGAGTGATCGGAACTTTCAAGACGCTCTTCATCATCAAGGTGGGTCAACGGATTGATGCTCGATTGATTTTGGGCTACTATAAGCACCTGCTGTCCTTGCCTCAGCGGTTTTTTGATACGATGCGGGTGGGGGAAATTATCTCCCGGATCAATGATGCGGTGAAAATCCGCGCTTTTATCAATGAAGTGTCCATCAGCTTTTTGGTCAATGTGTTTATCATCATTTTTTCCTTTGCGCTGATGTTTACCTTCTACTGGAAGCTCGCCTTGGTCATGCTGCTGTTGATCCCATTCTATTCGATCATCTACTGGATATCCAATCGTCTGAATAAAAAAGCCGAACGTAGGCTGATGGAAGAGTCTGCCGAACTTGAATCCCAACTCGTCGAATCCATCACCTCGGCCGGTACCATCAAGCGCTTTGGGGCAGAAGACCATGCCAATATCAAGACCGAGATGCGGTTTATCGCCTTGCTTCGAACCGTCTATCGCTCAGGGCTGAACAGTATTTTCTCTGGAACCTCCTCCGAGGCGGTATCTAGGCTGTTTACAATTATCCTACTTTGGGTAGGTGCAGGCTATGTATTGCAAAATGAGATTACCCCAGGGGAATTGATGTCATTTTACGCCTTGACCGGCTACCTGACCGGGCCGGTTTCCAGTCTGATCGGGATGAATAAGACCATTCAAAACGCCTTGATTGCCGCGGACCGACTCTTTGAAATCATGGACTTGGAGGTGGAAAAGTCTGAGGAAACCTTCCCGATTAAGAAAACAGATGTAGGTGACATTACCTTTCGGAACGTTTCTTTTCGCTATGGTTCCCGGGCCAATGTGTTCGAAAATCTTTCCTTGGTTTTCCCCAAAGGTAAAATCTCAGGAGTCATCGGGGAAAGCGGTTCCGGTAAAAGCACCTTGGTTTCCCTGCTTCAGAACCTTTATCCCCTCCAATCCGGCAACATCTACATCGGAGACCATGATATCAAATTCGTGGATAACAGCTCCCTGAGACGATTGGTATCCGTAGTCCCGCAGCGGATTGACCTCTTTGCCGGAAACGTACTGGAAAATATCGCCTTGGGAGACTATCAACCCGATATGCAGCGGGTAGTACAGATCTGTCACCGACTGGGGATGATAGATTTTGTCGAGAGCCTGCCCAATGGCTTCGGGACTTATTTGGGAGAAAATGGAGCCTCGCTGTCTGGTGGGCAAAAGCAACGAATAGCTATAGCGAGGGCCCTTTATCGTGATCCGGAGATCCTGATTTTGGATGAGGCTACGGCTTCCCTCGATCCCGACTCGGAGCAGTTTGTACAGCAGTCCATCCGAATGCTGGCTACTGAAGGAAAGACAATCATTTTCATCACACACCGATTGGCAGCCGTTCAGGAGTTTGATAGGCTGTATGTGCTGGACAAAGGCAAACTTGTCGAAGAAGGTACCCATGCGGAGCTGATTGCTAAGGAGGGGAAGTATTATCAGATGATCCGCAAGCAACTGGTGATGCTTTGAAAATAGCAAGTCGAAGTATCAAGTAGCTGGTATTAAGAATCAAGAAAAGTAAGATGTAGAGCTAGGATAGAAAAGGAAAAGATTAATTATAAACTTTAAAGGTAAGGAGCCATGGAATTTATTAAGCAGATCGAGCGATTACAGCTATTGAATAAGCTAGTAAGAGAAAAGCGAACAGGGAGTCCAGAAGAGCTTGCCGAGCGACTGGCTGTAAGTAGAGCCAAGCTTTACCTAATCCTGGAAGAACTTCGGGATAGAAATGTCTTTATTAAGTTCAATAAACGGATCAATTCCTTTGAATATGAAGCCTGTAGAGGAATAAACTTGGAATTCTCTTTTCGCATCTTGCGGCAGGACGAAGAAAATGTAATAAATGGCGGAAAAATCATAAATTTTTTCCCAGCGTCCATTATTTTAGACGGAGCGAACTTAAGTTAGTATCATGATCAGTCCTCGAGATCAATGCTAGCTACCGATTGAAGATGTGCTGAGATTGGGAATCCCGACGCCCGGAAAAGGTCGGGGAAAATTAAATTCTTAAAAAAAATGGATAGATTTAAAGAGTTGAGTTTTGAGGAGATGCAGGAGGTTGATGGGGGATTGGTCTGGGTCTGGGGTGCTATTGCAGTTGGTTTGGCCACAAACTTTCTCTATGAAGTGGTTAATGATTGGGAAAATAATGTAAAAGCATTTAATGAAGGCTATGAATCATTTAAAAAGTAAATCGCCAAATTCCTTAGTTGAATTATCAGCAGAAGAATGTAAATCTGTTTCAGGAGGAGATAATATTACTCAAGCAGTTTTCAGATATCTTGGATCTTTTTGGGCAGGTATTGAAGCAGGTCAGCCTCATGCTTCATATGGTTATTATGCTGGAATGAACACTAAATAATTTTAAAGTAAAGCAAGCCAAACATTTTTGGCTTGCTTTTTCAATAATGGGGGTACTTGAAATACTATTCGTTCTTTTTGGATTCTTGCTTATCATTAGGGGAATATTTTTTTCCTATTTGAATAGAATCAATTTTAAGACAGTTGGAGGATTAGGATTTGACTTAAGTCACATGATTGCATCATTTTTTTATTTTTTTTTATCAATTTTGTTATTTAATTCTCTATTTTTTCTAAATCTAAAATTTGATTTTTTGCAATATAATTTTACAAACAATTTTCTCCGTTTGTTTCAAGATGTTTTAAGTAATTTACACACTGCCTTTTTTGAAGAAGTCTTTTTTAGACTATTTTTATTTATTGGGTTATTGGATATCATTAAAAATCGTATTTTATTACTAATATTAACTTCTGCAATTTTTTCAGCAGTTCATTTTCCACCTAACACAATCCTCATAGTCAGTTATTTCTTAGGAGGTTTAATATATGGATATTCCTATCTTAAGTTTCAAAATTTTTGGGTTCCAGTGGCAATTCATTTTGCATGGAATTTTATACAAGGTTCGATTTTCGGATTTTCAGTTTCTGGTAATTCCTCTTCCGGCCTTTTAGAACTTCAATTTACAGAAAGCATTCTTTGGAATGGCGAGCCTCATGGTCCAGAAGGTAGTGTGGCAGGATTGGCAATGCGGTTAATTATATTGATTGCACTTGTTATTTATCCTTGGAAAAAATCAAATCCCCAATTTTTAAATATTAAAAACCTACCTTAAATCAAAGGTAATTGATAACTATGATTTTGTAATCCCACAAGTTTATGAAAACCACCTTAGCCGAGCTCCTTTCCTTCCTCAAGTCTCCCAACATTCCGGAAACTTATACCCCCATCAAGCCAAAAACCTTTTTGATCTTAATGGTTTTGACCTTGGCAATCATCATCCCTTACGCTTTTATTTTAGAAGCAGCAGGTATGGATCAGTTTGACCATAAACTGGAGGAATTGCTTAAAGACAACAAATGGGTGGTAGCCATTGTAGTTATTTTCCTAGCTCCACTATTGGAGGAACCTATATTCCGGCTTCATCTTGACTTGAAGAAATCTTCCATTTGGTGGGGAATTGGGCTTTCGGTTCTTATGCTGAGTGAGGTATGGTGGCCGGTGGCTTTGCTTTGGGCGTACTTGTTTTATTTGATGTATAGTGTGAGTAAAGGAAATCCACCTAGCCTGAAGTATGTCATCTGGATTTCCTCTGCCTTATTTGCCTTGGTTCATATAGGAAACTTTAAAGATTTTGATTATGGTCAATACTTTTATTGGGTTCCGTTCATGGTCGGTGCACAGTTTATGATAGGATTGGTGCTGAGCTATATCCGACTGAATCATGGGATGAAATGGTCCATGATCTTTCATGGGGTGTATAATGCGGTGCTGATCATTCCGGCGGTTTATTTCTATGAAGGCTGATTGGTAAGTCTCAATTTGATTAAATTAAACCAAGTAATTCCAGTTGTTGCTGACTGAACTATGTTGAACAAAATCACTCGTGTTTTTTACCTGACCTTCGGTATGCTTTACGGACTGAATGCTTTTTATGTGTTCTTTTTCACATCCACTGGGGATGAGATTAGGCTATTCAGCATTTGGCAAACCAATAAATGGATAGCAGGGCTGGTATATCTGTTTTTTTCGTTCGTTTTTTTGAGTTCGTAAATTGCCAAGTCAAGAAAAAAGGATAAGTCAACTCCATAATCTATGAATCCAAAAAACGAAAGGTTGCTCTCTCTCCTGATTGTCCTGAGTATCGGGGTCAATTTACTGGTCTTTATACTGGTTTTTGAATTGGGAGAGCGATTCGGAAAGTTTCTGGCCTCCCTGCGAATTTGCAATTCGCTTCAGGTAGTATTTTGTTTCGAGTCTGGCTGAATGCCCATAGGGTGAATCAATCTTGAATTTTTCTTTAGTGTCCTTCATCAAGAGGAAGAGGCAAAAATAAATGGCGGAAAAATTTTAAATTTTTTCCCAGCGTCCATTATTTTAGACGGAGCGAACTTAAGTTAGTATCATGATCAGTCCTCGAGATCAATGCTAGCTACCGATCTTAGAGGTGCTGTGATTGGGAATTCCGACGCCCGGAAAAGGTCGGGAAAATGAAAACAAAACAAACAGATGAAAAAGTTAAAAGAACTAAGCGTCGTGGAGATGCAGGAGATTGATGGAGGTTTTGTTCCTCTTTTGATTTGGGGGGTATTGTATACCGCTCCTCAAGTTGCGGCAGCCGCAGGAACTTTCTTTCTGGCCGGAGTTGCAGCTGGAACAGCGGTAGCGATAGCAGTTGATTAAATTAATAAAATATGGAATTCTTCAACGATTTGTTCCCTGTCGAAGTAAGAAAGACTTTACATCTTATAGTGCTTGGTGCTTTCTTGGTAGGGGTATTTATAGGAATTGGAATAAGTATTTATCATAACTAACATAAAATATGGAATCTGTAATTGATAGAGTAGATTTTGAAAATATGGTCTACCACGAATTTAATGGAATTCCTACCTTTGGTCAAAAACATGTTTACAGAGGGACTTTTCACCAAGTTGCTTCAATTAGAAGATGGATGGTTTGTAGAATGGGTAGAAACTGATTTTAAACAAGAAGAGATATATATCCAAATTGAGTGTGTTTTGGACGAGTTGGAAGATGCTGAAACAGGGGAGCTTTGCCGGGTTTATGATCATGCACCCTCACGGGAATGGCGTCACTTAGACACGATGCAGTATAAGACCTTCCTCAGATGTAAGCTTCCCCGAATTACAACTTCCAGTGGTAAAGTAAAGACTGTTC
>NZ_FMXE01000070.1 GCF_900103735.1 Algoriphagus alkaliphilus | reverse complement strand
AACCCTTGGGACCTTCTCCAGCCCCAGGATGTGACGAGCCGACATCGAGGTGCCAAACCTCCCCGTCGATATGAGCTCTTGGGGGAGATCAGCCTGTTATCCCCAGCGTACCTTTTATCCTTTGAGCGACGGCCCTTCCATTCAGAACCGCCGGATCACTATACCCGTGTTTCCACCCTGCTCGGCTTGTCGGCCTTACAGTCAAGCTCCCTTATGCTATTGCACTCCTCGTACGGTTACCAAGCGTACTGAGGGAACCTTTGGAAGCCTCCGTTATCCTTTTGGAGGCGACCACCCCAGTCAAACTACCCACCAAGCAATGTCCCCGCCTCAGGCGGGTTAGATACCAGACAAACAAAGGGTGGTATTTCAACAGTGACTCCACGAATCCTGGCGAACCCGCTTCACAGTCTCCCACCTATCCTACACATCATTTGTCCAGTACCAATACTAAGCTGCAGTAAAGGTGCATGGGGTCTTTCCGTCCCGTTGCGGGTACGCGGCATCTTCACCGCGACTACAATTTCACCGAGCTCATGGTTGAGACAGCGCCCAGATCGTTACACCATTCGTGCAGGTCGGAACTTACCCGACAAGGAATTTCGCTACCTTAGGACCGTTATAGTTACGGCCGCCGTTTACTGGGGCTTCGATTCAATGCGTCTCTTGCGATAACATCCCCTCTTAACCTTCCAGCACCGGGCAGGTGTCAGGCCTTATACTTAGTCTTAAAACTTTGCAAAGCCATGTGTTTTTGTTAAACAGTCGCCTGGGCCTCTTCACTGCGGCTGACATCGCTGCCAGCGCCCCTTCTCCCGAAGTTACAGGGCCATTTTGCCGAGTTCCTTAACCATGATTCACTCGAGCACCTTAGGATTCTCTCCTCGACCACCTGTGTCGGTTTGCGGTACGGGTATCTATACGCTTATCGCTAGAAGTTTTTCTTGGAAGCCCTTAGGATCACTATCTGATTGTCCGAAAACGCTCAGTACTATCACGTTCGGCTAAACCCACGCATTTAACTATGGGTCCAATACCTACTCGCTTTAACCCGGTATTCCGTCACCGGGCGGATCTTTCATCACTCCGTCACTCCATTACCTGTATAAATAGTATGGGAATATTAACCCATTGTCCATCCACTACCCCTTTCGGGTTCGCGTTAGGTCCCGACTAACCCTGATCCGATTAACGTTGATCAGGAAACCTGGGTCTTACGGTGGGCGGGTTTCTCGCCCGCCTTATCGTTACTTATGCCTACATTTGCTTTTCCAAAAACTCCAGCACCCCTTACAGGATACCTTCACCGTCATTGGAATGCTCCCCTACCACTCGTCCGCCGTGGCGGATCGAATCCTTCGCTTCGGTATTAGGTTTGATGCCCGATTATTATCGACGCCCTGTCGCTCGACCAGTGAGCTGTTACGCACTCTTTAAAGGAATAGCTGCTTCCAAGCTAACCTCCTGGCTGTCTCTGCAACTGGACCACCTTTGTTCAACTTAACCTAAATTTGGGGACCTTAGCGGAAGGTCTGGGTTCTTTCCCTCTCGGACTGGGACCTTAGCACCCCAGCCCTCACTGCCGGTTCTATATGACGGCATTCGGAGTTCGTCAGGATTTGGTAGGATGTGACTCCCCCTAGTCCTATCGGTAGCTCTACCTCCGTCATACAATTCCCGACGCTGTTCCTAAAAACATTTCGGGGAGTACGAGCTATTTCTCAGTTTGATTAGCCTTTCACCCCTACCCACAGCTCATCCGGAAGCTTTTCAACGCTTATCGGTTCGGTCCTCCAGTTGGTTTTACCCAACCTTCAACCTGGCCATGGGTAGATCACTAAGTTTCGCGTCTACCCCCTCCGACTCATTCGCCCTTTCAGACTCGCTTTCGCTCCGGGTACGGTACTGAATACCTTACCCTTGCCAGAGAGGAGTAACTCGTAGGCTCATTATGCAAAAGGCACGCCGTCACCAAATCACTTGGCTCCGACCGCTTGTAAGCGCACGGTTTCAGGTTCTATTTCACCCTCCTATTCGGAGTACTTTTCACCTTTCCCTCACGGTACTCGTTCACTATCGGTCTCTCAGGAGTATTTAGCCTTACCGGATGGTGCCGGCAGTTTCAAACGGGATTTCTCCGGTCCCGCCCTACTCAGGATACCCGCCTCAATCAAAATCCTTCCAATACGGGACTCTCACCCCCTATGGTCTGCTTTCCCACGCAGTTCTCGTCGGATTTCTCTCAATTATGCAGGTCCTACAACCCCGGTTATGCCGTAACATAAACGGTTTGGGCTCCTCCGCGTTCGCTCGCCACTACTTACGGAATCATT
>NZ_FMXE01000018.1:1903-97403 GCF_900103735.1 Algoriphagus alkaliphilus | reverse complement strand
GGAAAGCCAAATCTTTTTGCTCACTGGCAACTGGTACCACCAACTCTTGGTAAGAAAAGGAGGCCTAACTTTGGAAGCGTCCGCCGCGGCGGAGAGACTATCACGCACGGTGCTGTGAGAGGTTTGGGGTGAAATTCCCCTTACCTACTCGACTAAAAAATCAATTACTAACATATCAAAAATGTCCGATTTAGAAGTTTGAGAAAACTATGACAAATGATGTCAGAAATATTTGTTTATTTTTAAGTAGTTTGAATGTTTATAATAGCAACATTTCTATCTTAGCTGGCGTTATATGAATCAGTTATGGAATCAGCAGAAAAAATCAGCATCACCACCAAGACTCTAGCTTCGGGCAATTGTCAGGTTAAGTTTTTTGTAGAAGATGAGCAACGGCCTCAGTATGGGTATTTGCTTGTTACAGAGCCTAAGCCTGTAGGTGATATAATTGAGGAAATAAAGAATCGCCTCGAAAAAAGAAGAATGGCCACAATGAATTTGAATCCGTTTTTCCCCTTGTCTCCTTCATCTGATGACCCTAATTTTTACCTCTTTTCGGCATGAGTTACCTGGCATCAAATCTTCGTTTTCTGCGCAAGCAAAAAAATATCACCCAAAATGATCTGGCAGACCAACTGGATGTGCAGCGCACCATGATCTCGGCTTATGAAGACGGTAGGTCTGAACCTAAGCTGGCTACCCTGCAAAAATTGGGTGATATCCTTGGGGTTGGAGTGGAGGAACTTCTTGAGCATGACATTGAAAAGTTGGGAAGAAAGGCTATTCAGAATCGCGGAATCAATATACTCACCATCGCTGCAGATGATTCCGATAAGGAAAATATTACCCTAGTAGGTCAAAAAGCCTCAGCCGGATATCTGAATGGTTTTGCGGATCCGGAGTACATGGAGACACTCCCACAGTTTCATCTACCCAATCTTTCGCGACAGGCTACTTATAGGGCTTTCGAACTTTCCGGCGACTCAATGCTTCCGCTGGTTCCCGGTACGATCGTGATCGGTGGATATGTGGATCAATTGAAGCAAATCAAAAGTGGTAAAACCTATGTCCTAGTCACTCAGACAGAAGGGGTTGTTTACAAACGGGTCTTCAATTATTTGGAAGAGAACGGAAAGCTGTTTTTAGTCTCTGACAATGAGCACTACAAGCCCTATGAAGTTCGTGGTGAACATGTTCTGGAAATATGGGAAGCTAAAGCGTTTATCAGCACCGATTTTCCCAATCCCGGTGATAAAAAGAAACCTCTCACGCTGGATGATCTCGGTGAAATGATCCGGGATATTCATGCAGATCTCAGGAAAATCAAAGGCTAGTTTCTTGTCAGTGTTATTTGAGATGAGGAACCTGCAGATGGGAAAATCACCTGGCCAGTCCAGCTTTTTCCTGAATTGCCTGTACTCATTTGGATTTGCCCACCAATCCCGACAAAAGAATTAAAGTAGTCGGAATTCAGCTTGTTTCCTTCGATCCGTCCCGAACCATAGCCGATTTGTACGTTTAGGATGTTGTATTCATAAAATGCGAATTCCGATCCGTTCTGTGAAAAAGCAAGTGTGGATTGGTTTCCCTGAAGATCCTGGAGAATCCAATAGCCTGAAATGTCAAAATAATCAGGGGAATCCACTTTAGGCTGAGTGGGCGCAGGATCTTTGCTGTCCAACTGAAGACTGTTGTAAATGTCGTCCCCACCCGGATTTTCGGTTCTGATATCCGCTTTATTTTCAGTTCCTACATCTGTGTTTTCAATGGTAAAGGGATCGGGATAAATGTTCTCCTCAGGAACGCACATTCCAACCAGTATCAAAAATCCCACAATTCCGCCCAAAGCCCACAAGTAGTTTCTTGCCCACCAACTTTTTGGCTTGGAAATAGGGGGGACAAAAGGTCTTGGAGTTGGACGCGGTTCTGGTGTAGGCTCCGGTTTTTTTGTAATTAGTTTTTCGAGAACCTCAGTCAATTTGCCTACATCATAATTCCATCTCGAACTGGTTAATTCTTGGGCATGTTTGAGTGACAGCTCTTTCAAATCATCCGGAAGTTCATCCGAATCAGGCATTTCCGCTCCGTTTACAAGCACTGGAATAACCCTTAGTTCTCTTTTTAAAGCCTCTGCTATTTCTTTTCTGACCCAATCGTCCGGCTTTTGAATCCGCTTTGTGCCAGTTGAGTCGCTTACTTTTAGCCAATGCGGGCCAATCATGGCCAAAAGAACCTTACTGTCATTTAGTGCTTTGGCGATCGATTGGTCAAAATTCAATCCTGCCTCCAGCGTCTCAACATCGTAAAAGATATTCTCTTGACCGAATATCTGTTCCAACTTATCCTTAAGTCTTCCTGATTCACCTGAGGTGTCCTCGCGACGGTAGCTTATAAAAATTTTTCCATTTCCCATAAAAAAAGCCAATATATACCTATCTAAAGATAAATAAATCAGGTAATTAAATGCAAATATGGAGGATTATTCTCCTTCGATTAAATCAGCAAAACCCGTCCTGATTTTCTTAACGGCATCAAAACTTGGATCAATATTCATGACTCCTTTTCCAAGTTCGTGCCAATAGCCATCTCCGCAATTGATGTAAGCGCCTCGCTTAGTTCCCGCTTCTTCTTTTGCCAATTCATAGTGATAGTCGGGCGTGAATACGATCTTTATCAATTGAATGGCATATTCCCAATTGACCACACGAGAAGCTCCTTTTTTTTCAAAAATGACTTCCCGAACCGAAAAATGAACGGTTAGGCTACAGTCGGTGATTTGATCTCCTTCGACTTGTCGGTAATCGATTTTAAGTGGGGCTTCTTTTTTGACGGTTTCATAGATGGCCTGAATTAGATCTTGCGCCATCAATTGCCATTCTTCTTGATTGGAAGGGATTTTCACACCCTCATCTTTCCCTTTTTCCAGGGGTGTCACGGTTATTCCTCCGTCTTCGATTTCTTTGCTCGACCAGCGGGTTGTTTCATACAGTTGTAGCAAAGGCTTGATCCATACCGAATTCAAGGTGCCCTTGTGGCTGTAATCGTCATTTGGGGTAAAGCCTTCGTCAAAAATCTCCTCTTCACTCAGCTCTTCCCGCTCTGTATAGTGTAGATCCAAAACTGTACTCAAGTCACCACTCGACCAATCTAAGGCCAAACGAAAAACATGGCTGTAAGGAGGGGGGATAATTCCTGAGTCGTATTCCAAAACCAGACCCGTGATGCTGTTTTTTGTTGATGTCATTGCGTAAGCTTTGCGCAAAAGTATGGTTTTTCGGTCAATTTAGTGGTTATTTTGCGCTCCAAACAAAAATCCATGGAAGAGCAGCTCGATCATATTTCTGCAGAGATATATCAGAAATCCTATGTCATTGTCGATAATTTCGTCGACAAGGAGTTTCAAAGCGCCTTACTCGCGGAACAGATGCAGCTGCTCGGTCAGGGGAAATTCCGCCATGCTGCTGTGGGAAAAGGAGGGCAGAAGCAAGTCCGGACGGAAATCCGAGGTGATGAGGTGCATTGGATGGATGCCGATGATTTGAGCCCCTTACAGGCTGCTTATTGGGAAAAATTGGAAGAAATCCGAAAAGCCCTGAATCAAAACTGCTTTCTGGGATTGAGGTCTTTCGAAGGACATTTTGCAAGATACCCTATCGGGTCTTTTTATAAACGACACCTGGATCAGTTTCAAGCTGTTCCACACAGGGTAGTCACCGTAATATTGTATCTGAATGATTCCTGGACTCAGGATGAGGAAGGGGCCTTGAGAATGTATATTCCTCAGGAGGATGGTTCGGAACTCATCGAAGACGTGTTGCCTGTGGGCGGCAGATTGGTGATTTTTCTCAGCGGTGAAATCCCCCACGAAGTGTTACCCACCAAAAAAGAGCGAATCAGCATCACGGGATGGTTTAGGAATATCGACTAACGGAGATTAATCACAATCGCTTTTCGGTTATCCTTAAGCTCAAAAACCGTCTTTTCGTAGTCAGGAGGCCCAAAATAGGCTTTGGCATTATTGGAGAATCCATATTTTTCGATAGGATATCCAAATGGATTGGTATTGATGCTTCCGTTTTCATCCTCATCGTGAAATACTGCAATTGAATATTTTCCTGGCTTCAGGCCACTGATTTTGATCTTGCATTTTCGTTCTGATAATGGAACGGAAAAGGATCTCACAGCCAATTGCACTTGATCAGGATAGCCTTTTTTAGAATCGAAAATCAAAATCCTGACTACTCCTTTATCTGATTTTGCACCTTGGACCTGCAGGTCAATTTCTCCTGAATGCTGCAGAAAACTGAGGTATAGGACTATTGCAAGAATATTCAAAAGGATTGAACTCATATTTGGTTGAAAGTCATCAAGCGGTTGATTTTTCCACTTTCAGTTTCAATAAAAGCAGGAAGAAAATAGATTTTTTTTGGAGTTTCAAAATTCCCCAATCGGGACTTTGTTCTTTCTTGCAAAAGTTTCGCCAGTTCTTCGTTCGGCTCGGTATTTTCCAAAATCAAAATCAGTCTTTCTCCAAGTATTTTATCCTTTTCTCCAAAAAAGAAAAATCGGCTATCCGGGAAAAATTCCCGAATCAATGACTCCGATTTTTGCTCCAGCAATTCCGGATGAAGCTTTATTCCTCCTGAATTAATCACGAAATCTGCCCGACCAAGCCAATAAAAACTGGTTTTTGTGGTCAATTCCACCAGATCATTCGATTGAATTTTGTCCAGCCTACTCATCGGTGATTTGATCCAAAGTGCACCACGTTCATCCTGTCCTATTTCCACCTCGGGAAGTGTGTGATAGTGTGAGTCTCCTGTTTCGATTTTGGCTAAGGCAATATGAGATACCGTCTCAGTCATCCCATAAGTTTGCCAAGCTGAAATGTTGTTTTCCATCAGGCGTGTTTTTAGATTTTGGGAAACCGGCGCACCACCAATGATCAGATTGGATACTTTTTTGAGTTTGACCAAAGTCTGAAAATCTTCAAGACAAGTTTCCACCTGAAGCGGAACCATAGCTATGAAATCGGGTGAAAAATCCTTTGGTAAATCCTGAAATGGATTGGACTTTGGCTCCACCAGCGAAATCGGACAATCCCAAAGCATTGCACGAACCAACATCATTTTGCCTGCGATGTATGCTGAATTGAGGCAGCAAAGAAGTTGGGTTTCAGAATTTGTCCCAAAAAAAGCTCCTGTAGCCTCGGCGCTTGCCAGCATTTGGGTTCGGGTGAGTTCTGTTTCCTTTGGAATTCCTGTCGAACCGGAGGTTTGTTGAAGGAATATTTCCTGCCCGGATAACCAAGCTTTGCAAAAGGTAAACGCAGCCTCCACAAATTCCGGAAAGCCTTTACCCTCCATTTCGAAATCTTCTTTTCTTTGAAAAATCTGATTATTGAAATGAAGTTGGAACATCGAAAGTTTTTGGTTTTGGACTTTTACAGACTTGGCCATACCTCTTTAACAATTTTCAGGCAAGGCTGTTATCTTGCACAAAAATCGAAATTTTAAACAAAATGAACACCATGGAGTGGATTACTGCCAAGGAATACGAGGATATCACCTACAAAAAGTGTAATGGAGTCGCTCGGATTGCTTTTAACCGACCCGAAGTAAGAAATGCTTTTCGTCCAAAGACCACAGCCGAACTTTACGATGCTTTTTACAATGCGCAGGAGGACACCTCGATAGGGGTCGTTCTATTAAGTGGAGAAGGGCCTTCTTCAAAAGACGGAGGTTGGGCATTTTGCTCAGGTGGAGATCAGCGGGCCCGTGGAAATAAGGGGTACGTGGGGGAGGACGGTTATCACCGATTGAATATCCTTGAAGTACAGCGCTTGATTCGATTTATGCCAAAAGTAGTGATTGCGGTGGTTCCGGGTTGGGCAGTAGGAGGAGGGCACAGCCTTCATGTCGTGTGTGATTTGACCTTGGCCAGCAAGGAGCACGCAATTTTTAAGCAAACTGATGCGGATGTCACCAGCTTTGACGGGGGATACGGCAGTGCCTATTTGGCAAAAATGGTTGGGCAGAAGAAAGCCCGCGAAATCTTCTTTTTGGGGAGAAACTATTCCGCACAGGAAGCATACGATATGGGAATGGTCAATGCGGTGATTCCACATGCTGAACTCGAATCCACGGCATATGAATGGGCTCAGGAGATCCTGGCCAAATCACCGACTTCGATCAAGATGCTTAAATTTGCCATGAACCTAACCGACGACGGAATGGTAGGACAGCAGGTTTTTGCCGGAGAAGCGACCCGACTGGCTTATGGAACTGAGGAGGCAATCGAAGGCAGAAATGCCTTTTTGGAGAAACGAAAACCGAACTTTAAAAACATCAAGTGGATTCCCTGAGGGAAAGAAAATCATGAAGAATTTCTCTTAAAGGGCTTTTTAGTGTCACTTTGAGTCTTAAATATTCCGGGAACATACAAAAAGGAAATGACGGGGTTTTTCACACCAAATAAGTCAATAAATGTAAAACTACGTTTGATTTAGCCTGCGTAAACAAAACATCGATCGGAAGGGCGCGGTGGGAGGATTTGCTAGCGAGACAACGTTCGGCCCAGTGCGGTGAGGACCGAGTGTTGAGAATCTCTCCAGTGGAGAGATTTAGCGAGGGGCCAGCTTGCAGGGTGGCGCAAATCTTGACCTTTTTCCTCCCCTACACCTGGCTACTAGCTAAAACTGTCCACTGGACTGTTTTTATACGCTAGTTCCTGGGTTAAGCCAAAAGAACGAAGAAAAAGAATAACCTAACCTAAACTTAGAACCAGAATTAACTGCTTAATGGCGACAAATCACACTTCATGAAATCATAATATAATTTTGAATAATTAGGAAAAACAAAATTTAACGCAATCTGTCATTAGTGCGCCTGACCAACGAGAGTTGGGCAGTTCGAAAGGTCCTCGAACCTCTAGACTCCCGTCTGTCGGGTACTCGGACTGACACTACAAAAAAGTCAGACTCTCTTTTTTGACTTAAGAAAAAACTTTCCTCACAATGTACTCTATCGATCTAGCCGCCAGTCTTGCCGTAGCATTGTCCTGATCAAATTGTGGGTTGAGTTCTACCACGTCCAAACTGATCAGCTTTTTGCTTTTCACAATCAGTTCAAACACTTTGAATGCTATCTGAGGATTGAAACCCATAGGCGATGGGGCAGAGACTCCCGGCGCAAATGCCGATGAAAACCCGTCCAGGTCAATGCTGAGGTAGATTTTATTGACCGAATCGATAAACCAGATGATCTGCTCCTCGATGTATTCCCAGTTGTGAAGTCTAAAATCCTCCATGACGATATACCGTGCTTTGAATTTTTCTGCTGCTTCAAAAAGTGAACGGGGGTTTGCGGCGCGTTGAATTCCCAAAGCCAAATAGTTGAAATCATCCGGGTTTTCTTCGGCAAGCTGTAGAAAAGGAGATCCGGAGTGTCCTTTGTCTTTGACCTTGGGACGAAGGTCAAAATGAGCGTCCAAGTTGATAATTCCCAGTTTTTCACCTTTCCCTTTTACAAATTTTAAAGCTCCCCTTCCATGGGCATAGGCCAAATCATGACCACCTCCCAGAAAAACCGGAAAATGATTGGTAGTAAGGAGGTCGAAAGTGGTTTTTGATATCAGGTCATGGGAGGCTTCCATGTCTTGATCTAAGGTGAAAATATCTCCGTAATCCAATAAGGGTAGTTTTTCAGGTAAATGCAGTGCCACAGAGCCAAGCATTTTCCTGATGGCTGACGGGCCTTCAATAGTCCCGATCCGACCTTGATTTCGGATGACACCTTCTTCTCCTGAGTACCCTAAAATTCCAATTTTTTTAATCGGATCTTCCCTGAGTTTCAGGTTTGCTACAGGTTGGATGGCTTGATGCCAATATTCAATTTGATCAGATTTTCGGCCAGACCAATGAAATGGAGAGGGATTTTGATGCAGGTTCATGTGTATTGGATTTGATCAACTTTTATTTTGCACTAACTTAAGGAAAGTTGTCTGTTAATTTTATTGGCAAAAGTGGAAAGCATCATGAAACCGTATCGAATTCCCCAAAAAGAAAACATAGACCTGGATACTTTTCAGGAGTCCAATGATTCTTTTGCTGGCTATACCTACGCGGATTACCTCAAATGGGACTTTGAGGAAATTGTAGAGTTGATCAAGGGAAAGGTTTTTAAAAAAGCAGCTGCACCAAGTAGAAAGCATCAAGAGGTTTCTTTGAATTTATCTCGAATTCTTGGGAATTTTTTATTGGGCCAAAAATGCAAAATTTACGCAGCACCATTTGATGTACGCTTTTCCAAAAATCAAGAGGATAGAAAAGTTGATTCAGTGGTTCAGCCAGATATCTCGGTGATTTGTGATCCTTCTAAATTGGATGATAAAGGCTGTTTTGGTGCGCCGGATTTGATTGTGGAAATTCTTTCTCAGGGTAACAGCCGTGTAGAACTTCAGAATAAATATGAACTCTATGAGGAGTTTGGAGTTCGGGAATATTGGATAATATATCCCATGGAATGTTCACTGTTAATCTATTCTTTGATCAATGGAAAATACCAGCCCTCCCGACTTTTTACTTCAGGCCAAAAAGTTGGATCCTCTGTACTTTCGGGCTTTGAACTGGATTTGGAGGAGGTGTTTTCGGAGGATTGAGTAGCAAAACTTTTCCAAAGTTTAGAACTTTGGAAAAGTTGTCATTTTTTAAATCAGATTTTTATACTTGAATTTGGGTTAAAGCTCCAACTTCCTTTTCGCGAGGTCTCTTGATGTATGATGGATGGAAACTATGTCAATCCTTAATTCACTTTTTATCCTATAAATAATCAAATAGTTCCCTTCTACGAGCTGTCTTACTTCAGGATGATTGAAAAAGTCTAAAATTTGACCAGAAAATGGGTTTTTCTTTAAAATCTGAGTTCGTTGCTTGATGCTTTGAATTTGATGCTTTGCATATTTTTTAGAATCCCTGCTTATATAATCAGCGATTTCTTTCAAATCCAAAACTGCCTGATCCGTCCATTTTATTTGAACCATTTTTCAATTTCAGTGTCCAATTCCTCTTCTGAAATAACCTTGTTTTCATCAGAATCTTTCAGTCCCTTTTCAATTTTTTGAACTAGGATCAATTGCTCTACCAGATCATCCAAGGTGAATTCGTTGGGTAGTTTTTCGAGTTGTTTAGTAACCAAAGATTTTGTTAACATGGCAATTCCTTTTAATCAAATATATCGAAAATCTGTAGATCCGCTTTCCTACCAGTAGCCAAATAAATTAAGTTTTGAAGTTCCAAAAAACGAGCCGTGGACAGTTGACTGTCGTCTGTGGACGATTATCCGCCATCTTCATACCTCATTTTTTCTTACTGGCAGAATTGCGGATAATCATGATCGAAAATAATCCATCAGGAATTGATTTTTGAGTTATGAAATAAAGTCGATAAAATTTAAGACCTTTTCTTCTACCAAATTCGGAATGGTCACCTTCAGCCCCGGACTGCGGTCCATTTCCCGCTGTATGGCTTCCAAAGAACCCGGATTTCTTGCCCAGGCTCGCCGGGCAATTCCGTTGTTGACATCGTAGAAAAGCATGGATTTTAATCGTCTTTCGGATTCCGCACTTCCGTCCAAAACCAATCCAAAACCTCCGTTGATCACCTCGCCCCAACCCACTCCGCCTCCGTTGTGGATGGAAACCCAGGTCGCGCCGCGAAAGCTGTCCCCGATCACGTTGTGAATGGCCATATCGGCCGTGAACCGGCTTCCGTCGTAGATATTGCTGGTTTCCCGATAGGGGGAATCTGTCCCGCTGACATCATGGTGATCCCGTCCCAATACAATCGGTGCGGAGATTTCTCCCGATTGGATTGCTTGATTGAAGGCTTGGGCGATTTCCGTACGGCCTTCGGCATCGGCGTAGAGAATTCGCGCTTGGGATCCGACCACCAAGTTGTTCTTTTCCGCTTCCTCGATCCAGGTGATGTTGTCCTGCATCTGTTGGGAAATGGATTCGGGCGCATCTTTCATGATTTTTTTCAAAACTGATGCGGCGATCTGATCTGTTTTCTGAAGATCCTTGGCATCTCCCGAAGTGCAAACCCATCGAAAAGGCCCAAATCCGTAGTCAAAACACATTGGACCCAAGATGTCCTGCACATAGCTGGGATATCTAAAGTCTATCCCATTTTCCGTCATCACATCCGCACCAGCCCGAGAGGCTTCTAGTAAAAAGGCATTGCCGTAATCGAAAAAGTAAGTTCCCTGGGCCGCATGTCGATTGATCACAGCTGCCTGACGACGAAGGGATTCTTGTACTTTTCCCTTAAACTTCGCAGGATTTTCCGCCATGAGCAGATTGGATTCTTCGAAAGAAAGCCCTGCAGGATAGTAGCCTCCAGACCAGGGGTTGTGCAGGGAGGTCTGATCTGAACCCAATTCTACGAAGATGTTTTCGACATCAAATCGTTCCCAGACATCGACGATATTTCCCAAAAATGCGAGAGACATTGCTTCTTTCCCAAGCTTAGCCTGTTTCACTCTTGCTACCAATTCATCCAAATCCTCGATCAGTTCATCCACCCAGCCCTGTTCATGGCGTTTTCGGGCAGCTTCAGGGTTGACTTCAGCACATACAGTCACGCATCCCGCAATAGTACCTGCCTTGGGTTGTGCTCCGCTCATACCACCAAGCCCCGCTGTCAGGAAGATTTTTCCATTGGGACTTTCTCCGGGTTTTAGCTTTTTTCGGAAGGCATTCATTACTGTAATAGTGGTTCCATGAACGATACCCTGTGGGCCAATGTACATGTATGAACCTGCGGTCATTTGTCCATATTGGGTAACTCCAAGCGCATTGTACCGCTCCCAATCGTCGGGTTTGGAGTAGTTGGGAATCATCATTCCATTGGTCACGATCACTCTTGGGGCCTCCTTCGAAGAGGGGAATAGCCCCATGGGATGCCCGGAATAAATATGTAATGTCTGTTCCCCTGTCATTTCGGACAGGTATTTCATGGTCAGCAGGTATTGCGCCCAATTTTGGAAAACCGCCCCGTTTCCACCGTATGTGATCAGTTCCTCGGGGTGCTGTGCTACTTTGGGATCCAGATTGTTTTGAATCATCAGCATGATGGCTGCGGCTTGCCTGGATTGGGCCGGATATTCAGAAATCGGCCGGGCATATATCTGGTAATCCGGAATAAAACGATACATGTAGATGCGCCCAAACTCTATTAACTCTTTTAAAAACTCAGCGGCCAATTCAACATGCCACTCCTTCGGGAAATAGCGCAGGGCATTTCGCAGAGCCAGTTTTTTCTCATCAGAAGAAAGAATGTCCTTTCGTTTGGGAGCATGGGAAAAATTTGGATTCCGATTCTTTTTCGGAGGAAGAAAAGTAGGAATACCTTGCTTGATTTGATCCTGCATGGGATTTACGAATTTTGATTTACGGGCCGAATTTTAACCTCATTGCTCTATTTCAGGATTTTTGTTTTTACCTGATTTTTCACTTTTTGACCACTTACAAATCACTACTTACTGTCTTGACTTGATACTTATGTCTATTTTCTAATGTCTTACGTCTTTTCCTCATTCTTCCCTGCCTCCAAGCTTCCCACCCTCCAGACTTCCAATCTTCCACACCATCTCCGGCTTCATCTTACCCTGGTGGTAGAGAATTTCCCGATAGTCGGCCGTTGGGAAAAGTACAAAATCTGCCAACAATCCTGCTTTCAATTTTCCTCTGTCTTCCAAACCCAAAGCCGCGGCCGCGCGGAATGTGATTCCTGCCAGGACTTCTGCAGCACTTAGTTTTTCGAAGGTAGCCAAAATGGAAGCTTGAGCGAGTAGATCTCCCATTGGAGCCGAGCCTGGATTCCAATCTGATGCAATTGCCAAAGCCCCTCCTTGATCGAGGAGTTTTCGAGCAGGGGTAAAGGTGCAACCCAGGCCGATTGAGGCTCCGGGTAGGGCAACTGAGATGGTGTTTGAAGTGGTCAAAAGCCAAATTTCGCTGGCTGTGGAAGCCTCAAGGTGATCTGCTGAAAGCGCGCCGAATTCTACAGCCACTTTAGATCCTCCGGTTGTAAATTGATCCGCATGAACAGTAAGATCAAAACCCATTTCCCTTGCTTTTTTGAAATAAGGAGCAATTTCTTCCGGGGAAAATGCGCTTTTCTCCACAAAGGCATCGATGCGATTGGTCAATTTTTCGGTTTTAAGAATTGGAAAAAGTTCGGATGAGATGTGCTGAAGGTATTCTGAATTCGTTCCCTCGTAATCCCTCGGTTTCATGTGCGCGGCAAGGCAAGTTGAAATCAGATCGGCAGGTGTTGATTGATTGGCAAGTTGGATTGCACGAAGCATTTTCAACTCTTCCTCAACCGAAAGTCCATAGCCACTCTTTACTTCGATTGTAGTGACTCCATCCGAAAGGTGGCGATTTGCATTTAATACTGTTTTCTCTGCCAATTCTTCCAGTCTCAGTTTTCGGGTTTGGGTGACCGTGTCCCAGATTCCGCCGCCGGCTTGGGCGATTTCCAGATAGGTTTTGCCTGCATTGCGCATCGCAAAATCTCCGGCTCGCGAACCGCCAAAGCAGCTATGGGTATGGCAATCGATGAGACCGGGCATGGCGACAAAATTCCCTTCCAGCTCAAAAAGCTCCGCTTGAGGAAATTCTTTCTTGAGGCTTTGCCAGGAACCGACCTCCAGGATTTTCTCTCCTTCGATCAGGATCCCAGCATTTTCCAGGATTTCTAATTGCTCGTCTTTCAAAGCTCCTTTGAGAGGAAGCCTTTCCATGGTGAGGACTTGGGTGATCGGGCCGATTAGTTTTTTCATTTTTCTTTTTTCCCGCAGATTATCGCGGATTTTATATTCGCTGATCTCCGCAGATCTGCGACTTTTTCTGCGGAAATCAGCGGTACATTTTAATAATTAAATTTCTCACTCCACTCAGTCTCAAAAGCCAAGCCTTCCGATTCAGCCACCATTTTGTATCCTTCATTCACTTTGTTCTCTCTCACAGATGCCACAGATTTACAAGGATTTAGTCTGGATCTGTGATAATCTGCGGCATCTGTGAGCTTTTTTAATAGCTAAATAGAACGCTCCATTCCGTCTCAAAAGCCAAGCCTTCCGATTCAGCCACCTGCCTTGCCAAAGCTACCAATTCCCCACTCTTGACCAGATCAATAGCAGTCTCCATGTCCTCGTAAAGAATCCGATCGGATACTACCGGATCAATGTCTTTTCGCACCCGCTCATAGATCGCAGTCAGAATTTCGCCTGACTTCATAGGCGCATGATAATCCATCGCCTGAGCAGCATAAAAGAGCTCGATCCCCAGGATTTTCTCCACATTGCCAATCACCCGCAGCGCTTTTCGGGCTCCGATACTTCCCATGCTGACATGATCTTCCTGCCCAAGGGAAGTAGGAATGGAATCTGCCGATGCAGGAAAACAAAGGCCTTTATTTTCTGAAGCCAGAGCCGCTGTAGTGTATTGAGGGATCATCAGGCCTGAATTTAACCCCGTTTCTTTCAGTAAGAGCTTGGGTACTCCAGGCGTATCACCTTCGATGGAAAGGTAAATTCGGCGATCAGAAATATTCCCTAGCTCTGAGGCAGCCAAACAGGCATAATCGAGGGGCAGAGCAATGGGTTGCCCATGAAAATTTCCGCCGGAGATGGTGTTTTCAGCATCAAAAACCACGGGGTTGTCCGTCACAGAATTTATCTCAGTTTCAATGCAGTCTTTGAGGTGAAGCCATGCATTCCAACTTGCCCCATGCACCTGCGGCATGCAGCGAAGGGAGTATGGATCCTGAACACGCGCGCAATTGAGATGCGAATTGACGATTTCGGATTCGTGAAGGAGATTCAGGATAGTTTGTGCTACATGCTGGTTTCCCACAAATGGACGCAATTGATGTAATTCTGCTGTAAATGGCTTGATCGAGCCCATCAATCCTTCAATCATCATCGCACCCGTGATATTGGCGTGGGTCAGAAGGTTGTGTAGCCTATCCACTATTTTGACACCAAAAGCTGCCATAAACTGCGTTCCGTTGATCAAGGCAAGCCCTTCTTTTGGGCCCAACTGGAGCGGAGACTTGTCAAGTTTTTCCAATATCTCCCCGGCTTTTTGAATGGTCCCTTTGAAGTGGACTTTTCCCAAACCGATCAGGGGTAAAAACAAATGGGAAAGCGGTGCCAAATCTCCCGATGCCCCGACAGAACCTTGTTCGGGAACAACCGGGATCACATCATTTTCCAACATCCAAAGAATTCGTTCCAGCGTCTCCAACCGAATTCCTGAAAACCCCTGGGCTAAGGCTTGGATTTTCAGCACGAGCATCAAGCGAGAGATTTCCTCAGGTATGTATTCGCCAACTCCGACGGCATGGCTTTTCAGGAGATTTTCCTGCAAAGTTGTCGTGTCTGCTGACGAAATTCTTGTGGTGCAGAGTGGACCAAAACCCGTATTGATGCCGTAGACGGCCTTTTCACCCTGAGCGATTTTTGCGACAGCATCCGATGAGGCTTTCACCTTTTGAATGGTTTCATGACTAAAAACGCCATTGATTTCTTTTCTGGCAAGCCTCAGGGCGATGGAGGAGCTGAGGAGGTCTTGGCCGTAGTGGAAGGTTTTCATGATTGTGAGAAATCCTTTGAGGTCTTCAGAAACCTCGAAGGATTATTTACGCTGTTAGAATTTCAGAATTTTGAAGATACAAACCGGGGCAGAATCAGAACATTTCGGTCTGTGAGGATACAGACAGAGGCATAAATTATAGTCTAAAACATTCGAGGTCTTCATGACCTCAAAGGTTTATTCAAAATTACTGCTTCTTTTTGATGCTTATTGATACTATTTTTGTCAGTATTCAATAACTGGCAGGTATCAATGGAGCTCAGGCATTTACTTTACTTTCAGGCAGTGGCCGAAGAGTTAAACTATCGGAAAGCTGCCGAACGGCTGTATATTTCCCAACCAGGACTCAGTAGACAGATCAAGCAGTTGGAGGAATTGTTGGGAGTGCAGCTTTTCGAGCGGGATAAAAAACACGTTGAATTGACCGTAGCAGGGGTATATTTTAAGGATGAAGTCGATTTTGTGATCAATCATCTGGAGTCTGCCAAAAACCAATTGAAGCTGATTGATTCAGGGAAAGTAGGGGAACTTCGAATCGGCTTTCTGGGTTCGGCATCCAATCGGGTCTTGCCTGATCTGTTGACAAAGCTCAACTCGGAGCAACCCTTGATCACCACAAGTTTGGAGGAGCTGAGCAATGCCATGCAGGTAGAAATGATCCAAAAGGATAAGCTGGATATGGGTTTTGTCCGATTGGCTTCTGTTCCCGATGATTTGGTGATGAAGCCGGTTTTGAGAGATTCATTTTCCCTGGTCGTTCCTGAAAGTCATCCGATCCCTGTTCAGGATTTCAAATCTATTTCCCAGTTTAGGGACGATTCTTTCATCCTGTTTTCGAGTGATTACTCCAATTATTACTACGAGCAGATTTTGAGTATTTGTAAGGATTCCGGCTTTTCGCCAAAAATCCGTCATAAATCGGTTCATGCACTGACGATATTTCGATTGGTGGAAAATGGATTGGGCGTGGCGATTGTTCCGACTTCCCTGAAAGAAGGCTATGACCTGAAGGTGCGGTTTATGGAAATTCCCGGAATCCCACAGTTTACCGAGCTTTCGGTGATTTGGAAGCCAGTAAATCGCAACCCTGCTCTGATCAAAGTGCTACCTCTAATTTAAAAGATTGGGTGGCCAAATTTTCCAATCCTTGTGCTGAGCGGAGCCGAAGCATTGCAATTTTTGAATTTTCAAATTTTTCAATCGCATCGCAAATTCCCCTATTTTAACCCTAAAATCAAATGTCGG
This sequence comes from Algoriphagus alkaliphilus, assembly GCF_900103735.1. Lineage (GTDB taxonomy): Bacteria > Bacteroidota > Bacteroidia > Cytophagales > Cyclobacteriaceae > Algoriphagus > Algoriphagus alkaliphilus. Next base: position 81,497 of record NZ_FMXE01000018.1, on the reverse strand, counting down.
GCGAATGTCGGGTTAAAACCGACTCCTGTACGTCCAAAGTCAAAATCCAATCCCAGATCTTGCCATGGTTAATCAAAATCTACTACTTATGAAGCAACCGGAATTGGGCAGAAAAATCTCTGAACTGAGAAAAGCCAAAGGACTGACGCAGGAAGAACTCGTCGAAAAATGCAACCTGAACGTGCGCACGATTCAGCGCATCGAAGCAGGGGAGGTGACTCCAAGGAGTTATACAATAAAGGCATTGTTTGAAGCCCTGGACTTCAAGTGGGAGGAACTTAAAAATGGCTTCGTGGATGAAGACAAAAAAGTCCCGGCATACCTTTACTTTGCCTTCGCAGCAGGATTGATTTATTTTTTTCTGGCCTTTTTCGAAATAGGGATGGAATACGAATGGATCGAAAACGGACCCAATGCTGATGCTTCAGCATTTATTGGTGTAAAAATCGGCACCTTCCTCACTTATGTCGCCTTTTTATATGGATGGATTAGACTGGAATCTTTCATCCCGAATTTGATTCTGAAAATTTCGCTTTGGACAATGATCGGAGCGAATCTGATCTGGTATTCTATAGATTGCTATGGACTTATTACGGGTCAATTGACTTTGGAGGATTACTATTTAGTCAAGTTGATTTCCTTTGGCTTTTGTTATGCCTTCATGGGAATTGGATATCTCACTTACAAAAAACGCTGGTCTAACATTCCGCAAATCGTGGGTGCTTTGGGACTTATCGCCGGAATCTTGATATTCTCAGGGGTAGGAGTGATTTTTGGACTTATTCCATTGACACTTTTCGAAATAGGGCAATTGGGATTAATGATCTGGGCAATAAATAAAATCGGGAGATCTTCTTCTCCCGATTTCAACGCCGAGCGAATAGTCGACTGACTTTCATCTGTTTATATTTTGTTTTTTAATGGTCAGATGGAATGCCCCGGATAATCATTCCCCTGTGTGAGAAGCCTTTCTCATGGGCATTTCATGTGTTTATAATTTTTTCTTTGAGGCCCCATGCCCGCCTGTAGTCGGACAGGGAATCTCGCATGGTCGATAATCATCCCAGTGTGTGACTTTTTAGTCATGCCTTTCTGCCTCAGGCAGGCTCGATTTCATCTTAAGTTATATTCGATTATATTCATGGCATAAATCACACGTCATGAATCGGGGAATTCAATTACTTAGCCTCTTTTTTAGCCTAATCTTATTTTCCTCCTGCTCAGAAGATCCCACAGATGATCCAAAAAAATTGCCTGATAACTTACTTGTTTCTGTAGATCTTCTCGGAAATGGACTTGTCAAAGCCAATTTCACAGCAGATGATGCTGTTTTTTTTAAAGTGAACTTCGGTTCTGCTGGGGAGTCATTGCGAAGAGTTGAGGGAAATTCAGCTACTCATACTTACACCCAAAGAGGCGAGTTTATTCTGGTTGTTCAGGCTCATTCTTCTGAGACCGATTTTGTGGTTTCTTCTCAAACAGTAAGTTTGAATGCCGCCGCCTTGGGTTTGGATCCAAATACAGGATATAGCAGTCCATCTAATTATGATGGGTATAATTTAGTTTGGGCAGATGAATTCAACGGTTCAGTGCTTTCCTCTGATTGGATATTTGAACTGGGGGATGGCTGTCCGAGTCTATGTGGATGGGGAAATCAAGAGCTGGAGTATTACAAAAAAGAAAATACAAGCCTGCAAAATGGCAATCTGACCATCACTGCCAAACGGGAAAATGCAGGGAGCAGAAATTATACCTCATCAAGGCTGATCACCAAAGGAAATAAATTCTTCACTTATGGCAGAATAGATATCCGGGCAAAACTCCCCAAAGGACAAGGTTTGTGGCCTGCGCTTTGGATGTTGGGCGAAAATATCTCTGAGGTCAGCTGGCCGAAGTGTGGAGAGATTGACATCATGGAAATGATCGGTGGCAGTAAAGACAACCAAGACGGGACAGTCCACGGGACAGTTCATTGGGACAATAACGGAAACTATGCAAATTATGGAGGGAGCACCAAGTTGCCCTTTGGGATCTTTAATGATGAGTTTCATGTCTTTTCGATCAATTGGGATCAGCAAAAAATCGTGTGGCTGCTTGATGGTGTTCAATACCACGTCATAGACATCACTCCTCCGGGCTTGGATGAATTTCACAAACCTTTCTTTTTTGTCCTAAATGTGGCCGTGGGTGGAATCTGGCCCGGTAGTCCTGATGCAAGTACAGTTTTCCCTCAGGAAATGAAAGTAGATTACATCCGGGTTTTTCAGAAGAAATAAACAAGCCGATAATTCAATCAGGATTCATCCAAGACCGCTCTAATCTTTCCTTTAATTTCCTTCAAAAGCTCCGCGTTTTTGGAACTGGAAGTTTCAATTTCAAGGATTTTTGGGTGGATAGAGGGTTCATAAAAGTCGCTCAATGAAGTTTTTAATTCCTCCATGCTCGTCACTTTGAGGTAGAAAAATCCAAATTCTTCCGCAAGATGATTTGCGGAAAGCTGCTGTTTGGTTTCAAAGAATTCCTCCAGTTCAGGCTGTGCAGCTGGCCCGTCGATTAATCTAAAAATCCCTCCCGCATGATTATTGAGCACCACAATCCGCAAATTGGGCGTGGTGTAATTGTGCCAAAATGCATTCCTGTCATAAAAGAATGCCATATCTCCGGTAATCAGAGTGACTGGTTCTTTGGTGGTGAAGGTGCAGCCTACCGCTGTACTGTTCGAACCGTCAATTCCGCTTGTGCCACGGTTACAGATGATTTCCTGATTTCTTTTCCCAAGAAAATTAACATAACGAACCGCCATGCTATTAGCCAAGTGAATTTTAGAAAACGGGGGTATTTTTTTCAGGAGGAAAAATAAGGCAGGATACTCGCCAAATTCAGTGGTTTCGAATACTTGAGGGAGAGCTTGATTAACCTTAGTTTCCAGACTACTCCATTTTGAGAAATAATCCTGACTTTGAAGGGGAAGATGTAGAAGGAGCCAATTCAAAAATGCAGCAGGGGAACAGGCCAAAATACGGGTGAGTCGCTGGTAGGTGTCTTTGGCCTGCCCATCTGCCTGAATATGCCAATGGGATGCTTCTGATTTTCTCAGAAATTGCTTTAGCGACTTTGAAATCACTGATTTGCCAAAGCTGATCACCAAATCCGGTGCTAAATCCTGGTGAAGATTTTCATTCCCCAGCCAATGATCATGGAGGTTGATGCAGTGATCTCCCTGCAGGTTGGATATAGAATCTGTAATTACTACGGCTTTTTTGTTTGTTGCCAATTCATTCAAAAGCGATTGAATCTGTGCATTTGGTTTTTGTTGACCGGGAACGATTACAAGCCGCTTGACTTCATTCAGTCTGTTTTTGATATGCTTTAGACTTTCCTCGCTGAGTTGAGTTTGGCTGGTGACGCTAGTAAATTCACGCGGATGATCCGGGAAAACAAACTTCTCAGCTTCCGCAGGATAAAAGGGCTCACGAAGTGGAATATTAATGTGGACCGGACCTGCTGGAAATAGCTTGGCAAGATTAATTGCTTCATTTACGATTCGCCCGGCATGCCAAACTTGGGCTTCATTTGCAAATGAATCTGGAAATTGGAAGCTTTTTTTAACATGTTTGCCATAGACATCCGCTTGAAAAATCGTCTGTCCATCCCATTGATCAACCCATTCAGGTGGCCGGTCTGCTGTCAGAATTAAAAGTGGAACCTGTTGGAAAAAAGCCTCTGCGATTGCCGGATAATAATTTAACGCTGCCGAACCAGAAGTACAAACCAACACCACCGGCTGTCCGAGTTGCTGGGCCATCCCAAGCGCCATGAATGCAGCCGAACGTTCATCGGAGATGGTTCGGGCATGTATATCAGGATGACGTACAAATGCCAATGTCAAGGGAGCACAACGCGAACCCGGAGAAAGGATAGCATGTTCGATTCCTTTTTTTGCGCAAATTGCGACAAGGTCTAAGATGGGCTGGATAATCAAGTGGATGGTGTTTGGATGAATTTTCCGATGATCTGGCATTTGAGTTCAGTTTCCTCCCATTCTTTTTCGGGATCAGAATCTTCTGTCACTCCTGCACCCGCATAGAGAATTGCCTTTTCCCCTTTGAATGAAGCAGTTCGGAGATTTACAAAAATTGATGTTTCGCCTTCAATATTTACCGGGCCGAGAAATCCGGCAAAAAATGAGCGGTCAAAACCTTCATTTTCTTGCAAGAATTCATGTGCTTCTTTTCTCGGCATCCCGCAAACAGCAGATGTCGGATGTAATAAATCCAACATGACAGAGCCCAACTGAGGAAATCTGGTGGCTTTCATGTCTACTTTAAAGTCAGTCCTGAGATGAAGGAGATTTCCGGCCATGATTGTTTTGGGGCCATGCTCTTCGTATTCCCTCAGACGGATCTTTTTAAAGCAGTCCACAATATAGCGGCATACCAAAGCCTGTTCCTCGATCTCTTTCTGTGTCCATGCCGCTGATTTGAGAGGATGTTCACCAATTGCTTTTTGAGTTCCGGCAAGGGCCATGGTGTAAAAATGGTCACCCCCCGTTTTGATCAAGGTTTCGGGGCTGGCTCCAACCCAAGTGCCTACCTTGGGAATGTGGAAAAAATTAACAAAGGAATTAGGGTAAGCTTGAAGCATCTGTAGAAGTGCATTTCCAAGATCAAAATTTTCCGGAACTGAAATCAACTTGGTACGGGCGGGGACTACTTTTTCAAGCTTTCCTGCATCGATCGCTTCCACTCCATGCTGAACAAGACGCATGAAATGACTCTTTTCATCAGCCTGAAGATTTTCAGAGCACGAAGCTTCAGATTTTTTTCTGACCAGGTGATTGATCGCTGCTTTTATGGAAGTCAGCGATTGATCTTCGGAAGATTTGACCCACTCAGGCAAATCCTCTTTTACTGTTTCCTGATCAAGGATAAAGCTAAAATATCTGGTTGACTTGATGAAATAGGCCTTTTTATCTTCCTGATCTGCAAACGGATGGACGATAAACCCCGCTGGAAGCTCCTCAAAAGCTAAATCTACTTTGTAAGGGATTTCTTGGTCGTCCAGGAGAAATTCCAGTTTTTTAGATAGGGGTTTCCTCCAAATCGCAAATGAACCACCTGAGGTAAAACCCTTAAGAAAAAGGAAATCCAAAATTTCGGATTGAGTCGTGCCTGTTAAATTTGCCGTTTCGTTCATTTTTTTTCTAAAATGGCCATCGTTATTCTGCTAATGCAGCACAACTGTCTTGCTTCATTGAAAATTTTTATCTCCCAAACCTGTGTTGTCCTTCCGATATGAATAGGTCTAGCGACGCCTTTCACAGTTCCTTCTCTTACTGATTTGAGGTGGTTCGCATTGATTTCCAATCCAACACAGCTAAATTTTGTGAGATCTAAAGTGAGCGATGAAGCCACGCTTCCCAATGTCTCGGCCAAAACAACGTTTGCTCCCCCATGTAACAATCCCATAGGCTGCTTGGTTCGATGATCTACGGGCATCGTAGCCTCAAGATAATCTTGACCGATGCCGGTAAATTCTATACCCAAATGATTCACCAAAGTTTCTTCTCTCGTGAAATTGAGTTGATCAAGGGATGGTTGAGATAGAAAAATCATTAAAATATGGGCTGAATAAAGTTTATTTGGACTCCGAACAAAAATAGAGAAACTTGAATCTAAAAAAAATTTACCTGGTCAGACATGGGCAAACTGACTTCAATCTCCAAGGAGTAGTGCAGGGTAGTGGAATAGACGCGCCAATAAATGCGACGGGCCAAGCACAGGCTAATGCCTTTTTTCAATCATACAAGGATGTCGCTTTTGATCAGATTTATCACTCTGCACTGATCAGGACTAAGCAATCCATCCAGCAATTTATTGACTTGGGAATTCCCACTAGGGCATTGTCAGAACTCAACGAGATCTCATGGGGTGACTACGAAGGTACGCCAATGACTCCTGAAGAAGGGGAATATTATCGCCACATGCTGCATCAGTGGCAACAGGGGAATTTGGATTATGCAATAGCTGGGGGGGAAAGCCCAACCAAGGTAGCTGAGCGAATGAGAAGGGGGATTGAAATAATCTTAAATGGTTCAGGTGAAAATATCCTCGTATGTATGCATGGAAGGGCAATGCGGATTTTCCTTAGCCTTATTCTTAACTACGACATGAGGTATATGGATCAGTTTGAGCATAACAACCTGTGCCTTTACCAGCTTGAACAGTTATCGGATAACACCTTTACGGTTAAAAAATTTAATAGCCAAGAGCACCTTAAGACTTTGATTAAGACCTAGAAGTTTTTGCTGCTTTTTTCTTGGCGGTAAGTTTCTCCTCATACATGGAGAGGTATGATTGGTATAGGTTTTTGTTTTCTGTAAGATCAAAAAGTCGGAAGGCAAGGTGTTGGAGTTGGATTTTATTCCCGTCTTGGAGGTTGATAAGAAATTCCCCCAGAAAACACTTATCGAAATCGCAGCTTGGGATTTCAATTGTCAAAGCCAATTCGGAATTTCCGGAATAATGCTTGGTGGTAAAGAAAGAAGAAAATTGGGATTCAATTTCCCTGATCGTGGTTTTGCTTTCTTTTAATTCTTTGCTTTTGAAAATCACCAAAAAAGTTTTGGATTCAGGATCCTTTGCGAATACCGAAACGCAGCAAAGCATGGCAAAAAGAAGTGTTACAATTTTTTTCATAGCATCAATATAGTGTTTATGCTTACGACAAAGCAAAAAAAATGGACACAAAAAAATCCCCGAAATTTTATTTTCGGGGATTTCTATAAAATTTTAACAATTAAGCCTTAGCGGATCTTCTTTTGGCCTTTGTGTTTTCCTCCTCAACTTCATCTTCTACCCCTGCTAGGATTCGTCCACAATGCTCGCAAACGATAAGTTTTTTCTTCTCTCGGATGTCTGCTTGTCTTTGAGGTGGGACAGTGTTGAAACAACCTCCGCATGCACCTCTTTTAACCATAACTACACCAAGACCATTCTTGGCATTTGCTCTGATTTTAGTATATGACTTTACAAGTCTGTCATCTACTTTTTTCATCGCTTTGTCTCGGTCAGCCTGAAGTTTGCCTTCTTCGGATTCGCTTTCGGAAACAATGGTGTCAAGCTCATTTTTCTTTAAATCAAGATCTTTTTGGCGATCTTTCATTAAATCATTCAGCTCTTCCAAATCGACCTTCTTCTGATCGATTTTCATACCAGCTTCAGAGATTTTCTTTTTGGAAACCTGTATTTCAAGATCCTGAAGTTCCAATTCTTTGGTGATGGCATCGTACTCACGATTGTTTCGTACGTTCATCTGCTGGTCCTGATACTTTTTGATCAGCTTTTCGGACTCCTTGATGTTTTCCTTAAAACGTTTGATTTCGTCCTCGAAAGATCCAATGTCAGTTTTGAATTTGTCGAGTCGGGTTTCGTAGCCTGCTATCTCATCTTCAAGATCTTGCACTTCCTCAGGGAGTGCTCCTCTTACTTTTACGATGGCATCTAGTCTTGAATCTATGAGTTGAAGGTTGTAGATAGCTTCTAGTTTTTGTGCTACTGTACTTTCCATGTACTATCGGTAGGATGTGGGATTAGTAACTACTTTTGTCAAATAGAGTGCAATATTAGGGAAATTTTGTGACAAATGCTCCCCAAGTAATTCTTTTGTGAAAATTTCACTCTCGTAATGTCCGATATCGCAAAGGATAAGCTGACCTTCTGCGTCAAAAAACTCGTGATACTTTACATCAGCCGTGACAAAAACGTCTGCACCGCATCGCTTGGCATCTGGGAGAAGAAAAACTCCCGCCCCTCCGCAAACAGCCACCTTACTTATTTTTCGATCAATCAATTCGGTATACTTAAGTATCCTGAGGTTCATTTTTTCCTTTAGATAATTTAAAAATTCATGCCCGTCCATTGGGTTTTCCAATTGACCGATCATCCCTGCCCCAACCTTCTGATTTTCATTTTCTAAGGTGCTAAGATAGAAAGCGACCTCTTCGTAGGGATGCACTTTCTTCATGGCCGAAATGACCCGGCTGCTTTGGTAAGTGGGTAAAATCACCTCTATTCTCACTTCCTTTTCAAATTGTGGAACTCCCGGTTTCCCGATATGTGGTCTTGCATTTTCAGAAGGGGTAAAGGTACCCATTCCTTCCACCTGGAAGGAGCAATCCTTGTATTCACCGATTTGTCCGGCTCCTGCTGCAAAAACCGCGTCCAGCACCTTTCCTTTATCTTCCAAGGGGACAAAGAATACCAGTTTGTTGAGGAATTCCTTTTTTGGCTGGAGAATTTTGGTTTTAATGAGCCCCAGCCGATCGCAAATTCGCTTGTTTACCCCTAATGCCACGTGATCCAGATTGGTGTGGATGGCAAATATGGCGATGTCATTTTTGATTGCTTTGATCACTGTCCGCTCTACGTAATTGCGTCCGGTTAAACTTTTCATTCCCTTAAATACGATCGGGTGATGGGCAATGATCAAATTTGCGCCTAAGCTAATTGCTTCGTCTACCACAGCCTCTGTACAATCAAGTGAGCAGACCATGCCCTTCAATTTAGCATTTCGATCACCGCAGATCAAGCTTGCATTGTCGTAGTTTTCCTGATACGCCGATGGGGCCAACTGTTCCAAACAAGAAATAACATCCTGAATCCTGTATCCCATAATTTTTCTTTTCTTTGGTCAAAAATAGTAATTCCTGACGATGCCGTGGTATGCCTTTCTTTTTGCTCCTTTTGCACTGATATTTCGGGGTATCACTGAGGTCCGTAATTTTTTGTATGACCGTCAAATTCTCAAAAGCTTCAAATCTCCCATTCCTACCTTGATCGTGGGAAACCTCAGCGTAGGAGGGACAGGCAAGACTCCAATGGTTGAATTTCTGATTAAAAACCTGAGAGATGAAGTTAAATTGGCCAGTCTCAGCCGGGGTTATGGGAGAAAGACTAAAGGATTTATTCAAGCAAAAGGAGACAGTGAGCCCTGTGAAATTGGTGACGAGCCACTCCAGATTTATCGAAAATTCGGTGCTGAAATCCCTGTTTTTGTTGGAGAAGACAGGGTCTCCGCTTTGGAGAAAATTGCGCACCGTATTCCAATGACCGACATTGTACTATTGGATGATGCCTTTCAGCACAGAAAGTTGAAGGGTGATTTTTATTGTTTGCTGACTCCTTTTGGGTCCCTTTTTACAAATGACTTCCCATTGCCGATGGGTCGATTGAGAGAAAGCCGAAATGGTGCCAAACGAGCTGACATTATTGTAGTGACGAAATGTCCTGAAAAGCTGCCCCAGGCACAAAAACAAATAGTCAGGCACGGGTTAAAGCCATACATTAAACCTGATACACCTGTTTTTTTCTCAGAGATAGGCTACGGAAATCCCTACCCACTGGATCACTTTGAACCCTTGCGTGAGCCAATTATCCTGATTTCGGGTTTGGCCAATGACCTTCCTTTGATTTCTTATTGCAAAAGTCGATTTAAACTGTTGGATGTTCTAACTTTTCCAGATCATCACCAGTATCAAGCCGGTGACCTCAATAAAATTCAAGAGATGGGGGACAAACACAAAAGTGAAAGGCCCGTTTTACTCACTACAGAAAAAGATGCAGTCAAACTTAAATCTTTGTCAAATCGGGGATTTTTGGGGGAAATTCCGATTTTTGTACTTCCCATCGAAGCAAAATTTGAATCAGAAGACAAGCAAATGTTGCTAAGTCACATCCGGGAAAAATTCACAAAAAAGTGTTCAGGAAAGGTTTAGTCTTCGTGTTTCTATTTTCTTTATTGGGACTCCAGGCTCTGATTGCCCAGCGTCCGATCCCACAACGGCCAATTTCGCAGGGTCAAAATACAGGAATGGGCCAAAATCCCAGACAAGTCCGTGAGTTGACAGAACAGGAGGGACAAGAAGAGACTGACGGCAGAAGACCACTTTTGGACGACAGCACCCGACAGGTCTATGGGCCAAAAACGTCTCTTTATTTTTTCGAAAAAGACCTTAAGCGTAACCGACTCCAGCTTTACGAGCAAGACACGCTTTTGAATAATTTCCATAATTACGATCCTGTAGCTAAAACAAATTGGAAATATCAAGACCTCGGGAATATCGGAACTGCAGCAAAACCGGTATTCTATGAAGTCCCGGAGTTAATTGGGCTCAGCTCTGGATTTCATGGCTATGATTTGTATTTCAGGGATCCGGCAAAACGTAGGTATTTTGATACCAAATCCCCATTCACTGAGATGTCTGCCTTTTTTGGTGGGGGAAACCGGAATATGCTTGACCTTGCTTTTGCGCGAAATGTGACACCACGCTGGAATCTTGGACTGGAGTTTAACACACAAAGAGTCCGAAAAACTCTTAATCCTGTGAGAAGAGATGATAATATGACGGAGCAAAATGCCTATTCATTTCACACCAATTACCGGTCAGAAAATGGTCGGTATTGGCTATTGGGATCATTTTCCAGAATGAAGCATGAGGTTTCCGAAATAGGAGGCATCATCCCTCCGGAAGTAGATCCTACCTCGCTTTATTTCACGTATGAGGATGCTAAAGTTTGGCTCCAAAACTCACGTGCCAGAGACCTGAGGCAGGATTATCATGTATATCATGAATACAAATTGGGCAATGGACTTCAGATTTATCACACGCTGGACCGGAAAAACCAAAACATCCTTTTTGAGTCCGCCCTGAATACCTCCGACTCGCTCTTTTTCAATCGGGAGAGGCTTAATAACCAGCAAGACACTACACTTAACAAAAGCGATTTTGCAGAGTGGAGAAATGAGGTCGGTGTAAAGGGTTCTTACAAAGGATTCTACTACAATGCATTCACCCGGTTTAGAAATGGAAGGATGGAAAGTCCTTTTTTCCCAACTGAAAGACAATCCTTCAACGAGCTGTACATCGGAGGGGAATTGATTGGTAAACTCTCTGAAAAGTGGTCAATCAGTGCAGATGGAGAATATTTAATTCCCGGTGCTTTTCGGATTCATGGCTTGTTTGTTTCCCCTTGGCTGGAATTAGAATATACTAAGGCTCTCTACAAGCCTACTTCGCTTCAGCAAATTTATTATGGCAATCACTACCAGTGGGATAATGATTTCAACAACATAGGCGTAGACCAAATCAAAGGCAGAATCAAAGTGGATTTGGATCGCCTGAGCTTGAGACCGAATGTGACCATCAATAGGGTAAACAATTATGTATTTTTTAACGAACAAAAAATTGCCACGCAATCCTCCGGGGAGGCATTTATGCTGATGCCGGGACTAATTGCCAATGTGCAGATAGGAAAGAAATTCCGACTTGATGCAGAGATAGTCTACACAGAGGTGACGGGGGCAGGAGCGGATAATTTCAGAATTCCCCGGTTTTTTGGAAATACCAGATTCTATTTCGACAGTCCGATGTTTGACGAAAATGTGTTTGTACAGCTGGGGATTGACATTCGATATAAATCCTCCTATTTCGCAGAGGCCTATAATCCTTCCTTCCAGCAGTTCCACCTGCAGAATACCTTCGAGGTATATGCCTATCCTGTGGCAGATTTATTTCTTGATTTCCGAATCAATCGAACTCGGGTGTTATTCAAATACAACCATCTCAATGCAGGGTTTATGCGGCAAGAGGGGTATTTTGTCACCCCTGATTACACGGGCTACAAATCCTTTTTGGACTTGGGGATTACTTGGTATTTGTTTGATTGAACAGAGATTTGATTTGAACAAAGGGCCACTTCTAAATTCGATATTATGCATTTGGTTTTCGAAATTTCAGAAATAATAAATAGTTAATTTTGAACATCGAATGCCGAAAAGTTTACACTATCCGAAATCCGAATTCACAAATCCAAAATCCAGATGACTTGGGAAGAAAGCACCAGACAAAAAATGCTTCACCTGAAGCTGCCTACAGATCCACGATGGGTGGGAATACCAGAAATGCAAATCGAAGAGATCTTGGTGGATCATGCCTATTGCGAACAAAAGGCAGCTTCATCCTGCATCAGTTTGATTCTTCGGTTCAATGATTTGGATGAATTGGTAGATACTCTGACCCCGATTGTCGCTGAAGAATGGGGACATTTTGAGCGGGTTTTGGAACAGCTAAGGAAACGTGGGATGAAATTTGGATTTCCCCGCAAAGACAATTACGTGATCAAACTCAATGAATTTGTCAAAAAAGGAGGAAGTCGCAACCAACAGCTTACGGAGCATTTGCTGATGAATGCACTGATCGAAGCGCGGAGTTGTGAACGGTTTAAACTTCTCTCCAAAAATATTGCTGATCAGGAACTTCAAAAGTTCTATTATGAATTGATGATTTCAGAAGCAGGACATTTTGTGACCTTCCTCGAGTTGGCAAAAAAGTACCAGGATCCCGAAAAAGTCACTGCACGATGGAAGGAATGGCTGGACTATGAGGCCAAGGTGCTGAAAAACATGGTAGTTCGGGGTGATCGGATGCATTAAGGCTAGATTCAGCTGTGATGAAGACCTTTGATATATTCAACCACTTTGATGGTTTTAGTTGAGTATTTAGTTAAATATTCCTTTTCAAATCACCATTTCTACCGTATTTGCTTATTATTAATGCTGTCAAATAGCAATTTTTCCAAAAGCTGTTCTAAAACGAACAATCCATGAATCTGATCGAAAATATCCGCGAGGCGCTCAACTCAGTGAAAGTCCATTTACTTCGCACCGTACTCACAGGCGCGATTATCGCGATCGGAATATCTTCTTTGGTTGGAATGCTGACAGCCATTGATGGAATCAAGGCTCAGATTGCTGAAAGTTTTGCCGGCCTGGGAGCCAATTCATTTGACATCAGAAATAAGGGCTTCAGTGGCGGCAGGGTGGTGCAGGATGGGAAAACGGAAAAAAACTACCCGAGTGTCACCTTCAGGGAAGCTCAAAAATTCAAAGAAGATTATAGTGCAATCGGAATTTCGACTGTTTTTAATGTCGTATCCGGAGCTGCTGAAGTGAAAAGAGGGTCTAAAAAAACAAATCCAAATACCAGAATCAGAGGGGGAGATGAAAATTACCTTTCAATCAAAGCAATGAAACTTACGAAAGGCCGAAATTTCAGCAATATGGAGATCCGCTATGGTAATTCCGTTGCGATCATCGGTAGGGAAATTGAAGAACTTCTCTTCGAACCGGGAGAAGATCCAATTAATCAAAAAATTACTTTTTTGGGACGTCCTTACACGGTTGTAGGGGTGTTGGATAAGCAGGGAGGGGTAGGCCAAGATCAAGGTGCCGATCGGCAGATTTTGATTCCAATCGAAAATGCTTCCCGATTGGATAAAAGAGGAACCTTCAATTATCGAATCACAGGGGTGGCCTCAGATCCCGGAAAGCTGGATTACGAAATGGGACAGGCAATCGGCATTATGCGGAAAGTCCGTCAGGACAGGGTTGGACAGGAGGATTCATTTGAGTTGACCAAGAGTGAATCTGTTGCCGAAAGTTTGGAAGAGGTAGCTGGATATCTTCGAATTGGTGGTTTTGGCATCGGTTTTATCACACTCCTCGGAGCTTCGATCGGATTGATGAACATCATGCTGGTCTCGGTGACTGAGCGAACCCGAGAGATCGGGATCAGAAAGGCACTCGGAGCGACCCCACTTCGAATCCGTCAGCAATTTTTGATAGAGGCTATCGTGATCTGTATGATCGGAGGGATTTTTGGGATGCTGCTCGGAATAGGAATAGGAAACCTTATTGCCAATTTTATCGGGCCGGGAGGATTTTTGATCCCCTGGCTATGGATGATCATTTCTTTTGTGATTTGTATCATAGTTGGATTGTTGGCAGGTTACATTCCTGCCTATAAAGCCAGTAAATTGGATCCAATTGAATCGCTGCGATACGAATAGTCGAAAATACTATACCGCTCAAAACCATCCAGGCCTGCAACTTGTATAGACATAAGAATAGGGGCGAACTTAAGTGCCAGGATATGACTATACCCCAATCCAAGCACCCCCAGCCGTGGACCAAGGAAGTCGACCGTTTGCAAAGAATAGATCTAGGAGGAAACCAATATCCCAATAACTAATAACTATTAACCCCCAAACCTCCCAACCCCATTACTCCCCAACATCCTTACTTTTTAATCGAAATTTTCTTAAAAGTCCGCGCACAAACGCTTATTTTTCTTTCATGAATTCGAATCAATACGACGCTATTGTAGTAGGCTCAGGCATTTCCGGAGGCTGGGCGGCGAAAGAACTTTGTGAAAAAGGTTTGAAAACCCTTGTACTTGAACGGGGAAGACAAGTGGAGCATCTGAAGGATTACCCAACGATGACTTCCAATCCCTGGGATATGCCGCATCGCAATCAAATTACCAAAGCAGATAAACTTGAAAATCCCGTTGTCAATCGCTGCTATGCCTACAAAGAAGACACGGAGCATTTTTTTGTCAAAGATTCCGAACATCCTTATGTGCAGGAAAAACCCTTTGATTGGGTGCGTGGATATCAGGTAGGGGGGAAGTCACTAATTTGGGCAAGACAAACACAGCGATGGAGCAAATTTGATTTTGAAGGACCGGGTCGGGATGGCTTTGCCGTGGATTGGCCAATTCGGTATGAGGACATCGCCCCCTGGTACAGTTATGTGGAAAAATTTGTCGGCATCAGCGGGAATTACGATGGGCTGGAAACCTTGCCCGATGGGGAGTTTTTGCCAGCCTGGGAAATGAATTGTGTGGAGAAGGAAATTCAAAAGCGGATTTTGGACGCTTACGGCGACCGAAAATTTGTCATCGGGCGTTGTGCTCACCTCACCCAGCCTAATGAAGTTCATCTGGCCCAAGGAAGGGGAAAATGTATGGCCCGAAATCAATGTTACCGTGGCTGTCCTTTTGGAGGATACTTCAGTAGCAATTCATCCACCTTGCCAAAGGCCGCAAAAACCGGAAATCTCAGCCTTCGCCCAGATGCTGTGGTTCATTCCCTGATATGGGATGATCAAAAAGGGAAAGTCACCGGCGTAAGGGTTATTGACCGGGTGACAAATGTTGCCGCAGAATACTTCGCCAATGTTATTTTCCTAAATGCCGCGGCGCTGAACACCAACCTCATCCTTTTGAATTCGACTTCCAACAGATTCCCAAATGGTCTGGGAAATGATTCCGGCGTATTGGGAAAATACATTGCCTTTCATAATTACCGCGGCTCGCTCAACGCTGGTTTCGAGGGATTTGAGGATAAATACTATTCAGGAAGACGGCCTACGGCGGTGATGCTTCCAAATTTCAGGAATGTGAAAAAGCAGGAAATGGACTTTCAACGGGGGTATATGAGCTTCTACACCGCCGGGAGATCTGGATGGGGCGGGGCTCGAAATATGTCGTTTGGACCAGAATTCAAGGAAGCCAATTCAGTTCCCGGACCCTGGTCTGTTTATATGATGATGCAGGGAGAGACGATTCCAAAAGAAACCAATGCCGTTACGCTCAGCACCGGTCAAAAAGACCAATGGGGCATTCCCCTACTGAAAATTGATGTGGCATACGATTCGAATGATGAGCGATTGCTGAAGGATTTTCTCGAACAGGCTGAGGAAATGCTCACCAAAGCGGGTTGCACCAATATCCGAAAATCAGACAGCGGTCAGGCACCGGGCTTGGATATTCACGAAATGGGCGGAGCAAGAATGGGAAGAGACCCTAAAACATCCATCCTAAATGGATTTAATCAAATGCATTTGGCTCCCAATGTTTTTGTGACTGACGGGGCTTGCATGACTTCTACCGGAACACAAAATCCCTCCATCACCTACATGGCCCTGACCGCTAGGGCGGTGGATTATGCAGTGAATGAGCTTAAGAAAGGCAATATCAAATAAGTCGGAAAGCCAAAGCGATAAATCTGATTTTCGCCTTTTGAATAATTTCCTGTGAGATGAATTATTCTTTCTTGAATTTCAATCACGTAATCAACCAAACCCATAACCTATTATAGAATGAAAAAATACCTACTCTTGACACTCTTTCTGTTTCTGTCTCCTTTCCTTCTGATGGCACTGGAAAGTGATCCTCCAACTCCCGGAACCTACAAGCTGGTAATCGAAGGCTTTGACTGGGGGCCACAAGTGAACAAAGTGATCCTCAGTATGGATCAGCCTGCGAAGGAGGTAAATACCGCAGATTTTGAAGTGTTTGTGAACCGCAGCTCAAAAGAAGGGGAGATTCCAGCTGCGCAAAGTTCAGGAAAACGAAGTGTCGTCTACGCTTTTGCTTCCGACGAAAATGGCTCAAGGAAGGATGAAGGCAATTTTGTGACTTTAGTACTCTCCGTAAGCCCCGTCCAACCATTGGGTTCGCCAATTCAATACATGCGTATGGGCACTCGGGCCTCAAATATCTGGATAGATTATGGTCTCACTGTAGTGAGTTCAAAATCAGGTAAGGTCTGGAATCAGGAGATTGGACGGATCCGATCAATCGTTGACGAATTTGACTTGACCGGTACATTCACGCATCAAAACACCACCTTGACTTATGGCGCTTTTGCACCTAAGGGCAGCAAGGATAAGGCACCCCTGATTATCTGGCTGCATGGGGGAGGAGAAGGAGGTACAGACCCCACTATCGCCATGATGGGGAATAAGGCATTTAATTACGCTTCGCCGGAGATTCAGGTTCTTTTTGGAGGGGCTTATGTGCTGATTCCTCAGACTCCGACTTTCTGGATGAATGCCGGAGAAGGAATGACCCGTGGAC
The DNA here is from genome assembly GCF_900103735.1 of Algoriphagus alkaliphilus. Taxonomy (GTDB): domain Bacteria; phylum Bacteroidota; class Bacteroidia; order Cytophagales; family Cyclobacteriaceae; genus Algoriphagus; species Algoriphagus alkaliphilus. The sequence continues at coordinate 64,735 of NZ_FMXE01000018.1, read as the reverse complement.
AGACAAATGATATTTACAATGCCGCTGTTTTTGCTTTGATTCAGGACTATGTTGCCAAAAATCCCCAAATCGATCCGACCCGAATCTACGTCGGAGGCTGCTCTAATGGTGGATACATGTCCCTAAAGCTTATTTTGGAACATCCGGATTACTTTGCCGCAGGCTACATTTCTGCCTTGGCTTACAACAATGAGTTTATCACTGATGCTCAGGTTCAAAAGATCAAGAATGTGCCGATGTGGTTTGTGCATTCCAAGGATGACATGACCACCAAACCCGACGAAACGGTAGTGCCTCTTTATCACAGATTGAAGCAAGCTGGTGCAAAGAATGTAGTATTCACTTACTACGACAACGTTACTGATATCACGGGATTTTATGGGGGAGAAAATTTCAGATACAATGGACACTGGTCCTGGATTTATAGTCACGCCAATGTTGCCCGCACTGATTTTGACGGTTCGCCTGTTATGTTGAAAGGTCGTCCGGTCACGATCATGGAATGGATGGCTGCCCAGAAAAAGAAGAAGTAATCCATTGAAAGCCAACTTTTCCAAAGTTCTAAGCTTTGGAAAAGTTTCTTTTTTCCAGACCGGTCAGGTTTTCAAAACCTGACCGGTCTTCTTCCGCTTTTTATTAAACTTACCTCATGATTTCTTCCGAACTAATTAATTCTATCTGGGTCCCAAAAGCTGAAAAACTCGGTTTTCTAAGCCCTGAAATGTTGGACGTGATTTACCTTGAAAAGTGGTTTAAACTATTCGTTCCTATGGAATTGGACGGACTGGGATTGACACTGCCGGAAGCATTGCTTTTGGAGGAAGAAATCGCCCGGCTCGATGCCAGTCTCGGATGGACGGTCACCCTTTGCGCCGGAGCTGGCTGGTTTGTGGGTTTCTTGGAACCAAATCTCAGTCAGGAGATTTTTTCCGATCCCAAAGTTTGCCTTGCCGGAAGTGGATTTGTGGGAGGAAAAGCTAATCGGGTGGGGGATACTTATCAAATCGAAGGGAGCTGGACCTATGCTTCCGGGGCTTTGCATGCCACTTGTTTTACTGCGAATTGTGAGATGCTGGAAAATGGAAAACCCCTTTTGGATGCTAAGGGAAAACCAGTTGTTAAGGCGTTTATCTTGAAAAAGGAAGAAGTACAGATTCTTGACGGCTGGAGTTATATGGGGATGATTGCCACTGGAAGTCATGCGTTTAAGGCGGATAATTTGACGCTTCCCTTACACAGGGCTTTTGAAATTTTACCCGATAAGGTAATCAGGCCTGAACCTATTTACCGCTATCCCTTTTTGCAGTTTGCAGAAGCCACTTTAGCAGTCAACATTTTGGGAATCACCCAACATCTGCAAGAGCTGATCAAGGAATCTTTTTGGATAAGGAACGAATATCGGAAATATGATCAGAAGCAGTTGAAGTATGTTAAAAAGCTGGAAAGAAAGTCTGCTGAAAAGCTGGAATCGCTGCGAAGGAAGTTTTACCGACAGGTGGAGGACTCTTGGGAAGAACTCAAAAAGAGGGGGCAAATCTCCAAAAAGTCCCTGAAATCAATCAGCCTGGCCAGCCGAAAACTCACCCAAACCTGCCGGGAAGTAAATGCCCGAATGTACCCATTTGCAGGTTTGGAAGCTGCCAAAACCCATACTGAACTCAATCGGGTTTGGCGTGACTTTAACACGGTCAGTCAACATGCCTTGTTGACTTTTCCTTTTTGAAAAATACTTCCAGGAATCACTTCGATCTTGGCAAAGAATGACTTATTCTAAAGCTACCTGTATTTGTCATTCAGGCCTATGCCTTCTTTGATCATGGGGATGATCTTTTCAATTCTGGCATATTGGGTTGCCTCTCGCTTGGCAGTGACAAGGTACTCCACATATTCTTTTTGCTTGAATGGAGGCAGTGCATCAAAAGAAAGTTTCAGCGATTCTTCCTGTTCCAGTTTTTCCTGAAGAATGGAAGGAATTTCCAAATCAGCAGATTTTTCAGGTTTCCAGACTTTGCCCGCTTCTTCATTTTGGATTGCCTCCCGGAGGTAGTTTGAAATTTCTCCTTCATCTATTTCTCCCAAAGATTCAAATCTCCAGTGTCTCATCGCTTTGGTTTTTCCTTCTTGGGCATTGATCAAAACCTTCAAAGGATCAGAAAGGAATACCCCGTTATAGAACCAAAGGCAAAAATGATTTTTGAAACCTATCGCCCCCACCACATTTTTCCCCCGGTGTGTGTAGACTCTTGTCCCCCATTTGGATGCGGGTTCCAGTCCGGTTTTTTCAATTATAGTTTGAAGGACTTGAATCTCCTCAGTCCAAAGCTCTTCTCGGTTCATGGGATCCGGTTTAATTAAAGATCAAAATGCTGGTATGGAAAGATACTAAATATAGGGTTTTTAGGGGTTTTCTGTTCAGTATTTCAGTTTAACAGGGAAGTTTTAAGCGTTGATTTCTCATGGTTTTGTGCCTTGGAAAAATTGTTTTCATGACAAGAGTCATAGTTTTTATCAATGAAAAAAATATTTTAATACAAATACTTTTTGGTAAATTCGTACTCTACTTTAAATCAATTAACAAGTTATACTATGAGCTCATACAACATGAATGAAGGTGACATCAGCAAATGTCCCTTTCACAATGGTCAACTCTCCCAAGCAGCTGGAGCAGGGCCGAGAAATCGAGACTGGTGGCCGAACCAGCTGAAATTAAATATTTTACGTCAGCATTCTTCACTCTCCAATCCCATGGGTGAGGACTTCAATTACGCTGAGGAATTCAGGTCTTTGGACCTTTACGAAGTGAAAAAGGATATTGCAGAAGTACTTCAGTCCTCTCAGGACTGGTGGCCGGCTGACTACGGTCATTATGGTCCTTTCATGATCCGAATGGCTTGGCACAGTGCAGGTACTTACCGTGTTCAGGATGGGCGTGGTGGTGCAGGATTCGGCACGCAACGTTTTGCTCCCTTAAACAGTTGGCCGGATAATGCCAACCTCGACAAAGCTCGTTTATTGCTTTGGCCGATCAAGCAGAAATATGGCAAGAAACTTTCATGGGCTGATTTGATGATCCTTACAGGTAACGTCGCTCTTGAAACAATGGGCTTCGAGACCTATGGATTTGCCGGTGGTCGTGCTGATGTATGGGAGCCTGCAGAGGATATCTATTGGGGTTCAGAAGGTCAGTGGATGGGTGATGATAAAAGGTACAGCGGACAGCGCGAGCTGGAGCAGCCCCTTGGAGCATCACACATGGGCTTGATCTATGTCAACCCTGAAGGTCCACAAGGACAGCCTGATCCACAGGGTGCAGCCCATGATATTCGTGAAACCTTCGGACGAATGGCAATGAACGATTATGAAACCGTAGCCTTGATCGCAGGTGGACATACATTTGGAAAAACTCACGGTGCAGCAGATCCTACGAAATATGTAGGTCCTGAGCCCGAAGGAGCTAGCATCGAGGAGATGGGCTTGGGTTGGAAAAATACCTACGGAAGCGGAAAAGGAGCTGACACCATCACTTCCGGTTTGGAAGGAGCATGGACTTCTACGCCGGCCAAATGGGGTCATGACTACTTTAAGTTTTTGTTTCAATACGATTGGGAATTGGTCAAAAGCCCCGCGGGTGCACATCAGTGGGAAGCAAAGAATGCAGATACGATCATACCTGATGCACACATCGAAGGCAAATTCCATAAGCCATTTATGCTGACCACAGATTTGGCCTTGCGCGTTGACCCTGCTTACGAGAAAGTTTCAAGACATTTCTTGGAAAACCCTGACGAGTTTGCCGATGCTTTTGCAAAAGCTTGGTTTAAGCTAACTCACAGAGATATGGGTCCAAAGTCCCGCTATTTGGGTCCTGAAGTACCATCTGAAGATCTGATATGGCAGGACCCAGTTCCTGCAGTGGATCATGAATTGGTTGACTCCAATGACGTTGCAGGATTGAAAGCAAATATTCTGGCTTCGGGCCTTACGGTATCCGAACTGGTCTCTACAGCTTGGGCCTCCGCTTCCACTTTCCGAGGTTCGGATAAGCGGGGCGGTGCTAATGGCGCACGCATTCGACTTGAACCTATGAAAAATTGGGTAGCAAACAATCCCGCACAACTTTCAAAAGTATTGGGAACGCTGGAAAGTATTCAGGGGGAATTCAACAGCACTGCTTCCGGAAATAAGAAAGTGTCTCTTGCAGACCTGATCGTATTGGCCGGATGTGCAGGGGTTGAAAAAGCAGCGAAAGCTGCCGGATTTGAGGTTTCAGTGCCTTTTACTCCCGGTAGAACAGACGCTGCTCAGGAAGATACGGAAATTGATTCCTTTGCATTCCTGGAGCCGAAAGCAGATGGTTTCCGGAATTATTTCAATGCAAAAAATATGGCCTCTGCCGAGGAAATGCTGGTAGATAAGGCGCAACTTCTGAATTTGACTTCTCCTGAAATGACTGTCTTGGTCGGAGGTATGCGTGTATTGAATGCCAACTTCGATAAATCAAGACATGGAGTATTTACTCAGTCTCCCGAAACTTTGACCAATGATTTCTTTGTAAATCTTCTGGACATGAACACCACCTGGAGACCTACTTCTGATTCACAAAATGTTTTTGTGGGAAGCGACAGCGTAAGCGGCGAACCAAAATGGACCGCAACCCGGGTAGACTTGATCTTCGGATCTAACTCGGAATTGAGAGCAATTTCTGAAGTATACGGATGCGAAGATGGCAAAGCAAAGTTTGTAAAGGACTTCGTGACAGCTTGGAATAAAGTGATGAACCTGGACAGATTTGACTTAGTCTAAAGCCGATTTCCGGAAGTTTATTTAAGAAGCGGTTCCAATTTGGAACCGCTTTTTTATTTTCATGTATATCCACTTTTTTACCAGTAACCTTAATTAATAAGAAAATTGACTAAAAACGCTTGAATCTATCCGCCGCGGCGGATCGGTAATCGGTCATCCGACCCCTTGACCAAAGGAATAAGGCTAACTGGCATCATTGCAGATAATCATATTTAATTTTATGTATGTCCGCTTTCTTACCAGTAGCAAAATAAAATAAGGTTTGAAGTTCCAAAAAACGAGCTTCGCCACGGCGCACAGGTGTGGACTGTTGACAGTCGTCTCCACCACGGCGGACAAGTGTGGACGATTATCCGCAACTTTATATAGCCTAATCTTACTTACTGGCAGGATTGCGGATAATCAAATTTAATTTTTCTCCAATCACTTCCAGCAAGGTTTTTGTATTTTTGCATTTCCCAAAAATTGGCTTTTAGAGATGGTGGATTTGAAATGGTATGTGATGTACACCACATCGCGTTCCGAAAAGAAAGTAGCAGACAGACTTACAGAAAGGGGCTGGGAGGTCTACCTTCCGATCGTAGAGGAACTTAGGCAATGGTCTGACCGCAAAAAAAAGGTACAACGTCCATTATTTAATGGATATGTTTTTGTCAAAACAGAGCGGAGTAAACTTTGGGAATGTCTCCAAGTACCCGGAGCGGTGAAGTTTGTTCATTTCTCAGGACATCATGCAACAATCCGGGATGAGGAATTGGAACTTATTCAGCGCGTGGTTACTACCGGAGTGGCAGTCGAAACCGATGGATCAGAAATAGGTCCTGGGGAAAAAGTCAAAGTCATTGGTGGTCCACTTCAGGATATGGTTGGGGAATGTATTGAAAAAGGAAATAAAGACTACTTACTGATAAGAATCCCGGGAATTATGCAAAACATGATGATAACCATTGAAAGAAAATTTTTGCAGGTCATTGAAAGCCAAAAGGCCGAAAACTTATCCACTCGCTGAAACGGGTAGATTATTCCTTGTTCTTTGGCACTGATCAGGCCCCTTCAAAGGCCGCCTGAATATCAGATTCAGTTGCTTTCAGTTTGGTTTTGCAATGCTTCACCAGTTCTGCCGCCTCTTTGACTAAGTTGGAAAGTTCATCCACTGATTTGTTTCCTTCTTCAAGTTGCAGAAGAATGGTTTCCAGTCGTATCATGGCCTCAGAATAGCTTTGATCTTTCATTTTTGCTTGATTTCAGTGATTGTACTGCTTATTTTTTGATTTTGTGTAAAGGTCTCAATTTGATCTCCGGTCTTCGCTTCAATCAAATGAATGGGCTTACCCTCCAGTTCGGTTCGGGAATAGCCTCTTTTCAGAATTGAATCAGGATCGAGTTGCCGTAGAAGTGTTTCCTGACTGGCCAGCTTTTCATTTTGCTTCATCAAAAATGAATTCAAGCTTCGTTTTAGGCCTTTTTCAAATGTTTCCAGGTTATATACCTGAATCTTAACTTGGTTTTTTGAAGCGCTTTCTATTCGGTTTGCCCGATTTTTTATCTTTTCGATTTCCAGCGAGATCCGGTTTTTGGAAAGTGATTTTGCCCGAAGCGCATAGTGATGAATTTTATTTTCCTCCTCTCGCAGCTGCTGCCGGGTCGATCTGTCCAATCGTTGGAGCATCATGATGAGATTTTCCTCAAATTCCCGAAATCCGGACAATATAAACTCCGCTACGGCAGTGGGAGTCTTTAGACGGGTGTGAGCTACCAAATCCGCCACGGTCTCATCCCGCTCATGCCCAATTCCGGTGAAAACAGGCAAGGGAAAATTTGCAATTGCTGCCCCCAATCGATATTCATCAAAACAGTCCAAATCCAGCTGAGCTCCTCCGCCACGGATGATCACCACTGCCTCGATGTCCAATCCATTTATTTCAGACTTCACCTTTTCAAGGGCCAAAAGCAAACTTCCTACTGCCTCATTGCCCTGCATCAGCGAATTGAACAGCTTATGATAAACTTTGTAACCATAGCTGTTCTTTTCAATCTGATTAACAAAATCACCATACCCCGCTGCCGTTGCACTGGAAATAATGGCGATTCTTTGAACAACTGCCGGAAGTTGAAACCTTCCGTTTAGTTGAATCAGTCCCTCCCGAGTTAGCCGATCAATGGTTTCTTGACGTAGCCTTGCCCGTTCCCCCAAAGAGAACGAAGGGTCGATATCCTTCACATTGATGCTCAGCCCATATACCGGGTGGTAAGTAACAGCTACCTGAGCAAGCACTTTCATCCCGTTTTTCAGGCTGATTCCGGTGACGGATTCAAATTTTGCCGCAACAGACCGGTAAGTGAACTGCCATAGATTTGCGCGAATTTTGGCTAAAATCTGGTTCCCCTGCTTTTCAACCAACTCAAAATACACATGTCCCTGTGGGGCCTGCCGAAAATCTGATAATTCTCCCACCACCCAATAGACAGGCTCGAGTTCATGCTCCAGAGTCAGCCGGATTTGCTCGGTCAATTGGGAAATGGATAGCGGCGACATGCTTGGCTTAGTTTTGGAAAGCTGCCTTGATCTTGTTGTTAAGATCTAAACTTGCTCTGAGCATTGGAAGACGAACCTGATCACTCTCGATGATACCCATGTGGAAGAGAAGATTTTTGACCCCTACAGGATTTCCCTCCACATACATCAGGCTATTCATTTCCAACAAGGAAAATGTCACTGCCAGTGAGTCTTCCTCCTTACCATGGGTCAGTATTCTGAATTTCTCAGGAAAGGCATTGGCCATCACTGAAATAACGCCGCTTCCTCCTATTCCCATCAAAGCTTTGGTAAGGATGTCATCACCTGAAAGCAGTAAAAAGTCTTTAGGCATGACCGAGGCGATTTGCATGCACTGTTCCAGATTGCCACTTGCTTCCTTCATCGCGACAATATTCGGATGATGCGAAAGCTTTAGCGTGGTGGCCGCTGTCATATTTGACATGGTTCGGCCCGGAATATTGTAAAGAACTACCGGGACAGGAGAAGCCTCTGCAATGGCGCTGTAATGGGCGATGATCCCTTCCTGACTTGGTTTGTTATAGTAGGGACTCACGGAAAGAATGGCCGCTACACCATAGAAATCAGTGTTTTTGATTTCATTCACTACCGAATGTGTATTATTCCCTCCGATTCCCAGCATCACAGGCACCCGCCCGGCATTGTATTCCAGACAAGCTTTAAGCACTTGTTTCTTTTCAGATGAAGTCAAAGTGGTAGCTTCTCCGGTAGTGCCAAGGACCACCAGATAATCCACTCCGCCGGATATAACATGGTCGATCAGTTTCTTCAGACTTGCAAAGTCGATAGATTGATCGTCATGAAATGGTGTTACGAGTGCTACTCCGGTGCCTTTGAATGCGTTCATTTTTAGCTGATTTTAAGGCAGCAAAGATAAGGTCTTGGATGGTTTTTAGAGTCCATTTATCCAAAAATCAGGAAAAAGAGGGGGCTTAAGGATTTTTTCAGGTTTGGTCTTGTATGTTGAAAGGGAGATAGGCTATCCTTATCCGATGATCTCAAATTAGCTCTTGTAATTCGTATGGACTGTTTCGTCGAATGACTGAAAAGGCACAAGCGTTTTAAATGTCAGATGATTTGGAAATCGAGGCCGCCGGGGCGAATTCACACCAGAGGAATTTTAATAATGCTTGATTTGGGATTTCAGTAGCCTTGTTCAGGTAATTTTCTTGTGAGCCTTGTGGCGCTCGCCTCTACTTTGAATTTTTCCGGATTCTTCTCCGCCAAAATCAATACAGATGGAATATCCGAAAGCCAGTCTTTTTTACTTTCCACTAATTTTTTCCAGCTTTTGAAGGAAATGACCATCAAATCCTGTGATTTCAAAAATTCTGGATTAAGGTAGTTTTCCGGTCTAAGTTGAATATGATGTGGAGCCACATGTTCAATGGCTCGGATAGCTTCTTTGATTTCCGGTCTGCTTTTTACTTGATCCCCGGTGTCGATCAAAGTGATTTGGGCACCGGAATTATTGATCCATTTTTGAGCGTATTGTACCAAAAAGTCATCTTTTGGTGATATAATGGGAATGAATATTCGGTCGGCTTGCTTGAATCCCTTGTCTATCCATACTCCGACCGGCACCTGAGAAGTTCGAATAATCCTTCTTGTCATTTCATCAAAGGGGAGGTTTTCGAAAAGATTTTCCTTCCCGGTAACCTGATTTAAGATTCTGTCAGGACTTATAATACGTGTCGTAAAACCCAAAACTTTGCCCAATAAACTTCCCTCAAAGATAGACTGCCCCACTCCAATAAGCAGAAGATCATAATTCCCTTTCTTTGCCACCTCGATGATGTCTTCTTCGATACCGGAGGAGGCTTTGAATAATGTAGTGACTTTTTGATTTAACTGATGCGCTTCATGGATGACGGGGCCGAAACTCTCCCGCTCATAAGCCGCTTGATTAAAGTAATTCAGTTCATCCACAGGACTTAGGTGCATCGCTGTGATGGAAGCATTTCCGTTGAGTTTACTGATCAGACTGTGAGCCAACCGGACAAGGGATCTTCCACGCTCAGGATGACCAAACGAGACCAAAATGCGATAGTTACTTTTCTGTATGATCTCCTGTGGGATTAGAGAGGGTTTGGAACGGAATAACCAATTGATCAGGTCAAGGGCCGGGCCAGTCATAAAGGTAGTCACCAGTGCCATGATCACCATCATGGCAAAAATCTCCGGAGTCAATACGCCCAAGTCATAGCCGATATTGAGGACCACCAGTTCCATCAGTCCACGTGTGTTCATCAGGGCGCCGATAGTGAGGCTGTCTTTCCAGTTTTGTCCTACAAATCGAGCAGCGATGGCACTCCCGACAAATTTCCCCACAACGGCTACCACAATGATCATTCCTGTCACCTTCCAAAGATAAAAGTCATTTAACAGGCCGATTTCTGTCCGCAAACCCGTGTAAACAAAGAACAGGGGGAGCAGAAGAACGAGAGAAACATCTTCCACTTTTTCAATAAAAATGTTTCTGAATTTTGTGTTTTCCGGCATGATGGCACCCGCCATAAACGCCCCGAAAAGCGCATGGATCCCAATCACCTCAGTGGCGTAGGCCGAAATGATCAGGGTAAGGAAAAAAATTGCTACAATCGGCTTGCTGAGATTCTCACGGGAGGTGTGCAGATCTCCAATTCGCTTTAGAAAAGGCCGGACTAGCTTGATCATTACAAACACATAGGCCACAGCCAAACCGATCACATATAGTGAACTTACGAATGAACCAGCTTTCACAATTGCAATGACTGCTGCCAATAGGCACCAAGCGGTGATGTCATCAGCTGCTGCACAAGTGATCACTATTGTTCCCAATCGGCTTTTTTGCAGGCCTCTCTCCTGAACTATCCGAGCCAATACCGGAAACGCGGTGATGCTCATGGCAATCCCTAAAAATAACCCGAAAGACAAAAACTCAACACCGATTGGAGCAAATGAAGTGTAAATGAAATATGCCAGCCCAATTCCCAAGGTAAAAGGAATGACAATACTGGCATGGCTGATGACTACCGCATCGTCTGCTTTATTTCGGAGTACTTTCAAATCCAGTTCCATGCCAATGACAAACATGAATAGAATCAGTCCGATTTGACTGAGAAACTGGAGATTACCCAGTGATTCAATCGGGAAAAGAGCCAGGGAAAATTGTGGAAATACCCAGCCCAAAAGCGATGGGCCTAATACAATTCCAGCGATGATTTCTCCGATGACGGTGGGCTGACCGATTTTCTTACTGAGCCATCCAAAAACCCTCGCTACCATGATTATAGTCACGATTTGGGCTAAGAGAATTGCCAAAGGATGGGTTAAGTTGTGTGACATGGAATCAATAAATTCCTGCCACTGACTGGTTTCATTTTGTGAAATCCTGATTTTCCGCCCCACTTCAAGGAGCTTGCCTTTGATGGAAATGGTGTACATCAACCCGGAAAATATTCCAATAATCAGGACGTAAAAAATTGCATTCCGGCGCTTCCCCATAAGCTGAGTGATTTATTTATTTGGTCCGGGTGATGCAGGTATCCTTTCTATCAAGCAGTGTGCTTGTCACTTTTTTCAATAAAACGATACCTGGCCTGGCTTGGATCAGGCAACCATCCCCGGATGTAATCGGCCAATAGACCGTCCAATTCCTCACTAATTTCCCACTAAAGTTGAACTAATTCAGTGTAAGATTTTATAGGGATGTTGTAATTTGGATCTGAAATGTAACAAACCGGGATTTTATTGTAATGAGTTCAGTATTTCATTTTTCTGAGGAAGTCCTCTCGGTATCGCTCACTCAAATTCAAGATTACCGATTTCCCGGATTTATTAGTCACTAGGGTGGTGATCTGATCGTGGGAAAAAAACCTGACCATACTCAGATTCAGAATTTCCTGCTTGTTGATTCTTACAAATGATCCTTCAGGAAGTGATTTTTGAAGGTTTTCAAATGAAATGTTTTTAAGAAGGAGGGAAGTGCCGTCTTTCAGATTTGCTTCTTTGTCTCTGCTGTCTCCATTCGAAGTGCCAATCCATGCAAGCTGATCTATTGGGATAAGCGCCTTTCCCCTGTCGGTATTACAGGTGAAAAATCGGGAAGGCTCTTGCCTTGCATTGATCTGAATTCTGGCTTTGTCGATTGCCTTTTTAAGACGATCAATAGAAACGGGCTTTCGCAGATAGTCCACCGCATTTAAGTCAAATGCTTCTGCAGCATATTCCTTGTAGGCCGTTGCGAAAATTATTGCCTTGCCCTGCAGAAGGTTTGCGACCTGAAGACCGTCAAACTGGGGCATTTCGATGTCAATGATACAAAGGTCAAAATCCAAGGATGGAAATTCCTTCAAAAAACGGGAAGGATCAACGAATGATTTTACGACTGAAAGCCCCGGAATCTGCTCACACAACATCTTAAGGTAAGTCAATCCGGGGAGTTCATCGTCCAGTAGCAGGCATTTAAGCTCCTTTTCCATTCAGGTCGATTTTTAGTTGAGCCAGAAAAACTTCACCCTCTTTGAACCTGTCCAGGGTATATCGACCCTTGTAGAGAATATTCAGTCGCTGATCCAGAGTCTCAGCACCCAAGCCGCTGTTAGCTTTGTGAAGCGTAGGCTTTCCGGTCACCTTGTTTGATACAAGAATGGAAAATACGCCCTCTTTTAGTTCGAGTATGATTCGGATAAAGGAATCCCCACTTTGAAGATCTGCATGCTTGAAGGCATTTTCGATCAGATCAATGGAAATCAGGGGTGCCAATATTTTTGAACGGTAAAGCGGGTCGTTATCCTGTATTTTGGTTTTCACACTCAATTCAAATAGAGGACTGAGTTTGATTTTGTTGATTTCGATAAGATTCAGTGCAAAATCGATTTCCTCTTTTGGGCTCACATACTTTTGGCGGCTTTCGTAGAGGATGTAGTCCAACACATTGGCTAGCTTATCCAAAGCGAAATAAGTTTGGTAGGCATGCGACTGTATGGAATTCAGGATGTTTTTGAACAGATGCGGATTCAGCTTGGATTCCAGTGATTCAAGTCGCAGGGAATCTGTTTTTTGTTCCAGCTGATTAAGGAGTTCTGCTGCCTTCCGATTTTCTAACGAAGTTTTATTCAATTTTTGAGAAAGGAAAAAAATCAGAACCCCCCCTCCGATCAGCAGGGCGAGCAAGACTAGGATTAAGGATTGTTCAAAAGACACCTGACAGGATTTGGTTGGTAAATGCCCCGGAAAAATAGGCAAAAGCCTTTTAAAAATTAGGCAGATTAGGAAATGGAATTTAATTCAAGTGCATTGATCCAAGAATCGAAATCCAGCATCTCAAAAAACTCCTCTTCCGAGATCAACGGCACCCCGAGTTTTGTGCTTTTTCTACTTCAATTTCTCTTGCTTTTTTGTATTGGAGATCAACTTATCAAAATCTGACTGATAAGTTTGGTCTTGGATCACCCGAAACTTATCGAATTCTCCCCCGGCCTTAAGTTTGGCTTCCAACATGGAGACTTTTCCTTTGTCCCGCAGGATAGGATAGCTGGAGAGTTCGAGGAAACTATCGAGAAACTTGGCCCATTGCTGCATCGAAAAGGCCATCCCCCTTTGCGCGTTGTTCTCAGCCAAGTCCAGGTAAGCGGACACGATCCGGTTCAGTTCCTGAATATGCTGATGGGCAAGGTAATTTTTGGCAATGCTGACATCGCTTTTTTGGATTTTTCCGTCAGGGGCATCTTTCCAGGTTTTTAGTCCCATGTAGAGCTTGGTGGCATCGGCCTCAGTATAGATGATTTCTGCAGCGGTTTTTCCTGTGATGGCCCAATGAAGTTTGCTTTGGACCATGCCAAAGAACTCCTTGGTTTGAGGACTTTTCGGGTCATAGTCGGTACTCAGCGAATAGAGATCAGTGATCTTTTGGTAAAACCTGCGTTCACTTGCCCGTATTTCCCGGATTCGCTCTAGCAGTTCGTCGAAATAATCCTGCCCGAAGTGCTTTCCTTGCTTCATTCGCTCATCATCCATTACAAATCCCTTGATGATAAACTCGTTGAGCGTCTGCGTGGCCCACTTCCGGAAGTCCGTCGCCTGCATAGAGTTGACCCGATAGCCAACGGCAAGGATGGCTTCTAGGCGGTAAAATTCCATATTTCGGCTTACGCTTCGTTTTCCTTCCTGTCGAACTATTTCCAAAATGGAAACAGTTGCTTCCTTTTCCAATTCTCCTGTATCGAAGATATTTTTCAGGTGTTTGTTGACAGCGGGTACGTTCACCCCAAAAAGCTCCGCCATAGCCTTTTGGGTCAGCCAAAAGGTGCCGTTTTGAAAATAAACCGAGACTTTGACAGATTGGTCTGGATTATGGAAAAGTAAAATATCTCTGGGCTGCATATTTTTTTTTACTTCATCTTTTGGATTCAAGCAAGTCAAATCTTGGACTTACACCTGACTCAATTTAACCCGAATTTTGCATTGACCTGCGCAGTCTCAAATCTCGTTTCTTGTATCTAGCTTCTTGCCTCTATTCCCCAACCATCCTCAAAAACTCCTCCTCCGAAATCAACGGAACACCAAGCTTCTGCGCTTTCTCTTTTTTACTGGGGCCCATTTCTTCGCCTTCGATGATGAAGTCGAGGTTTTTGGAGACGGAGGAAATGTATTGTCCCCCATGGGCCTGCACAAAATCCACGATCTCGTCCCGCTTGAAGTTTTGGAGTTTACCGGAAGCCAATATCCGCTTGCCTGTCAGAGCGTTGCCCAGTTGTTTGGATTCACTTTGCTCGATCTCAAACTTCAATCCATGGGCCTTCAGACGATTGATGATTTCCAGATTTTCAGCCTGAGCAAAGAACTCCTGCATGCTAAAAACCAGTGTTTCGCCCACCCCATTGATTTCCAACAGCTGTTCGGCTGTAGCCGCTTGAAGTTTTTCGATGCTGCCAAAATGCTTTGCCAGCAATTGGGCCGTGTTTTCTCCGATATTCCGGATGCCCAGTGCAAACAGTACTTTCTCAAAAGGCTGCGCCTTGGAAGCTTTGATCCCCTCCAGCATATTGGAAATCACCCCTTCCTGAAAGGTGTTTGCCTTCAATTTTTTGATCCGCTCACTCAGTTCAGCAGGCAACTCAAGATTGAGATCCAGGAGAATCATGTGTACTGTCCCATGCTTTTTGCTGGCCTCCAGTAGCTGCTCAAACTCGATCCGTCTTCCCAAGAAGATTTCCAAAACCACCGCGACAGGAACATAGTCCTCCAATTTGGTCAGGTCAGCATTCCGACTTAGGTGCTCAAGTAGGTATTCAACCATCCCCACATTGGCAGGCACCTTTTTCTTCCAAATTCGGATTTGGGCCTGAAATTCCCTGAGCTTTTCCCGAAGGGGTAAATGTGAAAACTCAGTCAGGAAATCCTGAATCTGCTTGAAGGAAATGGTTTCTGTCAGTGCAAAAAGTGCTTTTTCCAGAGAAATATACAGCAGTCCGGACACTTCCCGCTCGTACTGATCCTGACTCATTTCGAGACCCAACAACTCAGCCTGCTTGGGTTCAAGGTCAAAAATATCCGCGTAGTTACGGATAAATCCCTGATCAATCAGCGCACGAATCCGCTCCGTTCCCAGCGAATCGATGTCCATCGCCCGCTTGCTGACAAAGTGCTCAATTCGTCCCAAAACCTGCGGAGGACAGGCTGCCGCGTTGGGGCAGTAGTGCTTGGCTTCCCCATCCTTACGGATCAACTCCGTATTGCATTCAGGGCACCTGTCAATGTACCGAATCGGAAGCGTACCCGGTCTCCTTCTTTCAGTGGTGACAGCAGTAATTTTTGGGATGATCTCTCCGCCTTTTTCCACTGCGACAAAATCGCCCTCATGAATACCCAAGCGTTCGATTTCATTGGCGTTGTGAAGGGAAGCACGCTTGACCGTAGTTCCGGCGAGACTGACCGGTGCAAGATTGGCGACAGGAGTGATCGCTCCCGTTCGGCCCACTTGATAGGTAATGGACAAAAGCTCCGTTTCAGCACTTTCAGCCTTGTATTTATAGGCAATGGCCCACCTTGGGATCTTGGCAGTGAAGCCCAATTCTTCCCGTTGATCGTAACCGTTGATCTTGAGCACGATCCCATCAGTGTCCAACGGAAGCGTAAATCTCTTTTCCCTCCATTCTTCAATGTATTCCAAGACCTCATCGATTCCCCTGACTTTTTTATAGGTAGGAGAGACGTTGAATCCCCAGCTTTCGATCAGGTGAATCGCCTCGTCATGGGTGTTCACACCGATTTCCTCGCCCAAAAGTTGATAAAAATAACAATTCAGACGTCGCTTGGCCACGACCGAACTGTCCTGCATCTTCAGCGTACCGGAAGCGGCATTTCTTGGGTTGGCCAGCAGTTGATCCCCGGCAGCTTCTTTTTCCGAATTGATTTTTAGGAATTCTTTCAAGGGAAGAAAAATCTCCCCACGCACTTCAAAGTTTGCAGGGATGTTGTCACCTGTGACTGTCAAAGGAATATTTCGGATCGTACGGACATTGGCTGTGACATCGTCGCCTTTGGTGCCGTCGCCACGGGTCACCGCGCGGACGAGTTTGCCGTTTTCATACACCAAACTGATGGCCACCCCGTCGAATTTCATCTCGCAGAAATACTCGTAGTCGGTATGTCCGAGACCTTTTGCGACCCGCTCGTCAAAGGCGATCAGCTCTTCTTTGCTGTAGGTATTTCCTAAAGACAGCATCCTCGAACTGTGCTCCACAGTTTTGAATTCCTTGGTAATCGTGCCGCCTACGCGCTGACTTGGACTCTCCGGTAGCAGCAAATCGGGAAACTCCCGCTCCAGCTTGACTAATTCCTCGAGCAGTTGATCAAACTCAAAATCAGAGATCTCAATCCTACTTTCCTGATAGTAAAGCTGATTGTGATGATTGATTTCCTTGCTGAGTTGGGCGATGCGGGAAGCGGCTTCGGAGTGGGTCATGTTTTAAAAATTAGAAAGCGTAAAAATAGAAGGATTGAGGGAGATTGGAAGATTTGAAAATTGAAAGATTGGGAAATTATGAAGGATAAATTCTGAAGTCTGAAATCAAAACTTAAACGTTTCTCCGCAATTACACTGGCACCAAAGTGAAAGCAGAAGATTTGTGAAGTCAATATTTTTTCAAAATTTCAAATCGCCTTCTTAGGTAGCTCCGAAGGAGCCAGACCATTCATGCCTGTCCGCCAAGGTGGAACCCTGTACGAAGTGCAGGGTAGCCATTGAATCCCCTTCCTTTGAGCCCTGAAAGGGTGAATCTTCAAGGCATCACCCCTTCACAAGCATTTTTTCCTAATTTTGACTTCTCACCTGAAATTAAAAATGCCCCACCCCCTGGATAACCCTATTTGGAATGCGTTGAATACCGGAAGCAAGATGTTCTCCTCCGGAAATGAAAATTGCAGATTTCTTAATTCAGAGATGGGATTTTTCGCAGGCATGACAAACTATGAGGCGGGAAGTATCCGGCAGCTACACAGCATCTGCCAACCGGGTCAAAAGTTAATTCTCTTTCCTCCCGGCAGAATCGTTGTCGATAATGGCTGGAAGGTCTTAAATGACCACGAACTCCTGCAGATGGTTTATACGGGCAGTTCAAATGGGATGACTCAGGAATCCAATCTGACCGCACTGGGAGAGGATGATGTGCCTGCCATGCTTGAATTGGTAGCAATGACCAAACCTGGACCTTTTCTTTCTCGGACGA
This sequence comes from Algoriphagus alkaliphilus, assembly GCF_900103735.1. Classification (GTDB taxonomy): domain Bacteria; phylum Bacteroidota; class Bacteroidia; order Cytophagales; family Cyclobacteriaceae; genus Algoriphagus; species Algoriphagus alkaliphilus. The sequence continues at coordinate 47,662 of NZ_FMXE01000018.1, read as the reverse complement.
TTGACTTTGGAGGGTACTTTGGGATCAATCAGGGTGCCCAGCTGGTTTCCATGGCCGGAAAGCGCCTAAGCCCGGATCCTTTTGTGGAGCTCAGCGCGGTGTGTACGCATCCTGATTTTGGAGGAATGGGTCTTTCATACCAAGTCCTGCAGCGCGTAATTCATGACATTATCCAATCGGGAAAAGTGCCCTTTCTACATGTTTATCCCGAAAACTTGCCTGCCATAAAGCTTTACACCAAACTGGGCTTTGAGCCAAGAGCGACTTTAAGGACCTATTTTTTGGAGAAAATTGGGGTATAATTAGCCACCTAAATCAGCAATCGCAAATCGTCCTTATCTTTATACCCAGAAGTTTAAGAAATGAGTAAAAAAACCAGTATCGAGGCGAAAATTCTGGAAGCGGCCTATCGGCTTTTTCTCCAAAAAGGCTACCGTCATACCACCATGGATGACATTGCCCAGGAATTGGGGATGAGCAAAAAGACCCTGTACAAGTATTACCCGGGAAAACTTGAGCTGTTGTCGGCTTCTTTCGAGGTCCTGAAAACCAAGATGACAGCAAAAGTGGAGGCGATCCTCGACAACCGCTACATCTCTTTTCCGCTGAAACTGAAATCAACCCTCACGGTAATTGCGGCACACTTGGCACCGATCAATCCCGAGCTTTTCGAAGATCTCAGAGATCATGCGCCGGAGATTTGGGAAGAACTCACCGCCTACATCAATGAATCCGCATATCTGCGATTTGCCAAATTGATCGAGCAGGGCGTGTCGCAGGGGCTGGTCAATCCCAGAATTAACGTCAACCTGATCGTGTTGCTCTATGCCGCTGCGGTTCAGTCACTCTTGGACCCGAAGTTTTACAGCCAATTCCCGGATTCAATGCAAAAAGGAATGAAAATTCCTCCATCCGATATTTACGATCAGGCCATCAGCATCATTTACAATGGGATTCTGACCGATGAAGCACGGAATGAATTTCAAAATGCCTGATCCCGCCTTCCGCTGATTTCTCTATCTTTGGCCTCGATTTGACAGATCACCATTCCTTCTTCGGTCTCAGGTATTCTGTCTTCTATTTATATTACTAATGAGCAATAAAAACTTCAAACGCTATACTGTCACCTCAGCACTTCCTTATGCCAATGGCCCACTGCATATCGGACATTTGGCAGGATGCTACGTGCCTTCCGATATCTACGTCCGCTACCTCCGATCTCAGGGTCGGGAGGTCGCTTACATCTGCGGTTCGGATGAGCATGGCGTAGCGATCACCATCAAAGCCGCCAAAGAAGGCAAGACTCCTCAGCAAGTCGTCGATCAGTACCATGAGATGATGAAGGGGAGTTTCAAAGAATTTGGGATTAGTTTTGATCACTACTCCAGAACTTCTGCCAAAATTCACCACGAGACAGCCCAGGAATTATTCCGGGATTTATATGATAAAGGGGAATTTCTGGAGCAGACGACCGAACAGTACTATGACGAGGAAGCCGGGCAGTTTTTGGCAGATCGCTACATCGAGGGTACTTGTCCAAAGTGCGGCAACGAGCACGCCTATGGGGATCAGTGCGAAAAGTGTGGCTCCTCACTCAGCCCCACCGAACTCATCAACCCCAAATCCAAACTCAGCGGCAGAACACCGGTATTGAAGGAAACCAAGCATTGGTTCCTTGATTTGGCGCGCTACCAGCCTTTTTTGAAAAAATGGATTCTGGAAGATCACGCAGAGGATTGGAAAAACAATGTATTGGGACAATGCCGATCTTGGCTCGAGGCCGGTGACGGGCTTCAGGCCCGCTCGATGACCCGTGATTTGGAATGGGGAATTCCCGTGCCGCTTCAAGGTGCCGAGGGTAAAGTACTTTACGTCTGGTTTGATGCACCGATCGGCTATATCTCCTCTACCAAAGAATGGGCAGCTGAGAAAGGAATCGATTGGCAGCCCTATTGGAAAGATCAGGAAACCAAGCTGGTGCACTTCATCGGTAAGGATAACATAGTATTCCACTGCATCATTTTCCCGGCAATTCTGAAAACGCACGGCGGATTTGTCCTTCCGGACAATGTGCCTGCCAATGAATTCCTCAACCTCGAAGGTGACAAGATCTCTACCTCAAGAAACTGGGCAGTATGGCTGCATGAGTATTTGGAAGAATTTCCAGGCAAGCAGGATGTGCTTCGCTATGTCTTGACTGCCAATGCCCCGGAAACCAAAGACAATGACTTCACCTGGAAGGATTTTCAGTCCAGAAATAACTCCGAGTTGGTGGCTGTCTATGGCAACTTCGTAAATCGGGCGGTGGTATTGACTCAGAAGTTTTATCAGGGAGAAATTCCTGGTAGAGGACCACTCAGAGGGTACGATGAGGAGGTTTTGGCTGCTTTGGAAGAATTTCCTGAGAAAATCGCCGCCTCGATCGAGCGGTATAGATTCCGTGAAGCCTTAAGTTTTGTGATGGATTTTGCCCGCTTGGGGAATAAATACCTGGCGGACACCGAGCCTTGGAAGGAAATTAAAACCGATCCGGAGCGCACCAAAACGATCCTGAATATCGCCTTGAATATTGCGGCAAATTTGGCGATTGTTTCTGAACCATTCCTGCCTTTCACTGCCGCAAAGCTGTTTGACATGTTTGGAATGGAAAATACGGCTTGGTCTCAGGCTGGAAATAGAAAACTACTTTCCGTAGGTAAAACCCTAGGTCAGATGGGCTTACTCTTCGAGAAAATCGAGGATGAAACCGTAGAAAAGCAAATTCAAAAATTACTTGACTCCAAAAAGATGAATGAAGCTGCCAATGTGTCTGTGGCACCGATGAAGGAATTGATCACCTATGATGACTTTGCCAAACTGGATATGCGAGTGGTTACTGTCTTGGAAGCCGAGCGCATGCCCAAATCCAAGAAGCTCCTGAAGCTGAAAGTGGACATTGGATTGGGACACCGGACTGTCCTGAGCGGAGTGGCGGAGCATTTCGAACCGGAATTTTTGGTAGGAAAACAAGTGACCATGCTGATCAACCTTGCCCCGCGAAAAATGATGGGCATTGATTCCGAAGGCATGATCCTGATGGCAGAAGACAAGGACGGAAAGCTGAAGCTCCTGATGCCTCATGCGGTGACAGCGAGTGGATCGACGATATCGTAGGTCTGCGTCACTGCGAACCAAGGCACGTGGCGAAGCAGTCTCCTTCAAGTAGCCGCCGGCATCAAATAGAAAGAAGAAGAATCAAAAACCTGTCAGTGTTTATAGCACCTGACAGGTTTTTTTGTGGCGAAAATGATCAGAGGGCTTCTACATGAACATTGATCATTTCCCATTGAAAATTGGCCATTGAACATTGGTCATTGAAAATTTTATCAGTCAGAGCAGGGCTTCTTGCATTTCATTTACATTTCCGGCATTTTTTTTTGAATTACCTTGAGGGATCAAATTGAAATTCACTCAGGTTTTTAATTACCTCACTTAAAGCTATCTGATCGACGAAAGCTTTAAAATTCAGGGGATTGCTGAAAGGATGAATTTCAACAATTCTATAGGCTTTGCCTTACTGGGATTTTTGGCGGTACTATTGATTATCGGGACTTAGGATCAAACCCGGAAAAACATCTTGCTGGAAGCTGATTGAAAAAATCAGGATGAGATCCTAATCATCACCCGCAATTCAGAACTTGAGTTTAGTACTGCTTTTCAGCATGCTGCCATAGGTATGGCTTTAGTTTCTGAGGAGGGTAGGTTCAAAGACGTTAACCCAAGCTTGTGCAAATTGCTCGGATATCCATAGGAAGAGCTGTTGAAGCTTACCTTTATGGAAATTACTCATCCGGATGACCTTTTTACAGACCTGAAATTTGCCAAACAGTTATATTGAGAAAAAAATTGAATCCTACTCCATGGAAAAGCGATACTTTACCAAGGAGGGTCAAACGGTCTGGATCCATCTAAACGGCTCGGCGGGTTGGAATCAGGATGGCTCACTTAGGCATTTTATCGCACAGATTGAAAATATCACAGACAGCAAACATGCCGAGAATGAACTCGAAGAGCGAGAGCGAAAATTCAAAAGTATTTTTAATTCCACATTTCAGTTTATAGGATTTTTGGATCCCGATGGAACCCTGTTGGAAGTCAATGAAACGGCATTGGATTTCTCCGGAACACTTGCTGACACGGGACTTGGACTTTCAATCTGCAGGAAAATCGTGGAGCAACACCGGGGTAATATCTGGGCCGAATCTGCCATGGATAAAGGGAGTGTCTTTCACTTCACTGGTAGCAAGGAATTGAAAGATGAAGCCGTACTTTCGTTGAAATATCATCCTATTCAATCCCTTCAGGTCTTCTTAAAACCATTTCATTTACTATTTCATGTCTTTCCCAAAAAAAACCAATCAATTAATTTTGCTTTTCAACAAATCAAAATGGTAATTGAATTAAGATTACAATGTTACCCTTTGCTTAGAAATTCTGACAGGCTTTATCACCCCAATTAAGTATTGAGGAATTCCTAACAAAAATTCACATTGGTTTACTATTAACCTAGTCCGGAGAATTTTAAGGAATGAAAAAAGGTATAAAAGGACCATCAGGTAATCCGTCTGATGGAGTGCCTGTGTCATTTTCTAAAAGTGACACTAAACAATTTGTGTATTTCTCAGTCAGGGAAGATTTTCGAATTGAATTTATTTCTCCCGAAAACCGCCTAAAAATTTCCGAAATATTGGGTTGGGATCTCCAGTCCGGCACTTTCCTGCCCGATTTACTCAGTGGTGAGGCAAAGGATTTTTTTGTTGAACAAGTACGATTGGGATATCTAAATCAATGCGTTTCATTTCGGATTTCGCTTCCCGGCAATAAAGGGAAGTTAACCGAATGTGAAGTGCTGATAATCCCTTCTCAGGGGATCGGCGGAAATGCCACCCGGCTCGTATTGACCATCCAAATGGAGGAAGAATCAAAAGAGGTGGACCGAAGCTTTTTAAGTGGAGGGGAAAAACGGTTTGAAAAGTTGATCAGTGAGGGAGTAGAAATGATTGCCGTCCTCAATCCCGTGGGCGAATTTATTTTTACAAGTAATTCACACCAGTCAATTTTGGGATTTGATCCTCAGGAGCTCCATGGGATAAATGCTTTTACACTAATCCACCCCGAGGATTTGTCCGGGCTTTATGCTGAATTTGAACGCCTTTTGAGTCAAAAGAAAGTCATTTCCCAGCCTTACCGGATTAGGAGAAAGGACGGGGAATTCCTCTGGCTAAAATCAGTGGGGACTAACCTGATCGAAGACCCCGAAATAAAGGGGATAGTTGTAAACAGTACTGAAATTTCAGAGCTGATCACTGCTGAGCGGGAATTGAAGGCATCAGAGCTGAAGTACAAATACATTTTTGAAAATAACCCGGTCCCAATGTATGTGTGGGATATGGATACGACCCAAATCCTTGCCGTCAATGAACGATTTGAGCGACTCTATGGCTATACCAAAGCGAAATTGCTCACAATGACAGTCTTTGATATCCGGCCCAAAGAAGACCACGACAGCCTGCTTGCTCTGGCAAAGGACGATGAAAAGTTTTCCAATATAGGAAAGGGAGCTTATAGAGGCATTTCCAAACACATCAAGAAATCAGGAGAACTGATGGATGTGGAGGTCAATGCCCAAGCCATAGTCTATGAGGGTAAAAGAGCTTCTTTGGTACTGATACAGGATGTTACTCAAAAAATCCTCAGCGATAGCCTGGATGCTTTAGAAATTGAACTGGTGGAAAGTGCCATCTATGCTGATGCCGATCTGGTAAGCCTGCTGGAGACGTACCTGAGGGGTTATGAAAATGCCGTCAAAGGAATCAAAACTTCCCTTTTAAAAGTAGAGGAAGGAAGGGTATTCAATTTGGCAACGCCCGGTATTGGATCAGACTTTATTGATTTGATAGATGGGGCAGAAATCGGGCCTGAGGAAGGGGCATGCGGATCGGCTGCCTTTACCGGAAAACGGGTTTTTTCAGCAGATATTTCAACAGATCCAAAATGGGAAAAGTTTAAGGATTCAGCGTTTATCCAGGGATTCAAATCCTGTATTTCTTTTCCTGTTTTCAATTCGGAGAAAGAAGTCATCGCCACCTTTGCGATCTATTTCCTGGAAAAATGGGAGGAAAAACCCGAAGAACTGGAACGCTATCAGAAAGCGGCCTCGGTATTCAGCCTGATTTTGGAAAATCATATAAAAAAGGAAGAGCTTAAGCTCAGCAATGAGCGGTATGAATATGTAAATCTTGCCACCAAAGATGCGTTGTATGATTGGGACATACTCAAAGACCAACTGTTCTGGGGAAAAAGCTACGAAAGGCTACTGGGACAATATGTAATTCCCAATGGATCTGAGGTCAATAATTGGGAGAAGCTGATTCACCCTGAATACCGAACCCGCGTTTTGGAAATACTGCAAGAAAATCTGGTCAATCCTGAAAATGAAAAGTTTCACGTAGAATACCAAATTCGGAAAAACGATGGCACCTACCTACACGTGGTAGACCGTGCAGTTTTCATCAGAGATACAACAGGCAAAGCTGTCCGGATGATTGGGGCATTGTCTGATGTGACCCGGCAGCGATTGGAGGAGTCCCGGTTGAAACTTTTGGAAAGTGTGGTGACCTATGCCAATGATGCAGTTATGATCACTGAAGCAGAGCCAATTTCTTTACCAGGCCCGAGAATCGTCTATGTCAATGAGGCCTTCACCCGAATGACAGGCTATGCTGAGGAGGAGGTTTTGGGTAAATCTCCCCGGATCCTACAAGGGCCTAACTCCGATAAAAAAGAATTGAAACGGCTTAGGGAAGCCATGGAAAACTGGCAATCCTGTGAAATCACCACCATCAATTACAAGAAAAACGGAGAAGAATTTTGGACCAATTTTTCCATCAGTCCGGTGGCCGACTCCAAGGGTTGGTTTACCCATTGGATCTCCATTCAACGGGAGGTTTCATCCCAGAAAATCGAGGAACAGAAAAAAGAATTGCTTGCCCAAGTCATTCAGGCATTTGGAGAGGAAAGGCGCTTTAATTTTGCTTTGGATAGAAGCTTGGAAAAACTCGTAAAGTTCAAGGTACTTGATGCCGGTGAAATTTGGCTGGTCAACTCAGAGAAGACGAAGCTAAATCTTATTTCGAGGTATGCGCTTTCAGATGCAGGGTCCAGATTTTTTTCGATGGTGGACATGAAACTGAGCTTTAGAATAGGAGAGGGGCTACCCGGTCAGATTTGGGAAAGAAATGATATTCTGTCTTTTGATGATTTAACAGAAGCCAACGAATTCACAAGAAAGCAGGCAATGCTGTCTTTGGGTATGAACGGTGCTTTTGGATTCCCATTACAATTCAGCGGTCAAGTCATAGGAGTAGCTTTGTTTACTACTCAAAACAAAAGTGGGTATGTGAATTCCTTATTGAAGGTATTCAGTTCTCTGAGTCAGGTACTCGGCGCAGAGATTTATCGCAAAAAGGTTGAAGACGAACTGTCTCAGATCTTTGATACGGCGCAGGACATTATTTGTATTTTGGGATTTGACGGAAAGTTTAAAAAAATCAACCGGGGAGCAAGCTGCCTCTTGGGCTATTCCGAGGACGAATTTCTTTCAAAAAGCTTTATGGAATTTGTGCATCCCGAAGATTGGGACGATACTGAAAATATTTTTGATAGCTTATGTCAGGGCCAAAACTCCATAGATTTTATCAACAGGATGATTTCCAAAAGTGGGGATTCAGTTTGGCTGGATTGGAACTGTACGGTAGTGGTGGAGGAGGAGTTGATCTATTCCGTAGCCAAGGATATCTCTGAAGAAAAAGAACTTCAAGCTCTTCTGAATAGTGCCAACAAGATGGCAAAGATCGGTTTTTGGGAAGTGGATATGGCAAGTGGTATGCAATATTGGAGTCCAGTCACTAAGGAAATCCATGAAGTACCCGATGATTTTGTCGCAGATGTGGAAATAGGGATCAGCTTTTATGCCCCTGAAGCTAAACCTATAATCATCGAGTCTTTTAACAGATGTATTCAGACAGGAGAACCCTACGATCATGAGTTGCAAATTATAACTGCGAAACAAAGAAAAATATGGATTAGAACCCAGGGGCAGGCAGAATTCCGGGATGGAGGTTGCATAAGAGTTTATGGTTCTTTTCAGGATATATCCGATCTGAAAAATACCCAGATGCATCTCAAAGAAGCCCTGCATGAAAAGGATCAAATCCTCGAAAGTATCGGGGATGGATTCTTTTCCCTCGATAAAAACTGGGTAGTGACCTATTGGAATCATGCCGCAGAAATACTCCTGCAAAAACCGAAGGATCAAGCTATAGGAAGGAGCATCAGGAATGTCCTCTCTAAAGCTATCGCAGCCAGATCTTTGCGGAGCTTCAAAGAAGCAATTGACAAAAACAATCCACTGGTCTATGAGGAGTTCTTTTCCGAGTTGGGAACTTGGTTTGAAATCAGTGTTTTCCCCTCACAAATAGGGATATCGGTTTACTTCAAAGATATCAACCTCCGTAAGACTACAGAAGAACTGATCCGTCAATCCAATGAGCGCTTTGAGAAAGTTGCAGAGGCCACGCATGAAGCGATATGGGATTGGGATGTTAAGGGGGATAATATTTATTGGGGTCCAGGGTATAAAACGCTCTTTGGCTTGGTTCCCAATGAGTCAGGGAACACCTATCAGGATTGGGCTAGGCAAGTCCATGAAGATGATTTTGAATCAGTGGAGCATCAATTCAAATTGGCATTGGAGGATAAGGGGATTTCCAATTTTCAAAATGAATACCGCTTCAAAAGGTCGGATGGGTCGTATGCTTTCGTAGCGGATCGTTCAGTCATTATACGGGATAAATCCGGTATTCCTACTAAGGTGGTAGGCGCTATTCAGGACATCACCGATCAAAAAATGTATGAATCCTCCCTGAAAGGCCTCAATGAAATGCTGGAAACCAAGGCCCGCGAATTGGCAAATTCCAATGCGGAATTAGAACAGTTTGCCTATGTGGCCTCCCATGACCTTCTGGAACCACTGCGGATGGTGACCAGTTTTCTGACACAATTGGAATTGAAATATGGTGAACAGCTGGATGAACGTGCAAAGAAGTATATCTACTTTGCCGTAGACGGCGCCAAGAGAATGCGACAGATTATCCTGGATTTATTGGAGTTTTCCAGAGTAGGAAGATTCGAGGAGGATTTGGAAAAAATTGATTTGAATGAACTGCTTGCAGAGGTCTGCAATCTTCAGTCGAATCGGATCAAAGAAAAAAGTGCGGTAGTGTTATACTCCGATATGCCTGTAATAAAGGGATGCCGAACTCCGATGATTCAGGTCTTTCAAAACCTTATCAGTAATGCCTTAAAATACAGCAAAGAATCTCCTTCCCCTGTCGTGAACATAACATGCAGAGAATTAGCGGAATACTGGGAGTTCTCAGTTCAGGATAATGGCATAGGTATGGAACCAGATCATTTTGATAAGATTTTTGTGATCTTCCAGCGATTGCATACCAAAGATAAATATTCGGGAAGTGGGATTGGACTGGCTATTGTGAAGAAAATAATAGAAAACAATGGCGGCAAGATTTGGGTTGATTCCGAATTGGGAACTGGGACGACCTTCTATTTTACGCTCAAAAAATAGCATGTATCATGAAGAAATTTCAAATTCTATTAGTAGAGGACAACGAGGGAGATATCTTGCTGACTACTGAAGCACTTGAAACAATGCAAATAGCCAAGGAAATCAGCGTGGCCAAAACCGGTAATGAAGCCATAGACTACATGACTCAGTCCGGTGATTACGCTGAAATCGACCTTCCTGATTTGGTCTTATTGGATATCAACTTACCAATCAAAAACGGTTTTGAGGTATTGTCTGCCATCAGAGCTCATGAAAAATCCAAACATATTCCGGTCATCATATTGACCACTTCCTCCTCAATTCCGGATCAAAGTGCATCTAATCACCTCAAAGCCAATCTGTTTATCACCAAGCCGACAGACATGGATGCCTATGAGCATATGGTAAGAGAGATTGAAAAATTCTGGCTGGATTTCAATCGTGACAGATAATTGAAAATTGTCCATTGATTTTTTTCCAACCCCGCCCGGAACCAATTTCGCTTCTATTTTCTTAACTTCTTGAATTCTACTTTTATTCGTAGGACTATAATTCCCCTATCTTTTTTATGCAAATCACTACTGAAAACATCCTTTTAGTTGGCTCATTACTTTTGATCTTAAGTATAATAGCCAGTAAAACAGCAGGCAAAGCAGGCATTCCTGTTCTGCTGCTCTTTCTGGGCGTGGGGATGGTGGCAGGTACTGACGGGATCGGTAAGATTGCCTTTGATGACCCCGGTGCTGCACAGTTTTTGGGGATTTTGGCTTTGACCTATATCCTTTTTTCCGGGGGCTTGGATACCAAATGGCAAGCGATCAGACCTGTATTTAAACCCGGATTACTCCTCAGTACTGTTGGCGTTTTGCTGACAGCCGTTTCCGTAGGCCTTTTTGCAAGTTGGTTTGCCGATTTGAGTTGGAAAGAAGGCCTCCTCCTCGGTGCAATCGTCTCTTCAACAGATGCTGCGGCGGTATTTTCCATTCTGCGGAGCAAAAGTATCGGACTCAAAGGCAACCTCAGGCCACTACTGGAATTCGAATCGGGAAGTAACGATCCCATGGCATTTTTCTTGACAATAGGGATGACCTCCTGGCTAAGCGTGGAGGGTTTCAGCCCGGTAGACCTGGTCCCGATGTTTTTTAAGCAGATGATTTTCGGGGCCGCCGTGGGGATTTTGTTGGGAAATGGCATCGTCCTTCTTATCAATAAAATCAACCTGGAATATGAAGGACTCTATCCGGTATTGATGTTGGGGCTGGTTGTCTTGGTGTATGCGGTGACGGATTTGATTGGCGGTAATGGATTTCTGGCGGTCTACCTGTCTGCCATCACAATGAATCAAAGCAGTATGCTGCACCATAAAAGTCTGATCAAGTTTTTTGACGGGATAGCTTGGCTGATGCAGATTGTGATGTTCATCGCCCTGGGATTATTGGTTTACCCTTCCCAGGTTTGGCCGGTGATTGGTTTGGGCTTTGTGATTGCGATGTTTTTAATTTTGGTGGCTCGCCCACTTGGGGTTTGGGCTTCCTTGTCTTTTTTCAACTTCTCCAACCGGAAAAAAGCATTCGTCAGTTGGGTTGGATTGAGGGGGGCTGTCCCGATAGTTTTTGCCACTTTTCCCCTGATCGCAGGCCTGGAGAAAAGCAGCCTGATTTTCAATATCGTCTTTTTCATCGTCCTCACTTCGGTGGCCTTACAGGCCACAACCATCGCAAAAGTCGCCAAATGGCTTCATTTAGCCGTGCCGGCAGGATTGAAGCGCAGAAGTCTCTTGGATATTGAATTGTCTGAAGACTTTAAAAATGCACTGGTGGAAGTCAATCTGCCCGAAAATTCACTTATTGACGGGAAAAAAATACTGGAATTGAACTTCCCGAAAACCTCACTCATCGTTTTGGTTAACAGAAACAACAAATACATTACACCCAATGGTGCCACTGAGTTGAAATCCGGTGATAAATTGATGGTCATGATCAACTCCGGAGTGGAAGAACACATGGTGCGTCATGCCTTGGCGCTGGAATAAGTGATTTCTGAAGTTCTGACTCAGGGAAATCGCTTTTACCACTTTCGATTAAAATGATGTCACCTCCTGGAGTTATCTTACCTGATAAACACTTCTGTAGCTATATTCCTTTCATCCCCGCCAAGGCGGGCAGGCACTTCGGGATTTGAAAGCCAGTATGGCTGAAATTATTATAGAATAGATAGGGCATGCATGTAACAAAACCCCGCAAGGGGTGACATAGATTTTAAAAGCGATTTCTCTGAGTTCTGAATAGCAAACTTCGATTTTTGAAAATAAATCATTCTGTATATCCGCTTTCCTACCAGTAGCCAAATAAATTAAGTTTTGAAGTTCCAAAAAACGAGCCGTGGACAGTTGACTGTCGTCTGTGGACGATTATCCGCCATCTTCATACCTCATTTTTTCTTACTGGCAGAATTGCGGATAATCATGAAAATCATTCTGTATATCCGCTTTCCTACCAGTAGCCAAATAAATTAAGTTTTGAAGTTCCAAAAAACGAGCCGTGGACAGTTGACTGTTGTCTGTGGACGATTATCCGCAACTTCTAAAGCATATTTCTAAATTACCGGCAGGATTGCGGATAATCAGATAAATCATTACCTCGCCTGAAATGATAAAAAAATGAACTCAAAAATTGAATTTTGTTGATAAAATTTGATTTTAAGGTTTACTTTTTATCTTGTAGGGTGTTTTTAATTTACCAAATATGAAGACAGAAGGATATTCTTCCAGTGAACATTACGACGAAATGTTTACCCCGGATGGAAAAATCAGAGGGCATTACGAAGAGTTTTTTAGCTACCTGGACAAGGCTTCCTCCAAAAAAATGGGGCAACTCCAACACTCTGCCAACAAAGCTCAAAAGGCAATGGGCATGACCTTCAATGTCTACCACGATAATCAGGGCCTTGAAAAAATCCTTCATTTGGATATTATCCCTCGGATCATTCCCAATGCAGAATGGAAAAAGCTCGAAGCCGGATTGAGGCAGCGGATCTATGCACTCAATCTTTTTCTTCAGGATATCTACAACGATCAGAAAATCCTGAAAGATGGGATCGTGCCTGCCGAACTTATCCTCGGATCCAAAGACTACCTCAGGCCCTGCATCGGACTGACTCCACCCAAAGGAATCTGGTGTCACATCACCGGCACAGATCTCGTACGGGACAAAGACGGGGAATATTACATCCTGGAAGATAATCTCCGCTGTCCCTCCGGTGTTTCTTACATGCTCGAAAGCCGGGAAATCATCAAGCGTGCTTATCCACAGCTTTTCAATGATGAAGGCGTAATGCCGGTTTCTGATTATCCGACCAAACTGCTTCGGATGCTTCAGTTCCTGTCCAACAAATCAAAACCTGTAGTGGGCGTATTGACTCCGGGGATTTACAATTCGGCGTATTTTGAGCATTCTTACCTCGCCCTACAAATGGGTGTAGAGCTGGTCAACGGCGTAGATCTCATCGTCAAGGATAAAATCGTCTACATGCAAACCACCAAAGGCCTTCAGCAGATCGATGTGATTTACCGAAGAATCGACGATTCATTTCTTGATCCCCTGACTTTCAATCCCCACTCCATGCTTGGCGTTCCGGGGATTTTCGAAGCCTACAAAGCCGGAAATGTGGCGTTTGCCAATGCCCCCGGTACAGGAGTTGCCGACGACAAAGCGGTCTATGCCTATGTGCCCCGCATCATCAAATACTACCTGAATGAAGAGCCTATCCTCAACAACGTCCCAACTTACCTCTGTCGGGAAGAGCAGGATAGACAGTATGTCTTAGATCACATTGATCAATTGGTCGTGAAGGAAACAAATGCCGCCGGAGGATATGGCATGCTGATCGGACCAAAATCCACCAAGGAGGAACACAATAGATTTCGTGAATTGATCAAGGGAAATCCTACAAATTACATCGCTCAACCAACCTTGTCCCTCTCTACGGTCCCTTGCTTGACCGATGAGGGAATCCAAGGACGGCATGTGGATTTGAGGCCTTACATATTGTATGGAGATGAGATTGAAGTGATCCCCGGGGCACTCACTCGGGTGGCCCTGAAAAAAGGCTCGTTGGTAGTAAATAGCTCCCAGGGTGGAGGAAGTAAAGATACTTGGGTACTGTACAATTAATCTAAAAAACTATGCTAAGCAGAGTAGCAAGTCATATCTATTGGCTGGGAAGATACCTGGAAAGAGCCGAAAATTACGCCCGATTCATCGATGTTAATTTCAATCTGATGCAGGATCTTCCCATGGATCTGAAGGAGCAATGGGGTCCCTTGGTGGCTGCCACAGGAGATTTGGAGACTTACAAAAAAAAGTATGTCGGATTTGAGCGGCATCAGGTCATGTTTTTCTTGACATTCGATTCTGACAATCCCAATTCCATGCTTTCCGCAGTGACCAATGCTCGGGAAAACGCCCGAATTATCCGGGAAAATCTGAGTAAGGAGACTTGGGAAAAAGTCAACGAACTGTATTACATGATGCAGACGGGTTTGGAGAAGAGGGTTTGGAAAAAGGAAGACCCACGTCAGTTTTACGAGCAAGTCAAAAATCAAATTCTTTTGCTTTATGGATTAGCCGATTCAACTGTAGCCCGCACCGAAGGATGGTACTTCAGGCAACTCGGTCAGCTTTTGGAGCGCGCGGATAAAACTTCCCGAATCCTTGATGTAAAGTACCATATTCTGCTTCCATCTGTTTACGAAGTCGGTTCGCCTATGGATTTTCTTCACTGGATGGCTTTGCTCAAATCAGTGACTGGATTTAATACGTATCGGAGACTGTATGGAACAATAGACCCTGCCGGAATTGTCGAATTTATGGTCCTTAATAAGTATTTTCCTCGCTCCATCTATTATTGCATAAAGGAAGCTGAGCGCTGTCTTCACTGTATTTCAGGCAATGCCACAGATGGGTTTAATAACTCTGCCGAAAAAGCAATGGGCGAAATGCGCTCCCGTATGGAGTACTCTGAGGTCGCTGAAGTAATTTCTGGCGGACTTCATGAATATTTAGATACAGTTCAGCTAAAAATCAACCATATTTCCGACCTCATTGACATCAATTATTTTCGGGTTAAAGAAAATAATGTCTCTCAATCTCAATCGCAAGCATGACCTTCTGTCTGGGGATTAAAACCAAAAATGGCCTTGTAGGCCTTTCTGATACCCGAATTACCTCCGGTAGTGAAACCACTACCTCCAAAAAAGTTTTCACTGTCAACAAGCGAAAACACACCTTCTTTATCATGACTTCCGGGCTGAGGTCTGTCCGAGATAAAGCAATTACCTATTTCTCTGAAGTGATTGACCGAAAAGACGATTCCTTTACCAAACTCTATCAGGCGGTCAATGAATTTGGAAATCAGGTGAAAATCGTGGCAAAGGAAGACAAAACCTTCCTGGAGGAAGCTGGCTTCAATTTTAATTTGTTTTCGATCATCGGAGGGCAGTTGGAGGAAGATTCCGAACCCAAATTGTATTTGCTCTATCCCCAAGGGAATTGGATAGAAATAAGATCAGGTACCCCCTTTGTCATCATCGGAAATACGGGATTTGGAAACCCGGTTCTCAAACGATCCCTTCATTACAACGATTCCCTCGAGTATGCCTTGAAGTGTGCCTTCCTTGCCTTTGATGCCACACGAATCTCTGCCAATGATGTCGACTTCCCAATTGATACAGTGATTCTGAGGAATGATGAATATTTTATTAAAGAAAAGCGGTTTGAGCAAAAGGAGCTGGAGCATATCTCCACTTTTTGGAACAATCGTCTAAAAAATGCAATTGCCGAACTTCCTTCTGAGGCACTTAGCAGGGCATTTGAGGATTTAGATCTTGTTCCCAGAGAGGGTTAGGTAATGCTCGTCCAAGTCACACATCTCTCAAGATATGATTATAGTTCCGAGGTAATTCTTGGGATGCACAAGTTCTATTTGATCCCGCAGCATCGGCCATACTTTAGAATCGAACATCAAAAGTTTACGATCTTTCCTGAGCCCGACGGTCAAAACTACCGTCAGGATCTTGCGGGTAACTGGTACAAACTTGCCTGGTTTTCAGTTCCGACAGACTCTTTGGAAGTTACAGGAGAATGGATATTTAAATTACATCCCTTTAACCCTTTCGGGTTTATCATTGACCAAAATTTTGAAGAAATGGGCTGGAACAATCCCTTTTTCCAATTCAGCTATGAGGAAAGAACCGCTTTTCTCATTCCTTTTTTGTCGGACAAATCAGAAAATCAATTCTCGGATTTTCTTCAGCATATCAAGAAAAAATCCAATGGGCTCGTTGATTTCCTAGTCAATCTGACTCAGGATATTTACCTCAATTGGAAACACGAGGTTCGTCACGAACAAAATATATGGGATGCGGATTTTACATTCTCTGAGAAAAGCGGTTCATGCCGGGACCTTTCGCTCATGGAAATGGAAATGCTTCGGGACTTGGGTCTCGCCACCCGATTTGTCAGCGGATACGCCTTCAACCCCGATTTGGATGAGGGTCATGAACTGCATGCCTGGATGGAAGTGTTCCTTCCCGGTGCCGGTTGGATTGGATTAGACCCAAGCTTGGGTTTGTTCACTGACCATCGCTACATTCCCTTAGCCTGTCATCCCGATCCTTCACGGACCTTGCCGGTACAGGGTACGTTCGGGGGCTTCTCAGATTCCGATTTGAAAACCTTCGTGGATATGAAGCTGCTCAATAAAGGGAAGCAATAGCGCAATTTTCAATGATCAATGACCAATGATCAAGATTTTGTCAATAGCTGATAGTTAATGGGCTGAAGCATTTTTTTACAAGCACTATGACCAACTACTAACCACTAACTATTAACCACTAACCACTAACCACCTTTAATTCGCCGCTACGGCATTTTTTTCAGGCATGGCAAAAAGCGCTGCATCCATGGCTTTTTCCACCAAAAAGACATCCGAAAATGTCACCTGATAGCTAAGGCGTTTGGTTGAGTCATTCTCAAACTGGTAACCTGTCATGATTCTCGGGAAAATCAATCCACCTGCATCCCGGTAGTCCTCGTATTTGAGGGCATTCAGCTTTGTGTTATTCTTGTCAAAAAAGGTGACAGAATAGAGTACCCAAGCCAGTTTGCCTGTTTCGGGATCCACTAGCATAAAATAGACGTCATTGGGACTGCTGCCCACATTCTCCTCAAAACTCACCTCAAAAGCTTCATAGGAAATCCCATTGACAAGCTTGTTTTCAGTCTTTTTGACGCTTACTCCCGGATCGGTGAAGATGTATGGGATGGAAAAGAAATAGAAGTACAGGTTATGGTAAAAGCGAACTGAATTCCCCTGAAAGGCTTGCCGATTTGGGCTGATCCACACTTTTTCTCCATCATTTCCCATTTGCCATGCATCAGCGTCAATCCGCACTTTTCGATCCGGCAGGCTGATGTAGTGGTTCTCCCAAGCCAGATTCGTTTCGTGAACCATCGCATAAGAAAACCCTTTGGCATTGACCCACTTGCTCCAGTCACCATGGGCATCCAATAATTTCTTGAAATCTTCCGGCTGATCTAGCCTTGGATCAGGTGTGGTGTCTTTTTGCTCGCAGGAGAAAGTGAATAACAAGGCTATAATTACCAGAGAGAAAGAAATTGTGCGCATTGCTGAGTCTAAATTTTCGGAAGATAAGCACAAGTAGGTTTTTTTCGAAGTAAAGTATTTATAGGCTTAGTAAATTCTTCGTCATCAGGACTACTACTCGTAAGCATATTTGTTTTTCAGGGCATTTGCAGATAATCAATTATTTTTCTTAGATCAATTCTAAATAATTAAAACTCTTCTTTAGATTTGTTCCAAATTAAAAATATACGCGTTATGTGGCAGCCGATCCGCAAGTTTTTAAATGATATCCATCTCTATGCAGGCCTCACCTGTGGCCTGATCGTAATTGCAGTTTGTCTCAGTGGCACGATCTACGTGTACAATACCGAAATCCGCGAAACGGCAGATTCTGAGCGGTATTTTGTAGAGTCGGTAGGTGAAAGGAAATCGCTGGATGAATTGAAAACTCAAGTTGAAGGGGAGCTAAAAGGTGTAGTAGTAAGCGTCAATGTTTTCCAATCAGAGGATCGTACGGTTCAGTTTGGAGTGAAAACACCAGAGACTGAAAAGCCAAACACATACTTTGTTAATCCATATTCCGGAGAAATTCTCGCAAATAACATCGAGAAAACCGGAACTGAGGAATTTATGGGCTACATGTTCTCCCTGCACCGTTGGTTGCTGTTGGACAAAATCGAAGAACCCATCCTGGAATCCAAGACCAACATGGAGTTGGGGAGGTTTATCAACGGAGTCGCTACCTTACTTTTCCTGTTAGGCGTGATTACAGGGCTGTTTATCTGGTTTCCTCAGAAAGTGAAAAACTGGAAACAGGGGCTGAAAATCAAATGGTCAGGCAACTGGAAGCGTATCAATCACGACCTGCACAATACCCTTGCATTTTATTCCATTTTGGCCCTTTTTATCATGGCGGTGACAGGCCCTTTTTGGTCCTATCAATGGTATAAGGAAGGTTGGCAGAAAACTTGGGACATCTATCAGGCACCCGCGCAGAACGGCAACCAAAGCATGGGAACTGCCGAAAAGCCTGCTGAAGTCTTGCCTTTGGAAATGCCGGCATTCTCGCTCGACGGGGTTCTTGCCTTGGGAAATTCCAGATTGAATTACAATGGAAATCTTAGAATTACGCTTCCAAATAAGCCGGGAGAAAATATCTCGATCAGTAAGTCACGCACAGGCTTTTTCGCGAAAGCAGGAGCAGATCAGTTGACCGTAGAGCCCGGTAATCTTGAAGTGAAGGAAGCGAAATTGTTTTCGGATTTGACTGTCAGACAACAAATCGGCAGATCGGTTAAGTCCCTGCATACCGGAGAAATCTTCGGGCAATTCACCAAGTTCCTTTGGTTTGTGGCATGTCTGATTGCTACTTCATTGCCGATCACCGGAACCTTGATTTGGTGGAATAAGCACAAGAAAAAGAAACACGCTAAAGCAAAAAAGTCAGCCCTGCCAAAGGCTGAATTGGCATAAATAAAAGGTTCACTTTTCCAAAAATGGCTCCTGGGTTTCCCGGGAGCCTTTTTTTTGGATCAGCCTAGCGCAAGTCTTTCAGACTTGTGCTAAATCAAATGCAGTCTTCAGACTGCCTAAGTGGATTTCCAGATTTCCCTGCAGAGAGAGATTTGTAAGACTTTTTCACTTTAGGGATTTGGTGATTTTTGTTTTCCCGCAGATCCCCACAGAAAAAGACACAGATAATCACAGATCTGTTTTACTGGCTGATAAAAAAAAGCTTTAGCTTTTCTCTGTGCTCTCAGAAAAGGTTGAAAAAAGAATTTGGGTATGCAGTTCTTTTTAAGTTTAGTAGAAGCCAAATAAATCTCTCTTTTTTCTCTGTGGTAAAAAAAATATCTCAGAGATGTTCGATACAAAAAAGCCTTTGGCTTTTCCTCGAAGCGGTTATCTTGCAGCATGCGAAAATTTCACCTGATTCTTGCCTTTCTGATTTCTCTCCCTGCATTGGCCCAAGAAAAACCCTGGATGCTCGGCCCATTCCAGAGACCGGAAAACGCCCAACCCATCATTGCCCCAATTTCAGACACGGAATTCAAAGATCCCATGACCGGCAAAACCGTCAAATGGGAATCTATGGCCACCTTTAACCCCGCAGCTATCGTCCGAAACGCAGAGGTGCATGTAATCTATCGTGCAGAGGAAAAACTCGGTGAAAAGGAAATCGGCGGCCACACTTCCCGACTCGGAATGGCTACTTCATCCGATGGATTTCGCTTCAAGCGGGAAAAAGTACCCTTCTTCTATCCTCAAACTGATTCTCAAAAGGAATTTGAGTGGACGGGAGGAACGGAAGACCCCCGGATCGTGGAGACAGAAGAAGGCCTATACGTGCTGACCTATACCCAATGGAACAGGGATGTGCCAAGACTTGCCGTGGCTACTTCCAGGGATTTGAAAAACTGGGAAAAGCATGGCCCGATTTTCAAAGAATGGAAAGAAGGTAAATACCATAACGTCGAGTCAAAATCCGGGGCCATCGTCACCGAACTGAAAAACGGCAAACTCCTCGCCGCCAAAATCGACGGAAAATACTGGATGTATTATGGTGTGCCTCACATCTGGCTGGCCACATCAGATGACCTCGTGAATTGGGTTCCTCTGGAAAACCATGAAGGAAACCGTGTCCCCGTACTCAGTCCAAGGCCTGGTTTTTTTGATTCCTGGCTCGTGGAGGCAGGGCCGCCCCCGCTGCTCACCAAAGACGGCATCGTGGTACTCTACAATGCCGGCAACTCCCGGCAAGTGGGAGTGAAAAACCTTGGAAATAGAGTCTATACCGGCGGGCAGGCGCTTTTTGACGCTGCCGAACCCTGGAAGCTTTTGGATCGTGTGACGGATCCGTTTATTCAACCCGAATTGCCTTTTGAAAAGTCAGGTCAATACCCCGAGGGAACTACCTTCTTGGAGGGCTTGGTGTATTTTCAGGGGAAGTGGCTCCTATACTATGGTACCGCTGACAGCATGGTGGGCGTGGTCAGTGCGCCTGCCAAATAAAACTTAAGTGAATCTTAAGCAAGCAATACACTGACTTTCAGCTGAATTTCTAAATTTTGCTTTTTCAATACCTTTACTCATGCGCATCCTGATAGTTGAAGACGAAGCCGGAATTTCCAATTTCCTAAAGCAGGGATTGGAGGAGGAGGCTTTTGCCGTTGATGTAGCCGATAATGGAAAGGCAGGATTGGAACTTGCCCTCTCCGGAAATTACGATTTGCTCCTCCTGGATTGGATGCTGCCCGGAATCAGCGGAATCGAGCTTACCCGTCAGTTTCGCAAAGATTTCCCCCAAACCCCAATTATTTTTCTCACAGCAAAGGACACCCTCGATGAGACGGTTTTCGGGCTGCAATCCGGAGCCAATGATTACATCAAAAAGCCATTCTACTTTGAGGAATTGCTGGTGCGAATCCGTGTGCAACTGAGAGGAAAAACGGATTTGGAAGAAAAATTGACTCTTGGACCGATCACCATTTTTCCTGACCGACACCTAGTCATGAATGAAGATCTGGTAATCCCGCTCACACAAAAGGAATTTGCCCTCCTGGAGTATCTGGTACGAAATAAAAACAAGGTATGCCGACGCACGCGGATCATCGAAAGCGTGTGGGACATCCACTTCGAATACAACACCGGGGTGATTGATGTTTTCATCAACTCGCTTCGCAAAAAATTGAACTTACATATCGAGGAAGATTACATTCAGACGATCCGGGGAGTGGGCTATATGGCGAAGGAATTATGATCTCATCCTACAAAGAACGGATCGCAAGCCGACTCACCTTGGTCACCTCAATGATTATTTTGGTGGTTTTTGGGGTGATTTACTTCGTGGCCAATCTTACGGTGATCGATACGATTGACCGGGAACTCGGCCTGGAAACAGACAAGCACAAGGGGCAGATTTTTTTGGTAAACGGGGAGATCCGTTTCCTTCACATGGATGAGTGGGAGGAAATGGAACACAGCCAAATTCAGCTCAATCCCATTTTCATCGAAATCGTGGACCTAAATGGAAAATCCATGGACAGGTCCCCAAATCTCCGCGAAAACCACCTGAGCTTTTCCCCCGAAAAATCCGCCAAAAAGGAAGCCTGGACGCTCAGACTGGGCGCAAGTGAAGTCAGACAAATGCAGATTCCGCTTATTACAGCGGGAAAACAGGAAGGATACCTCCTGGTAGCCAAATCCTTTGACGATTCCAGGGAGCTGCTTAACAATCTCCGGAATGTGCTCCTGATCCTTTATCCGGGCATTCTGCTTTCGCTGTTTTTGACCATGCGATACCTGGCAGGAAAAAGTATTGAACCCATACAGCAGATCATCCGCAAAACCAATCAAATCACACAAAGTAACCTCAACGAACGGATTCCCCTGGCCGAAGCCAATGATGAAATCGGCCAACTCACCCGATCCATAAATGAACTCCTCGAGCGTTTGGAAGCCTCGCTAAATCGGGAAAAACAATTCACCTCAGATGCCTCCCATGAGTTGAGGACGCCCCTGTCGGTGCTTCGAGGCACTCTGGAAGTGTTGATCCGCAAGCCGAGAACTGCTGAGGAATATGTCGAAAAAATCAAAACTTCCCTTTCGAGCATCGACCGGATGTCCGCCACGATCGACCAACTGCTGGCTTTGGCGAGAGAAGAAAAAGGGAAAAACCTGGTGAAGGAGGAGCTCGAACTGATCACTTTTCTGGAAGAAATAGTCGACGAAACAGCCTCGGAGCAAAATCGAAAAATCACCTTTCAGTCCCAGTCAGGGATTCCGATCTACCTCAAAGCAAACGAAAAATCCCTTCAGCTGATTCTGGGCAACTTGCTTCAAAATGCCATCAAATATTCTATGCCCGAAACTGAAATTTTTGTCAAAACGGGACTGAATGTGGGGACTCCCTACATCGAGATTTGCGACTCGGGCTCCGGGATTTCAAAGGAATATTTGGAGAAAATTTTTGACCCCTTTTTCAGGGAAAAAGAAGCCGTGGATCAATTGATCCCGGGGACAGGACTCGGTCTGGCGATCGTAAAAAAACTTTCACAAGAATCAGGGATAAAGGTTTCTGTAAGCAGTGAAAAGGGCAAGGGAAGTACCTTTCGATTGGATTTTCCGAATTCTTAAGGAAATCTTAAGAAAGCCCTAAGCTTGAATAAAGGCTGTTAAAGGATCTTTGAGCCAAAATCCTGCACCTTCATGCTAGACCGAATTATTCAGTGGAGTATCGCGCATAAGCTCATCATTTTTATTTTCATTGCCATTTGGTTGGGATTCGGGATTTACTCCTTAGTCAATCTGCCGATCGGTGCAGTGCCTGACGTCACCAACAACCAAGTCCAGGTCATCACCACCTCCCGAAATCTCGCCACCGAGGATGTTGAAAAATACCTGACCTACCCCGTCGAACTGGAGATGGCCAACCTACCCGGTGTCTTGGAAATCCGCTCCGTTTCAAAATTCGGACTTTCGGTAGTGACCATCGTTTTCGAAGAAAGCATGGGTACCTATCTCCCAAGACAGCTGATTTCTGAGCGCTTGATCATGGCTCAGGAGCGGATACCTCAGGGATTCGGCACTCCTTTTATGGGACCCATTTCTACAGGTTTGGGGGAAATCTACCAATACATCATTGATGTCAAACCCGGCTATGAGGATAAATATTCCATCACAGATCTCCGCACCATTCAGGATTGGGTCGTCAGAAGGCAACTTGCAGGAATCCAGGGAGTGGTGGAAATCAACACATGGGGAGGCTTTCTCAAACAATACGAGGTAGCCATCAACCCCGATCGCCTCAAGGGGATGAATATCAACTTGGCCGCAGTATATGATGTGCTGAGTAAAAACAACTCCGTAGCAGGTGGCAGCTACATCGAAAAAACCAACGAAAGCTTTTTCATCCGGGGTGAAGGTCTCGTCACCAGCCTGGAAGACATTGGAAATATCGTGGTAGAAGTCCGAAATGGAGCTCCGATTTACATCAGGGACATTGCCGAAGTCCGCTTCGGACATGCCAACCGCTTCGGTGCAATCACCGCCAATGGCGAAGGTGAAAAAGTCCTCGGTCAGGTCATGATGCTCAAAGGGGCAGATGGAAAAGGAACCATCGACCGGGTAAAGGAACGTATTGCCGAAATGCAAAACACCCTGCCCGAGGGCATCGTGATCAATGGCTTTTTGGACCGGTCCGAACTGATCGATCGTACCACCTTCACCATCGCCGAGAACCTGATTTTGGGTTGCCTCATCGTAGTTTTTGTGGTGGTATTGCTATTGGGTAATTTCCGCTCGGGCTTGGTGGTCGCTTCGGTGATTCCCCTGAGTTTGTTATTCGCACTTTCCATGATGTACATCTTTGGTGTCGATGCCAATCTTATGAGTTTGGGAGCTATTGACTTTGGAATTATCATCGATGGTGCCGTGATCATTGTGGAGTACATCGCCTTCCGATTTACCAGATCAACCGCGCTCTTTGAGGGACTATCCCGGGGCGAAAGACAAATCGAAAAGGATAAAATCGCATTTTCCGGAGCTTCCAAAATGATGCATTCGGCCATTTTTGGTCAGATCATCATCATCATCGTCTTCATCCCGATACTTTCGCTTTCTGGTGTGGAAGGCAAGATGTTTCGTCCTATGGCCGAAGTTTTCAGCTTCGCCTTGATCGGAGCGATGATTTTAGGATTAACCTATGTGCCTGTAGTTTCTTCAATTTTCCTGAAATCTGAAGCACCGGGACCTAGAAACGTGTCGGTTCTCCTGATCAATTTTCTGAACAGGATCTACGAACCCACCATCAATTGGGCCTTAAATCATTCAAAGGCTGTTCTTGCAGGAGCAGCGGCAATATTGCTTGGTGCCATTTTTCTTTTTTCCACCATGGGTTCTGAGTTTGTGCCGACTTTGGACGAGGGCGATTTTGTGATTCAGCCGGTGCTGAAAACTGGAACCACCCTCTCCAATACCGTGGAGACGGTGACCAAAATGGAGGAGATACTCGTGAAGTTCCCCGAAGTGAAGCAAGTCGTCACCCGTATCGGTGCCGCAGAAATACCCACTGACCCGATGTCTATGGAGGAAAGTGACGTGATCGTGACCTTACATCCCCCTTCCCAGTGGACGACTGTCGAGACCAAAGACCAATTGGCAGAGGAATTCAAAAAAGCCCTGGAAGCAATACCTGGTTTGGACTACGAGTTTACCCAACCCATCGAGATGCGATTCAATGAGCTGATCACCGGCGTACGGGCTGATTTGGCAATTAAAATTTTCGGCGAAGATCTCAATGTCCTCTTGAAAACCGCCACCGAAATTGAATCAGCAATCCAGGGAGTGGAAGGTGCAGCGGATATTATTCTGGAAAAAGTCGACGGACTGCCTCAGATGAAAATCGAATACGACCGCGCTAAAATCGCCAAGTTTGGACTCAATGTCGAAGACCTCAATCAGGTCGTGACCATGGGTTTTGCAGGATTGAGTGCCGGAACCGTATTCGAAGGGGAAAAGCAATTTGACCTCGTGATCCGATATGCAGAACCGTTCCGAAAGGATATTTTCAATCTGGAAAATGCCGCCATTCAGCTGCCCACCGGAGGAAGTGTGCCCCTCCACGAACTCGCGAAAATCTCCTACACCAAAGGCCCGGCAAAAATCTCCCGGGACAACACCCAACGTAGGGTGGTCATCGGTGTGAATGTGAGAAATCGGGACTTGCAATCTGTGGTGGATGACATTCAGGGTATCGTTTCCAAAATTAATATTCCGGAAGGCTATCGGGTAGATTATGGTGGCCAGTTTGAGAATCTGCAACAAGCCCGTTCCCGACTGTTGATCGCCGTTCCTGTTGCCCTGATTTTGATTTTCATTCTCCTGTATTTCGCATTTTCATCCACCAGAGATGCCTTTATGATTTACACGGCGATCCCTTTTTCGGCCATTGGCGGTATCCTCCTTCTTTGGCTGCGAGACATGCCTTTTAGCATCTCTGCAGGCGTGGGATTTATTGCACTTTTTGGAATCGCCGTGCTCAATGGCATCGTCATGATCGAACATTTCAAATCCATGAGAGATAAATTTACTTCCATCCGGGAATTGGTAATCCTGGGAGCAAAAGAACGCCTGCGTCCGGTATTGCTGACCGCCTCCGCCGCGGCATTGGGCTTTTTGCCCATGGCCGTCTCCGGTTCTGCCGGTGCTGAGGTACAGCGCCCCTTGGCTACAGTGGTCGTTGGAGGCCTGATCTCAGCCACCTTACTCACTCTGGTAGTGTTGCCGGTATTGTATGTGCTTTTCAACTCCAGGAAAGCAGGAGGGAGCAAAATTCCAAAAACCGCAGTCATGCTTTTGCTGCTCCTGACGGGATTGGCGGTGCCCGCTTTTTCACAAACCGAAGTCCAAACGCTTAGCCTCGAGCAGGCGCTTCAAATGGCTCAGCAACAGAATTTGGGCATCCAAGCTGCTCAAAAAGGCTTGGAATCTGCCGCGGCAAGAAGCAATTCGGCCTGGACTATTGGCAAAACACAGGTTTACCATGGATACGATAAAAATGACATTGCCGAAAACGGAGTTTACAACCGCGTGTGGGGAGTAAGGCAAAGCTTTGATTTCCCCTCACTCTATATGGCCCAGAAATCTGTCCTCCAGGCTGCGGAAATGCAGGAAGCGGCACAACTCCAACTGAGTGCCAGACTCCTCAAAAAGGAAGTTAGTCAGGCATTTGTCACCGCACAGTTTTGGCAGGGACTGGAGCAGCATTACCTGTTCTTGGATAGCCTCTATGGGGAATTTGCCAGAGCAGCCACCCGCAGACTCGAAACAGGTGAGTCCAATCTATTGGAAAAGCTTACGGCGGAAAGCAAGCAGCGGGAGATTGGGTTGAAAAAAACCGAGGCAATCCGAAATTTTGAAATTTCAAAAAACCTCCTCCGCCAACTTCTCAATATCGAAGGAGAAATCCAATTGTCCGGAGAAGCTGTCTCCTTCAACAGTCTTGCCGGGCTCGATAATCACCCGGCCCTTTTGCGCTATGAATATGCGATTCTTCAAGCCGAAAGTCAGGTAAAAGTGGACCGGAGAAGCTTGCTCCCCGACATGAATCTGGACATCTTCCGAGGTACCAATCCCGCTGCCGGTGCCATTGTCTATCCCGCTTTTCAGGCGGGAATCGGTATCCCCCTGTTTTTTGGATCCCAAAGCGCAAAAATTAAGGCCGGAATAGTTCGACAGGAACAAATCCTGCTGGAGTCACAGGCTTTTAAGCAAAAACTCGAAACCAACGCTGCAAAAATTCAATTGTCCCTGGCCCAAAACCAGCAAGTAATCCAATATTACGAATCGGAGGGAAATGTGCTCTCCACTCAACTGAGAGAGCAGGCAATCCGCTCCTTTAAAGAAGGGGAAATTGATTTCTTTCAATACGTCCAACTGATCGAAAACTCCCGGAATATCACCCTGCAGTACCTGCAGGCTAGATTGGACTACCAACTCAACCAATTAGAACTTATTTATCTCAATAACTGATGGAAGCATTTCGATCAAAATTTTACCCTTTCAGCATTTTGGCCTTGGCTTTAGCTTTGGCATCAAGTTGCGGAAATTCCGAAAATTCAACTGGAGAAGGCATTCAAGTGGCTGAAGCACCCGAAGGTGCCCGGGAGATTTTCCTCACCGAAGTTCAGTTCAACACCATGAAAATGGAGTGGGGGAGCCCGAAAAAGGAAAACTTCTCCACTGAAATCAATGTGCAGGGCACCGTCAAGGTTCCGGTCGAAGGCATGCAGGAAATTTCGGCCTACTTCGGAGGATACGTGAGTGACCTCAAACTGATCGAAGGACAACCAGTACGGAAAGGGGAGACCCTGTTTTATCTTGAAAACCCTGACTTCATTCGCTTGCAGCAGGATTATCTGGAGACCAGCAGTCAGCTGACTTATTTAAAAGCTGAATTTGAGCGCCAAAGAACACTCTCCGCAGAACAGATATCGGCACAGAAAAACTTCCTCAAGGCCGAGGCAGATTACCAAAGCTCCCTTGCAAAATGCCAGGGCTTGAAAAAGCAGCTAAGCCTGATCAATATCAACGCCGAGGACCTGACACCTGAAACTATCCGCTCCAAAGTCCCGGTTTACTCCCCCATCAAAGGCTTTGTGGAAGATGTGTTTGTGGTGCCGGGCCAGTTTCTTCCTGCCTCCGGCAAGGCGGTTTCATTGCTGAACAAGGATCATTTACACATCGAACTGATCCTCTTCGAAAAGGATGCCCCACAGATTCATATCGGTCAGAAAGTTGCATTCGCTATGCCTGACAATCCGGAACGGGAAATTATGGCCGAAATCCATGTCGTGGGTCAATCGGTAAATGCGCAGCGTCAGATCAACGTACATGCGGACTTGGAAGATGAAAAAGAAGGCCTTGGGCTTTTCCCGGGCATGTTTGTGCAGGCAAGGATACAGCTTGACCCAAAACAATCCTGGTCATTGCCTGAAGACGCCCTCGTGGAACTTGCCGGGGAGTATTACATTTTGCTGCAAAAGGAGAAAACCGACCTGGGCTACAAACTCGAGCGAATCAGGGTGATTCCCGGTGGAAAAAGTCGGGGAAATATTGCCATAGAAGCCCTCACCGCGCTGGACGAAAATTCAGTCATTCTGGTAAAAGGAGGATTTAATTTGCTTTGATCCATGCCGAGGTACAGAGCCGGCAGCTTGTTGGAACCGCACATCGAGCACAAAGCAATTTAATTCGACCTGTATGAATATGCTTCAGCCCATTCTTTACTGAATTGACAATCCCTGAATAGGAACGCGGCTTTAGCCCGTTCCCAAATTCAAGATGTTACAGCCAACCGGGCTTTAGCCCAATACTGAAAGAAGGAATTTTTATCTAAAGCCTATCAGCTTCAATAGAATCGATTAAACTCCCCCATCTAAAGATGGAAGGGATTCAATGTGGGAATTACACCAATAATTCCACATATTGAATTGGAATTCCCTGAATAGGAACCTAGCTTCAGCCTAATTGCAATACATTTTTTGAATAGGAACGCGGCTTTAGCCCGTTCCCAAATTCAATATGTTACTTCAACCGGGCTTTAGCCCAATAATTGAAAAATCATGCCCAATCAAAAAATGAAAATTTCCAATTTCCTTTTTCTGGCACTCTGCCTCTTGGCTTCCCAACCCGCCTTTTCCCAAAACAAAACCCACAAAACCGAAAACATCGTCCTCATCACCCTGGACGGACTCAGGTGGCAGGAGCTCTTCAAAGGTGCCGATTCTCTTTTCGTCGATGACACCGGAATGATCAAATCCATGGGCTCCCTTTTGGGGGACTTCTGGCATGAAGATCCCAAGCTTCGCCGCAAAATGCTTTTTCCATTCGTCTGGAACACAATCGCCACACAAGGACAGATCTACGGCAACAGGGCCCATGGAAATATGGTCAACAATCAAAACAAAATGTGGTTTTCCTACCCCGGATACAATGAGGTTTTGAGCGGATTTGCAGATGACGAGCGGATCAACTCCAACTCCAAAATCAACAACCCGAATGTGACTTTTTTGGAATATTTAAACCAAAAGCCGGAATATAAAGGCAAAGTAATGGCTTTTGGCAGTTGGGACGTGTTTCCATACATTGTCAATGAAGAGCGAAGCGGAATTCCGGTCAACGCAGGTTTCGATAAGGCGGAAGGAGCGGGCCTAACGGATGTCGAAAAGACCCTCAACCGACTTCAATCAGAAATCCGTGGACCTTGGGGCGGGGTTCGATTGGATCCATTCACGCATCACTTTGCCATGGAAGCAATGAAAAAATACAAGCCGCGCGTGACCTACATCGCCTACGGTGAAACAGACGACTGGGCCCACGACAACGAATATGACCAATACCTCTGGTCGGCACGGCAGACCGATGCCTACATCAGGGAAATCTGGGAATACATCCAGTCAGATCCTCAGTACAAGGACAAAACTACCATGATCATCACCACAGACCATGGCCGCGGCACCAACAAATCCTCCTGGAAAAGCCACGGTTCCAGCATACCGGATGCAGGAGAAATTTGGATGATGGCCATCGGGCCCGATACACCGGCTACCGGCGAAATGAAAACCCAAGGACAATGGCAATCAGCAATGATCGCCCGCACCATTTTCCAATTGCTGGGAATGGATTATCCCGATGCAAAGGCTGCCCCGGCTATTAAGGAGATGGTTCGG
Organism: Algoriphagus alkaliphilus; assembly: GCF_900103735.1. Lineage (GTDB taxonomy): Bacteria > Bacteroidota > Bacteroidia > Cytophagales > Cyclobacteriaceae > Algoriphagus > Algoriphagus alkaliphilus. Next base: position 18,124 of record NZ_FMXE01000018.1, on the reverse strand, counting down.
TAGTTGTTTTTTTTGTGGAAAGTAAAATGTAAGTAGTATGTGATGAGTAGTTTAGAGCACCCTCACAACCTACTGTTTACCATTTACAATTCCACAAGGATTTCAATCCTACTTCCCCTTTTAGTAATAATTTCCCGCAGATTTGCACAGAAAAGAGCACCGATTTTCGCAGATTTTCAGGAACTCAAATTCGGTATTAATGTGGAGATGAACCTCCTTTAAAGAATTCAAATTTTTTGCTTTTGGTAACAGGGTAAGTCGTGAGGAATAAGCTACACCCTCACAACTTACCACTTACTTTTTACAGATCCACCAAGGATCTCAGTCCTCCTTCCCTTTCTTACCCATTAGAATAAAGTCGCTGACTACGATCTCGGCCATGTAGCGCTTTTCACCATTCTTGTCGGTGTAGCTGCGGTTGGTGAGTTTACCTTCAATACCGACTTCCGAACCCTTGTCTGTGTACTTGGAAAGTGTCTCTGCAGGCTTGCCCCAGATGACCAAATTATGCCAAGTAGTTTCGATGATTTTTTCACCTTTTTGATTTTTGTAGGTTTCGTTGGTCGCCATGGTGACGTGGCCTACGACTTTGCCGGACTCGAGGGTTTTCAATTCTACTTTGGCACCCAGGTTACCGATGAGCTGAACTTTGTTTCTTAGCGTGTTCATGATTTTAAAATATTAAGAGTGAAATATTTGATTAACAATTTCCGCTAGAGGATAACTGATGGTCCAAAGTTTGGGGGCAGCGAAAAAAGTAGTCGTTAGCTAGTCGTTTGTATTCGATTGTAGTCGTCTGTTGTCGGGTAAAGCGGGTTTTTGGGGTGCAATGGGCTTTTTTAAGTGGTGGGGAATTGGTAGGTTAGTGAAGATGTTTTGACCGGTTTACGATATGGAATTATGAATTTCAAAGGAGAACTCTACAATTTGGAAACCACAGACTATGATTTCCAATGCTCAAAATCTTTCTGAGCTATTTGGGGTCGAAATAAAAAGATTTAATGAGCTAGTCAAAAGAAGCAAAAAGCAATTTCCCAAGAGTTTCATATTTCAACTATCTCAAAGTGAGTTGGATAATTTGCGGTCGCATTTTGCGACCGCAAACATTGATTCTTTGATAGTCACACCATGGAATTAATCAATCAGCAACATATTGAAAATAAGATATTTACTATCAGGGGTATGCATATAATGCTTGATAGTGATCTTGCAGAACTCTACCAAGTATCCACAGGCCGACTCAACGAGCAAGTGAAGTGAAATGGTGATCGCTTTCCTTCCGATTTTATGTTTCAACTGACTTGGCAGGAGTGGGAACAGCTGTCATCTCCAAGTGAGCTATCAAGTGATCAGACTTTAAGATCGCAAAATGCGATCTTAAAAGATAATCGTGGGAAACACAGGAAATATTTGCCTTATGTATTTACTGAACAGGGAGTAGCCAGTTTATCAGGAGTTTTGAAAAGTGAATATGCTGTAAAAGTGCATGTTGAGATTATGCGAGCCTTTGTTTCCATGCGTAGATTTCTTCTGCAAAATGCCACCGTCTTCCAGCGTTTGGATCAGGTGGAACTACGACTATTGCAAAATGACGAAAAGTTTGACCGATTATTTAAAGCACTAGAGTCAGGACGACCCGAACCAGACAAAGGAATATTTTTCGATGGGCAGATTTTTGATGCCTATGCTTTTGTGTCCGATTTGATTAAAAGAGCAAAAAGAGAAATTATTTTGATAGACAATTACATAGACGAAAGCGTACTTACCCTACTGACCAAGCGAAGGATCGGAGTAACAGCTATTCTCTTTACCAAAAGCGTTTCCAAAACCCTGCAACTGGATCTGGATAAGCACAACGCTCAATATCCTGGAATAACCATAAAGACCTTTACCCAAAGCCATGACCGATTTTTGCTGATCGATCAAAGCGAATTGTATCATCTTGGGGCTTCTCTAAAAGATCTGGGGAAAAAGTGGTTTGCCTTCTCCCGAATGGATAGCTTATCCGCTTTAGTGCTAAATCAACTAAACGAAGTAAGATGATTTTTAAACTGAATGAGGTATGTGAATTCATAAATGGCGGAGCCTGGAGTGACAAGGAATATGTCGAGAAGGGAACACCTGGAAAACTTTGCTCAATACATTTCTGACCTAAAGTTCCGAGAGCGGATTTTAGACCGACTTTCCAATAGAAAGCCTTTTCAGAATTTCAAAATTCTAATTGACTCATCAGCATATCGAGAAGATTGGTTTGACTTCAAAAAGGAAGCTTACAACCAATATGTAAAAAGACTAATCGAGGAACGAGAATAGAAAGTCTGCTTTATAAAACAGGTCTAAAAAAACCAATACAACTCAATACCAAACTCACCATGGGAAAATTGGCAGAAATAAAAACAAAAGAAAATATGTGTATCCGCACTGATGCACGTGGACTAGATTTGGGGTATTTTGTATGCGGATACACGTCCACAGACGACTGTCAACAGTCCACAGCACATTCAATTGGAACTTAATTCTACCTTTATTTGGGTACGTGCAGCTAACCGAATACACATAAAAGAAAATGATCCAAACCGACAATTTTGAGAAACTTGAAGTTTCCTCCAAGCCCGAGTTAAGGACATGGTTGGAAGAAAACCATGGTCAGGAGAAGAGCGTTTGGCTGGTGACATTTTTGAAAATCGTACCTGAGAAATACCTTTCTACAGATGATGTTTTGGACGAATTAATCTGTTTTGGTTGGATTGATGGCATACGCAGGAAATTAGACGATACTCGGACCATGCAGCTTATTTCACCGCGCCGAGTGCAGCATTGGGCCAAAACCTATAAGGACCGAGCAGCCAAATTGATCGCTGAAGGTAAAATGCATCAATCCGGCTTTCTGTCAATCGAAAATTCCAAGCAATCGGGTTTGTGGGATTTTATGGATGACGTGGATCAGCTTATGGTGCCTCAGGATCTGCAGGATGAACTGGAAAAGCATATTGGGGCAACCGAATTTTTCTTTGCAATTAATGATTCCAGCAAGCGTTTTGTCTTGCGTTGGTTAAAGCTCGCCAAAACCGAAAAAACCAGAAAGGCCCGGATTTTGGAGTTGGCGCAACTTTCCGCTAGAGGAGAGAAAATGAAGGGGAGTTGAATTGTTTTAGCTTTCCTTCTGAATAGGAAGGGAATTCACTTCCTTAAATCCATTAATTATTGACAAATTTGAATTCGGCTTTAGCCAAAATCCTGAAAATAAACCCCTCCAAATGCGCCTTTTAACTCTTTTCCTTTTCCTCCTTTCGTTTTCGCTTAGCGCCCAAACCGTCTGCACCCTGGAAAGCCGCGCACGCCTCGATGGCATCCTGACCGAACTTTCCCAAAAAGAGCTAAGCGGCAAATCAATCGACCAACTCACACTGGAAATCGGTCAAAGCTTCCTCGGCACGCCCTATGTCGAAAAAACATTAGAACTCCCCGGTGAAGAGAAATTGGTCATCAACCTGACCGGCTTGGATTGCACGACTTATCTGGAGACAGTGGTGACTATGGCTCAGATTGCCAAGTCGGGAAACTTGACGTTTGAGGGTTTCGAGCAGGAATTGGAGCGGCTTCGGTATCAAGATGGGGTAAGAAAAGACTATTCCTCCCGACTGCATTACTTCTCGGACTGGATCTACCAAAATCAACAAAAAGGCATTATCCGGGATATCACTCAAGAAATCGGTGGGACGCTTTATCCGAATCAACCCACCTTCATGTCCGAAAACCCACGCTTCTACACACAGCTTTCCAACCCGGAATTTCTGAAAGCCATCAAAGCAGACGAAGCGGAAATCGCCAAAAGAACCTATCATTTTATCCCAAAAGCAGAGATCCAGTCACTTGAAAAAAACATCCAAGCGGGAGACCTGATCGCAATTACCACTTCGATGAAAAACCTGGATATCGTACACGTGGGTTTTGCCATTGAAAAAGAAGGAAGAATCCACCTGATGCATGCAGGAACCGGAAATATGCAAGTTGAAATCTCTGCTAAACCTCTAAGCGAATACCTCGCTGCCAACAAATCTCAATCAGGAATTATGGTTTGTAGGCTTTTGTAGGTATACCTTTGAGTGCGCCGTGGCGTACTCGAAGTTTGGTAATTTTAAAAAAAGCGTGTTAAGAACTTCCCCCTTTCAAAGGATGAGAAATCGATTTTTAAATTTATATCATCCCTTGCAAGATTTACATGAATGCTTCTCCAATGTTTTCTATAATTATTTCAGCCATTCTGGCTTTTAAATCCCGAAGTGCCCCCGCCTTGGTGGGGAAAACAGGATTATAGCTTTAAACGTGGTTGTTTTTTAGGATAACCCAAAAGGGGCGACATCATTTTTACAGAAAAAGTCAAGAGCGATTTCCTTCGCCTACTGAGGGTTTTAAGGGGATTTGTGACTCGGTGAATAGTTTACAGGTTAGTGTCTAAATATTGATACTGGAGACTTTTAAAAACATCAAGTCCAGCTGTGGAAGTGGTGGAATAGACGGACTAACCATCAGCGACCTCGAGAATGGATAATTGCAATAATATTTACAAACGCCGGAACCACATGAATCATTCGAAATTTGGTGTTTTGAAGTTTGTCTGGAGCTTAGGATTCAAGACTTTTTATTGAAATATTGAATAATTCCAAGATTATATTCTTTGTAATGCTTAAATTTTTTATATTTATTCCAAACTTTACTGACCAAACCAATGAGATTTTTCAAGAGCGTTTTTTACCTCTTTATTGGATTACTTTTTTTGAATACGGCATGTTCAAAAAGTGACTCCGGCAAGATTAATGAGGTATCGGAAATACAGATTTTAGAGCCATTTGCTGACAATAATGGGCTATTTCCTTCACCAGAGGTGTTTGATGGACCATTTTTTAAGGCTAATTACAATTATCCGGAGGTTGTCCCCGAGCGGAGCTATCCTTGGGAAGAAGTGCTTAATGGGCAGCCCTTGACCAAGAACAATGCTGAAAAATATATCATGGCGGTGAGGCAATATATCGCTGAGGATATGACCATTATGATTGACCAACCTGAAGTCTGGACGGGAAGCACCAACAGACAAAACTGGTATAATATGGCTTGGAGTGCTCAAAACTATGATTCGACTGGATGGGAAGGTCTAGAATCTGTTTATGGTACAATGACCGGGCAAGTAATTAAAAGTGATATTTTCACAGATTATGGATTTGATAGACCGATGCAGAACCATGTCATAGTTTATTATAATGATATTTCAGCCTTGACTTTAAATCAATTGTGGAAATCGTATAGTCCTACTGGTTTCTTTCCAAATTACACCACAGAAGCCGCGCAGTTCAAGCAAAATGCTATAGTCATAAAAGCTGCTGGGACTACAGCCTCAGCTGCGGATTGGAATGTTCTTGAAGGTGCAGGTACTTTTCCCATTTACAGGGAGGTGCTTTTCGGTCCAAATGTTGGGAAAGGTCCAATTTTGCAAGAATTGACTTGGATTCAGTTTGATATCATTATAAAAGATACGATTGCTTCACCAGAAACAGGATGGGTTTTTTCAACCTTCATTTATGACGCTAATAGTCCTGGAACTACCACATTTGACAGGTTAACATTATTAGGAATCTCCTGGGGTAATGACCCTGGAAAAATGAATGGCAATGAAACGCTTGAGGAAACCTACATAAATCCAAATGCCCCCGCTTATGCAGGGGTCACACTAGGATATGGTAACCGTCTTTCTGGGCCTATAGATGTGGCACTAGTCGGAGGAGTTCAGATAGAACCGAAACCGGTCGACTCTGTTTTGGTTTTAGGCCCAAATAATGAAATAATTGGCAGCAATAAGTACCTGCACTTTACTGCATCAGCATGCCTTAGTTGTCATAGTACTGCTTCATGGCCTGAGCAAAATGATTTTTACCCTTCCCCTGATCCAGGACAAAAACTAGTGTTCAGCGATACCCTGTTTAATCCCTCTTCAGTAGAATGGAGCAATTACTTTCAAAATAGGTCTGGAACTGAAATTATGATAAATTCAGGAGGTGTAAAAAAATCAATCATGGCATTAGACTATGATTTATATATGCAGTTTGCGCTTAATAATTCACTTCTTGGTTTGAGGTATTTGCCCAAAGGCATAAAAATACCTGAGGGTTATACGCCTTTGAATTTAGATAAACATAAACATCAGGTGAAACTTCGATCAAAATAACTTACTATCTGAAATTCCATATGGTCACTAAAATCAATTATAATCATATTGAATGTGAATTTTTTATAAGGACAAATAGAATTTTTAAGTAATACTCCTATCGTCATGACTAAGTTTAATTACATCTCAAAAAACAAATTGATCGAAAATTCAAAGTATATAATACATGTAGGCGAGCGAGAAGAGGATAAAAAAAAAGTTTTACTAAAATCATTAAAATCTGCATATCCAACCCACCACGAATTAAATAGACTGAAATTCGAATATTCTTTACTTCAAAAATTGAAGCACAATTCGATTCTTGAAGCATTGGAGAGGATACCGAGTGAGAATAGTTTGACCATTGTTATGGCATATCCTCAAGGTGTCAATCTAAGATCCCTGATGAATAAGTCTGTTGATTTGGAGGATTTTTTAAAAATTGCAAAGCCACTAACTGAAGCTGTCGCATTTTTACATTCTCATCAAATCATTCATAAAAACCTTAATCCTGAAACCATCTATTTTCACGAAGAAGATGGTAGTATACAAATAACCGGGTTTGAACTTGCTAGAGAGCTGGCTCGTGAGTCATTCCACTCCTCTACAGAAGAGGCTTTTGAGGCGAATTTGGCTTATGTTTCTCCCGAGCAAACCGGAAGAATGAACCGTGCATTGGACCAGCGTTCAGATTTATATTCTTTAGGGGCAATTTTGTATGAATTATTGGCTAATGTCCCCCCCTTTATTTCCGAAGACCCTCTTGGACTGATTCATTGTCACATAGCCAAGCTTCACAAACCCCTAAACCAACTTTTGCCCAATATTCCTCCGGTTATCTCAAATATCGTAGATAAATTATTGGCGAAAAATACGGGGCAGAGATACCAAAGTGCGCTCGGTGTACTCCATGACCTCAATCGCTTTTCGGAATTGAAATCTTTGTCTGAGGATCAAAATTTCCAGATAGGCAAAAAAGACGTCTCCAACAGATTTAATTTTTCCGATAACTTGTTTGGACGGACAGCAGATCTTGAAATACTCCTTCAAAGCTATGAAAAGGTAAAAAACGGGGAATCTGTGATCGCTTTGGTAATGGGACCTTCCGGAATGGGAAAATCAGCCCTTGTGAAAGAGGTCAGAAAATCTATTAATCAAAATCAAGGGTTTTTTATCCAAGGCAAGTTTGATCAATTCAAGCAGAATACTCCCTTAAGCTCATTATTTTTGGCTTTTGCTCAGCTAGTTCGGAAAATCTTAACAGAAAACGAACAGAAGATTGAACATTGGAAAGAGAAGGTACTCCAGGCTGTCGGCACGAACGGACGTGTATTGACAGATGTAATACCGGAAACCAAATTATTGATTGGAGATCAGCCTCCTTTACCCCAATTGGCAAATGCAGAAGCTACGATTCGCTTTAATCTAGTTTTTAACAATTTTGTCCAGGTTTTCTGTCGTAAGGAACATCCTTTGTGCATTTTTTTGGATGACTTACAGTGGATAGACCACACCACTTGTCAATGGATTGATAATCAATTTTCTAATCTGCACCTGGGACATTTTTTCTTAATTGGAGCTTACAGAGATAATGAAATAGCTTCCTCTCATCCGGTGATGTTAATGATAGATCAATTAAAGCAAAAACATGTCCCGATCAATACTGTAAAATTATCACCTCTAAGTACTCAATCCATTTCAAGCCTAATTGGAGAAACTATTCATCTTGAGCCCGAAAAGTGCCAAGATATTGTCGAAATAATAGCTCTAAAAACTCAAGGCAATCCTTTTTTCATCAGGCAAGTGCTACTTTCCTTATATGAGAGAAATGCAATTTTTTTCTCTAACGAAAAGCAATCTTGGGATTACGATATTCAAAAAATCAAAGAAACAGCAATCAGTGACAATGTCATTGAGCTGATGCTTGAATTATTGGGACGATTGCCTTCTGAAGTTTTGGACACATTGAAAATTGCCTCCTGCATTGGAAGTAATTTCGATCTGAATACACTGAGTGAGGTAAGTGACTTAAGCATCGAGGAAACTACTAATCAACTTTCGGAAGCTATTCAACTGGGAATAATTTTATCAAAAGGAATCCATAACAATGATTTGTTTTCTAATTTTTCTTTTCAACATGATAAAATTCAACAGGCAGCTTTTTCTCTACTCACCAAAGATGAGCGCCAACTTACACAGTTAAAAATAGGGAGACTTTTGTTATCAAAAACGATAACTCCAGAGGAAAGTGATAAGCTATATGATATCACTGACAACTTAAATGAGGCTCAAAGTTTAATCACAGATGAATCCGAAATAGCCAAATTAGTGGAGCTTAATTTGGCAGCAAGTAGAAGAGCACAAAGCGCAACAGCCTATCGGACTGCTTTAGATTATATCAATCAGGCGATGAAATTGGTCAAGGAAGAAGCTTGGAATCATCCCACATCACTCACTCGGGATCTTTATATCCAAAAAGCTGAATCAGAACACCTCTGTGGCAATAATGATATTGCTGCGGAGATTTTCGATATAGCAGTAGCACATGCCAAGTCCGATTTGGATAAAGCAAAGGTTTATTTAAGAAAAATATATTACTATAATAATATAGGAAAATTTGAAGAAGCCTATGAAACAGGCAGAATAGCAAGTGGTCCATTAGGAGTGAAATTGCCAGCCAAATTTGTGCCCCCACAATTGATTAAGGATTACATTGAATACCGATTATTACGCGGTAAACGCACTATAAAGGACCTCATCAATGTGAAAGAAATGACTGATGAGAAGCAAAGAATGGCTGTTCTTTTAATGGCTAATGTGACTAAATCAGCCTATCAAATCAAACCTGAACTTAGCATAAATTTAGCGGCAAAAATTGTCAATCAATACCTTAGGTACGGACATGCCAATGGAAGTTGTGTGGGTTTTATAGCATTTGGAGCAATTTTTCATGGCGCCATACTTAACCAAAAAAAGTCTGGATTTGAATTTGGACAATTGGCATTAGATCTAGTAGAAAAATATAAAACGTATCAATATAAATCAGAAACTCATTTTGTAGTAGGATACTTTGCGATTCCTTGGTTTCGTCCCGCTGAGGAAATGGAACGACATTGGCAGATTTCTTACAATGCTGGATTGGAAATTGGCGATTTTTTCCATGCAAGTTGTTCGGCTTGTGGAACCACTCAAAGTTATTTCATGCGAGGGCTGAATTTTGATGAAAACCTTACCGCTGCTAATAGATATTTGGACTTCCTAAATAATATAAATTATAAGGAAGGAATCATGACTGTCAGGGGTGTTCAGCAGGCAATTAGAAATCTTCAGGGTAAAACCAATTCTAGAGATTCATTTTCTGATGATGAATTTGATGAAGAGACCTATGTAAAAGGCTTGTCCAGCTTTGGTTCTCGTCATTTTGCCCATTATTTTTTTATAAACAAAATGAGAACATTATACCTGTGGGGGGAAATGGAGCAAGCTTATAAAATGGTCAAGCAATCAGACAATTATCTTCCTGACTCACCTGGCATGCTTCATACTGCCGAACATTTCTTTTATAAAGGAATGATCGTAGCAGCATTATATTCCGATGCCAAAGGTATTCAACGGTCAAAATGGAAAAGGGCATTAAAAAATATCTGCAAGCGTTTTAAGAAATACTCCGAAAATAGCTCCTCTAATTTCATTCACAAATATCAGATGCTAGAAGCGGAATATCACCGAATTAATGGCGATTCAATTCAATGCCAAAATCTCTATTATGCGGCAATTGAATCCTCCAAAAAATATGGATACTTGCATGTTCAGGCTTTAGCCAATCAATTATTAACTCAGTTTCATCAAAATTCCTCACAAATTCGCCTAGCGGGGTTTCACCTCAGAGATGCTGTCTATGATTATAATGCTTTAGGCGCTTCCGCCTATGCGGAATATCTTCTTGAGAAATATAATTCTATTTCATTAGCAACAATTGAAACATCAAGATCTAGTCCGCAAGGAAATGTAAAAAGATCCTTGGGAGATTCAATTGTTTCCAATATTGACCTGAAAACAATTTTTAAATCTTCAGAAGCCATCTCTCAACAAGTGAGGCTCAAGGATTTATTGTCTACAATGATGAAAATCATTATTGAAAATGCAGGCGCTCAGCGAATAGTATTATTTCTTAAAGAAGATAATCAATTAATGGTACAAGCAGAATGCCTGGCAGATAATCATGAAGTTCAGATTTTTTCAAAAGTTGCGTATAGCCAATATCATAAAACGCCTAATTCGGTAGTGAATTTTGTGATTAATACGAATGAACCTGTGATATTGGACGATGCCTCCCAAAGCGGGAAATTTGGCAATGACACTTACATTGTTGGTCATCAAGTTCGCTCTATTTTATGTGTGCCACTCTCCAATTTGGGTAAAACAATTGGTGCGATTTATCTGGAAAATAATTTATCCGATGGGGTATTTACTCAAGACAGAATTGACCTCATCATTTTGTTGAGTGGTCAAATGGCTATTTCTATTGAAAATGCTATGCTCTATGAAAATTTGGAAGAAAAGGTGAAGGAGAGAACCGAACAATTGAAGTTGGAGAAAGAAAAATCTGACAGCTTATTGTTAAATATTTTACCATCTTATATTGCTCAAGAACTGAAATCTACCGGAAAAGCGAAGGCGAAGCATTTTAAACAAGTCACAGTTCTTTTTGCTGATATCGAAAACTTTTCTAAAATCTGTGAGCAGCTAGGGGCAGATGAATTGGTTTACGAGCTTAATTACTTTTATACTGCTTTTGATAAAATTATCATGAAGCATAACATCGAAAAAATTAAGACAATTGGGGATTGCTATATGTGTGCAGGAAGTCTAGATACCGATGAAGCCATTAGTCCGAAACCTGTGATAAATGCAGCTATGGAAATTCAGCTATTTATGAACGAAGAAATTGAAAGAAGAGTAAATTCAAATCTTCCGACTTTTAACCTCCGAATTGGAATACACACCGGTTCCGTGGTAGCAGGGATAGTTGGTTTAAAGAAATTTGCTTATGACATTTGGGGCGACACCGTCAACATCGCCTCTCGAATGGAAAGTAATGGGAAAGTTGGAAAAATAAATATCAGTGGAGATACTTTTATTCTAATCAAAGATGATTTTACCTGTACACATCGAGGTAAAATTGAAGTGAAAAATAAAGGGATGTTAGACATGTATTTTATCGAAAATTAACTAAGCCATTTGGCTAAATCATTGATTTTCTTCTTATCTGAAAAGATAAAATAAAATGTCATGATCCTATACGTATGGGAAAACACAGGTGGCTGCGCCGATATACCCGATAGTTATCAGCTTTTTTCTTGTGCTGGTTATTTGAGTCATTTGAATCCAATTTCGCTTGGTAGTCATAAAGCGAGGATATTTTTGGTGATATTGAAAAGCCCTAAGTGAATTCATGTAAAACACATTTTATATTTTGTAAAAGTTTAACACCCCATTAAATCCAATAAAAATGAAAATTATATCCCGAGCCTTACTTTTTGTTCTCTTTCTATCTCTTGGAACTCCGGATTTACTCGCTCAAGTCAAGCCGATCTTCGAAAACGGAGAAGCACAGATTATCCCCGAACTGAAGGATTCCGCCAATTGGATCCGTCATGACCTTTGGGTGGAAACAGAATTCGATACCGACGGCGACGGAAAATTAGACCGGATGCATGTCGATGTCACCCGACCGCGACAGACGGAAACAGAAGGATTGAAACTCCCCATCATCTATGCCAGCAGCCCATACTATGCCGGAACAGCAGGCAATGCCCCGATATTCTGGGATGTCAAACATGAATTGGGCGCCCCTGCAACACCCCGAAATACCGTGGAAGTCCAGCGAAGAGGCCAACGGCCGATCATCTCCAATGATGAAATCATGGCTTGGGTTCCCCGTGGATACATCGTGGTGCACTCTTCCTCACCGGGTACTGGCCTTTCCCAAGGTGCCCCAACTGTCGGCGGAGACAATGAATCCCTGGCCCCCAAAGCCGTCATAGAATGGCTGACGGGCAAAGACAACGGCTACACCTCCCCGGATGGAAATGAAAAAGTCATGGCCTTCTGGTCCACCGGGAAAGTCGGCATGACCGGAACCTCCTATAACGGAACCCTTCCCCTCGCCGCCGCAACCACCGGTGTCAAAGGCCTCGAAGCCATCATCCCCATCGCTCCCAACACCTCCTATTACCACTATTACCGCTCCAATGGCTTGGTTCGCTCACCCGGAGGATACCTGGGCGAAGATATTGATGTGCTCTATGATTTCATCCACAGCGGGGACGAAGCCAAAAGACCCTACAACAACAAAACTGTCCGCGACACCGAAATGGCACAAGGCATGGACCGCGCCACAGGAGACTACAATGACTTCTGGGCAGGACGCGACTACCTCAATGACATGGAACCCATGAAAGCCGCTCTGCTGATGGCCCACGGATTCAATGACTGGAACGTAATGCCCGAGCACAGCTACCGGATCTACGATGCCGCCCGCGCCAAAGGAATCCCTTCCAAAATCTATTACCACCAAAACGGGCACGGTGGCCCACCGCCATTCCCGATGATGAACCGCTGGTTTACCCGCTTCCTGCATGGCGTGGAAAATGGCGTGGAGGATGAGCCCAAAGCCTGGATCGTCCGCGAGCAGGACGAAAGATCCAAGCCCACAGCCTATGCCGATTACCCCAACCCCGAAGCCAAAAATGTAAGCCTGTACCTCAAAGCCGGAGCTCCGGCGGCAGGATCCCTCAGTACAGAAAAACTGAGTTCCGGGGCCAAAGAAACCTTGGTCGACAATTATTCCTTTTCCGGATCGGCTTTGGCACAGGCGGATTACACCGAGCATCGCCTGATCTACCTCAGTTCGGTGCTCAAGGAGGCAGTCCATATTTCAGGAATCCCAAAAATCACGGTGAAACTCGCCTCAAATAAGCCTGCCGCCAATCTTTCCGTATGGCTCGTCTCCCTGCCCTGGATCGAAGGGCGAAACTCCAGAATCACCGACAATATCATCACCCGGGGTTGGGCCGATCCACAAAACCATTCCTCCATTAGCGAATCGGAGCCTTTGGTGCCGGGGAAATTCTACGAAGTAAGTTTTGACCTGCAGCCCGACGATCAGATCATTCCTGCAGGACAGCAGATCGGACTGATGATTTTCTCCTCAGATCAGGAGTTTACCATCCTTCCAAAGCCCGGAACCCAACTCACCATCGACCTGGACAGCACCCTCCTTACCCTTCCCATCGTAGGAGGAAAACCAGCCCTGGACCGAGCCATCAAGTAAATTCAAACTTATTTCCCCTTCACAGTGTCACTTTGGAGTCCAAGGGTTGTCATTCGACATTCGATAGTAAAAAGTATGAGGCAAGTATTAGGATGTACCAAGTACAAGGTACGAAGTACAAAGTACGAAGTACCAAGACCAACATCGGTCATCCAACCTTACCTCACCCCCAACCCCTCTCCTGAAGAGAGAGGGGAGCTTACGACGAAGTGAATCTATAGTTATCGTCCAAATCATTGATGCTGCTCATATCGACCTTAACAATTCAACAATTAACCAAAGCCAAACTTAAAAAAACCTTCGCGTTCCTTTGTGCTCTTTGCGGTTAAAACAGTAGGTAGTAAGCAGTATGCAGAAGCAAGAAACAAGAACCAACAAGCAAGACTGCGTAGTATCGAAGAGCGAAGCTCTTTCTTTGAGACCTTGAAAACGATACCAAGAGCCTAAAAGTCAGAAAGTTCAATAAAACCTTAATCAAAGGCAAACTTAAAAAAACCTTCGCGTCCCTTTGTGCTCTTTGCGGTTAAAACAGTAGGCAGTAAGCAGTATGCAATATGCAGGATGCAGAAGCAAGAGGCAAGAACGGAGACAAAGCCCAGTTAAAGCACCCACTGCCGTGGACCGTGGACAGTCGACCGTTGACTAAAAATAAGTATCAAGTAGCAAGACGCAAGTTTCAAGACACTAGAACCAAGAACGAGATACCAACTGAACATCCCGCTGCTGTGGACCGTGGACAGTCGACCGTTGACTAAAAATAAGTATCAAGTATCAAGACCGAAGGCGGAAGACCGGAGATCGTAGCAGTCATTCCAACAAAAGCTTTGCTTTTAATCCTTTGTGACCTTGAAAAACGACTCTAGCGCCAAAAAGAATTGAAGTCCAAAACAAAGACCGCCTGAGCTTAACTTAAAATATTCTTCGTGCACTTTGCGGTAAAAAAAATGCCAAATTATAGACAAACTACCGACTGACATCCCGCTGCTGTGGACCATGGACTGTGGACCGTTGCCTAAGAATAAGTGTACCAAGTACAAAGTACCATGTACCAAGTCGAAGCATCTGTCGCTCAATACAAAACTATTACTACCAATAATTATCTTTGTCCAATGAACTTGGAAAATAAAGATATTGATAATCAAGTAAACGAGCCGGAACTTGCTTCATATGCATTGATCAATGGTCTGGGTTTAATCAATAAAGCTTTACCTGACTTGAGGAAAATTTGTAGCCGTTACCATGTTGAAAGATTGGATCTTTTTGGGTCAGCGCTGAAGGGTCCATTCTCCAAAAAATCAGATATTGATTTTTTAGTCAAGTTTACCCCGGTACCATTGGAAGACTACTTTGAAAATTTCATCAATTTCAAAATTTCCTTGGAAAAACTTTTGGGTAGAAAAGTTGACCTAATTGAGAAACAAACACTTAAAAACAGTTACTTAATAGAATCCATTGAAAATGATCACTTGAAAGTCTATGGAAAATAAGACAGCAAAGTGGCTCTTAGATATTATTAATTCTATAGGTGAAATTACAGAATTTCAAGAAAAGGAAGATATCATCTCTTTTTCTCATTACAGAAGTAATAAATTGGTTAAGCGTGCCATTGAAAGAAACCTCTCCATAATTGGAGAAGCAGTAAATCGAATTAAGCAAAGTGATTCCGATACTTTCAGCAAAATTGAGCATGCTAGAGCGATTATTTCTTTAAGAAATCATTTCATTCATGCATATGATGGTATTTCAGATGAAAATATTTGGTCAATCCTTATCAATCACCTACCTAAATTGGAAGCAGAGGTGAAAACACTTATTGGTGAACAGTAATAACAGATAACCATTTTTCAGGTAAAGTCGAGACAAAAAACATCTGATTATCCTGTGCCCCGTGGACAGGGGACTGTCGAACGATGACAATTCAAAGTATCTAGTAGCTAGCGCAAGTACCAAGACACTAGAACCAAGACTGCCAAGTACCAAAGAGCGAAGCTCTTTCTTTGAGACCTTGAAAAAGTCAAGCACTGCCCAAAAGCCCTGAAGTTCTTTAAAACCTCAACCAAAGCCAAACTTAAAAAAACCTTCGCGTCCCTTTGTGTTCTTTGCGGCTAAAACAGTAGGCAGTTTGCTGAATCAAGAGACGAGAACCAAGAAGCAAGACTGCGTAGTATCGAAGAGCGAAGCTCTTTCTTTGAGACCTTGAAAAAGTCAAGCACTGCCCAAAAGCCCTGAAGTTCTTTAAAACCTCAACCAAAGCCAAACTTAAAAAAACCTTCGCGCCCCTTTGTGCTCTTTGCGGTTAAAACAGTAGGCAGTATGCAGTATGCAGAAGCAAGAGACGAGAACCAACAAGCAAGAACGAGATACCAACTGAACATCCCGCTGCCGTGGACCGTGGACAGTCGACCGTTGACTAAGAATAAGTGTACCTTGTACCTCGTACTTCCAAATCCCTTCACTTTTTCCTTAAAAAACTTGCAAAACTCAAAGCCCCGAGTAAATTTGTTACTCATTGAGTAGTTTTTTGACTCATGCCCGCTAATTCCCTTGGGACTGATCGGGCGAAGCTTTATAAAAGAGGCAGATTTTATTAAGAAGCAAGACTTTAGTATCAAGTAGCAAGACACAAGTAGCAAGACACCGGAACCAAGAAGCAAGAAGGAAGACAAACTAGCAACCGAACATCCCG
>NZ_FMXE01000018.1:0-1015 GCF_900103735.1 Algoriphagus alkaliphilus | reverse complement strand
GTGGACTGTTGACTAAAAATAAGTGTACCAAGTACAAAGTACCATGTACCAAGACCAGCATCGGTCATACAACATCCCACTTCCGTCTCAGGTCTTCCAGCTCCAAAACATCGGTCATCGGTCATCCGTCATCCGACAACCCTCAACCTCAACAGTCCTCACAACTTCGTATCTCGTACCTCGTAACTCGAATCTCCCTCTGCTCGACTCCCTCGTCACGTCTAAAACCAGAATCAAACTTCTCCTGAAGTTTTTCTCTTACGCAAACTCCGGCTATCTCCGCTCACTTGCCAAAGAATTTGATGAATCCACCAATTCAGTGCGGGTCGAACTCAACCGCCTGACTGAAGCTGGATTGCTGTTGGCAGAGGATGAGGGTAAAACCAAGGTCTACCGCGCCAACAAACTCCATCCCTTTTTTCATGAAATCACAGGCATGGTCTCCAAATTTCTGGGATTGGAAGAACTGATGGAGAAAATCGTCAAACGGATGGGAGAGGTGGAAAAAGCCTACATCGTGGGGGATTACGCCCAGGGTATCGATTCGGGAACAGTCAACATGATCCTGATCGGTAAAAATCTCGACACCGTCTACCTGGACTACATCCTTCAAAAAACCTACCAGAAAGTCCAACGAAAAGTAGAAGTCCAAATCCTTGAAGAAGACCCGGGCAATGTGCAGGGCATTCTTGTATTTGGGGTTTGAAGGTGATAGTAGCAAGACACAAGTAGCATGATGTACCATGTACCATGTACCAAGATAGTCGAAGCATTTCTTTGAGACCTTGAAAAAGTCAAGCACTGCCCAAAAGCCATGAAGTTGTTTAAAACCTCAACCAAAGCCAAACTTAAAAAAACCTTCGCGTCCCATCGCGTCTTTGCGGTTAAAACAGTAGGTAGTTTGCTGAATCAAGAGACAAGAATCAAGAAGCAAGACAAACTTCCAACTGAACATCCCGCTGCTGTGGACCATGGACTGTGGACCGTTGACTACTGCCCACTGCCCACTGCCCTG
>NZ_FMXE01000045.1 GCF_900103735.1 Algoriphagus alkaliphilus | reverse complement strand
GATTTCCACAGATTTTTTTCGATTCCGATGGGATAGGATCGCATAGTCAATCAAGCGAAGCGCATACTCTGTGACCTCAAAAAAGGTCAGCTATAGAATGATCGATTGAAGTTCTACAATTGATCGGATATCCTATTTAATAGACTCTCCCTTTTCTTTGTGGTAGAAACCTTTGCGTTACTTCGTGTTCTTTGTGGTTTAAAAACAAAAAAACCTTCGAGTACGCCGCGGCGCTCCCAAAGGTTTGAAATTCCAATTAAACCTTCGAGGTTCTTGAAAACCTCAAAGGTTTATGAACTTACTTTCTCGCCAAAGCTCTTTTTGCAGCTTTCACAATATTCTCAGCATTCAAGCCGTATTTTTCAAGCAATTGAGTGGGGGTTCCCGACTCGCCAAAGCTGTCATTGACACCTACATATTCCAAAGGAGCAGGATTATGTCGGATCAAAGTCTGAGCAATGCTGTCGCCCAAACCACCATTAATCTGATGTTCTTCGGCAGAAACGGCGCAACCGGTCTTTTTCACTGATTCCAATATCGCTTCTGTGTCCAAAGGTTTGATGGTGTGGATGTTGATCACTTCGGCGTAAATTCCTTCCTCACGCAGCATGGCTTCTGCAACTACCGCTTCCCAAACCAAATGCCCGGTTGCGAAGATGGTCACGTCCTTGCCATCGATCATTTTCCAGGCTTTTCCGATCTCAAACTTCTGATCGGCAGGAGTGAAGATTGGCCAGCTTGGTCGTCCGAATCTCAGGTAAACCGGGCCTTCGTACTCAGCAATTGCCAATGTAGCGGCTTTCGTCTGATTGTAGTCGCATGGGTTGATCACCGTCATGTGGGGGAGCATTTTCATCATGCCCAAGTCCTCCAAAATCTGATGAGTTGCTCCATCTTCTCCAAGTGTCAAACCTGCGTGTGAGGCACAGATTTTCACATTTTTGTCGGAGTAGGCCACTGATTGACGGATTTGGTCATAGACTCGTCCGGTGGCGAAATTTGCAAAGGTACCTGCAAAAGGAACCTTACCTCCGATAGCCAAACCTGCCGAAATACCGATCATATTGGCTTCTGCAATTCCGGTTTGGAAGAATCGGTCCGGGAATTCCTTTTGGAAATCACCCATTTTCAGGGAACCGATCAAGTCGGCACAAAGTCCTACTACGTTGGGATTTCTTCTTCCTGCTTCCAGGAAACCGTCACCGAAACCGGAGCGGGTGTCTTTTTTTTCTGTATAGGTAAATTTTAAGTCTAAGCTCATCTTCTTGTGTTTTGGGAATGGGAATTAATAATCGCCGAGGGTTTCTTCCAATTGACCCAATGCTTTGGCCAATTGTTCGTCGTTAGGCGGCGAACCGTGCCACTTGTGCGTGCCTACCATGAAATCGACTCCGAAGCCCATTTCGGTATAGAGCAGGTTCAGGACAGGCTTTCCTTTTCCGGTTAAGGACTTGGCTTTTTCCAAGCCTTCCAAGACGGATTTCATGTCGTTGCCTTCTTTGATCTCATTGACTTCCCAGCCAAAGGCTTCCCATTTTGCCTTCAGGTTCATCAGATCCATGATCTTTTCTGTAGGACCGTCGATTTGCTGACCGTTGTAATCTACTGTGGCAATCAAATTGTCAACCTTATGGTGTGCCGCATACATGGCAGCTTCCCAAACCTGTCCCTCTTGCAATTCCCCGTCACCCATCATGACATAGACTAATTTGTCGTCTTTGTCGATTTTCTTCGCCTGAGCCACGCCCAATGCCACCGATAGTCCCTGACCCAATGAGCCGGAGGCAACACGAATACCCGGAAGGTGTTCGTGTGTCGCAGGATGACCCTGAAGCCTGGAATTCAACTTTCTGAAGGTCTTCATCTCCGCTACAGGAAAATAGCCGCTGCGCGAAAGCACAGAATACCAGCCTGCCGAAAGGTGTCCGTTTGAAAGAAAAAAGACATCTTCGCCTTTTCCGTCCATTTTGAAATTGGGGTCGTGCCTCAGCTGATCAAAGTAGAGCGCGACGAAAAACTCAGCACATCCAAGCGGTGCTCCCGGATGACCGGACTGAACGGCGTGAACCATTCGCAACACGTCTCTTCTGAGCTGGGTACAGATTTTTTGGAGTTGTTCAATTGATTGTTTTTCCATTACATCGGTTTATTTTAGGATTTGAGCAGTATGGTTTTTGGTATCGACTTTCTCGATCACTTCCGCAATTTTCCCCTGCTCATCGATCACAAAGGTGGTCCGGGCGGTGCCCATATACTTTCGGCCATACATGGATTTTTCAACCCAAGTACCATAGGCTTCATGCACTTTCAGATCGGTGTCGGCGATAAGCGAAAAGGGAAGGGATTGCTTTTCAATGAATTTTTGATGGGATTTTTCGGCATCTGAACTGATTCCAAGGACCACATATCCTGCTTTCAGAAGTGTGTCGTAATTGTCGCGCAGGTTGCAGGCTTGGGCGGTGCAGCCCGGAGTTGCGTCTTTGGGATAAAAGTAAAGTATTACCTTCTTGCCACGGTAATCGGAGAGTTTGATGGTTTCTCCTGTTTCAATTTTTGCTTCGAATGCTGGGGCCATTTGGCCTACTTCTAATGACATAATGATTTTGGTTTTGTGAAACAATGATTAGGAAATGGTGCCTTTCCATTCGGCAACGTTGCCGGCCATGTCGGTCACCTTGAGTAAAACAGCTCCCCGAAGTGGTTGTTTATTCAAAGTTTCAGACCAAATCACGGCTTGCTTGTGCTCATAGCGCATCAAAATCCATTTTCCATCTACAAAAGCTTCAAAACTCTTAATTCCGGATAGGTTATCCTTAATCGTAAATCTCATTTCCTGACCATTGACTCTAATCGGTGTAATTGTTGGTTTGACATCATCCAAGGCCAAAACAAAACTACCAAAATTTCTGGTTTTGAAGCGGATTTGGCCTTCTTCCCATTCCCCTCCGACAAAAGATCGGGAACCATTGGGTGAACGCGCGTACACATGGGTCCTGCTTTTGTTGCCCGTATAGCCACTTACATCCCAGGTCAGCTCTATTGGATTCCATAGGTACTCGTTGGTTTCATGCAGGCGGAGTACAGGCGCGTTTGCCGGCCCGGAAAGGTTTACTCTCAAGTATAAATCTTCCAAAAGGCTATTTTCTTCCGTTCGGATTTTAAGTTTGTCGATCGCATGCAGATGCTCTTTTCCAACCGGAAAATGTCCAATCAAGTCTGGTATCAGGATTTCTGAACAAAGGTCAATTTTGGAAGGGATTCCAAACCTCAGATCCCAAAGGTAAGTCCGGGTTTGTGAATCTTGATAGGCGGGGAGAATTTCGTAAATATTATTACCGATGAAAAACTTGGCCAGGCCCCCTTTATCTGTTTGGGCTACCCTGATTTTCATATGGTGTTTAAAATAACTGGTTTGCGCTGAAGCTGGAGCAGCCCCGTCAGCAATTGTGGAATCCAAATCTGTCCCTGTTAAAGTCAGATTTACGAGTCGCGAGTTATTATAAGTGTCCAGAAGTTTGATTTGGATTGTTTTTTTCTGTCCGCTTTCCAGCAAGAAAGTGCCTGTTCCCGGAGTATTGGGAGTGAAAAAATTGAATTTCAAATCTGCCTGATGGTAGAGTCTCGTGAATCTGTTCTGATGCGTATGGAGTAGAAAATGACGGGTGTAATTGAAATCCACCTGATCGATAAACAAGGAATAAAGCAGGCCGTTTTCGTCAGAAACTTCAAACTTTGGAAAGCCATTTTGATTTTCAGCCCCGTCCAACTTGTCATAGCCTTGGATTTCCAGTCCCACTTTTCCCGTAACCCGGATGGTTTCGGGGATTCTATAGCTTGCCCCGCTGAGTACAGGTGTCAGCTCGATTCGCTGAAATTTACCATTGACCCGGCTGTCAATTTCCAAAGGAACGATGGCAATTTTCTGAGGAGTTGGAGGGATGTTGTCCAGGATTTCTGTGAATCCAGCCAAGAGCGGATCCATCGCCCGATCCAAACTGTCACGGATTTCAAAATGGAGGTGTGGCCCGCCTGAACTCCCGGTGTTTCCTCCATTAGCGATCAACTCACCTTTCTTTACAGGGAGGTCACCCGGCTTTAAGTATACTTCCAATTCGTTCTGTTTCGCCTCATACATTTTCTCGCGCATCCACTCGGTTAGTTTGGGATTGAAATTCCGCAAATGGCCATAGAGCGTGATGTGCCCCGTATGATGTTTTAGATAGATCACATTGCCGTATCCGAAGGAAGACACCTTGATCCGGTGCACCCAGCCGTCGGCTGCTGCATAGATTGGCTCGCCTTCCATACCTCCAAACTTGTAATCCAGTCCGGTATGGAAGTGATTGGGTCTGAGTTCGGAGAAATTTCCCGAGAGGAAATTCCTGCTTCCGGGCTTTACAGGAGAGCGGAATAATCCTTTTTCAATTTGCTGAGCAGAAAGCCCAAAGACCAAAAGAAAGCTTAAAAGAAGGGTAATCGTGTGAAATTTATTTGACTTCAAAATCCAGCATTTTATCTGTTCCAACAAAACCGGTCAGGTGATCCCCAACTTTCACGGGCCCAACTCCGGCAGGAGTGCCGGTGTAGATCAGGTCGCCTTTTTTCAACGTGAAAAACTGAGAAACATAGGAGATGATCGTGGAAAAATCAAAAAGCATCAGGCTAGTGTTTCCCTTCTGTCTGAGTTCTCCATTGATTTCGAGGTGAAAGTCAATGTCTTTCAGGTCTTTAAAATCAGTGACCGGCTTAAAGTCACCAATCGGTGCAGAACCGTTGAATGCTTTTGCGATTTCCCAGGGAAGACCTTTGGCTTTGCATTGGTCCTGAAGGTCACGGGCAGTGAAGTCAATTCCCAAGCCGATTTCATCGAAATACCGATGGGCAAACTGAGGTTGGATGTATTTTCCTTCTTTGGAAATTTTGAGCACAAGTTCTACCTCGTGGTGAATATTTTCGGAGAAATCCGGATAAAAAAAAGGCGCACCAGCTTTCAAAAGAGCGGTGTCCGGCTTGAGAAAAACGACAGGTTTACCGGGTTTTTCGTTTTTGAGTTCTTCAATATGAGCGGCGTAATTTCGGCCGATGCAGATGATTTTCATAGTTGGTATAGGCTGTATTTACCGAAAAGCTAATTTGGTTTCAAGTCGTGAAAATAAGGATATCTGCATCAAAAATAGGGTTGAACAAAGGGAAACTGAGAACTTTTATTCGTAAGGTTTGAAGCGAATGAAGAGATTCCCCTGTTCGTCAAAAAAATCCAAATTACCCTCAGAGTTTTTTTTGTATTCCACAACTTTTGTGATCCAACTGAATGATCCTGATACACCGGGGTTTTGTGCAAGGCAAATTTTATCCATATCTAGGCGGTAAGTATGATCTGCTAATTGTATCTTTTTTACACCTACCTCTCCTAGTCCCAGAAGCAAGCTTGCACAACCACCTGATGTTATGAATGTCCGCGTGACTTTGTTTATTCTAAAATAGGTCTGAATGAAGGGTACTCCAGTGATTTCAACACTTATCCAAGTTCCTTCCACTCTTTCGATATAATCTTTATTTTTTTCAAGTATTGCCTTCATCTTAAGCTTCTCGGCTGGATTGCTTTCTTGAACCTCAACTTTAAGTTTATAAAAATTTCCTTCTTCAAAATCGAATCCTTTGATTTCGAAGTTTTCGCTTCTTCTATTCCATCTGGAATAGTCTAGATTCTCTGATTCTTGGGTTAAAAAGAAAATTCCTGCTTCTGCATAGGGGGGATAGGATTCATTTAGCAGATAGGGATAAACCCATATTGTTTTGGAATCCTCATTCAAACATGAAAAGAATAGAAGACTGAAAAAAATAAGTAATAGCTGTTGCTTCATATCAATTCAATTTTTCCCAAACCGCGACCTCTCCCTCGGTATCGCTGTAAAACGTTAGGACATTTCCTTCTCTTTTGAAATTGTTGCTCAAGCCTGGGTAAGGAAGTGTATCATGCCAATCTGGAAGACAAGCCTTTTGGGTCATCATTTTTGTTCCGAAAGATAAAACCTTATTAGGACCTACTTTTTGAATTTCTAGTGTTATGTTATTGCAGCCGTCAGAAGATCCTGCTATTCTGAAAATTCCTGGTAAAATAAATACTGATTGTCCTTTAGGGAATTTTTCATTGGGAAGATCACTTCCTTCGTATTTAATGACTTTCCATGTTCCTTCAAGAAGATCATAATGGTCCTTTTCTTCAGCCAATACTCTGACTAATTTTCTTTCAACTTTGCCAGTATTCCAGTCTTCTTTCTTTGAAACCAACAGCCTCTGAAGGTATGTTGGTTTAAATATAAAGCCTTCAATTTCCTGAGGAATCAATTCCCATGTAGATCTGTCAAAATTGAATTCTTCTTCATGTGAGATAGCGAAATCTGAAAAAACAGGCATAGATCCAGGCATTGAGTTTATAGGATAACTATACACCCAAAAGGTTTCTTCAATGCCTTGTGGCTCATCGTTTTCCGAACAGGAAGAGAGGAAAAAAAGGACAAGAAGTAAGTTCCAGATGCTGACCTTCATAGGAAAAAATACTTTTAGATTTAACCAAACTTAAATTCTATGGCTGAAAGCAACTCATTCAAAATTGCAAAATCTGAAATTTATATTCTCAGATTTTGCAAAGAGAAGTAAAAGGCTGAATCCTTTTCAAGCTTAAAACTTGATTTTTTTAACTTCTTTGAGAAGCTTCTCAGTCCATCTTTGATACATTAGACCAGTAGGGTGAAGTTGATCTTCCACCACCATTTCAGGCCTTGCACCGATGGCACGGTAGTCTTCCGTAATATCAATAAAAGTGATTCCGTACATTTTGCAGATGGCTTTTTTGGCTGAGTTATAGGTATCAATTTCCCTTGCCACTTTCCCTTGATCAGACTTTCGGTTGACTGCAAAAGGAGTTACGCCCCAATCAGGAATCGAAAGAACCACGACATGACTTGTGTTTCCCCTGGCAAAAATAATTGCACGGTTCAGCATCAACTCAAATTCTTTTTCAAAGTCTTCAACAGGTCTGCCACGGTATTGATTATTTACCCCAATCAATAACGTGACTAAGTCGTAGCCTTCACTTTTTGTATCGGCAGCCTTGATTCCCGCTTCCAATTCATCCACAGTCCAACCGGTTTTGGCAATGATCTGGGGATTGGAAAAATTTAACTTTCCTGACTTAGCTAGTGTATTTACCAATTGTACAGGGTAGCGGTCATTTTCAGGGACTCCTTCTCCAATAGTGTAGCTGTCGCCAAGTGCTAGGTAGGTTAGATTTTGTGCAAAAGATATTTCAGATAAAGTCATTAAAATCAGAAAGTTGAGGAAGGTGATTTTCAGGAATTTCATTTAGTACAAACTTTAATTAATTGACTGTTTTTTTAATTTCTTTCTTAGATTCTGATTCATAAAATTCTCTCTTGTCATCGCTATCAACTGAAATTAAAAGCTTGTAATGAGTCCAAGAGAATTGCGTCCGCAGTGCGGACGTATTTGGAAAAATCCGATAAAATTGCCTAAACCGCTCAAGCTGTCTATAGGTAAATGATTGGCCGTGATCGGGTTTGAGGGCAATGGCTATGTTTTTAATCAAGTATTGTCCATATTCCGCTCTTTCCTTTCCCAACTGCTCTTCTTCAAAAATTCGCTTCCCAATCTGCCAATACATTACCATTCGCTCGAAATTCACGGAGCGAACAGCACGATCCCTAGCTTGAAGAATGATCTCTTGAATGTCTTTTATCAAATGGGAAATTTCCATAGCCAACCATTTTGATTCTTTAAAATTAGCCAATTATAAAAAAACTGTCTCGATCATTACAAAGTTACCCGCATCCGCATCCATTCTGACTTTGGCACCCACAGGAATAATAAACTGCCTCGGAATGTGCCCAATCATTGCACCGGTGTAGGCCGGAATATTCAGGGGGAGGATATAGTGGTCCATGATCTGATCCACAGACAGAGAACCGTAACCTCCACCGGGCTTGCAATCTGTGCATTGACCGAAAATAAAGCCTTTGATCTTGGCTAAAGTGCCATTCAATTGAAGCGTACTCATCATTCGATCAATGCGATAGGGATCTTCTCCAATGTCTTCTATAAATAAAATAGAATCCTTAAAATCAGGATAATAGGGTGTTCCTGATAAAGAAGTCAATACAGTCAGATTTCCTCCCAGAATTCTCCCTTCAACGGTTCCACCTTTAAGGGTTTGAATCCGATTTCCTTTGGAAACGAGATCGTCGCCTTTGGTCAATTCATTTTGATAGGTTACCAATTCCTTCTCGAAAAAGACCTTTTCGAATTGCTTCACATTAAAGCTATTCCAACTTCCTGTGCCATTTTGACCATGAAAGGTGATCAAACCTGTTTGGCTGTAAATCGCACAGTGCAAAGCCGTGATATCCGAATAACCCAAAAGCGGCTTCGGGTTTTTTCGGATCAGATTGTAATCAATTAAAGGTAGGATTCTTGCGGCTCCGGAGCCTCCTCTAATGCAGATGACGGCCTTCACCTCGTCATCAGCAAACATGGCATTCAGATCCTTAGCGCGTTCTTCATCAGTTCCGGCAAGATGGCCAAATCGGTTTTTCAGGTTTTCGCCGAGTTTCACTTTGAACCCCAGTGCCTCCATCGCCTCCTTGGCGTAGGTGAATTCCATCCGATCGGCTGTGGCTGCCGAAGGACTGATGATTCCGACCGTATCGCCTTTTTGGATTGATTTGGGTAAAAGTGGTTTAAAGTCACTTAAATTTTTGAAATCAAAACCCAAAGCAGTAGTACTTGCTGCGAGCAACCCGAGAGATTTGATGAAAGTGCGCTTGTTCATGATTGGAGGATTTTGGGTGAAAATAAGTGCTTTTTTCTTTTGGTGAATGAAGAAAAAAAAGGACTTCGACTCCGCTCAGTCTGACAATCGAATTGCCATCAGCACCTGACCGACGAGAATCGGGAAGTTGGAAGAGACGAAATTTAAAATACAGTGCCTATCAGATAGATTCTCCTTCAAAATTTTCAAAAATATGCGATAGAAAAACCCTGCCAAATGACAGGGTCTGAACTCAATTTTTTAATTCAATAAGCAGCTTTTCCAATTGCCTGATCATAGGCTGAGATTCAGTTTCGAACTTGCTTTTCTTTTTCCTTAAGGTAAACCACATAATCCCTGCGACAAATAAAGTTGCACCTAAGTGGGCTACAAGTCTATACTGCAAAGCGAGTGGTGCTAGAACTTCCAAATACCCCAAATTAATTGCAACTGCTAATAAAACTCCATAAGTAATCATGTGTTTTTGTATGATTTTGCCTCGAAGATTTAATTTTCGAAGTTGGTCTTCGACATAGTTTCGCTGACTGTAGGATTCAGAGTCCTCAACCTTCTTCAGGAGTGATTTACTGTTGAGCCAAATCACCCAAGCCATTGCTATGGATATGATGACCAAAGTGAGGATACCGAGTACACTGTCCTTTAGTGGAAGTACATATACCAAGAAGGCGATTGTCAGCGGTGTGCAGGCCAATCCAAGAATCCATTCCAGTTTTTGTTTCTTCTCGGTGGCTTTCATTTGCTGAATTAGTTCGGCAAGGTCAAAATTATCGGCTTTTTGGCTTTGCCAAAGTTGTTGGATATCGTTGAAGTTAGTTTCCATGAGGTTGAGGATTGAGTTTTTGGGTTAGAGCTGCTTTGATACGGTTGACTTTGACCGCGACGTAGTTTTCAGAAATCCCACTAATCTCGGCTATGGATTTGTAAGCGGTATTTTCCAAAAGAAGTGTTGCAATCACCCGATCCAATTCAGGCAGCTCGTTGATTGCTTCGTAGAGCATTTGAATGCGGATTTCCTGCTCTGAGTTATAGTTTTCGGGTTCGCTCAAGTCCAGATTTTCCGGCATTTCCGTTTGTTTTTGATCTTTTTTCTTTTCCCTTGCGGCAAAAGTCAGGGCGGTATTGTATGCGATCCGATAGATCCAAGTGCTAATTTCGCTTTCGCCTTTGAAGCTGTCCAAATGCCGCCAAATCTTGATCAGAATTTCTTGGAAAAGGTCGTTTGCCTGTTCCTTTTCCCTCACAAAACCCAGGCAAAGACGGTACACCTTGTCTTTGTGACTTTGGTATAATGCTTCGAATTGAAGTTCTTTTGCGTTCTTCATTTGATGAATGCGGTCACTTTTTCCATAAACCATTCCGGGTTGTCCCACATAATGAAGTGGTGAGCCGTCGGCGCCATTTCAATTTGAACATTTTCCGCAAGTTGGTATTGGGTCTCAAAAGTTTTTTTGGCGCTTTCTTCAGTCAATCCGTAGGCTTTTCCTGAATACCAAGCTCCAAGAACCAAGATTGGTGTATTTATTTCAGGCAGATCATCTCGATAATCACTCGTCATCAGTTCGTAAAGTGCCTGACCTGTCGTCTCCCGATCACTTTCCATTGACCATTCAACTGCGATGGGTAGTTTTTCTTTATTAGTAGTCATCATCGGCATAGACGCTTCCTGTTGAGCTCGATATTGTTCAGCACTCTGAGCCATCATCAATTCCTTCATCTGAGTGGCCATGGCTGCCATGTTTTCTTCAGTTGCTGCGGGATTAAAGGCAGCGGAGTAAAAGGGAAAGGAGTCGACAATGATGGTACGATTGATTTTGTCAGGGAGGCTCCGGGAGAGTCTGAGCGAGAGAAATCCACCCAGGCTATGTCCGATTAGGGTTACTTTTTCAGTTTGCTTGTGGATGTAATCGGTGATCAGTCCTTCCATGGTGGCTAGGAATCCCGCCGGCATTTCGATTGCTGGATTGGTGCCAAAGCCAGGAAGGGTCAACACATGGCATTCGAAGTTTTTTGACAATTCGGCCACTGTCTCGTCCCAAACTTCCCCTGAAGATGAGAGTCCTGGAATGAAGATGATTTTGGGACCTTTTCCCGAAACTTTGACGTCTAAGCCTTGAGTAAATGCAGTGGATAAACTTCCAAAAAGAATAAAGTAGAGAAGAAATAGCTTTTTCATATTGTTTGCTTTTTTTCTTCTTTAGACAAAGAGGTGTTGGAAACCTTACAAAAATTTTAAAAAAAAATTAGACATAAGTATCAAGACACAAAAAATACCTCGAAATTTACTAACCGCTTACTAAATAAATACTTACAATTTACAACTTACTTTTTACCACTCACAACTTCCTGACTTCCTGACTTCCTTGCTTCCCAACTTCCCATCCTCCCACTACAACATCTCCCTCACCATAACCAGCACTTTTTCCATTTCTTTCCGGACAGCAGAAGCGGAGTAGGGGTAGTTGGAATTCATAAATGCCATGCAGTAGGTTTTTCCGCTTTTGGTTTTGATCAGACCCACCAGGCTGAGGTTGTTACTCATGGTTCCAGTTTTGGCAAAAACGTAGGGTTCAACGGCCTGATAGCTGTTTTTCAATGTTCCGGTTTTTCCGCCAGTTGGCAAGAGGTCATAAAGTTGAGATTCTGGAAGAATCCGGTATAGTTTCTCAAAAAGGGCAACCATGGATCTTGGGGTAAATAAGTTATGTCGGCTGAGGCCGCTTCCATCTACCCATTTGGGTTGATCGGGGAGATCTGTCAGATGTGTTTTTAAAATATACTCAATAGCCCGTTCGGTGTCTAGTTCTTTGAAAAGTCGATCCGAAACCATAAACAATAGCTGCTCCGCAAGGAAATTATCGCTTTCAAGCATCATTTCTTTCAACAGGGGATAAATTGGAGCTCCTCTGAAAACCCTTTGATCCTGAGGCAGGATTTCCGGAGTGTAAATCCATTTTTTCCCAGTGGCCTCTGAGGCCAAACGAACAAAGAGATCGGGATTGTTCAGAAAAGGAATAAACCCTTCTCTGCCCAAGAAGGTAGCAGGGTTATACGCAAAGGTATTGCTGTGAAAGTCCCGTTCCAGCTCTTTGATCGGCTTGGTGGTGGTGCGGATAGCAGATTGGAATAAGCTCGGAAAAACCTCCGGACGGTTGCCGATTTTTTTGACCTGAACCAGATTGCCATAGATCGGCAGCGAACTTCGTTCGGCTGAATAATCATAATAATAATCGTCCCATTGCCAGCCATAGCCAAAGGAAGGGGAAACTTGATTGACATCTGAAAATACGACGACGGAATAGGGGGCAAGAAGTTTTTGAATATCCGGCTGCTTAAACTTCTTGTATTTCCAACTCGGATCGCCGGAGCCCCAGATTTTGATAGTATCTCCTGATGTCACATAGCGAAGCGTCTGTGTGCTGTCCTGAAGGATCAAAAGGCTTGCAAATAGTGTCCATAATTTGGTCGTAGAAGCAGGGACAAACCGGATTTGGCTATTTTTCTCAAACAAGACAGCTTGAGAGTCTAGGTCATAAAGCATAAATCCTGTCAAATGTCCGCTGAAAAAGCTCTGATCACCGAGCGCAGATTCAAGTTTGACGAACTGATCTCTCGATAGTTGCGCAAAGGAGTAGTTAGTGAATAGAAAAAAGGAAATTAGGAGAACGGCAATCGAATTATAGAGCCTTAGCTCTTTCTTTTTGTATTGAATTAATTTGAGTGGACTGATCATTTGGATCCGGGACTGGTGAAACTACCCCAAAACAAGCCTAGCCAACCCAAAATAAAGGCTACGCCACCCAAAGGCGTAATCGCTCCCAGCCAAGTGATTCCACTCAGACAAAGGACATAGAGCGAACCTGAGAAAATTAAAATTCCAAAAGTAAAACCCCAATAGCTTAAGTTCAGCTTTTTCCATTCCGGCTTGATCATAGCCAACATTCCCAAGCCAAATAAGGCCAGAGAATGGTAAAAATGATATTTGACCGCAGTTTCAAAAGTTTCCAATCGACCGGAAACTTCCAGCATTGATTTCAGTCCATGAGCTCCAAATGCTCCGATTCCTACGGCGATCGCTCCGAAAATAGCTGCTGTTTGGATGATAGTTGTTGGTTTCAAGAGGTAAAGGTTAAAGAGTTATTGGTTGATTAGTTATTGAGTTATTTTAAATCTAAAATTGATCGGTTGAGGCTTGACTTTGGTGCAAAATCCGAAATCCGAAATCCCACATCCGAAATCAATTCCGGCTTCCAAATATCGCCGAACCGATCCGTACCATTGTGCTTCCCTCTTCCTGAGCAATCTGATAATCACCGCTCATTCCCATGGACAGTTCTTTCATATCAACAAATTCAGGAAGATTTCGATTTTTTAAGTTGTCAAAAAGTTGCCGGAGTCCTCGGAATTCTTTCCGGATTTGATCTTGCTTATCAGTGAAAGTGGCCATTCCCATCAAGCCTTGAATTTTCACATGAGTTAATTCGTAAAATTCTTTTGATGCAAACATTTCCTCCAATTCAGCCTGATCAAACCCGAACTTGCTTTCCTCTTCGGCAATGTGCATCTGAATCAAAACGGAGAGCTGCCGGTCGATTTTTTTACCGTGTTTATTGATTTCCTGAAGTAATTTGAAGGAATCCACTCCGTGGATCAGATGAACAAATGGAGCGATGTATTTTACCTTGTTACTTTGAAGATGTCCGATCATGTGCCAGCGGGTATCGACAGGCATTTCCGGTTGTTTGGCTTGTATTTCCTGAACTTTATTTTCTCCAAAATCACGAATTCCGGCTTTGTATGCTTCCCTTAAATCTTCAAGTGGCTTAGTTTTACTCACTGCAATCAACTTGCATTCCGGATTTACAAATGATTTTTTTACGAATTCAAGGTTGGCTTTAATGTTCATTTTCTAATTTTAGACTTACACTTTTATCCCAATCGGCACTTACAAAGATATGGCAATCATCAGCACTTTGCTAAAAAAAGGCATCCGCCTCAGAGAGAGTTTAGAACAGGAATATTCCAGTCCAATCGATCTCCAAAAGCAACAATTGAAAAAGCTTTTGCTTAAGGCTGAGCGAACAGAGATTGGAAAAAAATATGATTTTCACGGGATTTTGAACACTTTCCGATCGGGCAATGAAGAATTCTATGAGTGCTATAAGGGTCAAGTCCCGATTTATGACTATGATTCAATTCATGCTGAATTTTGGCGAAAACTTCAGGAAGGCAAGAAAAACATCACTTGGCCGGGTGCAGTCAAATATTTTGCTTTGAGCTCGGGCACTTCAGGGGCTACATCCAAATATATTCCTATCACCAAGGATATGGTAAAGGCAATACGTCGGACAGGGGTGCGGCAGATTTTGAGTCTTTCCAAATACGATTTGCCGGACTCATTATTTTCCAAAGGGATTTTGATGCTTGGAGGAAGTACGGATTTGGACTTTAATGGCACCTATTTTTCCGGGGACTTAAGTGGAATTACAGCCAGCAAGCTTCCGATTTGGCTTCAACGCTTCTATAAGCCGGGTAAGAAAATCGCACGGAACAGGAATTGGGGAGATAAGCTGGATCAAATTGTGAAGAAAGCAAAAGATTGGGATATAGGGATTATCGTAGGTGTTCCGGCCT
This sequence comes from Algoriphagus alkaliphilus, assembly GCF_900103735.1. GTDB lineage: Bacteria > Bacteroidota > Bacteroidia > Cytophagales > Cyclobacteriaceae > Algoriphagus > Algoriphagus alkaliphilus. Next base: position 12,594 of record NZ_FMXE01000045.1, on the reverse strand, counting down.
GGCTTCAGCTGTTGATGGAAAAGATCATTACGCACTATGGAGTGAAGGATATTCATGAGATTTGGCCTAATCTTCAGATTTTTGTGCATGGTGGAGTCTCATTTGAACCTTACAGAAAAGGCTTTGAAAGCTTACTTGGCAGGCCCTTGATCTACATCGAGACCTATCTGGCTTCAGAGGGATTTTTGGCTTTTCAGGCTATTCCAAGCCGTAAATCCATGCGTCTGGTACTCAACAATGGGGTTTTTCATGAATTTATTCCCTTTTCGGAAGCGAATTTTGATGAAAATGGAAATGTAAAAAAGACGGCTAAAACGCTCAAAATCGATGAGGTCGAAGAGGGTAAGGATTACGCGCTGCTGATCACAACGTGTGCTGGTGCGTGGCGGTATTTAATCGGTGATGTGGTCAGATTTATATCCAAAGAGGAGTCTGAAATCATCATTACCGGCCGAACGAAGCATTTTCTCAGTCTCTGCGGTGAGCATTTATCGGTAGACAATATGAATAAAGCAATCGAATTGGCAGCTGAGGAGCTTAATTTCCGTGTGAAAGAATTTACAGTATTGGGGGTTCCTTACAAAAACCTGTTTGGTCATCATTGGTTTGTAGGTTCCGATGACTTGGTGGATTCCGAGAGGCTGAAAGAAGTGCTTGATTCTCATCTTAATGCCCTCAATGATGACTACGCCGTCGAACGAAAACATGCGCTTAAAAAGATAGAAATTGATGTTTTGCCCTCCTCCCTATTTTATGATTGGATGAGAGCTCAGGGAAAAGAAGGTGGTCAAAATAAATTCCCACGGGTTTTAAAAGAGGAGAAGGCGGAAAGTTGGCAGCAGTTTTTGAAAGAATCAACTTCCGGCCAATGATACAATCACTTTGGGAGGGAGTCAGTATGGGACTTTTGCTTTCGGCAATTGTAGGCCCGGTGTTTTTCACTTTGATACAAAACAGCATGGAGCATGGATTTAGGTATGCGGCTGTGCTGGCCTCGGGAATCCTTCTGAGTGATACTGTTTATGTAATCCTGACATTTTTTGGAATCAAATTTTTAGCAGAGGCTATTTATTTCCAACTGATTTTAGGCTATGTCGGAGGGTTGATCTTGATCGGTTTTGGAATCAGCTCCTTGTTAAAAAAGAAAATTTCCCGACCAAACACCGGAGGGATTGAAATCCCAACAACGCGAAAGCGGACTGCATTTGCAAAAGGATTTGGTGTCAACGGGGTGAATCCATTCGTACTTCTTTTTTGGATTTCCATCGCAAGTTTAGTCTCGACCAAAGACCTATGGCAGGGAGCAGACATCAGGGCTTACTACTTTGGGATTTTACTCACTGTCTTTGCAATAGATTTAATAAAGGCTTTTTTAGCTAAGCAACTGTCGCACATAATGACACCGCGGCTGATGTGGTTGCTAAACAAAGCGGTAGGGCTTGTGATGATATTCTTTGGTTTGCGATTGATCTGGCATACTTTCGGGAGCTAAACCAAACCTTCGATCTCACTTTCGGTTTTATAGAAAATGAAAAAATCACCGCTAATCCTAAGCTTACTTGTAGTTTTTATTCTTTTGCTGACCTCAGAGGCCTTCGCACAGGAAATTCCGGCATTATCCGATTTTAACCGAATCCGATTGGACTATAATCAAAAGGGAATGATAATCCTTGGATCCTGGGCTGTTGGAAATATGGTTTGGGGTGGGATAGGAGCGAGTCAGACTTTCGGGCAAAACAAAGCTTTCCACCAAATGAACCTCTATTGGAATTCAGTCAACCTGATGATTGCAGGATTTGGCTATTGGCAGGCTACCAAAGAGGTGCCCGGGACTGATTTTTGGGCGACAGTGGAGGCACAGCAGGGAATTGAAAAAGTCTTGCTCTTGAATGGAGCCTTGGATGTGGCCTACATGGCTGGAGGGTTTTTTATGAAGGAGCGAGGACTTCGAAAAGGCAACGACCGACTTATCGGTTTTGGAAAATCAGTCATTCTTCAAGGTGCTTTCTTATTGGCTTTTGATGGAGTGATGTATGGCTTTCATCACGTTCATGGAAAGGAGCTTCCGGATTTGGTCCAAAATATCAGTTTGGGGCCTACAGGTGTATATTTCAGAATGAATTTTTAAAATAATGCTTTATTTTGAACTAGTTTTTGAATAATCCGTAATTTTAGTTATTTCCTTGATAATCCTCGTATTATGAAAAATCTATTTCCATTACTCGCTCTGGTTTTTATTTTGGGTTCTTGCAAGGTTTCAGAAGTCGTCTCCGTGGAAACACTTACAAATTCTGAAATGATGAAAGCGTATCAGACATTTAAAATGATAGAAGACGATTATTCTGACAAAAGAAATGAGCGACTCAAACAAATGTTTAGAGACAAATTAATCGAATTTGGATTTGAAGAAGCTTCAGAAAATCCTGATTTTTTGATTCAGGGTGTCATTGTTTCGAGAGATTTTATTAAAGAAGGAGGACAATTTTATACTTCGTCTATTCCGGGCCCTTTTTATAGTGCTAGTAATTCAGGTAATTCGATTCCTAGCGCTGGCAGTAGAGGAGTGATTAATCGTGGAATGATCGGAAAGGTCATTTTCCTTATTCAAGACTCCAAAACAAATGAAATCGCCTGGATGGGAGTCAGTTCAGGAGTCGTTTATGGAGGTAGTCGTCAGTTTGAACTCGATAAGATGGATCTTGTTCTTCATCAGTTATTGACCTCGCTGTATTGATAATTCAGCTAGATAGTCTGATCCTCGTGAGGTTGAGTCTGTAGGAAATGAGGAAAAAGCCCAGGTATAAATTTTTTTAATCTTTGTCCTATGGAAAATTTATCGCCTTGCCCTAAGTGCAATTCCTAATATACGTATGAAATGGACAACCTAATGGTCTGCCCTGTTTGTGGCCACGAATGGGATCCAAATGAAGCGCAGGAAGTTGAAATCGTGCTGGTGGTAAATGATGCAAATTGGACAATTCTCGCCAATGGAGATTCGGTGGTAATTGCAAAAGATCTTCCCGTAAAAGGTGCTCAAAAATCAATCAAAGCCGGCATTAAAGTCAAAAATATCCGACTCGTCGAAGGCGACCATAATATTGATTGCAAAATCGAAGGTTTTGGATCGATGGCGCTGAAATCGGAGTTTGTAAGGAAAGTTTGATTTTCAGTGTTCAAATTAAATTGGGCTTCGACTCCGCACAGCCTGACACGTCTGTCAGGCTGTGCGGAGTCGAATCCTGTTGTCTAAATGACAAAAAAAAATCCCTCCGGAGTGAACCAGAGGGATTTTTCATAAAAAAGCTTTTTGATTAAGCCAAATATTTATCTACTGGCGTGTAAGGCATATTGAATGCCTGAGCGACTGCTTCATAGACGATTTCTCCATTGATTACATTTAATCCAGGTACTAAGTCAGGATTTTCCTGCGCCGCTTTTTTCCATCCCTTGTCCGCCAATTGCATTGCGTAAGGCAAAGTGGCATTGGTCAGGGCCAGGGTAGAAGTATAAGGAACTGCTCCAGGCATGTTGGCTACGCAATAGTGTACCACATCATCAATGATGTAAGTAGGATTTTCGTGAGTGGTTGGTCTGCATGTCTCAATACATCCACCTTGATCCACAGCGACGTCAACCAGGACTGTTCCAGGTCTCATTTCCTTTAACATATCACGGGTGATCAGGTGAGGAGCTTTTGCCCCCGGTATCAAAACAGCCCCGACGATCAAGTCATGGTCTTTGATGAGTTTGCGAACATTGTATTCGTTGGACATCATCGTTTTTACATTGGCAGGCATGACGTCTGCCAAGTATCTCATTCTTGGCAGCGATACGTCCATTATGGTGACATCAGCTCCCAATCCCGCTGCCATCCAGGCCGCCTGAGTACCTACGATTCCACCACCCAGAATAAGAACTTTTGCCGGAAGCACACCCGGGACACCACCCAAAAGGATACCCCGACCTTTTAATGGCTTCTCCAAATAATTCGCGCCTTTTTGGATTGCCATTCTACCGGCAACCTCAGACATTGGAATCAGCAGTGGAAGACTTCTGTCTGCTTTTTCAACAGTCTCATAAGCCAAACAAACTGCTTTGCTTGCAACCATTGCCTTGGTCAAGGGTTCATAGGACGCAAAGTGAAAATAGGTAAACAACAACTGATTTTCCTTGATCAATTTGTATTCAGATTCGATCGGCTCTTTGACCTTTATGATCATTTCGGCGATTTCGTAAGTAGCTTCAATGGTCGGTAGAATTCTGGCACCTGCAGCCTCGTACTCAGAATCCGGAAAACCGCTCCCTTCGCCCGCTGTATGCTGAACATAAACGCTATGACCTCTCTTGATCAATTCTTTTGCGCCAGCCGGAGTGAGTGCCACCCGGTTTTCGTTGTTTTTAATTTCCTTAGGAATACCTATTATCATGACTAGTGTATTTGGATTTGAATATTCGCTGCAAAGATAAGAAGCAAAGAGAATCCAAAAAGTCGATTAAAAAATAGTGTTTGGTATCGATTTGGTGAAATGATGTATTTCCAAAGTTTATTTCACTTTTCTTCTGGATTATACAGATTATTCCAATATTTAATTTTTTAAAGATGAATATTTCGAATATTTTTTTCCTAAAACTTTTATTGAGGGTATTTTTATCAATTGTTTATTTTCAAACAAAACGATTGTTTGTTACAAAATCTCAAAATAAAATTTCATTGAGCTGAAAATTTAGCAATTGATTCGAAATTTTTGATTGTTAAAATGTAATCCCGAAATTTGCATCGAACTCAATTTTGGCTATTTTTGATAGTATTAAGAACTAATTCGAAGCCCAAAGTAACCCTTAGATTAAATTACAAATGGCAATAACCAAATCACAAACACATTTTCCAGTGATATCCCCCCTTCACAAAGAAGAAGTTTTGAAGGATTTCAAATTGGCTGTCACCAGTAGGCATGCTTCATTGATGGGACGAAAAGAAGTCTTCATGGGAAAAGCGAAATTTGGGATTTTTGGAGATGGGAAAGAGCTGGCCCAGATTGCGATGGCTAAAGCTTTTCAATTGGGAGATTTTAGATCAGGATATTATCGCGACCAAACTTTTATGATGGCAATTGGGGAGTTGAACGTACAGCAATATTTTGCGCAGCTGTATGCACACACCGATGTGGAAGCTGATCCCGCAAGTGCCGGACGATTGATGAACGGACATTTTGCAACCCGATCCATCGACGCTAACGGTGCTTGGAAAGACCTCACCAAAAAGTATAATTCAGCAGCTGATATTTCACCTACAGCGGCTCAAATGCCCAAGCTTTTGGGTTTGGCATACGCATCCAAACTTTTTCGTGAAAATAAAGGACTCAAGGGACTCAGTCAATTTTCCGTCAATGGAAACGAAGTAGCCTGGGGTACCATCGGCAACGCATCCACCTCTGAGGGGATGTTTTTTGAATCTATCAATGCTGCCGGAGTACTTCAGGTGCCGATGGTAATCTCTGTATGGGATGATGGATATGGTATCTCGGTGCCTAAAGAATATCATACGACCAAGGGAAGCATTTCCGAAGTATTGATGGGATTTGAGCGGAATGAAAATGAAAAAGGATTTGAAATCATCCGTGTAAAAGGTTGGGACTATGAAGGATTGAAGCAAGCCTTCAGTCATGCCGGAAGTGTGGCACGGACATCCCATGTTCCGGTTTTGATTCATGTGGAAGACATGACCCAACCGCAAGGGCACTCCACTTCCGGATCCCATGAGCGCTATAAATCAGCCGAGCGATTGCAGTGGGAAAAAGATTGGGATTGCATTGCCAAATTCAGGGAATACATCATTTCAAGTGGTTTAGCCAGCGATGATACGCTTGACCAAATTGAATCAGAGGCAAAGGCTGAGGTTAAAAAATTAAAAGAGGCAGCCTGGAATGAATTTTCAGGTGAAATCAAAATTGAGATCCAGGAAGTCCTTCAACTGTTAAAATCTACTGCTGAAAAAAGCACCCGGAAAGTTGTGCTGCTCCAGTTGGTGGAGGATTTGTCAAAAACTATCAATCCCATCCGAAAGGATGTCATTGCCACCGTGCGTAAAGCCTTACTCTTGTTAAGGTTTGATTCTGAAAGTATAAAAAGTGAACTCAGGCTTTGGTATAAAGCTCAGAAAGAAAAAAACTTTGACCGATACAACAGTCATTTGTATAGTCAAACCCAATGGGCGGTTGATAAAATTGAGGAGGTTCCGGTAGTCTACAATGAAAAATCAGCCATGGTAGATGGGCGAGAGATTTTACAGGCATTTTTTGATTACACCTTGGAAAAAGATCCCCGGTTTTTTGCATTCGGAGAGGATGTGGGAAAAATCGGTGACGTTAACCAAGCTTTTTCAGGTCTTCAGGCAAAGTATGGTGAAAGTCGGGTATCAGATACAGGCATTCGCGAATGTACCATCATCGGTCAGGGAATCGGTACTGCGCTGAGAGGGCTGAGACCGGTGGCCGAAATCCAATACTTGGATTATTTGCTCTATGGTTTGCAAATGCTTTCGGATGATTTGGCTTCACTGCTTTACAGAACCAAAGGAGGTCAAAAGGCACCCCTAATTGTTAGAACCCGGGGACATCGACTCGAAGGAGTTTGGCATTCCGGTTCACCGATGGGGATGATTCTTTCGTCGCTTCGTGGGATGATCGTGTGTGTTCCCAGAGATATGACTCAGGCTGCAGGGATGTACAAGACACTGTTGGAGGCTGATGAACCTGCCATCGTGATCGAGTGTCTCAATGGATATCGACTTAAAGAAAAGATGCCGGCTAACCTGGGGGAATACAATGTTACTTTGGGTAAACCGGAAATTCTCCGTGAGGGTAAGGATTTGACCATTGTCACTTACGGAAGTATGTGTCGAATAGTAATGGAAGCTGCGGATGATTTGGATGAAATCGGGATTTCCGTCGAAGTTATTGATGTTCAAACACTGTTGCCGTTTGATACCTTTGGAATAATAGGGAAGTCTATCAAGAGGACGAACCGAGTTATTTTTGCAGATGAAGATGTGCCAGGAGGGGCTTCAGCATTTATGCTACAGCAGGTAATCGAAAATCAGGACATATTTAAATCTCTTGACTCCGAACCACAAACAATCGCAGCCAAAGCGCACAGACCAGCCTATTCTTCCGATGGAGACTACTTTTCAAAGCCAAGTGTAGACGATGTGGTGGAGAAGGTTTATCAAGTGATGCATGAATCCAGTCCGAAAAAATTTCCAGCCCTGTAAATAAAAAAAGCCCTTTAAGGGCTTTTTTTATGGTTTATTTCTTGTGATCTGTCTCAATGTGACTTCTGGACTTGAAACTTCATTACTTCGATTCAAAGCCCGATCCTGAACCCGTACATCAATTCTGATGGTATCATTTCTAAAAATGGACTCCCAGCCGGATGATAGCATTCGATACTTAATGTTGCCTTCTACAGCTTGTCCTTCTTCTGTTGTCAGGATTCTTGGAAATCGTCCGTTGAAAGTAGTGAAGAACGGAGGGTTTTGCCATCTGAACTCAGTGAATCTGCCGCTTCTCTTGATGTAGAATCTTACAAAAATATTGTATTGGTTTTCGTTTTGTTCAACCCAGATTGTGTCTTTTACAACTGTATTGTTGATAATCGGATCTATGACCCAATCGATAGGATTGTAGGCAGGTGCTCCGGCAGGTCTTTTGGAATAAGTAATCAGATTGCCCGCCGCATCTCTTTTGTATGTCAGGGGATTAAAAGGCGGGTTAATATCTGAAGGCGAAAGACCCAGGTCTCCCTCAGCATCCTTGAAGTTTACACTTATAATCAAAGAATCAGCACCGGAGGTAGGGACATATTCAATGGTTGAAAATTCAATTTCTGGTACGCTCGGAAAATTTTCCGGTGGACTGATGCAAGAGGTCCAGCCAAAGGCTGTGATCAACATAAATCCTGAATAGTTTTTGATTCGCATCGGCTCAAGGTAAATTTACTCCCGAAAATAACGTTAGTTTTTCTCAGTAAAAGCGCAAATTATAAAACGATGCAAGATTTTAAAAGTTTTTCGGAATATCTACCCTTTTTGGGGGATAGTCAGTTTGATGATCTTGCTTTAGCATTATTTCAATTTCAATCCACTGAAAATGAGGTGTATAGTGCATATCTCAAGGCGAGAAAGATAGATTCAAAAACCATAAATTCAATTGAAGCTATTCCTTTCCTGCCCATTCGGTTTTTTAAGGATTTTCCGGTGGTATGTGGACGGGCAGGGGATTACACCTCTTATTTCTCGAGCAGTGGTACTACAGGTATGATCACCAGCAAACATTTCATATGGTCAGAAAAATGGTATTTGGATCATGCCCTTCGGATTTTTGAAAAACAGTACGGAGAAATTACGGATTTTCATATTTTGGCATTGCTTCCGGCTTATTTGGAGAGACCAGGCAGTAGTCTGGTCTCAATGGCAAGCCATTTCATCGAAAGATCTGAATCTGAGTATTCGGGATTCTACCTTTATAATCAGGATGAATTGCTAGGTAAGTTGGAGTTACTAAAAAAAGATTCAAAACAGGTTTTACTCTTGGGAGTGACTTTTGCCTTATTGGATTTGGCGGAATCCGGAAAAGAATTTTCACCCATGAAAAATCTGATCGTGATGGAAACAGGGGGGATGAAGGGACGAAGAAAAGAGATGATTCGCGAAGAAGTTCATGATATCCTGAAATCTTTTTTCCATGTAAACGCCATACATTCGGAGTATGGGATGACAGAATTGATGTCACAGGCGTATTCCAAAGGAGAAGGAAAATATACGCTTCCCGGCACAATGCGCGTTATGCTTCGGGATGTCAATGATCCACTCAGCTGGTCAACTCGATCTCAGGGAGGAATCAATGTTATTGATTTGGCAAATTTTCATTCCTGCGCCTTTATTGAAACGCAGGATTTGGGAAAATTTGATGAAAACGGGTTTCTTGAGGTTTTGGGACGTTTTGATAACTCAGAGATAAGGGGCTGCAACTTGTTGGTGCAGTAATTGCTATCTTAGGATTTATTAGACATATTTGAAGAGATAAAAAATAACTTGTGATATCGCGCATGCCAACCCAAGGGGAGGAATTTCAATCATGCCAGATTCCAATTGGCCTTTAAAAAAACAAATACAAATGAAAAGATTAGCCACAATAGCATTGATGATTGGAATTTTAGCCTTGGGAGCATGTGCATCCAGCAAACCTTGCCCGGCTTATGCTAAAGCCCCGACAACGCAGAATCCCAATAGCTAAAAAATATGCTGACTTAATAGTCAGCATATTTTTTTATGTCTTCCAGACTGATCACAGGCTCTCCCAGGATTACCAGTCGTTCGATGACGTTTCTAAGTTCTCGAATGTTTCCGGTCCAAGGAAACTCCTGAAGTTTAAGTAAGGCATCTTTTGCTATTCTTTTTTTCGCATCTCCGTTTTCCTGTGCGATGTCGTCAAGAAATTTTTCCACCAAAAGCGGAATGTCTTCCTTGCGATCTTTCAAAGCAGGTACCTGTACCAGAATTACACTGAGTCTGTGATACAAATCCTCACGGAATCTACCGGCTTCTATTTCTTTCTTTAGGTCTTTATTGGTAGCTGCCAGTACCCGCACATCTACTTTGATGTCTCGGTCACTCCCTACACGGTTGATCAGATTTTCCTGAAGGGCGCGAAGCACTTTAGATTGAGCAGATAGCGACATATCACCAATTTCATCCAGAAAAAGAGTTCCGCCCTGCGCCTGCTCAAACTTGCCGTTTCGCTGCTTATGAGCTGAAGTGAAGGCCCCTTTTTCGTGTCCAAAAAGCTCTGATTCAATTAGTTCGGAAGGAATGGCTGCGCAGTTTACCGCAACAAAAGGTTCCGCCTGACGATTGCTTTTTTGGTGGATCCAATGGGCTACCAGCTCTTTCCCGGTTCCGTTAGGACCTGTGATCAAAACCCGTGCATCCGTGGGTGCTACTTTTTCTATGGTGTCTTTTACCCTTGCGATTGCAGGAGATTCGCCTACCATGTCAAACTTCTTCGAAAGTTTTTTCTTCAAGACCTTTGTCTCCGTGACCAGTTGCTTTTTATCCAGCGCATTTCGGACAGTTAATAAAAGTCGGTTTAAATCGGGTGGTTTTGGAATGAAGTCAAACGCCCCCTTTTTGGTGGCTTCTACGGCAGTCTCGATGCTTCCATGGGCTGAGATCATGATGAATTGCGGTGTGCGTCCCATGGCTTTTGCCTGATCCAACACCTCTATTCCATCCATCTTGGGCATTTTTATATCGCAAAGGACGAGGTCGAAATCTTCTTCCTGCATTTTTGCCAAACCCTCCTCACCGTCTTGAGCTTCGGTGACTTCAAATTTTTCGTACTCTAAAATCTCCCTGAGGGAGGCGCGAATAAATCGCTCGTCATCAATTATCAGAATCTTCGGCATAGCGTAAAGTAAGGAAAAAAGTGCAAGTCTGTAAGCCGGGTCCTGTCTCTTCCAAATGTTTTGGAAGATACTTGCCATTTATCTAGCCCCGATCTCGCGATCGGGATCCATCGATCTACCCGTTCCGCATAAAGACGAGCAGCCTTTCCCGGATTTGCATCCGGAGCGGAACCTATTTGATCTTTCAACCCATAAGGTTTGCCTTGCCTCCTTTGTCACCATCGGAGCGGTGGGCTCTTACCCCACCTTTTCACCCTTACCCTTCAACAGGCTCAGGGACAAGCCCTGTGTTGAGCGGCGGTTTGTTTCTGTGGCACTTTCTGTCCTTCGGCTGTCTCCGGCCGAAGTCCTTCCTGTTAGGAAGTATGGCGCTCTACGTTGCCCGGACTTTCCTCTTTCCCGTCCCAATAGCTATAGGGTTCGCGACAGCGGCAAGTCGACTTGCACGCTGCAATTTACGGGATTTTCATTGATTTGGGTGCATTTCATTTTCAGCTTGCCTCTGATAAGAATTTTGAAAAAAACTTACGTCCGGGTATTTGGATTAAGTTATTAAGAAATATTTTTGGACTATCAATAATCAGTCTAAATAAAATCAGATTCTAATGCTTGTAAATGCTTTGATGCTACTCTTTGTGGTTTTCTCACACCCGAGCCCAAGACCCACTAATGATTCTTATAAAATTGAGATCGCTGATGCTGTTGTTTCTGTCTCGGGAAAAGTAAAAACTCCGAGTGGTCAACCTGTTTCTTATGCCAATGTCGCTGTAAAAGGAAGTGTTAAGGGGCATTCACTGATTTACAGGGGAATTCTCAACTGTTCGACTTGAGTGATGGCAGGTATGAAATCGAAATCTCTGCTGTGGGGTATAAAACCATGAACCAACTCATCACAGGAGTCGCGGGTAAATTGGTCAATCTGGAAGTGAAGTGATATTTTAGCAAGAGGATGTTCAAATGCCTCAATTCGGAGTAATCGCAAACCTAGACCATATTTTTTCGAAAGTTTCTGGCTCAGTGGACTTTTTGGATATGGCTGAAATAAAGAATTTACATCCCATCTCAGGAAATGAAGTATTGAGAAGAGTAGCCGGAGTACGAGTCGTCGATGAAGAAGGTGCAGGAATGCGCGTCAATATCGGAATCAGAGGCCTTGACCCTGACAGAAGCAGACCGGTATTGGTTTTGGAAGATGGTGTTCCTGTAGCATTGGCTCCTTACGGAGAACCGGATATGTATTATTCGCCTGCCATTGACCGTATGGCCGGTGTTGAAATCCTGAAAGGTTCCAGACAGATTCTTTATGGGCCTCAGACAATTGGAGGTGTAGTCAACTACATCACACCCAATCCTCCTTCCGAACAGGAAGGTGCTGTAAGGATTCAGGGTGATCAGGGAGGTTTTTACAGTAATTTGATCAATTATAGAAGCACGTTTGGCAATCCGGGTTTTCAGGTCAATTTATTAAACAAAGGTGCCAAAAACATCGGGCCGACTGAGTTTAAGATTACAGACATCAATTCCAAATCTTTATTCAATTTCAATGAAAAGTCTGAATTGGGATTGAAGCTTGTCCTGTACAATGAAAGCTCAAATTCCACCTATATTGGCATCAATCAGGTCATGTACGATCAGGGAGGGAATGATTTTGCAAGATTAGCACCCGATGATCAGTTGGATGTACAGTGCTATTCAGTAAGCTTCAATCACGTTTACCGATTTAATCCCAATGTCAAATTGAGAACAATACCGTCCTAAATAAAGAGAGAGAGAGGTCCCGATTTTTTTTGCCCAAACTATTTAATTTGGGTTTGCACCAAAAACCTGAGACCTCTCATGGGTAATATTACCTTGTTTTCGCAGATTATTAAAAAAACCGAGCGTCCAATTTTCAAGAAACTGGTTGAAGAGAAACAAACCGACAAGGCCTGCAAAGGCTTTGACAGTTGGACGCATTTGGCATCGATGCTGTTCTGTCATTTTGCCAAGAGTACCAAGGCACCAGTCTATCTGTTGGACTCCACCGTGGTGAGTTTGTGTCTTTCGGTATTAGACTGGGCTACTTTCCGGACTAAAAAGGGTGCAGTCAAGATGCATACATTGCTGGATTACGACGGTAAACTTCCTGTT
>NZ_FMXE01000069.1 GCF_900103735.1 Algoriphagus alkaliphilus | reverse complement strand
CGTATCCCCCCGAGCAACCCCATATTTTCTGAGTGAATTTGAGCCAGTAGGTTTGCCTCAAAAACAAACTTATGAAAAGAGCGAGTCAACAAGAAATGGAAGCAATGATAGCTTCCTTCAAATCCAGTGGTCTGACCCAACGTGAATTCTGTCTGCGGGAGAATATCAAATTGCCCACATTCTCCTACTGGTACCGGAAAGTAGGAGCTGGAGCTATGTCTATCTCATCCGGTTTTACCGAAGTGACCCCTACCTTGCCTTCTGACGGTCTTGAGGTAGTTTATCCCAATGGCGTGAGGGTCCGCGGCATCCAAGACCTTTCCCTACTTCAGTTGCTTGTCAAGCTGTAAGATGTTTGCCTTAGGATCTTCGCACCGGTTCTTTCTTTTCGGCGGGGCGGTGGACATGCGCAAAGGCTTTGACGGGCTTTGTGGTCTGGTCCGCAATTCACTGGATCGGGATCCGTTGTCCGGGGAAGTGTACATCTTCCTAAACCGCAGCCGTACCCTGGTCAAGCTGCTCCACTGGGAAGCCGGAGGACTGGTGATCTACTACAAGCGGCTGGAAAAAGGCACCTTCCGCCCACCCGAAGGAATGGAAGCTGGCGGTAAACTCCCGTGGAGTTCACTGGTGCTGATGGTCGAGGGCATCCGGATTCTGGAATCCCGTCAGCTTCCCAGATTTACCGGACCCTGAAGATTTTTTCAGGGTTTTTACTCCTTTTTTATCGACCGCCGTTCAGGTTTTTGGATGTGAAACAGGCTCCTGGGACAACGGGGCGACCTTTTGTGCGGTAAGTCAAAATTCGGCCCTGAGGGGTTGTTTATCCACAGTTTGTGTGGGAAACTAATGCTTTGACCGCTTCTTCCGGGGTATTATTTTCGGTGCATGAACAAACCCCTGGACCAGCTCTCCACTGCCGAACTCATCGCCTTATTGGGCGAGCGGGAAAAGGAGCTGGAGTCCAAGGATCAGCGTATTGAAAAGCTGGAAGGGCTTGTTGCCAAGTTTCAAAAGATGCTCTTCGGTCAGAAGCGGGAACGCTTTGAGTCCCCCGACCAGCTCAGTCTGCCTTTTGAAACCCCCGCCGAAGTACAGCAGGTCCTGCAGGAGGAACTCACCCAAAAGGTGGAGTATGTCCGCAGGAAATCCGGCACTTCCCATCCCGGCAGGACAAAACTGCCCGAACATCTCCCTGTGGAAGAAATCGAGTTGTTTCCCGACGGCAATCTGGAGGAGATGACCTGCATCGGCAAAGAAATCACCGAAGAGCTGGACTATGTGCCTGCCAAGTTTATCATCCGCCGCTACATCCGCTATAAGTATGCCTCCAAAGTGCAGGAAGCCAAGTTCCCGGTAGTGATCGCAGCACTCCCTTCCCGCCTGATTGACAAGAGTAGTGTGGGAACAGGGCTACTCGCTTCCATTTTGACAGATAAATATGTAGATCACCTCCCGCTCTACCGACAGCTCCAACGCTTCAAACGGGAAAACATCCCCATCGCCTCTTCCACACTGGATGGCTGGGTGAGACAGGGACTCGAACGGCTGGAAATTCTGTACGACTGGCTGGTAAAAGACACCTGTGGGAAAGGATACCTCCAGGCGGACGAAACCACCATCAAAGTGCTGGACAGCACCAAAAAGAAAGAAACCCATCTGGGCTACTACTGGGTTTACCATAACCCAGTGGACGGTACGGTCATGTTTGCTTATAATCCAGGCCGGAACAAAGAGGTTCCCAAAAAATTATTGGCAGGCTTCAAAGGCTATCTGCAGACCGATGGCTATGCGGGCTATGAACAGTACGGCAAGCAGGCGGGAGTCACCCATCTGTGCTGCTGGGCCCATGCCCGTCGTGAGTTTTTTGAGGCCCGGGCAAATGATGCGACACGTGCTGAACTGGCGCTGGTCTTTATCGGAAAACTCTACCAAATCGAAGCCCACTGCAGAGAAAACGGCCTGAGTCCGAAAGAGCGGAAGGAATACCGGCTTGTACATGCGTTTCCAGTTTTGGAAGCGTTTTCCAAATGGCTGCAAGAAAACTATGCGCAGGTACTGCCTAAAAGCACCATCGGGAAAGCCATGGCCTATACCATGACCCGCTGGGATCAGCTCTCCAACTACCTTATGGACGGGGTACTGGAAATCGACAACAATCCCGTCGAGAACAAAATCAGACCCGTAGCCCTGGGACGGAAAAACTACCTGTTCGCAGGATCACATGATGCAGCACAGCGGGCAGCGATGATCTACTCCTTTTTTGCCATGTGTAAAACCGAAGAAGTCAACCCACAGCACTGGCTCAAGTACGTCTTTGACAACATCATGGACACCAACATCCAGAAAATCCACGAACTCCTGCCCAAAAATTATAAACTGTCCCTAGCTAAAAATCACACAGATTAAAGACGGGGTTGCTCGGGTGGATAC
>NZ_FMXE01000073.1 GCF_900103735.1 Algoriphagus alkaliphilus | reverse complement strand
TGCCCAATCATTTCCATTTGTTGTTGGGAGTGAAGGATGGTTTAAACCTGTCAGGTTTCGAAAACCTGACAGGTTTGGTTAAGCATCCTTCCAAAAATCCTGCAGTCAAAGCCTTTTCTGATTTTTTCAATTCCTACACCAAATCCTATAATAGGCGATACGCACGAAAAGGGAACTTATTTATTCGCGCTTTTAACCGACGGCCAATTTTTAACGAACAGCAATGGCAAGAGACCTTCCTTTATATCCATCTCAATCCGGTCAAACACGGATTTGCCAAAAATCATCAGGATTGGAAATGGTCGAGCTGGCATGCCTATAGTGAAATTGAGAAACCTTCAAACCTCGATCGTAACTATTACCACAATTTCTTTGATGGGCCGGGTCATATACAAGAGATGATGGAGTCCAAGAAAGAATGGCTTTTGAATAAAGAGTACGAATAAAATGATTAAGGCCAGACCTGTCAGTCCGCCGCGGCGGACTGACAGGTCTTTTTGTTAAAACCCTAACTATCAAATGATCAAAAGAACCTTATTTTTCGGCAATCCTGCCTACCTCAGCACCAAAAACGAGCAACTTCACATTTCTTTTCCTGAAGCAGACAAACCCGATCGAACAGTACCTATTGAAGATTTGGGTATGATAGTCTTGGAAAATCAACAAGTCACCATCACTCACGGCCTAATCTCCAAGCTCACTGAGAAAAAAGTCAGCATCGTCACCTGCAACAATCAGCACATGCCGGAAGGTTTACTTCTTCCCATGCATGGTCACTCGGAGCAAACCGAGCGGATTCGATACCAGATTGAAGCCTCCCAACCCCTCAAAAAGAACCTGTGGCAGCAGACGGTGGCAGCCAAAATCCAAAATCAAGCGGCACATCTCAAGGAAAGAGGAATAGATTCGCCTCGAATGAACTACTTGGCTAAAAATGTGAATTCAGGAGATACAGGTAATCACGAAGCCCAGGCAGCTGCTATCTATTGGCAAAGTCTTTTTGATATTCCAGAGTTCAATAGGCAACAGACAGGAATTCCGCCAAATAATTTATTGAATTACGGGTATGCAATTTTAAGAGCTGTGATTGCTAGAGCTTTGGTATCCTCTGGAATGTTCCCTGGATTGGGCATTTGGCATCGAAATAAATACAATGCTTATTGTTTGGCAGATGATATTATGGAGCCATACCGACCCTATGTAGATTTGGTGGTTTGTCATTTGGTAGATCATGAGGATGATCTTTCGGAATTGACTCCGGCTATGAAAAAGGAATTGTTGAGTATTCCTGCGCTTGACGTCCGTATCGATGGTCAGAAAAGTCCACTGATGGTGGCAGCCAGCCGAACAACCAATTCGCTGTTTGAATGCTTTGCAGGGATCAGTCGAAAGATCATTTATCCCGAATATGAATGAAAACTATTACTCGGGACTTAACGCCTACCGGAGTTTGTGGGTCTTAGTATTTTTTGATTTGCCGACCGAAACCAAAAAAGAGCGGTCGATAGCGAGCAAGTTTCGAAAAAAATTGCTCGATGATGGATTCGCCATGTTTCAGTTTTCGATCTACATGCGTTTTTGTGCCAGTAGGGAAAACGCCGAGGTTCATACCAAAAGGATCAGAAATATCTTGCCCGAGAAAGGGAAGATTGGGATCATGCAGATTACGGATAAGCAGTTTGGGATGATGGAGCTTTTTTATGGAAGAAAAGTTGCGGAAAAAGAAGCCCCGGCCCAACAATTGGAGTTGTTTTGAAAAAATAGCTTCAAGTTTAGACCAGTCAGGTTTTCAAAACCTGACAGGTCTTGGTTAACCCGAATCCAATTCTACTCAATTTTCCATTCTGGTAATGGGGATAAAAAACAGCATACCAGCCA
>NZ_FMXE01000051.1 GCF_900103735.1 Algoriphagus alkaliphilus | reverse complement strand
TACCCGCAGTCGCCCTTCCCCTTTGGTTTTGTAAAAGGAGTAACCCAAGAATTTTATCTTGGATATCGGGGCTGTTTGGCTTTTATCCCTGTTCACTTTTAGGAACAGTTTCCCCTCTATGAATCGGATAATCGATTCCATTATCCGCTCTGCACTCCGTTTGCTTTTGCACAGTATGACCATATCATCTGCGTATCGTACAAACTTGTGCCCTCTGCGCTCCAACTCCCTGTCCAGTTCATTGAGCATAATGTTACTCAGCAAGGGACTCAGTGGACCCCCTTGTCTTAAGCTAACACTCCCTACTGCCAAGCGTGTTCGGGACTTTCACCCTAGAGCTATCGCCCATGCCGGGCACACAACGAAAAAAGCCCTCAATTGAGGGCTTTTTTTAGTTTAACCGAAAATTACATTTTTGGCAAAATCACGGTATCAATGACGTGTACTACACCATTGCTTGCTTCAATATCTGCGGTGATGACAGTAGCATTATCGATCATCGCTTTGCCGTCTTTTAACCTAACTGTGATTTCAGAACCCTGAACAGTTTTCGCCTTTTGACCATTTGACAGGTCTGATGACATTACCTTGCCTGCCACAACATGATACGTCAACACCGCAATCAGTTGCGCCTTATTTTCAGGCTTCAAAAGATTTTCTACAGTCCCAGCCGGCAACTTGGCAAAGGCCTCGTTTGTTGGCGCAAATACTGTAAATGGCCCCTCGCTTTTTAGTACACCTACCAAGTCACCTGCTTGAACGGCAGCTACCAAAGTGGACAAGAACTCAGTGGCAACCGCCAAGTCTACGATGTCTGCTTCGACTTCATGAACGTTGGTTGATCTGGGAGTAAAGGCTGATGCGAAGAAGATCGTCATCACCATCAAAATAGAAAGTAATTTTTTCATAGTAGAAATAATTTTAGTTAGTGGCATTCGAACAGCTTGTTTCAAGTAATTGTTTTTCAAAGATTTGTTAAGAAACGTGAACGGGTGTATTCGATTAAATACGGTGAGGACAGGGTGTAATTGGAGTTTAGTTTTTGTTAAAAAACATTTAGAAAATTTTCCTGCTACTTTTTTCGATCTTTAAAGCATGCAAATCAAACTCATCGCCATCGGAAAAACTGATCATCCAGCCATTCAAAAACTGATCGAAGAATATTCCACCCGCTTGGGATTCTACATCCGGTTTGAGATGGAAGTGATTCCGGATTTGAAAAATACCAAATCACTTTCCGAGCAGATTCAAAATGAAAAAGAAGGAGATTTGATCCTCAAAAAAATTCAAAGCGCTGATGAACTGATCTTATTGGACGAGCGGGGCAAATCTTTTTCCTCTATCGAATTCTCTGAATTTCTCCAGAAAAAAATGAATTCGGGACTTAAGCAATTGGTATTGGTCATTGGAGGCCCTTATGGTTTTTCGGACACGGTCTATAGTCGTGCAAACGGAAAGATTTCGCTTTCCAAAATGACCTTTTCGCATCAAATGATCCGCCCTTTTTTGATCGAACAGCTTTATCGGGCTTTTACCATCCTGAGAAACGAGCCTTACCACCACGAATGAGTACCTGAAGTACTCACTGTTAAGTTTTTAGCCAAGTCCTTTTCTAATGTTACCAAATTGTTAACTTTGAACAATTCGGATAACATTGGCTTCATCTCAGATGAAAAAGGCGCTACTTACATGGTTTATTCTCGCAGGACTGGTTCAGCTATCCAGATCTCAGGAAATCCTATTGGTACCCGAAAACCTCAATTTCCAGTCGGAGACAGAAAGAAATTTCTGGCAATATGGAGAATTCAATCCCTTTTTACTTTTCAAGGCAGTACAGGCAGAGCGAACTGCTTCGGAGCAAGCTTGGATCGAAGTAGTAGAAGATCTGGATCTCAAAGCCTCCCGAAAAAAAAGTGATCATCAATTTTTAAGACAGATTTTTGAAAAAACACATCAGAAACTTCTGAAAAAATACGAGCAACATTCTACCTTCAATAGCATGCTTTCTGAAGGAAAGTTTGATTGTGTCAGTGGGTCCGCAGCACTCAGCTTATTGCTGGATCGATATGGATTTGTTTTTGATATTATAGAGACTGATTACCACGTTTTTATAGTAGTTGATTTGGAAGGAAAAAAGGCGATTTTGGAAAGTACTCTTCCAATCGGAGGAATGATTACATCCCCTACTGAGGTGAACAAATACCTGGAGTCCTATAGACCTGAAAAATTTGCGCAGTTAAAATCCTTAAATCAAGGTCTGGCCGGTCCTGATATCGACTATGGGGATCATTCTATCTTCAGAAAAGTTAACTTTAAGCAACTCGCCGGGCTTCAATATTACAATGATGCCATCGTACATTTTAATTCGCAGGCATTTGGATTGGCTATTGATCAACTATCGAAAGCCTATCTTTTATATCCTTCGGATCGCATCCTGGGCCTTCGCGAACTCAGCATCGACATGGCCTACAAAACCTATGGCTACGAAATAAAAAAATAAAATCGTCCTCTCAGAATCCCAAGAGGCCGGATGCAATTTCAGCTTCCTCATGTGTTTGGTTAGGATTTTAAAAATGAACTGTTCAAAATTACCCTGCCAAACACACCTCCACCATACGACAAATGCCCTATTCAATCTGAAAAGGGCATTTGTGTAAGCGTGGATTTTTTACGCACAATCAATGGTGATGGTGCCCATCGGGCCCATGCACATGGCCATGTTCGATCTCCACAGTTTGGGCCTCCCGGATGGAAATTATTTTCCCCTCAAAATATAAATCATAGCCTGCCAAGGGAGGGTTGAAATCCATGTGAACGCCCAAGTAATCTACTTTCATAATTTCTCCCCGCATTTGGTTGCCTTTGTCATCCTGCATCGGGATCACATTCCCAACCCTGAGCAACGCTTTGTTTTTCTTCCCTTCTTCCTTAAACTGTGCTTTGGGAATAATTACTTTTTTGGAGTCATCGTAATCTCCATAGCCATTTTCGAAATCAATAGAAACCGAAAAAGACTCTCCGGCAGCTTTACCTGATAGTGATTCCTCAAACTTGGGCAGGACATTTTGATACCCAAACAAGAAGTAAAATGGACTCTCCGCTGTGACTGTTTCATAAATTTCCTTTCCGGTCTCTCCGTCATCAACTCGAAGGGTGTAGGCTACAGCCACTACTTTATCTTTTTCTGCTTTCATTATTTATTCAGATCAATTATCTAAACATGTAAGTCAGGCCAATTTGCCCAACGAAGTTTTTACGGTCAAACCCCGGCACAAAATATTGATCGGGCTGATTTTCCAAAAACCATTTATAATTCAGGGTATTCACATGCTGGAATTTCCCTGACAGCAGAAAGTCTCCAAACTTCCATTCAGGGGCCAGGGTAAATACCAAATCCACGTACTTATTTCTGAAATCCTTTGATGCTTCATATCGGTAATAATAGAAATCATTATTATACTCAATCCGCTCAAACTGAAGTCCGATTTTTTTCAACCCTTCGACCCATGCAACGCCAAGGAAAAGCTGATTTGCTGCAGGACCATTACCTATTCCGAGGACTTGGCCCTGATGCGTATAGCCGTGGCGCACATGGTCATGGATATACCATGTTCGCAACTGACGGATTTCTTCCCGTATGGTCTGACCAGAAAGTGTCATTTCGGAGCTGATTTCAAGGAATCTTCCCGGCTTTTTCAAGCTCATTAAATGCGCAAACCCAAAGGTAAAAGCTCTTCCCTGTTCGGGAGTAGTCATGAATTCCTCGAGTTTTCTGCTGTTACCCCTTGTTCCATATTCTCCGTAAAACTCAAACCGTCCGGCAGGACTCAGCCATCTGAAAAAGCCTGAGCTAAACTGTTGCCTTTTGTCACGTATAGGATCGAAAGCATTGGCAGGCCCCTTTCGCCCGTTAAAAATCGGAATAATATCATCCAAACCAGACACGTCGCTGCGGTATAGATGATTTACCGAACCATAACCCAAGAAGAGTCCCGGAACCCACTTTGGCTGATAGGTCAGAATCAATCCTGACAGGAATCGATTCCCGTCTTCAGGTTTTGGAATAAGTACAGGATTTTCCTGAATGGAATAATCCGGCCAAGGGGGGAGAAAATCCGTGGATTTCAAAAATCCGGAAACAGACTGTGCTTCGAAGGAGCCAATAGGAGTTTTGACAGGTTTGCGGGTGTTGAGGGTGAAATGAAGAAAGCCAGGGGCATTATTCCCCAAAAGGAGCGAATTCCTGCGACCTGGGCCCCACCACAGATTTTCGGTCGAAAGGCCAATAGAGTATTCCTTCAGATTAAACCTTAGGCTGGATTGTCCCGGATAAAACCGATTGAAAGCCCCTTTCCCAAACCGCTCCGGCATGTCTATTCGATTCATGTATTCATAATAGAATAGAATGGTCGCCTGATGCTCGATCGGGAATCCGATGTAATCTTTGTTCTGTGCCAGTAGAACCTCCGGCTGCAATTGCAGGCTGAACTTACCGTATTCCGCATAGACTCCGGGACTAAATATTTGCTGTATCCCGCGGTTGGGAATGAAGGCCCCATCATTTACACCAAAAGCATAAGTAGAGTTGTACTGAACCTTATATGTGCCGGGTAGCGTGAGGAATTTACCTTTCCCTTTTTTTCCTATTGTACGGTGAAAAAATGAATTATCCAGATCAACGACCGAACTGTCCAAATCAAAGCCATGGACGATCCCAAAAGCTTCAGCAGGATACAGGGGTCGAATCATCCAAGAAGAGGCAGAATCCAAAGTTCCGAGCAATTGCAACCTTCTCAGATAATCATCCAATACAGGCGTGCCCACCGGAATAGTTTGGGAAAAAGCAGTCGAATTGACCGCCAAAATAAAAAGGCAAAAAACCGAAACCGCCAGACACTTTACAGCTTTTTTCATTTCTTAATTTGTCTGAATGGCTACAACTTCAATTTTGGCTACTGACCAAGACTCATCGCAAATGGGATCAGGGGAATTTCCCTGGAGCAATTCAGCCCCCATGAAAACTCTCACACTTGAATTGGAGTGTGGGATGAGTCTCGAAACAGCGTAGCGGGTCGTGTAATTTGGAAATGCACCAAAGATACACCGCCCCGGTAGGTTGGTTTGGGTGGCGCCCAATTTGGGAACATTCTGACGAAAGAATTCATTGGGATAAGACTGGTAAAGGCAATAAGTAGGAGCACAGGGAGAGTTTGAAAACGTCGTCCGGAAAACTTCTGTATTGTCATAGCCCATGTACCAATAATCCGGGCCGGATAGACTGTCATTGGGATTGCCATCCCAACTGTCATGGATGAGGATATCCACTGTTACTTTAAGAAAGTTATGAGGGGGAAGATCAGATATTTTAGCAGCGACCTCCTCATTGTGGTAGTACCCTGCCACCGTATCATTCTGGAAAATAAAGAGTTTCCCATTTTCAAATCCTGCAAGGTTCAGGTCGGAAAAGTCATTGGAGTACACCACCTTCTCCATTTCCACTGTAGGTAGACAGGCGGTCGTAGAACAAATCAATCCAAAAAATATCCACGCCCTCAATTCGATCAGCCAATTAAATTTTGCCATTTATTCAGATTTACTCAAAAAACTTCTTGGCAAAGAAACAAAAAACCTACCAAAAGTTTGAAAGGAATATACTCAAAGAGGCTAAGGAGCCGGAACGAATAATTAATTTTGACGAAACATTTCAATCTACCGATGTCCATTTTTACGATAGTAGCCGGAGCTAGACCCAATTTCATGAAAATTGCCCCGATCATTCACGCTTTTCAGGAAAAGCAAAAAGCTGGTGTCGATGTTCACTTCCGTCTCGTACATACCGGTCAGCACTATGATAAGAAGATGTCAGGCGACTTTTTTGATCAGCTAAATATCCCCGAACCGGATGCCAACCTAGGCGGGGGGGGTGGAACGCAAGCCGAGCAGACTGCTGCCATCATGATCGCTTTTGAAAAGGAACTCATGGAAAATCGGCCAGACCTTGTTATCGTCGTGGGAGATGTGACAAGTACATTGGCTTGTTCGATTGCTGCCAAAAAACTTCAGATCGATGTCGCTCATGTAGAAGGGGGAATTCGTTCGGGAGATCTAAGCATGCCGGAGGAAATCAATCGAATGGTGACTGACAGTATCACAGATCACTTTTTCACTACCTCCGAAATCGCAAATACCAATCTCAGAAAAGCAGGTGTATCGGAAGAAAAGATCCATTTCGTGGGGAATACGATGATCGACACGCTGAAGGCCCAGATGTCTAATTTCAAAAGCCCAGAAGGGCCAGTATTTGAAAGCCTGAAGGCTGGAAATTACTTCGTCATGACCATGCACCGCCCGGCCAATGTAGACCAAGAGCATTCCCTTAAGGCAATGATTGATGCCATTTTGGAAGGTACGCAAGGTTTGCCAATCCTATTTCCCGTTCACCCACGGACGGCGAAGAACCTTCAAAACCTGGGTATCCAAGCCCCAAACCTCCACATGTGCGAACCCCTGGGCTACCTGGAGTTCAACTATTTGGTAAAAAATGCCAAAGGTGTGATCACTGACTCAGGAGGGATCACTGAAGAAACATCCGTAATGAATATTCCATGCATCACCCTTCGGGACAATACCGAGCGAGCTGAAACCATTCACCTTGGCACCAATGAATTGGTAGGTACAGATCCAAAAAAACTCAAACCCTATCTGGATAAAATCATGAAGGGCGAATGGAAGCAATACCAAGGCATTCCGCTTTGGGATGGAAAGACTGCGGAGCGGATTGTGGACATCTTGCTCAATTCTTATTAAACAATGACGACAAACAGAATTCAGGAATTGGTCGAAAAACTTCAGATGAAATTCCATCCTGAGGGTGGATTTTATTCAGAAACTTACCGCTCGGATAGCGATCTGGAAACCCCCGCGGGCAAAAGACAACTGATCACGTCTATATTTTTCTTGCTTCGCTCTCAGGATGTCTCCCATTTTCACCGGATCAAAAGCGATGAACTTTGGTTTTGGCATGAGGGCAGCCCACTTTCGGTGCATTTACTCGGAGCAAAAGGACATGAAATCCTAAAACTTGGTCCGGTGGACAATCAGCATTCGCTTCCCCAACACCTGGTCAAGGCTGAAACAATTTTTGGAAGTTCGGTAGATGAGCCAAACAGTTACAGTTTGGTGTCTTGTGTAGTGGCACCCGGTTTTGATTTCAGGGATTTTGAATTGTTCAAGGCTGAGGATTTGCTGCCAATTTTCCCTGACGCTGCGCAAATCATACGAAAACTCACTTGAGAATTACCTCCCATATTTAAGGATCAGGGCAAGCTGTCCGGCATGGTAAGCGGTATGCGTGGAGATTCTTCCCAAAGCTTCGGATCTTGATTTACGCCCAAACTCTTTAGTCTCAATGATATCATCCCAATTTTCCTGAATCAAAATCGCCTTTTCGAGCATTTCTCCGGCATAAGCGACAATTTCTCTGAGTTCATCGAGATTGGTCCATTCACCTGTATCTTTTCCAGCAATCAGGGTTTTGGCCACGATTTTCACTTCTCCAAGGCCAAAGACATTTTTGGAAAACAATAATTCTACCTCAGCAATATGTCGGATCAGGAAGCCCGCTGAGTTTGGACTAGCGCCATTTTTTTTGGGGAGATCAGATTCTTGTACTGCATCGAGCAGTTTGGTGAATCTAGTTCTTCCTTCCTTCCAAAGATCTACAAGCGAAGCATTCTTCATCTTAATTCGAGTTTTCAGCCCATCCCCACGGAGCTTGAGGCAGTTCAATTGGCGTCGTCAGGTCAAACTTTACTGAGAAAAAAGTCTCCGATCCAGTTCTTCTCAGGTTATAGGTAAATGAAGTTTCATCCACTGTAATCCACCATACATTTCCGGCAGCGTAGGGGATGAGGTCAGTGGTCTCCTGATCAGCAGGGAATATTTGCATCGCCGAGAAACCCGTATTTGAAGCCGTTCCCCCATACTGCGTGATTTTATCTTCCGAGCCATCTTCGTGTCGGTGGTCATGCTTTAACTTGATCAGGTCACCTTCCATAGTCAAAACCCAAGTTCTGGATCTGTCATCTCCGACGAAAAAAGGGATTCTTAATCTCCCCTCTTCGCAACTTCGGACATGCATCACCAGCCTTCCGGCAAATCTCGGGTCAGACTCCGGTGAGACCAACTTCCCTTCGTAGGCTTTGCCGCAATGAGATTTTAGGCTTTCCCAGAAATTATGAGAGGTACTTAATTCTTGGGCAAATACAGAAATCTGAAGACTAAAAATGAGAAGTGTTAGAAAATATTTCATCTTTTTATATTTCGTTTTTTAATGGTCAGATGGAATGCCCCGGATAATCATTCCCCTGTGTGAGAAGCCTTTCTCATGGGCATTTCATGTGTTTATAATTTGGTTTTTAATTGCCACATGGAATACCCCCAGATAATCATGCTCCTGTGTGTCGCTCTTTCGACATGGGTATTTCATCTGTTTATAATTGATTTTTTATGGTCAGATGGAATCTCGCATGGTGAATAATCATCCCTCTGTGTGACACCGAAAGGGTCATGCTCGATTTCATGTGAAATTATTTGATTGAGACCTGAAAGTACGCAATCCTATGAGCCCAAAAAAGCCACCCGATCACTCAGGTGGCTTTAATAAAAGCTTTAAGTTCAAAATTTAGAATGCAAATGAGAATCCAAACTTAACTCTAGTGCCAGGCGCAAGGCTGGTAAAGATTTGATCCTGTGCCTCGAAGGAGCTGAAAACGACTTCTCTTTTATCGTTCAGTATATTTTCAACACCAAAGTTTGCCTGAATTCGCTCATCAGCTCCAAAGGACTTGTTTAGATTAAAATTAAGTGCGTGGAAAGGCACAGTATAAGTATCTGTTCTGTTTCCAAATCCAACAAAATTCAAGGTCGGTCCTTGCACATTATAGAAAATCCCAGCCTCCCAACCACTAGTGAAGTTGTTGTAAGAAATACCAGTGTTGACAATATATGGCGCTTGACCAGCCATCACTCTTGTATCATTTACCACCTCACCTTCCTTGGCAGAGAGTATTCTGGATCGGAGTTCGGACTCCGACATTTTGATTTGAGACTCAGTCACAGTCAAATTGGTAGTCCAGAAGAAATTCTCAAGGCTTGAAGTGATAAACTTCAATGACTTTCTGAATTCAAATTCTAAGCCTGCCACTGCTCCATTACCCACATTTCTCGGTTGGAAAGTACCAGGATCAGAGAGGAACTGGACAATTTCAATTGGTCTTTCGAATGTTTTGTAGAATGCACTCACAGAGAACATTTCACCTCTTTGCTGAAACATTTCCCAACGAACATCAAAGTTATTAATTCGAGTAGAAGTCAGGTTTCCATCCCACAAAACTTCGGATCCACCGTTAGTAGTTTCTGGATAAAGGCCTCCAATAAATGTTCTGCCTGTAATTGGATCCAAAATTTCCGCGTAAGATAGTTCCTTAAAAGAAGGTCTTGCCGTAGTTCTTGTAGCTGACACTCTCAGGTTCTGATTTTCTTTAAGGTTGTAAATCAAATTGAGAGTTGGGAAGAAGTCCAAATCGTCCAACATTTCCACCAAGTCATATACTATTGTTCCGTTCTGGTTGGTGCCCGTGTAGAATTGGTTGAATTGCTCTACTCTTAATCCTACCACTGCTTTCAATTTTTCAGCTGGGTTCAACTCCAGAGATCCATATCCCCCCATAGTTGTCGCATATGCTTCATATTCATTGGGATTGATTGGGATAAAGTCTGGATTATATCTGATTCCGTTTCTATTTGATGCCGAAAACAGATTTTCATTATTCATGATCTGATTTGGATCACCTGTAAATTGTGTATCTCCTGTAGGAAACTGGAAGCTTTGGATATTAAAGAGTCTGTGCTTGAATGAATAGCTTCCACCAAACTTAAGCTTGGCGTCTCTATTAAAGATTCCTAAATTTCTTGTGATATCACCTCTTCCAACTAGATTTTCTTCCTGAAGTGTTCTCCAAATTCGGGCAGGCAAACCTACTTCTGTGGAAATATTATTGGTAGGTAATCTAAATCGAGTGAATCGAATATCGGGATCTTCGATACTAGAGAGTGTAGGTGCAATTTTCCAACTTACCTCCCAGTCTTTACCATTGAAATAGTGGACACCAGATAATAATATACTTGTCAAAGCACGTTGGCTAAACTCTAAATTATATTGTTTGGCCTCGAAATTAGCACCCAAGTTGGTGTTTTCGAAATCGAAAATACCTGCTTTTGATTCTCCATTTTGGAGGTGCAAAAAGTTTAACTTGTACTTAGAAGCATTGGTTTTCAATGCAATTCCTGCCATCCCTCCAAGTAAAACATTGTTTACACCATAGTCTCCTCGTTGTTTTTCAAGCGACTCCAGTTCTGTCTCACCTTGACCAATTGGTTTCGCAAACAGATTAAACTCAGCATTTTGGTAAAACTCTGTTTCATTTTTATACGTCACTGCGGCGTTGTATCCCCAAGTTACTTTTGGTCTTGCAATTTGATTCCCCAAAGAGAAAGAAAGACCAAAGTCCATCAAACTAGACTGTCTCACTCCGCTCATTGTCTTATTGAATCCACTTAGAATGTTTTGATAATCCAATCCTGCCGGACTGTTTGGATTTCCTACTACCTGTCCAAACTGTGGAATGTTGGATCTTCCTCCGGTTGGAATAGCTCTGGTCCCATCATCAAAACCAAGCCAATCAGTCTTTCCTCCTTGGTAGGTTATGTAATTACTGTTGAAGTGCATGGATGGGTTTAGACCGCCTGAAATTCCCAACCTCATTGTTTTTTCTTCAGGAAAATCTTTGGTTTCAATATCCACTACACCACCTGTAAAGTCAGCCGGCAAATCCGATGTGAATGATTTGGAAACAATGATGTTGTCAATCACATTGGTGGGGAAAATATCCATCTGAATCGTATTTCGATCAGGATCTAATCCAGGCACGTCCATTCCGTTAAGGACAGTTTTGGTATACCGATCTCCAAGACCTCGTACATAGACATATTTTCCTCCCTCGATAGAAACACCTGTTACTCGCTTCACTGCAGAGGCGGCATCACCATCACCGATTTGCCGAAATGTACTGGCGGAAATCCCGTCCAAAAGATTAGGCGCATTGCGCTTTACAGACATCAGCGCACTTTCGGTAGTACGGATTGCTGAAGCCTGAATTGTCACTGTCTCCAACTCGGAAGCATCCTCCTTCATCAAAAGGTCATGGAGCACTTTTACTTCTCCGGCTGCGAGAGTCAGCGAATTCAGCTCAATTGTGGAGTAGGAAATGTAAGAAATCTGGATTGTATAGGTACCCGGAGCGACCTGCAATTCAAATTTGCCATCAAAGTCAGTAATGGCTCCTGTGGAAAGTTCTTTGACCAATACCGAAACGCCATACAATGGCTCCCCGGTTTTTTCTTCGTAGATGGCCCCTCGGATGATGCCGTTTTGTGCAAATACAAAGGCAGACAGGAATTGCAACAGGATCAGTAACACAAGTGCCAAGCTTAATTTAAGCATGGGTTTAGGATTTTTATTTTTCATACAGCTGGGTGTTTTCTCGAAGTTGAAGTGGGAAAGAGAGATGCCTTGCAAACATGCACTCTTCCCCTCCTTAAACTATTTTGTTATTTGAAGTCGGCCAAAGCATTTGCAGCCGCTGCCCATGTCCATCCTGTGAAGACAGCTTTATTTGCGCCTATAGTATTTGCTTTTAAAGCAACTGAGCTTGCGTGAACGTCAGTACCATTTCGGAATGCTTGCTGTAGCGTGACACCTTCAGTTAAGGTCGCTTCCAGCTTGGAGAATTTGAGAATTCCATTTGCAAAGTTCGCAACTGTAAGATCTCCGCTCAAGGAAAGGTCTCCTCTACCTGCGTTGTTATTTGCTGCAGGTGATGGGAAATTGAAGAAATAAAGGTTTTCGAATGTGCCTCTTGCACCAGCTCTGAAGTCAGCAAACTCAGACGAAGGATGACCTTTAATTGAACCGTTTCTCACCGTATGTGCAGCATTGTATGATCCTTCCGGACCGTCGATTTCAAGTGCGTGGTCAGTATTTACACCACAGATCACAATGAAGTTATCCAAAATGCCAGCCCAAGATTGATCGGTATCAACTGCGTCGTCACCAGAATTCCAGACCAAAGCATTTTTTACAGAAACTGTTCCACCAAACCATTCGATTCCATCATCCTGATTGGCAACAACTTCTACATTTTCGATTACTGTCCCGGATCCTACACCACCAAGGGTCAAGCCATTGATTTCGTTTCCTTCACCAATATTTGCTCCTCCGTGACGAATTGATACATACTTTATAACACCAGAATTATCTGCATCGTTAGTACCTCCGTAAAGTCCATTGGTATCGGAAGCAGGAATTCCTTCGATTTGAATTTCCTGAACATCACCAGCAAATGAACCTCTCGCTCTTCCCAATACAATGATTCCACCCCAAAGTCCTTCTAGAGTAGGCTCCAAGTTTGGAGAGGCTATCTGGCCAGGTATAATCTCATCTGCTACTGTTGTGAAGATAATAGGCTGAGTCGCTGTGCCAGCCGCGTTGATTCTACCACCCCTCGCAATTATAAGAGCAGTAGCGTTAGCCCCTGAACCCACTTGTCCTTTTACAACTACACCTGGCTGAATAGTAAGAGTGGCACCAGAAGTAACTGTGATTCTTCCTGCTAACACATAAATTTTACCTGTTTCCCAAGTAGTGTTAGTAGTAATGTTGGAAGTGATTTCAATACTAGACCCTGGACCTTCACCTTGATCTGGTTTATCATTTCCTTCGATACATCCGGTAAAGCCTATAAGACCAGCTACCAAAATCAATAGTAGGTTTGTAATTTTTTTCATGGGTTAAAAATTAAATTGTGGTTTTGCATGTTGATGATGCAAAGCTCAATTCAATTTCCCCGGCAAAAGAATTTTACTGTTTATGCTTTTTTTAAAAAAACAGACAGAATTTAATGTTGAATTAACAATAGAAACAAAAAAAAAGGCTTTCCCCTTGGAAAGCCTTTCTACGCAACTTGATGCCTTATTTCAATGTTACCGTTTTATTAATCGGCACTTTTTCAAGGAGTGTTTTTATTAAAGTTCTGGTATTGACGTTATCAGCTTCCGCTTCATAATTGAGCAAAATCCGGTGGTTCAACACATCTTCAGCGATTTCCTTGATGTCCTCAGGCAATACATAATCCCTGCCATCCATGAATGCAACGGCCTTTGCTGCAAGATTCAAATTGATGCTGGCACGTGGCGAAACACCAAACATGAAATACTTTGCCTCATCCTTTAACCCATACTGGGCGGGAAATCTAGTCGCAAAAACCAACTCGATGATGTAGTGTTCCAATGGCTCGGCAATATTGACCGCATTGATTTCATTGCGGATATCAAAAATGTCCTGTTTGGATAAGATCGGTCTGACTTCAGTGGTGTACTGCATGTTGGACATACGGCGCATGACTTCCATCTCATCAGACTTACTAGGATAGTCAATGTGAACTTTCATCATGAATCGATCCACCTGCGCTTCCGGCAGAGGATAGGTTCCTTCCTGATCTACGGGGTTTTGGGTAGCCAAAACCAAAAAAGGCATATCCAATGCGTAGGTTGTCTCTCCAATCGTCACCTGCTTCTCCTGCATGGCC
Source organism: Algoriphagus alkaliphilus (assembly GCF_900103735.1). Classification (GTDB taxonomy): domain Bacteria; phylum Bacteroidota; class Bacteroidia; order Cytophagales; family Cyclobacteriaceae; genus Algoriphagus; species Algoriphagus alkaliphilus. Next base: position 4,977 of record NZ_FMXE01000051.1, on the reverse strand, counting down.
TCCAAGAGGGCGGACTGTACCTTTGCCGGTGAGCGGTTGATCTCATCTGCCAAAATCACATTGGCGAAGATTGGCCCTTTTTTAACCTCAAAGCTTGAATTCTGCTGATTATAAATCATCGTTCCGATCAAATCTGAGGGAAGCAAATCCGGCGTAAACTGAATCCGGTTGAAATCCAGGTGGAGAACTTTGGCAAGCGTGTTTACTGTCAGCGTCTTTGCCAATCCCGGTACACCTTCCAATAAAATATGTCCATTGGTAAACAGGCCAATCATCAGTCGATTGACCATTTTGTCCTGACCGACAACCACTTTTTTTACTTCCTGAATAACCTCAGCGATTTTTTCCTGATGCATGAAATACAAATTTTTTTATGCCTGAATGGCGAGCCTAAAATAGGGGATTTTGAACCAACCAACAATCTTAATTCTTAGCAGCGGTAATGCCCAAAACCTGATCGGTTTTTAGGATTTTTTAAGATCGCTTAAAATTTTTGCCTTTATTCTGTGCTGTTCCCGTTTTGGCAAAGCCCGTAAGCCCCAACTGGTGATAAACTGTCTTTTCATCCAGTTCGAGTATATCTCCGGCCTGCATGCCTTTGATGTTGATTTTTTCCATGGAGTAGCGGACCAGACGAAGGGTAGGAAACCCTACCGCTGCGGTCATTTTTCTCACTTGCCTGTTTTTTCCTTCGATCAAAGTCAATTCGATCCAGGTATCAGGAATGGCTGCCCGGTAGCGGATGGGAGGATTCCGATCGGGCAAGACAGGAGCCGGATCCAACAGTTTGGCCAAAGCTGGCTTGGTCTGATAGTCCCGTCCATCGACATTGATGGTGACTCCGTTTCGAAGTTGTGCCAAGGCCTCCGGGGTAGGAATCCCCTCGACTTGGGCGTAATAGGTGCGTTGATGTCCGAAACGGGGATTGAGTAAATGATGGTTGAGCACCTTATCGTCGGTGATCAGGAGTAGTCCTTCACTGTCTTTATCCAGCCGACCCACCGGGTAGACATCTTTTGGAAAAGCACCGAGAGAAGCCAGCGTGGGCTCCTCCCCGGTGAATTGTGTCAAAACCCCAAAGGGTTTGTAAATAATAAAGTATCTGGCCAAGTCAGTAGTGATTAGCTTCCGCAGCCTATACAATCAAAATGAGAGTCCATCGGTTTTACTCCTTTGAGTTGCATCTCCAGGTTGTGGATTTCATCCCGGGTTTCCATGTCGGCAAACATGTCACCGGTCAGTTTCCCTTTCAAAGCTGCAATTGCTTCTTCGAGTGCGCGTTTTTGTTGTTCGGTCATAAAAGTGGTTAGGTTTAAGTGGTGAATGAATAGTTAAAATAGCCAATTCTCATAAGAAAAGGTTCATTCATTTTAGGAAAACAACGTTCAAAAATGCAGCCAATTGGAATTTTGCCTGCATGCCTCAGGCAGGTCTACTTGAGGCAGGTGGGTAGGGCTGTAAAAATGGAATTTTTAATCATTTGAAGAGGAGGGCGTTGCCAGTTTTTTTATACGCACACAGAAACCAATGCGCCCAAATGCCCGGTTTCAAATTAATTTTTCTGCTGCCTTCTTAAATATGGAATGAAAGAACAGGGAGGTCGTACATTCTTACAAGATTTTCGGTAAAACTTGGATCAATAATACGAGATACTCCAAACTTTTCTGTTTTGGCCGTAACGATCACATCCGGTCTGTTTTTCTTTTCCAGAAATATTATCCCAAGTTCCAAATCCAAGGCATTGATGAGCGTGACATCTTCAGTATTGCCAAATTTCTCCAGCCGTTTTTCAAATTCCTCAGTTTCTACAAAATTGTAAGGCGTATTAATGAAGACAAGGTTTATTTTAGCTCCCAGTAATGCTGCAAATTCTTTTAAAATCAAAAATGACTTCTTTTGATTTTCCAGGAGTGTAGTGGCAAAAGCAATTGTTTTAATCTCCGGTTTTCCGTTCCCTTTTTTGACTACCAAAACCGGAACTTTCACATTTCGCAAAACCCGCTGTGCATTTGAACCAATGACACGGAAACTTTTGGATCCTTGAAGACCGGATGAACCCATGATCACCAAGTCTGAACCCGCTTTTTGCACATGGTCTTGGACATTTTCAGGCCCAAAGTTAAAAACCAATGAGGAGGTAGTAGTTACCCCAGCCCTCTGGAATTTTTCCACTACACTATTCAACTTTGATTTGGCCGAACCGATTGCCCGTAGGGTTTCCGGATAGTATTGCTCTTTTTCTTTAGCCAATTTCACCCAATCCACAGGTGTATTCAAAATATGCAAAATCTCCACCTTCGCCTTGAGCTTGGAAGCAATCTCCAAGGCGTAGTCCGTGGCATACCCTGAAACTTGGGAAAAATCGGTCAGCAGTAATACTTTCGCGCCTATCTTCATGTCGTAAGAGTTTTGGTTGATTATGCTAATTTATCCTTTTAAGTCGGGGAATTTATTGGATGAAAAGCAGGATCTAAACTGATTGATATCAGGTTTTTAGAATAAAAGTACCGAAAATATGGCGAGTTTAAGCATTAGCATAACTTGGCAAACTTGGAAAGAAAGGCGATGATTGCTTTTCGTTTAGGATAGGCCTTCAGTGATACGCCGCATTCTTTTTGGTTAATAAATCGGCTGTCCCCTTATTGTTTTACAGTTATCAGTCGAAACCTCAAAAAATCCTCTGACATATCCGGATTTTCAGGATGATCAGTCGAGATCCAGATCCCCTCATGGTCTCCAAAAATATTCCTGCCATTAAACCTGTCAGGGGTCAATTCCATTTCGCCTACTTTATTGAAATCAGAATCTAAAAAGACCAATCCCCATCTCGAGGCCAAAAAGGAATCCGCATCCAAATAGTTATCGGGGACATCCTCAAACTTCGCCACCCGTACCATCAGCTTCTGATTTTTGAGATAAAACAAGTCCGTGTAGATATCTGCGTAGTTAATCAACTTCATGATTTCGGGCATGTCCTCAAACATCTTGGGTGAATTTGAGGTCGGTGGATCATTCGGAAATCCCGAGTGCCCTGCAAAAGCTGAAAATACAAATCCGAATGACCAAAGTCCTGAGGCAGAGGAAACGTTTTATATTTTTCAGTCACCACAAACTGAAGCTCAGATTGGTTTTCTTTTTCTTTAGAAGGAGTGCAACTCAAAATCAGAAGGAAAAACAGAAGCCCGGAAATTAAAAAAAGCTGATTTTTCATCTGTTTATAATTGATTTTTTATGGTCAGATGGAATCTCGCATGGTGAATAATCATCCCTCTGTGTGACACCGAAAGGGTCATGCTCGATTTCATGTGAGCGAAGATATTTCAACTAACAAGATAACACTATTAGAGAATAATAGTAATGTGATTCTACATTTATCCAATTGCCCTTTGGAGTTTCTTCAGCTCAGCTTATCTTACTTTCAAATGGAAAAACTGAAAATAGCCAGCGCCCAATTTGAAAACCGAAGCGGGGATAAGGACTACAACCTTTTGGTCATAGACCGGCTTTCGGCAAAAGCCGCAGCGGAAGGTGCCCAAATTATCGCTTTCCACGAATGCTCGATCACAGGATACTCTTTTGCCCGCAAGCTCTCCCGAGAACAGCTGCTGGACTTGGCAGAACGCATCCCATCCGGCCCAAGCACCCAAGCACTGATAGAGATCGCCCGAAAAAATCAAATGGTCATCTTGGCGGGTTTGTTTGAAAAAGACGAAAACGACGACATCTTCAAAGCCTACGTCTGTGTCGATCAAAACGGACTGATTGCCAAGTACCGCAAGCTTCATCCTTTTATCAACCCTCATATTTTACCGGGAAATGACTATGTGGTCTTTGACCTTTTGGGCTGGAAATGCGGAATTCTGATCTGCTACGACAACAACATCATCGAAAATGTGCGCGCCACGAAACTGCTTGGTGCAGACATCATCTTCATGCCACATGTGACCATGTGCACGCCTTCGACCCGCCCAGGTGCCGGTTTTGTAGATCCCAAGCTTTGGGAAAATCGGGAGAATGATCCGACTTCGCTGAGAAAAGAGTTTGATGGGTTGAAAGGCAGAGAATGGCTAATGAAATGGTTGCCTGCCCGTGCATATGACAATGCCATCTATGCAGTCTTTTCCAATCCGATCGGTATGGATGATGACCAGTTGAAGAATGGGTGCTCGATGATTCTGGATCCCTTTGGTGATATTTTGGCAGAATGTCGAAGCTTTGAAGACAGCTTTGTCATCGCCACGCTCACGCCGGAAAAACTCACCCAAGCGGGAGGCTCTCGCTACATTCAAGCCCGTCGACCGGATCTGTATCGGGATATCATCGGACAAGCCCACCAACCGGAACAAAAAGTGGTTTGGCTGAATAAGGAGGAGTGAAGGGGGGAAGAATTAAGAAAAAGGTTCGATACCCTCCGGGGTCGTCTGGTAGTACACAGCGCGCTGATTATCCACGGGTTTTGGTTCGACTTCGCTCACCAACCACACCCGCGGTTATTGAGAAGTTTGGCCCCGTACGGGGTCTGGAATTGGGAGCGATATGAATAAAAAATAATGATCCTGAAACGCCAATCCCGATGAGAAGAGCTATTTCGGGAGGATCGAACTTCTGAATAGCCCTAGGTGAAACCTGGGGTATTGAGGTTTAAGGTGGTGGACGACAACCCTGAAAGGCATTGGCGTTAACTTAAGGCTTATACCCCTATTAGAGAGATAGTTCCTCTCTTATTTTTTAGCCTTCTTCTTCAGAAATGATTCTTTTTTAATTACCCTTTTCAAAACAAAGGTATTCCTGTCCTCTATCTCCCATTCCAATTCTTCTGCTTTTTCTATATCACAAGACTCTGCCAGAGCCGCAGGAAAATTGATATAATAGGAACTGGTTTTTCCTCTTTCAACTCTTTGAATTTTAACTTTATAGCCCATATTTTTTATGATTTTATAATAGTATATTTACTATTATAAATGTAAAACAAAATAC
>NZ_FMXE01000052.1 GCF_900103735.1 Algoriphagus alkaliphilus | reverse complement strand
ACTGATAATGCCTGGATAAAGTTGACACATTTTGTTGGTGTTAAAAACCAAATCAAAATGAAAATGACATTTCATTTAAAACCCCAGCGAATCTTCAGTGAAGATTTACGTAAGCAAATTGTTGGACAGATAGAGCGAGGTGAGTTTACCGTTACCCAAGCCATGCGTGAGTATGGTATTGGAGGTAAACAAACTGTGTATAATTGGCTTTACCGTTATTCTCGTACCTTGAAAAAGGGAACCCGAATGGTTATGGAAAAAGACAGTCAGAGTAAGACGGCTCAAGAGCTTAGAAACCGCATTAAAGAACTGGAAGCGGCCTTGGGGCGCAAATCTTTAGAGGCAGATTTGTATCGGATCATAGTTGAACAGGCCTCCGATGAATACGGTGTTGATCTAAAAAAAAATTTTGGAGAACATGCATCAGAATCGGATCGGAAATGAAACATCAATATTTATTCAGTGTCAAACAGGCCTGTGAATTATTGGGTTTCAGTCGGCAGGCTTATTACAAGGCTTTGGTGGACAAACCAGAGCTAAGTGATCATGTTACTCAACTGGCAAATTCAGAACTTTGCAAAGCACGGACTCGCTGCCCTAGCCTGGGGTGCAGATCGATGTATGAGGATTTTGGTCATTTATTACCCATCGGTCGTGACAAAAGTATCGAGTTGTTTATGGATATGGGCTACCGGGTAAGATATCCCAAACGATATGGAAGGGCTACCCAGTCAGGGACCAGAGAATTCCCGAATCTGCTGGTAGAGAAAAATGTAAACGGCCTCAATCAAGTGTGGGAAGCGGATATGGCACATTATCTCTATGGAGACACCAAGCTTTACACCATTTACATCACCGACGTGTACAGTCAGGAAATCGTTGGTTTTGGAGCTTATTCGACCAATCTAGCCATCAACTATGCTGAAGTGATGGACCAGGCCATACGCGAAGCCAAGTCTAAGGGACTGAGTTTGCAGGGATTGATTCATCATAGTGATGGAGGAAAGCAGTATGAAAGTGTGCTGTATAAAATGCTTTGCAACCGTCATGCTATCAAACAAAGCATGTGCATGTATTCCTATGAAAACCCATACGCAGAAAAGACAAACGACCTGATAAACAACGGCTATCTAAACATCTGGAGGCCCAAATCACTCAAGGAGCTGAGAGCCTGCCAGCTCAAAGCAGTTAAAGATCATAATGAAAGAAGGCCAAAGAAAGCTCTAAAAAAACTATCCCCAGTCCAGTTCAGAAACCAAATCCTGAATGACCGAGGTAATTCCAAAACCTACAACTTAGAGCTAAAACCGCGAATACCAGAACAACCAAGAAAAAGAATTGAAATCAAACCCCTAATTTTAACTGACACAAGACAATAATGTGACAACCAAAATCAGGCAAGCTCATACTGTCTTCGGTCTTCCGTCTTCCAACTCAATTAACTCTTCAACAATTCCCTAATTTCATAATCCTGCAAATGCGCATTGAGCCAGCCAGCTTCGAGGGTGGCTCCGTACTTTTTGTAAAAATTGATCGCAGGCTCGTTCCAGTCCAGTACTTGCCACATCATTCCGGTGCAGTTGCCTTCTAAAGCCTTTGCCATGACCTGGTCAAAAAGCAACTTCCCTGCTCCATTTCCCCGCTCCGATTCAGTGACCACAATGTCTTCCAAATACAATCTTTTCCCCTTCCAAGTCGAATAGCGGTAATAATAAATGGCAATTCCGATGATTTCACGAGAGCTATCTTTTTCGCAGACATAGAAACCATAGACTGGATTTGGCCCAAAACCATCTTTTTTCATCAATTCGAGGGTATTGGTGACTTGTTCTGGGGCTTTTTCATAGAGTGCAAGTTCTTTGATCAGTTCGAGTACACGGGGGAGGTCTTCAATTTTGCCTTCGCGGAGAGAATACATAAGCGAAAAAGGGATTTGAATTTGGGAATTACTTTTACGATCGCCTAAATTAGTCAAAACCTGATAACAGAATGTTTTTAGCCATCGATGCCGGCAACTCCAATGTGGTTTTTGCACTCTTTGATCAAAAAAGCGGAAAATGGACCAACCAATTCCGCCTGGAAACCAAGACTCCAAAACTCATTTCCCAGCTGAGTAAAAAAGTCCCACTCTACTTTTTGGAACATGGAATCCATGCTTCTCAAATTGAAAAGATCGGGTTCAGCTCCGTCGTCCCGGAAATCAACAGCATTATCGAGCAATTTTGCCAATCTTACTTTGGACAATCTCCTTATTTAATCTCTGCGAAAAGCTATGAAACGTTGCCGATCAAATCGCTCCGTCCAAATGAAATAGGCAGTGATTTAATGTGTAATGTCATGGCTGCCTTTGCTAGACATACACAGCCCGTGATCGTGGTAGATTTTGGGACAGCATTGACCTTTACTGCTGTGGATTCAAAAGGAGAAATATTGGGCGTAAACATCGTCCCGGGACTGAAGACCGCAATCCATTCGCTTTTCACAAACACTTCAAAGCTTCCCGAAGTTGCACTGAAGCTGCCTGAGTCAGCCCTGGGCAAAAACACCATTCACGCAATTCAGGCGGGGGTTTTATATGGCTACACCGGTCTGGTCAAAGGAATGATCGAGGCGATCGAATCAGAAACGCGCCTGCAATTCAAAATCATCGCAACCGGCGGATTAGCAGCAATTTTGACAACCTTGGAAAGCACCTTCGACGAAGTGGATCGAAATCTGACTTTGGAAGGGCTCCGATTGATCACCGAAGCTAATTCAACCTAAGGCGAAAACACGGGGATTTCAACCTTATTTTCCCCAATCAATCCCTAACTTTGGGGACATAACTCCTGAATTATAGCCGTGTACAAATCCATACTTAAGCCCCTCTTTTTTCTAAAAAAACCGGAAGACGCACACCATTTCACATTCGATCTCACCAAACTGACCTTCAATCTCCCTATCATAAATTCGATTGTAAAGTCAACTTTTAAATTCGAAGATCCGAAGTTGGAGCGAGAAGTATTCGGCCTGAAATTCAAAAACCCGGTGGGTTTGGCAGCCGGTTTTGATAAAGATGCCAAGCTCATCGACGAGATGGCCATGCTGGGTTTCGGATTTATAGAAATCGGTACGCTGACACCGAAACCTCAGGAAGGAAATCCCAGGCCCCGTTTGTTCAGACTACCACAGGATGAAGCATTGATCAATCGAATGGGCTTCAACAATGGGGGTGTCTTGGCTGCTGTGGAGCGATTGAAAAAGCGAAAATCAGACGTCATTGTTGGGGGAAATATTGGTAAAAATAAAGTCACCCCAAATGAAAATGCGGTGGACGATTACCTGATTTGTCTGGAAACTCTTCATCCTTATGTGGATTATTTCGTCGTCAATGTGAGTTCTCCAAATACCCCAAATCTGCGTGATTTGCAGGAAAAAGAACCGCTAAAACAGCTTTTGCAAGCAGTCAAATCGGCAAATGATCGCAAGCCAAATCCAAAACCAATCCTGTTGAAAATCGCTCCCGATCTCACAGACGGACAGCTGGACGACATCGTTGAAATCGTTCAGGAAACTTGCATTGACGGGGTGATTGCGACCAATACGACCATAGACCGTTCGAAATTGAGCAGTCCGAAAAATGAAGTGGAGGCAATCGGCGCAGGTGGAGTCAGTGGCAAGGTATTAGCCAAAAGAAGTACAGAAGTCATCCGATACCTTCATCAGAGATCCAAGGGAGCATTCCCCATCATTGGGGTCGGCGGAATTTTCTGTGCCCAAGACGCAATTGAGAAGTTGGAGGCCGGAGCGAGCTTGATTCAGGTTTACTCGGGCATGATTTATGAGGGTCCGGCACTGATTAAAAGAATTAAAAAAGGGCTTCTGGCACATTTTTCCCGGTAAGTTCTATTTATTGGCCTTTTGGCTTAAATTAAAATTGTACTTTCAGGCTTAAATGGCATCAGAATCCGCAGCTAAAAATACCTTTCGAAGGAAATCAGAAAACACAAAAAAAGCCCCTCCTAAACCGGAAGGGCCTGGTTTTTCGTTTGGGAAAATTGAATTTAAGCAGCTTTCGCTGACACTGGGAATCATCCTGATCTCCATTGCCATCTTTTTGTTTATCGCTTTTGTCAGCTACCTGATTAACGGCCCTGCTGATCAAAGTCTTGTCATGAACAATCCCGATCAGGCAATCCGGGATTCTGCACGAGAATCACGAAATTGGGTAGGTTACCTTGGTGCCCAAGCCTCCCACTGGCTGATTTTTCGATGGTTTGGGATTGCTGCTTTTTTACTGCCTCCATTTCTTTTTTTGATCGGATTCAGATGGATATTCAAGTTTTCGCTGGTATCCCTTACCCGGTATGCTGTTTTTTCGCTGTTCTTCACGGCATGGCTAGGCTTATTGCTGGGTTATATTGTGATATTAATCGAAGGATATTCCTTTTGGAGTTTCCTTTCGGGTGGCTTTGGCTACGAATTGGCCAAGCTTTCCAGCGATTTTCTGGGCATGGGGACATTCATTCTTATTGTCGGTACCTTTTTGATTTTTGTGGTTCTCTTTTTCGGTTTGGAACAGTTAAACTGGTTTTCCCCGAAAGAATCTGAAGAAGAGGTGCCTGAGATATCTTCAGTGGCAGATACCAAAATCAAAAATCCAAATCCTTTCTCAAATGAAGAGGAATCTGAAGAAGAATTGGAAGAAATCGATGACGATGGAAGCGCTTGGGAAGTGAAAGGCACTTCTCCTGTTGATACAGCGCCTGAATTGCCATTCAGTATATCGGGAAGCTCAAATATGGAGGAGGAGGAAGATATTTTTGAAGTTCCTCAGGTGAATTTACTGGAAGAGGGGCATACTAAAAGCACAGTGAAAGAGGGTAAATTTTCCGTGAAAAAAGCTGAAGAGGAGAAAACTGCTCAAGAAGTCGAAAATCTGGATCCCTATGATCCTACCCTCGATCTTCCTCGATACAAATACCCCACCTTGGATTTGCTGAATGAATACGACATCAAAAAAGTAACCGTATCCATGCAGGAACTTCAGGAAAACAAGGATAAGATTGTCACCACACTGAAAAATTTCCAGATCGGCATTCAGGGAATTCAGGCGACGATCGGTCCGACAGTGACACTGTATGAGATTGTCCCCGATCCGGGAGTGAAGATTTCCAAAATCAAAAACCTCGAAGATGACATCGCTTTAAGTTTGGCGGCATTGGGTATTCGAATCATCGCACCGATTCCTGGCAAAGGGACGATCGGTATCGAAGTTCCAAACAAAAACCGTGAATTGGTGCCTGCCAGAGCTGTGCTTGGAACTGAAAAGTTCCTGAAATCGGATAAAGATCTTCCGATTGCTTTGGGAAAAACGATTTCCAATGAAGTTTTTGTAGCCGATCTTGCCAAGATGCCTCACTTATTGATGGCTGGTGCGACAGGCCAAGGAAAGTCAGTGGGCTTGAACATGATCTTGGCTTCTCTTATTTATAAGAAGCACCCTTCTCAGTTGAAATTTGTACTGGTCGATCCCAAAAAAGTCGAATTAACGCTCTTTAACAAGATCGAGCGTCACTTCTTGGCGAAGCTTCCAGGCTCAGAAGAAGCCATTATTACTGATACGAAAAAAGTTATTTACACCCTGAATTCGCTTTGTATCGAAATGGACAACCGATACAATTTGCTAAAGGACGCAGGCTGTAGAAACCTGAAAGAATACAATGCCAAGTTCATTGCAAGGAAGCTAAATCCTGAAAAAGGTCACTATTTCATGCCTTACATCGTCCTGGTAATTGACGAGTTGGCGGACTTGATGATGACTGCCGGAAAAGAAATCGAAGCTCCGATTGCCCGGTTGGCACAGTTAGCCCGAGCTATCGGAATTCACTTGGTGGTAGCCACGCAACGTCCTTCAGTCAACGTCATCACGGGTATCATCAAAGCAAACTTTCCGGCGCGACTTTCTTTCCGTGTCACCTCCAAAATCGACTCCAGAACCATCCTGGACGCAGGAGGAGCCGATCAACTCATTGGACAAGGTGATATGCTGCTTTCATTGGGGTCTGAAATGATCCGTATCCAATGCGCATTCCTTGATACACCGGAAGTAGATGCGATATGCGACTGGATCGGTGAGCAAAAAGGGTATTCCGACGCCTATCTCCTTCCTGAATTTGTGGGTGAAGACGGAGATGGTTCAATTTCAAGCGTGGATCTTTCGGATCGAGATCCCCTATTCGATGAGGCTGCAAGGCTGATTGTTTTGCATCAGCAGGGCAGTACTTCCTTGATTCAGCGAAAGTTAAAATTAGGATACAATCGAGCCGGAAGGATTGTGGATCAATTAGAGGCGGCCGGAATTGTGGGCTCCTTTGAGGGATCAAAGGCAAGGGAAGTACTGATTCAGGATGAGGCTAGTTTGGAACGGTTATTGAATAGCTTGTAAAAGCTGATTTCCCAGTCCCAGCAGTCCAAATTCATGAAATTCCAGACTCAACTTTTCCTTCTTTTTTCCATGGTTTTTTGGAGCTTTCAGGCCTCGGCTCAGAAAGATCCAAAAGCCAAAGTTGTGCTCGACGCCATGAGCGAAAAGTACCAAAGCATGAAAGGCTTCACTGCCGGCTTTGATTACACTTATCAGGATGCCGGTGTTCCGGGCGACCGCCAATCGGGTGAAATCGCTGTCAGCGGAGAGAAATACAGGCTTAAACTTCCCGATCAGGAAATTTACAATGATGGAAAAACCGTTTGGACCTTTATCCAAACAGCCAATTACAAGGAGGTAACCATCAATGATGCTGCACAATTGGAGGGGGAACTTACACCTTCGAATATTTACAAAATGTACCAGACAGGCTTCAATTACAAGCTTTTAGCAGATAAAACCTATCAGGGAAAGCTTGTAAATGTGGTTGAATTGACCGCTTTGAAATCCAACGCACCCTTTAAACAAGTGAAGCTGATGGTGGATAAGACTACCAAAGATTTGCTAGGTTGGGAAATGTATGACGGGCAGGGAGGGATGTTTTCCTATGCGTTCAAAAACCTCAAAGCAGCCTCCAATCTGACTGATGCCTATTTTGTCTTTGATCCCAAAAAATATCCGGGCATTGAAGTGATTGATTTGAGGTGATTTTTTAAAATAGCCTTACTTCGTAAAGTGGGAAGATTTTTCCACATTTTTTTTGACGGAAAAATCAAAATTCCTTCCTCAGTACCTCTTCGGTCCGGGGATTCAAGTTGACAAATCGAAATGGGATCGAAGGGTAGCTCTCCATGAAGAGTTTGTGTTTGCCTGGCTGATTTGATTTCTCGTCCAGCTTGACTTCCAAGGCCATTGGTTCATCCGTATCGGGCAACACAAAATCTACTTCTTTGCCCTCCGCTGTCCTCCAAAACCGGATTTCCTCCGCCCAACTAAGTACCCTCCATAAAGCACCTTCCTGACAGCGCGGGTAAGGGTCCATGTCCGGTGATTTTTGGATATGATGTGAGTCCTGACCGGTTATTTTTTTACTGGAATTGATAAAAAATGATCAAAACCCCTCAAAAAATACCCTATATAGGGTATTGCGGACACAATTTTCAGAACCTAACTTTGTAGAAGTTATCATTGATACACTCTAAACCCACCAGCCAAAGCAGTACTTTTTCTACTACCTCACCAGGCAAATTAAATGTAACCTAAATAAATAAATGATGAAAACAGAACGAAAAAGAATCAAACCCACTTTTCTAGTCGCTATTACTATCCTATTAGTAGGGGGGGGGCTGTCAAGAAGTTCAAGATGAATTTTCAGGCTGATCTATCCGACCAAAAGGTAGTTAGAGTAAAAGAGGGTACGCTGCATTTTCCAACTGCAGAAATTTTTGAGAATTACATGTTGGGTAGAGAAGAGTATCCTGTAGTTAACGAAGATTCGTTTGAAAGCCTTTTCTCTTTGGCGGGAAATCAGTTAAGGTCTAATTCTATGATTTCAGAGGTCGAAATCAATGCCATTCCTTTCGAATTTAGATTAACTCCGATTAACCGATAAGTAAAATGAAAGAAAGACTAAGTACACTTCTTGTCCTGCTGATTTTCTTTTTGTTGAATATTGATGCCTACAGCCAAGATAGTAGATGGTCTGTTGGTATTCAGGCAGGAAGAACACAATTATTAGGTTTTACCCGAATCTCCTATGAGCAAATTCCAGAATTTGAGGCCCAAGGCATGGGTGGAGTGAATATTCAAGTGTTTGGAAGGTATAACCTCTACAAGAAGGTTTCAATATTTGCCAGTGGCGGAATAAATAATCTTGTATCAGGAATGAGGTTTCAAGGCGAACGAGGCAGAAACTTTCAAACCAATGGAGTTACTCCTCAATTCTTCGCAGGAATAGATTACGATATTCCCTTTGGCAATTCAGGATTTGGGATTCTTTCAAAATTAGCATTTGGGCTCACAGGGAGTAATGCAACTGGAAAAAACAGGGATAGATTTCAAATGGCTGAGAATGAGTTTCCAGTCATCGGTTATTCAACTATTAGGGATGAAATCACGGGAAATATTGAAGATCGTTCCATATATATCAGGGATGTTGAAATTTTTGCTTCTGAATATAAATTCATTCATCATTTCCGGCCTGAGTTGAGTTTTTATAAAAAATATAATCGCCATCAATTCTCTATATCCGCTGTCTTTGCACTAGCTCCTGACAGGGACTTTTATACTGAGAATTTTTACCACTTGGAGTTTAAAGGAAACAGGCATACAGCAGGTCACCATTTCGGAGGGCATTATACTGCTTTGCTCTTTGGCTACGAATTCCGGTTTTAGATTCACGACTGCCAGCTAGATCTAGCTGGCAGTCTTTTTTTCTATGAATTTCCAAAAAATTAGTCCATTAATCTTGCATGGACTTGAAATAGGAATTAGAATACTTGTTTCGGGTTAAACCCAGTTCGGGGTTTAATCCTGATCGGCCAAGTCTGGATCTCAAAAATCCTTCCTCAGTACCTCTTCGGTCCAGGGATTCAAGTTGACAAATCGAAATGGAATGGCCGGGTAGCTTCCCATGAAGAGTTTGTGTTTGCCTGGCTGATTTGATTTATCATCCAGCTTGACTTCCAAGGCCATCGGAACTTCTGTATCCGGCAAGACAAAATCTACCTCTTTGCCATCCGCTGTCCTCCAAAACCGGATTTCCTCCGCCCCATAGCGATCTGCCAAACTTCTAAAAACCGCATTTTCCCAAAGTTCACCCCGGTCCATGCGGGTAGTAATCGACTGAAAATTCATCAGGAGACAGTTTCTCAGCCCCAAATCCAGAAAAAAGATTTTTGGCATTTTGGTAAGTTCCTTGCGCACATTGGAATAATAGGGCCTGACTGTCCCCACATGAAAGCAGGTTTGCATGATTCTCAGGTAGTTCAGAATGGTCTCTGACCTTGTTTTCAGGGTATTGCTGAGTTCAATGATATTTACCAATTGACCGGATTGCTCAGCTAGTATCCGGAAAAGTTGGTAAAACAGGAGCTCGTTTTTGATGCCTGATTCCAAGATATCCCGCTTCACAAAGGAGTCCCGGATGTCCTTCAACAGCTCTTTTTTCTCTTTTTCATCCCGCTCGATCACCACAGCCGGATAGCCTCCATAAATCAGGTATTTTTCAAATTCAAGTTTTAAAAAATCCGATTTGACCGATTTGTAGTTGGGAAGGGATTTGATTTTTTGATACTCGAGCTGTAGGTCTTCTCTACCCTGAAGCAGGAGAGTTTCCTCAAAATCACAGGTGTTTAACCTGAATATTCGCTTTCGACCAACCAAGGAGTCTTTGAACTTTTGGTCCAAATAAAAGGCACTGCTCCCACTGACGACCAGCTTGACCTGTGCCCGGTGCTCATCGTAAAGCAACTTGATAAAATTGGTAGGATGGCTCAGGTATTGGATTTCATCCAAGAAAAACACGGTTTTCCCCTGTGGATTGGACGAGTACGCCAACAAATTGAGTGGATTGGAATCCAGTTCTGCCAAAAGGAGTTTGTTTTCCAGATTGATATAGACTGTCGGGATATTCTCAGATTTACAGGCAGACTCGAGTTGTTTGAGCAGGGTAGATTTCCCGCTTTGTCTTGGCCCGATCAATAGGGTAGCTTCCTCTTTCTTAAGATGTTCGTTGAGTTCGATGAAAATCTTCCTTTGCATAGCACTAAACCTATCGGTTTTCAGTCGGTATCGAATACAAATGTACATCTTGGTTAGACAATTCTACTAGTAGACTAGTAAAATTATCCGATATTTTGCCTAGTGTACTAGTAAAAATATCTGATATTCTTCCTATTTAGAATAAGGGAATTAGTTCAATAACTTAGGCTTTGAGTGTTTTGACCCAGTTTTGGATGATGTCCAAGCCGTATTCTGTCAGATAGGCCTCTGGATGGTATTGAATCCCAAGGATAGGTAAGGTTTTATGGGCTAATCCCATAATTTCGCCCGAGTCGGTTTCCAAAATTGATTCGAGATATTCAGGCAGGTTTTTCAACTGAAGCGAATGATAGCGGGTGACCTGGAACCTTTCGGGTAAATTTTGGGTGAAATAGTTGGGACTTGTTTTTCTGACCCAATGGACTTTTCCATGCGTAGGAACTTGATTTTTCACCAACTCTGCTCCAAAAAATTCTCCGATTGCCTGATGACCGAGACAGACACCCAGTACTGGAACTTTCAAATGATATTTTGCGAAAATTGAATTCACATTGCCTGATTCATTAGGAGTTCCGGAACCGGGAGATAGAATCAGGCCTCTAAATTGGATTTTTTCAATTTCTTCCAAAGAAGTGTCATTCCTCAAAATCAGAAGTTCCTCTCCTGTTTGCCGAATAAGATCAGCCAAAATATGGCTGAAAGAATCAAAATTATCAATTAGTATCAGCATCCTTGAACCCCTCCACGATCTCAGCAATCGTCTCCTGCAATTCTTTGATTTTTGGCACCAGCGGTTCCAGCACCCAAATCACCCCCGGTGCCATGGGCTCGATGTATTGGAGATACTCACTTTTGGCACTCCATTCTTTTGGCATTTTGAGTTCAAAACTCAATGCAAGCCACATGAATAGGCTGATAAAAAAAGCGGACTTCACAATCCCCAAAATCGCCCCTGCGATGCTGTCAATACTTCCAAGAAGAATCAAATCCATCATTTTTTTGAGGATCCAGCCTGCAATCTTTACAATAAGTAAGGTGATGATAAATACAATCAAAAAAGCAATTACTGGAAAAGCAAAGGTGAGCTGATCCAGCCGTTCAGCAAGCATTTTACTCACCGGATCCATAAAATAGACTCCTAAAATAATCGCCAAAACAAAACCTATGAGGCCCACAATGGTCATCAATAGACCTTTTTTGTAGCCCTCATAGGCTCCTAATACCAGAATGATCAGGATAACAATATCAATCGGTGCCAACTCAGCCGTTCAAAAGTGATTTAACTTTGTCCGCGATGGCTTTGCCATCTGCCTTGCCTGCAAGCTGCTTGTTGGCTGCTCCGATGACTTTGCCCATTTCTTTGGCACTTACTGCTCCCGTGATATTGATGATTTCTTGGATAGCCATGGTAAGCTCCTCGTCGGTTAAAGCCTTGGGTAAAAACTCCTGGATCACCGCAAGCTCAGCCAATTCAACCTCCAATAGATCAGGTCTGTTTTGCTGCTGATAGATATCTGCGGAGTCTTTGCGCTGCTTAGCTGCTTTGGTCAAAAGCTTCATTTCTTCATCTTCGCTGAGCTCTCCACTGAAGCCTCCTTTTGTTTCTTCAAGAAGAATCATCGATTTGATCGCGCGCAAAGCGGTCAATCGTACCTTATCTTTGGCAATCATGGCGGATTTAATTTCGCCTTCTACTTTCTGCTTTAAAGCCATTAGTCCTAAGTTTGTGTTATATCAATAATACGGGGTAAAAATACCTTTTTCAACACGGATATGACTCAACTCAGTGTAAATATTAACAAGATTGCCACGCTTCGCAATGCTAGAGGAGCAGACAATCCCAATGTAGTCAAAGTGGCCTTGGACTGTGAGCGGTTTGGTGCTCAGGGAATTACAGTCCATCCGAGACCGGATGAGCGGCACATCCGCTATCAGGATGTCCGGGATTTGGCAAAGGTCGTGACCACCGAATTCAACATCGAAGGCTATCCCGATCAGCGCTTTATGCAACTGATCCGGGAGGTCAAACCTGCCCAAACCACACTCGTACCCGATCCGCCGGACGCGATTACCTCCAGTTCGGGTTGGGATACGATTACGCATCAGCGTATGCTCAAAGAAATCGTGGCTGAACTCCATGAAATCGGCACAAGGGTATCCATTTTCATCAATCCTGAGGCAAAATACTTCGAACCTGCCAAGCTTACAGGTACGGATCGGGTGGAACTCTACACCGAACCGTATGCTTCGCACTACCATCAGGATCGGGAAAAAGCCGTGAAGCCCTATGTCGAAGTAGCCCTAATCGCCAGAGAATTGGGCCTGGGATTGAATGCCGGACACGATTTGGATCTTCACAATTTAGCATATCTGAAACAGCAGATTCCCTTCCTCGAAGAAGTCTCCATAGGCCATGCGCTGATCTGCGATGCACTGTATTATGGACTGGAAAATACGATTCAGATGTATAGGAGGCAGTTGGAATTGTAGTCAACGGTCCACAGACGACGGTCCACCGCCGCTGATGAGAACTTCAATCCCCTAGGTAATTTTCAACCATTCAAGTTAAAAATAATGGCATTCAAATTTGAAGAATTGAGGGTTTGGGAAATAGCGATTAATCTTTCTGCTGAGGTAAGCAAATTGGTAAAATCTTTCCCATCCGAAGAAAAATTTGTTCTGAGTTCACAAATCCAACGGGCAGCGGACTCGGTAGCATTAAATATTGCAGAAGGTTCTACAGGTCAGTCCAATGCTGAATTCAAGAAATTTCTCGGATATTCGATCCGCTCTACAATAGAAGTGGTAAGCTGTTTATATCTCAAAAGAGGAATTATCAGTGAAGAGGAATTTTCAAGATTCTATACCTCTTTTGAGGCTCTGATCATTAAAATTCAGTCACTTCGAAATTCATTTTAGAAAAGAAAAATTTAACTCTATCATTCCGCGGCTGTCGTCTATGGACTGTCGACCGTTAACAAAAAAATTATGAAATTAAACTTCAAAAAATCCGGCTCCGGGCCACCGCTTGTAATTCTCCACGGTCTTTTTGGATCGGCAGACAATTGGTTTTCTATCGCAAAAGAACTGGTGGAACATTATACCCTCTATCTGGTCGATCAACGCAATCATGGAGATTCTCCTCATTCTGAAGTTTGGAATTATGCCGTGATGGTAGAGGATTTAAAGGAGTTACTTGATGATGAGGGACTGGAAAAAGTTTTACTTATGGGTCATTCCATGGGCGGAAAGACGGTGATGAACTTCGCCGTAACCTATCCTGAACGGGTGGTAAAACTCATTGTGGCGGATATTGCGCCAAGATTTTACCCAATCCACCATGAGACGATTTTGAAGGGATTGAATTCACTCGATTTGAAAAGCATCCAATCTCGAAAAGAAGCGGATGAACAGTTGGCCCGATACATTCCGGAACTTGGCATCCGGCAGTTTTTGTTGAAAAGCCTAACCAGAGACAGTAATGGATTTGCCTGGAAGATCAATCTTTCCACAATCACAGAAAACATTGAAATGGTAGGTGAAGCTATTGCAGAAGATGCCGTCTATGAAGGCCCTACCCTTTTCCTTGCAGGGGCCAATTCTCATTATATCCAACAAAAAGACCTTCCTGACATACTGGCTCACTTTCCAAAGTACGAACTGGAATTTATCGCTGATGCCGGCCATTGGTTGCATGCCGAACAACCACATGCGGTAGTGGAAGAGATGAGGAGGTTTTTGGGGTAAAACAAAATGAAGGAGTTCTAAATGAGATTCCCGACATTTTTCTGAGAGTCTCAAAAGTTTCCCGCAGATTTCCACAGAAAAAGACGCAGATTTCCACAGATTTTTTAAAACAAGTGATAGAAATATCGCTCTGTTATCTGCTAGGATGATCAAACTGCCTGCTTCAAATCCACTGCCCCTTGTGTCGGTGCCTACTGAAAACTGCCCACTTTCAGGTTTCTCACTTTAGCCTTCAGACTTTCACTTGACTTTCTTCCCATGCTTCATCACCATGTCTACATTTTGCAATAGGTTGATGTAGCGGAGCACATCCCCACGGACGGCGATGATGTCGGCGTATTTCCCTTCAGAGATCGTCCCATAGTCCTTGTCCACTTTCATGGCTACCGCAGGCCAATACGTTGCAGCTTTGATCGTCAAGAGCGGATCCATGCCAAAGTGATTCACCCAAACATCGAGTTCGTTCCAGGTACTTTGGCTGTGAAATTTCATCGGAATGCCACTGTCCGTACCAACCAGCATTACCACGCCGCTTTCTTTCAGCTGCGCAAATTTTCTGTCCAAGGTTGGTTTCCTCACAGGAGTTAATTGGAAGTAAGACATCCTTCCCGGAAAGCGAAGTGAAGCGCGTATATCCCGGATGATTGAGTCGGGCAAGCCTAGGTGCCAAGAGGTGTCGTCCAGTTTTTCGGGATTGTCCCGGACGTATTCATAGTTGAAAAGACCTTCGACCGTTGGCGTCCAGAAGAGCGGCCCAAGGTTCATTTTTGCTGCTCGCTCTTTCATCATCAGCATGATGTCTTCAGGATATTCCGGCGCTGAACTCAAACCTGTATGCTCAAAATTATCCACGCCGATCTGTAATCCGATTCGGATTTCGTCCGGTCGGTGGGAGTGGCCTACGACCATTTTCCCATACTTGTGCGCTTCATCCACCACGGCTTTTGCTTCTTCTAAAGTCATCTGATCCTGATCGATCAGCTTGATCACATCCACTCCCGCATCAATGAGTTTTTTGACTTTTGCGCGGGCATCAGCAGCACCATTCACGCCCCAGCGGAATGCCTCGGTATTGGGATAAGGCGCTTTTTGGATAAAAGGCCCGGAAACATAGATCGTCGGACCGGGGATTTCACCTTTGTTGATTCGATTACGCACATTGATGCTGGCTTCCAGAGGAGCTCCCAAATCTCTGGCACTCGTAACTCCAGCCATCAAGAGTTGATGTGCAGAAGAAGGCATGATCACGGATTCAAATACATCGATATAGGTACTGTCCCAGTGAGTATAATCGCTGTGACCATTAAGCATCAGGTGCACGTGCATGTCCCAAAGGCCGGGAAGGACGCTCATTCCCTCGGTAGAAATAATCTCTGCTCCAGCAGGAATGGCCAAACTTTCAACTTGTCCCACGGCTTTGATCCGCTCGCCTTCGATAATAATGACCGAATTTCGGATCGGTGTGCCACCAAAACCATCGATCAGGGTACCGCCTACGAGGGCTTTGAGATTTTGGGCAGGTGATTGGAGAGAAAAGGCAAAGAATAGAATCGTAAGAAATTTTCTGGATTTCATAGGTTGGGTGGTTTAACGATCCAAAAAGGTACAAAACTTATAGGAATCGAGGTGTTTACTCGAAGGCCTGAAAGTGTAAAAATACCTGTCAGGTTTTCAAAACCTGACAGGTCTAATCCAATAATTTAGTTTCTTGAGACTTCCAGAAAATAAGCTAAATGAATTTTGACAGCTTTTTGGAAATGGTAAACATTCGTTATTTACTTCAAGAGAATCTGATAGCCCAACTGTATTATCCAAAAATCTCCCTTGAGCTCATGTCTGGAATTGGTTCGGTTCCTTCCAATCCCCAGTTGAGTTTAGTTCTCTTTTTCCAAGAAACTTTCATTTTTTTCTTTTCGGACTGTAACAGATTATAGCTTGTGATCGTCTTAAAACTAAATTTAGATGACTATGAAAGCCCTGATTAAGAGTATTCTAGTGTTTTTAACAGGCTTTGTTTTTTTAGCCTGTGAAGACGACTCCCTACCAGACTGCGTGGAGGGACGAGTTATAGGTTATATAAGCTGTTTAAATTTAAATGTTGTCCAAGTCCTTTCCCATAGTGGGATAGGTAAAACAACAGATTGGATGGGAGAAACATATGATAATATTGTTCAAATACCGGGAGGAAGGATCCCTGATGGCGAAATTTTTTTCAGGTTTAGGACATATTCTGAAGAAAGAGATGGTGGTTTTTCCAATCTTATCTGCCCTGCTAATGTCGCACCTCTCCCAGTACCCAAAATTATTCTGATTGAATATTCAATTGAAAACTGCCCCTGAAATAAAAACCTTTCTATTCTTTTTAGGAATTATTTTATTCCTTTCAGTTATGTCTTCAGTAACTCGGGAAGAATACTATTATTGGTCAGGTGGGGAAAAAATTCCCTTGGCTATTGACAAAACCTCATTGCTTGTTAAGGTAAAGCATGGAACTAACTTGCCAACATTGATCTCAAAGGTTCAAAATGCAGGCTTCTCTTGTTTTCTAAGCCGAGTTAACGAGGAGGAAATGATCATTAAATCAGATAAAGTCCAGTTAGAAATCAATAAGGTTGTTTCTCAGTTTCCAGAAATCGAGAATGCTTCTTTCGGTCTTTTGTTTCAGTCCGATAGATTACCTATGTTTATAAACGGGGAAATTTTAATTGAGTTAAAATCTGGAATCCCTATTGATAGTGTAATTAACATTATTGGAGGGGAAGGTAAATCTTATGAGGAAGGAAAAAATAATTCTTATAAGATAGTTTTTAAGGATTGGGACAAGGCCATAGGAATTGCCAATCTGATTTATGAGAGTGGTTTGGTTAACTACAGTCACCCAAATTTTAAGGCCAATATCTATAAATTCCAAGCAGTTCCAAACGATCCGCTTTATCAACAACAGTATTATTTAAACCAAGGGAACAATTTTAATATTAATGCTCCACAAGCTTGGGGAATTTCTAGGGGTCTAAGACCAGTAAGGGTTGCAGTTATAGATGATGGTGTGGAGAATCATGAGGATATACAGGGAAGAGTTCTTCCTGGCTTTACCCCAACAAATAACAATGGGTTTGGAGCTCCAACAAATCAACTTCCTCCGGCTAATTTATACACAATAGGTCATGGGCAAGCCTGCGCTGGAATAATATCAGCCACTCATAATAATTTAGGGGTTGCAGGAGTAGCTCCATGTACTAACATCATTCCCATTAATATCTTTAATAACTGGTTTGTTTTTGAGCAAAGGGTGTTGTTTAACGAAACTATCGAAGATTTACGAAATGCAATTGATTGGGCTTGGGATGAAGGAAATGCAGAGGTACTTAATAATTCTTGGGGCTTTGGAAATCAGAATTCAAATTTTGATGCAATTACATTTGCTATCAACAGGGCAAGAACATTGGGAAGAGGTGGTTTAGGGAGTATAGTTGTATTTTCTTCGGGCAACTCTAACCAAAATTTTAGCGGAGTTACATTTCCAGCTAATGTCAACGGGGTGATCGCAGTCGGTGCTATAGACAGAAATGGAAATATTTGGAACTATAGTAGCCGGGGACCTCAAATGGACTTGGTTGCTCCTTCAGGTAATGTAGGTGGAGCAGGTGATCTCGTCACTACGGACAGAATGGGTAATCTTGGATACAACAATGGAAATTATACAGATACTTTTGGTGGGACTTCAGCAGCTGCTCCCCAAGTATCAGGGGTGGCAGCATTGATGCTTTCTGTTAATGCAGGTTTGACTGAAACCCAAGTTCGAACAATCTTACAAAACACGGCCACAGATATGGGTACATCAGGATTTGACAATACCTTTGGATTTGGAAGAGTCAATGCATTGGCTGCATTGCAGCAGGCTCTTCCTCCAATTACCGGAAATGATTTAATGTGCTCGTCGGCAAATTTCACCTTGCAAAATGTGCCGGCAGGTGTTATGGCTACCTGGTCGGTCAACCCAACAAGCTTGTTTACAGGAAGTACTTCGGGGAGCGGGGCGACAGCTAATCTTAACTCATCAGGTAGTTCAGGACAAGCCACATTGACCTACACCTTGACTTCTCCATGCGGTAATTTACAGATTCAGCGATCCATTTGGGTAGGAACCCCCCAAATCACCAATATGCGGGTGAATAATATGTCTTACTTCACGGGGATGAACGTCCAACTCTGTCCCGGAAATCACTGGCTAAATGTCACTCCGGTGGGCGGAAATCCGGGAAATGCCAGCTGGACAGTACCATCCGGAATCCCTCATTTTGTCGGGACGAATACGCTGGATTTTACCTATCCTCAAAATTATTCCAATTCCCTGACTATATCCGTTCGTGCATCCAATGCATGCGGACAGGGGGCCAATTCTAATTTCTTCTTAAGTAAAAAAACCTTTGGCTGTACCAGCTCATTTTCCATGGTGATCTATCCCAATCCGGCCAAAGATCAGTTTAGCGTAGAAATGATGGCAATCGACAAAAATGCAATGACAGAAGAAGTCCCGGTCATTGAGTCAGCAGTATTATTGGATAAGGAAGGCAGAGAAATTGCAATAGGGAAAAGGGTAGCAGGGAAAATGACTTTTGAAG
>NZ_FMXE01000053.1 GCF_900103735.1 Algoriphagus alkaliphilus | reverse complement strand
TGTCATCCGCTATCAATGTGATGATAAAGGGCTGGATCAATTATTACTGCAAGTTCCATAAATGGACTACGGTAGGATTGTGGTATTGGCTGAACAGAAAATTGATAGAATGGAAGATGGCTCAGAAACGGAGAATGGGTAAAAGAAAGGCTATCAGGTGGCTGGTAACAGTTTACCGGGGAAAGCCAAATCTATTCGCACATTGGCAACTTGTACCACCAACTCTTGGTAAAAAGTAGGGGACCTGACTTTGGAAGCGTCCGCCGCGGCGGAGAGACTATCACGCACGGTGCTGTGAGAGGTTTGGGGTGAAATTCCCCTTACCTACTCGACTCTGTATAATGTCCATTGGCCGAAATAAGCGTTACTGTTACTTTTTGTGCGTCTATAGAATAAATCAACCGATGTTCGAGGTTTAACCTTCTTGACCATAAACCGGCATAGTTGTTTTTCAACAGTTCGGGTTTCCCAGTTCCAGAATATGGATGTTCTTCGAGTTCATCTAACAACTTTTCTAATTTTACCAAAAGCTTTCGGTTTCCGGACTTCTTAATTCTATCGATGCCCTTTAGTGCTTTTTCGGTAAAAAAGAGCTCAAAGATCATTATTGTAACAATTTTTTTCGCTCATTTCGATCTAATTTGACAATCCTTCCTTCGTTCAAATCCGCAATGCCTGCGTCAATTTCTGCCAGATTTTTTGGATGGTCAAAATAAGGGTCGCTACTCGGAGAGGGATTTGAGTCTTTTTTTATTATTTCCTTTTCGGAAAAGTTGACTTTTAATACCATTGCAAGTTTTTTAAAAGCTTCCAATATTTCCTCGTTATCTGTTTGTATTTCAATAGTCTTCATAGTTCCAATATACGAATTAGGAGATGGAGAGATTTATTCATCAGCCTGATTAAGATAAGAATTTTGATTCAATTTGAATTGAAAATACTTAAGTACTCAATGCTTCAGTCTACAGCTTCGGCAAAGTAATAACTTAATAATAAAGCAAAGTTTATCACTAAAATTTATCGTGTAATCGTTTGTTTCAAAATTTCCACTGATATCATTTTCAAATGTGTTTTACCTCTTGAAGAAAGAAATTCTACAGTTTTCCGTTATTCAAAATACCAGGAAGCCACTGGAGTACTAAATATCATCAGAAATGGATTAAGTCTTCATTTTATCAATTCAGATTCAGCTCACAGATGACCCGAATGACCACAGATTCTTCAATAATTTATCTGTGTTCATCTGCGCCATCTGTGAGAAATAAACGCCTTAAAACTTCAAACTCAATCCCAGCAGAAAATTCGTCCCTGCCTGTGGATAGTAGAAGTTTTCAGTCACCAGTTCCCTTCCGGTATTTCCCGGCACGAAATAGCTGAAGGTATAGCCGTTAGGCTCATACATCTCATTGAAGATATTGTTGATCAACAGGTTTATCTCCAATCCCTTGAAGAATCTGGGTTGCGCAGCATAGCTGATTCTCAGATCATTGGTAAAGAACGCATCCAAGGCCCTTCCTTCATTTGCTGTATTATCCAGAAACTGCTGGCCCACGTACTTGCTCAGCCAGTTGAGCGACAGATTCTTGGTTGGCTTGAACTCGATGATGGCCGAACCGACCACATTTGGTGAAAAAGCAATGTCGGTGTCAGTGTATGTAATGGATTCCTGACGAAAATCCGTTACACTGTAATCGTCAATATACTCGGTGAATTCCCTGATTTTGTTCTGGCTGAACGCAATATTTCCTCCAAAGGTCCAAGCTTTTGAAAGTTGGAAAGTTCCATCCAATTCAATCCCTGCACGATAGGAAGATGCCACATTTTCACGGATATAGGCTCCCACGTCATTGATCTGTCCGGTCAGGATCAGTTGATCGGTATAATCCATGAAGTAGAAATTGGCATTATAGCTCAATCGGCCTGCTTTGGCACGAACACCCGCTTCGATATTATTTAGCTTTTCCGCTCTCGGCACTTCGGTGATTGGGTTGTCTGTGAAATCTCTTCGAGTAGGTTCCCGGTTGGCCACTGCATAACTCGCGTACCAGGTTTGACCCCCTTTTTCATAAGAAAATCCAAACTTCGGATTGAAAAAGGCAAAGTCCTCCTGCCCATCCAGAACCCGTCGGTCATTATTTATTCCCTGGAAAGAATAATTGATCCCACGGACTTGAAGATCTCCGAATAGATTCAAGCCGGGCTTGATCTCGTAGGTGGCTTTTGCATAGACATTTCGGTCGTCCTTGATGGCATTGTTGTCATAATACCGGTCACGGATATTGGTTGTGCCTGCCACTCTTGACCAGATGATCTCTCCGAAATGGTCTCCGTCATAGCGGTTGGCACCACCGCCTAGGATGATATCCAATTTTCCGTCGGTTGAGTAATAATTCACCGAGCCCACAAAGCCGTAGAAATCATTGTCCAACCAGCGTCTTCGAATAATATCCGTACGGGAAATTACTTCGTTGCCAATTACGACATTAGGTAATCCGTAACGCGAAAGCCGGTCATTTTTTCTAAACTGCTCATAATAGCCCCTTCCATAGGTGTAATGCAAGGCAAGATTGGTTTTCCAGTTTGAGGCTACTTTCCCGGTGTAGATCAGTTGGTAGTGATCCTGTTGGTAATTATCCGTTTCGTTGTCGTAGGTGTAGAAATTTGCCGTACGGTCCGTTTTCAAAAGCGATTCAGGCAATCCATTCCAGGATTGATAGGTTTGCTCTTTTCCGGAGAAAGCAATCAACTTGATCACACTATTTTCTCCATAATATCCTCCGGACACAAACCAGCTACTCAAATCTGAAAAAGCCCGGTCAACGTAGCCATCGGAGGTGATTTTGGAAAGCCTTGCATCCACCGTAAAGCGGTTGTTGAGCAAACCGGTTCCTGCTTTTAACATATGTCTAAACGTATTGAATGAACCGAAACCATTGTCAACCTGTGCGTAGGCTTCGTCCTGACGCGTGTCTGTCTGAAAATTCAGGCTCGCACCAAAAGCTGCCGCCCCGTTGGTAGAGGTGCCGACACCGCGCTGAATTTGTACGTTTTCGACCGAGCTCGCAAAATCGGGCATATTCACCCAAAACACACCATGGGATTCGGCATCATTCATCGGAATGCCGTTCACAGTGACGTTGATTCGGGTCTGATCCGAGCCCCGAATTCGAAGTCCGGTGTAGCCGACCCCAGCACCTGCATCCGAAAAGCTCACCACAGAAGGCGTGAAATTCAGTAAGATGGGAATGTCCTGACCTAAATTCCGTTTGGCGATTTCTGACTTATCCACATTGGTGAAAGTAGTCGGAGTGATCCCGGAGGCCCGGGTAGAGGAAACAATAAATTCTTCAGTCAAAAAGTCTTTCCCCTGCAATCTAATCTCCAGATCCCCGGAAAACGGTAGCGTAACCAATCTCCTGAAAGTTTCAAATCCCAGATAAGATACCCGCAATTCTACCTCGCCATCGGGTAATTTAGAGATGATAAACTTCCCGGTTTCATCTGTCACGGCACCTTTTCCAAGGTTCTCTGTCCATACCGATGCACCAATCAGCGGTTCCCCGCTCTGCGTATCTACTACTCTTCCGCTCAGGCTGTTTTGAGCCCAAACTGAAACTGCGGCAAAGTAAAGCACCAAGCCAAATACTAATTTTTTCATGATAATTCTTCCCTTTCGGGTCATTGAGTGAAACATTAGAAAACCCAAGGGAGGTCTTCCGTGATAGTTTACCCGGTTTGCAAAATGAATACAATCAACTGTCCCGAAGGGTACCGCTTCGGTAATTTGATTAACACATTCATTCTACTTTTCTCATTTCCCTTCGCCGGCATTACCCGGATCAGGTCGTATGGGTATGATCTCAGCCCGTTATATTTAAGGCACCCCTTATGATCTCTACAAATGTACAAGCGAAAAGTTGGTATCTGCAAAATCCATTGAAAATTTCCGCATTTGGGTTTGTGTAAGTCTTGCAGTTTCAGTTAAAATATGCAACTTTGTTGCATAAATGGAACGAATCTCTCTCAAAAACCCCGACCTTTTAGGTGTTGCAGCCAGTTTGCTTTGCCTGATTCATTGTGTACTCACCCCATTTTTGTTATTGTCCAGTGTGTTGATCGTCATTTCTCCTCACGGCAATGAAGAAGAAATATCACTTTTCTGGAAAGCACTGGAAATGGTATTTTTGATTCTCTCCTTTTGGTCAGTGCGTCAGGCCACACGGCAAAGCCTACATGCATGGATAGGCTATGGATTATACATTGCATGGTCAATACTTGCCATCACAGTCATACTTGAATTGGTCGATGTCCATTTTCTTGGCGACTATCTGAAGTATATCGCGGTAATTGTCCTGATCATTCTTCACCTTTATAATAATTTCACAAAGCACCTTTTGCACAAGTCCCGATAGACATTAGCTTCCCTTGATGAGTTCCTCCCGCATTCCTGTACACCTGATCACCGGATCTTTGGGTTCAGGCAAAATCTTAAAAAAGAGGCAATTCAACGGATTTTTTCCAGACACCTAATTCAAGGGGAATTGATATCTTTAGCGCATGATGTCAAGCGTATCATCCTCAACCTAAAAACCCATCCTTAACCATGCGTCTGTACAAACTCAACTCCGGAACACTCTTAGAATCTGAAAATGGAATTTTTCTTGGCCCAGAACTCGATTGGGATCAACTGCTTGGAAGAGAACATTTGCCAAAGCTTTTAAAGTCAGAGGCGACACATTGGGAGAAGATTTCATTTGAAAAATCAGCGGAATTGAAGGATGAAGGACTCCTCGCACCCATGGGTAATCAGGAAGTATGGGCTGCCGGTGTGACTTATTACCGCAGCCGAACTGCAAGAATGGAAGAATCTCAGGATGCGGGAGGGGCTGATTTTTACGACAAAGTATATGCGGCTGACCGTCCCGAATTATTTTTCAAAGCCACTGCAAGCCGGGTTTCCAATCCCGGCGAAACGGTCAATATCCGGAAAGACTCCACTTGGGATGTACCGGAACCTGAGTTGACTTTGTTGATTTCCCCTTCGGGAAAAGTACAGGGATTCACGGTAGGCAATGACATGAGCAGTCGAAGCATCGAAGGCGAAAACCCCCTCTATTTGCCGCAGGCGAAAGTGTATCAGGGCTGTGCGGCAATTGGGCCCTGCATTTTGATTCAGGAGGAAATGCTTCCTGATTCTACCAAAATCAACCTTGAAATCCATCGAAATGGCAAAGTCGAAGCCTCTGGAGAAACGGATCTGGCCCAAATGAAGCGCAAACCTCAGGAATTGGCTGATTGGCTTTTTCGGTCAAATTCCTTTCCGCTTGGCTGCTTGATGATGACTGGCACAGGGATCGTACCGGATAATTTCACTTTACATGCCGGAGATGTGGTGAAAATAACAATTGAAGGAATCGGGACATTAGAGAATAAGGTTGGGAAGATTGGATAGAAATCCTTCCTAAAACCGAAATGTATAAGTGAGTTTTACAGCATACCTCTGCAGGGCTTTGCATCAATGAAAATGCCGATCCGACGGTGAGAAAGGATTTCCTTACTTTCGTAAACGAATTAATTCCAGAGACTTATCCACGATTTGTCCAAAACTCTGAAGGGATAGACGACATGCCTGCGCATATCAAAAGCGCATTTTTTGGTGTAAGCCTTCAAATTCCGATTTCCGGCGGAAAACTTGCCTTGGGAATTTGGCAGGGGGTTTACCTCTGTGAATTCAGATATCTGGGAGGGAGTCGGAGCTTGATTCTTACCACATTCGGTACCAAATAATACTTTAAAAAAACCACTCAACCATTGGTAAAATTCCTTGGTCGGATTCTTTCTGCGAAGTTACTTTTGCATGCCTTAAACCTCACATGAAATCACTACTTGGAATTGCAGGTTTGCTCTGCTGTCTTCTTTCATTCAACTCCTCAGCACAGACACTACCTGCGCCAAATGCTTTTGCTCAGAAGCTCAAAGACCCCATCACACTAGATGGAAATCTGGATGAGGAAATTTGGACAAATCCTGAAGGGTGGAATTCTAATTTCAGGCAGTACTTCCCCTCTGACACGTCTTCGGCCCGAGTGAACACCCGAGTTAAAATCGCCTTTGATGAGAATAACTTGTATATCGCTGCAGTAATGGAGAATCTTGGACCGCGTAATTATGTGTCCACCTCTCTGCGCCGGGATTTCAGAGGTGAACAAAATGATGCCATTGTATTTGTTTTCGATACTTTCAATGACAAAACCAATGCTTTTTCCTTTGGTATCAATCCCTATGGGGTTCAGCGCGAAGGACTCATTTCCAATGGAGGAAACCGCCCAACCGACTTTAGCCTAGCCTGGGACAACAAGTGGTTTTCCGAAGCAATAATTTTCGAAAACCATTGGCAGACAGAAATAATCATACCCTTGTCCACGATCAGATTTAATGACGGTGCCCCCAACTGGAATGTAAATTTCTACAGGATAGACAGTGAGTACGGAGAGCGAAGCACATGGACACCCATTCCCAGAAATTTTTCGATCATTTCTACTGCCTTCAGCAGGAAACTCATATTTGAAGAGCCGATTAAGAAAAGTTCCGCAAATATTTCCCTAATTCCCTATGTGGCGGGAGGCACCTCAAAGAATTTTCTGGAAGGAACGGAAGTGCCCTTGGCTCCTTCTTTCGGTGGCGACGCGAAGATTGGAATCGGTCCGGCCTTAAATCTGGATTTGACTTTCAATCCCGATTTTTCACAGGTAGAAGTAGATGAGCAAGTGACAAATCTGGATCGATTTGAAATATTTTTTCCTGAAAGGCGCCAGTTTTTTCTTGAAAACGCAGACCTCTTTGACAGCTTTGGTCATCCCAGGTCAAGACCTTTCTTCTCCCGGAGGATCGGAGTTGACATTGATTCAGCAACGGGGCAAAATATTCAGAGTAAAATCCTCTATGGTGCCCGTCTAAGCGGAAAAATCAACGATGACTGGCGAATAGGTGCCATGAATATGCAAACGGCCACGGATGAACTGGCTGGTGCAATTGGAAAAAACTTCACCGTCCTTGCGCTTCAAAAAAAGGTGTTTACCAGATCCAACATCGGCCTGATTTATGTCGATCGCGAAACTTTGGCACCAAATGATGACCAAAAGCTTTTTAATCCAAACGCTTACAACCGGCTTTTGGGTGTTGATTACAACCTCAACTCAGCAGACGGAAAATGGAGCGGTAAAGCCTTTTACCACCGGACATTTGAACCCACCAAACAGGAGACACCATACGCCTTAAATGCCTTCATTTCATTTTCCGATATTCGGTGGAGTTGGATGATCAGCTTCCAGGATATAGGGGAGAATTTCAACCCTGCGGTAGGATTTGTGCCAAGAACAAACTATAAAAGATTGAACCCAAGAGTGGGCTATCTGTTCTATCCAAATTCCAGATTGATCAATCGCCATGGACCAAAACTTGAAATTGAAGCTTTATGGAATGAAGAGATCGGTCAGACAGATCGGGAATTAAATCCCGGATATTTAATTCGTTTTAATTCGCTTTCGGAATTTGAGGTTACGCTGAGGAATCGCTACATCTATCTTTTCAGGGACTTTGATCCCACCCGTACCGGTGGAGAGCGGCTTCTCGCGGGTACCGACTACAACAACAACACCCTGAGGATAGAATACAAGTCTAACCCCAGAAATGTCTTTAATATCAATATGGACGCTGAAACGGGACAGTATTTTACCGGCAATTTCTCCAGATTTACCAGCGAGATGGGCGTGAGAATGGGCTATATAGCCAATATTTCTATGAACTTTAACTATGCGAGGATTCGACTTCCAAAACCTCAAAATGATGCTGATCTAATTCTGGTAGGGCCACGGATAGATCTGACAGTTAGCAAAAAAGTATTCTGGACGACCTTTATCCAATACAACAATCAGATCGATAACCTGAATATCAATACCCGCCTGCAGTGGAGATATGCTCCGGTTTCAGATTTCTTTCTGGTCTATACCGACAATTACTTTCCCGGAGACTTTCTACCCAAGCAGCGTTCTTTGGTGCTGAAATTGAATTATTGGTTGAATATTTAAAAAAAATGCTTTCTTGGTTTTGGAAATCAAAACTTTGATGAAAACAGAACCAATACTTCAAATAGAATTTATTCTTGAAAAATGTGTTAGAGGAGCTCTTAGAAGAACCAAATTGAACAGAACTTTTCGCCCTTTTCATGAAGCTTTGCTTACAAAGGGAATGGTCAATGCCTCAAGTTTTGAAAGATCATTTTCAACGTCATTCGGTCAAGGGCCTATCGAAGAAATTTCAAAAATAGTTGCATTGGACTATGGATTTAGCGTTACGAGACAAAAAGAAACAATCGTTAACGTTTTTAAGGGAGCCATTGATGAAATAGAAAGAATATCAAGTGGTTTACGTAGCGGGGAATTAAAACCAAATTGGGAAAGGGAAATTAAAAACATTCATGCTTTTGAGAAAGGTGATACAGTTGTTCGAAGAGTTCTTTCAGATTTGCATTTGGAAAAAAACGGAACTGAAATATTTATTTCTATAAAAACTGTAAAACCTAACCTAGACCAAACCGAAAAAGCAAAAAAAGATTTAATGCTCCTTAAAGCACATAATCCAAATTTTGAAACCTACTTTGGTCTATTTTATAATCCTGGAGGACCTTTGAAAAGTGACTATAATTGGTCTATTCCTTCAAAAATCTTTGACATGAAAAACGATTCAATAGTTTTGATTGGCGAAGAGTACTGGGACAAACTGGGGGGATTTGGAACTTATTCTAGTCTAATTGAAATTTTTGCACGTGTGGGTGAGAGGACTAGAAGTGAAATTTTAAATCTCTAGTAAAATTTTCTCAAGTTTGGATTGAAATTCATTTTCCCAACTTATTTCATCGGTATTTAAGTATCTTGAGTATTTAAAATTGGTGAAATTGATTATCGGCTCGTTGTTAATAATCTTAATTAAATGCTTACCTAATGCAAAACCTAAACCAACTGGTACTGCGTTGCCGATTTGCTTATATTTTTCTAACAGTGTTCCTGTAATTTCCCAATCATCAGGAAATTGTTGAATTCTTTTGTACTCTTGAATGCTAAGTGGTCTGTTTTCTTCCGGATGACATAAGTCTGTAGCTGGCATAGCCGGATGTGTCACTAAAGTGGGACTTGGTTCATCCCAGCCAATTCTTCTTAAAAATCCCGTTTTCCCTCCTCCTGAATAGTAAGACGCACCCATTGCTTCAATTTGTAATTCAAAAGGAAGGCTTCTCCAATTTTGTCCTTCTTTTAACCTTTTGTAGTATTTGAGTCTTTTTTCTGGGAAATTTAAATGTTCATGATCGTTCTTTTTCAGGTCTGAAACCACGCTTCTAAAGGTGTTCCAATTCTCCAACCCAAACTCTCCATTTTCAGAATGGGTCGGTTGCAAATAAGGAACTTTTTCTGTATCCCTAGAACAAATAATTATAACTCTTTCTCTCTTTTGAGGAGTACCAAAGTTAGCTGAATTATAAAGATTAAAACTCAGGGAATATCCAGCAGCTCTTAGCTTATCAATTGCTAGTTTTAAAGCACCTCCAGACAAATTCCTTTCGTCAAGGTTTTGATTATTTGAATCTCTTTCTTTATGAGGGACATGGTTAATTGGCGCTGATAAAAGTCCTCTTACGTTTTCAATGACTGCAAAACGTGGGTTTAAACCAATTATCATTTCAATAAAGGTTAAAAAAACATTACCTCTTGAATCTTCAAAGCCTTTTCTTTTCCCGGCTGTGCTGAATGATTGACATGGTGGCCCTCCTACAACAAGATCGATATCTTCTTTTGGTTCCAAACCAGAAATAAAACGAATTTGGCCAGGACTATAATTAGAAATATCCCCAACTAGAGCAATGTTTGGCTTATTTTTTAAAATAGTTTTTCTACAGGCCTTATCTATTTCAGAAGCTAACAGAGTCTGAAATCCAGCTTTTTCTAGACCAATATCTAATCCCATGGCACCACTGAAAAAACTCAATGCAATCGGTTTTCCAAATTCTTTGTTTTGAAAACCATAAATCGCTCTATCCTCTGCAACTCCACTATTAGAATTGTCAATAAACTGATCCAAAGATTTTTCATTTAAAATCCAGGTAGAGCCAATTTTCTCGGATTTTACTTTCCCATCTCGACATAAATTCCTAACCTGCTGAGGACTGAGACCTAATTTTAATGCTGCTTCTGAGACACTTAACATGGGTACTTTAATTATATTCTAAAAGGAAAATTTATTAAGTACCAATTAAGCTGAAAAAATTTAAAATGAAAATCAAATAATTCTATTTTTCTGCCTCCACTCTTACCTTTTTCCCAGTCATCAAAATCCTTCTATATCCATCCTTGGTATCTGAACTCACCTCTTTTCCCAGAATTTTTACTTTGGTAAAGGACTCGGGAATCTCAATCGAAACCCCCCATTTGGATTGGCTTTGCTCCACTTCGATGCTCCGAACACCAGACTTATCCACAAAGGTGAGGCTGATTAGGTTATCTCCGATCTGTACTTTTTGAATCGATGCTTCTTCCCAAGTGCTTGGCATTTGAGGGCGGATATAAATTACTTTATTTCCCGCGTCAGGCCGGATTCCGAAAAACTGCGTGACAATCGGAACCGCATAACTGTACATATTCCAAGCCTGAGTGAACATCCCATAATCAGGGGAAACTTCATATATAGACCCCGGTAATGCAAAACCAAAACTCCGCGTCATCCGCTTGAGGTAATCCAATGCCCCGTCCGGATTGCCGTAGTTATTTTCTCCGATGGCTGATACTCCCGTCGGCAAAGTCATCACAGCGCCGGTGTAGCTGAACTTTTTACTTCCGGTAAAAGCCCCGTCTTCGTTTTCTGCACGTTCATCCCGGTCAATTCCCGTGACAAAAACCCCAAACGGATTGGTGTATTTTCTTCCCGTTTCCAAAGCGATTTTGGCTTTTTCAGGATCTGCAACTCCTGTTTCCATCGGCGTATTGACTACCCAATTGTGGTAAAGCACAAATCCTTGTTTCTGATCCTTTGGCAATGTGGATAACTTAGCTTTTGTTGCTTGTAATTCTGCCACTGCCCAGGGTTTATTCAGCGTATCCGCCCGGATAATAGCCC
The DNA here is from genome assembly GCF_900103735.1 of Algoriphagus alkaliphilus. GTDB lineage: Bacteria > Bacteroidota > Bacteroidia > Cytophagales > Cyclobacteriaceae > Algoriphagus > Algoriphagus alkaliphilus. Next base: position 4,308 of record NZ_FMXE01000053.1, on the reverse strand, counting down.
CCTCGATGAGGTGAAGCGCATCCTCAGCCGTTCCGATAAAATCCGCATAACTTCCAAACTCTTCTACCCAAAAGTCCGAGTTTATCTTCACTGCCAAAGCATCGGCGGTCTGTTGATAACTTTTTGAAAGTTCTCCCTTTCCTAGAATCTCAGCCATTTTTGCGGCATCTGCAAAAGCCTTTTGACTGTAAACGGCCACATCAATCATCTCCGATTCCAAGCCGTGGATTTCCATCATGCCATAGCCATCTGCCAGCAGATTTCCGTCCTTGTCATTGGCGGAAAGGAGCCAATGCAATCCCTTTTCGATAGAAGGAAAATACTTTTCCAGCAATTCCAGATCTCCTGTCCATCGGTAAACTTCCCAAACCGTCGACGCCCACTGTGGCGTTTCATTGATATTTCCGGGGTTGAACACCGCGCCATTTGTGCTGACTTCATGGACGATTCGACCGTTTCCGTTTGCCTTTTCGGAGAGTTTGTGGATAAGGTCCAGTGTGGAATAGACCAAGTCCTTCCTTCCGGTGGTGATTAACCCCTGAATCGTGTACTCGCTGTCTACCCCAAAAAACCAGGGGTAATCCTGCAGTCCGGCTCCAAATCCCCTTCCCATTCCCGGTACATCACGAACCAGCCAATCCGTATTGTATTTGACCCATTCAAAAGCTTTCTGAAGTTCTTTGTCGGGAATGGTGATTTGGGTGGATTCCTTAAGGGTTTTATAGCGATTCCTTTTGTCGGCCCAATCCTCCTGTAAATTGTTCCGAAGATCAGCTAAGGTTTCCATAGCCTTTATTTCACTCTCTGTGGATCCGGAAATGTAAATAGGAATGATCTGCTCCGTCGAAGCAGGAAGCGTTAGCTCCATGCCAAAGCCTGCATTCGTGCCTTTTCCTTTTGGAGACATCGAACAATCATCCTTTTCTGAGGGGCTTAAGACCAATCCTTCGGCGCTGCTCCAGACCACATACCAGTCATTGCCCTGATCTTTACCTGTAAATGTGTTCGTTTGCTCATCAAAAGTAATTTCGTCCGGATTGTCCAGCATTCCAGTTCGCTCACCAAGCCAAACGGGCATCAGATCTACATAGGCATTGAAATCAAACCTCAGCTTTTTTTCAGAGTTATCCACATTTTTTACTTTGAAAAGAATGACCATTCCTTCTTTCCCGTCAGGCACAAAGTGCAATCGCTCAACTTCAATTCCTGCCTCAGAAATGGGGAATTTCAAGACGTTCGAAAAAGGATAATTCTTAAAGGATTCGGCATTGTTCAAGCAAAATGTCTGGTCATTAATGCCTACAGAAGCAGTAAATCCATCCATCAACTTAATCGGATGCAGCCATATTCCTCCCATTTCTCCATCCACATGCCAGCCTAAATCAGGAAAAGTTCCGTCCTGGTACCCAATTAAATAAACCCGATCCCCTGCTGCCGTAAATGGGGATGGTAAATATTCCTTTTTACCCGAAAGCCCTTCAGTTGAATCCAAATCTGAAAACACAAACTGTTCCGGTGAGGGCTCTGTACAAGCCAGAAAAGCCGAAAGAGATAGTAGGATGATGGAATTTAGAAATCGCATAAGGCAGTCATTTGATTGTGAAAATTATGGCTTTTGTTCAGACTTTTCCTCTGTAATTCGAAATCATCTAAAATTTCTCTCAAATCAGCAATCCAAAAAGTGCGAATCAATATCCACAAATCAGTGATGAAACGAAGTAAAACAAGCATGTCAAATTTAGTTTATAAAAATCCTTAAAAAGTCAAAACACTTCCAGTAAACTCCCTGTTTCAGGGAATATGAGGCATAATCGAGTGATAGTATGGTTTCGAAATGATCTGCGAATCGCAGATAACGAAACGCTTACCAAAGCTATACAATCTGCCAATGAGGTTGTTCCTGTTTATTGTTTTGATCCCAGGATGTGGATGAAAACAGAATTGGGGCTGTCAAAAACAGGAGGTGTCAGAACGGGATTTCTCATCGAGTCGGTGAAAAGTCTTAAAGGGACTTTTCAAAAAATAGGGGGGGACTTGATAATTCTTCAGGGAAAGCCTGAAGAAGAGGTAGTCAGCTTCGCTGAAAAAATTGGAGCATCTGCAATCTTTTTCTCTCAGGAAATTACGTCAGAAGAAAAAAGTGTGGATAAGTCGCTGGAAAGTGCAGCCTTCTCAAAAGGGATAAGCACAGAAAGCTATTGGCAGGGTACGCTTTATCATATTGACGATCTTCCATTTCCTGTCAACCAAACTCCTGAAGTGTTTACTCACTTCAGAAAGAACCTTGAAAAAATGGCGAAAATCCGGGCAACATGGCCCTCGCCATCAAGAATCAATTATCCCGGCGTGGTAGTAAACTTCGATACGGAGTCGCTTCCTTCGCTGCATACATATGGACTGGAGAAACCCGAATCGGATTCTAAATCGTGGATGGAGGTTGAAGGTGGAGAGCAATCCGGATTCGGGCGACTTCGGTCCTACTTTTGGGGAAAAGACCTATTGAAAGTTTATAAAGAAACTCGTAACGGGTTGATCGGGATGGATTACAGCTCAAAATTTTCGCCATGGCTGGCATTGGGCTGTATTTCTCCCCGGTTTATCTATGAGGAGGTCAAGCGCTACGAGAAAGAGCGAAAGAAGAATGACAGTACCTACTGGCTGATCTTCGAATTAATCTGGAGGGACTATTTTCGATTTATCGCCAAAAAGCACGGTGACAAAATATTCAATATCCAAGGCATCAAAAGCCACGAGGACTCCTGGAGAAGGGATAGGTCTCAATTTGAGGCTTGGGCTGGGGGAATGACAGGAGTTCCTTTTGTCGATGCCAATATGCGTGAACTGAATGCTACCGGATTTATGTCTAATAGGGGTCGGCAGATAGTTGCAAGTTTTTTGGTAAATGATCTGGGGATTGATTGGACATGGGGAGCGAGCTACTTTGAAAGTCAACTGATCGATTATGATGTCTGCTCCAACTGGGGTAATTGGATGTATGTAGGAGGAGTGGGCAATGATCCTCGGGAAAATCGCTACTTCAATATCCTTCGTCAAGCCAAAAATTACGACCGAAACGGGGATTATGTTCGGATTTGGATTCCTGAATTACAGGCAATTAAGGGTTTTGATATCCATCAACCTTGGGACTTATCCACATCTCAACTTCGAAGCTTGAAAATTCAATTGGGCCATACTTATCCACAGCCTTTGCGAAAGATTCCGACTTTGGAAAAAGCATATTAATCAAACCAAAACCTATTTAGAACCCTCGGATTTCTGAGGGTTTACTTTTTCGCGTAGCTTAGGATTTGGTTTCCAAAAGATAAAATAAAAGGTGATGGTCATCCAAAGCTGGAAAAAAGCATTTTGGACCCATGTCGACCACTTATAAATTACGGAAAAATCAAAAGTGAATGTTGGGTACACATAGGCTTGAGCTAATAAAAAATAAAAAACTGAGCCGACTATGATTCCAATCCATGTGGGTTTCCATTTTAGATAGTCTAGAAAATCTTTCATCGTTCTAAAATAATAGATCATTCAAAAATGAACTCTATATTTTTGCAATTCTTCACAAAGATTTAAGAATTGAAGGACTTTCCGATTTGTCTTTAATTTCTTACTCTTGATTTTTTGCTTTAAGATTCGGATGCCAGAACCACAAGCAATAACCGACAGTCCAACAGACAATATAAAAAATCAGCTTCGAATAGGATTTTGGTTGGTAAATAAAATTCCAATCGAAACCTTCTTTCAAGCCGGTGTATCCATCAAGAAATACTTGACCAATACTCGTAAGCAGAATAAACCACCAAAAGGATTTTAGAAAAAGTTTCTTGTCAGTCAATTTTTCGTTTTTCATCATTTGGTTCTTTCAAATATAATATCGAGTCAAAAAAAGATTCAGGTTTGAATTTAGTCAAAGTAGAACACTTTTTAAAACAACATAGTCATATAGCAAAAGACAGCCAAAAGCTTTGCCTGTTTTCAACATTGCAGCACCCGAGCTAAATTTTCATAGCCATTAGCTGCTCTTGAAGTTCATTTGGAGTCAATAATTGATGTTTTAGCTGTTTTGATTTGGGGAGTCTGTAGGTCAGTTCTTGAACTTCATTCAGTTCGGCAATAGCCTTTTGTACTGAAAGGTCGATGTTATTCTTTTTGATAAGGGCTTCAAGCTCTTTAAATACGGCATAGGCGGCGAAACAGATAATTAGATGTGCTTTGATTCGTGTTTCTTTTCGGTGAAAGATGGGTCTGAATCGAAGATCTGTCTTGGACATTCTAAACGCTTTTTCCACCTGCCAT
>NZ_FMXE01000068.1 GCF_900103735.1 Algoriphagus alkaliphilus | reverse complement strand
AATTCAATTTTCAAACCACTCTAACCACCTATACGGCTCAGAAATGGACTTTTTTGGTAAATCGAGAGGTTTTTTCACGGTCTGACGTTGGCAGCAAGGCTAACAGAGACGACACAACAATAACAGACAGACAGAATAAATGGAAAATTTACCAATCGACAACCTAACCTTAATTTTTGCAGGAGCAATATTATTAAGTCCTTATTTCCTTAAACGCATACAGACACTAAATACTATTGCGAATACTGTTGTCTCACTCGGTATCCTTGGGACATTTTCAGGTATCTTTCTAGGACTTCTACATTTTGACGTTTCAAACATTTCAGCAAGCGTTCCACAACTTCTGACAGGACTAAAAACTGCTTTTCTAACCTCAATTGCAGGTCTCGTATCTTCTTTGATTTTAAAATCATTTCCTCAAGTTTATGGTATTAAAGTTCCAATAACAGACACAAAAAAGGATGAAGCAAACATTGAGACAATGATAAGTTTGCTAAGTCGGATAGAAAAAGCAATAGCAGGAGAAGGCGAAACAACACTTGTAACGCAAGTTCAAAAATTGAGAACCTCAAATGCTGACAGATTGGACAAGCTTGATAATTCGTTCAATGACTTTGCCGAAAAAATGGTTGCTGACAGCACTCAATCTCTTATTGACGCACTTACCCAAGTGATGAAAGATTTTAACACTCAAATAAATGAGCAATTTGGAGACAACTTCAAACAATTAAATGATGCTGTTGGAAAAATGCTTGAATGGCAAAAAGAATATGCGGGAAGAGTTGAAAGTATGACAGAGCAATTTCAAAAAACCCTTAATGGAATTGTTGAATGCGAACAAGTTCTTACAAGTTTGTCAAAGAAAGCAGCCGTTTATCAAGATACTTCTACCAAACTGCAAGAATTACTCAATAACCTTAATACAAACCTTGTTGCAATAAATGAAATGTCACAAAATGCAAAAAGTGCCTTTCCGACAATTCAGAAGCAAATTCAAGACTTGACAGAGCATTTTTCAAGTGCTGTTCAAACAGCCGTTAGAGAAAACAATAGAATGTTTGAAACTCAGAAAACAGCTATTGACAGTCAAATAAATGCTATGTCAACCTCATACCAACAGTTAGGCAATCAACAACAAAAACTCGTTACAGAGCTAAATAACAGAATTGAAAAGTTGATGAAAGACAATGCCGATAGAATTACTGAACAACTTAAAAATTTGGATGACGAACTTGCAGACGAGTTAAACAAAGCACTTACTTCTTTAGGCAGTCAGCTTACTTCTCTTTCTAACAAGTTTGTAGAAGACTACACTCCTTTGACACAAGAACTCCAAAAATTGGTTCAAATAGCTAATCGCAAAAATTAAAGATGGCTCAACTATTTAAAGAAAACGGAGAAAGCGAAAGCCAATGGGTTTCAATATCAGATTTGATGTCTGTATTGATGATGATTTTTTTATTTATCGCAATAAGCTATATGCTTAATGTTATAAAGGAGAAAGATAAAATAAAAGAGATTGCTGTTACTTACAACAAACTGCAAACGGAACTCTATGACGACTTAATGACAGAGTTTAAAAGCGACCTTAATAATTGGAATGCAGAAATAGATAAACAAACCCTTTCAGTAAAGTTTGAAGCACCGGAAGTATTGTTTGCTTCAGGTAGCTCAACCTTACAACCCAAGTTCAAAGAAATTCTAGAAGATTTTTTCCCTCGTTATGTAAACATTTTAACAAGCGAAAAATACAAAGCGGACATTGAAGAAATAAGAATTGAAGGACATACTTCGTCTGAATGGAGTTTTGAAGTTCCAGCGGAACAAGCATATTTCTACAATATGGAATTATCGCAGGACAGAACAAGAAAAGTTTTAGAGTTTGTTCTTAAAAACGAAAAACTTGATGGAAATAAAGATTGGATTAGAGACAGATTAACTGCAAATGGACTTGCTTCGAGTAAATTAGTCGCACCCAATGGCATTGAAGATAAAGAAAAATCAAGGCGTGTTGAGTTTAGAGTAAGAACAAATGCCGAAAAACGTATTGTAAAAATTCTATCAGCAGACGAATGAAATTGATAAACTTCATACAAGACGGCAAACTTAATAGTTTGAGAGAAAAAATGGGTGCAGACCTTGTGCAATGGGACGGTTCCTCAAATTGGAACTCCTTCGACCCATTCGGATTTCGTGCTGCATTGAGAGAAAAGGGAGAAGTTGATATTCCGTTTACTGAAATCAATATTTCAAAGGATGGAACACTAGAACTTTATGGTCAAAAAATCCTCGTTTACATTCGTGACCAAAGATACAGTTATGACTTAGAATACAAATTTCACATTGCAAATTGTGCGACATTAGTTGATGCTCAAAGAAATCAGAAATACGACAAGTATGTAGCTTCTATAAATGTTAATGGCAAATTCAAAGTTAATTTGATACACGGAAATAGTTGGGTTGAAAAAGACAAAGAAGTTAAACTAAATGTTTGCAAAAATTGCTTAACCGCTCTCAATTACAAGGGTTATAGACAAAACTATGAGACTAAACAAACAATCTATAACACGTTCAGTATTGACGAATTTTTTCAACTATACAAAAAGCAGACAGTAAAAAAACCTAAGCATACAAACATAACAGCACCAGTAAACAATTATACCAAGGACTTCGATAGTATTGCTAACGAATTGAAAAGAAAGAAAAATCATACTTGTGAAGGTTGCTATAAAGACCTTTCACAAGACAAAAAATTTCTTCACGTTCACCACATTGACGGCATAAAGAGCAATAATACTGACAACAATTTAAAGGTGGTTTGTATCAACTGCCACGCAAATGAACCAGGACACGGACATATGAAACTATTACCTGACTTTAGAGAATTTCAAGAAAAATATGGTAACAGACTATTCTGACAGACAAAGAAGCCCAGCTGCCAACAACTAAGCTTTCGTTGCGTGCGGAGCACGAACAATGAAAGC
>NZ_FMXE01000054.1 GCF_900103735.1 Algoriphagus alkaliphilus | reverse complement strand
CAATGGCCTTTTTTCTTTTTTTACCTAGGGTTCCGCTGCGCTCTACCCTAGGCTACCAACGAGGCGTACCTACGGCACGCTTCAGCTTGAATCTTATCTTTATTCTGGGTCTTCTGTAATTCTAATCTGAATAAAAAATTCCCAAATTATTCTCCCGTAAGCTCCCTCTCCTCAAGGAGAGGGCGGGGGGTGAGGTAGAGAACATCCTTTTTCCATTGCGCTGGCATAACCTCATTTTTCCCAACTAACTTCCTGCGCCACCGCTGGGGACCTTAATCTCACCTTTTTACCCCAGCTTTAAAAAGCTGGGCTATTAAAGAACGTGCCTTCAGCACTAGATTGGAACTGGCCCCACCTTCCCACTTCCAATTCTTACCAATTCTCACCAACTCCTCCCAACCTTACAACCTTACAACTTTACAACTCCACCTCAATCTTCCAATCTTCCAATTTTTCAATTTTTCAATTTTTCAATCTTCCAATTCCTACCAACTCCTCCCAACCTTACAACCTTACAACCTTACAACTTTACAACTCCCCCTCAATCTTCCAATTCCTTCCCAACCTCCAAACTTCCCTCCTTCCAAACAATTAAACCGAACGATTACTATATTTAAGCCCTAACTAACCAACATCATCCCTTGCTCGGAGCTGCACTCTTAGTCTTATTCCTCTTCTTCCTCAGTCAACCTATCCTTGGCAATTTGCAGAAGGAGCACAAGTGGATCAAAGCCGGTCTGCTCAATCAGATGTTCTGGTACCACATGTTTTTTGGACTGGTATATTGGACTTATTCCCAGTTTAATAGATCGGATTCGATCATGTATCACGCCAGTTATAAGCATTATACCAATTGGTTTGACGCCTTTGTTCCTGGGACTTTATTCATTGAGTGGATAAATTATCCCTTTGCCAAATGGCTGGGATTCAATTACGATATGATGATGTTTTTTTCAGCTTGGGTTGGGTTCTGGGGATTTGTTTATTTCTACCTGTTTATGAAGGAAAACCTGCGTTTCAACCCGAAATTCGAGGGTTGGGATGCGATTACCATTTTTATGTTTTTGCCCAATATGCACTTTTGGACGGCTTCGCTTGGGAAAGGCGCATACATTTTCGCCGGATTGGCATTCCTTACCTATGGACTTTCTTGGCCTCAGAAAAGGATTTTTCATATCGCATTGGGAAGTTTTATATGCTATATGATCCGTCCTCATATTCTGTTTGCTGTATTGATTGGAATGGGAGTGGGTTTTGTCTTGGGTCGAGAGAAAGTACCGCTATATCAAAAATATGCAGTTGTAATTTTTGCAATTGGAATGAGTGTCTACGTGTATGAAGATTTGCTTGTCTTTTTAGGCTATGATCCAAATAACGTGGTGGCAAGTTTTGAGGAAGAATCTGCATTAAACAGAGGAAGACTTCAAACTTCCGGTTCAGGTGTGGATATGGGTTCCTATAGTATGCCCATGAAGCTCTTTACATTTTGGTTTAGACCCTTGTTTATTGATTCACCCAATGTTATCGGATTGGTGGTTTCCATGGAAAATGCGCTTTACATCTACATGTTCAGCAGAATTGTAAACAAGGATTTCCTGAAATATATCCGGATAGCCCCTGCCATGGTCAAGATGTCCGCAGTGGTATTTATTTCTATTTCACTTTCAATGACTTTTGTGATGTCCAATCTCGGCATCATCATCCGGCAGAAGAGCCAGATCATGTACTTTATGCTCTTTGTGATCGTGGCATTTATGGATTGGCAGAAAACTACTCGCATCAAAAAGCGAGGTGAAATCTTCAACCGCATCGTCGAAGAAGAACGCCGCCGCCTCGCCGAAGCTGGTGTCTAAACCTTTGAGGTTTTTCCCAAGAGACCTTCCTGTTAATTTTTTCACCAAATTTGATTTTATAGAACCTCGAAGGTTTCAAAGGAATATCTCCCGTCATTGCCTGACCTCTGGGGGTCGCGCGAGCGGTAAGTCAAATGTAAATGGTTGAGATGAAGGTTAAATGCTCTGAAGCAATCCAAGTAGCAATGATCTGTTTCTCCGGGGACCCGAATCCTTTAGAACTCCGACCAGAGTGTTGTGATCTTATTGAGGAACAGGGCACCGTGACGGCATACTTCATCGCATTTCCTCAGACATTAAAGACAAATTCCCTAGTTATAATCAAAAGTGTAATCCCCCGACTGTTTTTTGTTATCTATAAATGAAAATTCTACTCCTTTACGTTAATTTTAATACTTTGAAGTATTAAAGTAGCTCACTCGATTGATTGAACACATTGTTACCCATGACTAAAATTCGAATCAAAAATTTTGGACCGGTCAAATCAGGCTTTTCTGAGCAAAACGGTTGGATGGAAATACCTAAGTTTTGTGTATTCATTGGAAACCAGGGATCTGGCAAAAGCACTGTAGCAAAACTTTATTCTACTTTTTCCTGGATCGAAAAAGCTTTGGTAAGAGGTGATTTTAATGAACAATGGTTAGCCAGAAGAAACAAACTCAAAAATCAGTTTTTGCCCTATCATCGTATTGCAGATTATTTGGTTGAGGAAGGAAAATCTTCTGATCAAACTGAGATTGACTATGAAGGTGATGCATTCTCAATCTCTTATAGGGGGGGTATTTTGACTGCGTCTGCTAATAATGAGGGTTCATACAAGTTGCCTCAATTGATGTATGTACCCGCCGAACGCAATTTTATAGCCTACGTTAAAAGTCCCAAAGAACTCAAGCTTTCTTCAGATTCGCTCAAAGAATTTTTGACTGAATATGAAAATGCCAAACAGGATTTGAAAGGGGCAATCAGACTGCCAATCAATGAGGTAGACTTAGAGTTTGACCGTTTGAACGACGTGATGAATATCAAATCCTCCTCCTTTAAAATCACGCTCACTGATTCTTCCTCAGGATTTCAATCCATTGTCCCCATGTATTTGGTCAGTAGATATCTTTCTAATAGGGTCAAAGAAAGTCTGAGAGGTGAGGAAAGTGAACCAATGAGTGCAAAAGAACTCAGCAGATTCAGAAAATCCATTTCGGAAATATTCAGGAGTAGTTCGCTTAATGACGATCAAAAAAGAACAGCTATTCAAGTTCTTTCTGAAAAATTCAATAAATCAGCCTTTATCAATATCGTCGAAGAACCAGAGCAAAATCTTTTTCCGAGCTCTCAATGGGAAATGATTAAAAGCTTGGTAAGTTTTACGAATTCCTTACCAAGTAACAAAGTCTTGTTAACTACCCACAGCCCGTATATTTTGAATTGGCTGAGTATTGCGTCTTTGGCTTATTTGACTTCAAAAAAAGTCGGCAATAATGATGAATTAAGGGGGAAACTTAATGAAATCTTAGGTCCGAGTGAAAGAATTGAACCAAAAAGTCTCGCATTTTATGAGTTTAACGATAGAGACGGGAGTATCAGAAAATTGTATTCAGAAGATGGAATAGTGACTGGAAGTAATTTTTTAAATGATTACCTGCGAGAGACAAATAGATTATTGGATAGTATTTTAGAAATAGAAGAATTGGCAGTATGATTAATTTTTTTGATCCTTCTTGTCAAGAGGCTCCTCGGCCTGAAAGTGAGTTTGGAATTTGCGATGGAAATCCTTTTGCCTTTACCACAACCACCAATCCTGATGGATGGATAGCAAAAGTGGAAAATAAATCTGGCCTTCCAGTAGTACTGACAGCAATTGATGGATGCGTGATAAAAGGAAATCAACTGGTAGGCCAAAGAAGATGTGATTGTTTGCTTACCACTGCGCACCATCTTTATTTTGTGGAATTAAAGGAAGAGTTGAAAAGCTGGAAATCTGGAGCAATCGAACAACTTATTAGTACCATTGAGATTTTTTTAAAAAGTCATGCAGTAGTAAATTTCAAACACAAAAAGGCCTTTGCCTGTAACAGGAAGTCACCCCGGTTTCAGGAGATTGATCATGAATTGAATTACAAGGTATTTAGAAAATATGGGTTCCGAATTGATGCACAGGCAAATGTGGTGTTGATTTAAGACTAGAATTTCCCTCTGCTTTCGATCTCCATCTCCATGACCTTTGTGATGTCGAATGTGGGCATCATCATCCGACAGAAGAGCCAGATCATGTACTTTATGCTCTTTGTGATCGTGGCATTTATGGATTGGCAGAAAACTACTCGCATCAAAAAGCGAGGTGAAATCTTCAACCGCATCGTCGAAGAAGAACGCCGCCGCCTCGCCGAAGCTGGTGTCTAAACCTTTGAGGTTTTTCCCAAGAGACCTTCCTGTTAATTTTTTCACCAAATTTGATTTTATAGAACCTCGAAGGTTTTCATAGTTTAGGATCCGATTGGTGCAAGTTTTCAAACTTGTGCCTACGATAATGCAGTCTTCAGATTGTTTTTTTTAAACAGATTTAAAGATCATTCCGCCGCAACTCTCCCTTTGGAAAACAATTTTTATTGGGACGAGTCAGGCTTATCAAAGGGGGTAGGGGGGATTATTTTTCTCCGACTATTCATCAATTCCTCCTCGGCATCAGCCACCCACTCCTCTCGATATTCCTGCGCCGAGGGCAATGGCCTTTTTTCCTTTTTTACCTAGGGTTCCGCCGGTTGGTGAGCGGAGCCGAGCCACCCCCTAGGTTAGTACATTGTCAGGCCTTCAGCCTTTTGCCGCCATAAGTTCCCGTCCGCCGTGGAGGATCTTCACTCACGGCTTCCTTTAGCAATTTTTCAATCCCAGCCCGATGATATAGCTTCTCTTAGGTTTAATGTTTACCATTTTTATCTTCGCCTGCTCTTCCATGCCTCCCAGCCTCCGAATTTCCCAACTTCCCAACTCCTAATCCTTTTTCAAAATCGTATAGCGCATTAAACAATTATTACTTATTATTGTGTATCATACTATACATTTATGGAATATCTCTTTGAACTATATAGAAGACTCTGGAATCGGACTTCCTTGGATTTTCAGCGAAGCTTGATTTCCGAAATTAAATGGGAAAACCGTCTAATCGGTATTACAGGGGCTAGAGGTGTTGGAAAAACGACCATGATCCTACAATATTTAAAGAGTCAGTTTGCTGTTTCGGATAATGCTGCGCTCTATGCCTCACTGGATCATATTTGGTTCTCATCGCACACGCTCTTGGAATTAGCTGATCAGTTTTCCAAATCAGGAGGGAAAGTTTTGGTTTTAGATGAAGTTCACAAATACGCAGGTTGGTCCCGGGAGCTGAAAAATATCTATGACTTTTATCCAGAACTGCAGGTAATATTCACTGGATCCTCCTTGCTGGAAATTCTCAATTCCGGAGCGGATTTAAGTAGAAGGGCTCTGATGTATTCTCTCAAAGGAATGTCATTTAGAGAATATGTCAATTTTGAAACCGGCAATACACTTCCTGAATTTTCTCTTAATGAGGTCTTGAATCAGCATGAAGAGATAGCAATTGAACTGGTTAATAAATTCAGACCCTACCAATTCTTTGGAAATTATTTGAAACATGGTTATTACCCCTTTTCAAGAGAATTTGGAGATCTCTATGATCAGCAATTAAGGGCCATTGTCAATTTGATTTTGGAGGTGGAATTACCCCAGCTGAGAAAATTTGATATTGGATATGTACCTAAGATCAAGCAACTACTTTCGATTATTGCTGATTCTGTGCCCTTCATTCCAAATGTCACCAAGATCAGTCAGAAAATCGGGATCAACCGGACTACCTTACTTACCTACTTTCACTACCTCGATGAAAGTAAATTGACTTCTAACCTTTACCAGTCAAATGAAGGTATTTCTTTACTTCAAAAGCCCGAAAAACTTTACCTGGAAAACACCAATTTGGCATTTGCACTCGGCAGAAATGTGGATATCGGGAATCTCAGAGAAACCTTTTTCTTAAATCAGGTTTCCTCCAAGCACTCAGTTACTTTACCCGAAAAAGGAGATTTTCTGATTGACAGAAAATGGAATATCGAAGTAGGCGGAATAGGTAAGGATCTACCTAAGAAAGAGCAGGGGTTTCATTTTGTCGCCGCTGATGGTATTGAAACTGGACTTGGATCAAAGATTCCCTTGTGGTTATTTGGTTTTTTGTATTAGCAAAAGAAAAAACTTCGCCGCCATGAGTGCCCGTCCGCCGTGGAGGATCTCCACTCAGGGCTGAATCCACGCTCGATATCCTACTTCTCTCCCGATATTTCTATCGGGACTGGACTTGAATTCATTGCGACTTACCGCCTTTGCGAGAAATCCTAACACCGCTCATCTACCATCCTTCAAACTTCCTACTCCTCCTCGGCATCAACCTCCTTTTCCCCATAATACAACTGCGCCGAGGTATTCGGCCTTTTTTCTTTTTTTACCTAGGGTGCCGCTACGCTTTACCCTAGGCTACCGACCTGGCGTACCTACGGCACGCTTTGATTCCAACGATAATTCACCAACCTTATTCTTGACCAAAAGGACCGATTGGCGCAAGTTTTCAAACTTGTGCCTACAATAATGCAGTCTTCAGACTTGCCTGCCGCCAGGTAGGTTTAGCTACAGATAGGTAGGCTGCCTTGGTACTAAAATCTTTTCCCGACCAATTTTTAACTCCTCCTCGGCATCAGCCACCCACTCCTCTCGATATTCCTGCGCCGAGGGCAATGGCCTTTTTTCCTTTTTTTACCTAGGGTTCCGCTACGCTTTACCCTTGGCTACCGACCTGGCGTACCTACGGCACGCTTTGATTCCAACGATAATTCACCAACCTTATTCTTGACCAAAAGGACCGATTGGCGCAAGTTTTCAAACTTGTGCCTACAATAATGCAGTCTTCAGACTTGCCTGCCGCCAGGTAGGTTTAGCTACCGCAAGGTAGACCGCTTTTAATCCAAATAACCCTCCCTTTGCGCTGGCATCAATATCCTTTTCCAAACCAATAACCAGCTCCCTTCAATCGGAAAATTAACTACCCCACCCTAACCCTCCCCTCTAGGAGAGGGTACTACTTCATCGTAGAAAGAGAATTTCAAATCCCTTCAAGCTCGCCAGATCTTTCTCCAAATCGGACATCTAAATTTGACTTGACCAATGTGCAAGCTCCCTCTCAATGTGAGCCAGTCCCGACAGCTGTACGGGGGTAGCGTGGGTTGAGGTAGAAGAAACCCTGTCCCGATATTTTTATCCCGAGGTTGTAAATCCTGCGGGTTTACCTATCAGGAGCGCAAGGTATCAGGAACGAGGGGTAAGGTAGGAGAGTTTCATGTGGCCTTTAAAAATCAAATCATAATCACATAAAAACTCAGATGAGAAGGAATCAGATCATTTCGTTGGTGTCACCAAAGTGATCGAGATTGGAAAACGAGCGCAGCGAGAAGGTAATTATCCAAAAAACCTCCATTTTCCCTCACGTTTCTCACTTTCACCCCCCAAAATACCCAGTACTGGGTATTTTTTTTTGCCTTTTTTTCAATTCCTTTCAATCACGTAATCTAAAGCAAAACAGTTAGTTCAGGATGTTATTCAAACAAGCCTCACAGATTTGACAACATTTTTTTATGAAAGAATCACAACATACCATGATTGAGCATTCTGAAGTCAAAGTCAGACTTTTGAATCTCTACATCAAGAAGTATTTGAATATTCTTAGCCGGGCACAGGCCTTCGAGAAAGTCCAACTTTTTGACCTATTCTGCGGTGAAGGAATTTATGAAAATGGGGGAGAGGGAAGTCCGATCATTTTTATGAAGGCGATCAAAGAAGTTTATTACAGGAATCAACATGAAAGCCAAAAGACAATCAAAGTGGATTGTGTTTTCAATGATAAAGAGCCAAGTAAAACTGAAAAGGTAAAATCCATCATAGAACAAAAAAAACTTCATTACCCCTTTCTCGGGGACCTCAGATTTAAAAACATCGATTATGTTACAGCTTTACCTTTGGTGGTCAGGCAAATTTCAATTGTGAAGAATTCTAAATCCTTTGTCTTTATTGATCCATATGGTTACTCCGAAGTACGGGCTTCCCAAATCCAATCAATTTTAGAAACAAAAAAAGCAGAGGTGCTGCTTTTTCTTCCGACCCAGCATATGTTTCGGTTTGAAAAGAAAGGTAGGCCTACTGCTCTTCATTCCTTTATCGAAGACATAGTACCTCAAAAACAATGGCCAAATTCCCATACTGGGATTGATTTCATAGAAAACTTAAAATCAGCTTTCAGGGAATATTTGGGAAATGAATTCTATGTGGACTCTTTTATTATCACAAGAGAAAAAAATCAGTTTTTCTGTCTTTTCTTTTTTACCAGCCACATCTATGGTTTTGAAAAAATGCTAGATGCAAAATGGGAGATTGACTCGGAGGAAGGACGGGGTTGGACCTATAAAAATCCTGACCTGCCGACACTCTTTAATCAGTCGGGATCTAACAGGGTGAACAGATTAGAAAAATTCTTCTTATCATTTTTAAAAGAAAGCAGGACGAATGCAGAGATTTATGCGGCAACGCTTCACCAGGGATTTAGACCTACTCATGCTGTCGAAGTATTGAAAGGCTTATCAGGCCAAGAAAAAATAAGTGTGACATCAAATGACGGTCAAAAAATCAGAAAAGGCTCTTATTACATCAATTATAACGATTATTGTGATAGGCCGAATCGTATTTCCATCAACCTAATCTGATCCAAAATGGCACAAACATCAATTGAATGGACCGAACTCACCTGGAATCCAGTCACAGGCTGCACCAAAATATCGCCGGGTTGTAAATTCTGCTATGCCGAAGTCATGACCAAAAGACTTCAAGCCATGGGAGTGGTAAAGTACAAGGCAGGGTTCAAGAAAGTCAGAATTCACGAAGATGCCCTAGCCATTCCCTATACTTGGAAAAAATCAAAAGTGGTCTTTGTCAACTCCATGTCCGACCTGTTCCACAAGGATGTGCCGCTGGAATTTATCCAAAAGGTCTTTCAGGTGATGAAAGACAATGGCCAACATGTCTTCCAAGTCCTGACCAAAAGAGCGGATCGTCTTGCCGAAATCAGTCACCTTTTACCTTGGTCTCATAATATCTGGATGGGCGTATCTGTCGAAGACGATAAAGTTCTGGATAGGATCGATTTTCTTCGCCAAACAGGTGCCAGAGTAAAATTTCTTTCCTGCGAACCACTGATCGGTCCCTTACCAAATATGAACTTGGACGGAATCGACTGGGTCATTGTTGGAGGGGAGAGTGGGCACAAAGCCAGACCCATGGATCCAGATTGGGTCTTGGATATTCAGGAGCAATGCACAGCTGCCAAAGTGGCTTTCTTCTTCAAACAGTGGGGAGGTAAAAACAAAAAGAAGGCTGGGAGAGAGCTAAATGGGCAGACCTATGATGAGATGCCTGAGGTGGAACTTCAGAGATTTATTTAACTGGTTGGGAGAGGCCTAAATTCTCAAAATTCAAATTTTTAAAAGTGTATGGAGAAAATAAATGCTAGAAATAAAATAGAGAACGTGTTCAGACAGGAATTTGCCTCAATTGAAACCAAGTTCCATCTTATTGATCTTCCAGTCGTTTCATTGTTGGTTTCAAAAGATGAATTCATTTGCAATCCCGGAGTCTATGTTTTTTATAGAGGAGAAGAGGTTATCAAAGTTGGACGAAATTTCACCAATTGCAGGAAGCGGGCTTGGCAACATATTCGAGATAATACAAAAGTGGAACAACTTGAAATGAAGAACCTCCAGTCTGATCCATTGGCCCAAGTTTTACTGATTAATTTAAAGGACATCAAGGATTTTCACTGGTCTGCTGTGGTGGAGGTTTTTCTGGAGGTTAATTTAAAACCTTTGATTCGGTCTAAAAGATTGGGATAAAATCCTCTAAAAAAAAACCAACTACTGGAGGGCTGAGCTTGACTGCCATAAGGTAGTCGTTCTGAAGTAGGTCAGAGGGATGCTGTCGCCCTTAGCCATTTACCAAAGAAATGGCCAGAATTGATTATCTTTTTAAACATTACGAGGAGAATTTTACTCCCCTTTTAGGCAAAGGAAAAAAGAACCGACATGAACCGATCAATTCAGAACCTCGGAATCATTGCAGTAAACTCGATTCTGAGTTTGGGTGTATGGCAAAAAAGCTTAGCTCAATACAATCTGTCAAATACACCGATTTGGACTAAAATAAACTATGTGGCTAAGGAGACGACAAAAGATGGAACATCGATGTACGTCGAGCTAGAGATAAAAAACCGAAGCAATAAATCCATTATTCTCACCTCAGTTCAACAAGGTAACCTAAAAGGGCCAGAGGAGATTTTTATTGTCAAGAATTCCAAAGGAGAAAACGTCCAAACCCGCTTTGAGATGCGGGAATATTTTGATCCGAATGGGAGAGAGCTCAAAAGTGGGGAAATACTTTATCGGTACCACAAAAGCCCAATTTATCCGATCATGATGGACCAGAACCTTCATTTCAATTTCGGTATTTCTACCATAGGCCATGGCTCCTTTGTCACCGAATCGGTATGGGCTGTGCCTAGAAAAATGGAAGAAAGGCCCTTTAGGCCTAAGCAGTAAATTGTTTAACCAGGTATAGGAGTTACGATCAGGTGCCGATTTTCCATTCCTATCATTCCAACTCAAAAATCCTCTCTTCCCCCTCAATTTTTTTTTCCCCATGAATTCCCAGTACGGTCAGCCTCAAATAGAGCACAATTTCTGGTCATGCACTGCGCAAACTCCGTTCAATGGGACCCCAATGTTCACTTTGACCACTGCTTTATCGCCTTCTCCTCAAGGAAAAGGAGGGATGAGGATGCAAAAATACCCAGTACTGGGTATTTTTTATTCCAACTAATTCTCTTTTTTTGGGATACCAACTGACTACCACCGAATTGCAACCTGTTTATCCACTCGATGATCCCAGCATTCCGGTTTCTATTGATTTACATTCTTCTCTTTACTTCCGCTACCGTCTATGCGCAGTCGGAGAGTAAGGTATTTGTCACCAAGAAGGGAGCCAAATACCACCGCTCTACCTGTCGCTATGCGCAGGCAGGCTGGTAAACGACACTTAATGAAGTCCAGGATTTGGGCCTTGCCAAATGCCTTGTCTGCAAGCCGGGAGGACATGCAAGAAAAAACATAAACCCAGCTAATATCCATACCCAAAATTGAGTTTACACTAGTTTCAAAAAAGAAAATGTATGAATATAGAATTTAGTTCGTTGCACCAAATTAATCATTCGACAAACAAATGGAGTAAAATTGAAATTTCAAGCTCTGGGGATTTAATTTCACAATATGTTCAAAGATTGTTATTTGAAATCTCGAATAGTGGGAGTGGAAGGAAGTTTGTTTTTGAAAGTGAGTTTACCGAAGTGATAGTAGCTCTTAAGAATATCCTTTTGAATTCTAAAAGATTGGAATCTGCTGAAATTATATTAAAAAGACTAATGAAGGTAGAGTCAGATTCACAGAATGATTATAAGCATTTGGATATGGAAATTCCAGCAGGAAGTATATTTCAGGCTCTTCTAAGAGATGAAAACGGAATGAAGCGAATCATTCTAAGTAAAGCTGATCACAATGAGTTTATAGATGATCAAGAGTTTGATTTAAGAACTGGCTTACCTTGGAAGAAAAGAACCATAAATAATTTAAATGTTTCTTCTCCGGAGTAGTCCACTACCTATAAGGGTTTAGTTTCAGGAAAACTAGAACTGTTGTCCTTGAAAGCTGATGTGAACAAATACCTAATCTTTTATCTGGATTTTTCTACTTTATATTTTGAATTTGTGAATTGGGAACCAAATATCTTTCAAATGATCAAAATCTCCATCCATTGTGATCAATTCGGCATCCAAGGCATAAGTAGTGGCGGCTATCCATAAATCATTTTTGCCCATATTCCGAGAGGATCCTTGTAGCATTTTCCCGGAATCATCTGTCCCTTTACTTTGGCTATAAGCATCTAGCCTCACGTAAGCCTCTAGCAGTTCCTTTTGATTTGCAGTGATATCGATACAAATCAATGAATCCATTAAGTTCTTTAATGAAGTAATTTTTTGATTCTGCCATTTCCATTTGATTGCTAACGATTCTGCTTCTACTAAAGAAACGACAGAAAGATAAAGTTCAGGATTTTCTATACCATCAATGAGGGCTTTGACATCAGTGGCTAATGCTTTTCCTCTGACAACTTGAATTAGAATGTTCGTATCCAATACAAGCCGTGTCATCAATCGAGCGCTTTCATCATTTGTTCAAATTCTTCGTCACTTTCATTTCCGGGCCACTTGCCAAAGATATCATCCAAGGGGTTCTTTTTTTTGCCTTGACTGAGCTGTATTGCAATTTGCTGATTTGTGGTCAACTGATCTGGTCTTCTGGACAGGAAATGTCCAGCTTTACCTGGCTCTCCAAAGGACTCTAATTGTATATAGGAAAGATTGCCGCCTGGCTTATAATGGGCCATACCTGTAATGGATATATCTCTGCCAAAGAATTCCTTTAGTTGAGAAAGAAGATCTTTAGCTACAATGACAATAACCTTTTTTGAATCAGAAGTAGTTAAAATTACCTGTTCTTTTGAATACTTCATTTCATCAATTACCCCTGCAACTACCTGCTTTTTAGGCAAAGGAATAGATTTGTATAAAGATTTTACCTTTTCAATTTCCTTTTTTGAAAATTCAATTTCTGGAATTGTTTTTCGATTACTAAGTAAGATCTTTTCTAAGTCTGAGTTAAAAAAATTTTTGAACTGTAGGAGTTCGTCCAAAAGCGGCTCGTCAATCATATTTTTATCCGCATCATCAGAAAGGGCAGCGGTGAAGCTTTTTATCACTAAAGCCATGGGAGTAAGGTCCTTAAGCGCTTCCTTTTCCGTGAAGAGATTTAACTGAATGGGAATATTTTTGAAGCTTTCAGCATCCAGAGTCAAAATGGTATCTCCATCTCCTTCCTGAGTTTGCGTTAAAAAAATATCAAGATACCTGTGGAGATTTCTTGGCATTTTGACTTTACTATACCCAAATAGCTGAAGTAAAAGTGTCTTCTGCGCGATTCCCTTAATGTGCTTTGCCAAAAATCCCATACGGTCAAGCTCTATTCTGCCTTTCCCTTCGGAATTATTGATAAGTTTGACATCGTAATTCATTGTATTGAAGACTTATTTGGTTTTACTAGTTGGATTTTAATTAGCTCACTTCCCTTCCAAGATCTTCCTGATCGCCTCGTTCATCTGCATCATCGTCTCCATCATCTTCATCATGACTTCGGTTTGCTTGTCATTAATATTAGTATGATTGTTACTAGAATTAATTGATACAGGCGAGTTGGTTAAATGCTCAATTACATGACCCGGTTGGGCAGAGATTAAATGCATAGGATCAACATTTAAAAATTCAGCAACCTTTTGAATAAGATCTATAGTGATTTTACTTTCCACTCGCTCGTACTTGGTGTAGGTGGCTTCTTTTATCCCAAGGAATTCAGCAACCTCCAAAGCTTTTCGGTCTCGTAGTTTCCTGAATACCTGGAGATTTCTTCCTATGGTTTTGTTCTCTAAAATGGTGAATTCTGATTCTTCTGCTTCTCTCATTGTAATGGTGTTTGTTCAAAAATACGGCATTAGAGCCGAATGAATAAGGGTTTTTGTAAATAGTAGTGCTATACTACTTTACATCGAGTTTATACTACCGAATTTATTCTTTTTTTAGGAAACATCTATATAAAATTGTCTAAGATTCATTTTCAAATGGAAAATTCTGTGACAATTACCGCCTCCTTTCTTTTAGCTTCTCTCTTAATGAAGGAGGGCAAGGTCACATATATCCAAATCGGAGGTGGATTTGCTACAAAAAACTGGACAATATTTTTAAGCTTGTTTTTGATTTGATTTTATGTCGCCTGCCGCGGGGCTACTCAACTAATCAAGTGGATTTAGAAAAAAAATCCACCTGATTAGTTCGAGTTCAATTTTCTTTAAGCTGCCTTTGTTTTTGTTTTTTCTCCGAACTGCTCTGGAGTAAGGTAATTCAGGTAGGAATGTTTTCTTTTTTTGTTGTACCAGATTTCGATGAACTCAAAGATCTCGATCTGTGTCTGTCCGATGTTGAGAAGTGGGAGCTGGTATATCAGCTCTGATTTAATGATCTTAAAGAAGTTT
>NZ_FMXE01000055.1 GCF_900103735.1 Algoriphagus alkaliphilus | reverse complement strand
GAGTTCAACTGACGGAATTTACATTAATAGCGTCAGTGAATATTTTAGTTAATGTTAAACGTCTTTGATTTTTTACCAAGAAACAATGGGAAATTTATCCCTCAAAATACCAAATCCCTGTTCCCAAAACCCAAGGAATTTTACGCCTACTGGTAAAGGCGGATTTTGCCAATCTTGTCAAAAGGAAGTTGTTGATTTTTTGAATAACAACTCATCCAGTCGCTGTGGTATTTATGTTCCTTCCCAGTTAGAATTCAAGGAAATATCAAAAAAGAGAGTCCAAAAATCATGGATTTGGGAATTATCGGAATTTTAGGCTTGGTATTTCATTAACACACCAAAAAACTCCAGTGTTTGATCCTTAAGTATAAGCTTTGATTTTTCAGAAAGATAAATCAGGTTATGGGACTTTGGTGCCAATCGTCTAGTAATCTTGACAACGTGTGCTTTTAATGCTTTTTCTATGACTAAATGACAAAAGAATAATCCATGTAAATCCCTACTCTTTTCAATAAAGATACTTGCAACGTCGAGATCTTCAGTAGCTCCGTTGATCCAATATTTTACCTGATTTTCAACATTAATCTCCATAGGTATTTCCAGAAAAATTCACTTACTCCATAACCCAAACACCTCACATTTTATTATTAAAGTATCCTGCCTCCTTTGATTCGTTTCATTAATTCGTTTTGCGAAATGAATTTCCCCGTTTTAAAATCAATTTCAGCCTCTGACATGCTATTTTCCAATTCTTTCATAGACATCGGCTCGAGAGAGATTTGATAGCTTTCAACTGTAATCTTTTTTCTGATCTCGTCTAATTGATCCAAGATTTCCGTGTCATTTATGCTTGCGCGCCAAGTGATTAAAACGATTTTTTTTCTCTGCAGTATTCATGTTCTTGAAATTTTAGAATTCAATTTAACAAAAAATAGAGGCTTTCGCCCCTTTCTTAATTGTCATCTTCGTCTTCGAAATCTTCCTCTCCCGGTCCCATATCAAACATGGAGCTAAACAGGTCCTTAAACTGAAGTCCGGTATCCAATAATTTTTTGCTCAATTGGGAGTACTCAGCCAGTCCGTGAAGCGCAAACTCCATAAAGAACTCCTTTTCTTTTTCCGGCAGGTTCTTTACCAGTTGTGTGACTACTTCTTCCAATCCTGGTACTGAATGAAGTAGGCTTTTATATTCCTTGTCAGGCTGGGAGGCCAGGATGTCCAGCACATTTCCTTCCCCAAACCATGCTAGTGGAAGCACATAAGGATTACCGCTTTTGTCTTTCTTCTTTTGTTCAGGAGACGGGAAATAATTCACGAACTGCGTGCGGATAGCTTTTCCAATCAAATTGTAAGCGACCAATCCCGCACCTTCCTGCTCACCTTCGTAGACCAATTCCACTTTTCCGGTAATGGCTGGAATCACACCGATCAGATCAGCAATCCGCACCATGGTATTGGATTCTCCGTTCATGTAGAGCCTTCGCTCAGCTGCGGAAATCAGGTTTTCGTAGGCAGAAATTGTCAACCGCGCTGAAACACCGCTCTTTTCATCAACCAATTCTGAACCTCTTGCCTCGATCGCAATTTGCTCGATGAGGTCCTTCATCAGTTCTGGTACATGGATGTTTTCTACAGGTTTTCCTTTCAGATTGGCTTCTTGAGCGGTGATCCGGCGGCCGATCTCGATGGATTTTGGATAGTGTGTGATGATTTGGCTTTCGATCCGGTCTTTTAGTGGCGTCACGATACTGCCACGGTTGGTATAATCTTCCGGATTGGCAGTAAAAACAAACTGGATGTCCAAAGGTAACCTCAACTTGAAGCCACGAATCTGAATGTCTCCTTCCTGTAGAATATTAAACAGAGCGACTTGGATTCTTGCCTGCAAATCGGGCAATTCATTGATCACGAAGATCGAACGATGCGATCTTGGGACAAGTCCATAATGGATCACGCGTTCGTCGTTGTAGCTGAGCTTCATGGTAGCAGCTTTGATTGGATCCACGTCACCGATCAGATCGGCAACGGATACATCCGGCGTGGCGAGCTTTTCGGTATATCGATCCTCACGATGCCACCAGATGATCGGGGTATCGTCTCCTTTTTCTTCTATCAAATTCTTCGCAAAAGTGGAAAGCGGTTGCAGTGGATCATCATTCAATTCGGAGCCAAAAACCACCGGAACATACTCGTCCAGCAGGTGTGTCATCATTCGGGCAATCCGCGTTTTTGCCTGACCACGAAGACCGAGTAGATTGATATTGTGACGGGAAAGTATCGCCCGCTCAATATCCGGAATCACGGTGTCCTCGTATCCCCAGATGCCTTCGAAGACATTCTCTTTTCGCTTGATTTTCAGAATGAGATTATCACGCAGTTCTTCTTTGATGGATTTTGGAGTGTATCCTGAAGCTTTGAGCTGTCCGAGGGTTTTGATTTGTAGGAGTTGGTGTCCGGTTAGTTTTTGGTAGTCCATGCTTAGAAGCGTTTGGTTCGGTTTCGTCTGTAATCTTCAAAAATTAAATCTCCAAGTCCTTTGAGGCTGGAATAATAGGCATTTCCGTTGTTGACTTTGGTGAATTCCTTCACGAACTCTTTCAGGTAAGGGTCAGAAGCAATCATGAAAGTTGTCACGGGAATTTTCAGCTTTCGACATTGAGCGGCCAGTTTCAGCGTTTCGGCCAAGATTTTACTGTCAATCCCAAAAGCATTTTTGTAATATTTGATCCCGACTTTCAGGCAGGTGGGTTTGCCATCAGTGATCATAAATATCTGCTTGTTTGGATTTTTTCTTCTTCGCAGCAAATCCATGGCAAGCTCCAACCCGGCAACGGTATTGGTGTGGTAAGGTCCCACTTGCAGGTAAGGCAAATCCTTGATTTCGATCTGCCAGGCATCATTTCCAAAGACGATGATGTCAAGCGTGTCTTTAGGATATCGGGTTTTGATCAGTTCGGCTAAAGCCATTGCTACCTTTTTTGCAGGAGTAATCCGATCTTCCCCGTATAGAATCATGGAGTGCGAAATGTCGATCATCAGTACCGTGGAGGTCTGTGATTTCACTTCATTTTCCATCACTTCCAAATCATTCTCGGTGAGCAGGTAATCACCTGAAAACCCGTGATTGGCCTGTGCATTCCGCAGGGAATCGGTCAGGGCAATTTGATCAAGATTGTCTCCGAATTCAAAGGCACGGCGATCCGTCCCCCGTTCGTCTCCAGTACCGGAGTGGGTGGTTTTGTGCTGACCGGATTTGCCACGCTTGAGTTTGCCGAAGATTTCCTCCAGCGCATTTTTTCGAATGTTTTGTTCAGCCTTTCCGGTGATCTTGAATTCCCCTTTTTGATTTTCTTCGGTGAGGTAGCCTTTGGATTTGAGGTCATCGATGAAGTCTCCAATTCCGTAATTCGGATTGGTCATATTGTAGCGCTTGTCCAGATTGGTCAGCCAGCTGAGTGCCTCTGCGACATCTCCACCTGTCATGGTGGCGAGTTGTAGAAAAATGTTAAGTAGATTCTCGAAGGTGTTTTTCTCCGGATCATTTGGAGGAATATATTGGGTAAAGCGGAAGCCTTTCATGTGTAGACGCTAGATGTTAGACACAAGACACAAGATTTATTTAGCTGGTATCGTGTATCAAGAAATAAAATACCTGGATTTGTTGAAGGTTTAACAAAGGGATGGGCTAGTGAGTTTAGTATTCCGAATAAATTACATGGAAAAGATGAAAAACTATCTTTCTGCAGTAGGTATTGTGACTGGAGTTTTAATCCTGTTTGTTACGCTGATTCAGTTGAATTTGGGGCTACCATTGATTTGGACCATCTTTTTGGTGGGACCTTTTCTGATTCTATGGATGGTGTGGGCAGTTTTGGCGGCTCCCGTGGAGGTCAGGGAAACTTTTGAGGAGCAGTGGTACCAGGATCTGAAGGATATGAGAAGACAGCAGGATTGATTAATTGGCAAAAAATTCCTTTGGTGAAATAACGGGGATTTCATCAGCATATTTGAAGTCCTTTTTATCCCGTGTAATTAAAAAATCACACCTGTTCACCAAAGCAGTATAGTATTGTAGTGCATCTTCTTTATCTTTAAAGTTGGAATTTAACGACTTATAGATCACCTCCTTGCCCGCTGATAGTATGTCACAAACTGTTATAAATTCACTCAACGTAAATTCAGAATATTCCAGTTTGTACACATTGAAGGCCAAATAATATAGATTACCCAAACTGCTTTCAGCTATTTGAAGTCTAGCCAAACCGTTAGAATGTAAATTCAAAAACAATTTGGCATCCTCATAAAAGGGTTCTCTTTTTCCAAGGAGATCTAGGATCACATTGGTATCCAAGAATATTTTAACCATACTTTTCTTTCAAATATTTAGTCAGTGCTATTTTATCGGACTCTTGCGGGGCTTTTGACGGCTCCATTTCCTCTAATCTTATTAATAGTCTTTTAGCTGCAAGCTGTGATTCAGGGGATTGGATGGAAAGGTCTTCCTTTTCAAATATATCTTCAATCATCCTAGAAAGAGAAATTCCCTGACTTGACGCTTTCCTCTTGGCTTTTTCTACAACTTCTTTTTTGATAGTCAATGTAAGTTTAGTCTTCATGATTGCACGTGTTTAAATGAAATATACGTGTCTTTTTCGAAATGTTTTCCATTTCCGGTTTAAAATGATTTAAGCTACTTTTCGAATCCCTATGACTCCAGCCGATAAACACGCCTCAATCCTCAAATCCACCGCCAAGCGACTGGGCTTTGATTTTTGTGGGATTGCCAAGGCGGAGCTTTTGGAGTCGGAGGCGCCGAGATTAGAAGATTGGTTGAATCGGAATTACCATGGGAAAATGGGCTATTTGGCCAACCATTTTGACAAAAGATTGGACCCCACCAAACTCGTTGAAGGTGCTAAAACGGTCGTCTCGCTGATCTATAATTATTACCCTGAAAAGCAACTTCCGCATCAATCCGAGGACATCAAACTGGCAAAATACGCCTATGGGGAAGATTACCATGATGTGATTCGGGCCAGGCTCACCGAGTTTTTGGAAGTGCTTCGGGAAGAAATCGGGGAAATAGGGGGTCGATTCTTTGTCGATTCGGCACCTATCATGGAGCGACAATGGGCCCAGAAAGCAGGTTTGGGTTGGATCGGGAAAAACAGCCTGCTCCTTAATCGGGAAATGGGAAGTTTTTTCTTTTTGGCCGAGCTGATCATCGATCTCGAAGCGACTCCGGACGCGCCGCTGGCAAAAGACTACTGCGGAACCTGCACAGCTTGTATCGATGCCTGTCCGACCGATGCGATTGTGCAGCCCGGAGTGGTGGACGGGTCTCGTTGTATTTCCTATTTGACGATTGAGTTGAAAGAAGCAATTCCCGATGAATTTGCCGGAAAAATGGAAAACTGGGCTTTCGGATGTGATATCTGTCAGGATGTATGTCCTTGGAATCGCTTTTCCCGACCGAATCGAGAACCTGCTTTTCAGCCCGATGCTGAGTTGGCCAATTTTTCAAACAAGGAATGGATCGAAATGACGGAGGAAACCTTCAAGCGGGTATTTTCTAAGTCCGCAGTTAAGAGAACAAAATTTGTTGGATTGAAACGAAATGTGGATTTTTTAGTCTCAAATAGCTTTTAAGCTGATATCCAGGCTACTTACCGAGTGAGTTAAAGCACCCATGGATATGTAATCTACTCCGCATTCAGCGACCTTGGCAAGTGTTTCCTCTGTGATTCCGCCTGAGGCTTCGGTTGAATATTTTCCGTCAATCATCCGAACTGCTTCCCGCATGGTGTCATAATCCATATTATCCAGCATGATGTAATCCACTCCACCTACTTCTAGGACTTGACGGACTTCATCCAAGTTACGGGTTTCTATTTCTATTTTCAGATTCAAACTGTGGTCAGAAAGATACGATCTCGTCCGCTCGATGGCTGATCTAATTCCACCAGCAAAGTCCACGTGATTGTCTTTGAGCATCACCATATCATAAAGCGCAAAGCGGTGATTGACCCCACCGCCTATGAGTACGGCCCACTTTTCCATCAGTCGAAAGTTGGGTGTGGTCTTACGGGTATCCATCAACTTTGCTTTGGTATGAGAAATCAGTTGACTCAGTCGGTGTGTTTTGGTGGCGATGGCACTCATTCGCTGCATGCAGTTGAGTACAAGCCGCTCAGCGGATAAAATGGAAGCTGAAGGTCCAGAAACCGTAAGGCCAATATCCCCTACTTTTACAGGGTCTCCGTCTTTTTTGAAAAACTCCACTTCCAGCCTAGGATCTACGGCTTTGAATATCTCTTCGGCAAGTTCAACTCCTGCAAGAATACCATCATCTTTGATCAGGAGTTTGGCCTTGCCTGTTTTTCCTGCAGGAATGGAAGCCAAAGAGGAATAATCCCCGGGGCCAATATCCTCAAGGAGTGCAGATTGAATGAATTTTTGGATAGATTCCGTAGTCAGATAAGCAGGCTTCATGCCTCAAAAATAGCCAAAACTACCAGCTTGAGCCTTTTGAAATTAGCTTTTTACAAAATCCAAGCTATAAATCCGAAAACCGGATCCGTTTTGGGAAACTTTGATAAAAACCTTAAACATTCCCTGGTTACTTGAGTACTCGCCGATGTAGGTACTGAGACTTCCCGGATTTTCGTTTTGAAAAATGAGGGAAAAGCCAAGGGACTGATTTTTCTTGAAAAAGTCTCTCAGGACGATCTCTGCCTGGTTTTTAGAGTAATCCCCTTGTTGACCATTTACATTCATAGAGATGCTGGAGTCAAAAAAGCGGGCCAATTCGCTGCTTGATCCACTTCCGATAGCGGATACGATGGGGTCTATGGATTTGTCCGTATTCATCACTGAATCAGGTGAAAAGAACCATAGAAAAGCAGAAAGGATAAGACTTAGCACTTGCATCATCCTAGTTTGGCAAAATCCAAGCCAAAAAAAGAGATGCAAGGCTCATTTTTAAGAATAGAAAAAACAGGAAGACAAGTGGTGTCAGAAAAGATTTTGGGGGGATCTTTGGGTTGAAAAGTAATATATTTGCCCCATGGACAAAAAAGTTTTATTGATGATTTTGGACGGGTGGGGCATTGCTACCAATCCTGCAGTTTCTGCAATTGACAAGGCAAAAACACCTTTTGTAGATAGTCTTTACACCAGATATCCCCATGCTAAATTAGAGGCTTCGGGTCTTGCAGTAGGTCTTCCCAAGGGACAAATGGGTAATTCCGAAGTAGGACACATGAATATTGGCGCAGGCAGAGTTGTCTATCAAGATCTTGTCAAAGTAAATCTTGCCGTAGAAAACGGCGAACTTAATACCCACCCCGTTTTGGCTGCTGCCTTCTCAAAAACCAAGGCCGCCGGAAAGAAGGCCCATTTCATGGGATTGGTTTCGGACGGCGGAGTTCATGCACATATCAATCATTTGAAAGGCCTTTGTGATGCGGCCAAATTCAATGGAATGAACCAGGTTTTTATCCATGCCTTCACAGATGGGCGTGATACGGATCCAAGGGGAGGAATCCACTACTTGGCAGATTTACAAGATCACTTGAAGGGTTCCGTGGGCCAAATAGCCTCAGTAGTCGGAAGATATTATGCCATGGATCGCGACAATCGCTGGGAACGAGTCAAACTTGCCTATGACGCGATGGTCAGAGGGGAAGGCGAAAAATCAAAAGATATTCTTGCTGCTGTAAAAAAATCATATGATAACAACGTGACTGATGAGTTTATCCGTCCGATTATTCATATAGGAGCAAATAACAAACCCTTGGCTACCATAGAAGAAGGTGATTTGGTGATCTGTTTCAATTTCCGTACCGATCGTGGCCGCGAAATCACGCAAGTGCTGACGCAGAAGGATTTTGAGGATTTCAATATGAAAAAGCTTCAGTTGGATTACATCACCTTCACGCATTATGATCATACTTTTGTCGGAGTAGAGGTGCTTTTTGAAAAAGATAACCTAAACAATACCATCGGGGAAGTCCTCGAGCGGGCGGGTAAAAAGCAGATCCGTATTGCAGAGACAGAAAAATATCCCCATGTTACTTTTTTCTTTTCCGGAGGAAGAGAAACTGAGTTTCATGGAGAAAGCAGGATTCTCTGTCCATCACCAAAGGTCGCAACCTATGATCTGAAGCCCGAAATGAGTGCGTTTGAGATTGCGTCCAAGATCAATTCCGAGCTCAAAAGAAAAAGCGCAGACTTTATTTGCCTCAACTTTGCAAATGCGGATATGGTCGGTCATACCGGCGATTTTGACGCAGCAGTCAAAGCATGCGAAGCAGTGGATACCTGCGCGCAAAGCGTAGTAACTACAGCTTTGGAAAATGACTATACCATAATCGTCATCGCAGACCACGGTAATTCGGATATGATGATCAATGAGGACGGCTCTCCCAATACCGCACATACCACTAACCTCGTTCCCTTCATTTTGGTGGACGGCAAAGAACAAATTGCAGTTAAAGACGGAAAACTCGGTGATTTGGCCCCAACAATATTGAAATTGATGGGTGTGGAAATTCCTGAAGAAATGACCGGTGAAATCCTTTTGGCATTATGAAATTCAGAATCTTTCCGGCAATTGTTCTGCTGATTTGGATTGCTACTTCCTGTAATTCCGGCGGAAAAGGGAAGAAAATGGAAAAGCTTCCCTACTTTAATTTGAGTGGGTTTTTGGATGTGGAACTTGCCAAGCTGGATGGTGATTTGGTCACAAAAACTTCCAGAGTAAACGGGAAAGAGAAAACCGTGGATACCACCTTTACTTTGGACCAATGGAAAGCAGAATTTGCAGCCTTTTATCTGGCTGATATCAATTCGCCTTCATTGGCACTTTCCTATTCCACGGATACGAATTTTGACTATTTGACGCATAAGTTATTGCCTGAGGCTAAAGGAAAGGTCAAAGAGATAAAAATCAAGTATGTGAATAATTATCCTTCTTCCATAACATTTAGAATGGCTGATAAAAATCTCTTTTTCTCTTCTGCTACGCACGGTGAATTCCATATGAACTTGGCCTCAAACAAGCTAAATCATTATTCTATTGAAACGACGCAAAAAGTATGGTTTTTGAAACCTACCAACATAAAAGTCGCCGGTATAGTGAGGTAGTCGCTTTGCAATAAAAAAAAGGCCTGCGATTTTTTCTTAAGTCGCAGGCCTTTTTTTGAAAAATTCTATTTGTCAAACATCGGCGGGCGTTTCGCCTGCCAATCTGTATTTTCCTGAATTAACCGGCCCAGCATAATGAGTTTTTCTTCTTCGAAGAGATTGGCCAGGAGGGTGATGGATGTGGGGCTTCCATTTTCAGCAAATCCATTTGGCATGCACAAGGCAGGATGACCTGTTAGGTTGGTGATTTGCAGTTGCTGTCCGGCAAAAGACGGCGTGACGATCACATCGTAATCTTTCATCAGTTCGTGCATTTCTGCAATCAAGAGGTTTCGTTGCCGGCTCATCTGCACGTATTCTACGGCAGGGATCAGTCGGGCTGCACGAAAGATATTTGGCCAGGAATTTCTTGCCTGTGCGACCAGTTGATCGTCCAGATCAAGTCGGGTCAATTCATCAAATGCTGCGGCACCTTCGACCACTAGCATATTCAAGATCGGACCGGGATTCATGCTGGTTTTAAGCTCCAATGGATGAAGTTCAATTCCCTGATTTTTGAGCACTTCAATAACCGTCTGATCATTTTTGCTTGCTCGTTCTCCTTCAAAGAAGGCTTTGAAATAGCCAATTTTGAGTTTTTTGACATCATTTTTAGCAGAGTAATTGAAGGCAGCCGGAATCGTAGAAGCGTCTTTTTCATCCCTGCCATTGATCAGGGCGAGTACGATGGCATTGTCCAAGACCGATCTTGAGATTGGCCCAATCTTGTCCATCGACCAGCTCAAAGCCATGGCACCATGCTTACTTACCCGCCCATAAGTGGGCCGAAGTCCAGTCACACCATTTCTTGTGGATGGGGAAACGATCGATCCCAAGGTCTCCGTACCGATGGCAAAAGGCACCAAACCTGCACTGACAGCCGAGGCCGAACCCGCGGAAGATCCGCTTGAACCCTGACTTAAATTCCATGGGTTTTTGGTGACTCCGCCGTACCAGATATCACCCATTGCCAATGCACCGAGGGTAAATTTGCCTACCAAAACTCCTCCTGCTTCATTCAATTTTTCAACAACAGTTGCTGTTTCATCAAAGGATTGGTCTTTGTAAGGATTGGCTCCCCAAGTTGTTTTAGTCCCTTTGACCGACAGCAGATCCTTGATGCCATAAGGTATTCCATGCAGGGGACCACGATATTTACCGGAAGCAAGCTCTTGATCCATTTCCCGGGCTTTTTGTAATGCCGGTTCTTCTAGCAAGGTGATCAAACACTGAAGCGTATCAGCATAGGTTTTGATTCGATCCAAGTAGATTTTGGTTAGGCGTTCAGAGCTTATTTGTTTGTTTTTAATCAGCACCGCCAATTGATTCAGTGGCAAATAGGCAATGTCATTGTCCTTTTCAGGCAATGTAACAGTTGCGGGAAAACCCCATTCATAAGGTTTTTGTAGTTGACTCGGGAAAAAGCCCCGTGGTAGCGGATTGAAGATCAATGCCGGCGCCACGGAGTTTTCCAGTTTTGTCTTTCGAAGAATTTCAAAATTATTTCGCTGCGTATTTAGTGCTGCGATCATGCTGTCTTTTTCTGGAGGGGAAAAAGACAGACCGATTAAATCCGCAGCAGCATCGATTGAAATAGGGGTGATTTCACCGGCTTTTCTGCCAAGAGTAAAGCCAACAGCTAAAAAAGCCACGGCGACTAAAAAAAGAAAAGGTTGTGAGCGAGAGCGGTTTTTTCGATCCATTGGATAGTTTTGTGTAAATAGGGTCTGCTTAGAAAATAAAAAAGGGATGATTTAGAGATATTGAGCTAGGTTTTTTGGAATTTAATGTGATTCAAGTGCAAGGAACTATGCAAAAGACCCCTAAAAGGCATGCACCCCGGTTAGCCTACACCAGCCAAAGCCAGCTTTCGTTCACCGGATTTGAGACCCCGTTCTACAATGGGTTGGACCCCTCCAACCGCTGGGTGGTGCTCAGCGCCCAGATTCCCTGGGACGAGCTGGTAAATCTGTTCAACAAACGTAATCCTGCCAAATCGACGGGAAGGCCAGCGCTGAACCCAA
>NZ_FMXE01000056.1 GCF_900103735.1 Algoriphagus alkaliphilus | reverse complement strand
CTCCTTTACACCGCATACTGTCCGGCCAGTAGCAGCTTACACCTGCCGGACTTTATTCCTGAGAACACATATACCCCCTCAGTTTCAGTATGGGCTATGGATATATCGATGTTTTACTATGGAGGTTCACTCTCGTTCAACTCCCCGTTACTCACCTGACGGATGACCTCCGCCTTTTCTTTATCGCTCAATACGAGTACCTTTCGGTGAAACGCACCATAAAGTGGTTTGTGAAGTCTGGCTGACAGCCTACACGATGGACCTACCATCATCTTTTCAACAGCATGCGTAGGACTTATTCCTCCGCTTCAAGGCACACACATGTATTTCCGCTTTCTTTCCAGTAACCCTATTAAATGTTGTTTGAAGTTCATTTGAACGTGGTACGCCACGGCGCACAGGTGTGGACTGTCGACCGTTGTCTGTGGACGATTAGCCGCAACTTCTAAAGCATATTTCTTAATTTCTGGCAGGATTGCGGTTATCAGAATATCTAAATACTCCGTTGGTAATTCGAAAGATTTGAAGGAAATTATTTTTCAATTGGAATGTAAATTAGTTCTTCCAGTGAATCACCATTTTAAATCAAGAGGCTTTAGCCAAAATCTAATTTGGAAACATTTAAACTTCCTGGTCAAATGAACTTTGAACGATTAGTAAAGACCATATCCAACACCCACGGGCACTTTCAGCAGCAGGCGGCGAAGGCTGTAAACGTGTCCCTGACTTTACGAAATTGGCTGATTGGGTTTTATATTGTTGAGTTTGAATTACATGGTGAAGACCGATCAGTATACGGCGACAAACTATTTGATGAACTTGCAAAAAGGCTGAAATCCATTAAAGGTGTAGATCGCAGGTCCTTATATCGATTTAAAGATTTTTACCTGCTCTATCCTCAGATCTCAAATTATATTACTGATAATCAATTCGCTTTATTTTCATCCTCTTCATCGACTTATCAAATTATGGGGTCGGCAACCCCACAATCTCAAAATAAGGCACAAGTTCCAGTTGAAAAGCTAATTACCTGTCTTTCGTATACCCATATTGAGCAACTTTTACAGATCAAAGATTTGCTAAAACGTACCTTTTATGAGATCGCTTGCATCAAGGGTACTTGGTCGGTAAAAGAACTCAAACGCCAAATCAACAGCCTCTATTATGAACGCAGCGGATTGAGCGTCAAGCCTGAAATGCTAAGCGAAATCTCACAGCAAAAAGCAGAGAAAACCAATCCTTCAGACATTGTGAAATCGGTTTATGCCTTTGAATTTTTGGGCTTGAAAGTGAAAGATACGGTGGAGGAGAGTGATTTAGAGACTGCCCTGCTCGACCATTTGCAGGATTTTATGATGGAAATGGGACATGGTTTTTGCCTAGAAGCGCGACAAAAGAAAATCCTGATTGGAGAAATGGAACAGCTAGTAAATCTGGAATTTCTTTCTAGTTTGAGACCCAGAACCCCTATTTTATAATCCAACACATGAACACAAAATATAAAAAGCACCTTTTCAAACCCTACTTCCTGCTGCCGATACTCATCCTGATTTGTTCGAATGGATTGGCACAAAACACCCTGATATCAGAGATGGAGGAGTTGAAATGGGAAAAGGTGATGCCCGGTATATGGAAGGCAAGTTTCGGAAAGATGGGGTTGAATCCCATGGATTATGCGAATAAACCTAAAGTAGATGCAATCAAAGCGCTTGGAGATGCTCCATTCCCTTTTGCCCAAGATGCCAGTCGTAGCCTTCTGACTCCAAATCGGGCAAGTGTCCGGTTGCCTCTGAGTGAAACAGAACAAATCTATGGTTTAGGATTGGAGTTTGAAGGGATCAACAGACGCAGCGAGGTTTATTCGCTTAAAGTCGATCACTATGGCGGGATCAAAGGCTATACCCATGCACCGGTTCCCTTTTATATTTCAAGTGAAGGGTATGGAGTTTTGATAAATTCATCCAAACGGGTGAAAGTCCATGTGGGTGTAGGCAACCGAAAGGATAGTGCCCTCCCTGAACGAATTGACCGAACAACAGGGAAAAACTGGCCTGCCCGACCCCTTTCTGATGCGGTCGAGGCGAGTGTTGAAGGGGATGGAATGGAGATTTATGTCTTTGCCGGAAGTACAACCCTCGAGGTGGTGCAGCGCTACAATCTCTTTTTCGGAGGCGGAGTGATCCCTCCCAAGTGGGGCCTTGGCTTCTGGCACAGGATGCATACGGCAAGTAGCGACGCCGATGTCCTGAAAGAAATACAGGATTTTGAAGACAAGGGGTTTCCTTTGGATGTCATAGGACTTGAACCGGGTTGGCAAAGTTTTGCTTATCCCTGTTCTTTCGATTGGGACAGTACACGCTTCCCAAACCCCGAGAACTTTGTTCAGACATTGAATCAAAAAGGGATAAAAGTAAACCTTTGGGAGAATCCCTATGTCGCCCCTGTCTCCACCATGTACAAAGACATCAGTCCATTTACAGGCAGCCATACGGTTTGGCTGGGGGAAGTACCGGATTACACGATTCCCGAAGCGCAACAAGTCTTGCTGAAGCACCACCAAAAGAATCATTTGTCCATCGGAGTGAGCGGTTACAAATTTGATGAGGTGGATGGATACGATGTTTGGCTTTGGCCCGACCATGCCACTTTCCCTTCAGGAAATGATGCGGTTGAAATACGACAACTCTATGGCATGATGATGATGGACATGTTTGACCGTCATTTTAAGGAACAGAATCAGCGAACTTACAATCTGATCAGATCCGCTTACATCGGCGCAAGCAATCATAATTTTGTGTTGTACAGCGATCATTATGATCATGAAGGCTATTTGACCGCACTGGCCAATTCGTCCTTGTCGGGGCTTTTGTGGACTCCCGAAATCCGAAGCGCTGACTCCGCCGAAGAATGGATTCGCAGATTTCAAACGGTTAGTTTCTCTCCGCTCATGATGCTCAATGCCTGGTCATCAGGCAAAAAACCATGGAGCTTCCCTGAAGTCACGGACCTGGTCAGAAATACCATTGAGCTTCGAATGAAACTCCTACCATATCTCTACACTGCCTTTTATGAATACAATCAAAAAGGCATTCCCCCTTTCAGAGCCATGGTTTTGGAGAGCGGATTCGACACTCGGGAGACCTTAGCCGGAGGTGAATTGGATGACGCAAAAAATCCCTACGCAGAGCAAAAAAGGCTGGAAGTGACTGATCAATACATGATGGGGCCATCGATACTTGTAGCACCTGTATTTACCGGGCAAAAGGAGCGTACGGTTGTCCTTCCTGAAGGGAATTGGTTCGATTTCTACACCGGGGAATATGCCGGCAATGGCGAGACGATCTCCATCAAGACTAAACTCGAAGAAATCCCGCTTTTTGTAAAAGATGGAGGAATCATCCCCATGTTATCCACTTTAGACAAAGACAATCCGGATCAACCCCTGGAGGTCAGACTGTACGGTTCAAAGGAAAACGCATATTTACTATACAATGATGATGGAGTGAGCTATGACTATGAGCGCGGGGAATTTTCCTTAATTGAACTCAAAACTACCCGGGACCGAGAAGGCCAATTAGGCGGAATCTCCAAAACCTTGAAAAGCCACAAGTCCAGTTACGGAAGTATTGTTTGGCGATGGATGACGGTGCCGCAATAATTTCTCCCCCCAGCTAAAGCATGAGGGAATTTAATAGTATGCCAAATCAATATTGACTAGCTAAATTCCTGATTTTGACATCTAATGCAGTTGAGTTAACTTTGATCAACACTTTCTAAGAGAACTAATGGATACTGTAGACAAAGAAAATAGAGGATTAAATGATGTTCAGCTGAGCCTCTTGCGCATGTTCAATAGGGAGATGAGTTATGAAGAATCTGTGGAGATAAGGGATCTACTCACCAATCATTATTCTCAAAAATTGAAATCTGAAGTTGACCAAATGGTATCTCAAAAAAAGATTTCTCAAAAAAATTACGATCAACTCAGAGAAAAGTGAGTGAAGTGATTGAGAAACCTAAACCCAAATTGGTGGTGGACACCAATGTGCTCATCACCACGCTAAATAGGAAAAATCCCGAGTTTGCCATTTATACCGCTTTTGAACGAAAATCCTTTGAATCAAATTTTCATCGATCTGAAATTCCCAAAACTCAATATTATCCATCCCAAGAACTTCTGAACATTTATGCAGAAGTGGACATATTGACAGTTTAATCAAGGGTTCCGGAATTGCAATTCCGAGGTCATATTATAGAATTTTCAATAGGAATGTGGCTTTAGCCCATTCCAAAAAGAGGCGCTAAACTACCCCAAAATGATTGAAATTTTAGCATGCCCTAGCAATTCCAAAACCCTGGTCTGTGTCTTCACAGGCCGGAAATTCTAACTTTTGGGCTAAAGCCCGCCAATAAAAATAATGCCTTGTAGGAATGGGCTAAAGCGCCATTCCTATTCAATTAGGGCTTCTTGCTAAATCTATAAGTCTTTGAATTACAGATAATTAATTAACAAAAAGATAACATAAAAACCCCGAAATCGGCTGTTTTGAGCTTTTTTCGGGGTTTTGGTTTTTGTATTTTGAGGTTGCAAACCAAAATACGATGAAAAATACAGGCCAGCTTCCTCTTTTCAAAGACTTTGACGGATATTCTCCAAAATATCACTTTTTCAAGAATTCATTGTTTGGTCAGATCCATGACTGTATCCCCTGGGATGAGCTGGTAGCCTGCCTTCCTGAGGAGCGATCCGGCAGGGGAGCTCCCAGCTGGTTTGGTGGCAAAGGCATGTTTGCCCTGATGTTTCTCAAGTCCTACCTCAACGTCAGTGACAGGCAATTACTGGAGCGCTTCAACACCGACTGGTCACTTCAGTACTTTTGCGGGAAGGTTTTGGCGGAAAACCAGCAAATCAAGGACATGACCATCCTGACCAGAGTAAGGTCCTATTTGGAACGACATTGCGAGTGGGAAAAACTTCAGGAAGTGCTCATTAACCACTGGAAACGGGATGTAAATAACTCCCATGTCCTTCTGATGGATGCCACCTGTTACGAATCCTACATCAGGTATCCCACCGATGTGAAGTTGCTGTGGGAATGCTGTGAGTGGGTGTTTGAAAAACAGCTATTCAGACTCTGCGGGAGTTTGGGGGTTAAAAGGCCAAGATCCAAATACAGGGAGCAGAAAATCAGCCAGTCTGCCTACATCAAGAAGAGGAAAAAGACCTTCAAAGAGACCCTTAAAAGGAGAAACGCGCTGGTCTATCTTCTTGGAAAAGGGATCGGACAACTGCAGGATATGCTCAACAGGCATCAAGGAGGCGATTTAGAGCTCAAGGATTTTGCAAGACTTGCCGTGATCAAAAAGGTACACCAACAGCAGGAGTTCCTGCTCACCCATCCTCCTTCAGCACTCAAGGACAGGATTGTTTCCCTGCACAAGCCCTATCTGAGGCCCATCGTGCGAGGCAAAGAGAATAAACCCGTGGAATTCGGTGCCAAAGCCCATATCCTTCAGGTGGACGGACTCTCCTTTATAGACAAACTTGACTTCAACGCATTCAATGAGTGTACCCGGTTAAAGTTGTCAGTGGCCAAGCACAAACGGTTTTTCGGCCCGGCCAAACAACTGGGAGCTGACCGGATCTATGCCACCAACGACAACCGAAGATTCTGTACTGCCAACAAAATATTCACCTGCTTCCCCAAGAAGGGTCCCAAAGAGCTGAGCAAATCCGAAAAAGTGCTCAGTTCGGAAATATCCAAACAGAGAGCCACGGTGATGGAAGGGGTATTTGGCACAAACAAGAACTTCTACGGCCTGGGAAAAATCAAAGTAAAGGGAGAAAAAAGAGAGAAGCTGATGATATTTTTTGGAATCATGACTGCCAATTCGGTAAAAATCGCCAAAAGAAGGGCTGAGAAGCAACTCCCCACTGATCAAAAAGCAGCCTAAACCTGCCTTCAAAACAGGTTCATGGGATCAGTGTGCCCATACCTCAATTCCAACACACATTCCAGCCCAAAAGCAAAGCAAGTTGTACTTTGCCGGACAAAAATTGCACTGAAGTACCAGCTAAAGAGTGCCAAAAAAACACCCAAAATCTCCATTCTTACCTCATCTAACCTTTTCTGAAGGAATTTTCCAAGAAGCCCCAATTATCCAGTTCCACAAGTCCGCGGGATATGGAGTCCAAGGCACCATGGTAGGATTTTCAATCAGATAAAAATAAGCCCCGGTCTGTGTCTTCACAGACCGGAATTCTTTAAAATTAGAATCAACAACTCTTATAAAAATGCTTCTGCGTAAGCCGAGCTTCGATTTCTTTCGCAGTCTTGGTAATTGATAATCCTC
Organism: Algoriphagus alkaliphilus; assembly: GCF_900103735.1. Lineage (GTDB taxonomy): Bacteria > Bacteroidota > Bacteroidia > Cytophagales > Cyclobacteriaceae > Algoriphagus > Algoriphagus alkaliphilus. The sequence goes on along the minus strand of NZ_FMXE01000056.1, from coordinate 4,441 downwards.
CCAGGGTGGTGCATCGCAAGGTGTTGGGGATACTTTTTCCTACCTCGTACATGGTCTCAATAACTTCATCCAAAGGGATCAAGTGATCATAATCTGCCAGGGCCATATTGGCACAGGAAAGTGCATTGGAGGCGGCCATCACATTTCTGTTGAGGCAAGGTGCCTCTACCCGATTCCCTATGGGGTCACAGATCATTCCCAAAGAACTCTGCAAAGCCATCGAAGCAGCAGAAATGCTTTGATTCAAATTGCCTCCTGCCAAGTGAACAATGGCAGCAGCAGCCATGGTAGCACCGGAACCGCATTCTGCCTGACAACCTCCCACTTCAGCTGCAAAGGTGGAGTGAGCCGCAATGAAGACTCCGATCAAACCGGCAATCATTAAGGCTTTGACCGCCTCTTCATCTGACAATTCCAAGGAATCTACTACGCCCAACACTGCTCCGGGCATCGCTCCGCAAGAACCCGCAGTCGGTGCTGCCACGATCACACCCATGGAACTCTTGACCTCCATGATAGCCGAAACGTACATGATGATCCGGTTCAAGACATCCCCAGTGATCAGTTTCCGATCCTCCATCATGGATTTGAATTTCACAGATTGTGGGCCTAATATTCGGTCTTCGAATTTCGTTCCTTTCAAACCAGTCTCGACTGCATTTTTGAGAATGATTCTGATTTCCTCCATTTTGGCAAGTACTTCCACGGAGGTGATATTACCCCGGATGCTTTCATACCGCACAGCCAATTCCCACAAGCTCAAATTCTTGTCCTGATTGTAAGCAAGCATCTCCTCACAGGTAATGAATGGGACGGTCTGATTTTTACCTGTAAGCACAGGTAACACCGGCCTGATTTGCTTGATTTGGGACACTCCGTCTAGTGATTTAAGTTCCTCAATCAGCGTTTCATCTAAAAAATCCTGGGATTTGATGGCCAAAAAACTGCCTTCCGCTGTATGAATTTCCACCTCATCCGACAAGCCGGATTGTTGGAAGTAACTTTCCGGTTTTTGAAGATCTGCTGCATAAATCAGGGTAAGGAAACAATCTCCGGCCAGTGACACCTTTTCTCCATCAATTTCAATGACTTCTATCATCCCTCCACCAGTAGAAATGGCAATGACCTGATGCGTTTCCCAGGGATTTTTTAAGGTAATTTGATACGTATTCGGATGTTCTGCCTGAATGTCTTTGATCTCGATTTTTACCTGAATACCCGCCGCACCGAGGTGCATCTCGGAATTGACCAAGCGCTCGTCATAAGCCTCCCATCCCAAAAATCCTCCGAACAATCCCATGTCTGAACCCTGCTCCTTGTGCGTGGTGGCCAAAGAACCGTTGGGATCAAACTCGATCAAAATTTCCGAGATGCTACCCCCCATCAGATCATGGCAAATCCTGCCGATTCTAAGAGATGCAGCACAATGGGAACTCGAAGGACCTCGCATCACCGGGCCGATTACATCGTTGAAAATGCTTGGATAGCTCATTGGATTATTCTTAAAGACACAGAAATAAATTTAAAAGGAATTACTTCACTTTACTAAATATGGCCAATTAAGTCTATTATCCTCAAAACCAAGGCTTTCTTTTTTTAAATCTTCCCGATATAATGAGCATTGTCGGGCTTATCTGATTTTATTTTTCCAATTTGAAATCTGTCTAGGCTTGTTAGGATTACACCGATTATTGGTATTATTAAAACAAGAACTCCCGTAGCGTTGAATTCCTGATGGAACAAAAGAAAATCGGATCTTGATCAATTAAACTAAAAAAATAATGAGGTATATAGTTTTTGCTTTTTTAATGATTTTAGGAGCGGATGTTTTTTCTCAATCCAAACTGACACTTCCCGACATTTATAAAAATGGGGTCTACAGACAGAATCGCTTTGGTCCAATCCGATGGATGAAAGACGGGCAGGGCTATTCAAGCATAGAAAAAAGCGCCCAACTCGAAGGGGACGATATAGTCCGATACGATGCACTTTCCGGAAAACGATCCATCCTGATTTCGGCTGAGGAATTAGTGCCTGTGGGACAAGGCACACCCTTATCCGTCGCAGATTACCATTGGTCTGAAGACAACAGCAAGCTGCTTGTTTTCACCAATACCAGAAAGGTTTGGCGCTATCATACCCGGGGAGATTATTGGGTCTTGGATTTGAAAACCCGAAAACTGAGTCAGTTGGGAAAAGGCATCCCCGCTACTACGTTGATGTTTGCCAAGTTTTCTCCTGATGCGAGCCGAGTGGCCTATGTAAGTCAGAACAACATCTTTGTAGAATCTCTCGAATCAGGCAAAATCAACCAAATCACCTTGGAAGGAGATAAGGACATCATCAATGGCACCTTTGATTGGGTTTACGAAGAGGAATTAGAATGTAGGGATGGGTTCAGATGGAGTCCTGACGGAAAAAACATCGCCTATTGGCAGTCTGACACCAAAGGTGTGGGCACTTTTTATCTGATCAACAACTTGGATTCTATTTACTCCAAGCCCATTCCTTTGCCTTATCCCAAAGTCGGCCATACACTCTCCGCCGTGAAAATCGGGGTAGTCTCCAGTGAAGGAGGACAGACCAAATGGTTTGATTTCCCAGGCGATCCCAGAAATAATTACCTGGCGCGGATGGAATTTATCCCCAATTCCCAAGAGGTGATGGTGCAGCAGCTAAACAGACGACAAAACACCAACACCGTATGGACTGCAAATATCCAAACCATGGCATTGTCAAAAATCTTGGTTGATCAAGATGAGGCTTTCCTGGATCTCCATGACAATATCCTCTGGCTGGAGGGGGAGAAATTTTTCACTTGGACCAGTGAAAAGGACGGCTGGATGCATCTTTATAAAGTTTCCAGAGATGGCAAAACCTCTCAATTAATTACCGAAGGGGATTTTGACGTGGAGCGCATCAGCCACATCGACCCTGCCAGCGGTTTTGTGTATTACATCGCCTCACCCGACAACTTCACCCAGCGCTACCTCTATCGCAGTTCGCTCACCAAAAAAGGAAAAGCTGAGCGGATTACGCCGATGAACCTCTCAGGACAAAATGCTTATCAGATTTCAACGGATTCAAAATTTGCAATCCACACCTTCCAAAATACCACGACTCCTCTAGTCTATTCCCTAATTACCTTACCCAAGCACGAATCCGTTCGGGTTTTGGAAGACAATCGAGCCTTAAAAGCCAAGCATTCGGCTTTGGGACTGAATCCAAAGGAATTTATCAAGGTGGATATCGGGGAAGTGGTTTTGGATGCCTGGATGATCAAGCCCAAGGGCTTTGATCCTGCGAAAAAATACCCGCTCTTGGCTTACGTTTACGGCGAACCTGCAGCTTCCACTGTTCAGGATAATTGGGCGGATGGAGACTTGTGGCATCATTACATGGCGCGGCTGGGCTATGTGGTCATCAGCATCGATAACCGTGGCACCAAAACTCCGAGAGGAAGAGAATGGCGCAAATCCATCTATGGTCAGATCGGGATTTTGGCCTCTTTTGATCAAAAGGCTGCAGTAGAAAAAATCCTCAAAACCTATGATTTCATAGATCCCACTCGTGTAGGTTCTTGGGGATGGAGTGGTGGTGGACAAATGACACTCAACTTGATGTTTCGATATCCAGAAATCTACAAAGCCGGATTGGCCTTGGCTTTTGTCTCGGATCAACGACTCTACGATGCCACCTATCAGGAGCGATACATGGGGCTTTTGGAAGATAATCAGAAAGGCTATATCGATGGCTCACCGATCACCTATGCAGAAAACTTACAAGGAGAGCTTATGATCATCCACGGCACGGCCGACGACAATGTTCACTACCAAAGTTTTGAAATGCTGGTGGACAAACTGATCAAACACAACAAACAATTTTCCATGATGTCTTACCCCATGCGTGCCCATGGTATCAACGAACGGGAAAATACCTCGCTCCACCTGCGCGAGACCATGACAAACTTTTGGTTGAGGAGTCTGCCTGCAGGAGGAAGATAAAGAATAAATAAAGAGAATGTTTGATGCTAGTCTTTGGCAAATCCCTTGTTATCAACGGGGCTGAGAGCAGGGATTTCTCTTTTTACCTTTCAGTACAAAAATTCAAACCCTCTGGGCATTGGCGTTAACTTAGCGATATATAATTTTCAGATCTTGTTGATAATGAGATCTTTTTCTTGTTTCATAGCAACAATATTTGGCTAGTGCCTCTATCGCCAGGCAAGGTTCATTTGGTTTGCTTTGTAATTCATTCAGAATTAGAATCAATTTTTGTGGATTCCTTGTTAAATATTGAGTGACTTTCATCAGACTCAGATCTTTATTTGCCTTTGTTTTGACTAAAATTCGGCAAGGGGTATAAATAAACTGTGTACAGATGATTATCATGATAAATCGTGACCAAATTATGACCCAAAGTTGAATTTTGGACACATTGT
>NZ_FMXE01000079.1 GCF_900103735.1 Algoriphagus alkaliphilus | reverse complement strand
AGCGATTTATAAACATGAAGAGCCGTGTGAGGTGAGAGTCTCACGCACGGTTCTGTGGGAAGGTGAGGGTGAAATTCCCTTGCCTGACCCGATTGGCGGTCATTGTAAAGCGACATAAATAAGATAAAGACAAATAAAAACCAAATAAGAACAACTTATTCTAACCATAATTTCTTTTTGTAACTTTGACGCTTAGTGAAATAAAAAATGGCAAAAAGCAGAAAACTAAACGTAAACGAATCACCGATAACGGTAATCAATCAAAATGAAACTGACTATATTAGTTTGACCGATATGACAGCTTCTTTTCGTGAAGGAAGCGGACTAATCGGCAAGTGGGTTACGAACAAAAATACATTGGAATATATCGGTGTTTGGGAAAAAATCAACAACCCAAATTTTAATTACCCCGAATTCGGGGTAATTACCCAAGAAGCAGGAGTGAATAGGTTCATAATGTCTGTCGGACAATGGATTGAACGAACAAGTGCAGTTGGGATGCTTGTAAAAGTAGGGCGTTACGGTGGAACTTATGCACACAAAGACATTGCATTCCACTTTGCAATGTGGCTAAGTCCTGAATTTCAAATATACTTGGTCAATGAATTTCAACGTCTGAAAGACGATGAAAACAACCGACTGAAATTAGAATGGAACTTTCAAAGGACATTAGCCAAGGTAAATTACCATATTCACACAGACGCAATCAAAGAAAACTTAATACCGAATGAAATAACTAAACAACAAGCAAGTTTTGTTTACGCCAATGAAGCCGATTTATTAAACGTTGCACTTTTCGGAATTACAGCAAAAGAATGGAGAGACAAGAATTCCAACAAAGAAGGAAACATCAGAGATTATGCGACATTGGAACAGTTAGTTGTGTTAAGCAATATGGAAAGTATAAACGCTTTGCTCATCCGACAAGGTTTGACACAAAACGACCGCCTAATCCAGCTCAATAAAACAGCCATTACACAAATGAAATCATTGCTTGAAAGTAACACAATGAAGAAACTAAAATAGGTCGACAAAAAACAACGAACCGCCAACATCACCTATACGCAAGCAGGGGTTTCGTGCTTCGTAAGACAGGAAAGTGGTAAATTTAAAGTTCAATTCTTCGTAGAAAGTTCAGTGGTAAAAATCCCTGCCTGCGTATAGCTGAGAAACGTGTGTGACTTGAATTGACCTTAAAAGTAGGTTGAATGCTTTGAAATAGATGGAGGACTATTGAGAGATCAATAGAGAGGCCCTCCGATGGCGG
>NZ_FMXE01000058.1 GCF_900103735.1 Algoriphagus alkaliphilus | reverse complement strand
AAAAGTTACGGCCTTCCTGCCGCTTACCGGAGAAACTACCGCAGGTTTAGTGCAACAAGGGGTTTGCGATAGCGGGGGTTCCGTGCTTCGCGGACACATTTGTGCAAGGTGGAAGTTCAGTTCTCCGAATGAAGTTTAGTGCTAAAACTCCCCGCCATCGCAAACCCCCAAAACGTTGGGTGCAAGCCTATTTGACCGGACAACAGACGAAAAACTAACGGACAGAAAAGCCACCGCACAAATGGCACATTTGGTTTTGCCCGACACAAAAGCCTACCCTTCGCAAAACCAAAAGAGCCATTTTTTGCCAACGCACCGGACAACAGCAACAAACTTGACATTGACAAATTGTTGAAAAATATGTTCAATATATTGCACCATTTTAGAACGAGATTTTTACCTTTGACACATTAACAAATTAAACAGCGGGGGCAACGCTATAAATTCTGCACACAGACAAATGAAACCAAATAAACCGGGACAAGTAGCAAAGTTTCACACACCGCTACCAGACGAAAATCCAGACCAACTTTACGTTGTTTTAGAAATCAAAGAAGACGTTGAAAGACCAAGAGCAGACATTAAAGCTCTAAACACAGGACTTTCATTCCCTCCTATCAACACAGTTTTACTTGACGACCTTGAAGTTGTAGAAGTTGACACTTCCGACCTCGTTGGACACGAAGTAACAATTAACAAAGCCGACTATTCACAGGCGACAGGAAAAGTTGTAAAAGTGAGCGAACAGAAAATTATGCTTGACTTGACAAAAGGAGTTAAAGGAGTTGAAACAGATGTTTGGCTGACAATTCAAGACGAATTCGGAACAGAACACACAGGAACTTTATTTGTGAATTAACATACAATTCTATGAACGCAGAATTAACGGCAACAGAAAATCAAATAAAAGATTATCGGCTAAAACTTGGCGACAAAATTAGAATTGTTCGAGAGCAAAGAGGTTACAGCCAAGAACAATTAGCAGAACTGATGAACATTAACCGTTCGACAATTTCAAAAATTGAAAATGGTAAATTCAGCATTACAGTTGACTATTTGGTTCGCTTTTCGATTTTCCTTGACTATGAATTTAAAGTTGTAGAAAAGTAGGGCTATGGACAAGCTTACAGTAGAACAAAGAAGAAAGAATATGCAAGCAGTTAGAGCCTTCGGCTCTAAGATTGAAACTGCTCTTGCAAAAGCTTTGTTTGCTCAAGGTTTGCGTTATAGAAAAAATGATAGAACAGTTTTTGGGAAACCTGATTTAACCTTTAAAAAATATAAACTTGCTGTTTTTGTTGACAGTGAGTTTTGGCACGGTAAAGATTGGGAAACAAAAAAGTATGACCACAAAAGCAATCAGGAATTTTGGCTGACAAAAATTGAACGCAACATAGAGCGTGACAATGAGGTAAACGAAAAGCTTATTGCAGAAGGTTGGAAAGTATTAAGATTTTGGGGTAAAGACATTACCAAAAATCTTGACAAGTGCATTACTAAAATTCAAAAGACTATAAATGAAACTGAAAGAAAAAATATCAATTGACGAGTTTGACGGAAAACGGTTTCAAATCAGATTAGTTGAAGCAGTTCCGGCTAATCACAAGAAAGCTGTTATCACTCATTATCTCCACAATATTGATAATGGAGTAGCGAAGCATTTCAAGAAAGATGCAATGAAATATTTGAAAGAATATGTTCAATTCCAAGAGGAAGAAAACAATCTTTCAATGGTTGCAGAAAATGCTTTACAACAATTACTTTTTGAAGTAAATGATGTTCCTTTTCCAACTCCTGATAATTACACTTTCAAGTTTATAGACTTGTTTGCCGGCATTGGTGGTTTCAGAATGGCAATGCAAAATTTAGGTGGTAAATGTGTTTTTACAAGTGAGTGGGATAAAGAAGCACAAAGAACTTATAGAGCAAATTTTGGTGAAGTTCCATTTGGTGACATCACAAAAGAACAAACTAAAAAATTCATACCTGATGGATTTGATGTTTTGTGTGCTGGATTTCCTTGTCAAGCATTTTCTATTGCCGGAAAACGTGGAGGATTTGAAGATACAAGAGGAACCTTATTTTTTGATGTTGCAGAAATTATAAAAAGAAAGCAACCTAAAGCTATTTTTCTTGAAAACGTAAAAGGTTTAAGAAATCATAATGGTGGAAAAACTTTGGCAACAATTTTAAATGTATTGAGAAATGACTTAGGATATTATGTTCCCGAACCACAAATTTTAAATGCAAAAGACTTTGGTGTTCCTCAAAACAGAGAGAGAATTTTCATTGTTGGCTTTCATAAAAGCACAAAGGTTTCAGAATTTGAATACCCAAAACCGCTTAACAAAAAAGTAAAGTTTGCAGACATTAAAGAGAAGAAAGTTCCACCAACAAAATTCTATCTATCAACTCAATATTTACAAACACTTCACAACCACAAGTCAAGACACGAAAGCAAAGGAAACGGTTTTGGGTTTGAGATAATATCGGACACAGGCATTGCCAACGCAGTTGTATGCGGTGGAATGGGCAGAGAAAGAAATTTGGTAATTGACAAGCGAATAAAAGACTTCACTCCTACTACTCACATAAAAGGCGAAGTAAACAGAGAAGGAATTCGTAAAATGACACCCCGAGAATGGGCAAGACTTCAAGGCTTCCCGGACAATTTTTTAATTCCGGTTGCTGATGCTTCCGCATACAAGCAGTTCGGCAACTCCGTTGCCGTTCCTGCTATTCAAGCAACCGCAGAGCAAGTATTAAAAGCAGTTAAAATCAAAATTTTAAAATGATAACAGGAAATAAAGGTGAATGGAGTGAAATATATGCACTATTCAAATTATTAGGCGACAAGAATCTTTTTGCCGGTGATGCCGACTTGAAAAAAGTTGAGAATTTATTCTATCCCATCATAAAAATTATCAGAAATGAAACCGGTGGCAACTACGAATATGAAATAACCGGTGATTTAGTTGTTGTTTCAGGAGGCAAAGAAAAACTGCGAATTCCTGTTAAAACATTTTCAGAACAAGCAGTAAAGCTACTTTCCAAAATAAAAGGTTCTACAGGTGCATTTAGCATCCCTGAAACCGAAGCCTTTATGAAATCTGTTAACTGCGGAACATTAAAAGCAAAGTCAACTTCAAAATCTGACATCAGAATTGTAATACACGACCAAAGAATAAATCAAACAGCAGAATTGGGATTTAGCATTAAATCTCAATTAGGAGGTGATTCCACTCTTTTAAATGCGGGGAAAACGACAAACTTTGTATATCAAATCAACGGTTTTAAAGGTTCTACTTCTGACATTAAAAAAATAAACGCAATTGACACGAGAAGTAAAATTAAAGACCGTTTAGAGGAAGTGAAAAAGCTTGGCGGAAAATTAAAGTTTTTATCGCTTGAGCAGGATATTTTCAAAAACAATTTGGTTCTTATTGACAGCTTATTGCCTAACATACTTGCAGAAGTAATCAAACAATTCTTTACAAGTAATTTAAGCACGATAAGTGCATTAACTGAAGAGATAAGTTCAAAGAATCCACTGGGTTATGACACTCAATTTTCACACTCATTTTACGAATACAAAATCAAAAGATTTTTAACTGATGTAGCACTCGGAATGATGCCATCAAAAGTTTGGGGTGGTTTATATGATGCAACAGGCGGTTATTTGATTGTAAAAGAGGACGGAGAGATTTTATGCTATCACATTTACAACAGAAATCAATTCGAAGATTATCTGTTTCACAATACCAAACTTGAAACAGCAAGCAGCACCCGACACGATTTTGGAAATGTTTTTTCAGAAGGTGAAAACTTGTATTTTAAACTAAACCTTCAAATACGATTTATATAATGAGTAAAGAATTACAATTTCGTATTAGTTCAGGTCTAAAAAATATAATCGGTAAGGATTTAATTACTGATGATTTCATTGCAATTTTTGAATTAGTCAAAAATTCGTTTGACGCACATGCAACAAAAGTTGAGATAGAATTTGAAAATATTTTAAGTAGTAATGGTAATATAAAAATTACCGACAACGGCAAAGGCATGAATTATGACGACCTATTGAATAAATGGTTGTTTGTTGCTTATTCTGCTAAGAAAGACGGAACAGAAGACATAGATTATAGGAATAAAATACAATCTAAAATATACTATGCAGGGGCTAAAGGAATTGGACGATTTTCATGTGATAAGTTAGGTTCGTATTTAACCTTAACATCTACAAAAGATGAATTAAACTCTCAAACTGAACAAATTGTAGTTGATTGGTCGAAATTTGAGCAAAATGCTAAAGATGAATTTATTAATGTAAGTGTTAATCATCAAACGCTTAAAACTAATCCAAGTAAGTTCCAGACAGGAACAATGTTAGAAATTTATGGACTTAGAAATGATTCAGTTTGGGATGTAGATAAACTTTTGCGACTCAAAAATTCTCTTGCCAAACTAATTAATCCATTCAGTGGGAACAATAAACGCCAGTTCGAAATAAAAATAATAGCCAATGATTTCATTGAGCATGATTCACTACAAATTGACAACAATCGAAAAATTAATGGATTAGTCGAAAATCATTTGCTAGAAATTCTAAAAGAAAAAACAATAAAAATATTTTCAGAAATATCACTGGATGGAAAAACTATTACAACTGAATTATCTAACAATGGAGTTTGGTTGTATAGAATAAAGGAAGAGAATGAAGAGTTTGTTTTATTACAAGAAATTGTTGTAGAGCTTTATCATCTAAACAGAGCTGCAAAAAATAATTTCACAAGACAAATGGGGATGAAAGCTGGTGAATATGGCTCAGTTTTTCTCTACAAAAATGGGATTCGTGTATATCCATTTGGTGAGCCTGGTGAAGACTCCTTTGAACTAGACAGAAGACAACAAAATAGATTAGGTGATTTTGTTGGAACTAGTGAGTTGATTGGAAGAATAGAAATTCTGGGTGAAAACGAGGAATTTAAGGAAACAACAAGTCGTGGAGATGGTCTAATAAAGAATTCGAGTTATAACCAATTAAAATCTTTCTTTATTGAAAAGGTAATTGTGAAGTTAGAAAGCTTCAAAAAGAACATATTGAAATATGGAGTAGATATAGAAGAGTTTGAAAACACATCAAAAGACCAAGAAAAAATAGTTCGATTAATAGCAGACATTTCAAGTAGTGATAAAATAGAATCAATTGAATTCAACCCTAATCTAATTGATATTATTAGCCATACTCAAGAGGAAAGTAGTAGTGCAAAATCACTATTAAAATCGATTGAGAAACTTGCAAGAGATACCGACAACCCTGATTTGATTGCAAAAATCAAAAAGGTTAAAAACACCTTGGATGATGCTATTGTTATAGCAGATTTGGCAGAGGAAGAAATTAGAGAAAAAGAAAAAGAGATTAAAGAAAATGTTGCTCAAAATCTTTTTCTTAAATCTTTAAAGAGCCAAGATTTAGTTGACTTAGTAAGTTTAATGCATCATATAGGTATTTCTTCAGGTATAATTAGCAACCATCTTAAAATTCTTACTTATAAGATAGACAAGAATATTCCGATTACTAATGAAGAACTCAAAAGAGCAATTGGGGTGCTTAATCTTGAAAATCATAAGATATTATCCATCTCAAGGTTTGCTACTAAAGCTAACTTCAAAATGAATGCCGAAGACCAAAGGCTTGACATGATAGAATTTATTACACAGTATATTGAAAATATTGCAGGAACATACAATAGTGGTATAAAAATAAATCTACATTTTAGCAAAGAAGAAAAGTTTATCACGAATTTCAAGCCAATTGAAATGACAATAATTATTGATAACCTAATTAATAATTCTAAAAAAGCTAATGCAGACGTAATTGATGTAACACTTACTTCATTCGACCATTCACTTATAGCTTCATTTAGCGATAATGGTGTTGGAATACCACCAAAAGATAAAAAGAAAATATTTGACTTTGGTTTTACAACAACTGGCGGTTCAGGGCTTGGATTAACTCACATTAAAGAAATCTTAAGTAAAATAAACGGAAAAATTGAATACGTGAATAAGGCAGAACCGGGTGCAGAATTCTTATTAACTTTTAATAAATAAAAAAATGACGATTAAAATTTTATTGTTCGAAGACTCTGAAACCAAAATGGAATCATTCAGAGAATATTTAGCATTAAGACTAAAGCATGAATTGGATAGTGAACTTGATATTTTGCAACGTTCAGATGACTCAATGCTTGAATCAGACCTAATGACAAATACCTTTCACATTATATTAATTGATGATGACTTAGGAAATGATAGATGGGGAAACGAAATAATTGACAAGATTATAATAATGACAGATGAGACTCCTGAAGCTGCAAGGGTTCCCAAAATTTATTACTCTGCTGGGACATCAATTGACGAATTAAAGAGTAAAATCAAACATCATGGGAATATCCCATGTGTTACATTTGAGAGTCTTGTTGATAGTGTATTTGAAAGAATTAAGTCAAGATATTTTAATCAGTCCTAAAATTGGTGGCACATTTGCAAAACCGCACAAGCAAACGCAAAAGCCAAGTTTTGCAAAAGAGCCACCAAGCCAACGCACGACAAAAACCAATACGAAATGACTGAGAAACAATCGACAAAAACAGAAGGCCAGCACCCAACAACTAAGCTTTCGTTGCGTGCGGAGCACGAACAATGAAAGCGCTGTTGCACGAAACCGGTGAGGTTCTTATGGGGATTGAATCGGAATTTCAGTTGGATTTGTAGGGTTGGTTAGTTCAAAAAGTTCGCTTTGTGTCGTGGATCACATTCAAAAAGCAATCTAATTATAGAATTTTCTGCCCTTCCAAACCCGTTTTGGAAGGGCTTTTTTGTAGTATGGGCCTGCCTTGGCGGCAGACAGGCATAGCTTCGCCAGCCCGATCAAAATCGGGGATTAGAATTGGGTCGGGACAGCAGAAAACACCGCCTTGGGCGGGCCACGCTTGGGCAGGCGCTGAATGCTCACCATGCTTTCCTTTTGGCAGCAAGGGCAATATCTTGGATTGAATATTTCGAGGACTCTGTTTTCTGGTTCGGGAAGCGGCAGTCCAAGTTCCCGATGAATGATCGGAATCGTTATTTGCTTTGCCGAACTTCCCAATATCCCAAAGTGCCTGATCCGTACCATTCCCTTTGGGAGGATATGCAGGGAGAATCGCCGGATAAACTCCAGATTGTCCAGGCTCATCTCCAGTTTTTGGGCTCCCTGACGGTAGTCTTTGTAACT
>NZ_FMXE01000061.1 GCF_900103735.1 Algoriphagus alkaliphilus | reverse complement strand
AAAATCAAGAATTAATCTATTGATTTCTTCCGGTCGATCTAAAAATGGATTGTGTGAGCTATGCTCAATAATATTCACCTCACCTCTCCATTGATTTTTGAAGGGATATTTTGAAAAATATCCTGGATTACAAAGTTTATCATCTTCCCCGAGAACTAGTGCGAATGGTAATTTAATTGCATTCAGCACCCTTATTTCATCCAAATAATTTTGATTGATTATGGACATTCCTATTTTTTGACGGGCAAGCGGATCAGCCGATTCAACTGAGTCAACAACTTCATTTTGATAAATAGTACCAGCTACGTTATTTGATAAATTAATTACTTCTTCCTTACTGAGCTGCGCTTGAAACAATAGACTAGCAGCTGGATTGGGTTGAAATGCAGCTGGAATATCCGCTGGTATTCCAAGAGGAGGTGTACTAATTGCTATAAAACCTTTTATTTCGTCTACATACCTACCTGCGAATTCAATTGCAATATGTCCTCCTAACGAGTGACCAACTAAGTATACGTCATCAAGACTCAATGCTTGAATTACACTCCTAATTAATTCAGCGTAAAATGGAACGTTATATTCCTTCGTGGGTTGATCAGACTTGGAAGACCCCCCGAAACCAACTAAATCAAAGAAAACTAATCTGTAGTTGTTGAACCTCTCGCTATTCAATTGATTTCGAAAAAGCTTCTTAGACATTGAATTTCCATGAATAAAAAGAACAGTCGATTTTTTTTCAGGATTGACTTCAAAATATGAAATTGAATGTCCCAAAACAGATAGAGTGTTTTCTTTCATCGTAATTTAGAAAGGGATCAAATGTGAAATTTAATATTCAAATATTTTATTATCAGCTACTTTTTGAGTGGGGTTGGATAAAACTATAATAAGTCAATCTAATAGTCTTTCTCCAAACTGTCTTCGGTTTAGTTTGTTACAAAACCTATCCAAATAGTTCTGGAGCTTTCTTTCGGAGATCCTTCAGTATTTTCTCAGATCACTTTTAGGATACTCTTTGCCGTATGGACCCGTAGTCGCTCGTTTAAAAAAACAGATCTAGTTTTTGATTTGCAACTATTTAACAAAAGAGGTCTCTGGTTTTTTCAGATCTAAGATTATTGATTTTTACTAAATGATGTTTTAATGCGAAATGGATAATGAATTTTCTCCTAGGTTGAGAATTTCCCTTCAATTGCTTCAGCGAGCACACGACTTCTAGCCTTTCATTTTTATTGGTTTTTAAAAAGCAAGAATTTCACGTTTTTCTCACCCTCCCTTGTAGTGACATGATTCAGTTTAGTTTTACAAACTAGAAATAAAAGTATGTGATCTGTAAAAATACCTACTTGTAGGTATTGATTGGGTTTGTGCTATACCCAATCTTTAATCCCGTAAAAGATCTGATATAGACGGACTTTTGGACTCAGAGAAGAGGTCACTCAATCCTTATTCTATTCCATTTCTGCCAGATTCTTTGTCATTAATGCCAACTACAGTTTTTAACTACCTCAGCTCGCTTAATGGGTGTAATTTTAATTCAAAGGTTTACTTGCAAAATCCCTTCCTTATAGTTGGGTATTATTGAGAACTGAAAATAATGTTTCCGTCTTTTACAAGCCGAGCGCATGAAAAGAAATTAAATGTATTACAAAAAAAATTTAAAATAACTAAAAAATAATAATATTCATTTCTAAATCGACAAAAAAATGAAGGGTAAAACAGAGAGCCAGAGAATAAAATATGTCCAATATTTAGGACTTCTTATTGTGTTTTTTTGCACGATTCAATTTTCAAATGGTCAAACTGCTGTAGAAAAAATTGATCTAATGGGTAAAATCTATACTGTCACAAAAGATTTTCCAACTGAAATATTAGGAAAATATTTATATGAAGGTAAAGGAGAGCCTATTATTCAATTAGATGAAAATGGTGAAGGACTTTTTCAACCTCACATGGTAAAACCAATCAAAATAAAATTTTGGATTGATTGTGATGAAAATGGAACTATCCGAAAACAAATAGGATCAGAAGGAAGATATCAATATACTCTTTTGATTCAGTATCTTGATGGAAATGACGGAAATTATCCTGTTGGAAAGTACAATTTAATGGGTGTTATGATTTTGAAAGATCTGGGTCGTGCAGTTATTTACGGAGAAAGATATAAGAAGTTATAAATTTATAATTCCGTATTTGATAAATCATTGAGATTTTAAACTTAATATCCGAAAGTTTGGAATAATATTATTTTTTGAAGACGGCTTGGTTAAAAGGAGTATACAAAAAAGGTTTTTAGTAGTTAGAATTGAGGTCGATATCTGAATCAATTAAATAATTTCATCGAGATGTGCAGTAATAAAAAAATGTTTAATTCCTTGCTATTAGTTATAATCGGAATGACTTGTATTTCGAATTTCTCGATAGCACAAAAGTATTACACTATTAGCGTTCCTAGCAGAGATTATTCTTTAGAAGCGAAAAAAACGGCAGAAGATCCAAATAGTCTAAAGGTACTCGAATTAATTACGGAAATAGCCAAATACAAAAACTTGTATACAAGCATCCAATGCGTAGAAAAAATGAATCTTATCCTCGAGGATTCCATCAAAAATGAAATGAGAAAAGTTAGTGTTGAAACACCTTATATTTTGGCTATTGATTGGAATTCTTGTAAATTCATTTCTCTTCGCAAAGACAATGATAAAGATAATAAGTATGGTTCATACGAGGACAATCGAACAACCTACTATCGTATCAATTTATATCCCATAATAACAACTGAACCTGTAATAAAACCAGATTATCCCGCAACCTATAATTCCTCACTTCTTGCAACTTATATTACAAATGAAGGTCAATGGAAAGCTATTGGTCCATATTTAATTTCTGAGCCATATTCCTCGGAGAAGGAAGCAATTGGCTCTCTTTTTTTTGATGAAACTGATTATAAATTTATATCACAGCAAGGTAAGTATAAGATTTATACTTTGAATAAAGTGGCCAACCATCCATTTGTAGACGTAAGATTCATACTTAAACAAGCAGGTGTCACCAACCTTCCAAAATAGTCTATATTCTACACTATAAATATCATTTTATGAAAGCTAAGTTATCATTTCTATTTATTCTGATATCCATTTTTATCAATAGTGAAACTACTTATTCACAATGCACCGAAGCTAAAGATGCTGACATGGCAAAATACAAGCGTTTGACCGAAACACAGGATGCTCAAGGATGCTCCCAATGTGCAATGCTTGCCTTGTATTTATGCTCAGCAAGAAATACTGTTACAGTAGAAGACAAGCGGATGGTATCTTCTTTGATAACTCAGACGAAAGGCAATATTGTCAACATGGGTCAGCCATACTGCTGTCCCGAGCTGGTTAGCCTACAGCCGCAGTGGGGTATAGATGTAGGGGGTAATTCAAGTTTTGGTCAATCCACAGTAAACACAGCTATACCGAGTACTAATCTGGAAAGCGAATTGCTGGTAGCAGCTACAACTACTATTATTAATGAAGTAGTACCAATGATAGAACAATGGTCGGAAAATAGAGATATTAAAAAGGAAGCAGAAAGTGTAAAGTTAGAAAATGAGAAAAAAATCAACGTGGCTAAATGGGAAGATTTTTTCAAACCTGATTTAGATGAATATCTAACTGCTGCTGATAATGGTGATGAAAAAGCTAGAATGAAACTGTTATTCAAATTAAGGAATTCAAATTATCAGGCACGTAATTTAGACTATGAAGATGTACGTTACTTGATTCCTAAGTGGAAAGATTGGGTTAAAGAAGCAGCGGAAAATAAGAATTTGGATGCTATGAATTATATTGGTAATAGTGTAGTCATGTGGCAGGAAGATGATCTTGGGATTACAAAAGAAGAAGGGCTTAAAATGTTAGAGGAGGCGGCTAATTTTGGAAGCACTGACGCAATGCTTTTACTTGGTAATTATTATTATTTAAACACCAAATGCCTAGGGAAACCATATGGTGGCGGAAGTAGTGAAAAAAGCTTGTATTGGTTTAGAAAAGCTGCGGAAGAAGGCAGTAAAAGGGGAAATTATTTGATGGGTATGCTATATCGGTACAAAGAAACTATCCCTGATTTTCCGTGTCATGTGAAATACGATTTTAAGAAAGATGATAAATTAGCATTTGATTTTTTTCAAAAAAGTATATCCATCCAAGACGAGGTAGAAACTGATTTTTATAAGGAAACGTATATTTATGAGTATTCAGATTCTTATTTAGAACTAGCTATAATGTATAGTAAAGGAATAGCATGTGAAAAGGATATCGAATATTCGAATAAACTTTATCAACTTAGTGCATATAAGATCAGATGAAAAAGTATAGTCCCTTTTAATATGAACCAAGTTTTAACCAATTCGTAGCAAGTTTGTGGTTTAAATACAAAAAAAGGCTATTCATCATCCCTTGTTATATTGATTTCTTATTAATTAGCCAGGATAGGAACCGAACCTAGATCTAGCTTTAAGGGAACCCTCATTCTTAAACAAGCAGGTGTCACCAACCTTCCAAAATAGTCTATATTCTACACTATAAACATCATTTTATGAAAGTTAAGTTATCATTTCTATTTATTCTGATATCCATTTTTATCAATAGTGAAACTACTTATTCACAATGCACCGAAGCTAAAGATGCTGACATGGCAAAATACAAGCGTTTGACCGAAACACAAGATGCTCAAGGATGCTCCCAATGTGCAATGCTTGCCTTGTATTTATGCTCAGCAAGAAATACTGTTACAGTAGAAGACAAGCGGATGGTATCTTCTTTGATAACTCAGACGAAAGGCAATATTGTCAACATGGGTCAGCCATACTGCTGTCCCGAGCTGGTTAGTCGACAGCCTCAATGGGGTAGAGATGTAGGAAATAACATAAGTACTGGTCAATCTTTAGCATCCGGGAATGAATTAAACAATGTACCGGGCAAGGGTTCAGAAATTGCTACAATAGCAGCAGAGATAGGGGTGAACTTGTTGAGTGACTTGTTGGACGAGAGGCAAGCGAAAAAAGAAATGGAAAGAAAAGAAGAAGCAAATAGAAAAATAGCTGCTTTAGAAAATTCTTATAAATCTGAATTTTTGGATGTTTATCAAAATTCTGCCGAAAGTGGTAGTGAAATAGCTCAAATGAAACTTGTATTTGAAGCCAAAAAATTAATTACTGAATATTTGAATACTGATTTTCTAGATAAATTGACACCTAATTGGCATAATTGGACGATGGAAGCGGCAAAAAATAACAATTTAGGCGCTATGAATTTTATAGCTGAACATACAATTTATGATGCAGTTTTTGGAGTAAAATACGATTTTGGAATTACAAAGGAGCAAGGTATTCAGTTATTAGAAGAGGCAGCCAATCTTGGAAGCAACGATGCAATGCTTATGCTTGGTAAATTCTTTTCATTGAAAAGTTCTCTAGGTGGTGGTGGAGATATTGAAAAAGCCTTTTATTGGATTTCAAAAGCTGCAGAAAATGGCAGCTCAATTGGGAATTATTTAATGGGAATGCTTTATCGTTACAATGATTTAGATGGTGTAACAATGTATTACTTAAAATTTAAGATAAAAAAAGATGATCAATTGGCGTTTGAATTTTTTCAAAAAAGCATTTCTATTACAGATGAGGTTGAAACTGATTACTCTAAATCAACATTTATGAATTCTATAATATCCAATCCTTATTTAGGGTCTGCTTAGAAAATAAAAAAGGGATGATTTAGAGATATTGAGCTAGGTTTTTTGGAATTTAATGTGATTCAAGTGCAAGGAACTATGCAAAAGACCCCTAAAAGGCATGCACCCCGGTTAGCCTACACCAGCCAAAGCCAGCTTTCGTTCACCGGATTTGAGACCCCGTTCTACAATGGGTTGGACCCCTCCAACCGCTGGGTGGTGCTCAGCGCCCAGATTCCCTGGGACGAGCTGGTAAATCTGTTCAACAAACGTAATCCTGCCAAATCGACGGGAAGGCCAGCGCTGAACCCAAGAGTATTGATCGGAGCGGTGATCA
>NZ_FMXE01000062.1 GCF_900103735.1 Algoriphagus alkaliphilus | reverse complement strand
TCTACAGGAAACAAGGTTTCGGATAAGTTTAAGGCAAGGGCAAGGTTGAATATTATGGTTACCAATGTTCCCGCTGAGATTCTGAAAGGAAAAGACATCAGGAAAGTATATTCCTTACGCCGGCAAATCGAGCTGATCTTCAAAACCTGGAAATCGCTGGTTACCATTGACGAGTTTAACACCAAAAAAATCCATCGGTTTGAATGCCAGCTTTATGGAAAATTGATCTGGATTATTCTTAATCTGACCATTTTCAATTGGTTACAAAATCAGGTATTACAAAAGAACAACGTGTTATGCAGTGTTTGGAAATACTTCAGGCTGATCCAAAACATATCGGATCACCTAATCAATGCTTTGAAAAGCCATAAAGAGTTGATAATCTTACTTGATCAACTCAAAGAGTTTGCTCCTAAAATTTTATACCTCGAAACGAAAACTAGCCTTAAATGAAATACTTACAACCTTAACCTGACGGCTATGGCCTGCGGTAGGCATGCATGCATGAAGAGCAATGTGAGGTGAGAGTCTCATGCGCGGTTCTGTGGGAAGGTGAGGGTGAAATTCCCTTGCCTAACCCGATTACCCAACATAAAGAAAGAAACCACGTATAATTAAAACCAATAAATAAAGTATTTTTGAGAAACATAAAAAAACACAATTATGAGAAAACTTTTGAAAAAAGCATCTTTCTAGCATTCTTTTCGATTACATTTTTTTCTTGCAGCGATGTAAGCAAAAAAGTTGATGAAAAGATTGAACAGATACTAAAAAAAAACAGAATCATTGGACTCTTTGCTTTTAACAAAGAGGTCGATAAAGTTTTAACTCTCGATTGACTAATCGATAAAGAATACCAAAAGGAAATAAAATTTGATTCACTTATACAGAAATCATCCTCAAAACTTGATTCTGTTGTAAATCAGGTTTTAAAACCTGAGAATTAGTAGTTATAAACAAATATAATAATACAAATATGAAATGTCCAAATTGCAAAGATGTAAATCTGGTTATTACCGACCGTAACGGAATTGAGATTGACTATTGTCCTGAATGTCGTGGTGTTTGGCTTGACCGAGGTGAACTTGATAAAATAATTGAACGAGCTTTGCCTCAACAAGATAAAAGGTATCCCGAAGATAATTATCAAGGGAAGGATTATCAAAACAGAGACAATGATTACCGTTATAAAAAAAAGAAAGGATTTCTAGGTGATATTTTTGATTTTTAATAATAACTCCTTTGAAGCAGTAATTGTAAATAATGTAATTTTTTTATGATTATAAAACCAAAAATTTCAAATAAAGAATTAGTTCATGTTTTTCAGAAAAATGAGTTTTTTGAAGACTCATTTTCTGAAAAATTTAAAAAAATAATTAATAAAATACCTGACAAAAATTTAACATTGTCAGAAATTGTAGACCTATTAGGAGATGATGGATTACTATTATTTGCAGCACTATTAAGTGTAATATTTCTAATTCCAGTATCAATACCTGGTTTCAGTACAGTGTTTGGAGGTGTTATCTTTTTTATAGGGGTGAGTCATCTGATAAACCAAAGATTTTGGCTACCTAACAGAATAAAGAATAAGATAATTTCGGCAGAAAAGCTACGTACAGCCCTAAATGATGGCTTGAAATGGTTTCATTTTTTAGAAAAAATAAGTAAACCACATCGGTTAAACATCTTGATAAACAATAAAATTGCAAGCAAAATCAATGGATTAATGCTTTTGCTTGGTTCAGTTTTGCTGATGTTACCGTTTGGATTAGTGCCATTTAGTAATACTTTGCCTGCATTAATAATTTTTTTTCTTTCTATTGGGACTTTACAGAAAGACGGAATTGTTATAATTTTTGGATATTTTTCTGTTTTGGGGACTTTTGTATACTTCGGATTTTTGTTTTCAAGTATAATTTTAGCGTTTAAGAAAATTGTAGAAACAATACTATTATAACATGTATTTCTAATTTCAAACACAAATTGTTTAATCAAAGATGGTAAAAAATAAAAGCGTTCAATGGCATGCCATAGACTATAAAGAGGTTATAGAAACTTTTGAAAGTTCATTAGAAGGGCTTGAATTAGAAGAAGTAAATAAAAGACGTCTTAAATACGGATTAAACAAACTAAACCGTAAAAACAAAGATGGCGTTTTAAAAGTACTTTGGCGGCAAATTAACAATCCATTGATTTGGGTTCTGATTGGTTCAAGTACCTTAGCAACCGCATTGGGGAAAATTACCGATGGGATGGTAGTGCTTGCCGTAGTAGTAGTAAATTCTATAATTGGGTTTATTCAGGAATACAAAGCAGGTAAAGCTATTGAAGCTCTTAGTAGCATGGTTCCCGAAAATGCCACTGTAATTCGAAATGGCAATATATTAACCATACCTGTTTCTGAGATTGTTCCCGGTGATATTGTTCAAGTGGCTGCTGGCGACCGTATCCCTGCCGACATGCGGATAATACAGCAAAAAAACCTACAAGTAGAAGAAGCTGCTTTAACCGGAGAATCGGTTCCTTCTCAAAAAACTACCAAAGCTGTATCTCACGATGCGGTAATTGGTGACAGGAAATGTATGGTTTATAGCGGCACTTTGGTTGTTTCAGGCACTGCTACTGCTGTGGTAGTAAAAACGGGTATGGATACCGAACTTGGTAAAATATCCGACATGCTTAACGAAACAGTTGATTTAGATACCCCATTAACACGAAAGCTTGGTCTTATTGGCAAATACTTAACCATTGGTATCGTCGCTATTACTGTAATTATTATGGTTATTGGCACATACCGTGCTTTGGGACAAGGGGTACTATTGTTCGATGCACTTAAAGAAAGCTTAATTTTTGCAATAGCTTTGGCTGTAGGTGCTATTCCGGAAGGTCTCCCGGCAGTTGTTACAATTGCCCTTGCCATTGGGGTGCAACGCATGGCAAAACGAAATGCCATTATACGTAAACTTCCTGCGGTTGAAACCTTAGGCAGTACAACCGTGATTTGCTCTGATAAAACCGGAACGCTTACACGAAACGAAATGACTGTAAGTGAATTATGGAACTATAACCACAGCATTCAAGTAACTGGTGTTGGTTATCACAAAGCTGGTGTTTTCAAACAAAACAATGCTGAACTAGCCGCTTTACCCGATGACATGTTGCTCTTGCTGAAAAAAGCTGTGCTTTGTAGCGATGCAAACGTAATTTATACAGCAAACGATTATAGTATCTCGGGCGACCCTACTGAAGTTGCACTGGTTGTAGCAGCTGCAAAAGCGGGTATTTCAATTGATGGTTTGCGTCAAGAAATACCAAGAAAAGACGTAGTGCCTTTCGATTCAGAAAAGCAGTACATGGCAACCCTTAACGACAATATTATCCTTAAAGGTGCTCCCGAGGTTGTGCTAAAACGTTGCTCTACGCACATTGGGGCTGTCAACTTGGATACACAAAAGGTTATTTCTCAAATCGAATTGCTTGGTTCGAAAGGAATGCGAGTGCTTGCCATAGCTCAAAAAACTCAAATCAAAAGTGATGAAATATCGGTAGATGATGTTGAAAACGGATTTGAGTTTCTAGGTTTGATTGGTATGATTGACCCACCGCGTACCGAAGCAATCGATGCTATAAAGGCTTGTCATAATGCAGGAATTACAGTGAAAATGATTACGGGAGACCATCAAGCAACTGCCCGTGCTATTGGTATGGAATTAAACCTTTCGGCAAATGGAACAGTTGTAACCGGTGTGGCTTTGTCGAAAATGAACGATGTAGAATTGGATAAGATCATACAAACTACCAACATTTTCGCACGTGTTGCCCCTGAACACAAATTAAGGTTGGTAAAAGCTTTGCAAAACAACAATGAAGTAGTTGCAATGACTGGCGATGGAGTGAACGATGCACCATCGCTCAAACAATCTAATGTGGGTATTGCTATGGGAATTACGGGAACTTCGGTTTCTAAAGAATCGGCCGATATTGTACTTGCTGATGATAATTTTTCGAGTATAGCTGCAGCTGTAGAAGAAGGGCGAAGGGTTTACGACAATCTGCTTAAGTCTCTCACCTTTTTGTTGCCAACTAATTTAGGACTTTCATTTATACTGATTTATGGCATTATGTTCTTTCCATTTAATCCTGTAACGAAAGAATTAATACTTCCAATGTTGCCTGTACAATTGTTGTGGATAAACTTAGTTGCAGCCATAGCATTGGCATTACCACTTGCATTCGAAGTAAAAGAGCCTAATATAATGAACCGTCCTCCCCGTAAACCCGATGAAGCACTTTTCAACGGATTTGTAACTTTTAGGGTGTTTTTTGTTTCGATACTAATGACAGTAGGAACTATCGTGCTTTTTAAATGGGAGTATGCTTACTCACTTACAAGCGGAATGGCACAAGCAGATGCTTTGGCTCGTTCCCAAAGCATAGCAGTAACGTTTATTATATTTTTCCAAATATTTTATTTGATAAACTGCAGGTCTCTGAAAGATTCGGTTTTTAAAATTGGGTTTTTTAGTAATGGCTTTGTCTTTTTGGGTATTGGGTCAATAATGCTTCTTCAAGCAATGTTTTTATACACGCCATTTATGCAAAAAGTGTTTGGAACTGCTTCTCTCGATGGAAAAGGTTTAATAATCTCATTTGTAGCCGGTTCATTGATATTTATTGTAATTAGCATCGAAAAATGGGTACTCCGAGAGTTGTTAAATAAAAAGAAAGGAGAGAATTAATCATATTTCTATAATACATTTAGCAATAAAAAACTGGTTCTACCCTGAATTTAATGGAATGATTACCTTTGAGCAAAAAGATGTTTGTATCCATCCGACCAACCCATGTTGATTAAGTTGGATTTTTATTTAGGTCGGTATTCTTTCCAGTTTGAGGGGAGGAGCTGGTAGAGGTTTTTTTGTTTGTGGCTTTGGATTCTTTCAAAGACATCTTTGAGCCAGTCAAATTCATTGAGGTTATTCTTTTTGCAGCTGGCCATGAAGGAGTACATCGCTGCGGTCATCTCGGCGGCGTTATGCGATCCTGCAAACAGGTAGTTCTTTCTGCCGATGGCTAATGGCCGGACGGCATTTTCGACCAGATTATTGTCGATTTCCATCTGACCATGGAGTACATAGGCACTCAGTCCTGCCCATCGCTTGT
>NZ_FMXE01000063.1 GCF_900103735.1 Algoriphagus alkaliphilus | reverse complement strand
CCGACCATATTCAGAAGCCCAATTGGGCTGAACAGTCTTTACTTTACCACTGGAAGTTGTAATTCGGGGAAGCTTACATCTGAGGAAGGTCTTATACTGCATCGTGTCTAAGTGACGCCATTCCCGTGAGGGTGCATGATCATAAACCCGGCAAAGCTCCCCTGTTTCAGCATCTTCCAACTCGTCCAAAACACACTCAATTTGGATATATATCTCTTCTTGTTTAAAATCAGTTTCTACCGATTCTACAAACCATCCATCTTCTAATTGAAGCAACTTGGTGAAAAGTCCCTCTGTAAACATGTTTTTGACCAAAGGTAGGAATTCCATTAAATTCGTGGTAGAACCAATCCAGAAAGCAACTTCATTGATTAAATTCAAAAGATCTTCTTTGGTTTGAAGCCTTTCAAAACCTATTCTTAAATCCTTAATCTGAATATCAGTGAGTGTCATATGTTTTATTAAAAAGTTCTTAAAAGCCTGCCGCTATATTCTCCGTTTATGAGATTCTAAACTATAATAATTAAGACAATTCAATTTAAATAAGTATTCTTCAAACACTTAAATAAAAACGGATTACTCTCAACCATTCATCCCGAATTATTTCGGGACACCAACCGATCTGAAACCATCTTGCGACGCCTTCCAGTTGGCACAAATCAATAGCTTGCAGCAGGCCTTCAAAGAACAATGCACAAAAGAAGAATTTTTCTGTGCAGTCAAACTTCACAGTAAATTTTCTTTTCCTATTTTTTCAAAAGTTTTGGGAAACCCATTTCAAAATCAAACACTCATTTCCCTAACGGATTGAAAGTAACCAAAAATGTCAACTAACAAAAACGCCCTAATAAGATATAAAGTCCTAGATAATTGCTTTCGCAATCCCGGAAAGCGTTACTTCATTGATAATCTGATTGAAGCGTGCGAAAAAATGTTGGCGGAAATTGATCCGGATACCAAAGGAATTAGCCGAAGACAAATTTTCGATGATATCTCTTTCATGGAAAGCTCAGAAGGTTGGTCCATTGAGCTGGAGCGACACAAGGACGGCAAGAAAGTTTTTTACCGCTATAAAGACCTTTCTTTCTCCATTAATAACATGCCTCTCAATGAAGTGGAAATCAATCAGCTCAAAGAGGCGGTTGACATACTAACTCAGTTTAAGGGAATGCCTCAGTTTGAATGGATCAGTGAGATGGTACCCAAACTAAGGCAAGGAATAACCCTAGGTGAATCTGAACAAAAACTTATGGAATTTGAATCCAATGAATACTTAAAGGGTAAAGATCATTTGGGAGTACTTTATAATGCACTTCGGTATAAGAAACCATTGAAAGTAAAGTATCACCCCTATCAAGACGAAGCTTCTCATGAACTGATTCTTCACCCGTATTTTTTGAAGCAATTTAATGGGAGGTGGTTTTTGTTTGGATTCAATCCAGCTTCAGGTAAATCAGACTGGAATCTTGCTATTGATCGGATTTTGGAAATAGAAGAACTATCCATCCCCTTCATACATAATACCGAAGTCAACTGGACTGAATATTTTGACGATATGATCGGTGTTACTAAAACTGATGGAGAAGAAATTCAAAATATAACCCTTCACTTTTTTGGGAAAACGGGGAAATACATTCAAACCAACCCACTGCATGGATCCCAAAAAGATAAATGGATTGATTCCAAAACCTTGGAAGTTAGGCTTGAGGTAATTCCAAATTATGAACTAGAAAGGGTGATTCTTTCCTATGCTGATTCAGTCAAGGTGATCGAACCAACATCAATTATCAAAAAAATTGCTTCACGAATAAAAAATTCGCTTTCTCAATACCCGGAAGATCAACTCTGAATCTGCGCTTTCGACCCAAGATAGAAAGGTATCCACTCCCCATTTTCCAGTGCCTTTTTTCGGATATCAATATGTGTGGTCAGTATATCAAATCGCCGCTCGAATTCGGGTACTTCATTAAATTCGACTATCCGATCCAGTTCTGCCTCTGTCAGGGCGAAGTACTTTTCCACCAGCATCTTTTGGGTAGGATAAAACCAATCATCCATCCACTTGCCAACTTCAGAAATTAGCCCACCTCTTAGATTAAACTCACTTCCAAAATTCCAATAATACCCAGATTCATCGATCTCAATTTTTCGATGAAAGAAAAGCAAGGAGTGATTAAGAATTTCTTCGATTTTTAGAATTCCTGACATTAGTTTCTCTTCATTTTCTTCCCTATTCAATCTCGAAAACTCAAGAATCTCGAACTGGGCAAGCATCTGAAAAACCTCAATTACTTCACCTAGATCCTGATAGTTGAATTTAAATTTTGTCCAACTCAGAACTTCGGTGAAATCATCATTTTCACAGATGTATTCATAGGTTGACTTATGCCGAAGCAGCCAATTCACAGCTTCCTCCCATCCGCTGGATTTATTTGACATGGATGCAAGTTCGCTTTGTGCCCGGATCGCCTTATTTACATGGATCAAATATTCAGGAGTTTTAGGGAAGTCAATCTCTTCGTCCTTGAAAATAAAAACCTCATAGTGCTCTCCGAGCTCTCCTGTGTCTTCATTGGTCAGGAAGTAATTGCATTTGAAAATCTCCGTGATATCAATAACCTGATCATTATCCTTTGGCTCAATGATAAACCGTAAGTCAAAAAAATTACGAGAAACGTCTCCGATAAACCTGTACCCCGTTCTCGCCAATTCCGGATTGCATTCTGAATTACAACATGCACCCGGAAAAACCATTAAACTGGAGTCACCGGACTTTTGCAGTTCCTCAAAGATCCCCTCGATTTTATTGAGAAAAACTTCCTTACTGGCATTCTGGTATTCATGCTCCTCCTTCAAATACAGCCGGAGTCCTTCAATGTCCATCGCAGCAAAACAGTCGAGAATGAGTTGGAGGTAAGTTTTCACAGATTAAGACAGGCGTAATTTTTTCAGAAGATATTATTTTTCGGGACAGGTTCAAAAGCCCTCAGTTTTTTGACTCCCGGGCTTTAGCTTAAGCTCCACAAAAAAACGAAAGAATGATGAAGTCATGCTGCACTGATCAAATCGTCTAAGGATGTTTGTTTACGAAAAGCGAAGAAAAAAACTTGTCATGAGTTTATAATTTGATTTTTAAAGGCCACATAGCCTGTCCCGATTTTTCTTCGGGAGAATCTCGTATGGCTGATACTCATCCCTCTGAGTATCACTTTGGGTCAAGCTTGATTTCATTTGAATTAGGCTCTTCACTCACAATACTCCACCCATTCCCTTTCTACCTCAATCTTTCTCGCCTCTGCGTTTTCACCTTTGGGATAATAGAACAGGGCCAAATCTTTTCCTAAGGCATGGATCAATTTGGATTTCATTCTTGAAAGCTTTTCACTGGCTGAGTTGCTAAATGGATTACTCAAGAATGCAATATTGGCCTCTATCAAAGTTGGATCACTTCCATTATATAAACCTGCATAAATCCTTTTTAGCTCAGGTTTGAAATCATTAAGCTCAACCAATTTAATCCCCTCAGGATGGTTCAGGTAAAATAGAAAAAGGGTTTTTTCCAGAGGATTGAATTTTACCTCCAAGTTGCCAAGCTCCGGAAAAATGATTCGTTTGCTTTCTCCTTTGACTTGAAGTTTCAATGGTTTGGGATCCAATTTCCACCTGCTTTTGAATAGCATCTGATCCCGAATTCCTTCAATTATTGACAAAACTTGGCGTATGACGGCTCTGTCCACATTCCTTCTATCCATCAAATCCATGCAAGCAGGACAGATATCCGCTGTGCGAAGCTTCAGGGAAACCTTCTTTTTATCTGCACAGAAATCATTCATACAGCCACGGGCCTCCTTGTGCATATAGGCATTTAAATCACTGTAATTTGTAAATGTGAGCCGTTTTAAAACAGCAGAAACTACATGATAGGCCACCGGATACCGATGATCACTCCCCGTGTAGTACTCCCAGAAAGCCGTATGAACAAATAAGTTGCGCTGTCCCTTTGGATCACCTGCCGTAAACCAGCCATATTCATTGGAATGCTCGGTCAACAAAACGATAAAATCATTTTCGGAAATCCTCTGGCTGGTTCGATACTCCTGGCATTGATCAAAAATGGTGTCCCATGAAACTTTATGATAGACCTCCGTCTTTTCTAATAGACTCAATGAGATGGACGAATCCCTGGATTCGAAAACCCTCAACGCATCCAATTTCTGATTTTTTAGTTCAATGTCAGAAATTGATATCTCCTCCAGCTGATCCTGCGGGATTTCCAAGTGTTTTTCTTGGGTTCTGAATTGAAGCGGACCTTGAAAGGTTTTCAATAATTCCAGTACCTCCCAGAATTTTTCAGCGGAGTATTCATGAGAACGAATCAACCAGATCGTATGCATTTTTGAAGAATTGATGGTTTGAAAAATCCCGGCGTGTTACAGCCAGGATTTATATTACTCAATCTTTGCCAAAAACCAAGGCCTTAAATCCAAAAGGCATATATGCTTTTAGACCCTTGACAGTGTTTTAATAAGGACTTACGTAAATAGTTTCAGGATAATCTCCTTCAAATACATATTTTGTAACTGGACACAACCAAATCTCAAAGACAAAGTCAGGGTCATTATCTTCGAGCTTGTAATAAGCTCCTGAATCAACCGCAGGATGTCCTACACTTTCTAGATAGGCGTCATCCTTATCAATAGCTGTTCTGGAGCTGCTACATTTGATTGGACAGTAAGTTAAGCCCCTTAACTTAGAATCAATGAAAGAAGGAACAAGAAGAAGTTTTGACAAGGAATTCAAGAAAATGGTTGTTGAGCTTCACAAGAATGGTAAAACATCCAATGAGATCGGTAGAGAGCTGGGAATACCCGGAGATATGGTTCGCCGCTGGAGCAGAGAGTTTGAATCCCATGGTGATCAAAGCTTTGCAGGAAAGGGTAAAGCTATCCTAAGTCCCGAACAGCGAGAAATAGCGGAGTTGAAGAAAGCCTTGAAAGAGGCTCAGATCGAGCGGGACATCCTAAAAAAGGCCGT
>NZ_FMXE01000075.1 GCF_900103735.1 Algoriphagus alkaliphilus | reverse complement strand
GCATATCGGAGTTTGCTTAGCCTGAGATGCATCTGGGTACGTTTGTGGTGCTTTTGGTCGACTTCCTGCTGGACCAGCTGGGCGAGCAGTTGATGAGTCTGTGGCTGGCTGTTGACCGGCAGGTCCAGGATTGCTTCGTAGCCGCTGGCCATCCCGTGGAGCTTGAGGTCTCGGAGTTGTTGAAGGGTAGCTTGTGTGTTCATGTGTGTTGTGTGTTTTGGAGTTAGGAAAGTTCTTTTGAGCCTCGGATATTTTCATGGACAGGAGTTTTGAAGTCCGAATTACTGGCTGTGTCTTTTTTGTCCATGTTGTTTTTGAGGATGTTTTCCAAGATTCCGTAATTGACTCTTGGAGCTTCGCTGAGCAGGGTACAGGCTTTTTCCAGCCGGTCTTTTCCGTATTTGCCAGCCAGCCGAAGGGCCCCAAGGCAGGAATTGAAGGTCTGTTCGGGAAAGACTTTGGATTCTAGAATTTTCCCTATTGCTGCCTTGGTATGGGGGCCGATGGATGCAGCTTGGGAAAGAAAATAAGCTCCATCCCATCCTTTCTGCTGGTGGATGGCCCGGTGGTTTTCCGGCATGTGTACCGCAAGGGTGCTGTAGCCATACCTGCGCCGGTCTCTGGAATGGAATGCAATCCGCCTGTGATCGGCATAGATCTCCACTTGGCTCTGTGTGTAGCTGATTTTAACCTGTTTGCCCACCTGATCGTAGGGAACACTGTACAGGTGACAATCCTCGCCCAGCTGAACGTGATAATTACGCTGCACTTTGGCCATGACGGTTTTGCGAACCTCGAAGACCGTGGAAGGCAGGGACTTCAACAGGGGCTGTTCATACTGGACAAACAGGTCGTGACGGCTGTAATTCCTTCCTTTGAAGTTGCGGCGGTTTAGCTTTTCCAATTCTTCTCTGATCTGTGCGTTGAGCTCAGCCAGACTGAAAGCCTCCAGGTTTCTGAGTTTGGAGAAGATCCGCGTATAGGACACTCTGACACTGGTTTCAGCGGTGGCTTTGTCCTTCGGCTTTCTCACCCTAGTGGCCATGAAGGTGACCTTGTAGTGCAGGGAAAGCTGTTCGATCAGTTCGGTAAAGGCAGGCTCGTAGCGGTTGGCTTTCTTGACGGCAGTTTTCATGTTGTCACAGACGATACAATCAGGCATGCCGCCCAGATAACCAAACGTATTGCCCAGTGATGAGGCAAAATACTCCTGCTTCTGATCGGGAACAGCTTCGATATACAGGTAGCTGCTGAACGGTAAAACGGTCACCAGTACATCACATTGAATGATCTCTCCGGTCTGGCGGTCAATATAACCCAGCTTGTCACCCGAATAGTCCACCATCAGCTTAGCTCCAGGCTTATGAACGAACAGCGCAGAGACATCCTTGTTGGCGATATGCTGATTCAGATAGTGACAAAACTGCGTATAGCCATAACCTCCTTCCGGAGGATGACTCTCATGGTATTCTTCCCATAGCAGCTGACGGGTGACATGCCGTTTCTTGAGCTCTGTGGCGTAATGGGGAAGCTTTTGTTGAAGATGGAGATATCTTGGATCTGCGGTGGGTGGCGTTTCTGACTCAAAAAGTAATTCGCCCAAGGCCTCATCGCTCAGTTTTAAAGACTCAGAAAGCGTATAGGAACTCCGTTCGATTAGCCGAAGATAACCTCGAATGGTATTGCGGGAATAATTGGAATGACGAACTATGGCACGAATAGATAGCCCGTTCGCTCTTTGTTGTAAAATGTTCCGGATCTGTTGCATGGTTTTGCTCT
>NZ_FMXE01000064.1 GCF_900103735.1 Algoriphagus alkaliphilus | reverse complement strand
ACGGTAGGATTTGTGACTGCACAGTTTGCGATCACCCCGGCCCCAACCACAATAACTCTGGCAAACTCACTGGCAAATTGTAGTGGCGGACAAGTGACGCTTACTGCAACTGTAAATACGGTTAACTCAGGCATTCAATCTGAAGTAAATACCAAAGGCGGTACAGTAACCTTTAAAAATGGCACCACCACAATTGGAACAGTAAGCGCAGCTTCTGTCACAGGAGGTGTATTCTCAGGATCATTCTCTATCAGCCTTACGCCTGGTGCAACCTATAACATCTCAGCTGAGTTTGTTCCTAATTCTGGAAACCTAACAGGTTCGCAAACGACCTCTTTGGCTCAATTGACAGTGCTTCAGGCATTCATTAGTACAAGTGTTCCTAAAAATGCTAATGGTAATGTTGTAATATTTGATGGCGCAGCCACTTCTCTGGGATTACCTTCCAGCACAATATTGACTGCAACTTATCAGCCTTCTACTTATCCAGGAGTAACTTATAAGTGGTATCAAAGAAATGTCGGAGGTATGTTCTCAATAATTGGTGGAGCTACAGGTTCAACTTATCAAGTATTTGCAAATGGAGATTTTGTCAGAGAATACATGGTTGAATTGATTGTAAATGGAAATTGTGTAGGAAATGCAATCTTTACCAAGGTTATCTCCGTCGAAGCCTCTTGTGGAAAAGCAGGACAGAACAAAGTTCAGGTTTGCCATGTAACACCTAACGGTAAGCGAAATTCAATCTGTGTCAGTGCTAACGCTGTCGAAGCTTTACTCAAAGGAAGCCCAAGATCTTATGTAGGAAGCTGTAATATTTCATACAGAGCAGAACAAGATCCTGAATTGATCACAGTGGCATGGAACACTCCAATAGAACTCATCAAAGGTGAGATTGTGAAACAAAGTGAGAAGTGGTTCAACCGTAAGAAAATCAACATGAACATTTCTACTGAAGCTTACAACCCGCTTCAGCCAGGTTTGTATACCTTGACTGCAGAGTTGGAAGCAAACGACTTCTACGAACTTGAAGAGCCAATCTCAGTAAATGTCCTAGTCTTGGACAAACCACAGGCGCTTGATATCACGATCAGCAATGATAAGGTAGCCAAGGATGCAAGATCCGGACAGGTAATCGGTACGCTGAGCACTATCGATCCGGTTGACGCTATCCATACCTACCAAATCGCTGACAATGCAAATCTGACACTCGATGGTGACAAGGTGATCTGGACAGGAACTTCGGTACCTGCACAGTTGATGCTGACAGTATTCAGCACCGACCGGGCCGGTCAGACTATCAGCAGAGAGATCAAACTCAGAAAAGAGTTGAAGCCAGGTGAGTTCTTTATGTATCCTAACCCAGCTACCACCGAAACCAACATCATGTTGGATCTGGATGAAAGCACTACCGTTGCATTCCAAGTGTATGATGCGATTGGCAGACTGGTGATCCAGGATGAGGTGTACAAAGAAGGAAGCTTCACCCATACCATTAAGGTGGATGGATTGGCTCCGGGCATGTACACGGTACAGCTGAAAGTTGGAAATATGGTAATGACCAAGCGACTGATTAAAAAGTAATCGCTCGAATCATTTAAAAACAAAGAATCCCGCTTCGAATGAGGCGGGATTTTTTTTTCGAAAGTCTATTGCTCACAGGTTTACACAGATTTTGGCCACGAAGGCTCAAAGGTGCAAAGTCTCTCAGTGATTAATAATTCTTTACCATGAATGCACAAAGGCTAAGAACCTTAAAAAGCGAACTTCAACACTCTGAGATCACAATCAAGGTTTTTAGTGTCCATCTCTTCAGTGGTTCTTTTATGATTCGATTCCTCAAAAATAATCCACAGTCTGCGGTGGAAATTATAGTGGATAAAAAGCTCACAGACTCCACAGATTTTGGTCAAGAAAGCCCAGAAAACTAAAGCCCAAAAAGTGAAGCTTTCGTTGTACTCTCAAAATGGATAAAGTTATCCTTAACCTCAGAGAAACTTTCCAAAAACTGATTCCTCCAGAATAAAATCTCCGTGTTTCTTTGTGGTTAAAAAATTCTTTGCGGTGAACTACCCATCCAGCTCACTTCCCAAAAACCTCCTTAATCGCCTCCAAATAACTGAACCCATGTCCTTCAGTCGGCTCAATGTAGTTTCCTTCCAAGTATTCATTCCAACAACAGATCATTACCGTATTCCCATTGCTTGGGCGGTATTTTCTGGAAACCTGTTGTGCTTCTTTAAGCTTGGCCGTAAATGAGGACTTGTCGCTGTGAACAAAGTCCTTGTATGGTTCAGACGGAAATCCTGAAGCTTGAGGCCAAGTACCACCTGCAGGTCGCATATCCCAACCCATGGCCACAGGAACCTGATATTCAAAATTTAAATCAGCTTTGAACTGTTCGCTCCACATCTTCCAATGGCTTCGATAGGTTTCCCGCATATCTACATAGGAGCGATTATCTTTTTCAAAGAAATTGTGATAAACATAAGATGTCATTCCCTCAAAGCCCATATTCTTTAATCTAGGCACATATTCCTGTAAAAGCTGTTTTTTTTGGTAGTCTCCGCCTTCCCAAGGGCGTTTGGCGTTTTTGGCTTTCCAAAGGGTGGGAAGTCCATATTGCCGTTCTTTTTCCAGCATGGGACCTGCCATTACGGCAAGGAATTTAATCCCTTCCAAACCAGCCTTCTTTGCGGTTTCCTGAGATAAGTTGAGCAAATCAGTTAATGTCAAACCGTAAAAAGCGGCCCTGGCTTCAGCATCCTGTGGAAAATAAAAGTACACCACCGGTCTTCCATCCGAGCTTTTTAGGTAATCCGCTCTACTGAAATATTGGTCAATCCAAAGCTGGGTGATTTTTTCATGAACCTGTAGATAAAGTGCCTTGTCAGGTTTTTCGCCTGGGTAATTTGCTTTTCGGGCAAGTTCATCAGGCGAACCGATTTTTAACCAAAGCTTCCAGCGTTCATCGCTGTCATCGCACCAATTGATCGCAAATTTCATTTGCTCTTCTTTGGGCAGTTTGGCGTTTTCCGACAAAAGTACCTCCAGCTGATCACCCCATTCCACCAAACCGGGAATTGCTACCCGCCCGTCTCGATTGGGATCAATCTTGGCACCTTTGGGGTAATAGATTTTCGATTGAGGTCCAAAGTTCAGGTGGTAATAATAATGCCTTCCAAAAAACCAGTTGTAAGCAAAGAAATCGATGCCGTATTGTTTCATGTATTGAAGTTGTTTTTTTGCAACTTCCGGATCAGTTCGATTATAAAAGCCCTTCAATTCTTTGATCGGTTTTCTATCCAAAAAGGGCCCTTCATAAGGATAACGTGCATTATAGATCCTTCCTCTCGGACCCCAAATACCGAGATTTTGAAGGTTGGAGCAGTCTTTTGGGTTTTGAAGACAGGACCAGAAGCTGTCTCGATCCACAGCTGGATCTGCAGCGGTATTCCAGGACGGCATAATATAAACACCGACTATTTCTTTGTCCTGAATGGCTTGGGAAGATGCCGAAAAACTCTTGATACCTGCGGGTTGAGAGATAGAAACCACCTTGGTCTTTTGCTCACAACTTCCAGCAAAAAGTGAAAAAGCAAAGACTGTAAACAAGCGTTTTACGTGATTCATTTTTAAGAATTTAACCAGGCTATCAGAGAAAGTGATTTTTTTCTGATTTACTTCAATGTAGACTTTTCTTCCAAATCTCTATTCCCCGATAGGGAGGGAAAATCCGCTCAAAATCGAGCTGATAACTTAGCAGAGGCTCAAACCCACATTTTTCATAGAATCTCTTGGCTTGGGGTTGGCATTCCATCACTTCGAGCCACATGGAATTCAGATCGTTTTCTTTTGCAATTTTTTCGCAGTGATCCATCAGGATCCTTGCGATTCCTTTGCCATGAACTTCAGGATGGAGGTAAAGTCGATGGAGCTTCATTGCATTGGGTATTTCCAATTCCCTGGGAGAAAGTGGAAAGTCATACTTGAGTATACCAATTTTTTCACCTCCCAATTCAACAAAGAAATAGTGGCTTGTAGGTCGCTTGAGATCTTTGTAAAGCGTATGCCGATTATAGATCAAATTAACATACCAATCGCCTTGATCTTCCCAGATATACCGATAGCCTGATCGGTACACTTCGTCCATCAATTGATATAG
Source organism: Algoriphagus alkaliphilus (assembly GCF_900103735.1). Taxonomy (GTDB): domain Bacteria; phylum Bacteroidota; class Bacteroidia; order Cytophagales; family Cyclobacteriaceae; genus Algoriphagus; species Algoriphagus alkaliphilus. The sequence continues at coordinate 809 of NZ_FMXE01000064.1, read as the reverse complement.
GGCCGGTTGATCTTCAGCTTGAATAGCCGTCAAAACTAGGTTTGAGTGGTAATCAAGGGTGATATTCATCCCCGAAAATAGGAAAACCTATTTGAATTTTTCCATCAAATCATCGGTCAAATCATCGGAATATACTCCATATGAATTAACGACGACACCTTTTAATTTTCCGTCAAGGGAGGAGATAGCAAACAAAATTGCTTCATCTGATGGGTCTGTGTTTCCTTCAAATCTGAATGTCTGATCCACTTCAAATTGAGAAGGGAGTAAGCAGACATCTCCGCAAATCAAGCTGTCAAATCGGATATTGAAATCCTCGATGTATCCTTCTTTTCTGAGATTTTCGAGTGTTTCTACCAGTGTGGTTTCGTAGTGTTGCATAGAGTTAAAAATTTGTTTCTATAGTTTACGAGGCTGGGGCAAGAAAGTGCTATTTATAAAAACCTTTTGCCACAAGGACGCGAAAAGGAGCAAAGGGTTTTTACCACGGAGAACACTGAGAAAAGCTAAAGCTTTTTGGATTTTCGCTACAAAGATTGAAAAAGAAAATTCTCCCGCAGATTAGCACAGAAAAATTCACAGATAAACACAGATTTTTTCTGCTTGCTTTTCCAAGTCAATAAAGCGAAGCGCATACTCTGTGACCTCAAAAAAGGCAACTAGAGCACTGAATGAATGAGGTTCTTTTTACTTTTAACTTCACAAAACTTTTCTCTTAGAGAACTCTGTGGTAAAAATTTTCCTTTGCGAAAACCTTTGCGTTCATGGCGGCTCTGCGGTTTAAAAATAAAAAACTCTCCCGCAGATTA
>NZ_FMXE01000066.1 GCF_900103735.1 Algoriphagus alkaliphilus | reverse complement strand
CCACTTGATTAGTTGAGTAGCCCCGCGGCAGGCGACATAAAATCAAATCAAAAACAAGCTTAAAAATATTGTCCAGTTTTTTGTAGCAAATCCAATACTGACATATAATGTCGTGCACTTTTTAAGCTGTCGGGTTGTGCTTAACCGTTGATGACAGTGATACTTGCGAAGATTTAACTCTCCACCTTCAGAACCCCTTCCTTTATTTTTTGTTGTTTTGTTTTATATCCTTTTTGATTTACTAAGTGAATTATACTTGCAAAAGTTACATTTCCATTTTTTGTTTCGTAGCAATTAATTAAAAAATTCGTGCAATGAATTTCATTAAATTTTGCTCCGTCCAATTTACTCAATTTTGTAAAATAATTTAGCCCAATATCGTAAGTGAATGTATTAGCTATCGCCATAGCAACTCTACACCATTCAGAATAAGAAAAAGTAATTGACAAGTTTTTATTTGTGAGATAACGAATAATATCCGTCATCAATTTTCTGTCATATTGGTTGTTTCTTTCTAATGGATTGTATAAAGCATCTCTGTTGCTTACAAACTTAATTTTTCTTGTCCTTCCGTTATTTGTTTTAGGTGCAATTGCCTTGATGTCATCATTTGTAACTTGAAACTTTTTAGATGCTTCTTTTCTTACGAGTTCAGTGTCGTATGAAAGAAAACACAAGCGACTAATGTCGCTTCCGCTTTTGTCAAGTTCTAAATCGTATGTGTTCTGAAAATAGTTTGATAATTTCTTAAAGGCACTTTTGTGTTTCGTGTCAAGGTCTATTTCGTCAGAAATGTCTATAAATTCTAACTGAACAAGTCCCTTAAATCCTTTATTTGATGGCGAACGCCAAAAAGAAAAAACCAAGTCGTCTTGAAGAAGCTGCTTGTAGCAGATTTCAATTTGTTCAGGATTAAGTTTGTCAATGTCCAAAACAATGAGACTGTTGTAATATTTTACGTTTTCCCTTGTCCTGCTTGAATTAAAAGTTGCACTAAACGTAACTGCCGGTAAACGCTTTTTATTCTCGTTATAATAGTCTGTATTTCCTTTGTCAAGGTTGGTTCTTAAATTAGTTACCTGCTGTTTGTATTTGTCAGATTTCTGAGAGTCTAAAACGTTTTTAATTGTTGGCTCAATTGAAGAAACATCTGTCCAAGTATTTTCTTGGAAGGAAACTTTAAGGTTTAATATGTCGTTCGTTTCTTGCATTGTCTTCATAAGGTGACCGCTAACGGTTTGGCGGTCAAGTAGGCAAGCGCATTTCAACGCAAGCCTCTCACAGAACCGTGCGTGAACCTCTCGACTCACACGGCTCTTGACATACAATCTTAGATTTTACTGATTGACCAATGTACAAACATATTGGGGTAACCCGACTTGATGTCGCGTAACCAATCAAATGCTTTTTGGTAGCTTCGTAATTTCTTAAACTTATTCTTTACCCACTTTGCTATGCGATAGTCTAAATGTCGGAATAACTTCTCTAACATCCTGGTTTCCATCTTGCCGAAGTAATTCATCAACCCCCTGGATTTTGTGTTGAGTAGATTGGCAAGGTCTTGGAGCGTCCATGTGCTTTCTCGATGAAAGTCCATTTCTTTCCAAATTGCGATGATGCGACTGCGTGATTTCATGCTCATTTGGCAGTCAAAACCCAAGAAAACTCCGCTGTTCCTGTTACTTTTCTTACTCATCGGTTTGAACGTGTGGCCTAAGAAATCAAATTCCTTCGGATAATCCTTTCGTCTTTCACGTCTGTGGTCTTGGCAATAGGTGATTTTGGTTTTCTCTTCGCTCAGTCGCAATTTGCATGCACTTAGTCTGCGCTTGATGCCTTCCAGCACATAATGACTTTGATTTTCGCTTTTGCAATGTACCACCACATCGTCGGCATATCGTACAAATCTCACCGTCGGAAAGGTCTTTTCCAGCCATTTGTCCAACACATAATGTAGGAATAAATTGGCTAACAATGGACTGATAACTCCGCCCTGAGGCGTGCCTTGCCCTTGCTTGTGTACCAAGCCTTCTTTGGTTTGTACAGGCGTTTCCAGCCATCTTCTGATGTACATTCTTGCCCATTTTTCTGGCACGTGTTTCTCCACAGCTTTCATCAATAGCTCATGGCTTACTTCGTCAAAGAAGCTCTTGATGTCCATATCGATAACCCAAGCATAGTTGCGTACGTTTTCCCGTACGTTTTCTAACGCCTGATGTGCGTTTTTGTGGGGTCTGTATCCATACGACTGGGGTAAAAACTCCGCTTCTAAGCGTGGTTCGAGATAAGTTTTCACTACTTCTTGGGCTATCCTATCGCTGATGCTCGGAATACCCAGTTTTCGCTCTCCCCCATTGCTCTTGGGTATGATAACCTCCTTGACCGGCATGGGAAAATAGCTTCCGCTTGACATTCGGTTCCAAATTTTGTACAGGTTCTTCGATAAATTCTCATCAAACTGTTTCAATGAAATCTCATCTACACCTGCACTCCCTTTGTTGCTTCTAACCTTGCGATAGGCTTCCCTTACCATGTCTTTGGTTATCGGAATGGGTTTTGATTTTGTCTCAAATAAGTCCTTCATCCTTAATTTCTTAAGTTGTTTAAATAATTGAAACTGTATGTCTGTCGTCCTTCGCTCCACGCTCATTACAAGCCTTTCAACACTACTACAACGACATCCGTCATCCTTATAAACATCGATACTATAAGCCTCATGGGTATTGCCCACTTGTGCCGTTCTCTTTGCATTCTATAAGGACTTCCTGAGTTCCGTATAAAAGCCTAAACCAGGTTCACACCTGCTCAATTGCGTTTGCCCTGTAACCAATATTCAAGCTCCCGTTACAGCTTTTCACTTGTAGCAAAGAATACAAGCTTTTGACAAAATGTAGCCACCCTCACACAACTTCAACACAGGTTCACTTACGTTTGTCTCCCTAGTTCGTACCTGACTGTTCCAGACAGCCTTTTCCTCTTTCTGTTCAGCACCTTTCAATTACTATCCAAGCACCGAGAGGCGGTTTGATGCCTGTTCTTGAAAACCGACACCGATGGACCTGCCATCATCTTTTATACAGCATTGACTAATCTACAAACATTAGTCATTCACAGCACACCTTGGCGTAGTGGCGGATTTTTTGCACAAAAGTTCAATCGAAGAACTTCACTTGAACCTACCACAAAACTGTCATACGAAGCACTGCACCCGCCATTACGCCAAACCGCTGTTGCACTAAACCTGCGGTAGTTTCTCCGGTAAGCGGCAGGAAGGCCGTAACTTTTCAGCTCATTCATAAACTCTTATTAATC
>NZ_FMXE01000067.1 GCF_900103735.1 Algoriphagus alkaliphilus | reverse complement strand
GTCAGTATGGACTGAAACGCATGGGTCAATATCGACTGAAACAGGTGGGTCAGTTTACTCCGAAATGGGTGGGTCAGTATGGGGTGAGATTATCAACCAAAGAGTTTCTTTACTTAACCCATGGTTACTTTCAGCCATTCGAATAAAATATGAATACTGATGATGAGTCATCTTTTCTTTGGATATAACAAAATCACTACTTTTCTTTTTTAGATAAAAAATCAATTCATTTTCAAATAGAAATGGTGCCAATGCATTTGAAAAAAGACTATTAATGAAAAAGTTGAAAGCTCCAATATCCTTCTTATAAAGAGAATCAGTGATATAATTGTGGTAATTGTAAAATTTATCGATTAAAGCCTGATAATCAAATCGAAACATCCCTTCCCTTTCAACAAATGTTCGGCCAAAAGAAAAAATCCATGTTAATACTTGCTCAAAGTGAGGCCTTTCTTTACTGATATCTTCCTGTAAAAATCTTACCATCAATTCTTTATGTAATCCATGATTAGTGCAATGACTCATAAATTCGCTCATTTTTCCAGAGCTCTTTGCTTGCTGATATTCATTATTTGAAAGATCGTATTTTGAAAGGCGATATCGAAAATATATCTCAAAATACATAGGATAGGAAATTGAATTCTTTTGTTCTGGTCGATTATAGTCACTACCACTAAAAAGTGATCTAAAAAGCCCATCCAAGATTAACACATCCTCCTCGTTAAAAAACCCAAGCTTCTCTAGGTGAGTTTTAAAAACAGTTACTTCTGTAGTTTTATCAAAAGCATCTTTTTGCTTTATCTTCAATGGAGAGTAAAATTGCTCATGGGTAGAAAGAAATGATCTTTCATACAAGAACTTGTCAGACTGTGAATAAATTAGTTCGTAGATTTGTGGGAAACGAAACTTGATCAATTCGAGTATTAGTAGGCATTTGAAATCAACCTCCTGTCCAATCAAGTTATAGGCGATCTTAAAACTATTAAGAAATCGTACTACGTCACGGTTTTGGCGAAGTATTCCGATATAGGCCTTTTCATAGCGGTTACGGAAATCATTTGGAATTATTGCATTTTCGAAAACATCGTAATGTTCTTCTGACAGCAATTCTTTCAATCTTCCCTGCAAACCATTCAGCAAGTCATCCTTCTCATATTTGGGTAAAGGAATTTCCAATTGAAAAATCTTATCTAAATAATCCGTTGTGAAGCCGCTGATTGTTCCAATTGAGGACTGTATATATTCCTTGTCGTATCCAACCAAATAAACCACATTAGAAAAATTTGCGGTATTGCGGATCAATTTAAGAACTTCTATAATTTCAGGGGCATAAAGTCTATCCAAATCATCAATTGTTATAACTACCTTATATCCTGTAGCCTTCAGCATATTATTGATTTGTCGGTATTCACCTGAACTCTGCGCAGAATCACTACCTCTCAAAAAGCCAATCCAATTTAACCACGATTGCGAGTGCCCATAAATTCCCGCCAGTTTTCTTCCATAGCTATAAATTAGGGATGACATTTTCAGATCAATTTCAGCAATTTTGTCTGATAACAAATCAAAAAACTCTCTTCGAATCATCTCATGATTAGCAACACTCCAGGGATCGAAAGAGATGGCTAAAACATTTTTATCTCTTAAGGAAAGATTAATTAGGTTTAAAAATGAGGTTTTTCCACTACCATATTTGCCTAAAACTCCAATCGCAAAGGATTTTTTATTATTTGTATTTAGTATTAGACTGGCAATCTCTGAAGCTACTATATTTCGCTTGAAATGATCGTCCTCATAACTTACCACCGAATTGTCTTCAACAAAACCTCCTAGTGTTTCAGAATCTGAAACTAGCTTATCTAGGCGCCTAAATAGAAAATATAAAGGGATAGTAAGAATACCGCTAACTGCAACAATATCCCAGTAGGCTATACTGGTCAGTAAAACTAGGTTGGTAAAATCCCAATAATCATTCGTCTTCTGGAAAAGATAAAAAATTAGTCCTAAACCAACCGTTTTATAAATAAATTTAAGAGATTGTTTTTTTGCCAACCAACATGAGCTTAAAAATAGTAAAACAATAAAAAGAAAGTCTGAAATAGGCCCTCCTTCAAAAGAAGAAAATAAGTGCCTAACAAGCAGATTGTCAAGAAGAATACTAACAGGAATCCTGAAATACAAAAGTACGACAGTGAGTAGTAAACCGCCAAGAAAGGGGAATTTATTAAGCCTACCTTTCAAGTTATTTTTATCTAGAAATATCATTTTATGAACACATCATCTCGACGCGGTCTCATCGTTCGGGCTCCAAACGAAATAAAACCTAGTTGTTAATGGCCGTTTTTATTTCAATTCTATTTTCTTTCATTAGTTCCAAAATCATTAAGGCTGCCGTTTCTGCTTGATTTTTTCCCCAACAAATAAGATTGTTAAAATATCCATCCTCCGTTTTGCTGAATGCAACCATTCTTCCTCTGCACATGCAAATTGACATGTATGGTGTCTCCAACACTTCAGTCCTTTGAAAGGTCACACTCGCAAAATCATATTGACCTTCTTCTGGTTTCCCTAATTTGTCATAACCGTCAAAACGGGCGATAAAAGTATCTTCATCTACTTCAATATGTTCTGGAATGAACTGGACAATTTCTTCAAAAGTATATGCATTACAAATAAAATCTACCTCAGTATTATTGAATTTTACTGTTACTGAACCCCCCTCTTGATAAAATGCAAAAATGCTCTTCTTTAATATCCCTATTTTTTGGATTTGTTTTGCCAAATCCATTGAGATAACAAGTTTGGATAAGTCATTTTCAATTGTCTTTATAGAAGGTTTTAATTGCTCCTTCGACAAGTTAAAAACCATTTGCCCATCTTTGTGTCCTACCCCCTCTAAATGGGCAAAAATTGGTTGTTGCTTCGATACACTTCCTGGAGCTGCTACATTTGATTGGACAGTAAGTTAAGCCCCTTAACTTAGAATCAATGAAAGAAGGAACAAGAAGAAGTTTTGACAAGGAATTCAA
>NZ_FMXE01000071.1 GCF_900103735.1 Algoriphagus alkaliphilus | reverse complement strand
CAAATCGGTGGTTCCGCTTTTCCTGTTTTGTACTATTTCAAGAATGCGGACTTACAGTGGTTTTTTTACTCGGATGACAGTAATATTTTTTTTTATAAAAAATTCAAGTTAGGGAAAAATTAAAATATGATTTTCATCATGTTTTTCGTTTTTTTTTTTTAAAAATAAAATTGTTTAATACTTTTGAAATTAGTGTCTTGATTCACCCAATATCATCAAAAGTCACTTCAGATTTAAAATATTTTCATTACAGGATAGATAATTAAAAAAAAATGATTATGGTAACTCCGATGGTGACAAATCTTATTTAATTAAAAGAAAGGAATACTAATTGAATTAAATTTTAAATTAGGCTGTATTATAGCGGCCTGTTTATTCATTTCGAAAAAAATAGAAAAACAAATTCAGAAACGACTAATGAAAAAAATAATCTATCAAAATATATTTGAATTTTCACCGGATGGGATAGTCCTATGTAATAGCTTAGAGGAAATTATCATGGCTAACCAAGCCACTACATTAATTTTTGGATACTCTCAAGAAGAATTAATTAATAAAAGGATTGAATTCTTAATACCCACTCATTTAAGAGAAAGGCACGAGACCCATTTTCAAACCTTCAAAAAATATCCCACTCCAAGGTTAATGCACAATGAAATGAATCTGAAGGGACAACGTAAAGATGGATCCCTAATTCCTCTAAGCATTACAATTACAAAAATATCCTCAGAAGAGATTAGTGACTTATATCTCGCCATAATTAGAGACACAACGGATTTCATCAAGAAGACTCAAGAATTTGAAAAAACTACTGTCCTATTAAAGGAAGCCTATCATTTAAGTAAATTAGGAAGTTGGGAATATGATTTAATCAAAAATGAACTTTTCTGGTCGGATGAAGTCTTTGAAATTTTTGAATTAGATTGGGAAGATTATAAACCTTCATATAAAGCTTTTATTAATTTGGTTCATGAAGATGACAGAGAATTTGTGAAAAAATCATTTCAGGATTCCATAGAAAATCAAATTCCTTATAATGTAGTTCATCGATATACTACTCCCAGTGGTCATCTTAAATATCTAAGGGAGCGAGGTCATAATTTATATGATGCATCCGGAAAAATAACAAGAACCTTAGGTTCTGTTCAAGATGTAACTGAAGTCCAAAAACAAAAAAAATTATTAAATGAATACATAATAAAACTTGAAAATAAAAACAAAGAGCTGGAGGATTATACTTATATCGCAGCCCACGATCTTCAGGAACCTGTCAATAATATAAAAGGAATTATAGAAATACTTATATCCGAAAGAAAGTCATTAAATCCTTCCGGTCAAGAAATCGACCAATATATCAATCTAATATCGGGAGCGGCTAATAAATTATCGAACCTGATTAAAGGTTTAATGGAGACAAACAGACTAGGGCAAATAGATTCAATGACTGAAGTTGATTTCAATGAAGTTATTAAAGGGGCCATTTCAAATCTGCACAACAAAATAACTACAAAAAATGCCGAAATAATTATACCAAATGATTTGCCAAAGGTTTTTGGATTTAAATTCGAATTGGAGCTATTGTTTCAAAATTTGATTTCAAATGCATTGAAATTTCAAAAAACGGATGTGACACCCGTGATCAAAATATCATGTCACAATCAGGAGTATTCATGGTTGTTTGCAGTGGAAGATAATGGAATTGGAATTGACTCTAGATATAAGGATAAATTATTCAAAATGTTTAAAAGACTCCATACTCAAACTGAAATAGAGGGAACAGGAATTGGACTCGTCCAATGCAAAAAAATCGTGGAACAACACAATGGGGAAATTTGGTTTGAATCGGAACTTGGAAAAGGGACAGTTTTTTACTTCACCATAAGAAAATCAAATGGCTTATGAGAAATTTTAAAATAAGGGAGGTTGTATTCATTGATGACGATGATGTTATTGTTTTTGTAGGAAAAAGGATTTTAAAAATGGCCGGATATAATGGTGTTGTGAGTCATTTCCATAACGGATTAGAGGCAATAAAGTCCATTGAGGAAAGTATCGTCCAAGGAGAGTTTGATAATGAATCTGACCCGGTGGTAGTTTTATTGGATATAAACATGCCTGTAATGGATGCTTGGGATTTTATGAACGTGTTTAATGATAATCTCACCCCATACTGACCCACCCATTTCGGAGTAAACTGACCCACCTGTTTCAGTCGATATTGACCCATGCGTTTCAGTCCATACTGAC
>NZ_FMXE01000072.1 GCF_900103735.1 Algoriphagus alkaliphilus | reverse complement strand
CTAATCCAATAATTTAGTTTCTTGAGACTTCCAGAAAATAAGCTAAAAGAATTTCTGACGGCTTTTTGGTAATGGTAAACATTCGGTTTTTACTTTAAAAGAATCTGATATCCCAGCTGATCCGTCCAGAAATCACCCTTGAGTTGATGTTTGGAATTGGAGAAATTTCCTTCTAGCAGAAAATTGTTGAATTCCTGAACGATCAAGGATTCTCCAATTCCGATTCCATATTGGAACCTTGCGGTAAATTAGGAATACTCCGATACCGAAAAGGCGAACCTGCCTTAAGCCGAATTAGGACCGAAATGCCATTCGTCCGTTCCTGAGCGGTATAAGGCATTTGCTCAAGAGGAACAATACTCCAATCACCGCCTTGGCGGGGTTCTTTTTTTCCTTTTCATTTCTAGCTTGTAACGAAATCATTTAAAAGAACGTCTTAAAACTAAATTTAGATGAATATGAAAACCCTGATTAAGAAAATTATAGTGTTTTTAACAGGCTTTGTTTTTTTAGCCTGTGAAGACGACTCATTGCCAGACTGTGTGAAAGGTAAAGTGATTGGGTACGAAAGGTGTTCTAATGTAACATTGATTAAAGTGATTTCAGGTGACTTAAAAGGAGATTTAATTAGTTCGTTTGGAAGAACTTTTGAAAATGTTGTCCAATATCCAAACGTTCCATCAAGTCAAATTTTTCCACCAATAATTGTTGGAAATGATAGTATTGTTTTTTTTAACTATAGATATTTCAATAAGGATAAAGATGAATATCCTGTTGATGATGATTTTTGCAATGGTAATACTGGTCCTTTTGAAATTCCTACTATAATAATAACCAATTATTCAACTTCAAACTGCCCTTTAAGCCATGAGAAGTAATCGAATCGTTCTAATTATTTCCTTTTTGTTGCTATCTTCCACGTAATTGTTAACCCAAGAAGATAGCTATTACTGGTCGGCGAACCAAAAGCATTCCCTTCAGGAGGATAGAAATCATGTAATCATTAGTGTGGCCTCAGCCAATGTGGATGTAGTGAAAAGTAAAATTCAGGCTGCGTATTCTGTGAGGAATATAAACCTCCTCAGGTCAGTGAGCGGGTTGTTGATCGAGTTTAGCCAAAATGCACCTAGCTTGGAATCACTTATTCGTTCCCATCCTCAAATTGAGGCCGCGGCTTATGGTCTGAGGTTGGAAGGAGAAGGACCTCCCGTTTTCCCGACAGGCGAGATCTTATTGCAGCCGAAAGAAGGCATGGAAATCCATGGGATATTGAAACTAATTTCAGCAGAGTACCTTTCATATGAAGCTACAAAGTACGATACCTATACCATACGGATAAAGGATTGGCAGAAAGTTATTAGCCTAGCCAATAAAATTTATGAAAGCGGTTTGGTCAGGTATAGTCATCCCAACTTTATTGCAGCTATTGAAAGATATCAGGTAACCCCCACCGATCCGCTTTATGTTCAGCAATATTACCTCAACCAAGGCAATAACATAGACATCAATGCCCCACAGGCCTGGCAACTAAGTAGGGGGCTGAGCCAAGTGAGAGTAGCGGTAATTGATGATGGAGTAGAGGCTCACGAAGACTTGAATGGAAGGGTGGTGCAAGGTTTTACACCAACGGACCCAAATGGATTTGGTACCCCGGCAGACCCTACCTGGCCTGATAATATTTTTCCATTTACCCCTGCTAGTCATGGACAAGCATGTGCCGGCATTATCGGTGCTACACATGAGAATGTGGGTGTGGCAGGGGTTTACCCGTGTGCCCAAATAGTACCAATTAATATTTTCAATGAATGGTTTATTGACGACAATGGCAGTTTTCAATTTGTCAACTATAACGAAGATGTCAATGATCTCAGAAATGCAATTGATTGGGCTTGGAATGAAGGACAGGCAGATGTTCTGAGTAATTCATGGGGCTTTCGGAACCAGAATGCAAATTTTGATGCAATTACATTTGCTATCAACAGGGCAAGAACTTTGGGAAGAGGCGGGCTCGGTAGTGTAGTAGTTTTTGCTTCCGGTAATGAACACCAAACTTTCAGCGGAGTTACATTTCCAGCTAATGTCAACGGTGTGATCGCAGTCGGGGCTATAGACAGAAATGGAAACATATGGAACTACAGTAGCCGGGGACCTCAAATGGACTTGGTTGCTCCTTCAGGTAATGTAGGTGGAGCAGGTGATCTCGTCACTACGGACAGAATGGGTAATCTTGG
>NZ_FMXE01000074.1 GCF_900103735.1 Algoriphagus alkaliphilus | reverse complement strand
TTGAATTCCTTGTCAAAACTTCTTCTTGTTCCTTCTTTCATTGATTCTAAGTTAAGGGGCTTAACTTACTGTCCAATCAAATGTAGCAGCTCCAGTATCTTTGTCAATATGCGAGCAATCGCTTTACAGGAACCCCTTCCTTTTTTTATTATGAAAACATTTGAAAGTTATTTTAGCGAAAATGAAATCTTGAAATTAGTTTGCAAGGTTCGTGTTAAACTTGCGAAGAACAAGTCCAAGAAGCATTTATTGCATTTACTAACTTCAAACCCTGCTTTCAATTATCACGTTAAATTCAACTCTGAACCCGAAAACGATTTTGAACAAAATCAAAAAGAACTTTCAGAGTTTTTGTTGTCAATTTTGCCCCCAAGAAAAAAATGGTTGAAATTGGGCGAAGATTCAAGAAGAAAGCCCAACAGAAAAAATGAATTTCTTACTTCAAACGACAAAAATTATTACAGCCTACTAAAAACGATAAAAGCAGAAAGTAAAAAAGCTGTAAAAGCTAATTGGTATATCAACTTACAGAAATTTATAAACGACATTATTGTTGCTTCTAAAGGCAATGAATACGAAGTTTCAAAACCAATCATTTTCCCAAAACTAAAAGATAAAATAAAACAAGACGGGAAAAATGAATGTAGACCTATTTGCATTTACAGTTTAAAAGACAGAATTATTTTAAGCCTGACAAATAAATTTTTGACAAGAGTTTTTGATGAGCAATTTCAAGATAGTTCTTATGCGTTTAGGTCAAAGAGAAATTCACAAGGGAACATTATCTCGCATCACGATTGTATTGTCGGCATTGGAAATTATAGAAAACTAAATGCAAAGAACAAATTATTTGTAGCAGAATGTGATATGAAAAAATTTTATGACACAGTAAATCATAAAATTGCTTGGCATTTGTTTCAATCTTTATCAGAAACAGCAAAAGCAACTTACACAGAACTCAATTTTGAATCACCAATCAAAATATTTAATAGTTACTTAAACAGTTTTGCATTTAACACAGATATTCCAAAGGAATCAGATACTGTATATTGGACATCATATAAAATTCCAAACGGTTTTTTTGGTTGGATTGACGAAGCAACTGTAAATATTCACTATGTAGATATTTCTAACGAAAGAATTGGAGTTCCGCAAGGTGGAGCACTTTCTGGACTTATTGCAAACATCTATCTAAATCAAGCCGACATAGAATTGAAAAAATGTGATGTGTTTTATCAACGTTTTTGTGACGATATGATAATTATCGCAAAAGATTTTGAGACTTGCGATACAGCAAAAAATATTTATGAAGAGGAATTGAAAAAACTAAAATTATTTCCTCACAAATTCAAAAGTGTTAACGAATTAAAAGAGACAATTAGTGGAGAAACTAAACTGTCAAAGTTTTGGGAAGGCAAATCAAAAGGACCTTACGAATGGGGTAAAGTTGAAGACAATGCTTTCCCTTGGATTGGTTTTGTTGGCTACGAAATGGATTACTTAGGAAACATTCGTGTTCGCAAAAAATCTTTGCTAAAAGAACTTGACAAACAAAAAACGATAATTCGTGAAATTAAAAATGCTGTAAAAAAAGGAATGCGAAAACCAAAAGGGACAGCGACAGAATCTGCAATAAATAGACTTATTGGAATGTCAGTTGGAAGAATTGGGCTTGACAATTTTGACGAAATATCTACTGATATGTGTTGGAAAAACGGTTTTAGAGAATTAACAGTAAACGAGCATTCCATTGGACAAATAAAGCAATTAGACAGAAACCGAAGCAAACACTATTACAAGTTGCTCAATGAATTAGAAGAACCGGAATTAGAGTTTAATGAAGACGAGGAGAATGAAAAAAGAAAATATGTAAAGTATGACAAACCTTTTAGTTACTATCACCAAATCATTGAAAGACAAAGAAAGGCGAACCGCTAACAACTAAGCTTTCGTTGCGTGCGGAGCACGAACAATGAAAGC
>NZ_FMXE01000076.1 GCF_900103735.1 Algoriphagus alkaliphilus | reverse complement strand
TAGGGTCTGCTTAGAAAATAAAAAAGGGATGATTTAGAGATATTGAGCTAGGTTTTTTGGAATTTAATGTGATTCAAGTGCAAGGAACTATGCAAAAGACCCCTAAAAGGCATGCACCCCGGTTAGCCTACACCAGCCAAAGCCAGCTTTCGTTCACCGGATTTGAGACCCCGTTCTACAATGGGTTGGACCCCTCCAACCGCTGGGTGGTGCTCAGCGCCCAGATTCCCTGGGACGAGCTGGTAAATCTGTTCAACAAACGTAATCCTGCCAAATCGACGGGAAGGCCAGCGCTGAACCCAAGAGTATTGATCGGAGCGGTGATCATTAAACACATGCTCAACCTGGACGATCGGGAGACCATTGCCCAGATCACCGAAAACATGTACTTACAGTATTTCCTTGGATACAGTTCCTATATCAAGGAGGCACCTTTTGATGCTTCGCTGTTTGTGGATATCCGCAAGCGGTTGGGTGAGGAGCTGATTGCAGAGATGAACGAAAAGATCTTTGAATTCTCCAAGGACAAAACGGTAAAAAAAAAGATAAAAGCCCTCCCTCAGACGATGGGACTGAAGTAGCCATCAGCAACAAGGGTGAAGTGATCTATGATGCCACCGCCTGCCCGCAAGACATCGCCTATCCCACGGATCTGAGACTGCTGAGTAAATCCCGGGAAATCACAGAAGCAATCATCGATGAATTGCATGCGGCAAAGCAGCAGGGCAAGAAGCCTCGGACTTACCGCAAAGTGGCCCAAAAAGCCTATCTGAAGGTGGCTCAGAACAAAAATCCGTCGAAGAAAGTCATTCGAAAAGGCATTAAATCCCAGCTTCAGTACCTCAAAAGGAACTTCAAAACGATTGAAAAGCAGCTGACAGGCTTCAAGGTCTTTCCGCTTTCCTACCGGATGCAGCGCAAGTACTGGATCATCCAGACCCTGTATGAGCAGCAACTGGGGATGTTCCAAACCCGAAGCCATCAGGTTGATGACCGGATTGTGAGTATCGATCAGCCTCATGTCCGTCCCATCGTGCGGGGAAAGGCAAGAGCAAAGACCGAGTTTGGAGCTAAGATCCACCTGAGCCTAGTGGACGGTTTTTCATTTTTGGACACCATATCATGGGATGCCTTTCATGAGGGAAACCACTTGAGTGAGTATGTGGAGAATTACAAAAAGCGGTTCGGCTTTTATCCGGCAAAAGTACTGGCCGACAAAATCTACTGTACTCGGGAGAACAGAAAATGGCTCAAGGACAAAAACATCAAATTGGCGGCCAAACCCCTGGGCCGCCCATCCGCCAAGGCAGTGGAAAACCACGTAAGACCCGGAGAGAGGAACCCGATCGAAGGGAAGTTTGGACAAGCTAAAAATGCATACGGGATGAACCGGATCAGAGCCAGACTTAAACACACCAGCCAATCGTGGATCGCCTCCATCATCCTAGTGCTGAACCTGGTCAAACTGGCCGGGATGGCACTGGCATGCCTAGGTTTTTCAGCACAGGAGAAGTTAAATCCTGCATTTCATAACACGTTGAACGTAATCCTAACCGTCTTTAAGATAAAAAACCAGTCCAAGAGGGAATCTGGACTGGCTTTATTAACTTATGCAGCCTGAGTTTTTCAGCAGGCCCTA
>NZ_FMXE01000077.1 GCF_900103735.1 Algoriphagus alkaliphilus | reverse complement strand
TGGATATTCCGGAGCATGTTGACCCCCTGAATCCGGAGGTTTTTCAGGAGCAAAAAGTGCCTTTAGTGGCCAGATTCGACTGACATTCCGGCGGATGTTGACCCCCCAAAGTGGGATATTCGTCTGGATTCCGGAGCATGTTGACCCCCTTGGGTCCTGAATCCGGAGGATATTGACCCCTCTTTTTAATGGTTTTGGTTTCTTAGTCGCTCACCAAGTACTAAGCGGAAGACGATGGCCGGAAAACCAAAACCCATGAGTCAGATCAAACAACTCCTCATTTTACACCGTCAGGGGCAGGGCATCAAAGCCATTGCACGCAGCCTGTCCATGAGCAGGAATACGGTAAAGTCCTACCTTTTCAAGCTCGAAAAACTACTCAGTGATTCAGTCACCGAATTAAGTATTGAGCATATTTTGGGCATGGAAGAGCCGGAGATTTACCACCTCTTTCATCCCGGAAATCCTTCCTACAAAGACAGTCGATACGAGCATTTCAAGAGTCTGCTGGATTACTTCTCTGGTGAACTTCGCCGCACCGGAGTCAGCCGTGCGCTGCTTTGGGAGGAATATAAGCAGGGTCGTCCTGACGGATACGGATATTCCCAGTTTTGCCATCATCTGGATCAGCATAGCTCAGCGAAGACCAAGCCCTCATTGGTGCTGGAACATGCCCCTGCCGAAAAGCTCTACATTGATTTTGCGGGAAAGACCATCCCTTATATTGATCGGGAAACCGGTGAACTGATCCCCTGTCAGCTTTTTGTAGCCTGTCTGCCTTTCTCCGACTATTCCTTTGCTATGGCAATCCCATCGCAGGCTTTGGCGGACTTCCTCTACGCACTGGCCTGCTGTCTGGAGTTTCTGGGCGGAGTCCCATTGATTCTTGTTCCGGACAACTTTAAAGCAGCAGTGGTCAAAGCCGATCGTTATGAACCCGACATCAACCGGGCTTTGGAAGACTTTGCCAGCCACTATGGGATGGCCGTTGTTCCGACCCGTGCGGGTAAGCCAAAAGACAAGGCACGGGTAGAGAATCAGGTCAAGATTCTTTATTCCCGTATCTATGCCAAGCTGCGAAACAGACAGTTCTTTGACCTGTATTCGCTCAATGAGGCCATCCGGATCCAACTCAAAGCACACAATCAAACCCGGATGAAGCAAAAAGGCCACTGTCGGGAAGAGCAGTTTATGGCTTCAGAAAAACCGCTCCTTGCCCCGCTTCCTACCGAACGCTTTGAACTCCGGCACCACGCCGAGCTGACCTTATCCAAAAATAACCATGTCTATCTGGCCCGGGACAAGCATTACTACAGTGCCCCCCATACCTTGATTGGCAAAAAGCTCAAGGTCATCTACACCCGATCCATGGTGCAGCTGTACCATCAGGGCAAGAAAGTCGCTGCCCATGTGAGAAGCTTCAAAGCAGGAGGATACTCCACTGTCAAAGACCACCTTTGCTCCCAGCATCAACACTACCGCGACCGCAGTCCGGACTATTACCGGGATCTGGCTTCCCAAAAATCTGCGGTGCTAGGCAAGTACATCTGCGGTCTTTTTGAGCAAAACCGCTATCCCGAACAGCTCTACAAAACCTGTGACGGGTTA
>NZ_FMXE01000078.1 GCF_900103735.1 Algoriphagus alkaliphilus | reverse complement strand
GGGGACATTTGAGCGAGGAGGCGGGAAGGAGGCATGTTTAGTTTCAAATCAGTTTACAACCAAGTCAATTGGGATGACAGACTACTATGAAACAAAATCGCAACCAATTACCAAACTGATGGTATGGCAGGCGTACAAGAAAGTAAAATCCAACAAAGGTAGTGCGGGCATAGATCAGATGACCTGGGAGGACTTGGATAAAGACCTTTCCAAGCACCTGTATAAACTATGGAATCGCCTGACCTCTGGAAGCTATTTTTCTTCGCCAGTCAAGCAAGTGGAGATTCCCAAGAAAGATGGAGGAGTTCGCAAACTAGGCGTACCTACTCTTCTTGACCGGATAGCCCAGCAAGTAGTGCGTCAGCACTTGGAGAGACAACTGGAACCTAGATTTCATGAAAGTTCTTTCGGCTATCGACCCGGACGCAATGCCCACCAAGCGGTTAAACAATCACAGCTGAATTGTTTTGGAAATGATTTTGTCGTTGACCTGGATATCAAAGGGTTTTTCGACAATATTGACCATGACCTGATGATGAAAGCCTTGAAGCATTACTGCAAGGATGAATGGGTTGCAATTTATGTTTCCAGATGGCTAAAGGCAGGGATTATGGCAGAAGGGGAATACTTGAAAACAAGTGCAGGGACACCTCAGGGAGGAGTGGTAAGTCCATTGCTTGCCAACCTTTATCTGCATGTGGCTTTCGACGAATGGATGAGAAAGTTTCATCCTGAAAAGCCCTTTGAACGGTATGCCGATGACGTGGTGGTGCACTGCAAGACAGAGAAGCAAGCCAAGTTTATGCTTAAGCTAATCAGCCAACGCATGAAGGACTGCCATCTGGAGCTGCATCCTGTAAAGACCAAGATTGTAAATCTCCGTGGCCGGTCAGAGACCAAATATCCCCGGAAATACGACTTTCTTGGATTCACGATCAAACCTACAATGCAGACTATCAAGGGCAAGGGAATGCTATTGCCGGGAACATTTGTAAGCAGCAAATCCAAAGCATCGATACTGGGAAAGTTTAGAGAACTGGCAATCCACAAATGGCGAAGGCCTTTGCAGGACATTGCCAAACGTCTCAATCCAATAATCAGAGGATTGTTGAACTACTACCACAAGTTGCGAGGAGAATCTATGCGTGAAGTATGGAATCAACTCAACCATCGCCTGCTCAAATGGGTAAAATGGGAAAAGGGATTGTATAAGATGGCAGCAGTCAAATGGCTGAAACGCCAGTACAAGGAATGCCCGGGCTTATTTGAGCATTGGAAATTGATACAACCTTAAGTACTTTTAGTACGAAGCGATTTATAAACATGAAGAGCCGTGTGAGGTGAGAGTCTCACGCACGGTTCTGTGGGAAGGTGAGGGTGAAATTCCCTTGCCTGACCCGATTG
>NZ_FMXE01000080.1 GCF_900103735.1 Algoriphagus alkaliphilus | reverse complement strand
AGCGATTTATAAACATGAAGAGCCGTGTGAGGTGAGAGTCTCACGCACGGTTCTGTGGGAAGGTGAGGGTGAAATTCCCTTGCCTGACCCGATTGTGCTACACTTTAGAAAAATCACTTTTTCATTTTTTCGCATCTAAATCAACTCTTTTGTTCCATTATTCGTTAACTTTACAGCATGGAGAAAAAAAGAACACTGATTTTCTACAGGGACTATTTCAATGACTTCTTTGACAAGCTTCCTGAAAAGGTGAAAGGCAAAATTGATGAAGTGCTTTATATGATTATGGTTCTTGAAAGAATTCCGGGAAAGTTTTTCTCGCATATGACTGCTTATGATGGACTCTATGAAATACGGATAGAGTATAGCAGCAATATCTACAGGATATTTTGCTGTTTTGATGAAGGTAATTTGATAGTGCTGTTCAATGGCTTCCAAAAGAAGTCTCAAAAGACCCCTCAAAAGGAAATTGAGAAAGCATTGAAAATCAAAGCCGAGTATTTTGAAGAAAAGAACAATCAAAAGAAAGATGGAAAAAAGTAGCTCAACTACAACATTTGAACAACACCTTGAAAAAAGGTACGGGCAAGTAGGCGAAGAAAAAAGAATGGCTTTTGAGGCTAAAGCTAAGGCTTTTGCCATTGGTGAACTCATAAAAGAAGAGCGAAGACTTTCAAATATGACTCAAGAACAACTTGCCACTAAAACAGGGACTAAGAAAAGCTTTATCTCCAGGATTGAGAATGGAAAAAGCGATATTCAACTTTCAACACTTTATCGAATTTTAGAATTGGGACTAGGTAAAAAAATCTCATTCACGATAGAATAAAAGCGAAGCACAACATCACCTTGGATACAGCGGGCGGTTCCGAGTAAATAGAAAGTTCAGTATCTTTAAGAAGTTAGGGGTAAGTTGGAAGAGAACGTTTCTAAATGCCCGCCGTCTCCAAGCTGAATACCGTCAGGCTGTGAAAAAAGTCTCTGCTATTTTTTAGTTTTCCTTTTCCCAATACATTGGTATTTTGTAGATTTAGTGGTATCAGTTTTCCAGATA
>NZ_FMXE01000081.1 GCF_900103735.1 Algoriphagus alkaliphilus | reverse complement strand
TCCGACTCAATCCCCATAAGAACCTCACCGGTTTCGTGCAACAGCGCTTTCATTGTTCGTGCTCCGCACGCAACGAAAGCTTAGTTGTTAGCGGTAGTAATTCTCATTTCGTCAGTCGGTATTGAAGTAATTTTGTCAATGCACTTTCTACGCTTGATGAAATGTCCTTGCGATTTTGTTCATCATATCTCTCTTTGTATTCGCTGATTAACATTTCTAAGTCTTCACTGGCTGCAACAACTTTTTCAAGTATTTCAATTTTCTTGTCGTAGTCAGTTCCGTTCCATTCACTTGAAAATGGGTCAAGAATTGTTCTGAAAGTTCTGTGCTTCCACATTGAACCATTGCCAAATATTTTGTCAAGTCTTGCTTCGTAAAAGTTGTCGTCATCCATAGCTTACTTTTGAAATTTGTTTTTTAAGTCGTTGTTTAATTGTTCGTAAAATGATTTGCCCCAAAGAAAACGGTCTTTGTCCCGAAGTGATAAATTTTGAGGCTCATATTTTTTTACACTGTCAATATAGTCCTTGTAACCTAACCACAGATTTTCAAAGTTGGTAATGTTGTCAAGTCCTTTGAAATTTGTCAATGTGTCGCAAACCCTAACATCATAAATTGTAAAGTTGTCTGGATACAACAACGATAAAATTGCTGAACTCATTGGAAGTCGGAACTCATAGTCGTCAATGAGAACTTTAAGTTTTTGTTTGTCGTCTGATGCCGAAAAAATTTTGCTTGTCAAGCCCTTAACACTTTGCTCTATGTCAGGATTATACTTTAAAAGTCGTTGAGCAATTTTTGTTTTTGCTCTGTTTGCCTTCCAAATTACTATGCAGAAAAAGTCGAACGCTGTTAAATGTCCGTCACGGTCAAAGTTGTCACGAACGTCCGTCAGAACGTAATTTTCAAGGTCGTAATATTTAATGTAATCTGTCGTCATATTATTACCGCCAACGTCAGACCGTGAAAAAACCTCTCGATTTACCAAAAAAGTCCATTTCTGAGCCGTATAGGTGGTTAGAGTGGTTTGAAAATTGAATT